>JBNKIC010000015.1:0-1952 GCA_050290705.1 Paracoccaceae bacterium
ACGACCTCGACCGCTCGATCTTAGGATTTCTGGGTTCTGATGCCCGCGTATCCGTTGCGACGCTGGCGCGGCGGCTGAAAGTCGCGCGCTCAACCATTCAGGCGCGGCTGGAGCGGCTGGAAACGACGGGCGTCATCGCGGGCTATACTGTAAAGCTGGGCGAGGCCGCGCGGCAGGCCCGAATCCGCGCAACCGTCCTGCTGACGATCGAACCCCGCGCGCAGGCCAATGTGCTGAGCCGCCTCAAGGCGATACCGGAGGTGGAGCGGGTGCACACGACCTCGGGCCGAGTCGATTTCCTGCTACAGGTGGCCGCCCCCTCGACCACTGTTCTTGATGGTGTTCTCGATCAGATCGGCGAGATGACCGGGGTTAAGGGCTCTGAAAGCCTGATCCACCTGTCGACCAAGTTCGACCGCGCCGTCTGATTCCGCCGCCCTTGCATTGCGGGCACCGGAGGCGCAGGCTGATCCCGTGCCCCGCCAGGGGGCGATGCAATGCGGGAGGACGATATGGCCAAACCGAAACGCGGCAAACCCTGCTGGTATGAGCTGTCCACCGCCGACCCTAACGCGGCAGGGCATTTCTATGCCCATGTCATGGGCTGGAGCATTGCCGATTCCGGTATGGAAGGTATGGACTACCGTCTTGCACGGGCGGGCGACGACATGGTCGCAGGGATCATGGCCGCGCAGCCGGGCACGCCGCCAGCATGGACGTTCTATGTCACTGTGACCAATTGCGACAAAGCGGCAAAGGATATCGCCAAAGCGGGCGGTTTAATCGTCTACGGCCCGGCCGATATCCCCGGCACCGGCCGCTTCGCAGCCGCTACGGACCCGCAGGGGGCCGCGTTCGGTATCCTCCAGATGCTTGAGGACGACGGCCGCGCCTTCGATCAGAAGGCGACGGGCCATGGCTGCTGGCACGAATTGATGACCTCCGACCCCGAGGCTGCGCTGGCCTTCTATGGTAAGCTCTTTGGCTGGAAGCCGGGCGATACGCATCAAATGGGACCGGGCATGACCTATCAGCTTTTCCGTCATGGCAAGGCCGATATCGGCGGAATGATGAAGCTGATGCCCAACATGCCGGGGCCGGGCAGGCCATTCTGGCTGCCCTATTTCGGTACCGACGGGGTTCAGGCGGCCATCGCCCGCACGGCGGAAGCAGGTGGGCAGGTTCTTCACGGGCCGATGGAGGTGCCGGGTGGCGCCTTCATCATGGGTGCCCGCGATCCGCAGGGCGCGATGTTCGCACTGGTCGGGCCGAAGTAACTCGGTGTCGAAACGAGGTTCGTTCTTTTCGATATCGTATTGCCGGATTACTCCTGCGCTGCGTCTGCCACTTTCGAAATGTCCAGAGACCCGTCGGACTCAAGGGGCCAGAACGGGTTCATCGCCACTTCCCAGACATGGCCATCGGGGTCGGCGTAGTATCCGGAATAGCCACCCCAGAAGACCTTCTCCGGCTTTTTTAGCGGTTCGGCTCCCGCCCCCACCGCCTGTTTCCAGGCCGCATCCACCTCTGCCTCGGTCGTGAAGTTCTGGGCTAGCGTCATCGCGCCGGTCCCAAGCCTTACTCCGGGTCTGCCCTGATCCTTTGCAAGTGCCTCGCGGCCAAAGAGGCCCAGAACCGCACCGTGAATCTGGAAAAACACTACTTCGTCCAATGCTGCGGTCGGAACCCAGCCAAGCGATTCATAAAATGCGCGCGACCGGGCCAGATCATCGACGCCAAGGGTGATCAGGGTGATACGTTGCGGCGTCATGCGATGGTCCTTTCCTCAGTAATTGAAAGACCGCTATTGTCAAACACCTCAAAGCCCTGCGCCCGAGCGCCGAGGTCCTCGAACAGCTCAACCCCGGTTCCGGTCATAAGAGCCTGCGCACCCATCGCGCAGATTTCGTCATAAAGCGCCGCGCGGCGACCGGCGTCGAGATGGGCCGCCA
>JBNKIC010000016.1:0-42168 GCA_050290705.1 Paracoccaceae bacterium
GCCGAGCTCGAGCGCCTGGACTGCGAGGAGCTGATCGCGTTCATCGAGGGCCCGAGCGGGCGCGCGCCCGGGCAGAAAGCGAGCCTGTCCGCCTCTGCAACGACACCTGCTGCCCATGACCCGCCCCCTCCCCCTTCGTCCGCGCGCCGAAGCGCTGGCGGCGCCCTTGCCGCCCCTGATGGCGCGCGCGCAGCACCTTGCGGCGGGGGTCACCCTTGGTGCCCATGGCCGCCGCCGCCCCGGCAGTGGTGAAGCCTTCTGGCAGTTCCGCCCGGCCCGCCCCGGCGACCCGGCCCAGACCATCGACTGGCGCCGCTCGGCCCGCTCCGACACCCATTTCGTGCAGGAAAAGGAATGGCAATCGGCGCAGACGGTGCTGTTCTGGGCCGACCGCAGCGCCGCGATGCGCTTTGCCTCTGCCACCGGCGGCGAGACCAAGGCCGAACGCGCCGCCCTGCTGGCGCTGGCCACGGCAATCCTCTTGGCACGCGGCGGCGAACGGGTGGGGCTAACCGATCTGCCCAGCCCGCCCGCATCCGGCGCGCCGCAGCTTGCCCGCATGGCCGAGACCCTCGCCAGCCCAAGCCCCGAAGACTACGGCACCCCCGGCCCTTCCCCGTTGCCCCCCCGTGCCCGCGCGGTGTTTCTGTCGGATTTCCTCGGCCCGCTCGACGCGCTGGAAGCCACATTGGATGAGGCCGCCAGTCGCGGCGTGACCGGCATGCTGATGCAGGTGCTCGACCCCACCGAAGAAGCCTTCCCCTTTGAAGGCCGCACGGTGTTTCACTCCATCGCGGGCGGGCTGGAATACGAAACTCGCCATGCCGGCAGCCTGCGCGCCCGCTATCAGGAACGCCTCGCCGCCCGCAAAGCCCATCTCGCCAGCCTCGCCCATGCGCATGGCTGGCACTACCACCTGCATCATAGCTCCGACGCCCCGGCCAACGCGCTGCTCTGGCTCTATCGCGGGTTGGAGGCGCGGCGCTGATGTTTGCCCTCGGCCCCATCGGCTTTGCCACGCCCTGGTTGCTCGCCGGTCTCGCCGCGCTACCAGTGCTCTGGTGGCTGTTGCGCGCCGTGCCGCCCGCCCCGATCCGCCGGGCCTTTCCCGGCGTGACCCTGCTCTTGGGGCTGGACGACCGCGAGGTTGAAGCGCGCCGCACCCCGCTCTGGCTCATGCTTTTGCGCATGGTGGCGCTGGCCGCGATGATCCTCGGCTTTGCCGGGCCGGTGCTGCACCCGACACCGCACACGCCCGGCTCTGGGCCGCTTCTGGTGCTGATCGACGATGGCTGGGCCGCCGCGCCCGATTGGCAGGCAAGGCTCGATGCGGCGGCACAGGCGCTAAAAGCCGCCGAAGCCGCCGGGCGCCCCGCCGCCCTCGTGGCGACCTCCGCCCCGCCACCGCCCGGCATCCTGCCCCTGCGCAGCGCGGGCGAGGCCGCCCGCCGCCTGCCCGGCCTCGCCCCGCAGGCCTACAGCCCCGGCTTCGACGCCGTGCTCGACTGGGCCAAAAGCGTCGATGCGCGCTTCGAAACCCTCTGGCTGTCGGACGGGCTCGACAGCCCCAACCGCGCCGCGCTGGCCGATCTGCTCTCCACCCATGGCCCGCTGCGAGTGCTGGAGCCGCCGCGCCCACGCCTTGGCCTGATCCCGGCCCGCATCGAGGGCGGGCTGGTCCGGCTCACCGCCCTGCGCAGCCGCGCCGATACAGCCCAAGAGCTGACGCTCACCGGCCTCGGCCCCGATCCCACCGGCACCGAGCGCGAGCTGGCCCGCACCAGCCTCAGCTTTGACGCCGGTGCGACCCGCGCCGAAACCGAGCTGTCGCTCCCCCCGGAACTGCGCAACCGCATCAGCCGCTTTCGCATCGAAGGCAACCGCTCCGCCGGGGCACTGACACTGGCCGATGACAGCCTCAGGCGGCGCAAGGTCGGGCTGGTCACCGCCACCGCCGGGCGCGAAACGCTGGAACTGCTCTCGCCCAGCCACTACCTGCGTCAGGCCCTTGTGCCCACCGCCGGGGTGATTGAAGGGCCAGTGTCTGACCTCATCGCCGCCGCGCCGGATGCCATTCTGCTGCCCGACAGCACCAGCCTGTCAGCCCCCGAGGCCAAGGCTCTGACACAGTGGGTCACCGATGGCGGGCTTCTCTTGCGCTTCGCTGGCCCCCGGCTCGCCGCGGAAGCCGGGCAGATGAATGACGATCCTCTGATGCCGGTGCATCTGCGCGCGGGCGGGCGCTCGGTTGGCGGTGCGATGAGCTGGGGCGCGCCGCAAAAGCTCGCCCCCTTCCCTGAAGCCTCGCCCTTCTATGGCCTCGTCCTCCCGGATGACGTGACGGTCTCGTCGCAAGTGCTGGCCGAACCGGGGCCGGAGCTCGCCAGCCGCACCATCGCGGCGCTGGCCGATGGCACCCCGCTGGTCACCCGCAAAGCCCTTGGCGCGGGCGAGGTGGTGCTGTTTCACAGCTCGGCCAATGCCGAATGGTCGAGCCTCGCTTTGTCGGGCCTCTTCGTGCAGATGCTCGAACGCCTCGCGGTCTCGACCAAGGCCGAAGCCCCCGGCAAAGCCGATCTGGCGGGCACGATCTGGGTGCCCGATCAGGTGCTGGACGGCTTCGGCAGCTTGCACAGTGCCGGCGACCGCCCTGGCCTGCCCGGCGAAGCCCTCACCGGCACCCCCGGCCCCGACCTGCCCCCCGGCCTCTACCGCACCGATAAACGCCTGATCGCGGTGAACACGCTCGGCCCCGATGCGGTGCTTGCCCCCGCCCGCTGGCCCGCCGGGATCACCCCCGACTGGCAGGGCGAAAGCCCCGAACGCAATCTGGCCGGGCCTTTGCTTATGGCCGCGCTCCTGATGCTCGCCGCCGACATCCTCGCCACCCTCGCCCTTTCCGGCCGCCTCAGCCGCAGCGCGGTGAAGAGTGCCACGCTGGGGCTGGCTGCGCTGACCCTGCCCGATGCGGCTGAGGCAGCAGCTCCCGTCGCAGGAATGTCGCCCTCAACGCTTCCGGCGGCACTCGCCATGGCCCTGATCCTCGCCCTGCTCGCTGTCGCCCTTCGATATTCCCGGACCGGCCCCAAGGCCGGGCCGCGCCCGAAATCTCGTCAGCATCTTCTTCCCGCCCGAACAGCGCCCCTTGGGGCGCCGGGCGAGCGCCGGTCCGGCCCCCGGACTGGCGCTTTTGCAGCCTCTCGACACGCGGTAAGGCAGGCAGTGCATGGCTGGAATAAATGGCATCGCCCACAGGCCGGGATGCGCCACTCCCCGGACCGGCGCGCCCTCCTCTCCCTCCACCTCTGGCACGGCCCGGTTGCCCTCCCGAGCTCGGTCGCGGCCCTCCTTTTTTCACTGCTTCTGCCTCTCGCAGCCCAAGCCCAAGACATCGCCCCCGCCACCCTTGCCGCCGCCGATAACGTCACCCTTGCCTATGTCATCACCAGCGATACCGAGACCGACCGGATTTCCAAGGCCGGGCTGACCGGGCTATCGAACCAAATCTTCCAGCGCACATCAGTCGAGCCCTCGCCCCCGGTGGGCGTCGATCTGGAGCAGGACGAGCTTTCGGTCTACCCGCTCCTCTACTGGCCGATCACCCAGAGCCAGCCGCAGCCCTCATCCGCCGCCTATGCAAGGCTCAACGCCTATTTGCGCGCCGGGGGGATGATCCTCTTCGACACCCGCGATGGCGATCTGACCACGTCCGGCGCCAGCGCCACGCCCGAGGCCACCCGGCTGCGCGCGCTGGCCCTGCCGCTGGATATTCCGCCCTTGGAGCCGGTGCCGGGCGACCATGTGCTCACCCGCGCCTTCTACCTGCTCGATACCTTTCCGGGCCGCTATCAGGGCGGGCCGGTCTGGGTCGAAGCCGCCCCCGCCGATGCCGCCCGCGCCGAAGGCATGCCGTTTCGCAATCTCAACGATGGCGTCACTCCGGTGGTGATCGGTGGCAATGATTGGGCGAGCGCCTGGGCGGTCGACGCCAATGGCATCCCGCTTCTGCCGGTCGGGCGCGGCATGGCGGGCGAACGCCAGCGCGAAATGGCCTATCGCTTCGGGGTCAATCTGGTGATGCATGTGCTCACCGGCAATTACAAATCCGATCAGGTGCATGTGCCCGCCCTGCTGGAAAGGCTGGGCGAATGATGCATTCCGTCATCTTCTCGCCGCTCCTGCCATGGCCCGCGATCTGGGCGGCTGGCGCGCTGATCGCCGTGCTTCTGGCGCTGGCGCTCTGGCGCGGCCTCAAGGGCTGGGCCCTGCGCGCGCTGGCCACCTTCCTCCTGATCGCCGCCCTCTCTGGCCCTTCCCTTCAAAGTGAAGAGCGCAGCCCGGAGACCGATCTTCTGATCGCGGTGGTCGACGATAGCGCCTCGCAGCAGATCGACGACCGCCCGGCCCAGACCGAAGCCGCACTCGCCAATCTCAAAGCCCAAGCCGAGGCGAAAGGGCTGGAGCTGCATGTGGTCCATATCGGCGACGCCCCCGACAATCGCGGCACGCTGGCCATGGGCGCGCTCGCGCAAGCGCTGGCCGAACTGCCGCGCGACCGGGTGGCGGGGATGGTGATGATCTCCGACGGGCAGGTGCACGATCTCGACGCCGCTCCCGACCTGCCCGCGCCCTTGCAACTCCTCGCCGCCGGCCACGCTTCCGATTGGGATCGCCGCCTGCATGTCACCGCCGCCCCGGCCTTTGCCATCATCGGCGAGGAACAGGAAATCCGCCTGCGGATCGAGGATATGGGCGCCGCCCCCGGCACCGACACCGTCACGCTGGCAATCTCGGTCGATGGCGCGCCGTCGCTGCTTTACGATGTGCCGGTGGGCCGCGATCTGTCGCTGCCGGTAACGCTGAACCACGGCGGCCAGAACGTGATCCGCCTCTCCACCCCCGATGCGCCGGGCGAGCTGACCAACCGCAACAATGCCGCCGTGGTCTCGATGAACGGGGTGCGCGACCGGCTCAGGGTGCTCCTCGTCTCGGGCGAGCCGCATCCCGGCACCCGCACCTGGCGCAACCTGCTCAAGTCCGACAGCGCCGTCGATCTGGTGCATTTCACCATCCTGCGCCCGCCGGGCAAACAGGACGGGGTGCCGGTGAACGAGCTCAGCCTGATCGCCTTCCCCACCCGCGAGCTGTTTCTCGACAAGATCGACGAATTCGACCTGATCATCTTCGATCGCTACATGCTGCGCGGCATCCTGCCCGCAAGCTATCTCGAAAGCGTGCGCGATTATATCCGCCGGGGCGGCGCGGTACTGGTGGCGGCGGGGCCGGATTATGCCGGGGTGCAAAGCCTTGCCCGCTCGCCTTTGGGCGAGGTGCTGCCCGGACAACCCAGCCCCCGACTGATCAACACCCCCTTCACGCCAGCGATCACCGATCTCGGCCAGCGCCACCCCGTGACCCGTGGGCTGGAGCAATTCGCCCCAGAGGGCGGCTGGGGCCGTTGGCTGCGCCAGATCGAGCTGCGCCTGCCTGAGGATGGCAGCGGGCAGGTGGTGATGACCGGGGCCGATGGGCAGCCGCTTCTGGTGCTCGCGCATGAGGGCGATGGCCGGGTGGCGCTGATGGCCTCGGATCAGGCCTGGCTCTGGTCGCGCGGGTTTGAGGGCGGCGGGCCGCAGCTCGAACTCCTGCGCCGCCTTGCGCATTGGATGATGAAGGAACCCGAGCTGGAGGAAGAAGCGCTGACCGCCAGCGCCGATGGGGCCGGGCTCACGATCACCCGCCGCACCTTGGGCGATGGGGTGCGCGATGTGGTGGTGACCGCGCCTGATGGCAGCGAAACCAGCCTGGCGATGGTGGAACAAGCGCCGGGATTGTACCGCGCCCAGATGCCCGCCCCCGATATGGGGCTCTACCGTCTGACCGAGGGCGATCTCAGCGCCGTGGTCGCGGTCGGCCCCGCCGCCCCGCGTGAATTTGAGGCGACAATCGCAAGCGGCGACCTTCTCGCCCCGCTCACGAGCGCCACCCATGGCGGGGTCACGCGGCTTGTTGAGGCCGGGTTCCCGACCTTACGTGCCGTAGCCCCGGGCCGGGTGGCGGTGGGGCGCGGCTGGATTGGCTACACCCCGCGCGGCGCCTATCAGGTCACCGCCCTGCGCGTCGCCCCGCTGGCCCCCGGCTGGCTGATGCTGCTGATCGCGGCGGGGCTCATGGTGGCGGCGTGGATGATCGAAGGTCGTCGGAAAGGCTAATCTTGCCGGAACCATTTGAACGGGTCCGCGTCACCCGTTTCTAGGAGCTGAGACCTCTCATCAGTGCAGCCTCCCCCGCCCGAATAGCGCTGTAAGCGCCGGGCGAGCGCCGGTCCGCCCCCCGGACTGGCGCTTTTGTGGCCTCTCGACACGCAGAAAGGCAGGCAGTTTGTGGCTTGCATAAATGGCGTCGCTCGCAGGTTGGGATGCGCCACTCCCCGGACCGGTTCTCGCCCGGCTCCCGCCAGTGACAGATCGACACCGCCCACCCCCCGCGAAACCCCAAGATTGCTTGACTCACCCGGCCCGCGCGCGTATCAGCGGCCCAACTCCGGAAGTGGCATTGCTTCCGGTCCCATGGCCTTTGGCCGGGATCGCCCCCCGTCAGCGCGTTGCGCCCACGGGGGCGCTCGGCATTTGGCCGAACTCGTGCGCGCCCCTATCTAGGGGAAAACTGGTAACGGCAAAGGAGCCGACAACATGTTCGAAAGCCTTTCAGACCGCCTTTCAGGTGTCTTCGACCGGCTGACCAAACAGGGTGCGCTATCTGAAGATGATGTAAAAACCGCCCTGCGCGAAGTCCGCGTGGCGCTGCTTGAAGCAGACGTTTCGCTGCCCGTTGCCCGCGATTTCGTCAAGGCAGTCGAGGCGAAAGCCACCGGCCAGGCAGTGACGAAATCGGTCACCCCCGGCCAGCAGGTTGTGAAGATCGTTCACGACGAGCTGGTGGCGGTTCTGACCGGCGCAGAAGATCCCGGGGCCCTGAAAATCGACAACCCGCTCGCGCCGATCCTGATGGTCGGCCTGCAGGGCGGCGGTAAAACCACCACCACCGCCAAGCTCGCCAAGCGCCTGAAAGAGCGTGACGGCAAGCGGGTGCTCATGGCGAGCCTCGACATCTACCGCCCGGCCGCCATGCAACAGCTCGAAGTGCTGGGCCAGCAGATCGGCGTGGACACCCTGCCGATCGTGCCGGGTGAAAAGCCGGTGGATATCGCCAAACGCGCCAAAACTCAGGCCGCGATGGGCGGCTATGACGTTTACATGCTCGACACCGCAGGCCGGTTGCATATCGACCAGGTTCTGATGGACGAGGTCGAGCAGGTCCGCAATGTCGTGACCCCGCGTGAAACCCTGCTGGTGGTCGATGGTCTGACCGGTCAGGTCGCGGTGGAAGTGGCGCAGGAATTCGATGCCAAGGTCGGCATCACCGGCGTCGCCCTCACCCGGATGGATGGCGACGGGCGCGGCGGCGCGGCCCTGTCGATGCGCGCCGTCACCGGTAAGCCGATCCGCTTTGTGGGTCTCGGCGAAAAAATGGACGCGCTCGAAACCTTCGAGCCTGAGCGTATCGCCGGCCGCATCCTCGGCATGGGCGACATTGTTGCCCTGGTCGAGAAAGCCCAGCAGACCATCGAGGCCGAACAGGCCGAGCGGATGATGAAACGCTTCCAGAAGGGTCAGTTCAACATGAACGACCTGAAGATGCAGCTTGAGCAGATGCAGAAGATGGGCGGCATGGAAAGCGTCATGGGCATGATGCCCGGCATGGGCAAGATGGCCAAACAGGCCGAGGCCGCCGGGATGGACGACAAGATGCTGAAGCGCCAGATCGCGCTGATCCAGTCGATGACCAAGAAAGAGCGCGCCAACCCCGCCCTGCTGCAAGCCAGCCGCAAAAAACGCATCGCCAAAGGCGCCGGGCTGGAAGTGCAGGAGCTGAACAAGCTGCTGAAAATGCAGCGCCAGATGTCGGACATGATGAAAAAGCTCGGCAAGATGGGCAAAGGCAAGATGCTGAAACAAGCCATGCAGGGCATGTTCGGCAAGGGCGGCATGCCCGCCGGGATGCCGGGTGGAATGCCCGACATGAGTGACCCGAAAGCGATGGAAGAAGCCGCGAAAATGCTCGGCGGTCGCGGTGGATTGCCCGGTGGTCTGCCCGGCCTCGGCGGCGGCTTGCCCTCGGGCCTGTCTGGTTTCGGGAAAAAGAAATAAGCGATGATCACCTGCACCCTGCGATACGAGATCGACCCCGATCAGCTGGCCGCCTTCGAGACCTATGGTCAGGTCTGGATCGGGCTGGTCAACCGCATGGGGGGCACCCATCACGGCTATTTCCTGCCGCATGAAGGCGCAAACGACATCGCCTTTGCGATGTTCTCGTTCCCGTCGCTGGCCGCCTACGAGGCCTATCGCATCGCCTCGTTCGACGATCCCGACTGTCAGGCCGCCTTTGCCTTCGCCCAGCGCACCGGCTTCATCCGCCGCTACGAGCGCAGCTTCACCCGCCCGGTGCTCGCCGCCGCGCCGGTCTCAGCGCTTGAGGAGGGGATATGACCACCGTCACAATCCCCACAATTACCACCCCACGCCTGACCCTGCGCGCCCCGAAATTTGCCGATTTCGAACAATACGCCGCGTTTCTGGCCTCTGACCGGGCCGTATTCATGAGTGGTCCGCTTCCGCGCGAAACCGCGTGGAGCTGGTTCTGCAATGACACCGCGCATTGGACGCTCTTCGGTTATGGCGCGCTGATGATCGAGGCCGAGGGCACGCTCGCCGGTCAGGTCGCCGTGACCTCTGGCATCCAGTTCCCCGAGCCGGAGCTGGGCTGGTTCATGTTCGACGGGTTCGAGGGCAAAGGCTACGCCGGTGAGGCCGCGCTGGCCCTGCGCGATTGGGTCTATACGAATTGCGACCTCACAACGCTGGTCTCCTGCATCGACCCGACCAATTCGGCGTCGATCAAACTGGCCACCCGCCTCGGCGCCATCCACGACCCCGACGCCCCGCGCCCGGCAGGCGAAGGCCCGGACGAGACCCTCGTCTACCGCCACCCGGCCCCCGATGCCGATGGCAGCCCGGAGGCCTACGCATGAGCCTCGCCCATATGTCTCCGATTCGCCGCAATGCCCCCCGCCCGGGACGCGCCGCAGGCGCAGGGCGAGCGCCTGCCTGCCTCGACAGGCTGGCGCTTTTGACGGGCAGCTTTGTGCTCGAAAGCGGGCAGTCCATGGCGGACATAAATGGCGCCGCTCACATGTCTGGCCACGCCACCCCGCAGGCAGGCACCCGCCCTGCTCTGGAGGGTTACGCATGACCGCTCCCACCCTCACCACCGAACGCCTGACCCTGCGCCGCCCGCAAGAGTGTGATTTTGACGCTTTTGCCGCTTTCTCGGCGCGGGAGAGGTCGCATTGGATTGGTGGCCCCGCCACGCGGGCAGACGCGCGCGCGATCTTTGACGAAAACCTCGCCCATTGGGACGAATTCGGCTTTGGCTATTTCCACGTCGCGCTGTCCGAGAACGGCGAGGGGATTGGCCGCGTCGGCTTGCGCAAGTCAAGCGCCCGCCCGGAAACCGAACTCGCCTATACCCTCTATGACGATGCGCATGAGGGGCATGGCTATGCCCGTGAAGCCGCAGTAGCGGTGCGCGACTGGGCCTATACGGCGCTGGGTTTGCCCACGCTGGTCAGCTATATCGACCCGGCCAATCTTCGCTCCGCCGCTCTGGCCCGCGCGATTGGCGCAACGCCCGACGCGGCAGCGCCTGTCTGGCCGAAACATCCCGGCCTCACGGTTTACCGCTACCCGGCCCCGGAGGCGCGCGCATGAGCCTTCTCGCCCCCACCACCTTTGCCGTGCCGACGCTGGAAACCGAGCGGCTGTTCCTGCGCGCCATGCGCGAGGAGGATTTCGAGGAAGAGGCCACCTTCTTCACCTCGGAGCGTTCGCGCAATGTCGGCGGGCCGCTGCCGCGCGCACAGGTCTGGCGGACCGTGGCCGCGATGGTCGGCCATTGGGCGCTGCGGGGCTATGGCTTCTGGGCGCTCGAAGACAAATCCACCGGGCGCTATCTCGGGCGGGTCGGGCTCTGGTATCCCGAGGGCCACCCGGCGCGCGAAATCGGCTGGACCCTGATGGATTACGCCGAGGGCAAGGGCTATGCCCACGAGGCCGCGCTGGTGGCCCGGGCCTATGCCTATGAGCAGCTCGGCTGGACCACGCTGACTTCGCTGATCGCGGTGGGCAACACCCGCTCGGAAGCCCTGGCCCAGCGCCTTGGCGCCTCGATCGACGGCGTCTTCAACCACCATGCCATCGGCGCCATGAACATCTGGCGCCACCCCGGCCCGGCACAAGGAGAGAGCCATGAGTGACGCAGCCACTCGCGCCGCCGCCCTGCTGAAAGAGCACCGTGCCTCGATCGACCGGCTCGATGCCATTCTGGTTTATACCCTCGGCGAGCGCTTCAAGCACACCCAGGCGGTGGGCAAGCTCAAAGCCGAACACGACCTTCCCCCGTCCGATCCGGCGCGCGAAGCGCAGCAGATCGAGCGGCTCGAAGACCTGGCGAAACAGGCCGACCTCGACCCGGAATTTGCCAAAGCTTTCCTGAATTTCATCATTCAGGAAGTCATCTATCACCACAAGAAACATCAGGAACAAGGGGCTTAACCCCCTTCAATAGCTAGGAAATAGGAGAAACACTCATGGCTATGAAAATTCGTCTTGCCCGTGGCGGCTCGAAAAAACGCCCCTTCTACCGCATCGTGGCCACCGACAGCCGCATGCCGCGCGATGGCCGCTTCATCGAGAAGCTGGGCACCTATAACCCGCTGCTGCCGAAAGACAGCGAAGACCGGGTAAAAATGGACCTCGACGCCGTGAAAGCCTGGCTCGACAAAGGCGCCCAGCCGACCGACCGTGTGGCCCGTATGCTCGAAGCCGCGGGTGTGCTTGAGAAGAAAACCCGCGCCAACCCGAAAAAAGGTGAGCCGGGCAAAGCCGCTCAGGAACGCGCCGAAGAAAAAGCTGCCAAAGTGGCGGAAGCTGCTGAAGCTGCTGCGGCTCCCGCCGAAGAAGCTCCGGCCGAAGAAGCCGCGGCCGAGGAATAATCCCGGCATGACGCAGGAAGGGTTCTCGTCCGATTTCCAGTCTGATCTGGAACGGCTCATGCGGTGGCGGCGCGATGTGCGCCATTTCCGCACCGATCCGGTGGACGAGGCCCTTCTTGCCCGCTGTCTGGACAGTTTCACCCTCGCGCCCTCGGTCGGCCTCTCCCAGCCCTGGCGGCTGGTCTCGGTGGCCTCAGAGGGCGCGCGGGCGGCAGCACTGGAAAATTTCCAGGCCGCCAATGCCAAGGCACTCGCCGGATATTCCGGCGAGGACGCCGCCACCTATGCCAAATTAAAGCTCTCCGGAATGCGCGAAGCCCCGGTGCAGCTTGCGGTTTTCTGCGACGAAGAAACCACCCAGGGCAAAGGCCTTGGCGCTGGCACCATGCCCGAGATGCGCCGCTATTCGGTGGTCACGGCGATCATGCAATTCTGGCTGATCCTGCGCGCCCACGGGCTCGGGCTCGGCTGGGTCTCCATCCTCGACGCGCCCGCGCTCACCAAATCGCTCGACGTGCCCGAAAGCTGGCACCTGGTCGCCTATCTCTGCATCGGCTGGCCGGAACGCGAACAGGAAGACCCGGAACTCGTGCAAATCGGCTGGGAAACCCGCCGCACCTGCCCCCCGCCGATCGAGCGGTAAGGAGCGAGACCTCCTTTGCAGGGCGAGCGCCTGCCTGCAGGGTGGCGTGACCTGACCTGTGTTCCGCGCCATTTATGCCTGCCACAAACTGCCTGAGCCTGAGCCCAAAACAGCGGATCAAAAGCGCCAGCCAGTCATGCTGGAAGCCTGCCTTTGGCGTGACGGCAGGCAGGCGCTCGCCCTGCGCCTGCGGCGCGCACCGGGCGAGGGTATAGCAAGCGTAGGATGGGTGATCTTCACCCATCGTGACAAGCGCAATTCGAAACTGAAGCCCAGAGCTGAACGCGCGTCACTCGAGCGGTGAAGGCTCTGCCCTGAATGGCTTGAGCTTTCGCGCCTCCATCGCGGTTTTGAGCGCATCCGAAACAAAGATGCCGCCGTTCACCAGATTCGGAAGCTCCCAGATGTGATGGTCCGAAACGATGTCGAGCTTTTGTGTCGGGGGCACGCTCTTGAGGTACATCCAGCGCCCGGTGGGCTCACCGGTCAGGAAGTATATCTCCGGACTCACGGCTGATTTTTCCGGGATTAGCGCATCGAGTTTCTGCGTGACCTTCGGTATCCAGAACCCATCCGTGACCACGGTTCCGTCTTTGAGCGTCAGCTCAACCGGTTCGAAATGCACCGCCTCCGGTTCGAATTCCAGCCACAGGGCGCGCAGTTTGGAGGACACCAGGAGATCTCCGATCATCGGCCCCAACGCAAAATCACGGCCATGCCAGTTGCCCCTCCGGACGTAGATCCGCACCGGATGGAACTCCTCGGGCAAGGGCTGCGTCATCCACTTGCCGCCGGTCATGCTTTCTTCCTGCGACTTCGAGGGTTCGAGGTAGCCAAGCGCGATGGAATGCGCCTTGTTGTCCTGGCTGGGTTCGATCCGCCAGGCCCGCTGCTGCGTGGTGTCGTCGCTCATCCTTCCGCGCCTCCCGCCACGGCATCGCCCTGCCGCGCCCCGAGCTTTTCCAGCGTCATCTTCAACATATCCTCGTATAATAGCACCATAAACTGCTCAGCCTGCATCCATCGGTACATGTGGCGCCTGCCTCCCTGCAACCGGAATAGGTATAGTAGCCCCTCCGAAAGCAAGCCGTAGCATGTCCCCCTCCCAATCCGGTTGCACCCGCTCCACCGCCTGCCGTAAACTCGGCCCAGCCAGAACGCTTTGGCCGGGAGAGGGACATGACCGATAAACGCATCTGTATCGGCGCCATTACCGGCGCGTTCGGGGTCAAGGGCGAGGTGCGGCTGAAAAGCTTCTGCGCCGATCCCGAAGCCATTGGCGATTATGGCGCGCTTTACACCGAAGATGGCAGCGCCTCCTACGAGGTCGAGATCACCCGTGCGGTGAAAAACGGCTTTTCCGCCAATGTCTCGGGGGTGCGCACCAAGGAAGAGGCCGACGCGCTGAAAGGCGTGCGGCTCTTTGCCGACCGCGACGCCCTGCCCTCGCTGCCCGATGACGAATATTACCATACCGATCTGATCGGGCTGGAGGTCTACGACACCGGCGGCCAGAGGTTGGGCAAAGTGACAGCGGTGCACAATCACGGCGCCGGGGATCTTTTGGAAGTTACCGGGCCGGGGATGAAAACCCCGGTGCTGCTGCCTTTCACCCTTGCCGCCGTCCCGACCGTCGATCTGACCGCGGGCCGTGTCATCGCCGACCCGCCCGAGGGGATCTTCCCTGAATGAGACGGATCGTTGTGCATTTTGGCCTGCACAAGACCGGTACCTCCACCGCCGAAGCTACTTTGCGGGGCAATAGCGACGCGCTCGCCCCGCATATGCATATCATCGGGCGCAAAACCTGGCAGGAGGTCAGCGATGCCGCGAAACGGCAGAGCGAAGCGCCTGGGCAAGAGCGCGAGAATGCTTTCCGTCAGGCCGTAGATCAGCGCCTCGCCGCCCTGCCTGACGATGGGCGCGATATTTGTATCTGCAATGTCGATCTGTCGGGCCAGTTGCCCGGGCATCCTGCCGTGCACTCCTATGCGGCCATGCCCGGTCTGATGGGCGTGTTTGCAGATGCCTTGCGCAGGCGTTTCGGCACCGGTGCCGAGGTCAGCTTTCTGGTCAGCACCCGTGCGCCCGATGCCTGGCTGCGCAGCCTCTATTGGCAAAACCTGAAAGTGCACCGGATCACCGAAGATTTTGATAGTTTTGCCGCGCGCTTTGCCGATACCGCGCATTTTGCGCCAATGCTCAATGCTGTCGCCGCCGCCATTGCGCCCTTTGAGCTGATCGCCGCGCCGCTGGAAGAAAGCCAGAGCACGCCCCTCGGTCCGGCCACGCCGATCCTGTCAGCCATGGGGATGCAGGCGGATGAGATTTCAAGGCTCACGCCGCATCGCCGCCTCAAAGCATCCCCTGACAATGAATGGCACGAGGTTCTGCGCGATCTGAACGGATCAGAGCTGTCGGATCACGAGCTTGCCGAAACGAAAACCGACATTCTGGCCCTGCTCGGGGTTGCCGACCCACGGCGGTCAGGGCCAGGCACGTCTCAGTCCGAAACAATGCAACAGAAGAACAAAGGCATATGACCCGCGTCATCGTTCACGCGGGGTTTCACAAGACCGGCACCACCAGCCTGCAGGGTTTTCTGGAACAGAACGAACACCTGCTGGCACCCGATGTCGGGATCTATCTGAAAGATCGACTGAAACCGGCCCACCGACTTGGCGGTTTCTTCGGGGCGCGCCCGGACGCCTTCAGACGCTGGCTGTTCCGGCGCGGCTTTCGGAGGTTTCTGAACACCGTTCCCGACACCCCCACTATCATCATCAGCCGCGAAAACTTCTCGGGAACGATCCTTGGCTATCGTGATTTCCGGCTGCGCCCGCACCACCGTTATGCGCCGATGGCAATCCCTCTGGCCCAAGAGATCATCCGTGGATTGCAGCACCGGTTTGGTGCCGATGTCGAGATCGCGTTTCTCTATACCACCCGCGAGGGCGAAGGCTTTCTGGAAAGCACCTGGCGTCATGTCGTGCGCACCCGGCCAATGCGGCAAGACTATGCAAGCTTTCGCGCGGGCTTCACATCGCCCCCGGATCTGGCCACAGAGGCGCAAGAGATTGCCAGCGCCATCGCCCCGGTACCCGTGCATATTGCACCACTTGAAATCTACGGGTCCGATCGCTTTGGACCGGCGCGTGCTTTGCTCGATCTCATCGACCCTCCGGCCGAGGTCGAAGCCCGCCTCGCACCCGCCCCTCGCAGCAATCGCGGCCCGTCCACAGCCCTGACCCAAACCTTTCTGGAAATGAATCGCAAACGATGGCGTCGTCGTGCCCTTCATGCTGCCAAACGCAAAATGATATTGAAAGAGCGCCAGTCTTCCAGCAAGTGAGGTGGGGTTTCGCAGGTTGCGCCAGTGTTCGGACCTTCCGAACCAGGCGAACACCAGAAATCTCACGCCGCGAAGACCAGAAAATCGGTGTTGTGTCCGGAGAAAGCTCTTATAATCCGGAAAAACTCCGGTTTCCGAGAGTTTAGGTGCGGCGATAGGGAAGGGAAAGGGAAGATGATCAGCCGATACAGTCGTGTCTGGCTCTGGCTGCTCGCGGCCCTGCTCTATGGCGGCCCGATGCTGGCCGGGCTGGCCCGTCATGGCTGGACAGTGCTGCCGGTCTTTGCCGCGCTGTGCCTTCTGCACGCCTCGGTCACGCACAAGCCCGATCTGACCAAGATCTCCGGTCGGATGGGGATGATCCTTCTGGCCATCGAACAGATTGCCTTGGTCGCGATCCTTTGGGGCGCCGGGCTTGCCCTTGCCAAGCTTGGCGCGGCGATCATGCTGCCGCTCTGGGCGCCGGTGCTGGTCAGCACGCTGGCCGCAGGCGTCAGCGCCTGGGCCTTCCGCGACGCCGCCGAGATGGACGTGATGCTGGATAGCCTGCTGGCCTCGCTGTCGCGCATGACCGCCGACGATCTGCCGCGCCCGCCCAAGGGCGGCTGGCCCAAACCCCACCCCGAAACCCTGCTGTCGCTGCACGCCCGCCTCGACGCGCTAAGAGCGCTGGAAAGCTGGGATCAGGGCGCGGTCGATCTGATCGTGCAGGGCCTGACCGACGAGGTGGGCGCCGATGCCTTCGATCCGTTCTATGATCTCGCAGGCGCCGAGCCGCCCGAAAACGAACCCGTCGTCGATTACGCGCTACTGCGCTACATGGCCGATGGCACGGTAACGCGCAGGCTGATGGCGCGCGGCGAGGCGGCGCTCGCCCCGATGCTGCTTCTGACCGCGCCCGATGCGATGGTGCGCGCCGAAGCCCGCGACCGGCTGCGCGCCCTGATCGCCCTCGCCCCCCCGCGCGCCCGGATGCCCGATCCCGATTGGCTGCGCCAACTGGCCGAGGTCTTTACCGGCGAAGGCTATGAAGTGCTGGCAAATGATGTTGCCGCGCTGAAATAGCAAAGTGCCATTCACCTAGCCCCCACAACCCGCTAGAAGACCGGCATGAGCGACACACCCAAATCCCCTGATCCCAAATCCGTGGCCCCCAAATCCGCCGGGGCCAAATCTCATGGCCGGCTGAACATCACCGCGACCCTGACGCCGCGCAGCCTGATGGAGGACACTCCTCAACTGGCCGGAGCCTGGGAGGCGCGGGTGATCACCCTGTTCCCCGGCGCCTTTCCCGGCGTGCTGGGCGAAAGCCTGACCGGCAAAGCCCTGAATGAGGGCCGCTGGCGGTTGGACACGGTCGAGCTGCGCCAGTTCGGCGAGGGTAAGCACCGCAATGTCGATGACACACCCGCAGGCGGCGGTGCCGGGATGGTGCTGCGCGCCGATGTGCTGGCCAAGGCGATTGATGCCGCCAGCGATGGCACCCCGGTCGAGCGTGCCCGCTGGCCGCTGGTCTACCTCTCCCCACGCGGGCGGCGCTTCGATCAGGCCACCGCGCGCCGCTTTGCCGCTTGCGATGGGGTCACCTTCATCTGTGGCCGCTTCGAAGGCGTCGATGAACGCGTGATCGAGGAATACGGGATCGAAGAGATTTCCCTTGGCGATTTCGTCATGACCGGCGGCGAGCTGGCCGCACAGGCGATGATCGACGCCACCGTGCGGCTGCTGCCCGGGGTGCTGGGCAATTACGCCTCGACCGAAGAGGAAAGCTTTTCCCACGGGCTGCTGGAGCATCCGCAATACACCAAGCCCGCCGAATGGCGCGGCCGCAAGATCCCCGATGTGCTTCTGTCCGGCCATCACGGCGAGATCGAGAAATGGCGTCAGGCGCAGGCTGAAGAGATCACCCGCACCCGCCGCCCCGACCTCTGGGCCGCCCATATCGCCAAGGACAGCGACAAAGGCTGACCCCTGCCCCCGATGCATTGCGGGGAAAGCCAGGCAGAGCTTCCCCCCACCCGACCGTTGCGCTTTGGCCTGCTCTGGCCGATAGTTGAGCGGTAATTATGTAAACGGGGGCTGATATGGCTGGTAAATTTGAACTCTACAAAGACAAGGCTGGCGAGTTTCGCTTTCGTCTGAAAGCGGGCAATGGCGAGATCATTCTGGCAAGCGAAGGCTACAAGCAACGCGCCAGCGCCGAAAACGGCATCGACTCGGTGAAAAGCAACGCCCCCGATGACGCGCGCTATGAGCGCAAGGAAACCAGCTCGGGCAAGCCGATGTTCAATCTCAAGGCCACGAATGGTCAGGTCATCGGCACCTCGGAAAGCTATGAAAGCACCGCAGGCCGCGACAATGGCATTGAATCGGTGAAGAAAAACGCGCCCGACGCGGCGGTGGTCGATCTGACGGACGACTAAGCCCGGCCCAAATGATCTGAAGGTGCACAAAAGAGGGTGGCCCGTTTCAGCGGCCACCCTCTGCTTTTGCCTAGAGCTTGTTATCGACCCAGTTCAGCACAGCCTCTGAGAACGCGCCCGGGCATTCTTCTTGTGGCACGTGTCCGCAATCGGGCAGCACGGCCAGGTCGCTGCCTGTCAGGGCGTTAAACAGCTTTTCACTATCCGCCAGCGGCACCACACCATCCTTTTCGCCACTGACCACAAGCGTGGGCATGGTAAGCGAGGCAATCACCGGGTCCATGTCCGGGGTCGTCCAGTTCTGCAGATAGGCAAAAAACGCACTGTCCCAGCCTTCGGCGCGGGTGTGGATCAGGGTTTTGGCCAGCCGTTCGGCGGGCATCGCCTCGGGCGCGCCCCAGGTGGCTTTCACAAATGTTTCAGAGCTGCCGATCGTCCGCGCCATCAGGGGGCCGAGGTGCTGGACCTGCGGCAAATCCATGATCCAGCCGGGCATGTTTTCATTCACATAAACCGCCGCATCCCCCAACACCAACGCCTCGACCCGGTCGGGGTTGGCCGCCGCCGCACGAGCCGCCACAACCGCCCCATAGGAATTGCCCACCAGCACCGCGCGTTCGACGCCCAGCGCGTCCATCAGCGCCGTCACGCGCGCCACGCTGGCATCCGCGCCTATGGGAGCAGCGCCCGTCCAATCGCCCGGCTGGAGCTTTTCGCTCAGCCCATAGGGCGCACGATCATAGGCGATCACCCGACCGCGCGTGGCAAAATCCGCCATGACCTCATCCCAGGTTGCGGCATTGAACAGCGAGCCATGGATCATGATGAAGGTGCGCTCGGCATCAGGCGCCCCGGCCTCGACATAGCGAATATCGACCCCATCAGTGCCGTCAAAGGGCAGCGTGACAAAGTGATCGTCAGGCCCGGCAAGGCTTGCCACCGGCGCAAGCCCTTCAATCGGCCTGACCGGGATGAGAAAGGGCACGAATATTGCGGCCAGCACAAGGATACCAAGGGCAATACCGGCCCATTTCAAAAGCTTTTTCATAAGTGTCTCCGGATCAGATCGCCGCATCCAGTGCGGCAAGAAGGATGGTCAACAATCGGGGTTTGGCCTCAGGATGGCGCGCGGCGCTGTGAGAGGAGGCTTCGATCAGCGTCCAGATCATATCGGCCCGTGCATCGACCTCTGCTGTGGGTTCCAGCACATCGGCAATGGCATCGCGCAACGCCCCGGTATGGCGGCCAAGCCTTGCCCGCGCTTCGGCTGACAGCGCCGCCTCAAACGGCAAAGTGTCATGCGCGGGATCGGCCATCTCGATCATGAACCGCGCCAGCGCCCCGAGCTTGTCGCGCGCGCTGCCCGCTTCGTCCATCATCGCCCCGACATGGGCCACCATGGCCACCCCATGAGCATCAAGAGCGGCCTCCAGCACCGCAGCCGTATCGGGAAAGTGATTGTAAACCGTCTGGCGGCTCACCCCGGCCTCGCCAGCAATGTCAGACAGGCTGAGCGAAGCCAGCCCCCGGCGCGAAACCAGGGCCATCGTCGCTGCGATGATATTTTCACGTTGTCGTTCGCTTGCTTTCATAATTTGACACATTGTCCATTTTTAGACACTTTGTCAACACCCATAGCGGACAGGCCGTCAAAGAGCTTGATCCCTTGCGCCGCTGGCCCTATACCCCGCCCGTCTGGGGTCGGAATCGGCCTGTGGACTATTTTCCTGTTCGCCCGCTTCTTCGGCGGACCCGGCGCGGGGAAATATGAAAAGCAAAGACGACCTGAACCTCCGGCGGGCGCAGATGCGGACCCGATCGAAGACACGGAGCTCTGAGGCGGCACATCTTCGCGGAACAACCGCGAGCAGCATAGGAGTGATCGGATGAACCTGATCGCAGAACTGGAAGCCGAGCAAATCGCCGCGCTGGGCAACGAAATTCCGGATTTCAAGGCGGGCGACACCATTCGTGTCGGCTACAAAGTGACGGAAGGTACCCGCAGCCGGGTGCAGAACTACGAAGGCGTGTGCATTTCCCGTAAAAACGGCAAAGGCATCGCGGGTTCGTTCACCGTCCGCAAGATTTCGTTTGGTGAGGGCGTCGAGCGCGTCTTCCCGCTCCACTCGACCAACATCGATTCGATCGAAGTGGTGCGTCGTGGCCGTGTGCGCCGCGCTAAACTCTACTACCTGCGTGCGCGTCGCGGCAAATCGGCCCGGATCGCAGAAGACACCCACTACAAGCCGCTGGCCAAGTAAGGAGAGACTCGATGAAAACGGACATTCATCCCGATTACCACCTCATCGACGTCAAAATGACCGATGGCACCATCCTGCAGATGAAATCGACCTGGGGCAAAGAAGGCGACACGCTGTCGCTCGACATCGACCCCACCGTGCACCCGGCCTGGACCGGCGGCAACTCGCGCCTGATGGATACCGGCGGTCGCGTGTCGAAGTTCAAAAACAAATATGCCGGCCTCGGCTTCTAAGCCTGAGACCATTGCATTGGAACGCCGCTCCTTTGGGGGCGGCGTTTTTCGTTGGGGGTGATGGATTTGGACCGCAGGCATCGCCCCAATGCGGCACGCCTCACTCCCCCGGCTGCGGAAAGCTTACTGCCGTCACATCCGCGATGAAGAACGGGAAGTAATCGTCGGTTCCAAACATGTTCCCAGCCTCGACATGGGTTGGCAGGCGAAAGCCGCCAAACGCGCGAAAATCCGACAGGGTGCCGCCGAAGGGTTGCTGGCGAAACACCTTGTCGGGGTTGGCATTGCTCCAGCGCTGAAATGACGCCTGCAGCGGTTGGCCATCCGGCCCCACGGTCAGCTCCACCGATTGCACCAGCGCGCCGCGGCGCATCGTCATACGGGCCACATCCGGCTTGCCGGTCTCTTCCCATGTCACATCCGACCCGGGCAACACCGCCGCCGGGGTCCAGAAAATCGCCTCCGACGCATAGCGCCCGAAGGCCGAGCGGATATGGTCTTCCGTGCCACCCGCCCGCACGATGGGCACAAACCCAAACAGCCAGAACCGCGTCCATGTTCCGCTGTCAGATCCGCCCACCCGCATCACCCCCGCCCCACCGGACATCGCCCAGACAAAACCCTCCGGCGCCGCCAGCACCTGCCGCGCCTGCATCGGTTGGTAATTGGGGGCCGCCTTGCTGCCGAGGCCGAATTGCCCCACCATATCGAGCTTAGCAACGGTGTAGAGCGGCGTTCCTTCCGCAATCGCAAAGCTGAAGAAGAGCCGCGCCGGTTCGGGCAGATCGGCCACCATCTCTGGCGAAAACCTGTCAGGCGCCGCCGGTTGCTGCGCCATCAGCCGCGCCATCTCGGCCCGATCCGCCCAGCGATCCAGCTGCCGCCAGCCCACCAGCACGGCAATCCCGATCCCGACAAGGATGAGCAACGTGATCAAAACCAGTTTCATCTCTCGCCCCCTCTCGGTTCCACCCCGAGAGCCTAGCGCCTCCCCCACCGCAAAAACCTTGATCCCGATCAGCTAGGGCAACCGCTCCCCAGCGCCACTGATGGGTGCCCTCTCAACCCCTCCCGAAATCGCGCTCAACGCCTATCGCGAAAACTTCGAACAGTTAGCGGTAACGCTATAACTATCATAATGTTAGACCCCTGTTCGAGTTCGGGCACCCCTCGAACATCTGGCGCCCAACCCGCACTCTGCACCGCCGCTTTCGCCCTGATGCCCGGCTTGGGGCGGCCAACGTCGTATTCGGCCACCCCATCGAGTAGCTCACATCTTTTCTCCGGAGCCCTGTCGGGCTATGCTCGCCTAAAGCGCGAATACGGCGCATAGCGGGTAAGGGCAGGACGTGGCACATATTATCGTTGTCGGAAACGAAAAGGGCGGCGCGGGCAAATCGACCGTGTCGATGCATGTGGCAACGGCGCTGGCCCGGATGGGGCATCGTGTGGGGGTCCTCGACCTCGACCTTCGCCAGAAGACCGTGGCCCGCTATCTGGCCAACCGCAAAGCCACGATGGAGCGCCACGGGATTGATCTGCCCACGCCCAGCTACCGTGACCTGCCCGAGATTGATCAGTCCTCGCTGCAACCCGGCGAGAATGTCTATGACCGGCGGCTGAGCCAGGCGGTGTCGGGGCTGGAAGCCGAAAGCGATTTCATCCTGATCGACTGCCCCGGCTCGCACACCCGCCTCAGCCAGGTGGCGCATTCGCTGGCCGATACGCTGATCACCCCGCTGAACGACAGCTTCGTCGATTTCGATCTGCTCGCCCATATCGATGGGGAAAGCGGCCAGATCCTTGGCCCGTCGGTCTATTCCGAAATGGTCTGGAATGCCCGCCAGCTGCGCGCGCAGGCCGGGATGCGAGCGATCGACTGGATCGTGCTGCGCAACCGGCTGGGCGCGCAGGCGATGATCAACAAGGAAAAGATGGGCAAGGCGCTCACCGATCTGTCAAACCGGATCGGTTTTCGCACCGCGCCGGGCTTCAACGAGCGGGTGATTTTCCGCGAGCTGTTCCCGCGCGGCCTGACCCTGCTTGATCTGCGCGATGTCGGCGTGGTGGGTCAGATGAACATTTCCAATGTCGCCGCCCGGCAGGAATTGCGCGACCTGATGAAGGCGCTGAAGCTGCCCGGCGTGGAAGTCTCGTTCTAAAAAATGCGCACGTCACCGAAAAGCAACAGAGGGCGGTGTCGTTTCTGCCCCTGAAAACCGCCAAAACCTTAATTAGATAGGAAAATTTCCGCTCACCTCCGGCCCGGTGAGATCTTAAGGTTGCGGTAATCTTTGCTGGCCAGCAAAGATCCCGTGTCATATAAGCGCAACAGAAATTTGCGATTGCCCTGGACGAGTCCATCGGAGACGCAGAATGCTGCCATTCACTGCCGTGTCGACGGCGCCCAAATCTTGCCGATCAGTGTTCCTGTCGGATTTCCATCTCGGTTCGCGGGCCTGTCAGCCGAAACCGATCTTGGATTTTTTGCGCCGTATTGATGCGGATACGATCTATCTGGTCGGCGATATTCTCGACATCTGGCATGGTGGGCAGGTGCATTGGAGCACGGACCATGACGCGATCCTGCGCGAACTGGACCGGCATCATCGCGCGGGCGCGCGGATCGTCTACCTGCCGGGCAACCATGATACCGCGATGCGCGCACCGGGAGCCAAGCCGCCCTTTGCCCATAGCGAAAAACGCGAAGCGATGATTCACGTGACCGCCGATGGCACCCGCTATCTGGTGCTGCATGGCGACCAGTGCGATTCGCGGATGATGCGCTGGCACTTCATGACCCGCCTTGGTTCGCGGATCGACTCCGCGGTGCGCAAGATCGACGCGCATATCATGCGCTGGATCGGCGAAGAGCGGTTTGAGCGCAGCCTCAGCGAACGCCTGATCGGGCGGTTCAATTCCATCATGCTGGGCGACAGTTTTGAAATCCGGCTGGCGCGTCTGGCCGAAGCGACCGGCGCCGATGGCGTGATCTGCGGCCATTCGCACAAACCCGCCCTGCGCACGGTGGGCAATACGCTGTTTGCCAATAGTGGCGACTGGATCGACAGCATGAGCGCGCTGATCGAAGAGCACGACGGGCAGGTTAAGCTATACGAGATTGTGGCCGACTCTGCGCCGCGCCCGGTTCAGGCACCCGCTCCGGCGACCGTCAGCGCCTCGGTTTCGGCGGAACCGCAGGCATGATCACAGGCGCCCTTGCGGCGGCTTTGATTGTTCTGGCCGGCCTTCACCTGATCAGCGCGGCGCTGACGGCCTGGCGTTATCTGGTGCCGATGCGGATCGTCCCCGAGGAAGAGCTGCCCCGGATCTCGCTGGTGCGGCCGGTCTGCGGGATTGATACCTTCGACCACGAAACGCTCGCCTCGTCGTTCGAGCAGGATTACCCAGATTACGAAGTGCTGTTCTGCGCGGGCTCGGCTGACGATCCCGCCATTGCGCTAGTGCTGACCCTGATCGACGCGCATCCCGAGGTGAATGCACAGATCCTGATTGGCGAAGACCAGATCAGCGCCAATCCCAAGCTGAACAACATGGCCAAGGGCTATCGCGCAGCCACGTCTGACCATATCTGCATCACCGATGCTAATCTGATGCTGCCGCCGGACTATCTGCGTCAGCTCGTGGCAGCGTGGCGTCCGGGCACCGGCGCGGTGTCTGCTCCGGCGGCGGGCAACCGTCCGGGCAATCTCTGGGGCGCGGTCGAATGCGCTTTTCTCAACACCTATCAGGCCCGCTGGCAGCTGGCCGCCGACAGCATCGGGATCGGGTTTGCCCAAGGCAAGACGCTGTTTTACTCCCGTCCGGTGATCGAAGCCGGTGGCGGGCTTAAGGCGCTGGGGAATGAGATGGCTGAGGATCTGGCGAGCACCAAGCTGGTGCGCGGACAGGGGCTGAACGTGCGGCTGGCGCGGCGGCTGTTTGACCATCCGGTCGGAACGCGCAGCTTTGCCCAGACCTGGGGTCGGCAGCTGCGCTGGTCAAAAATCCGGCGCGACGGCTATATGGCGCTGTTTCTGCCGGAAATCCTACAAGGCTTTGCGCTGCCGCTTCTGATCATGCTTGTGCTGGTCGCTCCGGGGCAGGCGCCGCTCTGGGCGGTACTGGCGCTGGCGGCCTATTGGTATGGGATCGAATATCTGCTGGCGGTGATCGCCGGCTGGCCCCACGGGCTGCGCGATCTTGTGGCGATGCCGCTGCGTGATGCACTTTTGCCTGCCATCTGGATTGCGACATGGCGCGGGCGTGACATTTCGTGGCGCGGCACCCATATTGCGGCTTCGGATTCGGAGCATATCTAAGAGCAATGATTGGCCTTGAAACTATTGTAGTCCTTGCCTCGAAGCACGGACTGGCGGTGATCGCCCCGCTTGCTGTCCTGGAAGGGCCGATTGTCACCGTCATCGCGGCATGGCTGGCCAGTCAGCATATTCTCAACCTTTGGAGCGTGGCGCTGATCGTCATCATTGCCGATGTGGTCGGCGATGTCGGGCTTTATGCGCTTGGGCGTTGGGGGCTGCACCGACTGCCCAAACGCTGGCGCGACAAGCTGGGGCTGAACCGCGCCCGCCTGGTGGGCCTGGCTAAGCATTTCCGCGCTCATGGCACCCGCACGCTGATCATGGGCAAGATCACCCATTCGGCAGGCGCAGCGGTTCTGGTGGCGGCCGGTCTGGGCAAGGTTCGGCTGTGGCGGTTTGTGTGGCTCAACCTTGTTGCCACGATCCCGAAAAGCCTGTTTTTCGTCGCGGTCGGCTATACGCTCGGCTCGGCCTATAGCCGCATTGACGACTGGATCACCCGCGCTTCGCTGATCGCGCTTGGGATCATCGTCGTGGGCGGCGTGATCTGGCTTTTGCATCGGTGGTCGAAAAAATGACCCATGCCGTCATTTCCTGCATCCTGCCCGCCTATAACGAGGCGCCGCGGATCGGGGCGGTGCTGGAAGCGGTAGCGGGCCATGCGCTGATCGGCGAAGTGATCGTGATCGACGATGGCTCGACCGACGACACCGCCGCCATTGCCCACGATTATGCCGCGCGGCACGAGGGGATCCGGGTGATCGTACAGCCGCAAAATGGTGGCAAGACCCGCGCCGTGGCCACTGGCATCGAGGCCGCTGAGGGCAGCCATCTGATGCTGATCGACACCGATTTGCAGGGGCTTGATCCCGAACATCTGACCGCGCTGATTGCGCCGGTCGCCGAGGGGCACGCCGGGGCCTCGATCAGTCTGCGCCGCAATTCGCCCTGGCCGTGGCGCGCCATCGGGATCGATTATATTTCCGGCGAGCGGGTGATGCCGCGCGCGCTGCTGGCCAATGAGCTTGACGCCCTGCTCGCCCTGCCCCGCTTTGGGCTGGAAGTGTTCATGAACGATCTGTGGCTGGCGGAAGACTTTCCGATTGCCGTGGTGCGCTGGCCCGAAGTCGATAGCCCGCTGAAATCGACCAAACACGGACGCCTTGCCGGGATCGCAGCGGATGTGAAGATGATGCGCGATATATTCCGCACCGTGCCGGTCAGCCGGACCGTGCGACAGATCTTTGCCATGCGCGCCCGGCGGCTCTGACCGCGCCATCCTGTCAGCCCGGACAATCTCGTTGCATATGCAACAAGTTTGTGAGAATGTGCGCGCATGTTGCAGGGGTCGCCCCTGCCCCGAAAGATCGGATGACAAATGACGCTGATGAAAAGCTGGATCGAAAGCGCCAATCGCGCTGACACGGATTTCCCACTCAACAACCTGCCCTATGGGGTGTTTTCGGTGGAGGATGGCGATCTGCGCTGCGGGGTGGCCATCGGCGACCGGATCATCGACGCCACCGGGCTGGAAGAGGCGGGCATTCTGCGCGCTGATCCCGAAGCCGATGTGCTCGATGCACCCTATTGGAATGATTTCATGGAGCTGGGGCCGCAAGCCTGGTCGGCCTATCGCGCCGCTCTGACTGCGATGCTGGCCGACAGTGCCGTCGAGGCCACGCAGGATGCGCTGACCACCTATTCGGTGCCGATGGACAAGGCCGTGCTGCATATGCCGTTTCGGGTCAGCGAATATACCGATTTCTATGCCGGCAAGAACCATGCGGTGAATGTGGGCACGATGTTTCGCGGGGCGGAAAACGCGCTGCCGCCGAACTGGCTGTCGATCCCCATCGGCTATAATGGCCGCGCCTCGTCAGTGGTGGTGTCAGGCACGGATGTGACCCGTCCCAATGGTCAGCTAAAAGCCCCCGATGAAGCCCTGCCGCGTTTCGGGGCCTGCGCTCGCTTTGATCTTGAGTTGGAAATGGGCGCGATTGTCGGCACGCCGTCTAATGGCATGGTCTCGGTGGTTGAGGCTGACGATATGATCTTTGGCTATGTGCTGCTGAACGATTGGTCGGCACGCGATATTCAGGCTTGGGAATACCAGCCGCTCGGCCCGTTTCAGGCCAAGGCCACCGCCACCACGATCAGCCCTTGGATCGTGACCCGTGAAGCGCTGGAGCCGTTCCGCACCTCGACACCGGAGCGCGAGCGCGAGCTGCTGCCTTACCTCAGCGAGCCCGGCCCGATGCTGTACGATATCGACCTTTCGGTCGGGCTGGCCCCGGAAAATGGCGATGAAACCATCATTTCCCGAACAAACTACAGCGAGATGTATTATTCCGCCGCCCAGCAGCTTTGCCACCACACCACCTCCGGCTGCCCGATGCGGGTGGGCGATCTTCTGGGCTCCGGCACCATCTCGGGTGCGGCACCCGACAGCCGTGGATCGATGCTGGAGCTGAGCTGGTCCGGCAAGGAACCGATCACGCTCGATAGCGGTGAAAACCGCAGCTTCCTCGAAGATGGCGACCGGCTGACACTCTATGGCGCGGCGAAAGGCGATGGCTATCGCATCGGCTTTGGCGCCTGCACCGGCAAGGTGCTGCCCGCAGAAAATCTGCCCGACTGGGCACAGAAACAGGACTGATCCAATGAGCAAGGCATTCGCATCGCAAGGCGATATGGAAGACAAAACCATCAGCTTCACCCAGGTGGGCGAAGGGCTTTACGCCTTCACCGCCGAGGGTGACCCCAATACCGGCGTGATCATCGGCGACGAGAGCGTGATGATCGTCGAAGCCCAAGCCACCCCGCGCCTTGCCCGCAAGGTGATCGAGTGCGTGCGCGGCGTAACCGACAAGCCGATCAGCCACGTGGTGCTGACCCATTACCACGCGGTGCGGGTGCTGGGCGCCAGCGCTTACGGCGCGCGCGAGATCATCATGTCCGATGTCGCCGCTGCGATGGTGGAAGAGCGCGGGCAGGAAGATTGGGACAGTGAATTTGGCCGCTTCCCCCGCCTGTTTCAGGGCCATGAGGAAATCCCCGGCCTGACCCGCCCGACCACGACCTTCAGCGAAGATATGACCGTGATGCTCGGCAAGCGCCGGGTCGAGATCATGAAGCTGGGCCGCGCCCACACGGCGGGCGATGCGGTGATCTGGGTGCCGGATCAGGAAGTGATGTTTACTGGCGATATCGTCGAATATCACTCGGCCTGTTATTGCGGCGACGGGCATTTTGGCGACTGGGAAGACACGCTGGACAATATCGCCGCCTTTGAACCGAAAGCCATCGCGCCGGGCCGCGGTGATGCACTGGTGGGCGAAGAGATGGTGGCGAAAGCCCTCGCCAACACCGCCGATTTCGTGCGCTCGACCTATAAGCCGGTGGCGCGCGTCGTGGCGCGCGGCGGCAGCTTGAAAGAGGCCTGGGACGCGGTGCGCGCCGAATGCGATCCGAAATTCGCCGATTACGCGATTTACGAGCACTGCCTGCCCTTCAACGTCGCCCGTGCCTATGACGAAGCGCGCGGCATCGACACCCCCCGCATCTGGACCGCCCAGCGCGACCGCGAAATGTGGGAAGCCCTGCAGGGCTGAAACGACGACGGGCGGGGATCACACCCCGCCCGCAGCTCCGTCTGGAGCGGACCCTAAGCTCAGCCCAGCGCGCCGGTAAAGGCCACCGCGTCGTGATCGGAGAGCGGCACGCCATCAGGGCTGAGCGAGGGCAGAAGTCGGTTTTCCAGGCAGCTCACCCCACGGGTGCAGAACCAATCAAGCTTCATCACCCGATCAGGATGCGGGGTAATCAGGCTGGGCCGCGTGGTTGTGCCCTCCGGCGTTGCCTCCCAGCCATAGCCGCGCGCCCGGGCCAGATCGAACAGCCCCTCGCGTCGCCAGTCGAAATCCGGCGGCAGATGGTTGCCGGTATTAAGATCGCCACCGATGATCACCGGCATATCGGGGGCAAACGCCTCGACCGCATCGAGGAGCAGCTGGAATTGCGCCTCGCGGTGGGTGGATGTGGCATTGCTTTCCAGATGGGTCGACACCACGCAGATCGGGCCTTCAGCCGTCGGCAGCACCGCCGCCAGCGCCATGCGCCCGCCAAGGCGCGGCTGGCCGGGATCGGTGGCATCGCCCTCGGGCACGAACCAATGGCCGTGATCGTCCAGCCGGATCATCGTGACCTTTTCGAACGGCACGGCAGACAGGATGGCGTTGCCATGCCAGCCCAGCGCGTTGAAATCGTCCTGACAGAACCGGCGCTCGGTTGCACCGCCCAGATCCAGCTCGTGAAACTCGACGCCGTAAGCGTAGGTCATGCCCAGCGCCTGCGCCATCTCGGCACTGGGGTGGCGCTGGCCGGTGCGGGCCATGCCGTGATCCACCTCAGACAGCAGCACCACATCGGGGCTGAGCGGGGCAAGATGGGCCGCACTTTCACTGGGGAACAGGCAGCGCTCGACATTCCAGGCCACCACCGAAAGCCGGGCGGGCAGACGCTCGGCGGTGGCGGCTCCGCCGGTCTGAACCGCATTCATCGCAGGCGTGGCGGCCATCAGTGCCCGATGGGCATCAGAGGTTCGCGGCGTGGCCAGAAGGCGGGCGCGGTCATCCGCCGTGACCGGCGGCAAGTCATCGAGGATTGAAATCACAGACGCGCACCCGTTTCGTGATCGAACAGGGACAGGCCCTTTTCCTTGAAGCGCACGCGGTGCAGGCCCGGCTCGACCGGGATGTCTTTCAGCACATGCACGCTGAAGGTTTGGCCCTCGATCTCGCCATGCAGCAGCCGGTGTGCGCCCAGTTCTTCGATCAGACGAACGTCGAAGCTGAACGCGCCCTCAGGGTCGAGCCGCACATCTTCGGGCCGGATGCCGAGGGTGACCTTGCCGGTCTTCTGCGATGGCGCAGCGATGGTTGGCGTCGCGCCCAGGCAGATATGGCCATCGCGGTATTCGGCTTCGACCAGGTTCATCGGCGGAGCACCCATAAACGAGGCCACAAAGGTTGACGCCGGATTGTGATAGATCTCGGAAGGCGTGCCGATCTGTTCGATCCGCCCGCCATTCAGCACGATGATCCGGTCGGCCATGGTCATGGCTTCCACCTGATCATGGGTGACATAGACCGAGGTCACGCCAAGGCGGCGTTGCAGCGCCTTGATTTCGATCCGCATCTGGTTGCGCAGCTTGGCGTCGAGGTTCGACAGCGGCTCGTCGAACAGAAACAGCGCCGGGTCTCGCACGATGGCGCGACCCATCGCCACCCGCTGGCGCTGGCCACCGGACAGCTGGCTGGGCTTGCGGTCGAGATACTCGGTGAGGTTTAGCATCTGGGCTGCCTCCTGCACCTTCGCCTCGATCACATCGGCGGGGGTTTTGCGGTTTTTCAGCCCGTAGCCGATATTCTTGCGCACGGTCATATGCGGGTAGAGCGCATAGTTCTGAAAGACCATGGCGATGTCGCGATCTGCCGGGTCGATATTGTTCACCACCCGCTCGCCAATGCTCACGGTGCCTTCCGACACATCTTCCAGCCCCGCGATCATGCGCAGAAGCGTGGACTTACCGCAGCCGGACGGGCCGACGAGCACGACAAATTCGCCATCCGGGATATCGAAAGAACAGGGCACGACGGCTTCGTATCCGTTGGGATAGGTTTTGCGCACGGAGTCCAGTTTGACCTGAGCCATGAGGGAAATTCCTTATTTGTCCGATTCCGTGAGGCCCTTGACGAACCAGCTCTGGAAGAAAATGACGACCGCGACAGGCGGAATGATTGCGATGATGGCCAAGAGGTTGGCGCGGCCATATTCGGGCACGTTATTGCCTTCGAGCACCTGCACCACCTGCTTGATCCCACGTACGAGCGTGTACATCGTCTCGTCGGTGGTGATCATCGTCGGCCACAGATACTGGTTCCAGCCATAGACGAACATGATGATGAACATCGCGGCGATCATCGTGCGCGACAGCGGAACGAGGATGTCGATGAAAAACTTCACCGGCCCTGCCCCGTCGATCCGTGCAGCCTCGACCAGCTCTTCCGGCACCGAGCGGAAGAACTGCCGGAAAAAGAAGGTGGCGGTGGCCGAAGCGATCAGCGGGATGATGAGCCCCTGATAGGTGTTGAGCATCCCGAGCTTCTGCACGACCTCATAGGAGGGCAGGATACGCACTTCGAGCGGCAACAGGAGCGTGGTGAAGATCATCCAGAAGGCGAAGGTGGCGAAGCGCAGGCGGAAATAGACGATGGCATAGGCCGCCAGCATCCCCACCACGATCTTGCCGAAGGCAAAGCCGATGCCGAGGATGAACGAGTTTTTCAGCATATTGAGGCCGGTATTGGCCCCGGAGAAGCCCGACGCCTCGAACATCGCCGTGTAGAAGTTATGGCCAAGCTCGGTGCCGATGGTCAGCGACGGGCCGAATTTCATCGTTTCCACATCGGGCGTGGTGGTGGTTTGCAGCACGATCAGCAGCGGCAGCAGCATGAAGATCGAACCGAGGATCAGCACCGTATGATCGGCAACCACGCTCCAGCGCAGTTTGCGACGCGGGGCAACCGGCGCGGCGGGATTGGCATTGGTCGTGTCAGACATGGCAGACCTCAGGTGTAATGGATGCGACGTTCAACCAGCCGGAACTGGAAGACGGTGAGCGCAAGAACGAGGATCATCAGGATCACCGATTGGGCCGAAGAGCCGCCCAGATCATTGCCGCGGAAGCCGTCGACATAGACCTTGTAGACCAGCGTCATCGGGTTGTTGCCCGGCTCGCCTTTGATCAGCGTGTCGATCACGCCGAACGTATCGAAGAGCGAATATGTGATGTTGGTGATCAGCAGGAAAAATCCGGTGGGAGCCAGCAGCGGGAAAATGATGTCCCAGAACCGGCGGGTGCCGGAGCGGTTATCGAGAAGCGCCGCCTCGCGCACCGATCTCGGGATGGATTGCAGACCGGAGAGGAAGAAGATGAAGTTTACCGGCACCTGTTTCCACACCGCCACCACCACAGCGGCAAAGGCGGTATCGAAGTAGTGCACCCCTAGGGTGAAGTCCCAGCCGAGGCTTTTGAACAGCTCGGTCAGCGGACCCCAGCGCTGGTTCATCATCGTCAGCCCGATGAAACCGGCCACCGGAGGCGCCACGGCATAGACCCACATCAGCAGGGTGCGATAGGTCTTGGCGCCGCGCAGAACCTTGTCGGCCTTCACCGCGAAAAGCAGCGCCAGCGCCAGCGAGAAGAAGGTGACAAGCAGGGTGAAGATCAGCGTGAAGCGAGCGATCTTGAGGTATTCCGAGTTCTTGAACAGATCAAAATAATTGTCGAACCCGACGAAGGTCGACCCGAAACCGAACGGGTCTTCAAGATAGAAGGACGACTGCATCGCCTGAACGGCAGGCCAGTAAAAGAAAATGGCGACGATCGAAAGCTGCGGGATCAGCAGCAGGATCGGTAGCCAGCGGTTCATAAATCCGGCACGTTTCACGTCTCGGCCCCTCTTGAAAATCTGACGGCCGCAGGCTGCGGCCGTCAGTGGGTGGGTTTTCAGAAACTCAAAACAGGATCTTAGTTCTGGGTTTTGGCAAAGCGGGCAAGCAGAGCGTTGCCTTCTTTTTCGATGGTCGCCAGCGCATCTTCCACCGAGGTTTCACCCGAAAGAATGCGGCTGAATTCGCGATTTTCGACATCGCGGATCTGCACATAGAAACCCATGCGATAGCCTTTGGTGTTCTCACCGGCTTTCAGAGACAGCTGCTGGATGCCCACTTCGGCAGCCGGGAAGCGGTCATAATGGCCGTCGGCTTTGGCCATCTCATAGGCCGCCGTGGTGATCGGAACGTAGCCCGATTCCTTGTGCCAGAAATACTGCACTTCCGGCGAAGTCAGGTACTCAAAGAACGCCGCGCTGGCTTTGTTTTCCTCAGCCGATTTGCCGGACATGGCAAAGAGCGAGGCGCCGCCGATGAACGACTGGTAGCCCTCGTCGGTGATGGATTTCCAGAACGGCAGATAGGTGGCCGAGAAATCAAACGGCAGGTCTTTTTTCATCAGCCCGCCAAATGATCCGGAAGAGCCGATCCAGAGGCCAACTTTGCCCTCTTCGAATTTCGCCTGATTGTCGTTCCAGCCGGTGCCGTAGAAGCCGAAATAGCCATCATCCAGCCACTGCTTCGCATGCGTCCAATGCATCGCATATTCGGGGGTGTTGATCAGGATCTTGGTACCATCGGCGCCGTCATAGCCATTGTTGTTGGTGGCAAAGGGCTGGTTGTGGCGCGACATGAAGTTTTCGGCAAATTCCCAGGGCAGGTGCGATTGCACCAGCGGGATATACCCGGCTTCTTTCAGCGCGGGGGCGGTGGTGGTTTCGAACTCTTCCCAGGTTTTCGGGGCTTCGACACCAGCGGCCTGCAGTGCATCCACGTTGTAATAGAGGATCGGCGAGGACGAGTTGAACGGCATACCAATCATCTTGCCGTTGCTGTCGGCATAGAAATACCGCACGCCCGAAATGTAATCTTCGATGTTGAAGTTCGCGCCATTGTCGGCCAGCAGATCCTGCACCGGAATGGTGGCGCCTTTGGCACCGATCACGGTGGCGGCACCGGCATCGAACACTTGCAGGATGTTCGGCTGTTCACCAGCGCGGAAGGCCGCGATGCCCGCCGTCAGGGTTTCTTCGTAGGAGCCTTTGAAGACCGGAGTGATCTCGTACTGGTCCTGGCTGGCGTTGAAGTCAGTCGCGATCTGGTTGACCGTGTCGCCCAGCGCGCCACCCATGGCATGCCACCAGGTGATTTGGGTTTTGGCGTAGGCCGCGTTGGCGAGAAGCGAAATCGCAGCCGCTGCGCCCATCCCGATGATGGATTTGGTTTTCATCTCAGTCTCCATTTTCCCCCCGTAGCGGGCGAGAAACTCCTGCGCCCCGTCACGCCACAGCCGGGCGTTGCGAAGCGCTGTTAAATATTCAAGAGGCTGACCCTCTCCTCCCAGTCACGTATGGAAGAGGTGCCCCCGCCGAATGGCAGAGCAGGTTTATCTCCTGCACACGTGCTCACGTAATGACAATGTGTAATAGTATTGTGAAAGACTTTTTTAATATAGGTAAAACCTGTGAGGGTCGTGGAGGCACCAATGACCAATAACAAGTCTGGCTCGGGGCAACGCCCGCGCCGCGTTACTGCAGCAGATGTGGCAGATGTGGCCGGGGTTTCGCGGTCTGCAGTCTCACGGGCGTTCACGGAAGGTGCCTATATTGAAGCCAAGAAACGCGCGCGGATCCTGAAAGCCGCCCGCGAGCTGGGCTATCAGCCCAATGCTTTGGCCGCCGGGTTGAAGGGGCGGCAGTCCAATCTTGTAGCGATCTTTTTGGGTGATATGCCAAATGCTTACGACAAGGACGTCGCCACGCGCCTTGCCTTTGGGCTCAACGCCGCAGGAAAGTGGCCGATCATGGTGGGCGGCAGCGACGACGTGGCCCGGCACGCGATTGAAAACGTACTGCGCTACCCGCTCGATGCGATGATCCTGCGCTCTGGCAGCCTTGCCGAAGACATCGCGATGTCCTGCACCAAGCTCGGCGTGCCACTAATCTCGTCCGGCCGAATCATGGACCTGCCCGGAATCGATTCGATCTGCGTGCGCAATGCCGATGGGATGAGTGCGATCGTCGAAGTGTTGCTTGCCGGAGGGCGGCAGCGTTTCGGATATATCGCCGGGCCCCGGGGATTCTGGTCGTCAGCCGAGCGCCGCGCCGGTGTGATCACCGCACTTGACCGGGCCGGGCTTGCCCTGCAGGCCGAAGAGCATGGCGATTTCTCGGTGTCCAGCGGCTATGAGGCCGCGCGCCGGTTGATGGAACGCGGCAAGGTCGACGCGCTGGTCTGCGCCAACGACGCGATGGCCATCGGAGCGATGATCTATTTGAGGGAAATCGGGGTCAGCGTCCCCGGCGATGTGGCCCTGACCGGCTTTGACAATATCGATATGGCCTCGTGGCCCAGTTATGGGCTGACCACGGTCCACAACCCGATTGTCGAAATGGTCGACAGCGTGACCAGCATCCTCGAACGCCGGGCACTCGATCCCGGCAAGCCCGATGAGATGATCTGGCTGGATGCGGCAGTGGTGAAGCGCTCAAGCCACTAAGGCAGCAGCCAGCTCAGCCCTCCAGCGCCTCTTTCAGCGAGCGAGGCGTGGTGGGCGCATGGCGCAGATCGAGCGAGGTCAAGAGATCCACGAGGTGGCTGGTCATCAGTTCTTCTGCCCGCGCGCCATCATGCTCGACCATGGCTTTCAGCAATTCATGATGGGCGTGGCTTTCGCATAGCGCATTCCGGCGCTGCCAATAGAGCGCGATGATCAGCGAAGAGCGGGCAATGAGCTGGTTCACGAACGCCGCGATGGTGGCCTGATCGGCGATCCGGGCAATCTCTAGGTGGAACAGCCCGGACAGATAGAGCGCCCGGCCCGCATTGCCCGCGCGCGTGGCTTCATGTTCGGCGTCGATATGGCGCTGAAGTTCTTCCACATCCTTGGCCGTGGCCCGCTCGGCGGCCGAACGGGCGGTGCGCGGCTCGACCAGAGCACGGGCTTCAAACACCTCGCGCGCCTCGCGGATCGACGGCTGCGCAACATAGGCGCCGCGATTGCGCTTCAGCTCGACCAGACGATCATGTGCCAGCCGTTGCAGGGCAGCGCGGATCACCGTCCGGCTGACCCCGTAAATCTCGCCCAGCTCGTCTTCGCCCAGCTTGGTGCCGGGCGCGAGCCGGTGTTCGTGAATGGCAAGGGCCAGCGCCTCGACCACCTCGGCCCCCGGCCCCTTCATATCTTCGCTTGCACGCATATTCATATCGTTACTCCGTTGGGCGACCCTGCACTCTGACCGAGTCGCAGGCAAGGTCACAACTTCCGCACCATTATTGTATACAATCTTGTGCTGCATTTTGCGCACATTCACGCATCCACTGCCCAATTCTTCATCAAAACCAGTTTTCGCATCGACGCCCACCGCATTTCGCTGCCCCTGCGGCACCCGGATCGCACAGGCTCGGATCAGACAAGGATGGACTTATGCGAACAGGACACGATCTCGAACTCGTCCACGTGACCAAGCGCTACGGCGATACAGTGGCCGTGCGCGATGTGAGCCATATCTTCGCGCCGGGCAGCTATGTGTGCCTGTTGGGGCCTTCGGGCTGCGGCAAAAGCTCGACGCTCAGAATGATCGCTGGGCATGAGAGCATCAGCGACGGGCAGATCGTGCTCGACGGGATGGATGTCTCCACCCTGCCCCCGGCGAAACGCGGCACCGCGATGATGTTTCAAAGCTACGCGCTGTTTCCGCATCTGTCGGTGCGCGACAACGTGGCGTTTTCGCTGCGGATGAAAGGCGTCGACAAGGCCACCCGGAACGCCAAGGCAAACGAGCTGCTCGATCTTGTGCATATGAGCACCTTTGCCGACCGGCTGCCGGATCAGCTTTCCGGCGGGCAGCAACAGCGGGTGGCGCTGGCGCGGGCGCTGATCACCGAACCGAAAGTGCTGCTGCTTGACGAGCCGCTTTCGGCGCTCGACCCGTTCCTGCGCATCCGGATGCGGGCCGAGCTGAAGCGGCTGCAACGCGAGCTGGGCATCACCTTTGTGCATGTCACCCATGGTCAGGACGAGGCGCTGGCGCTGGCCGATCAGGTGGTGGTGATGAACGACGCGGTGATCGAACAGGCGGGCACCGCGCGTGAGGTCTTCAACACGCCGCGCACAGAATTCGTTGCCCGCTTCATGGGCGGCCACAATGTGATCTCGCTCGACGGTGCCAAGCTGGCGCTGCGCGCCGACGAGGTGAGGCTTGCCGATACGGGCCTCGCGGCAACCGTGACCGCCGTCGAATATCAGGGCACGACCGTGGCCGTGAATACGCAGGCAGAAACCGGCGACGAGGTGCTCGCGCTGGTACCGGAAGAGCAGTTCTTCCAATCCCCGAAAAACCCCGGCGATGCAGTGAGGCTCGCCTGGAACGAGGGGCGGCTGCACCGCCTCCAATCCTGACCACACCTTCACAACAGGGACCATGACGATGAGCAAGATGAGATACAGCCGCCGGAGCTTTCTGAAAACCGGCACCGCCGCGGTTGCGGCCACCGCCCTTCCGGCGCCGATGATCTGGGCGCAGGAAATCAAGGATATCACCCTGCGCCAGTTCGGCACCGGGGTGTCGAACCTCAATGACGTGGCGATGAAAGTGAAAGAAGATCTGGGCTTTACCCTGGAAATGACCGCGCTCGACAGCGATGCGGTGACCCAGCGCGCCGCCACCCAGCCCGACAGCTTCGACATTGCCGATATCGAATACTGGATCGCCAAGAAGGTCTGGCCGACCGGCAACCTTCAGGCGATGGATACCTCGAAGATTGCCAATTACGACAAGATCGTCGGCATCTTCAAATCCGGCAAGCTGACGCCGGAAAGCGTGATCGCCCAAGGCACCGCGCCGCATAGCGTGGGCTTTGTCGAAGGTCCGGGCTCGACCAGCTTTGCCTCGGAAGAAACCGGCTTCATGACCCTGATCCCGACGATCTACAACGCCGATACGCTGGGCATCCGCCCCGACCTGATCGGTCGCCCGATCGAAAGCTGGACCGAGCTTCTGAACCCCGAGTTCAAAGGCAAAGCCTCGATCCTCGATATTTCGTCGATCGGCATCATGGATATGGCCATGGTCTGCGAAGCGATGGGCGAGATCCAATATGCCGATAAGGGCAACATGACCCGCGAAGAGATCGACAAGACCATCGCGATCTTCACCGAAGCCAAGAAAGCCGGCCAGTTCCGCGCCTTCTGGAAGAGCTTCGATGAAAGCGTGAACCTGATGGCCTCGGGCGAGGTGGTGATCCAGTCGATGTGGTCGCCGGCGATCACCGCTGTGAAATCGCGCGGCATTGATTGCGTCTACCAGCCGTTGAAAGAGGGCTATCGCAGCTGGGGCGGCGGGCTTGGCCTGTCGAACAGCCTGTCGGGCATGGCGCTGGATGCGGCCTATGAATACATCAACTGGTATCTCTCCGGCTGGGTTGGCGGCTACCTGATGCGTCAGGGCTACTACTCGGCAGTGCCGGAAACCTCGAAAGACCACATGAGCGCCGATGAATGGGGCTACTGGTTCGAGGGCAAAGCCGCCGCAGGCGACATCACCAGCCCGACCGGTGATGTGCTGGCCCATGCAGGCGACATCCGTGACGGCGGATCGTTCTACGACCGGATGGGCCACGTGGCCTGCTGGAACGCAGTCATGGACGAGAACCAGTACATGGTTCGCAAATGGAACGAATTCATCGCTGCATGATGAACACGCGGCGGGGCTTCGGCCCCGCCTCCCTTACAAGAATTTGGAGTTGGCTGGGTGAAACGCTCGATCATTGCATGGCTGCAGGCCGCACCGCTGGCCGTGATCCTGCTGGGATTCCTCGTGGCCCCGATCATTATGATCGTGATCGTGAGCTTCTGGGGCGCGACCGAATTTTCGATCTATCCGGCCTTCCAGTTTGAAAATTACCAATTTCTGTTCAGCTCGCCGGTCACCTACAAGGTGTTCCTGGCCACCTTCCGCTATGCCGCGATCACCTGGGCATTCACGCTGGGGATCGGCTTTACCGTGGCCTATTTCCTCGCCTTTCATATTCGCAGCCAGACCATGCAGATCGCGCTGTTTCTACTTTGCACCATCCCGTTCTGGACCTCGAACATCATCCGGATGATCTCGTGGATCCCGTTTCTGGGGCGCAATGGCATCGCCAATCAGACCCTGATTTCCTGGGGCGTGATCGACGCGCCGCTGGATTGGCTGCTCTATTCCGATTTCTCGGTGATCCTGGCCTTTGTGCATCTCTACACGCTGTTCATGGTGGTGCCGATCTTCAACACCATGATGCGGATCGACCGCGCGCTGATCGAGGCCGCCTATGATGCGGGCGCCACCGGCGCGCAGACGCTCTGGCATGTGATCGTGCCGCTGACCAAGCCCGGGATCATGATCGGCACCATTTTCGTGGTGACGCTGGTGATGGGCGATTTCATCACCGTGCGCTTCATGTCGGGCAGCCAGCGCGCCAATGTCGGACGGCTGATTTCCAACGATATCAGCCTGCTCCAATACCCTTCGGCAGCCGCCACAGCGGTGGTGCTACTGGGAACCGTTCTGATCATGATCGCGATCCTGTTGCGCTTCGTGAACATCCGAAAGGAGCTGTGAGATGGAACAGCGTCCCCGCAGCTTTTACGCTCTCGCCGCCTTCTTCGTGTTGTTCGTGCTGTTTCTGTACGGACCGACCTTCACCATCGGCATCCTGAGCTTTCAGGGCCCCGAAGGCGGGCTGACCTTTCCGATGCGCGGGGTTTCGACCAACTGGTTCCGCGAGCTGTTTCAACAGCAGGCGGTAGGCGATATCTGGGGCGCGTTCCGGCGCAGCTTTGCGCTGGGGTTGATGGTGATGGTCACCACGGTGGTGGTCTCGGTGAGCTCCGGGCTGGCCTTTCGCAAACGCTTTCGCGGGTCGGGCGTGCTGTTCTATCTGGCCATCACCTCGCTGGTGATCCCGTCAATCCTGATCTCACTGGGGGTCGGGCTGATCTTCAGCCAGCTCGGGCTGAAAATTCACTGGGCCACCTCGGGCTTTGGCTCGCAGCTGACCTGGACCCTTCCCTTCGGGTTGCTGATCATGTTCGCCGTGTTCAACCGCTTCGACAAAAGCTTCGAAGAGGCGGCACGCGATCAGGGGGCGAGCGCCTGGCAGACGATCCGCTATGTGGTGCTGCCGATCATCGCGCCCTCGCTGATCGGGGTGGCGCTGTTCGGCTTCACGCTCAGCTATGACGAATTTGCCCGCACCCTGATGACCGCTGGCAGCTACAACACCCTGCCCTTGGAAATTTTCGGGATGACAACCAATGTCACCACCCCGGTGCTCTATGCGCTCGGCACCCTGACCACGGCGTTTTCACTGCTGATCATCGCGGTATTCCTGCTCACCGTCTGGCTGATCGGCAAACGCCGCGCCCAGTTCGGGTCGGATGCGGGCAAGGGCCTGTGATGAAAATCGTCTATCTCAACCCGAACTCCACCGAAGCGATGACCGAAAGCGTGGTTGCGGTGGCGCTCCGGGCGAACCCCGAAGCCGAGATCATTGGCTGGACCAATCATGACGGCCCGCCCGCCATTCAGGGGCCGGAAGATGGAGCCGCCGCCGTGCCCGGTTTGATGGCACTTTTGCCGCGTGCCAAAACCGAAGGGGTGGATGCCATCGTCATCGCCTGTTTTGACGACACTGGTCTGGCAGAACTACGCGCCGCCGCCCATTGCCCGGTGATCGGGATCGGCCAGTCGGCCTATGTCACCGCTACCCTGTTGGGGCACCGCTTTTCCGTGGTGACGACGCTCGATGTCTCGGTGCCGGTGATCGCGGGCAATATCGAAACGCTTGGCTATGGCGAAAGCTGTACCTCGGTGCGGGCGAGTGGTTTGCCGGTTTTGACCGTGGAAGAGGGCAGCGAAGACACCCGCGCGCATCTGGCCCGCGAGATCATCGCGGTGCAGAGCGACGGCGCGACGGCAGCGGTGTTGGGTTGTGCGGGCATGGCGGATCTGCGCGACGATCTGGCGGCACGCAGCGGGGTGCCGCTGATCGATGGGGTGGCAGCGTCTGCCCATCTCGCCCCGGCGCTGGCGCGGCTGGGCTAAGAAGGAACGCCCCTCAGCGTTCCAACGCGCCTTTGCCTGCCAGAATGGGCGCGCGAAACTTGGCGATCCGCGCCACGCGCGTTTCCGGTTTCTTGGCGCCGTTGAGATTGATCAGATAGCTGCGCTGACGCCCCGGCGTGAGGTTGTGAAAGGCCTCCGCCAGCTCCGGATCGGCATCGAGCGCTTTGATCAGCTCATCCGGCAGATCGAGGTCTTTTGGCGCCGTCACCGGCTTGATCCCCTGCTCGGCATAGCCCATCGCCTCGGCCAGATAGGCGCGGATGATCGCCTCCATTTCAACCACCTGCGCGTCAGCGGTGAAACAGATCATGTTGGGATGCTGGCTGTTCGGCCCCGGCTTCTGCAGCACGCCGTCCGGGTCTTTCATCAGGGCGGCATTCATGAAACTCAGGCGAAAATCGCCCCGGAACGCCCCGATCAGCGCGACATTGCACCCTGCATGCATATAGCAAGGATGGGCCCATTTCACCGTTTCAACCAGCCCCGCCTCGCGGCAGATCCGGCGCAACTCGGCCAGCCCCGTGGGCCAAAGCTGCACCGAGCAATCGGGCGTCGCAAACCGATCGCACCGCCCGCAACCTTTGGTGAAATAATCCTCGATATCGGTGATCATGCGGTCAATCTCCGGCCCCTGGGGCGGGTGCCTGCTCATATGGTATTTCTCTGAGGATAGCGCGCGGCAGCGCGCCATGCAAAAGTCCGGCGCCGACGGGCGGGGGTACTTGACCGCGATAGTTAGATCGCTTAGGCAAACGCCACCTTGCGGGCGTTGTGTAATGGTAAGACCTCAGCCTTCCAAGCTGATGACGCGGGTTCGATTCCCGCCGCCCGCTCCAAATTCTTCCCCACCACTCAGCCAGTTGGCCGCGCTCCAGACAGCGAAAAGCCGGGCATAGCCCGGCTTGTTCGTGTGGTTCAGACGCTCTGGCGTGAGAACCTCAGAGGTAGAAGGTATCCGCGAAAACATGACGCAGGATCGTGTCGCGGGTCATACCGCGTTCGGCCAGCTCTTCGTCTGACAGTTCGTTCAGCGCCTCGATCTGATCATACCGCGAACGGCTTTCGGCATAGGCGATGAAGAAATCGCCGATCCGGGCGAAGATCGAGCGGTGGTTAGAAAAATGCGTGTCTGCGTGTGCTAGAAAGGCCATGTTGGCACCTCGGAATTCGTCAGTCATCTCCCCCACGGCTTATAGGTAAGTGATTTTGACCTTCATGAGGAGTGACGATTCTGCATTGCTGCTATGCAGCATCCGCACCCTCCGGCGCCAGCTCCAGCCCGCCCAGCACCACAAGCTGATCGACGATCTCAGCCACCCCTTCGCCATGACGCAGCGCCGCAAAGACAAAAGGCCGCCCGGCCCGCATCCGTGTGGCATCGCGCTCCATCACCGCCAGATCCACGCCCACATAGGGGGCGAGGTCACGCTTGTTGATGATCAGAAGGTCAGACCGGGTAATCGCCGGGCCACCTTTGCGCGGGATGTCTTCGCCCGCCGCCGTGTCGATGACGTAGAGCGTAATATCCGCCAGCTCCGGGCTGAAGGTGGCCGACAGGTTATCGCCGCCACTTTCGATCAGGATCAGGTCCAGATCGGGGTGCCGGGCATTCATCTCGGCAATGGCGGCAAGGTTGATCGAGGCATCTTCGCGGATCGCGGTATGCGGGCAACCGCCGGTTTCAACTCCGCGGATACGCTCCTGCGGCAGGGCCTGCACCCGCATCAGATGTTCGGCATCTTCGCGGGTGTAGATATCGTTGGTGATCACCGCCATGGAAATCTTGTCCGACAAGGTCCGGCACAGAGCTTCGGTCAGCGAAGTTTTTCCGGCGCCCACCGGGCCGCCAATGCCAACCCTCAGCGGGCCATGAGGCGAGGTCATGATCGAAATATCCTTGTGGTTTGCGTCTCGTGCTGTATCGATTGCAGATCGGCACGAAACACGGCGCCGCCCAGATCGTCAAGGCTGGCCGTTGCCGCCTGTTCGGCAACGGCGTCAAAAACCGGGAACAACCGCGCCAGCACCTGCTGTCC
>JBNKIC010000017.1:0-66796 GCA_050290705.1 Paracoccaceae bacterium
GTCGTACCAGCTGTCGACCAGCATCGCTTTCAGTGGCGCATCGCGGTAGCCCTTGGGCGCCGGCAGGCGATGGACGATGGCTTCCAGCACGTCGGGAATGCCAACGCCGGTCTTGGCGCTGACCATGATAGCATCCGAAGCGTCGATGCCGATCACATCCTCGATCTGCTCGCAAACCCGTTCAGGTTCCGAGGCCGGCAGGTCTATCTTGTTCAGAACCGGAACGATTTCATGATCCGCCTCTATTGCCTGATAGACATTGGCCAGCGTCTGCGCTTCGACGCCTTGGGTCGAGTCGACCACCAGCAGCGAGCCTTCGACCGCGCGCATCGAGCGGGAGACCTCATAGGCGAAGTCGACATGGCCGGGGGTGTCGATCAGGTTCAGCACATAGTGCTCGCCATTGTCGGCGGTATAGTCGAGCCGCACCGTGTTGGCCTTGATGGTGATGCCCCGCTCGCGCTCGATATCCATCGAGTCGAGCATCTGCGCTTTCATATCGCGGTCGGCGACGGTTTGCGTTTCCTGAATCAGCCGGTCGGCAAGGGTGGACTTGCCGTGGTCAATATGGGCGACGATCGAAAAATTGCGGATGTGAGCGAGGTCTGTCATGCGCGAGGATATGATGGGCTTTTGGCCTTTGGTCAATGGGGATCGCACAGGCTGAAGCCGGTGGCGGAATGGGGCGGATCCGCTGCGCTCATGTCTGATGTGGGGCGCGTGGTTTGATGCAGAGCGCCGGGATCCTGGCCCGGAGCTGGGCGCCAGCAGTGCTCATCGGTGCCACAGATCGCTCGATATAGAATGGAATTAATTCTCTAGCGTGCCACCACGGCAGGGCATGAGACCCGCACCGGGGACTAGGGGAGTAACTTTATGAAGACGATGTTTCTTGCTGCAGCGCTTGCGCTGTCAGCTGGTGGGGCGGCATTGGCCGCAGGGACTGGCTCGCAAGGCTACTTTCAGCTCTACAACGATACCTCAAACAACATTCTGATCGGGTTCTACACCAACGACGGCAGCGGCTGGTCGTAAAACTGGATCGATGGGGCACAGGTTGCTCCCGGCGAAAGCGCAAACGCGGAATTCACCGCCGACACCGGGAATTGTGCCCAAACCTTCGCCGCCAGCTGGCTTGGCGAAGATGGGTCTGAAGTTATTGATGATCCGATCAACATCGACATCTGCGAAGCGTCGAACGTTTATCTGGGCGACAACGAGATCACCTTCAACTGATCCAAGCTCCGGCGGGTGCCGAACGGGCGCTCGCCATCCTCCCTCCAATCAGAACTGCCTTTTTTCCCCGACATGATCGGAGGGTGGGGGCTGCTCGGCCTCGGAGGGCAGCGTTTTGCGGCAGGATGCTGCGCGTGCGCTAATCTCCGCGCTCGACCAACCCGAAGCAGTGCATCAGGCCTGAACGCTGCAATCATAGTGCCTGCAGATCGCGTTGTTTCAGCATTTCGTTGACCTTTTTGCGCTAGATCTGAGGCTCTCGCCACATCCCTGGGGGTGCGTCACTTTAAACCTGTTGTCCGAAGCGTGAGTGAGCGATAGTGTTTGCGCTAACGTGATCCAGCTGAATGAGACATGCAATGAGCGACATTCTCACCGTCACTTTGAACCCGGCCCTTGATGTGTCAACCACGGTTGAGCAGGTGGTGTCGGAAGAAAAACTGCGCTGTGCCCAGCCGGTGCTTGAGGCGGGCGGTGGGGGAATAAACGTCGCCCGCGCCATTGGCGAGATGGGCGCGCGCGCCCATGCTTTCGTGGCGATCTCCGGTTTTCACGGTCAACAGCTTCTGGAGCTTCTGCGGCAGGAGCCGCTGATCCCGGAGGTTTTTCACACCCATGGGGAAACCCGGCAATCGCTGGCGGTGACCGACCGCAGCACTCACGAACAATATCGTTTCGTTATGCCGGGGCCGAGTTGGACGCCCGAGCAGGCGCATGACGTGCTGGATGCCATCGGCCGTGCCACCCCGCAAAAGGGCTATGTGGTGCTGTCGGGCAGTCAGCCGCCGGGGGTGCCGGTGCACTTCCCCACGCAACTGGCCGCGATGACGCAGGACCACAGTGCGAAACTCGTTCTCGATACTTCGGGCAAACCGTTGAAAGCCCTGCTGCACGCCGGATCGGCCCGCCAGCATGTGCTGCGCCTTGACGGGGCCGAAAGCGAAGACCTTGCCGGGCGTAGCCTGCCGGATATGCATGCGGTTGCCGATTTCGCGCAGGAACTGATCGCGCGCAATATCGCCGAGGTCGTGGTGCTAGCGATGGGGCCGGATGGCTCGATCCTGGTTGAAGGCGAAAACCGCTGGCGCGCCGTGACCCAGCCGGTGAAGGTCCGCTCGAAAGTGGGCGCGGGTGACAGTTTCGTTGGGGTTTTCACCTGGGCGCTGTCGAATGGCGCGGCCTGGGAAGAGGCGTTGGTGCAAGGCGTCGCGGCGGCCTCGTCGGCGGTGATGCATGACGGCACCGATCTGTGCCACCACGAAGATGTGGTCGAGCTGGCGCGCACGGCGACGCTCGAACGGATCTGAGCGTGATCCGCGCGCGCCCCGACTGTTGCACGGGGCGCGGCACAACGGCAGATTGCCGGATTCTGCCTTTTCTGCTATGACCCCGCCCGGGAAACCGGGATTTGAGGTTCAGAATGAAACCTGTTCAATGGGCGTTGATCATGATGATCGGCGCGGCGACTCCGGCATTTTCCGGCAGCGCCATCGGCAATGCCTGCCTCAGCGGTGGGCGGAACGCGGCCAGCCATGAGCTGTGCGGGTGTCTTCAGAAAGTGGCGGATGCAGTGCTGTCGCCTGGCGAGCAACGGCGTGGCGCGCAGGTGTTTCAGGATCCGCATCTAAGCCAGGAAATTCGCATGTCCAAACAGCGAGGCGATGTGGATTTCTGGCAGAAATGGCAGAGCTTCGGCGCCACCGCTCAGGAATACTGCAACTAGCCGGGCAGATTGGCGATTAGCCCTTTCGCGCAAGCCTCAATCAGATCCAGCGCGCCGTCGAAATCGCGGGTGTAATAGGGATCGGGCACGTGATCCATGCCAGCTTCCGATGCGTAATCGGTGAACAGCCGCACCGGCGTTGTACTGCCTGAGGGGCGTAGCGCCTCAATATCGCTCAGATTGCTGTCGTCCATGGCGAGGATCAGGTCGAAGGCGGTGAAATCGGCCGTGCTGAATTGCCGGGCGCGCAGGGGCGTCAGATCGAAGCCGCGTCTGGCGGCGGCCTTGATCATCGGCCCATAGGGCGGCTCGCCCAGATGCCAGCCCGATGTGCCTGCGCTATCGAGCGCAAGCCCCTCCGAAAGTGCCCGCACCACGGCTTCGGCAGCGGGCGAGCGGCAGATATTTCCGAGGCAGACGAAGAGGATACGCTGGGTCATGAGGAGAGGATAATCGGGTGACACGGCAGGGGAAAGGGCTTTGGCGCGGGGCGGGCTGCTCTATCCCTTGCGCCACTGCATCTTCATATAGAGCTGCCCACCCTTCAGCTCGTCCAGCATCTGGGCAATGCGCTTTTCCCGGGTCTCGGGGCGTTTGGCGCGGGCGATCCAGCCCAGATAATCGTTGCGCTGATAGGCGGGCCGCTCCGCATAGGCGACATGCAACCCGGCATCTTCCAGCCGCTGGGCGATGTCATCGGGCATCGGGTGCTTTTCGCGTGACAGGCTCATGGGGAAAATCTGCGCCCGAGGGGCGGGCAGGTCAAGCTCGACGTGGAAACGGCCGCGCCTTGGAAGGCACGGCCGATCCGGGGATGGTGCCCCACAGGGCGAGACCGGGGGAAGGACGGAAGGGACGAAGAACCGTCCCGCCCGGTCCGCCCGGTTTAGTTGTCGTCGTCGCTCATCTCACCGGCGTCATCGTCGCCATTCATCGGCATCGCCATCGCGCCGTCACCATTCATCGGCATCGCCATGGCATCGTCGCGGGTCAGATCGACCGGAATATCCAGCTGGATATCGCCGGCCTTTTCGAAGGTCAGCGTCACATGCACGATATCGCCCTGTTTCATCGGCGTGTTCAGCCCCATGAACATCACATGATCGCCGCCACGCGCCAGCGCATGATCGCCGCCAGCGGGCACCGGGAAGCCTTCCGGCACTTCGACCATCTTCATTACCCCATCCGCTTCGGCGATATGGGTGTGAAGCTGCACGAGCTTAGAGATGTCAGAGTCAGCGGCGACCAGCCGGTCGTCTTCGTCGCCTGTGTTGTGGATCACGAAAAAAGCGGCCCCGGCGGTGGCCATCATGCCTGATGCCCGGGCATAGGCATTCTCGATGCTGATTTCGGAACCGGCAAAAGCGGGCAGGGTGAAGGTGGCAGCGGCAACGGCCGCAATAAGAGCGTGTTTGAAGGACATATTTGTCTCCCTAGTCTTGAAATTTGGTCTGATGGATGGAGTCAGGCCAGATCAGGCGGCCCGCGGGCCGAGGGAGAAAGCTCTTCTTGTTCGGTGAGTGCCGTGCTCTGCTCGCGTGCGAGCCAAGCAATCACCCGGGTTTCGGGGGCGTGAAAAGCGGGCAGCGAGAAGCTCGCGGCAAAGATCGAGGTGCCATCAGGGCAGGGCTCGGTCTGTTTGACCGGCTGCCCGTCGTCGCCAATGGTGATGATGGTGATGGTTGTACCCGAACAGATGGCAATATCGGTGCCCTGATCGTGGTTGGCCCCACGCGCATCGGCCAGCACGAAACTGGCGAAGACCACGGCAAAGGTGGCGAGATATATGGTGAGCGCTCGCAGCATGCATGCAGTGCTAACGGCTCCTTACACATCCGGCAAGTGTCAAAGGCGCGCAGGCTGTCAGGCCAGGGACCAATGCAAAAAGCCCCGCCGGAGCGGGGCCATGCATCAGGTCTCGAAAACCGATCAGGCGTTGGCGGCCTGGGCTTTCGCGATCTCTTTTTTGACTTTCAGAGCGTTCGGCGACAGTTCGCTGTCTTTCGCCTTGGCAAGGAAAGCATCAAGCCCACCGCGGTGATCGACGGTGCGCAGGGCCGAAGCCGCAATGCGCAGCTTGACGCCGCGGCCGAGGGTCTCGGATTGCAGCGTGACATCGTTCAGGTTGGGCAGGAACCGGCGACGGGTCCGGTTTTTGGCATGGCTGACGTTGTTGCCCGTGGCCGGGCCTTTGCCAGTCAGTTCGCAGACGCGCGACATGGTTTCATCCTCATCTTCCGGGCTGGTTCCGGGAATTTCCGGCCTAGCCTGTCAAAACAAATGGGCGCCGCGAAGGCAGCACCCCGAATTCCGTTCCGCGCGTTTAGGCGCATTTTCAGGGGGCGTCAAGTGAGTCGGGCGGCATTGCACCCGGGGTCTCGCGGCCCGCACTGGGCATACCCTATGGCGCAACTGGCGTTTTGTGGCAAGGTGGTGCGGGTGGAAAAGGATGCGCGAATGCAAAGCTGGCTGATCAGGGTGCGCGGGCAGGTGCAGGGGGTGGGGTTTCGCCCCTTTATCTGGACGCTTGCGCGACGTGAAGGGCTGGTCGGTCATGTACTGAACGATGCCGAAGGGGTGCTGGTGGCGGTCGCTGGGTCCCATCTGGCGCTGGAACGGCTGGAAGCGGCGATCAGCGCCGAAGCCCCGCCGTTGGCCCGTATCGACGCGGTGGAGGTGATGCATTGGGAAGCGCCGACGCCTCTGCCCAAGGGGTTTGACATTGTTGCCAGCGGGCCGCTGGGGGCCGAAACGCGGGTCACCCCCGATGCGGCCACCTGTCCGGCCTGTCTGGACGAGATCCGTGATCCAGGCGCGCGCCGCTTTCGCTATGCTTTCACCAACTGCACCCATTGCGGCCCGCGCTTCACCATCCTGACCGCGCTGCCCTATGACCGGGCGCAAACCACGATGGCACCGTTCACGATGTGCCCCGAGTGCCGGGCGGAATATGAAAACCCCGGCGACCAACGCTTTCATGCCCAGCCGATTGCCTGCCCTACTTGTGGGCCACAGCTTTGGTTTGAGGCAGGTGGAGAGGTTGAGGCGGGCGACGCGATCGATCTGGCCGCGAAGGCGTTGCTGGAGGGGCAGATTGTAGCGGTGAAAGGGCTGGGCGGATTTCACCTTGCTTGTGACGCAACCAATGGGCGCGCGGTGGCTGAGCTGCGCCGCCGCAAGCATCGGCCCGCCAAGCCGCTGGCCCTGATGGCCTCGGAAGAGCTGCTGGCGAGCTACGCCGGACCAGATCCTGAGGAATGGTCGCTGCTGCGTGATCCCGCCGCGCCGATCGTATTGATTGAAAAACATGGCACCGTGCTGCCCGAGGCTTTGGCGCCGGGGCAGGGGGCGCTGGGCTGGATGCTGCCCTATACACCGCTGCATCATCTGCTGATGGATGCGGTCGGGCGGCCCCTGGTGATGACCTCGGGCAACCTTTCGGGCGAGCCGCAGGTGGTGGGCAATGACGAGGCGCGGGCAAAGCTTGGGGGCTTTGCCGATGCCTTTGTTATGCATGACCGCGACATCGCGCGGCGGCTTGATGATAGCGTGATGCGGGTTTCGCCCGCCGGGCCGATGGTGCTGCGTCGGGCGCGCGGGCTGGTGCCGGGCACGCTGAGCCTGCCTGAAGGTTTTGCCGATGCGCCACAGGTTTTGGCGCTGGGCGGGCAGATGAAAGCGGCGATCTGCCTGACCAAGAATGGGCAGGCGCTGCTCGGCCATCATCTGGGCGAGTTGGACGCGGCGCTGACCTATGAGACTTTTGAGCAGGCACTGGCCGATTACGGCGATCTGTTCGATCACCATCCGGCGCTGGTGGCGGTTGATCTGCATCCCGGTTATCGCGCCAGCCAGGCGGGCGAGGCGATGGGCCTGCCGCTGGTTCGTGTGCAGCACCATCATGCCCATCTGGCGGCGGTGTTGGGCGAAAACGGCTGGCCGCTTACGGGTGGCAAGGTGGCGGGGATCGTGCTCGACGGGCTGGGCCTAGGCAGCGACGGCACGATCTGGGGCGGCGAGCTGCTGTTGGGCGATTATCGTGGCTTTGAGAAAGTGGCCGGGCTGAAGCCTGCCCCGCTGGCCGGAGGCGACGCCGCCAATCGCGAACCGTGGCGCAACCTTTTAGTGCGGCTCGATCAGGCCGGGCTGTCGGGGCTTGCCGATGCGCTGATGCCGGATCAGCCCCGCGATGTGCTGCGACAGGCGGTGGCGGCCGGAGTGAATGCGCCGCTGTCCTCGTCGACCGGGCGGCTGTTTGATGCTTTCGCCTATGCCCTTGGCGTGACGCCCGCCGCGATGAGTTACGAGGGCGAGGCGGGGATGGCTCTGGAAGCCATCGCGGCGCCGGACCCGGTTGAGGGCTGGTCCTTTGGCGACAGCGATGGCCAGATTGATCCGGCCCCGATGTGGCGCGCCTGGGCTGCAGAGCGGGAAATGCCCGCGCCATTGGCTGCCGCGAAATTCCACGAAGGGCTGGTCGAAGCCTTTGCCAGCCGCGCCCGGGCATTGGTTGAGGCGGGGCGGGCAGAGGCCGTGGCGCTGTCGGGGGGCGTATTGCAGAATGCCCGGTTGCAGGCGGCATTACTGCGCCATCTCGACGGGCTGCCGGTGCTTTTACATCACGGCGTGCCTGCCAATGATGGCGGCCTGGCGCTGGGTCAGGCCTTGGTTGCGGCGGCTTCGGCGCTCTGACGGGCTGAAGCCAGCCAGCGGTTGACCGCCTCCGCCACGCGCCCATGCCCCTTGCTGTTGGAATAGTCCTCGGTCAGCGGATGGTGCCCGACGCTTTCGCCCTGCTCGATTACCAGCGCGACCCGGTAAAGCCGCCCGCCATCCGAGGAGCTGCTTTCCTCCAGCTCGGCGCGGCTGATTTCATCGAGCCGGTAGCGGATTTTCCTCATCCCGAAGATCGTACGGCGGCGCAGTTCGATCCAGCCTTCGGGGCGATGGCAGACCAGCTGCACGTGGCGGACGAAGGCGGCGAAGGCGCCAAAGCCCAGCCCGCCGCCGACAAAGACGAAGATCAGCCCCGCCCAGACGCCGGAAAAGACCGTGAGCAGGCCGATGCCGACGAAGATCAGAATGAATAAAGTGAGCATGATGGCGAGCAGGATCGGATTGTCATCGACGATCAGAAGCTCGGGCGTGTCGGTGGTGACTTTCATGGCGCGGCCCCTTGGATGGCTCGCCTGAGCTTAGTCGCGGGGGCGCAGGTTGGGAAGGGGCCGTGGCCCCCTCCCGGATTTCAGGATCGGATCAGGCCCGGATCAGGCGTTGACCGGCTGTGCCAGCGCGGCGAAGGCTTTATCCAGCGCGGCCTCATCGGCCTCGGCGGGAGCGTCGAGGAATGTCACGTCGGTGATGCCGATGAAGCCCAGGACGAAGGTGAGGTAGGGCGTGGCGAAATCGGCGGGCGAGCCAACCGGGCTACCGGCAGAGGCGCGCAGAACCAGCGCACGTTTGCCTTTCAGCAGACCTTCGGGCCCGGTCTCGGTGTAATGGAAGGCCAGACCTGCGCGCGCCACCTGATCAATCCAGGCTTTCAGGCTGGAGGGGATGTTGAAGTTGTAGGTGGCCATCGAGATCACCAGCGTGTCGATGCCCTGCAGTTCGGCAAAGAGCGTGTCGGACAGGGCCAGCGCATCCACTTCGGCGTCGCTGCGGTCAGCCGGGGCCTTGAAGGTGCCCGACACATAGTTGGCGGTGATATGCGGGACGCCGTCGGCCAGATCGCGGCTGGTCACATTGGCGTCGGGCAGGCGGGCGAACAGCGCGTCGGCAAAGCTGCGCGAGGCGGAACCCTCGGTGCGGGCTGAGGCGTCGAGGCGAAGAATTTTCTGAGTCATGATAGTCTCCAATAAGATACTGTCATCTAAGTTGACCCTTGCTTGCGTGAACACAATCTGGAAGTTTCAACAGTATGTGTTCATCAGCGCACACAGATCTTTTGGAGGCCTCAATGAATGACTGGGACGAATTGCGGACGGCCTTCGAAGTGGCCCGCCATGGCACTGTCAGTGGGGCAGCGGTGGCGCTGGGCGTGCACCATGCCACGGTGATCCGCCATGTCGATGCATTGGAAGCCCGGCTGGGGGTGAAGCTGTTTCAGCGCCATCCGCGTGGCTACACGCCCACCGAGGCGGGGCAAGAGCTGGCGCGCGTGGCGCAGGCCACCGACGATCAGTTCGCTCAGCTTGCCGCGCGTCTGTCGGGGCAGGGCGATGCGGTGTCGGGCGAGCTGGTGGTGACCTCGCTTGCCGGATTTTCACGCTTGCTCATGCCGGTGCTGGCCGATTTCATGCAGCGCTACCCCGAAATCCGGCTGCGCTACCGCACCGGCACGCGGCTGTTTCGGTTGGAATATGGCGAGGCGCATGTGGCGATCCGGGCAGGGGCGCAGCCGAATGAACCCGACAATGTTGCACAGATTCTGGCCCAGGTAGATTGCGCACCTTTCGCCTCGGAGGCCTATATTGCGCGCCGGGGCAAACCCCAGGATGACGGGTTTGCCGGGCATGAGTTCGTTGGTCTGGACGATACGAAAATGGGCGCGCCGGGGGCGCGCTGGATCGAAGCCAATATTCCGCCCGAGCAGATCGTACTGCGCCTCAATGACGAAACGGCCCTGCAGGAAGCGGTCAGGGCGGGGATCGGCATCGGCATTCTCAGCCTTGGGAAGCCGTCAGAGGGATTGGTACAACTTGCCCCATCGCGGCCCGAATGGGAGGTGACGATCTGGCTGGTCACCCATGTCGATCTGCATCGCACCGCCAAGGTGCAGGCGCTGACCGCGCATTTGAAAGCGGCGCTGAAAGACCCCTACCAATGAACCGCTATGGCGGGGCGGAGGCGCTGAAAGGCCATGCCGCGATGCTGACCTTTTCGGCGCTGGTGGCGGGATCCTTCACCTTTGGCGGATTGATGGCCAATGATATCGCGCCGGTTGTGCTGCAGGCCATGCGTTTTGCTCTGGCCGCGACAATTGTCGGTGTGGCTGCGCTGGTAACCGGGCAGTTTCGCACTGCTGATTTCCGCGCGCCCTGGCGGTTTTTCATTCTCGGCGCGATCTTTGCGTTCTATTTCGTGATGATGTTCGAAGGGCTGAAAACCGCGCCGCCGGTTTCGGCCTCGGCGGTGATGACGCTGATGCCGGTGATGGCGGCGGGATTCTCCTTCGTGATTTTGCGCCAGATCACCACAGCGCGGATCGCATTGGCCCTCGCCATTGGTGCCATCGGGGCGCTTTGGGTGATCTTTCGCGGCGATCCGGCAGCGCTTCTGGCTTTCGACATGGGGCGGGGCGAGATGCTTTATTTCTTCGGCTGCATTGCGCACGCGCTCTATGTGCCGCTGATGCGGTTGTGGCATCGGGGCGAAGCGGCGGCGTCTTCGTCGTTCTTCGTACTGCTCTCGGGCGCGGCGGTGCTGCTGGCCTATGGCTGGAGCGATATCCGCGCCACCGACTTCGCCGCGCTTCGTCCGGTGGTCTGGGTGGCGCTTGCCTACCTGTCGATCGGGGCGATGTCGGTGACCTTCGTTTTGCTGAACTTCGCCACCCTGCGTCTGCCCGGCGCCAAGGTCACCGCCTATACCTATCTAACCCCCGGCTGGGTGATCCTGTGGGAGCTGGCTTTCGGTCATGGACTGCCCGGCGCGGTGGTGATTCTCGGCCTTGGCCTGACCCTCTCTGCAGTGGCCTTGCTGTTTCGAGAAGGTTAACGCGAGAACGATCGCGCTGATATCTGGCCGTTTGTTGCCGCACTCGAAACGAAGTGGGCAAAACAACCACAGCGAGCACTATCTTTTGGGTGTTTGGGTTAAGAAAGTGTTGAGGAACCATCGTTTAAACATAGTATTGCCCCAATTGAGCTTGGGGACAATCTATCATGGAATTTCTGCTTTTGCTGCCGCTGTTTATCGGCGTGGGTTTTGCACTTTCTGCCTTTTCGCCGGATCCCGCTGAAGATCCGTCTGAAGATCCAACGGCAGACCATGCCGTGGATGCCACGGTGGATTATGTGCCCGCCTCTGAGGGCGATTTTATTTCCGGCACGACCGAAGACGATGTGCTCAGTGGCGGCCCGGGTGACGACACCCTTCATGGCAGCGATGGCAACGATACCCTTGCCGGAAACGGTGGCAACGACAGCTTCATCGGCGGCAAGGGCAATGACACGTTGTATGGTGGTACGGGGAATGACTTGCTTCACGGCAATACCGGCGATGACTTATTGATCGGTGGGGCGGGTGACGACCTTCTGAAGGGCGGCGATGGGAATGATCGCCTCTATGGGAAGGATGGTTTCGATCAACTGATTGGCGGCACGGGCGATGATGAGGTCCACGGCGGCAATGATGCGGATCACCTCGAAGGCGGCGCCGGCAATGACCTGCTTTCCGGTGATGGTGGCGACGATACGATCTGGGCCGGCTCGGGCGATGACATCATTCACGGTGGCGACGGTAACGATATGCTGACCGGTGGTGACGGGATCGATAGCTTCATCGGTGGCGCTGGGAACGACACGATGTACGGTGGCGCAGACAATGACCTGCTAAACGGCAATACCGGCGACGACACGCTGAATGGCGATGCTGGCGATGACACGCTGAAAGGTGGCGATGGCAACGACCGTCTCGACGGCGGCGATGGGGCTGACCTTCTGGTTGGTGGCACCGGAAATGACTCGCTCCATGGCGGCAATGATGCGGACCACCTTGAAGGCGGCGCGGGCAATGACCTGCTTTCCGGTGATGGTGGCGACGATACGATCTGGGCCGGCTCGGGCGATGACATCATTCACGGTGGCGACGGTAACGATATGCTGGCCGGTGGTGACGGGATCGATAGCTTCATCGGTGGCGCCGGGAACGACACGATGGATGGTGGCGCAGACAACGACCTGCTGAACGGCAATACCGGCGACGACACTCTGAATGGCGGCGCGGGCGACGACACCCTCAAGGGCGGCGATGGTAACGATACGCTTGATGGTGGCGACGGGGCTGATCTTCTGGTTGGCGGCACCGGCAATGACACGCTGAATCTCGGTCAGGGCGATACGGCTTCGGGCGGTGACGGTGCGGACAGCTTCGATGTCTACAACGCGTCGGGCGATACGGAATTCGCCACGATCAGCGATTATGATCCTGCCCAGGATACGCTTGCGATCCACGTGGCCGATCCGGCCAGCGCCGATAACACCGTGTCGGTGACCGACTGGATCGATGGGACGGGCTCCGATGTGTACGTGGGCGGCACCCTTGTGGCCAAGGTCACCGGTGGCGCGGGCCTTATGCCGGATGTGAGCTACGAAAGCACGCTCGCCTGAAACGAGCTGATATGATCTTCAAAACCCCGGCCCCAGTGGCCGGGGTTTTTGTTTGGGGAAAGCGTTTGTCCCGCAAGGCCCACGTATGAGATTCCTATCGTATCGATTCGCTTTCCGGGCCGCGGCATCACCGCTTGGACGAGAAAAATAGGGCAACAATCTGGTTTGGCTGGGGGCTTTGGGGCGAGTTTCAGGACAATGAGGCATGACAACCGCAACGCGAATGCTCTTTCGGATAGTATTCTTAACAATGTGTTGAGGAACAGGTCCTTGCATCTAAGATGTCCCCAATTGAGCTGGGGGCTTACAATGGAATTTCTGATGTTTCTGCCGATCCTGTTCGGGATTGGTTTTGCGCTTTCTGCATTTACACCCGATGCCGCGTCCGAAGACGCGCCGGATTCGAATGGCGATACCGGCACGGTTGATGACAGCGGGAGCATGTCGAGTATCGACGGTACCGAGAGTGACGATATTTTGCCGGGGACCCAGGGCGGCGAATTCATTACGGGCTTTGCGGGCGACGATAGCATTGGGGCGGGATCTGGCGACGACTCGATCAATGCGGGCGAGGGCAACGACTACGTTCACGGTGGTCCGGGCAATGACACGATCGAAGGCGGCGATGGAGACGACAATCTGCATGGCGGTTCCGGGGATGACATCATCACCACCGGTTCGGGGAATGACCGTGTCTGGGGGGGCGTCGGGAACGATACCATCACGGCTGATGGGGTAGACCCCTACGGGACCGACACGGTCGACTTTCTCTATGGTGAAGATGGCAACGACACGATCAGCGGATTTGGCTTTGATACCCGCATGTTCGGCGGGGCCGGAGACGATACGCTGACCAGCCATGGCGGCGTAGGCTACATGGAAGGCGGGGCTGGTGCTGACGTTCTGAATGGCGAAGGTGACGTCAACGTTATTGGGTACAGCCAGTCTACAGAGGCCGTTCAGGTCGATCTCGGCACCGGGACCCTGAGCGGTGGGGATGCTGAAGGCGATACGCTGACCGGCCAGATCGATGGTGTTATTGGCAGCACTCACGGCGATACGCTGACGGCGAGCGATACCGGCAGTTATCTTGATGGCTTTGCAGGCAACGACACGCTGAACGGCGGAGCCGGTACAGACCTGCTGGTCGGCGGGAACGGTGACGACAATATTTCAGGTGGGGCGCAGAACGATTCCCTCCATGGCGAAGCCGGGAATGACACGCTCACGGGTGGCGCGGGGAATGACTATCTCGTCGGAGGTGATAAGAATGACAGACTCGATGGGGGTGTCGGGGCCGACGATCTTTATGGCGACGAGGGTGCCGACACGCTTGCTGGCGGTGATGGCAATGACAGTCTTTATGGTGGCGACGGATCGGATTTGCTCACTGGAGGAACCGGTAATGACACCCTGGATGGCGGCTCGGGCAATGACACGCTGAATGGCGGGGACGGTTCTGATGTTCTCTATGGGAGGGCCGGTAACGACACGCTCAATGGCGATGATGGCAATGATACGCTGAATGGTGGCGACGATGCGGACACGCTTTCCGGCGGCGCGGGCGATGACAAGCTCTTTGGTGACGCTGGGGATGATCGGCTCGACGGCGGCGATGGGAACGATACGCTCGATGGCGGCGAAGGTTCGGATACACTAGTCGGCGGTGCGGGGGATGACATAATTCGCTTGCATATGGGCGATACCGGCACGGGTGGCGAAGGGGCTGATACCTTCAACATCTACAGCAATTCGGGCGACACTACTGGGGTCACGATCACCGATTTCGACACCACCCAAGATCAGCTGAAACTCTACACCGACTCCATCGATGGGGTGGTGGTGAGTGAATGGGCTGACGGCAATGGGGCTGACATTTATGTGGGCAGTACGCTCGTTGCGAGTATTCCCGGTACGGCCGGGGTTATCCCAAACGTGGCAGCATTTAGCGGCAGTGAATCGAATCCCGGTTCGCAGCTGAGCATTACAGTGAACGGTACAGACAACGCTGACAGCTTTAGCGGCTCGTGGGTGCAGGAAACTGTTAATGCCGGTGGTGGGAATGATACGGTTGATGGTGGGGCAGCCGGCGACATCCTGAACGGCGGTGCAGGCGACGACATTCTGTCTGGCGGCGCGGGCGATGATACGCTCTCGGGGGGCGATGGCAACGATCAGCTTAGCGGCGGTTCTGACAATGACACCCTCGCTGGCGGTGCTGGCGACGATATACTCGAAAGCGGAAGTGGAATCGACGTTCTTCATGGTGGCGATGGGAACGACACATTGCTGGGTGGAAGCGATTGGACCAGTGATTTGAAAATGTATGGTGATGCTGGAAACGACCTGCTGAATGCTAATGGTGGGTCCGGGGAGTTTCACGGTGGCGACGGAAATGACACGATCATTGGCAACGGTTCTCTATATGGAGACGCAGGTGCTGACATTCTTCAAGGCGGTGCTGATGACGATTTCCTTTATGGTGGTACCGAGGACGATACTTTGTCGGGTGGTGCCGGAGAGGACTGGATTGAAGGCGGGGATGGCGCAGACACTTTGGAAGGGGGAGATGGCTTTGATGTTCTCTCGGGGGGGAATGGAGATGATCTTCTAATTGGCGGAGCTGGCAGCGGCGCATTTTATGGTGCTGCGGGTAACGACACGATCTATGGCTCTGGCAATGATGATGAAATCAGTGGCGGTGACGGGAACGACATCCTGTATGGTGGTGTCGGGAAGGATTATCTCCATGGAGACTCAGGGGACGACACGCTGAATTTCGGTGCTGGTGATATCGCCTATGGTGATGGCTCGTTCGCCTCCAGGCCGGGCGCGGACACGTTCAATGTCTATATTTCATCGAGCGATACCGACTACGCGACGATCAGCGATTACACCTCGGGCGACGATACGATTTCGATCCATATTGCCGATCCGGCTGGTGCCGACAACTCCGTGTCGGTGACCGACTGGACCGATGGGACGGGCTCTGACGTCTACGTAGGCACTACCCTTGTGGCCAAGGTCGCCGGTGGCGCGGGCCTCACGCCGGATGTGAGCTATGAAAGCACGCTCGCCTGAAACGAGCTGATATGACCTTCAAAACCCCGGCCCCAGTGGCCGGGGTTTTTGTTTGGGGCAGGGGCAGAGGATTGAACAAATCTCAGAGACCGTTGGTCGTGGCTACCAGCTTGTGAGGCCCCGCTGCTGGTTCCAAGTCCGCCTGCCGCCACGTCATCGCCCAGGCTGCTGGGCGTAGTCGGTCCAGCGGTTTCCCTTTCGCAGTCTCCAGGGCCCGCCTCGATCTGTGAGGGGCAGGGTAAGCCCCCCGAAGGCCGCTCAGGGCCCCGTTGGCGCCATCCTATGTGACCTGATCGTGCGGCTGGCGGCAGCGCTCTGTGCGCGCGCCATGCCCCTAAAACAAAAAGCCCGGGCGCGGGGCCCGGGCTTTTGAGTCTTGATGGAGGCGGTGCTTAGTGCAGCTTGGCTTCCACGTCCTTGATCGCGTCTTCGATCAGCGCGTTGCCGGTGGCGGCGCTCATCTGTTCGGCGATGACTTCTTTCGCAGCGCTGATCGAAACGGCGATGGCAGCATCGCGCACTTCTTTCACCGCAGCATCCTGCGCCGACTGGATCTGATCGCCAGCCGTAGCGAGGCGACGTGCGATCATGTCTTTCAGATCAGCCTTGGCCGCTTCCGCCGCCTCGGCTGCATCGCGCTTGGCGTGCTCAACGATCAGGTCGGCCTGAACGGCCACTTCCTTTTGCTTGCGCTCATAGGAGGCAAGGATCGTTTGCGCTTCTTCACGCAGGGCACGGGCTTCTTCCAGATCGGCCTTGATGCCTTCGGCGCGACGGTCCAGCAGACCGGCGATCATGCCGGGCACCTTGAAATAGATCAGAACGCCGATGAAGACGATGAAGGCCAGCGTCACGACGAATTCGGTCGAGTGCAGCGAGAAGAACTTTTCTTCTTCTGCAAGCGCCGGGCTGGCCGAAAGGATCAGGGCGAGGGTCAGAAATTTCTTCATCACGTTACCCTTTCATCTGCCCGTCGATGGCTTTGTTGACCGATTTCGCCTCGGCCTTGAACCCCATCGTGGCAAGAATTTCCTTCGTGGTGTCTTTGGCCACGGCTTTCACGCTCTCGATCGCCCCGGCGCGAATTTCAGCAATCGCTTTCTCCGATTCCGCGGCTTTCGCAGCGATTTCGGCATCGGCTTTGGCTTTCGCATCGTCGAGTCCGGCCTGAATCTCGGCCTTGGTCTCGGCGGCAATCTTTTGTGCTTCTGCCCGGGCTTCGGCAAGCGCCTTGTTATAGGCTTCTTCGGCCTCTGTGGCCTTTTGCTTCAGCTCTTCAGCAGCCGCGATATCATTGGTGATCGTGCTCTGGCGTTCGGCCAGAACCCCAGCAATGCGAGGCAGCGCCACCCGGCTCAGCACCAGGTAGATCAGGACGATCGTAACCACGAGCCAAAAGATCTGGTTCGGGAAGGTTCCGAAATCCAGCTGCGGCATCCCCGCAGAGCTCGCTTCGTGAGCCATTTCGCCAGCGGCGTCGAGCGTTTCGTTATCCATGTTGTCCTCCAAGACCCGGGATTACACCGGATGGGCTGCGCGAGGCAGCCCATCCGGCCGTAAGGATGGGTTTTGAGGTCAGACGGCAAACATCAGCAGAAGCGCGACGAGGAACGAGAAGATCCCCAGAGCTTCCGCGAAGGCGATGCCGATGAAGAGGGTCGCCATTTGACCAGCGGCGGCCGACGGATTGCGCAGGGCGCCGGCGAGGAAGTTGCCAGCCACGTGGCCGACGCCGATGGCGGCAGCACCCGAACCGATGCCAGCGAGGCCAGCGCCGATGAATTGACCGAGTTGTGCGATATCGCCTTCCATGATGATTCTCCTTACGATGGAATTGCGTTGATATTTAGTATCCTGCCCTCAATGCGAGGGATGCATTGCGTCTTTCAGATAGACACAGGTCAGGATTGCGAACACGTAGGCCTGAACCCCAGCAACAAGCATCTCGAGCCCGTAGATCGCCGAGATCGAAAGAACGGCGAAGGGCGAGATGGCTGCGACGGCGGCGAAGCCTGCAAACACTTTCATAACAGCGTGGCCCGCCATGATGTTGCCGCCAAGACGAATGCTGTGGCTAACAGGGCGCACGAAGTAGGAAATCAGCTCGATGATGGCCAGGATCGGACGCAGCACCAGCGGGGCCGAGCCTACCCAGAACAGGCCGAGGAAACCAAAGCCATGCTTGACGAAACCAACGATGGTCACGGTCAGGAACACGGTGATCGCCAGCACGCCGGTCACAGCGAAATGCGAGGTGGTGGCGAAGCTGCCCGGGATCAGGCCAAGATAGTTCGAGAACAGGATGAACATGAACAGGGTCATGATGTAGGGGAAGAATTTCACCGCATCCTTACCCGCCACGTCTTCAACCATCTTATAGGTGAAGCCATAGAGGATCTCGCCAATCGACTGGGTACGCGAGGGCACCAGAGCCCGGCCACGGGTGCCGAACACGAACAGCGCGATGATCAGCAGCAGCGCAATGGCAAGCCACAGGGTCACGTTGGTGGGCGTATACCAATGGATCGGGCCATCGCCGAACAGAGGTTTGACGATGAACTGATCGAGCGGGTGGAATGAAAGTCCGGTGCCTTCGCTATGTGCCGCTTCAGTTGCCACGTTTCTTTTCCTCGTCTTCGGCGGCTTTCGCCGCCTGTTGCATCTCAATCTCTTTGGCCGAGGCGAGCATGGTTTTCACCCCCGCCGCCAGCCCGAGAAGTGTGAAGATCACCAGGAATAATGGAATGGTGCCCAAAAGGCGGTCCAGCCCGTATCCCATGCCGAAGCCGATCCCAAGACCAGCGACCAGCTCGATGACCATCCGCCAAGCCATATTGGCCTGGGCATAATCCTTCTTCATGTGGGGGGTCTCGTCTTCGACACCCTTCACCTTGGCAATCCGGTCCTCGAGCGCCTTCAGGCGGTCTTGGGATCGGTCGTCCTTCGGGTCAGACACGGCGAAATTGCCCCCTCATGAGCTTGCCGCCTTGCTAAGCGGCGCGGGGATTTGAGTCAACGGGGTTTGGTGTGTGGGCGGTGTGGTGTAAGTCGTTGATATTGCATGAATATGAAAAGCGCCCGCTGGTGGCGTGTTGGGCGAAGGCGGGATTTCACGCGAAAACCCATATTCAACCTTTCGGTTGACGATTGTTTGGCGCCTGCCTAACCCAAGCGCATGGAAGCCCATCTGGATCATGTCTTTGCAGCGCTCGCCGACCCGACCCGCCGGGCGATCCTCATGCTGTTGCTGGAAGACGATATGGCGGTGACGGATGTGGCCGAGCCGTTTTCGATTTCGCTCGCGGCCATCTCTAAGCACCTCACCATCCTCACCCGCGCCGGGCTGATCAGTCAGGAAAAACGGGGGCGGGTGAAATGGTGCAAGCTGGAGCCGGACGCGATGCGCGCGGCGAGCGTCTGGATGCAGGCTTTCGGCCAGTTCGAAGAGATCGACCTTGATGCGTTCGAGCGGTTTCTTGAGAAGGAATTGGACGCGGACGCGCAGGATGCAGGCGAGGCGGGCTGAGCGCCTAGGCTTCAGCCAAAAAGCCCCCCGACTGGCGCGCCCAGAGCCCGGCATAAAGCCCGCCCTTGGCCAGCAATTCGTCATGGCTGCCATTCTCGACGATCCGCCCCTCGGACAGGACCAGAATCCGATCCATATGCGCGATGGTCGATAAGCGGTGCGCGATGGCGATCACAGTCTTGCCCTCCATCATCCGGTCGAGCGTTTCCTGAATCGCCGCTTCGATCTCACTGTCGAGGGCCGAGGTCGCCTCGTCCAGAACCACGATCGGCGCGTCTTTCAAAAGCACCCGTGCGATGGCGATGCGCTGGCGCTGGCCGCCTGAGAGCTTCACCCCGCGTTCGCCCAGATGCGCGTCATAGCCCTGCCGCCCGGTCATGTCTTCCAGCCCCTGCACGAAACCATGGGCTTCGGCCCGTTCGCTGGCTGCGATCAACGCGGCTTCGCCCGCTTCGGGCTGGCCATAAAGGATGTTTTCACGCGCCGAGCGGTTGAACAGCGCAGTTTCCTGCGTGACCATGCCGATGGCCTGACGCAGGCTGTCCTGGGTGACGTGGCTGATATCCTGCCCGTCGATCAGCACACGCCCGGTTTCGGGATCATAAAGCCGCATAAGCAACGCCAGCAGGGTGGATTTTCCCGCGCCCGAGGGGCCAATCAGCGCCAGTTTCTCGCCAGGCGCCACTGTCAGGTTGATCCCCTGCACCCCGCCGGTCTTGCGCCCATAGGCAAAGCCCACATCCTCAAACCGGATCTCGCCGCCGGTCACAGCCAACGGGCGGGCATCGGGCGCATCGAGTAGCCGCCGGTCGGGGGTCAGGGTGCGCATGCCGTCTTCGATCTCGCCCAGCTCGCGATAGATCCCCATCAATGCAAAGCTGACCCAGCCGGTCATCTGCGCGATGCGAATGGAAATCACCCCGGCGGAGACGATGCCGCCTTCACTGGTGCCGCCACCCGCCCAGACCACCAACGTGCCACCGATCAGGAGCACCGGCAGCATCCCGGCCAGCAGCATCAGGGTGATGCGAAAGCCCGCTGCAAGATGACCGAAATCCAGCGAGCGTGCGCGGAATTCATCCAGCGCATCCAGCGTCGAGGCGTCTTCGCGGGCGTTCTGGGCAAAGAGCTTCACGGTGCGGATATTGGTGACGGTATCGACCACTTGCCCGGTGACAATGGCCCGCGCGCCTGCCCGCGCTTTAGCACGGATGCGCACCCGCGGCATGAACCAGCTGATGACAAGACCATAGATGATCAGCCAGACCAGAAACACCGGAGCCAACCGCATGTCGATACTGAAAAGCAGCGCAAATGTGCCCACCAGCGAGGCCAGCGCGAAGGTTACGGTGTTGATGAATTCCACCGTCATGTCGGTGACCGCCCGCGCCGTCTGCGCCTGTTTCTGCGCCAGCCGCCCGGCGAAATCATCGTCGAAATAATTCACCGACTGATCCAGCATCCAGCGATGCAGGCGCGAGATGACTAGGGGCGCGAGCGCGGGGGCGATGACCACCGCCGTCATCAGGTTGGAGCTACCAAAGGCCAGCGGGCGCAGGATCAGGAAGAACCCGAGCGTCAGGACCAGCAGGCCAAGATTTGCCGAGGTCAGCAGCGCTTCCGGCCCGCGTGCGGTGACAGTGTCGATCACATGGCCCAGCACCCAGGCGGTGCCGGTTTCGGTGATCCCGGCCAGCGCCGAAACCACGGCGGCGAAAGCCAGAACCGGCCAGGCGCCCGTAAGGCACCAGCGGATGAAGGCGATCAATGTTTCCGGGGGCGCTCCGATGGCAGGGCGGAACGGATCAATCAACTGGCTAAGTTTCACGCGCGGCTCCTTCGGGCTGAAACTGGCAGGAAATCAGCAAAGGGGGAAGACCCGTGTGCCGGTTTCGCGCGCCTTTCTGCCGGTCGTTTGAAAGGCCCTCCCCCGGTCGCGCCGGGGAAGGGGATCAGGCTCAGTCTTCGGCAAGGAACCCGCCGGATTGGCGTGCCCAGAGCCCGGCATAGATGCCACCCTCGGCGATCAGCGTGTCGTGGCTGCCATCTTCGACCACCCGGCCATGATCGAGCACCACGATCCGGTCCATCCGGGCGATGGTCGACAGCCGGTGCGCGATGGCGATCACGGTTTTGCCTTCCATCATCCCGTAAAGCGTATCCTGAATGGCCGCTTCGACCTCGCTGTCGAGCGCCGAGGTGGCCTCGTCGAGCACCAGAATGGGCGCATCTTTCAGCATCACCCGGGCAATCGCGATCCGCTGGCGCTGGCCGCCGGAAAGCTTCACGCCGCGCTCGCCCACCTGAGCGTTGTAGCCACGCCGCCCCTGCGGGTCGGTCAGATCGCCAATGAACTCGTGCGCCTCGGCCCGTTCGGCGGCCGCGATCATCTGCGCCTCGCTGGCATCGGGGCGGCCATAGAGGATATTGGCCCGCACCGAGCGGTGCAGAAGCGAGCTGTCCTGACTGACCATGCCAATCGCGGCGCGAAGGCTGTCCTGGGTCACCGTGCCCACATCCTGACCGTCGATCAGAATGCGGCCCTGTTCCACATCCCGAAAGCGCAGAAGCAGGTTCACAAGGCTGGATTTCCCCGCGCCCGACCGCCCGACCAGCCCGACCTTTTGCCCGGCGGGGATGGCCAGTGACACGTGATCCAGCCCGCCCGCGCCTTTGCCGTAGTGGTGGCTGATATCGTCGAAGGCAATCTCGCCCCGGCTGAGCGCCAGCGCCGGAGCTCCGGGCACATCCACGATCTCATGCGGCACCGAGATCGAGCGCAGCCCTTCGCGGATCACGCCCGCTTGTTCAAACAGCCGCGTGGTGACCCACATGATCCAGCCCGACATGCCATTCAGCCGGATCGCCAGCGCTGAGGCGGCGGCGACCTGTCCGATACTCATCTGCCCATGGCTCCAAAGCCAGATCGAGGGACCAATGAGGCCGATGAACAATAGCCCGTTCAGAAGGTTCTGGCCAAAGGCAAGTTCGGTCATCAGCCGCAGGAAACGGCGAAAGCGCAGCAGATTGCGCTGCATCGCCGAGCGCACATAGTCTTCTTCGCGCGCGCCTTGCGAAAACAGCTTTACGCTTTCGATATTGGCATAGGCGTCGACCACCCGGCCTGAGACGAGCGAGCGGGAATCCGACCATTTTTCACTGGCGACGGAGACGCGCACCGCCACCCAGCGGGTATAGGTGATGTAAAGCCCCAGCCAGAAGATCAGCGGCAGCGCCAGCAGCGGGTTGATCTGACCCAGCAGCGCGATGGCCGCGATGACATAGGTGATCGCATAGAGGATCGCTTCGAAGGCCATATAGGTGCCGTCTTCCACCGCCGGGCCAAGCTGCATCACCCGGTTCGACAGCCGTCCGGCGAAATCGTTCTGGAAAAAGCCCATCGACTGGCCGAGCAGATGCTTATGTGCGCGCCAGAAGGTCTGAATTTGCAGGTTGCTGGCCAGGGTCTGGTTGAGCAGAAGCTGCGACAGGGTGATGATGACCGGGCGTGCAATCATCAGAAACGCCACCGCGAGCAGCAGTTCAAAGCTGTGCAGCATCCAGAAGGCTTCGGTGCCACTCTTTTCCATCAGGTCGACGATCCGACCGGCATAGAAGATCACACCCATCTCCATCACCGCAACCAGCGCGCTGGTCACTGCAATCACAGGCATGAGCTTACCGAAATTGCGGTAATGCGATTTCAGATAGGGCCAGAGGCTGGCCGGGGGCGTGGCCTTTTCAACAGGCGTGAAAGGGTCGACGAGATTCTCGAAAAAACGAAACATGACGGAAATCCGGTATTGGGATTTTGGAAAATAGGGAGGAATGCACGGGGTCTGACACATGGCCAGCCCAATAGGACCGGCGGTATCTAACCGTGGTATGAGATCCTAAATCGCTGCATTCTTGCCTCCGTCATGCGCGTTTGCGTGAGGGTTTTGATAGCCCTGCTTTGGCGGTTCGTCACCCTGAAAATTCCACCACAAGGCGAGCGCGGCGTTTCTGCCACAGGTGACCGCAGGTGATCTTGGGGGAAGGTCAGGAGGTCAGCGCGGCCAGAATTTCGTCAGCGGCGGCACCGGGCAGGGTGGTGCCATTGGCAACGGCGTCGCCCAGCGTGGCGACCTTGGCGCGAATGTCCGGATCACGCTCCAACCGCGCCAAAAGCCCTTCGCGCAACTCTTGCTCAAACCAGCGTCGGGCCTGCATCGCGCGGTTTCCGGCCCAGACGCCCTGTTCGCGCCGCCAGCCTGCCAGTTCTTCCATCGCTGCCCAGGCGTCGGTCAGCCCGTCATGGCTTAGCGCTGAAACCGCCATGGCGCGGGGATAGCCCTCCGGATCTTGGACCCGTTTGCGCATCAGGCGCAGCGCGCCCGCATAATCGGCCATGGTGCGCAGGGCTGTATTTTTCAGCGCGCCATCGGCCTTGTTCACCAGCACCAGATCTGCCATTTCCATGATCCCGCGCTTCACCCCTTGCAGCTCGTCACCACCAGCCGGTGCAATCAGCAAGAGGAACAGATCGACCATATCGGCCACCATGGTTTCGGATTGGCCGACGCCCACGGTTTCGATCAGCACCACGTCAAACCCGGCAGCCTCGCAAAGGGCAACAGCCTCGCGCGTGCGCCTTGCCACGCCGCCTAGATGGCTTTGCGCGGGCGAGGGGCGGATAAAGGCGTTTTTCTCGCGCGATAGCTGCTCCATCCGGGTCTTGTCGCCCAGAATGGAGCCGCCGGACCGGGCCGAAGATGGGTCAACCGCCAGCACCGCAACCTTCAGCCCTTTGGTGATCAGAAACATCCCGAAGGCTTCGATGAAGGTGGATTTGCCCACCCCCGGCGTGCCCGAGAGGCCGATGCGCAGCGCTTCGCGCCCGGCGGGTTTCAGTGCTGCCAGCAGCGCACTGGCCGCCGCGCGGTGATCGGGGCGGGCGCTTTCTACCAGCGTGATTGCACGGGCCAGCGCCCGGCGCTCGCCTGCCATCACCCGTTCTGCAAGATCGCTATTGTTCATGATGTTCCGTTTTTCCCACTCATGCCCGGCAGGGCTTCGCTTGTCCAGCAGCGCGGGGCACCAGGATGTGCTAAGATTAGCGCAGGAATCACATGTGGGAGTGGGTTATGCGCCGGGCTATGTTGGGGCTGGCAGCGGTGATTGGGTTGGTCAGTGCGCCCGCCGGGGCGGGTACGCTGGAGGCGCGGTTTGGTGTGCAGCTTTTTGGTCTGCCGGTGGGGCAGATGGTTGTGGCTACCAATGAAGCCCATAACGCCTATGCGGCGCGCGGCGAGTTTCGCACCACCGGGATTGTTGGTTTTCTGGCGAAGATACAGTTTTCAATGCATGCGCGTGGCAGCGGGCAGGTGCCGCAGCTTTCCAGTCACAGCTATCGCGAAGATATGGCCACGGGGTATCGCGAATCTGCGGCAGCGGTCAGCTTTGCGCCGGGCGATCAGCGCATCGATCCCCTGAGCGCCATGGTTGCCACGATCATTGATCGGCCCCGCGCAAAGGGCTGCGCGATTGATCGCACAACCTTCGATGGCACCCGTGTGATGCATGTCGAGGTGCGCGAGGTGGCTGAGACGGGCGACAGGCTGACCTGCGAAGGCGTGCTTACACGGATTTCGGGCTATGATGCGGCAACGATGTCGCGCGGTCGCAAATTTGGATTTCATATTGAATACCAGATCAAAGACGGCTGGCTGAAAATGGGCCGTGGATCTGTTCAGACCGAACATGGCAATGTCGCGCTGCTACGGGAATAGGGGGCAGGTTGCCGGTAACACCTTTCAGAAAGGTCTTACCAAGTGTTTTCAGAAAACACTTGGCTGCGGTTCGCCCCCGCCCGGCAAGCTCCATCGCCCCGTAGGGAGCGCAGTCTTGCGCACCAAGCGGTGCACGGCTTCCCTCATCCGTCTATTCTCTCCCCGCCCCGTAGCACAGCGCGCAATCCTTTGAAATTCATTTTCAATTTGAACCAAACAAGATCGGCATTGAAGGCTCATCCTCAAAGCCTGACGAAGCCATATTGCTGATTTTGTTAAGCTTTGCGCGTCACCCTCAAGGGCAAGGCATTTCAAACCAGAGCACATAGGAGAACCCTGTGATCGGATCCGTATCAGTAGGCCAGCCTTCCTTGGCAGCAACCTTAAACCGCCCCAAATCATCAGATCAGCCCGAGAATGCCGTTCCGACATTCGGGAGCGTCAAGGTTGAGGATCTCAAAGAGGTGCCGGTCTCGCAATTCAATAAAGTGAAGAGTGACCCCGAGACTATGGCTCGTGTTCAAGAGATGTTGACGCTCGAAGCCTGGACGCACTCCCCTGAAGGCATGGATTGGCGTGAAGAGCAGCTTGCCAAACAAAGGGCCGATCCTGTGGAACTTGCCGTCTACCAGGGTGATAAACTCGTTGCCTACAAGACCTCTGGTTTCACCTCCACCAATGCCCTGCACTCTATCCTTCCGGATGGATGGGGGGAGATGTCGCCGAATGAGTTGAAACAGGCATTAGCCACAGAATTCAGGAATCGGGGGATGGGAAATATTGCCATCCGCACCTCGACCGAAGGTCTGAACATGACCGGCGGCGAGGCAAGTGATATCTTCAACAGGCGTTGACCACAGCACTTGGAAATTCAGGGCGGGCAATGACGATCCCCGCACGACCGCGCCCTTTTCTCCACCCGGTAAATCCCCCCACGTTCCGAGATTGGATTTTCCCGCGCCACCGGCGATAAGGGCGTCATGACCTTTCGCCTGCCCATCGACGATGCCATCCCCGACCTGCTGGCCGCTATCGCGCGTGCCCGCCGGGCGGTGCTGGTTGCGCCGCCGGGGGCGGGCAAAACCACCCGCGTGCCGCTGGCGCTGCTGGGTCGCGTCGAGGGCCGCATTCTGATGCTGGAGCCACGCCGGCTCGCCGCGCGCGCCGCCGCCGAACGGATGGCCGAAACTTTGGGCGAGCCGGTGGGCGAGACCGTGGGCTACCGCATCCGGGGCGAAAACAAAGTTGGCAAGGCCACCCGCATCGAGGTGGTGACCGAAGGCATTCTGACCCGGATGATCCAGTCCGATCCGGCGCTTGAAGGTGTCGGCGCGGTGATTTTCGACGAGTTTCACGAACGCTCCCTCAACGCCGATCTGGGCTTGGCTCTTGCCTGGGAGGCACGCGGGGCGCTGCGCGAAGATCTGATGCTTGTGGTCATGTCGGCCACGCTTGATGCCGAGCCGGTGGCCGCCCTTCTGGACGATGCGCCGATTGTCACCAGCGTTGGGCGTGCCTTTCCGGTGGAAACCCGCTGGCTTGATGCGCCGCTTGGCAAGGCGCAGCGGTTTGAACAGGCGGTGGTGGATCTGGTGCTGCGCGCTGTGGGCGAGAGCACGGGCGGCGTGTTGGTGTTTCTGCCGGGGGAAGGCGAGATCCGCCGGGTCGAGGCGCTGCTGTCAGGCCGTCTGCCAGCCGATTGCGTGATCCGTCCGCTGTTCGGCGCGATGGAGATGACTGCGCAGCGTGCTGCGATCCGGCCTGAGGTGAAGGGGCGCAAACTGGTGCTTGCCACCTCGATTGCCGAAACCTCGCTGACCATCGAGGATATTCGCGTGGTGGTCGATGCGGGCCGGGCGCGTCGGGCCAGGACCGATCCCGGCACCGGGATGAGCCGGTTGGTGACCGAGCGCGTCAGCCGCGCCGAAGCCGAACAACGGCGCGGCCGGGCGGGGCGGGTCGCCGAAGGCAGCTGCTACCGGATGTGGACGAAGGGCGAGGAGGGCGCGCTGGCTGCGTTTCCGCCTGCCGAGATCGAGGTGGCCGACCTTGCCCCGCTGGCGCTGGAGCTGGCGCTTTGGGGCGCTGGGAATGGCGAAGACCTTGCCTTTCTGACCCCGCCCAATCCCGGCGTACTGGCCGAGGCGCAGGCGTTGCTGACGGCGCTGGGCGGGCTGGCAGAGGGAAGGATCACACCGCATGGCAAGCGGTTGGCGAAACTGCCGCTGCATCCGCGCATTGGTCATATGCTCATCCGCGCCGGGCGCGACGCGGCGCCGCTGGCCGCCCTGATGGAAGAGCGCGATCCGCTGCCGCGTGGCGCGGGCGTTGATCTTACCCTGCGGCTGGCTGCGATTGCCGATCCTTCCGGCTTTGCGCGCGAACACGGGATGCAGGTCAATCGCGGCGTGATCGAGCGCAGCCGGCACGAGGCAAAGCGGCTCGCGCGTCTGGTCGAGCCGGGCGAGGGGCTCAGCCCCGCGCAGATGGCGGCCCTCGCCTATCCCGACCGGGTGGGGCTTCGGCGCAAAGGCGACGAGGCGCGTTATGTGCTGTCCGGCGGCAAGGGCGCGTTGATTGCCGATGACGATCCGCTGGCGGGGCAGCGGCTGATTGTGGTCACCGACAGCGACGGCGATCTGCGCGAAGCAAAGGTGCGGCTGGCCACGGCAATCGGCGAGGCGGAGCTGCGCGCGGTGCATGGCGCGCAAATTGGCTGGGTGCAGGTCTGCGATTGGTCGAAGCGCGAGGGAAGGGTGGTGGCGCGCGAGCAGGAACGTTTTGGCGCGCTGGTGCTCGATGATCGGGTCTGGCGCGATGCCGCCCCGGACGCGGTGGCGCGTGCGATGCTTGACGGGGTGCGCCAGCTTGGCCTGCGCCCATCAGCCGCCGCGCAACGCTTCATGGTGCGGGTGGAGCTGGTGCGCGAGGCTCAGCCCGACCTGCCGGAGATGACCGAACCGGCTTTGATGGAATGCCTCGAAGACTGGTTGCTGCCGCATATCGCCGGGGTGCGCAGCGAGGCTGACTGGAAAAAGTTCGATATTCTTGATGCTCTGCGCGCGCGGCTGAACTGGGATCAGATGCAGCGGCTCGATGCCTCGGCGCCCGCGCATTTCACCACCCCGATGGGCCGCAAGGTGCCGATTGATTATTCGACCGAGGCGCCGGAGATCGAAGTGCGGCTGCAGGAAATGTTCGGCGTCACCCGGCATCCGATGGTGGGCCGACAACCGCTGCGAGTCACGCTTCTGTCGCCGGGCCATCGCCCGGTGCAGACCACCACCGATCTGCCCGCCTTCTGGGCCAGCTCCTATGCAGATGTGCGCAAGGATATGCGCGGGCGCTATCCCAAACATCCCTGGCCCGAGAACCCGGCAGAAGCTCAGCCCACCTTGCGGGCAAAGCCGAGAGCATAGCCATGGGGCAGGGCTGTTCCCGGCGCGTGGCCTTGAGGACCGGCGGTTTTTTGCGAGGGGTAAAGTCGTTTTAGTTTTCCCCTTCGTTGCCGGGGAAAATGGTATAAAGTTACCACAATATTACCGCACTAGCGGCCAAAACCTGAGAAAGGGAACGTAATGACCATTTCGAAACCCATTTTTGTGCTGCCGATTGTTTCGGCTCTTGCTCTGACCGCCTGTACCGATGTGGGGCCGCGTCAGACGACCGGGGCTGTTGGTGGTGCTGTCGCGGGCGGTATCCTGGGCGGGCTGCTCGGTAAAAGCGCAGGCACGGCGGCGATCGGTGCCGTTGCGGGCGGTGTGGTCGGCGGCATGATCGGTCAGCAGCTTGATGCGCAGGCAGGCGAGCTGCGCAGCTCGTTCGGCGACAACCGGATCGGCGTGGTGAATACCGGCTCGTCGCTGGTCGTGACGATGCCCCAAGACATTCTGTTTGCCACCAACAGCGACCAGCTGAGCGGTGCCCTGCGCTCTGACCTTGGTGTTCTGGCGTCGAGCCTGAACAAATATCCGAATTCTCAGGTTCAGGTGATCGGCCATACCGATAATACCGGTTCCGCCGCCTATAACCTCGATCTGTCGCGCCGTCGTGCGGGCTCGGTGGCCAATACGCTGGTCGCCAATGGCGTGTCGGCAGGCCGCGTCAGTGCCTATGGCAAAGGTGAAGATCAGCCGGTGGCTTCGAACCTCACCGCTGCGGGCCGGGCGCAGAACCGCCGGGTGGAAATCATCATCATTCCGAACGGCTGATCGCCCTTCGGTATCAATTGCGGCAAGGCCGGGCCATGTGCCCGGCCTTTTCGTATTTGTCGGCACATTCGTATTTGTCGGCACGGGGCAGATGCCGTATCGAACCGATCACGGGCCATATTTTCGCCCAAACCCGATGTTATCGAGCGGTCGGAACGAGAGCCTTTATGATCACCAGACTTGCCCGCCTTGCCCTGGCCCTGTGCCTTGCCATTGCTGCCGTGCCTGCCCATTCGGCAGACAGCACCGCGCTGCGTGGATTGCTGACCGGCGATGACAGCAAAGGCTGGGAAGGCGTGGGCCGGATCAATATCGGCAATGCCAGTTTTTGCACCGGCGCTCTGATCGCCGAAGACCTTGTGCTGACCGCGGGCCACTGCCTGTTCGACAAGGAGAGTGGTCGGGCGCATACCGCCAGTGAAATCCAGTTTCTGGCGGGCTGGCGCAATGGCCGGGCGGCGGCCTATCGCGGCGCGCGGCAGGTGGTCGTGCACCCGAAATACGTGACCAATTCCAAAAACCGTGCCTACGATCTGGCTCTGATCCAGCTTGATCAGCCGATCCGCAACACCACGATCATGCCGTTTGAAACCGGGGCGCTCGGTCTGTCGGAGCGGCAGGTGGGGGTGGTCTCCTATGCACAGGATCGTGAAAACACCCCGTCACTTCAGGACCTGTGCCATATATTGGGACAGCTCGACGGCACGCTGGTGCTGGATTGCAATGTCGATTTCGGCTCCTCCGGTGCGCCGGTCTTCGATCTGTCATCGGGGGCACCGCGCATCGTTTCGGTGGTCTCGGCCAAGGCGCATGCAAATGGCCAGAAGGTCTCGTTGGGCACCAGCCTCGTTGGTCCGCTGACCGAGCTGCGGTCGCTGATGGCTGAGACCGATGGCGTATTCACCCGGGCGCGTCCGCTGATCCAGATGAGCGGTGGCGACAGCAATTCCACCGGCGCGAAGTTTGTGAAGCCGTAGTCCATGTGCCTGTCTCGTTCGATCATAATGGCTGCATGGGGGCTGGTGTTGACCGGTTTTGCAGCTTGGGCCGGAGATACCGGGCTTGATCGACTGACCCAGCGCGAAGAGCTGTTCGGCTGGGAGGCGGTCGGGCGGGTCGACATCGGCAGTCATGGATTCTGTACCGGCGTGTTGATCGCGCCGGATCTGGTGCTGACGGCTGCGCATTGCCTCAGCGAAGCGCGCGCTTTGGGGCGTGTCGATCACATCACCTTCCGGGCCGGGATGCGTGACGGTACGGCGATTGCAACCTCTGCAGGCCGCCGCGCCGTTATCGACCCGGACTATGATGCCAACGCCGCCATATCGGTTGAAACCATTCGTCACGATGTCGGGCTGATGGAACTCGCCACGCCCATTCCTACGGCGACAGCCAGCCCGTTTCTGTTGGCCGATCTGCCTGCAACTGGCGCCTCGGTCAGCGTTGTTTCCTATGCGCTTGGGCGCGAACTGGCCCCGTCGCGACAGGCGGCCTGTTCGGTGCTAGGGCGTCAGCAGGATCTGCTGGCCTTCAACTGCGATGTGACTTTCGGTTCCTCCGGGGCGCCGATTTTCGACATGAGCGGCCGCCGTGCCCGGATCGTGTCGCTGGTTTCGGTGGGGGCAGCCAGTGAGAGTGGCACGCGGGCTTTTGGGATGGCACTGCCCGAACGGGTTGCGACGCTGAAACACGCATTGCGCAGCGGGGCGGGGGTATTCCCGGCCATGGGCAGCTTCAGCGCACGACGGATCACCGTCGGCGGTAGTTCAGAGACGGGCGCACATTTCGTGAAGCCGTGAGGCGTTTCGGGACCGGCGCCCAAGGTCTTGAACCCGCAAAAATCACACCTAACTCGATAACACGGACGCCGCAGAGCGGGTCCGGATTTCCGCCCGTCCCGTTGGGAGGGCTCAACCTGTTGTCGCTCAATGGAGGATGACCATGCGTAATTTCGACCTTACCCCGCTTTACCGTGCCACTGTCGGTTTCGATCAGATTGCCGAGATGATGGACCGGGCTCTGGCCAATGATCTGGGCCAGGAAAGCTATCCCCCCTACAATATCGAGAAAACCGCCGACGATGCCTGGCGCATCACCGTGGCCGTGGCGGGCTTTACCGATGACGAGCTCTCCGTCGAAGTGAAGGAACAGGCGCTCTATATCTCGGCCCGCAAGGCGGGTGACGATAAACAGCGCACCTATCTGCATCGCGGCATTGCCACGCGCGCCTTTGAACGCCGCTTCCAGCTGGCCGAACATGTGCGTGTGAGCGGCGCGCTGCATGAAAACGGCCTGCTGCATATCGACCTCGTGCGCGAAGTGCCCGAAGCGCTGAAACCGCGCCGGATCGAGATCGCCAGCGCCAAAGACATCGACGGCGAAGTGCTCGACGCCTGATCCGTTCTTCCGTGAAAGATACGAAGGCGCGTGGGAGACCACGCGCCTTTTGCCTGTCTATGCTGGGTGCCGCGCCGGAATGGCGCGAATCGAGGAAATCTGATATGGTATTTTCATAGCCCGTTGGTGGTGAGCGTTTATGAGTTGGCGGCTATGAGCTGCGTTTGTGTTTGATCCACTAGGTGCCGGGGGCTCGCCGGGCAAAACCGGCGAGCCTGCGTCGTATTGGGTCAATCAGCCATCTCAGCCATGCCACCGCTCGCACGCTCTTGGCGCGCCTGCCGGTTTTCCCGCCCCAGCAAAAACGTACTGGCCGCAAGGATCAGTGCCGTCCCCGCCCACATCGAGCCGCTGGGGGCAAAGCCGAAGACGGCCAAACCCAGCCCGACATTGAGCGGCAGCTTCAAGTGGTCGAAAGGTTGCAGGAAGGCGGCGTCGGCCAGCGTATAGGCGCGGGCCAGCGCGTGTTGGGCTCCGGCTGTCAGCAGCCCCGCCGCCCCGATCATCCAGATCGCACCGCCGGGAAGCGCAAACCCTGTGCCCGCCGCGAGGGCGAAGTTGAGCGGTGTGAGCAGAACCAGCAGATAAAGCGTGATGGTCTCGGCGCTGTCCACCTCGGTCAGCCGCTTGGTGACCAGCGACGAGGCCGCCCAGAACAGCGCCGCCCCCACCGGCAGCAGCGCCGCGATGTCAAAGCTGTCCGACCACGGTGCCAGGATCACTGCGCCCCCGAGCATGCCAAGGATCACCGCGCCCCAGCGCTCTGGCGTAACCCGTTCGCCCAAAATCAGCCCGGCGCCAGTGGTGACGAAGAAGGGTGAGAGCAGGATGAGGGCGATGGCTTGCCAGATTGGCACATGGGCAAGGCCCAGCGTCCAGAGCTGCACGCCCACGGCCCCCAGCGCTACGCGCAAGATCTGTTGGCCCGGACGGGCCGAGTGCAACGCTGTGCGATTGCGCGCGATCCATGGCAGGTAGAACAGCGCGGCAATGAAATATTGCCAGAAGGTCGCGGCGGGGGCCGACGCGCCCCTGAGCATCGTTGCGCCCTGAAGCGCGGTATTGACCAGTGCGAAAGCCGCACCGGCTGAGATCATCAGCCCGGCGGCGCGGGCAAGAGGTGAAAAACGAGTCATGGCGTTTGTCCTTTCATCTACGCTCACAACTCAAGGCAGACAGGACAAGCCACGCGCCCCGAAGGGGGCACGCGCTGATCCATTCTCTTCCATCCGGACTGTAACCGTCGGCCCCGGAATTTCACCGGATCTGCTGACCCTTCCTGAGTTTTTGCGCAGGAAGGCGCTCGCGGGCTGTAACCGCCGGTGGGGAATTTCACCCCGCCCTGAGAATGTACCGTCAATTTGACGGCCAGAAAGGATTGGCAGACGCGGCACAAAGGGGCAAGGTGTAGCTGCGAAAAAGCGGATGGGAATTACGTCAGTAATATTGACATAAGTGCGTAAACAGCTATCAGATATGATAAATGGAGTCCCCCATGTCACACCCGCAGATGCTGTCATCGCTGTTTTCCCGCCGCACGAGCCGCATGAAGGCTTCCGAGATCCGGGAGCTTCTGAAGCTGCTCGATCAGCCCGATATCATTTCATTCGCGGGGGGCATTCCTGACCCGGACCATTTCCCGCACGCGGCTTTTGCCAGCGCGCTCTGCCGTGCCACTGAGGTGCAGATGGCGGGTGAGGCGCTGCAATATGCGCCGTCAGAGGGCTACGCAAAGCTGCGCGACTGGCTGGTTGGCTACATGGCGCGGCTCGGTGTCGCCTGCACCCGCGACAATATCCTGATCACCGCAGGCTCGCAGCAGGCGCTCGACTATCTCGGCAAGCTGTTTCTCGATCCGGGCGATACCGCGCTGGTGCGCTGGCCCACATATCTGGGCGCGCTTGGCGCCTTCAATGCCTATGAACCGCGCTATGCGCGGCTCGATCCTTGGGCAAACCGGCCGCCACAGGATCTGGCGCTGGATGGTGGCAGGGTGAAATTTGCCTATCTGTCTCCGGATTTCGCCAATCCGACCGGCGAAACTCTCGATCTGGCGGCGCGCCGTGCAGTGCTGGCACAGGCCGAGGCGCTGGATTGCGCCGTGATCGAAGACGCCGCCTATCAGGCGCTGCGCTATCGCGGTGAAGATCTGCCCGCGCTTCTGGCGCTTGAAATGCAGGACAAGGGCGATATCGACGCCTGTCGGACGATCTATTGCGGCTCGTTTTCCAAAACCCTCGCGCCGGGGCTCCGGGTCGGCTGGGTGGTGGCGGCGCGACCGGTGATTGCACAGCTCGTGCTCACCAAACAGGCCGCCGATCTGCAAACCGCCACGCTGAACCAGATCGCGATTTCCGAAGTTGCGCATGAGATCTTCGACAGCCATGTCGCTGGTCTGCGCGAGGTCTATGGCGAACGGCTGGTCACCATGCTCGCCGCTCTAGCCCGGCATATGCCCAAGGGGGTGAGCTGGAGCGAGCCGGAAGGCGGGATGTTTGTCTGGCTCACCCTGCCGGGGCATCTTGATGGTCGCCAGATTCTTCAGCAGGCGCTTGCCGCCAAGGTCGCCTTCGTGCCCGGCACCGCCTTCCATGCCGATGGCACCGGCGCCAACACGCTACGCCTCAACTTTTCGCTGCTCGGCCCGGACCAGATCAACGAAGGCATCGTGCGGTTGGGCGCGGTGATCGGCAAAGCGATCTGAGGGCGCCTATTTGCGGGTGATCAGGCCGGCGCCTATCGTCATCGTTTCGACCAGCCCTACCAGTTCGGATTTGAGCTGGGGCAGGGGAACGCCAACAATGCGCCCCTGCAAGGTCAGATAAACCACCCCATGCACCGCCGCAAACGTGGTCCGGGTGCGCAGGAGCAACTGTTCTTTGTCCAGATCAGGTCGCAGTTTTTCCAGATGCGGCACGATCACCTCAAGAAGCACGGCATGTTCCTTTTTATGCCATTCCGGAATCTCGCGCCCCTCGGCCAGACGATGTTCAAAAAGCGAGAGCCACAGCCGCTGGTGCTCAATGGCAAAATCAGCATAGCGCGTGGCCAGCGTCTGAAGGGCTTGTTCAGGCGTGGTGGCGTTTTGTGCCACGGCTTCGGTCAGAACGGCGCCCAACTGCTTCAGCGTACGTGAATTGACTTCAACCACCAGCATGTCGAGATCTTCGAAGGCGGTATAAAGCCCCCCAAGGGCGCATCCGGCCCGGGCCGTTATCGCGCGGGCTTTCAATCCCGCCAGCCCGTGTTCGACAATCTCGGCCTCCGCTGCCTCGATCAGCCGGTTTCTAAGGTCGGCCTTCTTCTGCTCTCGACTGTTTCCCATTTGGCACCCGATAGTTTCATGAACGTTGTTCAGATTAATCTTGAACGACGTTCATTCTTTTTGTAGAACGACAACATGAACAACGTTCATACACATGGAGAGAAAAATGTTCAAGATGCTTACCACCCTGATCCGGGCCCGCAGTGCCGATGCTGGCGAAGCGCTCAGCGATGCAAATGCCCTGACCATTCTGCGCCAACAGCTGCGCGATGCCACCCATGGGCTTGAAAGCGCCAAGCGGGCCGTGGCCGTGGTGATTGCCTATAGCGAACGCGAAAAGAAATCCGCCGCAGGGATTGCGGTGCAGATTTCTGATCTGGAAGATCGCGCCGTAGCCGCGCTGAAACAGGATCGGGAAGATCTGGCCACCGAAGCGGCGGCAGCGATTGCCGAGCTGGAAGCCGAGGCCAACACCTCTGCCCGTGCTATCGGTCATTACGATGCCGAAATCCACCGTCTGCGCGAACAGGTGACCCTGAGCGAACAGCGCTTGCGCGCCCTTCAGCGCGGCAAACAAATTGCCGATGCCGCTGAGCGCACACAAAAGCTGCGGGGCACCATGCCCGACGGTGTTGCTGCCAGCCTGCGCGAAGCCGAAGCGACACTGGAACGCCTGCAATCGCGCCAGGAACATGCCGAAGCGGTCGAGATCGCGTTGAGCGAACTGGCTACCGGCCCCTCGGCTGAAGCCACCACGGCCCGCCTGGCCGCCGCTGGTTGCGGCGCCCCGTTGCAGCCCAAAGCTGCCAGCGTGCTGCAGCGACTGCGCGAAAAAGCGAACTAAACCCTAAATTGTCGCTAAGGCGTCAACTCTTCGCCCGATTGCGTTGCATTGTGACAGCCATAACGGGTCAAATTTCGGGGATTTCCCCCAAACTGAATTAATTGGAGACTGAATATGTCAACTTTTACCCCCAAATCCAGCAGTGTTTGGAACACCTTCACCTACATCAATTTCGGGATCGCTGTCTTGATGATGGCGGGTGGCATCTGGTCGCTTGAAGCGAGCTTCTCGGCCAAGGGCTACTACGCGATGGCGGCACTGATGCTCGTCTATACAACTGCCGCCGCCACCAAATCGCTGCGCGACAAGGAAGAGTCGGACCGCATCTACAACAAGCTGGAAGATGCCCGGACCGAGCGCCTGCTGGCGGAAACCACCGCGACCAGCGTCTGACATGGCGGATCGGGCGGGGGTGACCCCGCCCGCCTGACTTCAGAGAGAGTATTATGACCCGTTTTTTCAAATATTTTTGGCATGTCGTTTTTGGTCTCGTCACCATTGCCGGTACGCTTTGGGCCGGGACGGCCCTCTGGCTTCACCTCACAGGCGGCCTGCGGTTTGCCGCGCTTGTCCTGCTTGGCGTTGCTGCCCTCAGCACATTTGGCCTGCGGTTCTTTCGCTCGCGCCGGACCGGTTGGGCCGCCCTCATCGCCTATGGTCTGGTAGTGGGTGGTTGGTATCAAACCCTGACCCCGCGTCAGGACCGTGACTGGGAAGTGGAGGTTTCACGCGGCGTAAAGGCGCAGGTTGATGGCGACATCGTCACCCTGAGCGATGTCCGCGACTTTGAATGGCACAGCCGCTCTGAGGCGAGTGAACGCTGGATTTCCCAGACTCACGATCTGAACGAGATCGATAGTCTCGACATGATCACCTCGGTCTGGGACAGCCCCGATATTGCCCATCTTCTGGTGAGTTTCGGCTTCACGTCCGGCGAACATGTGGTGTTTTCGGTCGAGATCCGTCGGGAAAAGGGCGAGAAATTCAACGAGCTGGGCGGGTTCTTTCGGCAATTCGAGCTGGTTCTGATCGGTGCGACTGAAAGCGACATCGTCAAGCTGCGCACCAATTACCGCAATGAACAGGTCCGTCTTTATCCTGTGAATCTGACCCCGGAACAGTTGCGCACCATGTTCATGTCTTATGTCGATATGGCGCAGAAGCTGGAAGGAAAACCGCGCTACTACAATACCGTGACCGCGAATTGCACCACCTCTGTCTGGACGCTGGCGCATAGTCTCAAACCGGATATGCCGGTCGATCATCGCCTGATCCTGTCGGGTCACCTGCCAGATTATCTGACCGATCTGGGCGTTGTCGATGCGGCCCCGGCCGAGCAGCGCGATGCCGATGCCCTGATCTCCGCACTCGCCCAAAGCGCAGATGCCAGCTTGCCCTATTCGCAGGCGATCCGGTCGCGCTGAGCGATCCGTTCAAACGCTATGCCTCACAAACAAGCGCCCCCTGCCGGACAAGGGCAGGGGGCGCAGGTCTTTTAGGTTCGGAGCTGTACTGGCCTAACCGGCTTAGATCGCCATGCAGATATATTTCATCTCAAGGAAATCCTCGATGCCGTGATGGCTGCCTTCGCGGCCGAGGCCGGATTGCTTCACCCCGCCAAACGGGGCGACCTCGGTTGAGATGATGCCGGTATTCACCCCGACGATCCCGTATTCCAGCGCCTCGGCCACCTTGTAAACGCGGCTGAGATTGTTGGCGTAGAAATAGGAGGCGAGGCCGAAGATGGTGTCATTGGCCTGCTGGATCACGTCGGCCTCATCCTTGAAGCGGAAGAGCGGGGCGAGGGGCCCGAAGGTTTCTTCCTCGGCAAATTCCATCTCGCGCGTTGCGCCGGTCACGACGGTGGGCTGGAAGAACAGCCCGCCTTTTTCATCAGGCTTGCCGCCCATCAGCACTTTCGCGCCTTTGGCAACCGCATCGGCGATATGTTCTTCAACCTTTTTCACCGCCGCATCATTGATCAGCGGGCCGAACTCGGTGCCGTCGTCAAACCCGTCGCCGACCTTGCGATCTGCCAGCGCGGCGGCGAGCTTTTCGGCAAAGGCATCATAGACGCCGTCCTGCACATAGATCCGGTTGGCGCAGACGCAGGTTTGGCCGTTATTTCGGAATTTCGAAGCGATGGCCCCGTCCACCGCGGCATCCAGATCGGCATCGTCAAAGACGATAAAGGGCGCGTTGCCGCCCAGCTCCATCGAGCATTTCTTCACCTGATCGGCGGCCTGTTTCAGCAGGATGCGGCCCACGAAGGTCGAGCCGGTGAAGGTGAGCTTGCGCACGGTGAAATTGTCGGTGAACTCGCGGCCAATCTCGGCGCCGTGGCTGGCGGTGACGACGTTGAAAATCCCTTTGGGCAGCCCGGCGCGCTCTGCCAGAACCGCCAGCGCGAGAGCCGAAAGTGGGGTATCTTCGGCGGGTTTCACCACCACGCCGCAGCCAGCGGCCAGCGCCGGGCCAACCTTGCGGGTGATCATCGCATTGGGGAAGTTCCACGGCGTAATCGCGGCCACCACGCCGATGGGCTGGCGGATCACCGAGATGCGCAGATTGTTGGCATGGGGCGGGATGGTCTCGCCATAGATGCGTTTGCCCTCTTCGGCGAACCATTCGATGAAGCTGGCGCCATAGGCAATCTCGCCCATCGCCTCTTTCAGCGGTTTGCCCATTTCGGCGGTGAGGATGATGGCAAGGTCTTCCTGATTTTCCAGCATCAGGTTGAACCATTTGCGCAGGATATTCGCGCGCTCTTTGGCGGTGAGCGCCTGCCAGCCCGCCATGGCTTCATCGGCGGCGGCAATGGCGCGGGCGGTTTCAGCGCGGCCCAGCTCGGGCACGTCGCAAAGCACATCACCGCGCGCCGGGTTTTTCACCGGGAAAGTGGCCCCATCATCGGCCCCGATCCATTCGCCGCCCACATAGGCCTTGGTGGCCAGAAGCGACGGGTCTTTCAGAAGGGCGGCAAGATCTGTTGCATCGCGCGGCATTTTGGTCTCCCTATAATCCTGTCGGCCTTGTTCATGCGGCCGGTCTGTTCAACGCCCCGTAAGCGGTGAGGCTCTTTCATGGATTATGATGTCGCATATTCCAACTCCGATTTCATCCCGAATGCAGAGAGCTATCCACCGCGTTGGGCGCGCGAGGCGGCGGATTTCCGTGCCCGACGCAAAGATCTTGCGCGGCTGGGCCTTGGCTATGGGCCGCTAGAGCGAGAAGCCTACGATCTTTTCCTGCCTGACGGCCTGCCGAAAGGGCTGATGGTTTTCGTTCACGGGGGCTATTGGCATCTGTTCGGACGCGAAGACTGGTCGGGATTTGCCGCAGGCGCGCTGGCCTGGGGCTGGGCGGTGGCGATGCCATCATACACCCTGGCCCCCGAGGTGCGGATTTCGGCGATCACCAAGCAGGTGGCGCGGGCCATCGAGGCGGCGGCGGGCGAGGTGGCGGGGCCAATCGTTCTGACCGGCCATTCGGCGGGCGGGCATCTGGTGGCGCGGATGAACTGTGCCGATGTGGCGCTGGCCCCCGAAACCCGTGCCCGGATCCGCCGCATCGTGCCCATTTCGCCGGTTTCTGACCTGCGCCCGCTGATGCGCACCCAGATGAATGCCGATCTCAGGCTCGATCCGGCCGAGGCCAGCGCCGAAAGCCCGGCGCTGAGTTTTGATCGGCGCGGGATCGAAACCGTCGTCTGGGTTGGGGCGGAGGAACGCCCGGTGTTTCTGGATCAGGCGCGCTGGCTCGCCGAAAGCTGGGACGAGGCGCGGCTGCACGTCGAACCGGGGCGGCACCATTTCGATGTGATCGACCCGCTGGGCGCTGCTGACAGGGGCCTGATGGCTGCCCTGCTCGGTGGCCTTGAACAAGTTTGACAATCATCGGCCATGGGGCGAGAACGAATAAAAACCGGAGGCTCCCTTGCGTAAACGACTGCTTGCCGCTCTCGTTCTGGCTCTCGCTCCGACGGCTCTATTGGCCGAGGGGGAGACCTGCGAATATCAAAACCCCGATCATCCGAGCTGGAATTTTCTCAAACCGTGCACGGTTCAAACTGAGGGTAGTGTGCTGCGCGCCTCGATCTCGAACGGATCGCGTTTTACCATCGAGACCGGCGAAGTGCCGAGCGTGAATAATGTCGGGGCCGAAGCGATCAGCAGTGGAAAGTCGCGCTGTTGGCGCACGTTCGGGGCCCATGAGACGATCTGTGTGCATCCGGCCGGCGTCACGCCCACGCCCGCCGCGCCAGCCCCTTCCGGTACGACCCCGAATGCAAGTGCCGGGCTTGATGCGGGCTTTGGTGGCGGCACCTCGGGCTTTTGTCGGCTTGAAGGTCTGGCCAGCCTTTCGGGCACGCCGCTGGAAAACGGGCCTTGTGTAAAACGCGACAATTGCATGACCGCAGATGATGGCTCGCAGTCCTGCCTCAGCGAGTATGAGTGGAAATCCGGGCGGATCACCGAAACCGCGCAGACCGAGGAATGGACAACGCTGGATGGCGGCGTGGCCTCAATCGACGACAACGGCTGCCTTGTTGATCCGGGGATGGGGATGCGGTTCTGCTTTTCGACAACGGCCCCCAGCGCCCCGCCGACGCTTGCACCGGCTCCGGCCTCGGACGGTTAGGGCAGGCCCCGGCTAATTGCCGAAGTTTTCCAGGCCTTTGAAGTCGATCTGTTCGAGGATCGGGATCATCACGTCGATATCGGCGCCACTGGCCTGAACCATGATGTGATTGCCGATCATGGCCATCAGATCGCCGTCGTCATTGATGAATTTCTCGCGCCCGACCCGTTCGAGCTTCATCCCGAGCAGCCCGGCGCTGGCCATCATCCCGCCCATGGCGGCGAGCATCGGATTGTCGGCAGTGATGGTGATCGAAAACGTATCGGTGCCGTTGGAATAGGTTCCCTGCGCGCCAACACCGCCGCCAAGAAAGGCAAGGCCCACATTGGCTTCGTTGCCCTTGGCAATATCGCGTGTCCAGCCGCTTGGGGCTTCCGGAAGATAGCCATTCAGCTCCTGCGCCGACATCTCTTGCAGAAGCTGCCGGGCATAATCGAGCTCCTCAATGGCGTATTTTATATCGCCCTGCTCGTAGGCTTGCAGGGCCGAATTGAGCGTGTCTGACACCTCGTCGGCCAGCGCAGGATTGCTGGCGGCAAGCATCATCAGAGCAAAAATAGTCGCGCGAAACATCGGGAACTCCAGAGCATCCACTATGGGTTGCAAAATACCAGAGTTGAATCGGCCGGCTTTGATCGGCGTCAAGCCGCCCCAAAACGACTTTGCCATGTGGGCATCAGGTCGTCGGGGGCGGGGTTGGCGGAAAACACGCCACGAGCAATGGCGCGGGCCAGACAGGTGGCGGCGGCGTGGCCGATCCGCAGCGGATCGAGCGCCGGGTCGGTAAGGGGCTTGGCCCCGGTCGCGGCGGCAAAGACCAGATCGCCGTCAAAAGGCGTGTGGCTGGGGTGGAGCGCGCGCGCCATTCCGTCATGCGCTGCAATCGCCATCCGTGTGGCCTGCGCCTGGGTCAGCTGCGCATCGGTTGCGACAATCGCGATGGTGGTGGCCGCGCGGGGGCTAACCTTGGTCTCAGGCTCTTCGCCCGGATCAAAGCCGGTAACGGGCCCGCGCCCACCAAATTCAGCGTCAAATTCCCAAGGTGCGGCCCAGAATTGCCCCTGTGGTCCGGTGGCGCAGCCCACCGCGTTCACCGCCACCAGCGCGCCAACGGCTATGCCATTATCGAGCACCAGCGAGGCAGAACCCAGCCCGCCTTTCAGCCCGGCGGTGGTGGCCCCGGTGCCTGCTCCCGCGCTGCCAAGGGCAAAATCTGCGCTCGCGGCCTCAAGCGCGTCGCGACCAAGGCGTTTATAGGGATTTTCAGCCCAGTCTTTATTGCCGCCATTGATCAGATCGAAAAGGATCGCGCCGGGCACGATGGGCACCTTTTGCCCGCCCACATCGAAGCCGCGCCCCATCGCGCGCAGCCCGTCGGCCACGCCCGAGGCGGCATCAAGGCCGAAGGCCGAGCCGCCCGATAGCACCAGCGCATCAACCTCCTGCACCAGCTTGTCAGGGGCCAGAAGATCGGTTTCGCGGGTGCCCGGTGCGCCGCCCATCACATGCACAGCGGCCACGAAGGGGGTATCGCTCAGCAGCACTGTGGCGCCGGTTTTCACCGTGTCATCGCTGGCATTTCCAACGGTCAACCCCGCAACATCGGTGATCAGATTGCGCTTACCCGGTTGCATTCTTGCCTCCCTCTGCCGCCGCAAGCTTGCGGAGTTTCAGGGGCGGGGGCAAGCCTCATCCCAGACCACGCGCTCAAGCCCGGCAAAGCGGCGGAAACGGTCGAGCTCAACCTCCAGCCGCCGGGCGCGCGCCGCCGATGCCCGAAAGCCCGGTTCGGGCCAATAGCCAGATACCCGCAACAGGCCGCTGTCGCGCTCGGCTTTCAGCTCGATCCGGGCGAAAAACCGCACCCCTTCCAGCAACGGATAGACGTAATAGCCGTAGCGGCGCTGATCTTTCGGCACGAACATTTCGTTGCGATAGGCAAAGCCGAACAGGCGTTCCAGCCGGTCGCGTTCGCGCACGGCGGGGTCAAACGGGTTGATCAACCGTACCCTCTGGCCGGGCGCGGGGGCATCGGCAAGACGTTCGGCAATGTCGGGCAGGGCCAGCGCCGGGTAGCTCTCGCCCGATGCGGTTTCCACCTCCACCGGCATCAGATCGGCGCGGGCTGCCCAGCTTTTAACCTCGGCGGGGCGAGTGGCGCCCCAAAACCGCGCAATCTCGCCCTGAGTGGCAAAGCCCAGCCGTTCCATCGCCGTCTTATGCAGGTAATCGGCTTGCTGGGCCTCGCTGATGCCGTGGTCGATCCCATCGGGAAACACCCGACTGCCGAGATCATAGAATTTCACAAAACCCTTGCGATGGGCGGTGGCCAGTTCGCCCGCATACCACATCTGATCGAGCGCCTTCTTATGCGGGGGCCGCGCCCACATTTCGCGCGGGCCTTCGATCTTGGTGTCAAACGCATGGGTCGAAAGCGGCCCTTCGGCCTCGATCCGGGCGCGAATGCGGGCGATTTCGTCTTGCCCCAGCCCGGAATGAAACCAGTCTGACCGCGCCGTGCGTTCGCCCAGCTCGCGAAAGCGCCGGGTCCAGTAGGGCAGCACCTCGGCCGGGATCAGCGAGGCGTCGTGGGTGAAATGCTCGAACAAATCGCGCGATTTCAGCAGGCGCCAGACCTGTTCTTCGCGGTAACGGCCGGTTCGGGTCCACAGAATATGGTCCTGCGCCCGGGCGACGTTACGGATCGTGTCAATCTGCAAATAGCCCAGCCCCCGGATGATCGCGAGCGGGTCGCGTGGGCCGGTGGTCACCAATGTCTGGGCGAGCCACAGGCGGCGGGCATCAAGGTTGGACAGGCGCAGGGTCATGCGGGGAGAGTGGCAGAAGGAGGATGGGAACGCAACGGGAACATGTGGACGCAGCCCGGTGCGCTCAGTTCAGCTCGATCAGCGTCGCCTTGCCATCGGTAAACCACGGATCACCCGCCACCGAGGTGCCAAGCCGGGGCGGCGACACGGCTTTGGACGGCAGCAGCACCGCGCCGATCGCGGCCAGATCGGCGGCAAGCGTATCACGCTCGGCGTCGATATTCGGGTCGATATGGTGGAAAATTCCCGGATCGAGCCCATCGTCAAAGCTCGCCGCCCCAAGAAACACCTGCCGCCCATCCGCGAGCAGATAGGGGCTGCGCCAGATCCGAACATGGTGGCGCTCGCGCAGGGTGTCTCCTGCTGTCGGCTTTTCAAAGGCAAGGTCATTGGGCTGCCCGGCCCAGAAATAGGGAGTTACGGGCGCGGTATCGTCGGGCCCGTTGGTCCAGGCCGCCCAGGCCGCCTGCATCAGCGGGCCGGGGCTGGGCGGGCGCGCTTGTTTCCACCCGGCGGCCCGCATCGCCTCCAGCAGCTTGTCTTCGCTTCCCGCAAGAATGATCAGGTTCACCGGTTCCAGCGGCGTGCCCATCACGCTTTCGGTGGTGCTTTCCCACGAGGCATGCTTCAGCATTGCATCCACATCGCTGACTCTGGTTCCAGAGGCGATCACCGGCGGCTGGTTCAGCAGCTTGTGAAAGGTCACCACATTCCAGCCCGCCAGCGGCACCATCGCCCAAGCAAGGGCAAGAATGCTGCGTCGCAAACTCGGGCGTGTGATCAGCAACGGGCGCTGGGCGGCAAGATCGGCGCGCCATTCGGTCAGGGCGATGCCGATCACCAGCCACAGCCCGCCCACCAGCCAGCCATTCATCACATCGGTGGCATAATGCTCGATCAGAAAGATCCGACTGAACCCGATGGTGAAGGCCACGCCGCTGGCGGCAAAGGTGGCGCTGATCAGCCCCAGCCGCCCGCTGCGCCAGAGCGCGTAGAACAGCATTCCCCAGAACGCGACCGAGATTGCAGCATGGCCCGACGGGAAGCTGTGCGAGGTTTCGGCGAAATAGGCGAGTTCCGGGCGCGGCCGGTCGAAGACCGCTTTCAGGATCGTAGCCGAGGCAAGGTTGCCTGCGACGCTTGCGGTCAGCCCCAGCGCTAGCCCGTCGCGCCCGCTGATCAACAGCCAGATCAACGCGGCGATCATCAAGGGTGTCACAACCTGCCAGCTGCCAAAGGCGGTGACCCAGGTGAACAGCCGGAGCAGTTCGGGCGTCCAGAGCGTGTGCATGAGATTGGCCACGCGAATATCGGCCTGCATGATCGGGGCGGTGGTGAGGAAATCGAACACCGACCCGGCCCAGACGAAAAGGATGTAGACAAAGACGAGCGCAAGGAAGGTGGCGGTCAGCCCGCCAAAGCGCGAGCTGTCCAGCCGTCGCGCGAGGCTGTGCGAGAGTTTCGGATGGGCCTTGGCCCAGTTGGCCACATCGGGATTTTCGGCAATCGCGCGCACCACCGACCGGCCCACCGACACGGCAAAGGGCATCAGCCGGTCCAGCCGGATCACCACCCACCAGACCAGCGCCAGCCCGAGTGCAAAACCGGTGGCGACGAGCGTCAGCCGGGTGATCGCGGGCGACATCCGCGTGAGCACATCGCCAAGGAAATAACCCAAGGCCACGTGCGCCAGCGCATAGGGCAGGGACGCGGCGATGTTCCAGATCACAAAGCGGCGGCGCTCCATGCCCGATAGGGCGGCGGCGAGGGGCACAAGGCCCGAGATCGGGCCAAGAAACCGGCCGATGACCAAGGCCATCCCGCCGCGTCGGACGAAAAGCTGCTCGGCGCGCTGGAAGGCTGCTGATTGCTGCAGGCGCGGCCGCCCCCGCAGTCCGCGTCGGGCAAGCCTCCCGGTCCAATAGCCGATTTCCGCCCCGAGCGCCGATCCGATCGCCACGAACCAGGCGAGATCGAGGAAATCCAGCACCCCCTGCTGCACCAACATGCCGCCAGCATCGACCGCCAGCGTGCCGGGCACGAACAGGCCGGTCAGGAACCAAGCCTCAAGCATCGCGGCAAGGCCCACGATCCAGTAGGACAGCACGCCAAGGCTTTCGAGAGAGGGCAGGATCTGGTCGAGCGTGTGCGGCATGGTCCGGTTTCTGCGGAGAGGGGTGCCCATATATAAAGAGAGCGTGCGAGCATGTCTCAAGGTTCGCCTGAAAAGTAAAGCCTTGCCCCGGGGCTGGCCCCGGACATCGATTCAGGTGGGTGAAACCTGCCCAGTCGGCCGCTTGCCCCTTGCCAGACAGGGCCAAACCCCGTATAGCCGCGCCCAAGACAGGCGGATAACGCCGTGAACGAGAGCGAGCAGGGTCGGACTACCGGCCCTCTTTGTTTTGCGGATCGCTCTGTCGAAACTGATGAAAGACCGGCGGAGACAACCGCCTGGCCCGAAAAGTGACTGTAAAGGAACCGAACCGCATATGTGCGCTAAAACCACGATGGAGGAATTCGAAGCCCTCCTGAACGAAAGCTTCGAAATTGACACCCCCGAAGAGGGATCGGTTGTCAAAGGCAAGGTCATCGCTATTGAAGCTGGCCAGGCCATCATCGACGTAGGCTACAAAATGGAAGGCCGCGTTGATCTGAAAGAATTTGCCAATCCCGGCGAAGCCCCCGACATTTCGGTTGGTGACGAGGTGGAAGTCTACCTGCGTGCCGCTGAAAATGCTCGTGGCGAAGCTGTCATCTCGCGCGAAATGGCGCGTCGTGAAGAAGCCTGGGATCGCCTCGAAAAAGCCTATGCTGACGAACTGCGCGTCGAAGGCGCAATCTTCGGCCGCGTGAAAGGTGGCTTCACCGTCGATCTCGGCGGCGCCGTGGCGTTCCTGCCCGGCTCGCAAGTTGACGTGCGCCCCGTGCGTGATGCTGGCCCGCTGATGGGCCTCAAGCAGCCGTTCCAGATCCTCAAGATGGACCGTCGCCGTGGCAACATCGTTGTGTCGCGTCGTGCGATCCTCGAAGAGAGCCGCGCCGAACAGCGCGCCGAAGTGATCGGCAACCTCACCGAAGGCCAAGTGGTCGATGGTGTGGTGAAAAACATCACCGAATACGGCGCCTTCGTCGATCTGGGCGGTGTTGACGGTCTGCTGCACGTCACCGATATGGCGTGGCGTCGGGTCAACCACCCGTCCGAGATCCTCTCGATCGGCGAGACGATCAAGGTGCAGGTCATCAAGATCAACAAAGAAACCCATCGCATCAGCCTGGGCATGAAGCAGCTGCAGGACGATCCGTGGGATCTGGTTGCTGCCAAATACCCGCTGAACTCGGTCCACAAAGGCCGCGTGACCAACATCACCGATTACGGCGCCTTCGTGGAACTGGAAGCCGGTGTGGAAGGCCTCGTGCACGTCTCGGAAATGTCCTGGACCAAGAAGAACGTGCATCCCGGCAAGATCGTGTCGACCTCGCAGGAAGTCGACGTCATGGTGCTGGAAATCGATGCCGCCAAGCGTCGCGTTTCGCTCGGCCTCAAACAAACCATGCGCAACCCGTGGGAAGTCTTTGCTGAGACCCACCCGGAAGGCACCGTGGTCGAGGGCGAAGTCAAGAACATCACCGAATTCGGTCTGTTCATTGGCCTCGAAGGCGATATCGACGGCATGGTGCACCTCTCCGACCTCAGCTGGGATCAGCGCGGCGAGGAAGCCATCCAGAACTACCGCAAGGGCGATCAAGTCAAAGCCATGGTTTCGGAAGTCGACGTTGAGAAAGAGCGTATCTCGCTCTCGATCAAAACCGTCGATGGCGACCCGTTTGCCGACGCCATTGGCGGCGTGAAGCGTGGTTCGATCATCACCGTGAACGTGACTGCGATCGAAGATGGCGGGATCGAAGTGGAATACGAAGGCATGAAATCCTTCATCCGCCGCTCCGACCTGTCGCGTGATCGTGCCGAGCAGCGCCCCGAGCGCTTCCAGGTTGGCGATCACCTCGATGTGCGCGTCACCAATATCGACTCGAAATCGCGTCGTCTGGGCCTGTCGATCAAAGCCCGCGAGATCGCCGAAGAGAAAGAAGCCGTGCAGCAGTATGGCTCGTCGGACTCGGGTGCCTCGCTCGGCGACATCCTCGGCGCCGCGCTCAAAGGCGACGAATAAGTCCCGGCCTCACGGCCTTGCAAAAAACAGCCCCGCTGCCGAAAGGTGGCGGGGTTTTTGTTTCAGGATGGCTGCCCGGATTGGGTACGTTCCCGGTGCCCCAAACGCCGAATCAAAGGCCTGTAATGAGGGCTGTGCACAACCGTCGCGGCGGTATTTCTGCGGATGCATCCTCTAACAGGCGGGATTTATGGGAAAAATCTGGCGGTTTAGTGCCAATTTAAGCGCTGCGGATGATTTCCCCCTGTTTCCCGAATGCATCTTTGTGCCTATAGTCGGGAAAGATGGCGCGGCGTATCCGAGGCGCCGGAAGACTTTCGGGGGAACTTGGGATGATCCGGTCAGAACTGATCCAGAAAATCGCGGACGAGAACCCGCATCTGTATCAACGCGATGTGGAACGCATCGTGAATACGGTATTCGAAGAAGTGATCGAAGCTATGGCCCGGGGCGACCGGGTTGAACTTCGCGGCTTTGGGGCCTTTTCGGTAAAACAGCGTGATGCACGCACCGGTCGCAATCCCCGCACTGGGGAATCGGTCGAGGTGGAAGAAAAGCACGTGCCGTTCTTCAAGACCGGCAAACAATTGCGCGACCGGCTGAACGGCAAATAGGAGCGCACCTCATGCGTTACATCCGTTACGCCTTTCTGGGCGGTCTTGCGGTCGTTTTGATCGCCGTTGCATTGGGCAATCGCGGGATGGTGACGCTGCATCTGCTGCCGGAAGAGCTTTCGGGCTTTCTGGGGCTGAGCTGGCAGGTCTCTCTGCCGCTGTTCATCGTGATTTTCGGCAGCATCATTGCCGGTATCCTGATCGGCTTTGTTTGGGAATATTTCCGCGAATACAAACATCGTGCGAAGGGCAAACGCGCTGAAAAGGCTGCGGTGAAGCTGTCGCATGAGGTGAAAAGCCTGAAAGCCGAAAAGGCGAGTTCGGAAGGCAAGGATGAGGTTCTGGCGCTTCTGGAAAACGCCAAGTAGAGCCCGACGCACCTGCCTGATCTGATTACAATGTCGGTTTCAATTCTGCGCGGTCCGGCCTATGGCTAGGCCGCGTGAGTATTTATGCCAAGATGAAAGGGCAGGGCATGGGCGATATCCGGGTGAAAATCTGCGGCCTTTCGACCGCTGAAACCGTGGCGGCGGCTGTCGAGGCCGGCGCGGGTTATATCGGGTTCGTGTTCTTTCCGAAAAGCCCGCGCAATGTGAGCATCGAAACGGCAGCAGAGCTGGCCGCCGATATCCCGCCGGGCGTGGCCAAGGTGGCGCTGGTGGTGAACCCGGATAATGAGACACTTGATGCGATCACCGCGCGGGTGCCGCTCGATATGCTGCAATTGCATGGCGCGGAAAGCCCGGCGCGAGTGGCTGAGATCCGGGCGCGCTATGGCTTGCCGGTGATGAAGGCAGTGGGGATTTCCGGGCCGGAGGATCTGGCGAAGCTTGAAGATTACATGCCGGTGGCCGATCAGATTCTAGTCGATGCTAAGCCGCCGAAGGGCGGCGACTTGCCGGGGGGCATGGGGGTGCCGTTTGATTGGCAGCTCATCGCCGGGCGGCATTGGCAGAAACCCTGGATGCTGGCGGGCGGGTTGAATGCGCAGAATATCGCGCTGGCGCTTCGGCTTACGGGGGCGAAGCAGGTCGATCTGTCATCGGGCGTGGAAAGTGCGCCGGGGGTGAAGGACGAAGCGCTGATCCGGGCATTCTTCGAAGCGCTGCCATGATCACCTGGCGCGAGGCCGCGTGCGCTGATGTGCCGGATTTGATGGCGCTGCTGGAAGACGGCTGGATCGGCCTGACGACCGCGCCGGATCTGGCCGCGATGCAGGCTGCATTCGACGCGATGCAGGCGGCGGGCAATACCCGCGCCTATGTCGGTGAGGCGGCGGGCGAGATTGTTGCCACATATCAGCTGTCGATCCTGACCGGTTTTTCCCTGACCGCGCCCACGCGCGCCATGATCGAAGCTGTTCGGGTGCGCGGCGATCTGCGCGGGCAGGGGATTGGCGCGGCGCTGATGGAAGATGCCGAAGCCCGGGCGCAGGCGGCGGGGGCCAGGATGATGCAGCTTACCTCGAATGCCAGCCGCAAGGATGCGCATCGTTTCTATCAGCAGCTCGGCTATGAGCAGAGCCATGCGGGGTTCAAGAAGGTACTCGGCTGAGCGCAGTCGCCCTCTTGCCCTACACAGGTTTGATTTGCTCAACGCCTTCTCTTGCTCTGCGTCCTGTCGCACTCTAGGAGTGAACGACGAGACTGCGAGGAGAGCCCAATGGCTGATGATCTTTTCAATTCCTTCATGAACGGACCCGATGAAAAGGGCCGGTTTGGCATTTTTGGCGGGCGCTTCGTCTCGGAAACGCTGATGCCGCTGATCCTTGATCTGGAAGCCGAATATGAAAAGGCCAAGGACGACCCCACTTTCTGGGCCGAGATGGACGATCTCTGGACCCATTATGTCGGCCGTCCGAGCCCGCTCTATTATGCCGAGCGTCTGACGCAGGAGCTTGGCGGGGCCAAGATCTATCTCAAGCGCGACGAGCTGAACCATACCGGCGCGCATAAGATCAACAACGTGCTGGGGCAGATCATTCTGGCCCGCCGCATGGGCAAAACCCGGATCATCGCCGAAACCGGCGCCGGGCAGCACGGCGTGGCAACCGCCACCGTCTGCGCCAAGTTCGGGCTGAAATGCGTGGTCTATATGGGCAAGCATGACGTCGAGCGTCAGGCCCCCAACGTATTCCGGATGAAACTACTGGGCGCTGATGTGGTGCCGGTGACCTCTGGCCGCGGCACGCTGAAAGACGCGATGAACGACGCACTGCGCGATTGGGTGACCAATGTGCGCGACACCTTCTATTGCATTGGCACGGTGGCGGGGCCGCACCCCTATCCGGCGATGGTGCGCGACTTCCAGTCGATCATCGGCAAGGAAACGAAAGAGCAGATCATGAAGGCCGAGGGGCGTCTGCCCGATACGCTGGTGGCGGCAATCGGCGGTGGATCCAACGCGATGGGCCTGTTCCATCCGTTCCTCGACGATAAGGATGTGGGCATCATCGGCGTCGAAGCTGGCGGCAAGGGCGTGAACCAGAAGATGGAGCATTGCGCCAGCCTCACCGGCGGGCGCCCCGGCGTGCTGCATGGCAACCGCACCTATCTCTTGCAGGACGATGACGGGCAGATCCTCGAAGGCTATTCGATCTCGGCCGGGCTCGATTATCCGGGGATCGGACCGGAGCATAGCTGGCTGCATGATGTTGGGCGGGCGGAATATGTCGCGATCACCGATAAGGAAGCGCTGGGGGCGTTCCAACTTCTGTGCGAAACCGAAGGGATCATCCCGGCGCTGGAGCCGTCGCACGCGCTGGCCCATGTGATGAAGATCGCGCCGGACCTGCCGAAAGACCATCTGATCGTGATGAACCTGTGTGGGCGCGGCGACAAAGACATCTTTACCGTCGCCAAGGCCCTGGGCACCGACATGTCGGGCCTGGTCGAAGGGCGCAATTTCAGCGACTAATCACAAAATCGGGCTGGGCACATCCGCGTGCCCGGCCCCAAACCCGGCAGATGCGCCTGACAGTTGTCTGTGGCGCCAGAGGCAGATCTCTCCGGCCGGACCCCTCCCTATTTTTCCCGTTTCGGCCTTCCAGCCCTCGAAGGAATCGCCTTTTCTCGCGACTCGGGGCAGGCTTTTGATGCGAATCTCGCGTTGCTGAGCGGGAAATCGGGTTAAACTACCGGAGTATCCGGGCCCGTCTCCCTTGCATCAGCAGAACTGGCATCCTTGCTCCTCTCTAATCTCCAGTCCCAAAGGCGTAAGCGCGCGCTTACGTGGGCTGCCCTTCGCCTATCGCATGTGCTGATTTTTCATAAACCCGGGTTTAGCGGCTCCTGCATTCGGTTTAGCGCCGCCCCCCTCAGCCCCGCTCCAATATCACCTGCTGGCGGTTTGGGGTTTTGTCAGTGTCAGCAACGCCGCGTGGCGATGCACAGAATAACGAAACACAGACACGACAGACACACCTGAAAGGACACATTATGAAACTCATCAAAATCCTCGCCGCCAGCACCGCCATCGCATTCTCGGCCAGCACCGCCTTTGCGGCTTCTGACGCGGTGATCAACCAGATCGTTCAGCAGCTCGCCGCTCAGGGCTACAGCAACATTCATATCGTCAATGGGGCCAACTCGGTGCAGGTAGACGCGACCGGTGCCGCTGGTTCGATCAACGCGACCTACGACGCCGCTGGCAACGTTGTTGGCAGCACCGGCGGGGCCGCTGGTAATGGCGCTACGGCGACCACGGGCAATGCGCTGGTTGGTGGCGTGGTTGGTGTGAACAACCCGACCACCGGCGGTGACTCCCGCTTTGGCGACGACGATGATGATGACAACGAAGGCGCGTTTGACAACGACGTGTTCCGCAACGGCAATGGTGAAAACCACTCCGGTTCGGGCAACGGCGGCCACTCGGAAGGCAACGAAAGCCACGGCGGCGGCGACCACGACAACGACGACTAAGACTTTCTTCGACACGCGGCAAACCCCGGGAGCCATTGGCCCCGGGGTTACGTGTGGGGACTAACGCCGGAGCTAAAGGCGAGCAGTCCCGAGAACAGCAGATCCCGATGAGGACAGTCCGGTTGTCTGACGTTGGGAGGGGAACGAGCCCCCGGAGCCGCTTGATTAGAGAAGTGGCCTCCGGCAAGGTGAAAGGATGGAAGCGATGGACCGCAGAAAATTTATCCTGACGGCTTGCAGCGCCGCCTTGGTGCCCGCACTGGCGCAGGCCGACGAAATGCAGGACGCAATCGTGCGCGAGCTGGGCGCACAGGGCTACACCCATGTTAAGATCAGCCGAACATGGCTTGGCCGCCTGCGGTTTGTGGCGACATCGGAAACCCGTGAGCGTGAAATCATCGTCAATGGGCGCACCGGCGAAATCCTGCGCGATTACTGGCATGATCTTTCGACAGAATCCGCTCCGATTCCGCGAATCGTGGATCCAGACCACAGCTCACCCTTCGGCAACGGCTCTTCGTCTTCCGGATCTGGATCGTCTTCGTCAGGATCAGGTGGCGGATCAACCCCTGAGCAACAAGACGGGGGTAGCAGTGGGTCTGACAACCACAGCGGAGATAGCTCTTCGTCGGAGCATGATAGCGGCAGTGATGATAGCGACAGTCATGATAGTGGCCACGACGGAGGCGACGATAGTTCCTCTGATAATCGCGAAAGCGATGATTGATCGATATGGCCAGAAAACCACGCTCGACCAACATGCAGCCCACGCGCAGGTTTAACGACCGCTATTTCATTCTGATTGCCCTGATAATCCAGGTGCTTTGTGCGCTCTTTTTCATATCCAACTCGCTGTCGTCGGTGATCGGGATCCCGGGTCAGCCGATTCCGTGGCGTGACAAGGAACTGATCGAAATCGGTGCGGGGCTGGGGCTGGTTCTTGGCATCGTGATGGGTGCTCTGGCGCTGCATCGCTCGCGCCGTCGACATTTGAAGGCCGAGGCGCAGTTGCGGCTGGTCTCGACCGCGTTTGGCAATCTGATCGACGAAGCCTTTGACGATTGGGGGCTGACGCCCGCCGAGCGCGATGTGGCGCTGTTCTGCCTCAAGGGGATGTCGACGAATGACATCGCTTCCTTGCGCAAAACGTCCGAAGGCACGGTGAAGGCGCAGACCAATGCGATCTACCGCAAAGCCGGGGTGAGCGGGCGCAGCCAGTTGATGAGCCTGTTCATCGATGAGCTGATGGACGATGCCCTTCTGGGGATAGCCGGCACGGCCCCCGAGAGCGAGACAGACGAAGACGCGGCCTGATGGGCCGCGTCGTCATCTAAATCAGCTCTGGCGCGGGCGCACCGCCCGCATCGCTTCGGTGACAGCCAGAAACGCCATGTTGTTGGCGATCTTGGTCACAGAGACCGGCGCCCGGCGTTGCCAGTTGGGATGCTGGTCAATCGTTCCAGGCACATTGGTCTGGGCTTCCGGACCAACCAGATCGGCCAGACGCACGCCCACCAGACGGCTCGGGGTTTCGCCCAGAAACCGGTAGGCCGCTGCCAGCAACCCATCGGGCAATTCCTGAGCGCCGCCATCGCAGTCACCCGGCGCAATCTGACCGCCATCAATCAGCGCATTGATCAGCGCATAGCGCTCGTCGCGCCGCCGCGCCTGATCACCCTCGGCCTTTTCGGGCGAGATCAGCTCATAATTCAGCCGTGCGGTGATGTCGTTGCCCTTCCACCAGCCGCTGAGCGTTGGCAGATCGTGGGTCGAGATGCAGGCCAGCGCCTTTTCCGGATAGGTCGAAGGCCGGGCGAACATGCCCCATTCCTGCTCGAAATAAAGAATGCGGTAGGTGAATACATTGGCCGCCTGCATCACCTCGCGGAACCCATCCGGCACCCAACCCAGATCTTCGCCGATCATGATCGAGCCGTGTTTGCGCGCCTCGTCGGCCACCACGTTCAGCATCTCGGCAAAGGGATAGGCCACATGGGTGCCGGTGGCCGGGCTTTCACCTTCGGGGATGAGAAAGAGCTGGCGCAGTGCCATCACATGGTCGATCCGCAGTGCGCCCGCATGGTCGAGCTGGGCCGCGATCAGGGCGCGGAAGGGTTCGTAATCCTGCCGGGCAAGGGCGGTGGGCGAAAAGGCCGCCAGATCCCAGTTCTGCCCGTCCTGTGCAAATACATCGGGCGGCGCGCCAATCACCGCGCCCCGCAGGGCCGTGCCGGGGTTTGACCAGGTGGCCGAGCCATCAAGCGCTTCGCCGACCGCCAGATCGAGATAGAGCCCGATCCGCATTCCGGCAGCCAGACCAGCCTCGCGGGCGGTGGTCAGCTGGCAATTGGCAATCCATTGCAGCCAGCAGTGAAAACGCAGGGCGCTGGCATGGCGGATCGCGTAGCGCGCCACGGTTTCGCTTTCCACATCGCGATATTCGGCGGGCCAGCTTTGCCAGCCATCGCCATAGCCTTGCGCGACCATATCGAGCGACAGCACTTCAAACAGGGCATGGCGACGCAGCGCTTCCCCCCCCGCATCGCAGAAGGTTTCGAAATCGGCCTCAAGGTAGCGCATCTTGTCGAAGGGCGTGCGTTCAAAGACAGCGCTCAGCCCTTTTAGTTTCAGCGACGTGACCGTCGGGTAATCCACCAGATCGGCATCCCGCACCTGTGCGAGCTGCTTTGCGTCAGGATCGGTCGCGCCGGGCAGATCATCCATCGCGATATAGAGCGGGTTCAGAAAGCGCCGGTTCGACGGGGTAAAAGGGCTCACCCGTTTCGGGTTGGCGAGAAACAGCGCGTGCAGCGGGTTGATGCCAACGAAATCGGCCCCCGCTTCGGCGGCGATACGCATCAAGGCTGCAAGATCGGTGAAATCGCCAATGCCCCAGGACCGATCGGATCGCAGCTCGTAAAGCTGGCAAAACAGCCCCCAAGCGGGAGCCTCGTCAAGCCAGTCGGGTAGGGGGCAGGCGCCTGCCATCGCGGGATCGCTATGGAAATCCGGCACCGGTGCAGCCTCAGGCGCGGTACCTAGCGGCACGCCAAGCGCGTCCAGAAGCTTTATCTTGGTCGCATCTGGCACCGTTCGGCCGTCATAGCCGGTGGTGATGCCCGAGGCCCAGCAAAGCGCGTCCAGCGCATGGGTGTCCATCGCAATCTCCGTTGCCGCTTGATCTTGGCATAGCTCAGTGAGCTACGGTTGGGAATGGGCGAAAATGTCAGAGCGCGTGGCGCTGCAAAATTGCCAGCGGCACCACTTCCAACGCGCGGATATGGGTGGCTTCTAAATGCACCTTTGGCGCGCAGCCCTCGTCATGCGCCTGTAAAAATCGCGCTGCCACCACGCACCAGCGGTCGCCCGGTTTCAGGCCGGGAAAACTCAGCTCGGGACGCGGGGTGGTGAGGTCATTGCCAACATATTTCGAAAAGGCGAGGAATTCCGCCGTCATTACCGCACAGATCGTATGGCGACCAGTATCGGCATCACAGGTGTTGCAGCACCCATCGCGGAAATACCCGGTTTTGGGTTCGTGCGAACAGGGCAGAAGCTCGCCCCCCAACACGTTTATCGCAAGGTCCGGCTCTACTTTCATTGTGTCGCCTCTACAAAGGCCCGCATCATCGCCATGTTTTCATCATGCACGCCATCATCCGCAAAGCCGGTATCGGCGGCATTGACCACCACCACCGTATCCGCCGCGCGGTCGATCCAGATATACTGGCCATAGATACCACGGGCATAGACCTCGCCCGGGCGCGCATCATGGGGCAGCCACCATTGATAGCCGTAATGCTCGGCGTTATCGCCACGTGGGGCGCTGTCGGCGGTCATTTCCATGATCCAGTTGCCCGGCACCAATTCGCGCCCCTGCCAAGAACCGTTTTGCAGGATCAGCTGGCCGAACCGAGCATAGTCGCGGGTCGTAATGTTGAGCCCGCCCAGCACGAAGGCGGTGCCGGTGGAATCGGTGAGGTAATGCGGGTCACGCTGCAACCCCAGCGGCGTGAGGATACGTTCGTTCAGCAGATCGGGCACCGAGCGTCCGGTGGCGCCGCGCAGCACCATGCCCACCACATGGGTGTCCATCGAGACATAGTGAAAGGCCTTGCCGGGGGCGCTATCGTGCTCTTTCAGCGAGGCCGCGTAATCGTCCAGCGAGCCCCCAATCGCGATGATCCGGCCCATCTTGTTGATATCTGACCAGAAATCCAGATAGTCTTCGTTGAATTTCACCCCCGTGGCCATGTGCAGCACGTTCAGGATCGTGGCGCCGTCATAGGCCGATCCTTTCAGCGACGGGACGTATTTGGTGACCGGATCTTCGATTGAAGCAATCGAGCCATCCATCACCGAAAAGCCCAGTAGTGTGGCCAGAAAGCTTTTCGCCATCGACCAACTGATGCGCAGATCGTCCGGCCCGGTGCCCTGGTAATACTGCTCATAGGCGACCTCGCCCTTATGCAGCACCAAAAGCGCGGTGATGTTGCGCCGGGCCACCCAATCCTCAAGCCCCGCAGGCGGGGTCAGTGCCACCGGGGCGCTGGGCAGCGGGCTGGGCACATGCGGCGGGCTCGGCAGCGGGGTGCTCGCGAACATCGTGTCCATATGCGAGAAATTGCGAACGATCTTGTCCTGATCGAACAGCGTCATCGCGGCCTGAAGCCGCATGATCCGCCCGCGTTCGGCAAAGCCCAGACCCACCAGCCCCAGCGCCAGAACGACCAACAGACGCAGAGCCCAACGACGCATGCTACAGCGCCTTGTGGCTGCCGTCACAAAGCGGGGCCTTGCCGCTTTGTTTGCATCCGCAAAAGAAGACCTTTTTCGAGGCTTCTGCCGTGTATTTCACCGGGGAGAAGCTGGTTTCCTTATGCGAGCCGTCGCAGAAGGGCTGTTTTTTCGATCGCCCGCAGGCGCACCAGAAATAGCTTTTGCCTTCCTCGACCTCGACGGCAAAGGGCGCTTTCTGGGAAATCTCAGGTGTCTCGGTCATTCTCCCCCCCCTTGGTTATCGGCTAATGCGGATGCGCTGGTGCGTTCCAGTCGATCCAGCGACCATGGAAATCGGTGCGGCCCAGCACGATGGTCTTGCCGCCCGGCCATGTGGTCAGCGTGATCGGCGCGCCTTCGCCCTTGCGGCTGTCGCCCTCGACCGAGAGTCGGGCCAGCGGCGCATCGGGCGTGGCGCGGGCACCGGCCTCTTCCAATGCGTCCATGCAGCAAGATGCGGTTTCTTCGCTGAAATATTGCCAGGCAATGGTGTGGGTCACCAGATGGATCGCGCCGGGATGCGGGGTGGCCAGCCGTGGCCCCAGCCAGTCGCAGGCATCTGCCTTGTCGACCGGCGCATCATTCAGTGCGATAGCAGCGCGCGCCCGTTCGATCCGCCAGGGCTGATCGGGCCAGAGATAGGAGGTGAGACGCAGCGCATCTTCGGGATCATGCGGGTCGAGCGGCGCAATATCGACGCCGCGCCGGTCGCGAACCACGATATTGGCTTCGGGCGGGCAAAGGCCCCGCCATTCGGGATCAAGCCGCACGGTCGAATCCCGCGGGCCGAAGACACCGCAGGCCAGATCGAGCCGGTATTTCTCCCACATCAGGTTCAGCCCGCCCGAGGCGCCCAGCTCGGACACCACAAAATCGTTGAGGCCATAACTCGCGGCCAGCCAGTGGGCGGCGGCGATGATGACCGCAGAGCGGCGCACTTCATTGGTTTGTGGGGCACTGTCGAGCCAGCGCATCAGCGTGTCCTGCTTGTGCTCCAGAGCGATGTCCAGCGCGGCGCCAAGGGCAGCATCATCGGGATGGCCATTTACCGGCGGGTAGCAGGCGGCAAGCTCGGGGCATTCGCCAGAGAGCACCAGCGCATGTAATCCGCCCAGCAACCGCAGCGGCAGCGATGCCCCCCGGTTGGTGATGTCTCCCTTCCAGGCGCGCATCCGGTCGATCACGGGATTTCCCGCATCAAGCCGGTCTGCCAAGAGCGTGAGCACCCGGGAAGTGAAGAGAGAGCCGAGCTCGCGATTGCTGCGGGCCTGATCGAGGAAGGCATCTTGGAGTATCACCGGAACTTTTCCACCAGTTTTTGTAGCGGCGAGCGGGAATCGTCGGGGGCGTCTGCCCCGTCCGGTTCGGCTGCCGCTGATTTGGGCTTCGGTTTTAGGTCGGGTTTGGGCGGCGCCATACGCAGCGCCACCGCATTTGAGAATTTCGCGGTATCGTCTTCAGCGAGATATGGCGCCCCGTCAGACAGGCCGCGCAGCAGATCATCAAGCCAGTCGGCATCGGCCTTGGCAAAATCCGACAGCACGTAATGCGCCACGCGGTCTTTGTGGCCGGGGTGACCGATGCCCAGCCGCACGCGGCCATAGGCCTCGCCGATATGGGCATGGATCGAGCGCAGCCCGTTATGCCCGGCATGGCCGCCGCCGGTTTTCACCCGCATCTTGCCAGGGGCAAGGTCAAGCTCGTCATGAAACACGATCACATCCGCCGGAGTGAGCTTGTAAAACCGCATGGCTTCGCCGACCGCCTGGCCCGAGAGGTTCATGAAGGTTTCGGGCTTCAGCAGCACCACCTTCTCGCGCCCGAGTCGGCCTTCGCTGAGCTGGCCTTGAAACTTTGCCCGCCATGGCGAAAAGCCATGGTCATCGGCAATCCGGTCCATCGCCATGAACCCGATATTATGCCGATTGCGCGCATATTTCGCGCCCGGATTTCCAAGACCGATAAAGAGCTTCATTCCGCCTCCGGCAGGACTTCGCGCCCCCGACCCAAGGGATCGGGTAGCGCCAAGTTAGGCGACCCGGCGGGGAATGCCAAGGCAGGCAAATTTGGCACGCATCATGTCGCGCGGGATAATGCTGCCGGGGCGGGGTGTGAGGGCTGATTTCAGCAGGTTGCGCCGCCAAATCGGGCAGGGCGCGCCTGCCAAAATGTTGCTGCTCTGCTGCCCGACCAGCGGAGCGGTCCTTGAGCTACAGGCAAACAAAAACGGGGCCCGAAGGCCCCGTTCGAATTCGTCACTGTGACGAGGATTATTCCTCGGCAGCCTCTTCGACGGTTTCTTCTTCTTCGTCCTGATCGTGGCCGCGCAGGCCCGACGGGGCGGAGATGTTGGCGATCACGAAGTCGCGGTCGATGACCGGCTTGGCGCCGCTGGGCAGGGTCACGTCGGAAATGTGCAGCACGTCGCCGACATTGTGGCCGGACAGGTCGATGGTGATCTTTTCCGGGATATCCCCGGCGACCACGTTCAGTTCGACTTCCGGGCGAACCGCAACGAGCACACCGCCGCGCTTGATGCCGGGGCAGTTTTCTTCGTTGATGAATTCAACGTGGACGAAGAGGTTGATCCGCGTGTTGCGGTGCAGACGCATGAAATCAACATGCGTCGGAAGATCTTTTACCACATCGCGCTGCACGCCGCGGCAGATAACGCGCACGTCATCTTGGCCTTCGACTTTGAGGTTGAACAGCGTCGAGAGGAAGCGGCCCTCTTTCAGCTTTTTCAGCAGCACGTTGAACGGCATATTGATGGGAAGCGGTTCTTCACCACCACCGTACACGATGCCAGGTACGAGCCCATCACGTCGAGCTTGACGAGCGGCCCCCTTGCCTGTCCCCGTCCGTACCGTGGCGTGAAAGTCAGGAATTTCACGAGCCATTGGTTTTCTCCAGATTGTAAACTGCGGTGTTCCTCCAAGGGTGCAACCCCGCATGAAGTCGCGCGTATAGACCGAAACCCACAAAAGGGGAAGGAAAAATCGCGCAGGGGGCCAATAGCGCCGCTTGCCTGTCCGATCCGCCATCTATAACGATTACGGAAACCTGTACGAGGAACGTGGGAATGTCGGTGATCAAGGCGATTCGGATATCGCGTGCACCTTTTGCCGGGCTGGGCGTTGTCGGGCTCTATTGGGGCACGCTGGCGGCGTTGATGCCCGCGATCAAGGCGCAGGCCCATGCCTCTGACAGTCTGCTGGGGCTGGCGCTGCTCGGTTCGGCCATCGGCGGGATGGTGGCGATGTATTTTGCCCCGCGCGTGGCTGAACGGCTTGGGCGCTATCAGCTTCCGGTTCTGGCCGTGCTGGTGATCGTTGCGCTGCAAATGCCGCTTCTGGCCACCAGCCCGACCCGGATATTCGTGATGATGGTGGTGCTCGGGGTCATGACCGCCGCGCTCGACATCGGCTCGAACATGCGGATCTCACAGCTCGAGGAGCGGCACGGGCTGCATCTGATGAATGTGAACCATGCGATGTTTTCCCTGGGCTTTGGAGGCTCGGCGCTGTTCGTCGCCTATCTGCGCCGCGCCGGGCTGGATATGGCGGTGGTGCTGCCGTTGATGGGCGTGGTCATCGCGGCCCTGGCCCTGTTCACCTGGGAGGGCGCCGCCTGGCGCCCGGTTGAGAAAAGCGCGGAGGACGACGCGCCGCCCGCAGGCTTGCCAATGATCTTCATCGCGATGACGGCGGTGATGCTGTTCGTGTCCTTCGTCGGTGAGAACGCCATCGAGGCCTGGTCGGCACTGTTTATCGAGCGCACTCTGGGCGGCTTGCCGGGCGAGGGCGGCTTTGGCCCATCGACCTTGGGCTTTGTCATGGCTTTCTTTCGGCTGATCGGACAGGTCACCACCGAACGGCTGGGTGAAGAGCGTGTGGTCTTTGCCTCGGGGGTGCTGGGGGTGATCGGGCTGATCGTGCTGGCAACGGCCCCGGCGCAGACACAAGCGATTGTCGGCATCGCCATCACCGCAATCGGCATGGCGGTGATCGTGCCGACGGCCAATTCGCTTCTCGGCAAGATGGTGCATCGCGAGCAGCGGGCGCTGGCGATATCGCGCGCCTGGACGATCGGGTTCTCGGGCTATTTCATCGGCCCGTCGCTGATTGGCTTTGTCAGTCAGGCCTTTGGCCTACGCGTGGCCTTCGTCTGTGTGGCGGTGCTGGTGTCGGCCATCATCCCGGCGGTCATGGTGATCCACAGCCAGCGCAGAGCAAAAGCGTCGGAAAAGTAGTTTAACGTTAAACTACTTTTCCGACTCGACTTTTCCAGCCCGGCGGCAGTCGGCCCCGAATGCCAGGTAGTCGTGCGGCGGCAGCCCCGCCAGACTTGCGTTCGAGGTGGATTTGGCAAAGGGTTGCGAAAACGGGCAAGGGGCGGCGCATGTCTGCGATCCTGATGGGCACTTTGGGCGGACTTGTCGCGGCGCTGGCCACCACGCTGGGGGCGGCTCCGGCGCTCGTGGGCCGTGCGATGAGCCAGCGGATGACCGACACGACGTTGGGCTTCGCTGCCGGGGTGATGCTGTCAGCCGCGTATTTTTCACTGATCCTGCCCGGAATTGAAGTAGCTGAAGAGCAATATGGCTCGGTTGTGCTGGCCGCGCTGGTTGCTGGGGCCGGTATTGCGCTCGGGGCGGGCTTCGTGTGGTCGCTCGACAAGATCCTGCCACACGAGCATTTTCAGACCGGCCCGGAAGGGGCCGATCCCGGGCGGCTTGCCCGGATCTGGCTGTTCGTGATTGCGATCACCATCCACAACTTTCCCGAAGGGCTTTCGATCGGCGTGGCCTTCGGCGGCGGCGATACGACGAACGGTCTGCCAGTGATGACCGGGATTTCGCTGCAGGACATTCCCGAGGGATTGGCTGTGGCGGTTGCGCTGATCGGGCTTGGCTATTCGCGGGTCAAATCCTTCATCGTCGCGGGGCTGACCGGGGCGGTGGAAATTCTCGGCGGATTTCTTGGGGCTGCGGCGGTGTCGGTCGCCGGGCAGCTTCTGCCGTGGGGGTTGACGTTCTCGGCAGGGGCGATGCTTTACATCATCTCGCACGAGATCGTGCCCGAAACCCACCGCAACGGCCATCAGGACAGCGCCACGGTGGGCCTGATCTTCGGCCTCATCCTGATGATGTTCCTCGACGTGACGCTGGGTTGAGGCCGGTCAGACCCCAACCACTTCCGGGCGCAGGGTGTAGAAGATATAGAGCACTTCCGACTTTTCCCGGTCGCCAATGCCGGATTTGTCGAGCGCTTTCATCAGGTCGTCCACGGTCGCCATGAACTCGTTGTCGGAGATGTTCATGTGCTTATGGGCGGTCACCATATCCTTGCCCTTGTAGACCTGCGGCCCGCCGGAGCCGAGCATGAAGAAGTCGCGTGCGGTTTCTTTGACGCGCGGCACGTCGCTGCCGGAAAACCGCGCCGCGACAAGCGGGTTGGCAAGGTGGTTGTCGATGAGGTCAGAGGCGATCTGGGTGATGCCCTCGGTGCCGCCCAAACGGGCATAGAGTGTGTCGGTCATGAAATACGTCCTTTCAATGGTTGGGTGTTTCGGCGTTAACTCGGGGATCATCCCCGCGGAGCCCTATCTGGCGCCAGGCTCTGGCTCGCCGTCCAGTTCAGTTTCTGGACCGGACGGTCCCGGATGCCTCTGCTATGTTGGGCCCGAGTGAGAAAGGGCGTAGCGATGACAACAAGTTACAAGCAATTCTGTCCGGTCGCGATGGCGGCGGAAATTCTTTCGAAACGATGGACTTTGGTGCTCTTGCGCGAGCTGATCGCCGGATCGACCCGGTTTAATGACCTGCGCCGGGGGATGCCTCGAATGTCGCCCACGCTGCTGTCTACCCGGTTGAAAGAGCTGGAAGCGGCCGGGATTTTACGCATCCACCGCGATGCGCAGGGCGCAGGGTTGCACGAGTATCTGCTGACCGAGGCGGGGAAAGATCTGGGCAATGTGATCGAGGCGGTCGGGGTTTGGGGGCAGCGCTGGGTCGATGTCGATCTCAGCCTTGAAAACCTCGATCCGGCGCTTTTGATGTGGGATATGCGGCGCAATCTCAATCCTGCGCCGCTGCCGCCAAGCCGCAGCGTTATCAGTTTCATCTATTCCGACCTGCCGCCGAGCGAGCAAAACTGGTGGTTGATTGTCGAGCCGTCGGGCGAGGTGGATCTGTGCCAGATCGACCCGGGCTTTGAGGTTGATCTGTTCGTCACGGCCAAGTTGCGCGCGATGACGGCGATCTGGATGGGGTTTTCAACGGTGAAACGCGAAATCGCGGGCAACAGCGTGCAGCTTGACGGGGATCGCGAGATTGCCGCGCAGATTCAAACCTGGCTTGGGCTCAGCCATTTTGCAGGCGAACCCAAGCGAGCGGACGCCGCTGTGGGCGCCTAGGTTTGGGGGCTGCCGGGGCCTCAGCCCCGGTGCGCGCCGTCGGCGAGGCTTTTCACGAAAGCCAGAACCTCAGCCGTGGATTTACCGGCGCCGATCTGGCTGACAATGGCCGAGCCCACCACGGTGCCATCGGCCACAGAGGCAATTGCCTCGGCCTTTTCCGGGGTGTTCACGCCAAAGCCGACGATGATCGGCAGGTCGGTCTTGGCTTTGATCCGCGCCACTTCCGGCCCGACATCGCCCGCCTGAGCTTCCGCCGCGCCGGTGATGCCGGTGATCGAGACGTAATAGACAAAGCCAGAGGTGTTCGTCAGCACTTTCGGCAGGCGCTTATCGTCGGTGGTGGGGGTGGCGAGGCGGATGAAGTTCAGGCCGGCCTTTTGCGCCGGAATACAAAGCTCTTCATCTTCTTCGGGCGGCAGGTCGACCACGATCAGCCCGTCGATGCCCGCTGCTTTTGCATCCACAAGAAATTTGTCGACGCCGCGATTGTAGATCGGGTTGTAGTAGCCCATCAGCACAATCGGCGTGGTGTCGTCGGTCTTGCGGAACTCGGCGGCGAGATCGAGGGTCTTTTGCAGGGTCATCCCGGCTTCCAGCGCGCGCTGTCCGGCCAGCTGGATCGTCGGCCCGTCGGCCATCGGATCGGTGAAGGGCAGACCCAGCTCAATAATATCGACACCGGCGCCCGGCAGCCCCTTCACCAGCTCAAGCGAAGTGTCGTAATCGGGATCGCCTGCCATCACATAGGTAACGAAGGCTTTTTTGCCTTCCGCTTTGAGCTGGGCGAATTTGGCATCGATACGAGTCATGGGGTCTCTCCGGGTCGTTTCGCCTCTTTTGGCCGATGCCGGGACGCGGCGCAACGGGCAAGGCCGTTGCGGGCGCGCAGAAAAGCCCCTAGAAGGCGCCGGAATCTGCACAAGGAATGCATCATGGGCTTCAAGGTCGGGATTGTCGGGCTGCCGAACGTGGGAAAATCGACGCTGTTTAACGCGCTGACGAAAACCGCAGCGGCGCAGGCGGCAAATTTTCCGTTCTGCACCATCGAGCCTAATGTGGGCGAGGTGGCTGTGCCCGATCTGCGGCTGGACAAGCTGATGGAAGTTGCGGGCTCGAAGGAAAAGATCCCCACACGGATGGGCTTTGTCGATATTGCCGGTCTGGTGAAAGGTGCCTCGAAGGGCGAGGGGCTGGGCAACCAGTTTCTGGCCAATATCCGCGAAACCGACGCGATTGCCCATGTGCTGCGCTGCTTTGAAGATGGCGACGTGACCCATGTGGAAGGCCGGGTTGATCCGGTGGCCGATGCCGAAGTGATCGAAACCGAGCTGATGATCGCCGATATGGAATCGATCGAGAAGCGCCTGCAGAACCTCACCCGCAAGGTGCGGGGCGGTGACAAAGAGGCGATCCAGCAGGAACGGCTGCTGAAGGAAGCGCTGGCGATGCTGGAGGCCGGACAGCCCGCCCGCAAGGTCGAGGTATCCGAGGACGACAGCAAAGCCTGGAACGGGCTGCAGCTTCTGACCACCAAAAAGGTGCTCTATGTCTGCAATGTCAGCGAGGCCGAGGCGGGCGAGGGTAATGCCTATTCCGAAGCGGTCGCGAAAATGGCCGAAGAGCAGGGCGCCGGTGCTGTGGTGATTTCCGCCAAGATCGAAGAAGAGATCAGCCAGCTTGATCCTGAGGAACAAGAGATGTTTCTGGGCGAGCTGGGGCTGGAAGAGGCCGGGCTCGATCGTCTGATCAAGGCGGGCTACAAGCTTCTGCATCTGGAAACCTTCTTCACCGTCGGCCCGAAAGAGGCCCGCGCCTGGACGATCCGCGAGGGCACGATGGCCCCGCAGGCGGCAGGCGTGATCCATGGCGATTTCGAGCGCGGCTTCATCCGCGCCGAAACCATCGCCTTTGATGATTTCATCGCCTGTGGTGGTGAGCAGGGGGCGAAGGAAGCGGGCAAGATGCGCGCTGAGGGCAAGAGCTACGTTGTGCAGGATGGCGACGTGATGCACTTCCTGCACTCGAACTGAGCTTTTCCGGCTAAACCTTCATACTCTTTCGTGCCGTCCACTTCCGCGTGGCCTGACAGGCTTGCATGATGCTGAGCCTTGGTTAGGATGAACTTATCTGTGCGGGGGGACGCGCGGAGGAGTTTTAGTGATTACGCCGGTTCTTCTATGTGGTGGCGCGGGCACACGGCTTTGGCCGCTGTCGCGCAAGTCCTATCCAAAGCAATTCGTGCCGCTGATCGGGGAAGAAACGCCCTTTCAGGCGGCTGTGCGTCGGGTGACGGCGCCCGGTTTTGCGCCCCCGCTGGTGCTGACCCATTCCGATTTCCGCTTCATCGTGGCCGAGCAGCTGGATGCGATCGGAATATCCCCCGGCGCGATCCTGCTGGAGCCTGAGGGGCGCAACACCGGCCCTGCGGTTCTGGCCGCCGCTCTGTGGCTTGCGCGGGACGATCCCGATGCCCGGATGCTGGTGATGCCGAGCGATCACTTTGTTCCCGATGCTGAGGCCTTCCGCTCTGCCGTACAGCAGGGCCAGGTTGCAGCCGAGGCAGGGCAGCTGGTGACGTTCGGAATCGAGCCGACTTATGCCGAAACCGGCTATGGCTATCTGGAACTGGCCCAGCCCCTGTCTGAGGCGGCCAAAGGTCCGCTGCCCCTGAAGCGGTTCGTCGAAAAGCCCAATGTCGAACGTGCGCAGGTCAAGGCCGCATCGGGCCGACATCTGTGGAATGCCGGGATCTACCTGTTTTCTGCCGAAGCCATCATCAAAGCCTTCGGCGAACATGCTCCCGCCATGATCGGTTCGGTCGAGCAAGCCGTTGACGCAAGCGCTCCCGATCTTGGCTTCCAGCGACTTGGTGAAGCGGATTGGTCGGGCGCCGATGATATTTCGCTCGATTATGCGGTGATGGAACATGCCGATAATATGGTCGCGGTCCCCTTTTCGGGGCACTGGCGCGATATTGGCGGCTGGGATGCGGTCTGGCGCGAAAACCAGCCCGATGCCGACGGGGTGGTGACCTCGGGCCATGCGACGGCTCTCGACTGCACCGATACACTTCTGCGGTCAGAAGAGGATGGTCTGCAGCTTGTTGGGCTGGGGCTTGACCGGATCGTTGCCATCGCCATGCCCGACGCGGTGTTGGTGGCTGATATGGAGCGGGCACGGGTGGTGGGGCAGGTGGTCACCACGCTGAAAGAGATGCAGGCGCAGCAGGCCGAAGCCTTTCCGCGCGATCATCGTCCCTGGGGGTGGTATGAACGTCTGGTGCAGGGGCGCCGGTTCGAGGTGAAGCGGATCAATGTGAAACCGGGCGGCATATTGAGCCTGCAATCCCATCATCATCGCGCCGAGCACTGGATCGTGGTGCAGGGCACCGTGAAGGCCCATATCGACGGCAAGGATGTGCTGCTGACCGAAAACGAGCCGGTCTATATTCCCCTTGGGGCGAAGCATCGGTTGGAGAATCCTGGGAAAGTGCCCGCGATTCTGATTGAGGTGCGCACCGGCTCCTATCTTGGCGAAGACGACATTATCCGCTTTGACGATGCCTATGCGCGGTGCTGAGCGGGTTCGGTGAGGCCGAGTCGGAGGGAAACCGGGCAAAAAACCATCAGAGTCGCGGCCTCAAGCCCGGCGAGTCTGTGGATAAGTCTTGTGAGTCGTGATTTTGGCCGGAACTTGCGCCCTGATGCGCCTGTTCCCGGCAAAATCCTTCCACGAAATCATCATCTAGAACGTTGTTTTGTAACAGTTTTGTAATTCGACGCCCAAAAAAGTGCAGTTTCTCGAAAAAACCACTTGCGGGTATTGGTGTGTGGCCGTAGAACCCCCCTCACCGGCGGCGCTGAGGCGCGGTTGGTCGGCCAGACGGACGGACGGAGCGGCGCTCTTGAGGGAAGTTTGGTTAGAAATCAGAGGCATAACGGGCGGGGCGCGCTAAGGAAGTTTGGCGCATCCAGTTTGTTTTTGTCTCAACGCTGTTTGACATTGATAGAATACTGAAGAGATATGTGGGCGGTTTGGT
>JBNKIC010000018.1:0-48761 GCA_050290705.1 Paracoccaceae bacterium
CTGCCGCGACAGCACGAAGGGCCTGGTCTTGACCGACAACACGATCATGCAGCCGCTCTTCCATGTGCACCAGCTTTTCTACTTCCCCTTCCAGCAGCTTGCTCACGGGAATGCCGGTCCATTTGCCGACGATGGTTGCAATCTCTTCGGGAGTCACTTCTTCTTTGAGCATCGCGCCGTCTTGCTGCATGGTGTGCAGTTGGGTTTCGGCGTTCGTCAGATTTTGTTGTAGTTGGTGTAAACGGCCGTATTGCAGCTCCGCCGCCTTCTGATAATCCATCGCCCGCTGCGCCTGCTCAATCTCCACCTGGAGCTGGTCAATTTGTTCCTTGATTGTTTGGATCGCTTCAATGGCGTCCTTTTCCGCCTGCCAGCGAGCGGTAAGCTGAGTGCTCTGCTCTTTGAGATCGGCGAGTTCTACTTCCAGCTTGCCCAACCGTTCCTTGCTGGCGGCATCTTTTTCCTTTTTCAACGCCTCGCGTTCAATTTCCAACAGCATGATCTCCCGGTCCACCACATCCAGTTCAGCGGGCTTGCTGTCGATTTCCATACGCATCCGGCTGGCGGCTTCATCAATCAGGTCAATTGCCTTGTCCGGCAAAAAGCGGTCGGTGATGTAGCGATGGCTGAGCGTCGCCGCCGCCACCAGAGCGCTATCGGAAATCCGCACCCCGTGGTGCAGCTCGTATTTCTCTTTGATGCCACGCAGGATGGAAATCGTGTCTTCCTCCGTCGGCTCTTCCACCATCACCGGCTGGAAACGCCGCGCCAGAGCCGCGTCTTTTTCCACATATTTGCGGTATTCATCGAGCGTGGTCGCACCCACACAATGCAGCTCGCCGCGCGCCAGAGCCGGTTTGATCAGGTTGGCCGCGTCCATCGCGCCTTCGGATTTCCCGGCGCCCACCAGCGTGTGCATCTCGTCGATGAACAGGATGATCTCGCCCGCTGCGGCAGTCACTTCGTTCAGCACGCCTTTCAGCCGCTCTTCGAACTCGCCGCGATATTTCGCACCGGCAATCAGCGCGCCCATATCGAGCGCCAGAAGCTTTTTGTTCTTCAGGCTTTCGGGCACGTCGCCATTGATGATGCGGAGCGCCAGCCCTTCGGCAATCGCGGTTTTCCCCACGCCGGGCTCGCCGATCAGCACCGGATTGTTCTTGGTGCGGCGGCTGAGCACCTGCATGGTGCGGCGGATTTCCTCGTCGCGGCCGATGATCGGGTCGATCTTGCCTTCTTCGGCGGCTTCGGTGAGGTCGCGGGCATATTTCTTCAGCGCTTCATAGCTGTCTTCGGCACTGGCCGAGTCAGCGGTGCGGCCCTTGCGCACGTCATTGATCGCGGAATTGAGATTTTGGGCAGAGACCGCCCCGGCCTCAAGCGCCTCTTTCGCCGGAGATTTCACCAGCGCCAGCGCGGTGAGCAGCCGTTCGACCGGCACAAAGCTGTCGCCCGCCTTCTTGGCGACCTTCTCGGCCTCGTCGAGCACACGCGCGGTGGCGTTGTCGAGATAGACCTGCCCGGTATCGCCGGTGACGCGCGGAATTTTCGACACGGCCAGATCAACCGCCTCGGTCACCCGTTTCGGTTCGCCGCCCGCTTTGCGGATGAGGTTGGCAGCCATGCCTTCCTCGTCATCCATCAGGGCTTTCAGCAGGTGTTCAGGCGCGAGCCTCTGATGGTTCTCGCGCATCGCGATGGTTTGCGCGGCCTGAACAAAGCCCCGCGCGCGTTCCGTGAACTTCTCCAAGTTCATAGCACTCTCCTTTTTCAAGCGCCCGCTCAGTTAGGTGCCCGCCCGGCGGCACACCCTTTTTCGGGCCTCGCAATTGAGATGGGAGTATGGGGGAATTTTCGCAAGATCAGAACCTTGAAGAATCATTGTTATCGGCGCATCACTCCGTGCAGAAGCCAAAGGCCTGCCGCGCTATTTCACCCGGTAGGCGCTGCAAGTGGGGGCGGCATAGGCGATGAAAGTAATTGATATCGACATTACCGGTGTGCGCTATGATCGCGCCGCCGCCTGTCATGAAGGGCATGTGACGATGGCCCTGCGCTCCGAGCAGGGTGGCCCGGAAACGCATGTTCATTTTCTATGCCATTCCAAACACTTGCAGGATTGCGCTCCGTCGCTGATCACAGAAGATCTAATCGCGGACGCGCTGCGGCAGGCGCATCGGATGCCGGGGTTTCGCCGGGGTGAGCGCCAGATTGAGCTGGCGGTTGAAGACCTTGCTCCCCTACCCCGCGTCGCCTCGGCTTGACCTGCCCATAGCGACCGGGTGAAAAGGCTCCAATTTTGCCCATTTCGGAGCCGCTGCCATGCCCAATCCCGACAACCGCCTGATCGTAGCACTCGACGCGCCCAACCCGCTTGTTGGCCTCGAATGGGCCCAAAAGCTCGGCGACGAGGTGGGGTTTTACAAAATCGGGCTGGAAATGCTGATGGGCGGCGGGCTCGCGCTGGCACGTGAGCTGATCGACGAATACGACAAGCGCATTTTCCTCGATATGAAGCTCTTCGACATCGGCAACACTATCGAAGGCGCGGTGCGGGGGCTCAAAGATATCGGGCTGGATTTCCTCACCGTGCATGGCGACCCCTATGTGGTGCGCGCGGCGGCGGAGGGCAAAGCCGGGTCGGATCTGAAAATTCTGGCGGTGACCGTGCTCACCTCGCTGGACCGCGCCGATCTGGATGCGGCGATGTTCACCCCGGGCGATCTGCACGAACTGACCGTGGAACGCGCCCGCCGGGCACTGGAAGCCGGGGCGGACGGGGTGATTTCCTCGCCCCATGAGGCCGCCGATATTCGCGCCCTGCCCGAGGCGGCGGGCAAACTGATCGTCACCCCCGGCGTACGTCCGACATGGGCCGATGTGAATGATCAGAAGCGGATCATGACCCCGGGCGAAGCGATCCGCGCGGGTGCCGATCACATCGTGGTGGGCCGCCCGATCACCCGCGCCGAAAGCCCGCGCCAGATGGCCCAAGCGGTGCTGGCCGAGCTGCCGTAATCAGCAAGGAAAATGGACACCCGCCGGGCGGGTGTCCGATGCTCTGGGCGTTTGGGCGGGGTTATTCCGCCGCCCAGCCACCGATGGATTTCACTTCCAGGAAATCCTCGATGCCGAAATGCCCGCCTTCGCGACCGTTGCCCGATTGCTTCATCCCGCCAAACGGGGCGCCGAAGCTGCGCGAGCGACCATTCACCTCGACCATGCCCGAGCGCAGTTTCAGCGCGGCGCGGTTGCCCTTGGCACCGTCCTGGGTCTGCACATAATTGGTCAGGCCATAGGGGGTATCATTGGCGATCTCGATGGCTTCCTCTTCGGTCTCAAAAGGAATGATCGACAGCACCGGGCCAAAGATTTCCTCGCGCGCGATGGTCATCTGGTTGGTCACATCGGCAAACACCGTGGGCTTGATGTAATAGCCGCGATTGAACCCGTCGGGCAGGCCGGGGCCACCGGCAACCAGCCGCGCGCCCTCGTCGATGCCTTGCTGGATCAGACCCTGGATCTTGTCCCATTGGGCGCGGTTCACCACCGGGCCGATATGGCGGCCTTCCTGATGCGGGTCGCCAATGGTCACGGAACTCGCCACGCGGGCGGCTTCGTCCACCACCTGATCGTAGATCGCGCGCTCCACCAGCATCCGGCTGGGCGCGTTGCAGCTTTGGCCGGTGTTCTGCATCATGTGCAGCACGCCGCGCTTCACCGCCTTATCGTCGGCATCGGCGAAGATGATATTGGCGCCCTTGCCGCCCAGCTCCAGATGCACACGCTTCACGGTTTCGGCGGCGTTTTTCGAGATCGCGATCCCGGCGCGAGTGGAGCCGGTGAAGCTGACCATATCCACATCCTTGTGGCCGGTCAGCGCCGCGCCGGCCTCAAGACCGTTACCGTTGACGAGGTTGAACACGCCTTTGGGGAAGCCCGCCTCGTGGATAAATTCGGCAAAGAGCATCGCGTCGAGCGGGCTTTCCTCAGAAGGTTTCAGCACCATCGTACAGCCCGCCACGGCGGCGGCGACCACCTTCAGGGTGATCTGGTTCATCGGCCAGTTCCACGGCGTGATCAGCCCGGCCACGCCCACCGGCTCGTAGGCGATCCGGTCATTCGGGGCAGCATCGGACAGCGGGCGGATGAACTGGAACTCTTTCGCGGCGGCGATGAATTCCTGGATGTGATAGGTGCCAGCGCCGACCTGTTTGCTGCGCGACAGATCAATCGGCGCGCCCATGGACAGAGTCATCGCCTGTGCCATCTCTTCAGAGCGGGCCTCATAGATCTCCAGCAGCTTTTCAACCAGCGCGAGGCGCTCGGCGGGCGGGGTGGCCATCCAGGCCGGAAAGGCGGCCTTGGCGGCGGCCACGGCTTTGTCGATATCAGCAGCACCGCCCAGCGAAATCACCGCCACCGGCTCTTCGGTTGACGGATCAATGACATCGTAATCGGCGGGGGCTTCGGGGGCGACCCATTCGCCGTTGATATAGAAGGCGCGTTTCTCGATCATAACTCTCTCCCAGCGGAATTTTGCGGCACTCTGTCATCGGGTTTCAGCCGGAGCAATAGCGAACGAACATAATTTGATCAAATTTTTTTCTGGCTTTGCAATAGAAATTCTGCGGGACTGGGATTGAAATGAGCAGCATTAGAACCATTCTAAATAGCAACGCTCTTTCGTCGACAGGAGGATAAAATGGCACTGCGCATCAACGACACTGTTCCCAATTTCCACGCGATCACCGATCAGGGTGAGATCGACTTTCATGATTTCATCGGCGACAGCTACACGATCCTGTTTTCGCACCCGAAAGACTTTACCCCGGTCTGCACCACCGAGTTTGGCGCCGTCGCCCGGCTGGCCGATGAATGGGCCAAACGCGGGGTGAAGGTGATCGGGCTTTCGGTCGACAGCGCCGAAGAGCATGTGAAGTGGAAGGAAGATATTTCCAGCTATGCCGGGGCGCCTGCGGGCTTTCCGATCATCGCCGACGACGATCTGGCGGTGTCGAAACTGCTCGATATGCTACCCGCCGAAGCCTATCTTCCCGACGGGCGCACCGCCGCGCATTCGTCCTCGGTGCGCGTGGTGTTCATCTTTGGCCCCGATAAAAAGCTGCGCCTGTCGATGACCTACCCGATGTCGGTGGGCCGCAACTTTGCCGAGGTGCTGCGCGCGCTTGATGCGGTGATGGCCACCGATGGCGCGCCGATCGCCACCCCGGCCAACTGGACCCCGGGTGAAGATGTGGTGGTGGCGCTGAGTCTGACCACCGAACAGGCAAAACAGAAATTCGAGGGCGTGCGCGAGCTCTTCCCCTATCTGCGCATGGCCAACGACCCGAACAAATAAGCCCCGCACCGCGCGAGACGAAAAACCCTGCCTGAAACGGCGGGGTTTTGTTTTTTCCGCCGCAGGCTCCTGACAGGATGCTGTCAGGAGACCCCCGCTAAGACGCGGTCATCACCAGATAAGGAGACCGTGATGAAACGAACCGGCGGATGCGCTTGCGGGGCAATTCGATTTGAAGTGACCAAGGATTTTCTCGGGATTGGCACCTGCCATTGCAGCGATTGCCAGAAAGCCTCGGGCGGCGGGGCGAACCACGTGGCTCTAACGCCAAATAGCGCGCTGACGGTGCTGAGAGGCGAGCCCCGGCTTTACAAAACCAAGGGCGATAGCGGGGCCGAAGTGGCGCGGGCGTTTTGTGGCGACTGCGGCAGTCCGCTCTGGAGCCATCCCGCGCATGAGCCGTTCATTCCGGTGAAGCTCGGTGCGCTCGACGATAACAGCGATCTGGTGCCGCAGATGGTGATCTACACCAGCTCCGCACCCGGCTGGCACCACATCAACAGAGCGCTGCCCTGTTTTGAAAAAATGCCGCCGCAGGGCTAGGGATAAAACGGGTAGGGGCGACGCGCCCCTACCCCGCGTCTTTCGCCAGTTTCAGCGCGGCGCTTAGCGCCTCGCGGTCGCCGATATGGTTGGCCAGTACCAGCACCAACCGGGCGTTGAGCGCGTCGCTTTCGGCTTTGCTCAGCCCCTCATGGGCGGCCAGCAGCTCGGCATAGAATTCATCGGGATTGTCGATGTTCGGGGTCTGGGTGAGACGGGTCATGTCAGACCTCCTTTCCGGTGGCGCGGTTGAGCGCGAAGCGGAGTTGCTCTTCGTTATAGTCCGGGAAGCGCGCGGCAACGTGCTGATCGGGGCGGATCAGATAAAGCGCGGCGGGCGCAGAGCCGAGATAGCGCGCGGCGATGTCCCCGCCGGGATCGTCTTCGGTGGACAGGGCCAGACGGGTGGCGGTTATGCCTGCTTCCTTAAGGCTTTTGGGCGCGTCGGTATTGATCGCCAGCAGGGTGAACTGCCCGCCCAGTTTTGACAGCAGGAACCCATCACCCAGCGGCGCATCCGGGCAGGGCGCACCGGGGCGGGTGATTTCCGGGCCACCATCAAGCGCATCGGGCGTATTAAGCGGCGATCCATCGTAGATAGCGGGCACCGACAGTCTGCCGGAATTCACAAAGGGCCGGGCCAGTTCATTCTGCGCCGCCAGATCGAGCACCGCATCGCGGTAGATCCGGCTCATCTCGGATTTCGGGGTGATGAAATCGGTGGAGCGGGTGGAGTTGAGGATGTTTTCATCCGCCGCATAGATGCGTTCGGCATCATAGCTGTCGAGCAGGCTGGCGGGGGCTTTGCCGTCGATGATCATCTTCAGCTTCCAGCCCAGATTGTCGGTATCCTGCAGGCCGGAATTGGCCCCGCGCGCACCGAAAGGCGAGACCTGATGCGCGGCGTCACCGGCGAAGATCACCCGGCCTTTGTGAAACTGCTCCATCCGGCGGCACTGGAAGGTGTAGATCGAGCTCCATTCCAGCTCATACTCCAGTTCTTTGCCCAGCATCGCGCGCAGGCGCCGGTCGATGTTCTCCGGCTTCAGCTCTTCCTCGCGGTCGATATCCCAGCCGATCTGGAAATCAATCCGCCAGACATTGTCGGGCTGTTTGTGCAAAAGCGCCGATTGGCCGCGGTTGAAGGGCGGGTCGAACCAGAACCAGCGCTCAGAGGGAAATTCGGCCTCCATGATCACATCGGCGATCAGGAAATTATCTTCGAACACCTTACCGACAAAATCGAGCCCCATCATCCGGCGGGTGGGCGAGGTGGCGCCGTCGCAAGCGATCAGCCAATCGGCCAGAACCTCGTAAGGGCCTTCAACCGTGTCGATTTCGATGGCCACATTATTGATGTGATTGCCGATGGCGGCCACCTTGTTGCCGCCCCGAATCTCGATCGGTTTGCCCTCGGCCTGAAGCGCGCGGATGCGATCAATCAGGTATTCCTCGAAATAGTATTGCTGCAGGTTGATGAAGGCCGGGCGCTGGTGGCCCGGTTCCGGCAGCAGGTCGAACTTGTAGATCTCGCGGGTGTCGAAAAACACCTTACCCAGATCCCATTCGACGCCCTTATCGACCATCGGCTGGCCGCAGCCGAGACGATCAAGAATTTCCAGCGGCCGTTTGGCAAAGCAGATCGCCCGCGAGCCAAAAGACACCTTGTCGTTTTCATCGAGCACCAGCACCGGCACATCGGCCTGGGCAAGATCAATGGCGATGGCAAGGCCGACCGGCCCTGCGCCGACCACCACGACCGGATGATGCGCGACATCTTCCCCATCCTGATCGGGGCTGCGAACATAGGGGTAGAGTGGGGTTTCAAAGATTTTGGTCATCCGGGGATCTCCATGCTGGCGCAGGGAAACTGGCACGGATCGCGACGCCCTCCCTTGATCTGAGTCAGGGAGGGCAAGCAAAGACGTTCGACGAAAATGACCGTCGCTGTGGGCTTATTCCTGTAGAATGGCCATGATGTCGGGCATCACCGCCGTCTGACGTTCGGCGATCAGCGGGCTGAGCTGGGCCATCACGCCTTGATAAAAAGGCTGCATCTTGGTCATCGCCGAGGCGCCATATTCGGAGCTGTAGAACGCAATCAGGGCCTGAAGCTCTTCCGACGAGAAATTTTCGGCCATGCCGCTGACCATCATATCGGTCAGCTCCGGTTTCAATCCGTTCAGCATACCGGCCAGCTTGGCCCCGATCCGCGCGACCTGATCGTCGGTCAGCTGAACCTCGGGCGGAATCCCAGCGCGGAATTGCGCCCCCAGAACTTCGGGCGTGAACATGCTGGTAAACATCGCCTGCACCGCCGGGAGCTCGGCATATTGCTGTGCTAGTTCGGTGGTGTCCTGCGCGACAAGCGGGCTGGCGAAACCGATAGCAAAGGCGGCAACAAGGGCAAAACGGCGCATTTATATTCTCCAAATGGGCTAGATGTTTGCGGGCAGACTGGCAGCAGGCAAATCAGAGGGCAAGCGCTCGATAGGACAGATTGTGAGCATCGCCCCGCAGCGTGGCGGGGGGCAGAACATTCCCTCGCAGGGCCAAATCTGGTAGAGCCGATCCCGAGCAATCTTATGTGATTTCAACGCAATCGGAGGAATGGGCATGGCAATTCGCGGCTGACCGTCACCCATGATGCCGGGAAGGATGCCAGCATCTATGCCGACGGCACCCTGCTGGCGGCGCGCAAGGTGATGGCGATCACCGGGCTGGTGCGGGGGCTGGACAACCTGCTGTAACAGAAACCGCGCCGCATCAGGCGAGTGCCGCGCGGATTTGGTTCGGGGAGACGATCAGGCGTCGCGGTCGAGGATGAAGGCCGAGGCCGGATCGGGGATGAAGCGCCATTTGCGCAGCGGGCCGGCCATGACGTTGAGGTAATACATCTCGAACCCATAGGGCGCGCCGCAGGGATGGTGTCCGCGCGGCACGCAGACCACATCGCCATCAGACACCGCCATGGTTTCATCGAGGCTGCCATCCTCGGTATAGACCCGCTGGATGCCGAAGCCCTGGGCCGGGTTCAGGCGGTGATAATAGGTCTCTTCCAGATAGGTGATATTCGGGAAGTCGTCTTCGTCATGGCGATGGCTGGGATAAGACGACCAGTGGCCCGCTGGCGTGAACACCTCGGTCACCAGAAGGCTGTCGCAGTAATCCTCATTCTCCATCGCGATGTTGTTGATGTAGCGGGTATTGGTGCCCTTGCCGCGCTGGGTGAGGGCGATCCCGTCCGGGCCGATCCGCCGCGCCTCGTGCCCGCCTTTGCCGGGCGCCGCGCACACGGCGATGGTGCAATCGGTCGTGGCTGTCGCAGCCCAGTCCTGACCATTGGGCACGTAGAGGCAATGCGGCGGGGTCTTCTCGAACACGTCCATCCGCTCGCCCAGCTCGCCCCAATCCTGCCCGGCGGCCTTGATCGCGGCCTTGCCCTCGACCATGACAAGGATCACCTCGCGCTCGCCGGTGGCCTCATTCACGCTTTCGCCCGCGCGCAGGCGATAGAGCCCGAAGCCCACATAGCGCCATCCTGCAGAAGCCGGGGTGATGTCATGCACCTTGCCATGGCTGCCGAACGGTTTTTTCAGAAGATCACTCATCGGTGTCCGTCTCGTCTGTCTTCTTGTCGAAATAGGTCGGGTCCCAGGTCACCAGAAGCTGCCACCCCGCCCAGCCTCCCACTGCCCCGAACAGGAGCGCCCAGCCGGGCGACCCTGTGAGGAGTTCCATAAGGGCCCAACCGAGGCAAATCCCTACGGTGAGGATCCGCCGCCAGAGCGGCAGAAAGAAGGGGTGGCGCATATCGAACATCAGATCAGACCTGTTTCCTTGGAAAGGCGTTTGAGCGTTGCAAGGCCCAGAGTCTGGTAAAGCAACGGATTACGCAAGGCCGGATCCTGCTCGGCTTCGATCACGATCCAACCGTCATAATCATGCTCGGCAAGGATCTTCAGCAGCGGCGCGAAATCCACCCCGCCCTCCTGATCGCCAGGCACGGTGAAGGCTCCGGCCAACACGCCCTCAAGGAAGGAAAGCCCTTCGTCCCAGACCTTGGCGGTGATCGCCGGGCGGATGTTCTTGGCGTGGAAATGCACCACCCGCGCCGCGTGTTTGCCCAGCACCGCCACCGGATCGCCGCCACCAAAGGCACAATGCCCGGCGTCGAACAGGAGTTTGGTGGCGGGGCCGGTTGCGGCCATGAAAGCGTCGATCTCTTCCGGCGTCTGCACCACGGTGCCCATATGGTGGTGATAGGCGAGCTGGATGCCCTGGCTTTCCATATAGGCGGCGAAGGCTTCGATCTTGGCGCCGAAGGCAAGCATCTCGTCCGCCGTCAGCACCGGCTTTTCGGTAAGCGGCTTATCAGAGCCGTGGATCGCATTGGAAGTTTCGCAGGTCACGCAGACCTTGCACTCATTGTATTTCAGCTTGGCCAGATGATGCTGGAAGGCGGCGATCTCTTCGTCGAGCGAGCGGGTCAGAAGCTCGGTCGAATACCAGCCGGAGATGAATTTCAGCCCATAGCTGCCCAGAAGCTCTTTTAGCTCTTTCGGGTCGTCCGGCCAGCGATGGCCGTTTTCGATCCCGTCAAAGCCGATCTGCCGCCCGGCTTCGTCAAGAATGCGCGCGGTGGGGATGTCAGCGCCAATCGACTGATCGTCATCATTGGCCCATGCGATGGGGTTTGTGCCGTAAAGGATCATGGGTTTTGTCCTACAGATTGCCCCTTGCGAGGCGTTAGCGAGGTCGCCCGTCCGGGCGGACGAGCGGCCCGGATTAATTGATCCGCTGTTTCGCAGTCATATCGATGTAGCGTTGGCGAGCCTCATTCACCTCGACGCGCTCGCTCACTTCCGGCACCGCCACATCCCACCAGAAGCCGCCAGCGCCGGTGCCGGGCTGCGGGTCGGTGTCGATGACGATGACGCTGGGAATGTCGCGTGCGCGCGCGGCGGTGATTTTCGCTTCCAGATCAGCGATGTCGCTGGCCTTTTCGGCATGGGCCCCCATCGCACCGGCATGAGCGACGAAATCGATCTCCGGCTGGGCCTCGACATTGGCGTCTTTGTAGAGGTTGTTGAACTCCGCCCCGCCGCAGCCCTGTTGCAGCCGGTTGATGCAGCCGAAGCCGCGGTTATCCGTCAGCACCACGATGAAGGGCACCCGGCGCATCGCCGCTGTCGCCAGCTCGGAATTCGCCATCATGTATGAGCCATCGCCGATGAAGCAGATCACGTCTTTCTCCGGCTCGGCCAGCTTGATGCCCATCGCGCCTGCGATCTCGTAGCCCATGCAGCTATAGCCATATTCCATGTGATAGCCGCCTTCGCTCGCGCGCCAGAGCGTGTGCAGCGCCCCGGGCATGGTGCCCGCCGCGCACATCGCCACGGTGTTGGGCAGAGCCTGACGCTGCACTGCGCCGATCACCTGCGCATCGGTGGGCAGGCCCGGCGCGTTGGGCGCGACCATCACCGCGTCTGCGGCTTCAAACCACGCTTCGCGCTTGCCGCCATCCTGATCGGGATAGGACTTGTTGGCGAGTGCTGCCGAAAGCTGTTCCAGCGCGACTTTCGCATCGGCCACAAGGCTCAGTGCGCCATGTTTGGCGGCGTCATAGCCTGCGAGGTTGATCGAGACGAGCTTGCGCTCGGGATTGGCGAATACCGTCCAGCTGCCGGTGGTGAAATCCTGAAAGCGCGTGCCCACGCCCAGAATGAGGTCGGCCTCGGCCAGCGCCTGATTGGCGGCATCGGTGCCGGTGACGCCGGGCGAACCGAAATTCAGCGGATCCTGCCAATCGACCGCGCCCTTGCCCGCCTGGGTTTCGGCCAGCGGGATGTTGTGGCGTTTGGCGAACTCGGCCAGCGTCGCTTCCGCGCCGGAATAGATCACCCCGCCGCCTGCGACGATCACCGGCTTTTTCGCCGCTTCCAGCGCGGCAACTACCGCGACCAGCTCACCCCGGTCCGGTTCGGGCCGACGAATGCGCCAGACCTTCGGGGTAAAGAAGCTTTCGGGATAGTCATAGGCTTCGGCCTGCACATCCTGACAGAAGGCCAGGCAGACCGGGCCGCAATTCGCCGGATCGGTCATCACCTGCAGCGCGCGGGGCAGGCAGGTGAGCAGATGTTCGGGCCGGGTGATCCGGTCGAAATAGCGCACCACCGGGCGGAAGGCGTCGTTGGCGCTGATCGTGCCATCGTCGAAATCCTCGATCTGCTGCAGCACCGGATCGGGGGCGCGATTGGCAAACACATCGCCGGGGATCAAGAGCACTGGCAGCCGGTTCACATGCGCCAACGCCGCAGCCGTGACCATATTGGTGGCCCCCGGCCCGATGGAGCTGGTCACCGCCATGGCGCGCTGGCGTTTCTTGGTCTTGGCATAGGCAATGGCGGCGTGGGCCATGGTCTGTTCATTCTGCCCGCGCCATGTCGGCAGATCATCGCCCGCATGGTAGAGCGCCTCGCCCAGCCCGGCCACATTGCCATGGCCAAAGATCGCCCAGACCCCTTCGATATAGCGCTCGCCATCCTCGTTCATCTGCACCGAAAGCCATTTCACCATGGCCTGCGCGGCCGTCAGTCTGATCGTTTTGGTCACGTCATTCATCCTTTACTCAGCCACGGTCAGGCGCGCCTTGGCGCGGGCCGTATCCCAAATCCCGCACAGTCGCGCGAAACGCTGGGCCATCTGTGCCACCGCTTCGACGTCGCTCATTTCGCCCTTCAGCCAGGCCCGCGCCGCATCGCCGAAAATCGTCCGGCCCACAGCGAAACCCTTCACCAGCTCAAACCGCGCGGCAATGTCGAACGATGCCGCAAGCTCGGCCTCGGGCGCGTCCAGCCCCAGCACGACAATGCCGCGCGTGTTGGGGTCGTTTTCCTCGATGGCCGCCACGACATTCGCCCAAGCGGCAGCATCGGCCATCGGTTCGAGCTTCCACCAATCGGGATAGATGCCCGCCGCGTAGAATTGCCGGATCAGGGTCGCGGTGGTGGTGGCGTCGACCGGGCCAACCTTGGAGGGGATCACCTCCAGCAGAAATTCAAGCTTATTGCGCCGCGCGGCGGTGAAGAGACGTTTCGCCACCGCTTCCTGATGCTTGCGCAGGCTGGCATCGTCGTCGGGGTGGCAGAACAGCAAAAGCTTCACCACATCCTCGCGGGCCCATTCGGTGAGCTGGCCATAATCGGGGCCCAGTTCCGGCTCCAGCGCAATCGGGCGCGCGCCCGGAAGCTCGGCGGGCCGCCCGATCCATAGGCCGGTGCCCGAGGCCCGGTGCAGCGCCGCGCGCCCGATCCGGTTGTCGCAGAGAATGCCATAGCCGCCCTGCCCGTTTTGTACCTTCAGCGCAGCCTCAAGGCACAGCTCTTTGAACGCGCTGCCCTTTTCGGGGCTGTAGCCGTCCATCTCTTCAAGCTGCAGCCGGTGATCGAAGGCAAAGGTCCGCAGGCTCGGCCAGTCGCCACCGATCCCGAAGCGCCGGTTGGTGGCCCAATGCACCTGCTCCAACTCGGCGTCGTTTCTGAGGTCGGGCCGCACAATGCCGCGCTGAAAGAAGAACTGAAGCTCTTTCCAGCTCGGATAGGCCGGGGTGCAGCCGTGGCGGCTGACCGCGAAGGCGCCGCAGGCATTGGCGTATTTCAGCGCGGTCGGCCAGTCTTCGCCATCGAGCCAGCCCTTGAGCAGCCCCGACATGAAGCCGTCGCCCGCGCCCAGCACGTTGAACACCTCGATGGGAAAGCCCGGGCCGCTTTCACCGTCATCAAGGCTGGCCGGAATATCGCCGGTAAAGGCCACCGCGCCCATTGGGCCGCGTTTGCAGACCAGCGTGGCGGCGGAGACCTTGCGCACGTTCCTGAGCGCCTCGATTGTATCGGTCGATCCGCCCGCGATATGGAACTCTTCTTCTGTCCCGACGATCAGATCGAAGTGATGCAGGGTGGATTGAAGCTTCGCCGTAACCGCCGCGCTTTCGATAAAGCGGTTTTCGCCGTCGCCATGGCCGGACAGGCCCCAAAGATTGGGCCGGTAATCAATATCCAGCGCCGTTTGCGCGCCGTGCTTTTTCGCCAGCGTCAGCGCCTTCAGCACCGCCGCCTCGGTGTTGGGGTGGCTGAGATGGGTGCCGGTGGCCACCACCGCGCGGGCGCGCGCGATGAAGCTTTCCGATACATCGTCTTCGCACAGGGCCATATCGGCGCAATTTTCGCGGTAGAAGATCAGCGGGAAATGTTCCTGATCACGGATGCCCAGAATGACCAGCGCGGTCAGGCGGTCGGGATCGGTTTTCACCCCGTCGGTGCAGACCCCATGACGCGCCAACTCTTCCAGAATGAAGCGGCCCATATGTTCGTCGCCGACCCGGCTGAGCAGCGCCGATTTCAGCCCGAGCCGCGCCGTGCCCGCCGCCATATTGGTGGGAGAGCCGCCAAGATATTTGTCGAACGACCCCATATCTTCAAGGCGGCCGCCGATCTGTGACCCGTAAAGATCAACCCCGGCGCGCCCAATGGTGATTACGTCCAAATCTCTCATCGAACTTCCTATGCTCTCACGCATAAAGCACCGGACGCTCGGGATTGTTGATCTGAACGATCTGACCCTCGCTATTCTGAGCCGTCACGCAGGCATCCGAGGTGACCGCCGCCATATAGCCGTCCCAGGACGAAGGGCCGGTAGCGCCGCCCTTACTTGCCGCGTCGATGAAATCCTGCAGCTCGACATCATAGGAAGCAACAAAGCGGTCTTTCCAATCGGTGAGGATCTCGTTTTGCAGCTTGGCGCCAAGACGCATCTTGATCGACATCGGCTCAGGCAGACGCGCGGTGCCCTGCTCGCCCACCACTTCGCACTGGATGTCGTAGCCATATTGGCAGTTCACGAACACTTCGGTGTCGATCACCACGCCCTTGGCGGTGGTCAGGGTCACGATCTGCGGGTCGCGCAGTTTGGCATGGGTGGCCCCACAGCTGCGGGGGAAGGTCACGCGGGCCGAAACGTAATCGTCATCCAAGAGCCAGCGGAACACGTCGATCTCGTGGATCAGGGTGTCATGAATGGCCATCGGGGTGATGTATTGCTCGGGCACCGTGGCGTTGCGATGCGCGGCGTGCACCATCAGCGGCGCGCCGGTATGCTCGTCGACCGCCTTTTTCAGAGCCACATAGCCCTCGTCATAGCGGCGCATGAACCCGACTTGCACGAGGCGTTTGCCATGGGCGATCTCGGCGTCGACGATGCGCTTGGCCCCGTCGGCTGTGGTGGCAAGCGGCTTTTCGCAAAAGCACGGTTTGCCGGCAGCAATGGCGGCCAGCACATAGGCTTCGTGGGTTGTCCCGGTCGAGCAGACCAGCACCGCATCCACATCGGGGGCGGCAATCAGCTCTTCGCCGGTTTCATAGACCGTCGCCTTGGGGGCGAGATCGGCCTGAACCGCTTTCGCCGCGTCGAGCGCATAGTCGCTCAGCGCAACCACCTCGGCCCCGGAAAGCACCTGTTGCAGGCGGCGTGTGTGATCACGCCCGATCATGCCCGTTCCGATAACACCTACTCTTAGCGTCATTTTTTCTGTCCTTGGTTGACGTATCTATCGGCGTAGCCCTGCAGCTACACCGCTTCTGGGTATTCTTCTCCGGTCTTGGCGCCGGTGATGTAAGCGACCACATCCTCGGGCTGGATCGAGCCATCGAGTTTAAGGTTTGCGCAGATGCGACCCCGCCGGAACACCACGATCCGGTCCATGAGGTCGAACACCTGACGCATGTTGTGGCTGATCAGGATCAGCGGCTCGCCCGTCTCTTTCAGGGTGCGGATGATATTTTCCACCATTGCCGTTTCCTGCACCCCAAGCGCTGCCGTGGGTTCGTCCATGATGGTGAGCTTGGAATGGAAGGCTGCGGTGCGGGCGATGGCCACGCATTGCCGCTGGCCCCCCGACATGTTGCGGATCGAATTGAGGATATTGGGGATTTTTACCCCGGTCTTTTCCAGCCCGGCCATCGTGGCCTCGCGCATCGCGCGGTTGTCGAGGATCGAGAACGGGCCGAGATTGAAGCGGACTTTCTCACGGCCAAGAAACAAGTTTGAGGGCACGTCAAGGTCATCGGCAAGCGCAAGGTTCTGAAACACCGTTTCAATCCCCGCCTCGCGGGCCTCAATCGGGCTGTCAAACGCCGTCGGATCGCCATTCAGCAGGATCTCGCCGCGAGTATGTTTCTCGACCGCTGTGATCTGGCGCACAAAGGTCGATTTCCCGGCGCCGTTATCACCCATGATGGCTACGTGTTCGCCCTTGTAGAGCTTGAAATTGGCCCCTTCCAGCGCGTGCACACCGCCATAATGCTTGGTCAGGTCGCGGGTTTCGAGGATGATGTCGGCATTGGTATAATCGGACATGTCAGCCTCCTTACATCCGGGATGCGGCGCGCTGCTGGCGCCATTGGTCGAGAACCACAGCCCCCACGATGATCGCGCCCTTCACCATCTCCTGATAGTAGGCGTCGAGCCGCAGGAAGGTGAATCCAGAGATGATCACCCCGAAGATGAGCGAGCCCAGAACCGTGCCGAGGATCGAACCCCGCCCCCCGGTCAGTGACACGCCGCCGATCACCGTCATGGCGATAGCATCCAGCTCATACATCACGCCCATGCCAGCTTGTGCGGTGAGGTTTTTGGAGGCCAGAATGATCGCGGCGAAAGAGGCCAGAACGGCGGCGATGGTGTAGACCAGAACCTTGTGCCGCCCGACCTTGATGCCCGACATGTTGGCGGCCTGCTCATTTGAGCCGATCGCGTAAGTGTGTTTGCCGTAAACCGTGTAGCGCAGGATCAGGTGAAACAGCACCGCGAGGATGATGAACCAGATCACCGGGCGCATTCCGGTACCGATAGAGGCGAAGGACTCGGTGGGAAAGGAAACCGGCTGGCCTTTCGACCACCATTTCGCCGCGCCGCGCGCCGTTACCATCATGCCCAGCGTGGCGATGAAGGGCGGGATGCGCGTATAGGCGATCAGCAAGCCGTTTGTCAGCCCCGCGACCGCCCCGCAGGCAAGACCAACCACAATTGGCACGATGATGGGCAGATCAAGCAAAGCCGGGCCGAACTGTGCCTTGGGGTTGGGAAAGCCATTTACCTCGGCCACCTGGGCAAAGGACATCGCGATCATCGCGGTCAGACCCACGACCGAGCCCGGCGAAAGGTCGATACCACCAAGGATGATGACCTGCGTCGAGCCGAGCGCGATGATGCCGACGATTGCCACCTGCAGGATGATGATTTTCAGCCGTTGTTCGTTGAAGATCGTGTCAAACCGATGGGCGCTGTCGAAGAGAAAGCTTTGCCCCATCAGAGCGGCACCCAGAATTTCAAAGACCACAATGATCAGGATCAGCGCGATGAACACGTTCCATTCCGGCGCGCGGGCCCGCTTTTTCGGATCGTATTTCAGGCCGCCCAGCCCCTGCGATGTCGACATCATTTCTTGCTCCCGTCAGGCCCTGGCAGGGCGCCAGTGGTGGAAGCGGACAAGTGCCCGCTTCCAGTTGCACAAGGCGTTGCCTTAGTTTTTGGACGTGTAGTCGCCGACAGTGGCCGGGTTCACGAGCTCAAACGGAATATAGACTTTCTGCGCCACCTCTTCGCCTTTGGCGAGCTTCAGCGCCGCATCCAACGCGCCGCCGCCCTGAGCCGCCGCATTCTGGAACACGGTCACATCAAGGTCGCCGCCGATCATTGCCGCCAGCGCATCTTGCGTGGCGTCAACGCCGCCGACCTGAACCGAGGCCATATCGATGCCGGCCGCTTTCATCGCCTGAATGGCGCCGATGGCCATTTCGTCGTTATTGGCGATCACACCATCGAACGGCGCGCCGGTGGAAAGCCAGTTGGTCATCAGGTTCTGCGCCTCTTCACGCGACCAGTTGGCGGTTTGTTCGTCGATGATGTTGATTGTCACCTTGCAGCGGCCATCGGCCATCACATCGTGAATGTCGGCGGTGCGCTGAACGGCAGCCTGGTTCGACAGCTCGCCCATCATCACATAGGCGTTGACTTCGGTTTTGCCTTCGGCGGCCCAGTTATCGCAAAGTGCGATGGTTTCGAGGGTGCCGGAATCCACTTCGTTCGACGCCACGAAGGCCTGATTGTCGGGCAGTGAATCAACGTTGATCGGCTCGCGGTTCACATAGACCAGCGGCACACCGGCAGCATTCGCGGCATTACTCATCGCCTGCGTGGCCGAGGTATCAACCGGGTTCACGATGATCGCATCCACGCCCGAGGCGATGAAGTTGTTGATCTGGTCGAGCTGCTTGGCCACGTCGTTCTGTGCATCTTCCACCTGCACATCCACGCCATCCGTGCCGTCAGCCGTAGCGATCAGGCCATTGCGCAGCACGGTCAGAAAGTTGTCGTCGAACAGCGCCATCGACACGCCGACATTGGCGGCCATGGCGGTCGAGGCCAGCAGCGACGCAACGCCAGCGGCAAAAAGTGTTTTCCTGATATTCATGTCGTCCTCCCTGGCTGGTGTCCGGCGCACCAGCACTTCACCCTTGTTTGCCGGATCGGCCGGTTCGACACAGGTCGTCTGGCCACTTTCGTCGCCCGGGCACTGCCCGAGGGGCGATGAGCTTGTTTTCGGCAAGACGGAAACCTTGCTTGCGGGTCACCCCCGCAAGCATCCAGCGCCCTCCTCCCATGAAGCACGCCGAGATAAATCGTTTCGAAATCCTGTCGGCGATGGGGTCATACAGCCCCCATCAGCGCGCAGAGATTGCGCTGTCGGTGGGCAATGGGTCAATATCAGCGCCGTTTATTCCATCATTCGTGATGTTTGCTGATGCAGAATTTTGATGTGTTTACATCATCAGAAGGATTCAGGCAGGTAGATGCGTGGGGGCAGAAAATGCTGCCCGGGCACTTCGCCACCGCCATTTTTCACGGCGTTGATCATCATCTCCACCATATCCCGGCACAGCTCGTCGAGCGGGGTCGAGAGCACCATCGTGACATAGCCATCCATCAGCGCCACGCGGCTGACTTCGGTCAGTTCGTTGACGATCAGCGCCACGTCGCCCGGCTGAACCGCTTCCCGAAGCGCCGCAATCGCGCCTTCCATCCCGCCACCGGCCACGTAAAGCCCGCGCAGATCCGGGTGGCGTGCCACCAGATCCAGCGTGGCCTCATAGGTGAGCTGCCGGGTTTCAAGGTTGACCATCGTATCCAGCACGGTGAAATTTGGCGCACTGCCGCGCACATAGCTGCGAAACCCGGTTTCGCGCAACTCATGCCCATGCCAGCGGTTGCCCCCGACGAAAACGCCGAGCTTACCGGGCTCCTGCGCGGCTGTCGTGGCCATCCAGCCCGCCAGCCGCCCGACCTGCATGTTGTTCATTCCCAAGTAATTTTCGCGAATTCCCTGCGCAAAATCGTTGAGCAGCGCAAAGGTCGGGATGCCCCGATCTTTCAGCCGCTGCACCTCTTGAGAGATGCTTTGATGATTGACGGCAGAGCTTGCCAGCGCATCGACCCGGTTTGACAGATCGGAGAATTCCTCGACAAAGGCCGAGGGCGATTGTGAGGAGGCAAAGCGGATGATCGTCCGGCCTCGGATATCACTGCGCGCCGCCACCGCGCGTTCAATCTCGTTGGCAAAATTCTGGTAGAACTGCTGCTTGCTCTTGTTCAGTACGAACCCAAAGGTCATCTCCGGCACCGAGGGGTTCAGCCGCTGGTCGATCAGCGCGGAGGCATGATAGCCAATCCGGTGTGCGGCCTCAGCAACGCGGCGCATCGTCTCTTCACGCACGGCGCCACGGCCATTGAGCACACGGTCCACCGTCGCAGTACCGACACCGGCCGCTTTTGCCACGTCCCTGATCGTTGGTCGCCCCGACATGCCCGCCTCCGATGATGCTTTTTCCTCATCCGATCTGAAGACATCACTTGGAACCGCGGCGCGCGCCCGGTCAACCCATTTTGCGGGGCAGTTTCCGGAGCAGCGCGCGCGCCCTCCGGCACGCGACCGAAAGTTGGTTTACTTCTGTTAACCATTGTTTCGAAAATCCGAAGACATATCAGGATATTAAGAGCATCTTAATGTGGGGGCGCCATTCTGATCCACGGGTGAAAATATGAGGTGGTGGGATGAGCGCACAAAGTAATGCGCCTGTCATCTATAAGAAGGTGAAAAAGGTCAGTGGTGGTGGACACCACGGCGGGGCATGGAAGGTGGCGTATGCCGACTTCGTGACCGCAATGATGGCCTTCTTCTTATTGATGTGGCTTCTAAACGCGACGACTGAAAAGCAACGTAAAGGCCTTGCGGATTACTTCAATCCGTCAATTCCGCTGATGCGGGCCTCCGGTGGGGGCGATGGAGCCTTTGGCGGCGACAGCGTATTTGTCGAAGAAACGCTGGCCCATACCGGCCATGGCGGCGTGCCAACCGATCTGCAGGCATCGACGGCATCGCCATCGCCTGCGATAGCCGCATCGGAATCGGCCAATCAGGCCGAGGCGCAGGCGCTGGACAGTATCAATGAAATGCTGACGGGTAATTCCGGTGAAAGCATGGTGAGCGAGCTTGAACGCCGCCATATCGTGACGCAGCTGACCGATGATGGCCTGATGATCCAGATATTCGACGGCGACGGCGAGCGGCTGTTTGAAGGCGATACCGCCGAGCCCACGCAGCTGACCAAGGATCTGGTCGCGATGATGGCGCAGGTTTTCGGCCTGGTCACCAACGGCGTGGCGATCGAAGGCCATGTCGCGGCGCAACCTGTCGTGGTGGCCCAGCAAACCGGCTGGGATCTGTCCACAGCCCGGGCTGACGCCGTGCGCCGGTTGCTTCAGGGCGACGATCTGTCCGCAGATCGTGTGCAGCGCGTAACCGGGCATGCCGACCGCAAACCCGCCGTGCGAGACCCGATGGCCCCGCGCAACAATAGGATTGAGCTGATCTTGCTGAGGTCGAAGCGATGAAGAAACGAGAAGGATTTTAGCTGTTAGGCCCCTGTTAAGCCCTCTGGCGTTATTCCGGAGGGTGACAGAGGCTGCAGCAGAAAGGCGCAACCATGACCATATCCTCTTCGCTGAGTGCCGGGGTGGCCGGCCTGAATGCCAACGCAACGCGTTTGGCAACTATTTCCGATAACATCGCCAACTCCGGAACCTACGGGTACAAACGTGCCACGGCCGACTTCGAATCGCTCGTGATCGGCGGCATGGCCGGGGCAGGCACCTATTCCGCCGGTGGCGTACGTGCCACCACATCGCGCCTGATCGACGAAAACGGGCCGCTGATCTCGACCTCCAACCCGCTCGATATCGCCATTTCCGGCCGTGGCATGTTGCCAGTGACGGAAGAAGCCTATGTGGCTGCGGGCGGCGATCAGCCAATGCTGACCACGACAACGGGCTCGTTCCGCACCGATGAAAACGGGATTTTGAAAACCGAAACCGGCCTTGTGCTGCTGGGTTGGCCTGCCGATGCCGATGGCAACGTGGCCACCTATCCGCGTGACACGGTGACGGCACTTGAACCTGTCACCGTGCAGGTGAACCAACAGGCCGGTGACCCGACCACACGGATGAATCTGGGCGTTAACCTGCCAGCGACGGCGACGGAGTTCGGTGCCGACGGTGACGCCATGCCGCTGTCGATCGAATATTTCGGCAACCTGGGCACTTCGGAATCTCTCGATGTGACCTTCACGCCGACCTTGCCCGCCAGTGCCGCCACTTCCCCCTCGAACGCCTGGACGATGACGATCACCGATTCGGCTTCCAACGGTGCCACAGTCGGCGAATATACTCTGGTCTTTGACGACAGCCGCTCCAATGGTGGCACGCTGCAATCAGTCACCGTCGTCTCGGGCGGCGCCTATGATGCGACCTCCGGGGATATCTCTCTGACGGTTGCTGGCGGACCGCTGGCGCTGACCATCGGCGCCCCGGGTGATCAGAGCGGCCTGACGCAGCTCTCCGACAGTTTCGCACCGGTTTCGATTACCAAAGACGGCTCGCCCGTGGGCAACCTGACCTCGGTGGAAATCGACAAGAACGGATTTGTTACGGCCACCTATGACACCGGGTTCACCCGAACCATCTATCAGGTGCCACTGGTGGATGTGCCAAACCCAAACGGCCTGATCTCAAGCTCGAACCAGACCTTTCAGGTCTCGCCGAGTTCAGGTTCATTCTTCCTGTGGGATGCCGGTGACGGCCCGACCGGTGAGGTGATCGGCTTTACCCGGGAAGGCTCAACCACTGACGTGGCGGGCGAACTGACCAACCTGATTCAGACGCAGCGTGCCTATTCCACCAATGCCAAGGTCATCCAGACCGTGGACGAGATGCTGCAGGAGACGACGAACATCAAACGATAACCTAGCGGGGGCGCGAAAGAAGGAACTGACGGATGGCCATCGGCAATGCATTTTCCAATGCCCTCTCCGGGCTGGCTGCCACGCGGCGCGCGTCCGAGCTGATTTCGTCGAACGTTGCCAACGCTCTTACCCCGGGCTATGGGCGGCGCGAACTCGAACTCTCGGCGCGCTATACCGGCGCTGGCGCGACGTCGGGCGTAAACGTGGCCGCGGTGCGCCGCGAAGTCGATGCGGGCCTTCTGCAAGACCGGCGTCTGTCTGACGCCGAACTTGGCTATAACAGCACCATCGCCAGCTTTCAGAAAGATATGGAAAGCATTCTTGGCACGCCGGACGAGGCCGGCTCGCTGTCGGGACGGTTGGCCTCGCTCGAATCCGCTTTCATCGAGGCATCGTCGCGCCCCGATAGCAGCGCGCGCTTGTCTGCTGTGGTCACCGCAGCGAATGATGTTGCAACCAAGCTGAACACTGCGTCCGACAAGATCCAGGACGCCCGGATGAACGCCGACTCCCGGATCGACATTCAGGTAAATCAGCTGAATGAAGGCCTCACTCAGATTCACGACCTGAACACTCAGATCAGAAATGCCATCGCCAAGGGTCAGGATCCATCAACGCTGCAGGATATACGCCAGCAGTCGATTGACAAAATCTCGTCAATTGTTCCGATGAAGGTGATTGAACGCGATCACGGAATGGTCGCGCTTTTCACCACCGGGGGCTCGGTGGTTCTCGACGGTCTGGCCAGCCAGTTCGGCTATAGCCGGGTTGGCGTGATTGTTCCGGAAATGACGATCGAATCCGGTGCCCTGTCGGGCCTGACCCTGAACGGCAAGGATATTCGGGTCAGCGGCAATAGCAGCCCGATCCAGGGGGGCTCGCTGGCCGCCCTGTTCGAGGTCCGAGATGAGCTGGCAACCGGCGCACAATCGCAGCTCGATGCGGTTGCACGTGATCTTGTCGACCGTTTTCAGGATAGTTCGGTCGACACGACGCGCGCACCCGGCGATCCCGGTCTTTATACCGACGCGGGCAGTGCCTTTGATCCAATCGACGAGATCGGTCTGTCGTCCCGGATCAGCGTGAACGCATTGGTCGATCCCGATCAGGGCGGCGCGGTCTGGCATCTGCGCGATGGTCTTGGTGCCCTCACCCAGGGCGATGTGGGCAACTCTGCATTGTTGCAGGATCTCCATGGTGCGCTCACTGCAAAACGCGTTGCTGCATCAGGCGATTTTCTGGGGGTTTCGCGTTCGGCCAGCGGCCTGACGTCTGACTTCCTGTCAAGCGTCAGTGCTGATCGGGCCGCCGCAGAGAGCAAGCAGAGCTATTCGAGCGCGCAACAAAGCAGCCTGCAAGAAATGGAAAAAGCACAAGGCGTTGATACCGACTACGAGATGCAGCAGCTGGTGATGGTCGAGCAATCTTACGCGGCAAACGCCAAAGTTCTCGTCACACTGAACAACATGATCAACCGATTGATGGAAATCTGAGACATGGCAACGCTTTATTTCGGAGACCTCGCAAGAAGCTTTCAATCGCAACGGCTGACCACTCAGCTGAAAACCGACATGACACGGTTGAGCAAAGAGCTGTCGACCGGCTTGAAAGCCGATCTGGGCGCATCGCTCGCCGGGGATTTTGGCCCCTATGCTGGGCTCGAACGCAGTCTGAAGTCCCTCTCGGCCTATCACACCTCCAATCTTGAAGCGTCAGGCATGTACGGCGCCATGCAGATCGCGCTGGAGAACGTGCAAAACACGACGCAAACCCTCTCGTCAGGGCTGTTGCAGGCGTCGAGTTCGCGCGATTCCACGCTGATCGCTTCCAGCTCGGACGACGCACGCCAGAAGCTCGAAATCGTCGTTTCCTCGTTCAACACCAGTGTCGCGAACCGCTCGCTCTTTGCCGGCGCTGCCACCGACGCGGCGCCGATCGCCTCGGCCTCTGACATCATGTCGGCCCTCGGAACGGAAATTGCCGCTGCCGGAGCGACCACTGTGACGGACGTTGTTGCTGTGGTGGATGCCTGGTTTGACGATGTTGGTGGCGGGTTTGAAACCACCGGCTATCAGGGCTCACAAAACGATATGGGGCCTCTGATGATCGCCGAAGGCGAGACGTTGAATGTCGACACCCGCGCCGACGATCAGTCAATCCGCAACACGCTGAAAAGCTTCGCTCTGGCGAGCCTGATCAGCGACGGGATCTTTACCGGCAGCGCCAGTGAAAAGGCCGATCTTACCGCCGTTGCCTCCCAGCGCATGTTGGGCGCCGATGACGGGATCACCGAACTGCGCTCCCATATCGGCGCTCAGGAAGCCCGCATCGAAAATGCCAAGGCCCGCAACGCCGCCGAACAATCTGCCTATGAACTTGCGCGAAACGAACTCACCGCTGCGGATCCCTATCAGACGGCGTCCGAGTTCCAGGCGGTCTATTCGCAGCTTCAGACGCTCTATACAGCCACCGCTCGCATCGCGAGCCTCAAGTTCACGGATTACATGAGATGACCAGAACATACCGGATTCTGACCGCGTTTGTGCTTTACCTGATTATGGTAAACGCCGCCGCCGCAAACGCCATCCGGATCAAGGATCTTGTCGAGTTCGACGGTGTCCGTGGCAACGATCTGGTGGGCTATGGCCTCGTGGTCGGGCTGAACGGCTCCGGCGACGGGCTGCGCAATTCGCCCTTCACCGAAGACCTGATGTCGAACATCCTTGAACGGCTCGGGGTGAACATCACCGGCGAACAGTTCCGGGCGAAAAACGTGGCTGCGGTTTTTGTCACCGCCACTCTGCCGCCCTTTGCCCGGGCAGGGTCGACCATTGACGTATCGGTTTCAGCGATTGGCGATGCCAAAAGCCTGCTGGGCGGCACGCTGGTCATGACCCCGCTCAACGCTGCCGATGGCGAGATCTATGCTGTTGCACAGGGGGCGGTGATCGCCGGGGGCGCGGTGGCGGAGGGCGACGCGGCCAGTACTACGGTTGGCGTGCCCACCGCGGGCTCGATTCCCTCGGGCGGGCGGATTGAACGTGAAATCGAGTTCGATTTCACCAAGCTGCGCTCGATCCGGCTGGCTCTGCGCGATCCCGATTTCACCACCGCCGAGCGGATCGAGACTGCCATCAACAGCGCCTATGGGCATACTGTGGCGCGGATGCTCGATGCGGGCACCGTGGTGCTGGATATTGCCGCGACCGGCGCGCTCAGCCCGGCCCATGCGCTGGGGAATGTCGAAAACATTCCGGTTGAGCCCGAACGTAAAGCGCGGGTGGTGGTCGATCAACGCTCTGGCACCATCGTGATGGGCGAAGATGTGCGGATCAGCCGTGTGGCGGTGAGCCAGGGAAATCTGACCCTGCGCATTCAGGAACAGCCGATTGTGGTGGAACCCAACCCGTTCTCGCAAGGCGGCGAAGCCATCGTGGTGCCCAGAACCACCGCCGAGCTGCAGCCGGACAAGGGGATTGGTCTGGCCGAGGTGAATGGCGGCACGTCGCTGTCCGAGGTGATCGCCGGGTTGAATGCCCTTGGTGTGGCGCCGCGCGACATGATCGACATTCTGAAAAGCATCAAGGCCGCCGGGGCGCTGCACGCCGAATTCGTGGTGCGCTAAGCCGCGGGGCCGAGCCCTGAAAACCTGTTGCCTCTAACGCCGCGTCCGACGCCCTGTCGGGCGCGGTTTTGTTTGCCCGACGGGTGCGTCGGGGCCGTAAAGTTGTTCCACAAGATCCGTCGCCGCGAGCATCGAGGGAAGCCTGCCGCGCCCGTCTCTTCAGAGAGCACAGGCGCCCCGCATCTGGCACGCACCGCTGGCAGGACCACTGACGATGGGACGACTCACACAGGCGCGGGCCGATCTCTGTCCCGTCCGGACAAGACCTACGGGAATATGGGGCGAGGAATGTGGCCCACTGCTTGGCCCGGTGGGGCAGCGAAGGTGGCAACCAGAGGGCATAAGCCGCGTCGCCGGACATGAGCCAAGCGGAAAAAGCCCCGCTTTGGAGCATGCCAGACAGGCGCGGCAAGCCCAGCGCGGGTAGACGCATAGGAAAAGTGCGGCCTTCCTTCGAAAGCCGCACCATCGCGCGCCTCAGACGCGCCGCAGAATTGAAAAGCGCCGCTAAAAGTAACTTCGCACCAGGGCTTCCGCGACAAGCGTCCAGCCATTGGCGATGACGAAGAAGGCCAGTTTGAACGGCAGCGAGACGATCGCAGGCGGCACCATCATCATCCCCATCGACATCAGGATCGCCGCAACGACGAGGTCGATGATCAGGAAGGGCAGAAAGATCAGGAAGCCGATCTCGAAAGCGCGCGAAATTTCACTGAGCAGGAAGGACGGCACCAGAACCGAAATCGGTGCATCGGAGGTCAGCGAGGCCGCCTGCGTGCCTTCGCGCAAGCTCGCCAGCGCGTCAAACGTGCCGGGATCGACACGGCCCACCATGAACACCTTGAACGGCACAAGAGCGGCCTGAAATGCCGGTTCCAGCTCCATCGTGCCGTTGGAAAACGGCTCGCCCCCCTGTTGCCAGGCCTGCACGAAAACCGGTTCCATCACGAAATAGGTCAGAAACAGTGCCAGCGACACGATCAGCATGTTGGGCGGCGACTGCTGCAGCCCGATGGCCTGACGCAGGATCGACAGGACCGTCACGATAAATGGGAAAGCGGTGACCATCATCGCCAGCCCCGGCACGAGGCTGAGGACGGTCATCAACACGATCAGCTGGATCGAACGCGTGGCCAGCGAACCGGAGCCATCGCCCATGGTGATATTAACCTGCTGCGCCGAAGCCGGCAGCGCCAGCATCACCAGAATCATGGTTAATGCAGCAAGCGTGATTAGGCTTTTTTTATGCCCCATTGCCTGGATCATCGGATTACAGACCCGCCTTCAGATCGACCACTTCGGTCAAGCGCACGGCCAGATTGCCAGCAGGGTCGCCCTCGACCTCTTCCAGCTCGCCGCGCGCGATCAGCCGATCACCGACATAAAGCTCGACCAGATCGCTGACCTTGCGGTCCAGCGGCAGCACGGTATCAGGCTTCAGGCGCAGAAGATCGTGCACCGTCGGACGCGCCCGGCCCACCGAAATGAGAATCTCGATCGGCACCTGGGTGAACGGGTTGTTGATTGCGGTTTCGTCGAGAGCGCTGGCGTGATCATCCATGACGGAAGGCCTTTTCATTGAGTTCGTAGAGTCCGTTGATGGCCGTCCCGATTTGGTCGACCGCATTGGTAAAATCGATATGCCGCTCCAGCTTGCCTGCGCGCAGGAAGACCTGGCCTTCAGACAGTGTCGGCTCTTCTTTCAGGGTGAAGGGAACGGCGGATTCGCGTTCCAGCAAGCCTTCGATTGCGGACCGGCTGGCCGGGCTGACCACGATTTCAATCGGCGTATCGGCTGCCGCCGAGGCCAGCGGCATCAGCTCTTCAATGATCGTCTGGCCAATCGTCTCGGAGACCAGCCGCGGCAGAACCCGCTCGACCATGCCCGCAAGCAGCGGTTCAAGCGCCTGCATCACATGCGACCGCGCCTCGTGGAAGGTGAAGCCGAGATCCTGCAGATTGCGGGCAAATTCAGCACCGATTCGGCTTTGCTCTTCGGTCTCTGCCTTGGCGGCATCATCCCATCCAGCCTTGTATCCATTCTCGTAACCTTCCAGCCGCGCCCGTTCGAGCATTTCGGGGCTGATCGCCGGAGCGGCCGGAGCCGGAGCGGGTTCGGGGGCCGTGCGCACCGCTTTCACCGAAGCAAGATCGCCTTCATCGAACACTTCAAGTTGAAGCTTCGCTGTCATCAGGCTGTCTCCTCTTCATCTTCCATCCAGCCTCGCAGGATTTCCACGGTTTCATCCTGACGGTTTTCAATCAGGTTGCGCAGGCGGTTCACCGGATCGTTGGGATCCTGCAATGCTGGAAGGTCATTGCCACCGAAATTGTAGTCAGACACTACGGCCATTTCGGGGCCACCCAGACCGCCATCATCGATTTCCCCGGTCAACGCGGGCAGGCTTGGCAGATCGGCAAAATCGGCCATGCTGTTAGCGCCGCCCCCTGCATCAGGCCCGGGCAGAGCCCCCGCCGACGGAGCGGAAAGTGCCCCGCGCGAGCCGAAGATCGGGCGCAGAACGAAGAGGCCGAGCACCAGCGCCACAACGGCCAGGACCGCAAGACGAATGATCGACATGACGTCGATATTAAGCGAAGCCAGCAGGCCCGTAGGCGCGGCCGACCCTTCCGGGGCAAGCGGCTGGAATTCCATCGACTTGATGGTGATCGTATCGCCACGCGATTCGTCATAGCCAACGGTGGAGGCCACCAGCTCTTTCAGCGCGTCCAATTCGACGTCCGAACGCGGTGCCCAGACATCTTGACCGTTGGCATCGACGCTGTGAATCCCGTCCACCAGCACCGCCACGGTGATCCGGCGCACCGTACCAGGGCCGCGATTGACCTCACGCGTGGTCTGCGACACTTCGTAATTCACCCGTTCGGTGGTGCCGGTATTGTTCGAAGACGAGCTGCCATTGCCACCCGCCGTGCTGCCACTGGGCAGGTTCGATGCCACCGTAACCCCCGAGGCCGCCGCATCGCTTGCCGTGGCCGAGGTCTCGGTTGTTTCGGTGGAAATGGCCACGCGGCTATCGGGATTGAGCGTGCGTTCGGTGATCTTTTCGCTTTCGGTCGCGGTATCGACCGACAATTCGACCACCGCATTGCCATAGCCGACCCGCGCCTCGATCAGCCGCTGCACATTGCGCTTCAGATCGGCCACCCGGCTGGCGTTATCGGTGCCACCGCTTGCCGTTTCATCGCCTGCCATGACCAGCCCGTTGCGGGTGTCGATCACCGACACATTGTCGGGCGAGAGATTCGGAACCGCCGAAGCCACCAAGAATTTCAGCGCCTTGGCATGTTGGGAGGTCATCGTATCGCCCGCGGTCGTCACCGTCACACTGGCCGAGGGATTGCCCCGCGCCGCGAATCCCTGCGACGAGGGCACAGCAATATGCACGCGTGCGGCTTTGATATTGGGAGAAGACACGATGGTACGGGCCAACTCGCCCTCTTTCGCGCGCCAATAGGCGGCATCGAACATCTGCGCCGTGGTGCCGAAGCCCGACATAGTGTCGAGCAGCTCGTACCCCTGGCTGGCGTTGCTGGGCAAACCTTCCGAAGCCAGAGTCATCCTGAGTTGGTCACGCTGGCTGGCATCCACATAGATGGCACCGCCGCGAATCTCTGTCGTGACCCCGCGTGCCTCAAGCGATTGGAGCACCTCGCCCGCAGGCCCAGGCTCCAGCCCGGCATAAAGCAGGCTCATGGATGGTTTTGAAGCGATACTGGCAAGGGTCAGAATGGCTGCAAACATTGCAACTGTAGCGACCACGACGATGATCCGCCGGCGCATGTCTAGTGAATTCCAGACAGCGAGAATTTGCTGCACGACGTGACTCCTTCTGCGAGTGGGCTTCTGCCCCCGTCTCGAGTCACTTTCACCGATCGTTCTTAACAATCGGTTAGTGCCTGACGTTCTATAAACGATTCGAAGAAAATCGTGGGTGAACCATGGCCGAAGCAGAAGATACGGTAGAACAGACGTCCGAAGCGGCGCCGAAAAAGAAAAGCAAGCGTGGCCTGTTGATCGGGCTCGTGCTGGCGCTCGTTCTGGGCGGCGGCGGATTTTATGCCATCTATTCAGGCATGCTTTTCGGCTCCGGAGGCACCTCCGAGGCAAGCGCGTCGGGGCATTCAACAAGCAGTGCAGCCGGAGGACATGGGGCAGCAACCACCGAACATGGCGCGAATGGCGGTTCGACAACCGCAGGCTTTGTTCCACTGGAACCGCTGGTCGTGTCTCTGGGTGGCGGCAATGCCCAACATTTGCGGTTTCGCGGCGAGCTTGAAGTCGAGGCTGGCATGGAAGCGGAAGTATCGCTCCTGACCCCACGGGTGATGGATGTGCTCAATTCCTATCTGCGCGCCGTATCCATCAGCGATCTTGAAGACCCAACCACCCTGGTCACCCTGCGCGCACAGATGCTGCGCCGGATCCAGCTGGTTGTGGGAGCAGGCCGGGTCAAAGACCTGCTCATCATGGAATTTGTGTTGAACTAGGGCGGGAACGGAGAACGATATGAACCAGATCATTACACTGGTATCTGACATCCTGCTGGGCGGCGGTGCCTTCGGAGCAGCCATATACTGCTACGTCCTCGCACGGCGTCTGAAGCGGTTCAACAACCTTGAAAACGGCGTCGGTGGCGCAGTTGCGGTGCTCTCGGCCCAGGTGGATGACATGACCCGCTCTCTGGAGCTGGCGCGCAAGGCCGCGGCGCATTCTTCGCACACGCTGACCGCGCTGACAGAACGCGCCGAGGAATCGGCCCGTAAGCTTGAGCTGATGATGGCCTCTCTGCACGATCTGCCGGAGCCCACCAGCGCCCCCGCCCCCATGACAGAGCCTGCTGCATCGCCGGAAGAAGCCAAGGATGCGGAATGGGAAGCGGCGGCAGAAGATCTGCGCGATGACGCCGAATCCGGCGAAGAACCCGCGCTGCGCTTTACGACCCGTCGTGCGCAAGCGGCAGGAGGTGCATGATGCTTGGCCGGAAGCCCAAGGCAGAGGCGGCCACAGCCGCAAAGCCTCCCAAGGCGAGCGCCCAACCACAACCCGCTGGCGGCACAGTGAAAAAACGCAAACGCCGGCGCAGCGGACGCGGCGTTTTGTGGGCGATCATGTTGATGCTCGTGGCCTCCGGGCTGCTGCGCCTTGGTGGGGAAACCGGCTGGGCCATCGCCAATGCCGCCCTGCCCAATGGCGATCACAGCACAAGCCTGACCGATACCCCGGCCTGCCAGACCGAAGACGATATTGCCACGGCCCTTGATCTGCTACGCAGCCGCGAAGCCAGCGTCACCTCGCGTGAAGCCGCGCTTGCTGATCGCATGCAGGCCCTCGCCGTGGCTGAGAAACAGATTTCCGAAAACATGGCTGCGCTGAAACAGGCTGAAGACTCGCTGAAATCGACGATGACGGTGGCCTCGACCGCCGCTGAGGATGATCTGGCCCGGCTGACATCGGTTTACGAAAACATGAAGGCCAAAGAAGCGGTGCCGCTGTTCTCGGAGATGGACCCGCAATTTGCCGCCGGGTTCCTCGGCCGGATGCGCCCCGATGCCGCCGCCGCGATTCTGTCCGGGCTCGACCCGCAAAAAGCCTACACGATCAGTGTGCTTCTGGCAGGTCGCAACGCGAAGGCGCCGACCGAATAGAGCGAGATTTGATTGCGAATTTCGCTCTCCGAATCGAGAGCTTATCGGCTCATGATGAAGGTTTATTAACCAGTTACTGTCAGGATCAGAGCCAACAGGCCGCTATCGGGGAAGTAAAATATGGTTGGGCTTATCGGCATTATCATGGTTTTCGTTTTGGTCTTTGGCGGTTTCATCGCCGAGGGCGGGAACCTGACGCTGATCCTCGAAGTCGCGCCTTATGAATTCACCATGATCATGGGGGCAGCCTTTGGCGCCTTTGTCATTTCCAACGACGTACCCTCGATCAAACACACCCTGAAAGATGTGAGTCGTGTTTTCAAAGGCGCGCGCTGGAAACCAACAGACTATAAAGACCTGCTCTGCCTCTTGTTTGAACTGATCCGGCAGGCCCGGCAAAACGCCGTGGCGCTGGAAGAGCATATCGAACTGCCGGAAGAGAGCGCGATCTTTTCCAAATATCCTCGCATCCTGGCCGACAAGGAAGCCATCAACCTGATCTGCGACACACTGCGTTCGGCGTCGATGAACTATGATGACCCACATCAGGTTGAAGAAGTGCTTGAAAAACGCATGGAAGCGAATCTCGAAGCCGCCAAGCATCCCGGCCACAACCTGCAAACCATGGCAGATGGCTTGCCGGCCCTGGGTATCGTGGTTGCCGTTCTCGGCGTGATCAAGACCATGGGGGCAATCGACCAACCGCCGGAAATTCTTGGCCACATGATCGGCGGCGCTTTGGCCGGGACGTTCATGGGCGTGTTCATCGCCTACGGTCTGGTTGGACCGTTTGCCTCCAAACTAACCGCCGTCGCCGAAGAAGATGCGCATTTCTACCAGCTTATCCGTGAAGTTCTGGTGGCCAATCTGCACAACCACTCGACCAATATCTGCATCGAGGTCGGACGTCAGAACACCCCCAGCAGCAAGCGTCCCAGTTTCTCCGATCTCGAAGAGGCGCTGAAAGACGTGAAGAAAGACGTTGCATGATCCGGCCTCTTGCCCTGATTTTAGCCCTGCTTTGGCCTGCCCTCGTGCAGGCCGAAACCGTGGTGGTGAGCTCGGGCGAACATGCGGGGTTTTCCAGGATCGTGCTACGAATGCAGGCCGAGCCGAACTGGCGTTTTGGCAAGGTTGATGGCGGCTACGAATTTCGCGCCGGGCGTCCGGATGTCACCTATGACCTGGCGACAGTGTTCAACCTCATCCCGCGCGCACGCATTTCCGACCTACGCGATCTGGGCGACGGACGGCTGTTTTTCGCGATAGATTGTGACTGCCACAGCGATGCTTTCGTGTTTCGCTCCGGCGAGATCGTGCTCGACATCATCAACGGCACGGCCCCCACGGCCGACTGGCCGTTCGAGGCCCGGCTTGATGCGGAAACGCCCGCCCCCGAACCCGATCCGCAGGTAGCCACCGCCGAACCAGCCGCCGAACCGGCGCAACCTGCAAGCCCAGAAGCACCAGAACCTGCGGCCCAGCCGACCGAACCGGCCACACCGGCGGCAGAGCCTGTTCCGGCCCCCCCGCCCGATACGGCCCAACCGCATGTCATGATGCCCCCGCCCGCAACAGAGCCTGCACCGCAGCCGGTGATGCCCGTTCAGGATCGTGGAGGACTGCCCCTGACCACGGCCAGCCGCGAATCCGAAGCGGGCCTACATTTCGGGCCGCTGCGCGAGCTTGTCCCCTCTGCAACGCCAGATTCCGGCTCTGAATCGCCTGCGATAACGGCCGCGAACAACCAGCGGGTTCAGGACACCCAGACCGCCCTGCTCGAACAAATCGCGCGCGCGGCGGCGCAGGGTCTGCTTGATGCCGATATGGGAAGAATCGAAGCGGGCGTTGCCCAAGCCACCAGAACGCCTGCACCATCTGCCGAGCCCGAAGCGCCCTATGCCACCCTGCCGATCACCGAAGATGGGCATATTTCAGTGGAAACCGGCGCTGACCGGGCCGCCGCCGCGGCTGGTCAAAGGATTGGCAAAACCGACGATGGCACCGCCTGCCTTGATCCGTCGCTCTTTGATGCCGCAAGCTGGGGCGAACCGCTCGACGAGGGGATCAACTTTGGCGCCCACCGGGCCCAAATCGTCGGAGAGTTCGATCAGCCGCAACCCGAGGGCATGACCGATCTTACCCGCTATTACATCTATTTGTCTTTCGGGGCCGAGGCGCGGGCGCTGATCCAGCGCTATCCTGACGTTGTGCAGCATCCGGCGGTGCTCTACGTCATGGCCGATGTGATGGACAATAAAGAGGCCGCCGCGGCTCCATCACTGGTGAAGCAGATGGCCTGTAGCGGCGCGACGGCTCTTTGGGCCACGCTGGCTCAACCCAAACTCTTGCCCAGCCAAAGCATCAACAAACCGGCCGTAACCCTGACCTTCAGCGCCCTGCCCGCGCATCTGCGTCGCCATTTGGGGCCGCGCCTGGCCGAGAAATTCCTGGCCATGGGCGATCAGGAAACGGCGGATATCATCCGCAGAGCCTTTGGCCGTGCGGTGGCCCCAGACGATACCTCGCTGGAGCTGGTCAATGCCGAATTTGATGTGGCCGATGGCCGGGTCGACAGTGCGCTGAACCGGCTTGATACCGTGGTTGCGAATGACGACAGCAACCTGCCGGAAGCGCTGCTGAGGCGGGTGAACACCACGCTCGATAGCGGTGCCGCCGTACCCGAACAGACACTAACCTTGCTGGAAAGCCTTGTTTTTGAACTGCGCGGCACAGAGATAGGCGCCCAGCTGGTCGATGCCAATATTCGTGCGCGCGGTTCTGTGCGCTATTACGAGACGGCCTTCAATCTGCTGCGCGATGCCGTCGCCCAGGGCGAAGTCAGCGATGCACGGGCGGTTGAGCTGCGGCAAATCCTGTTTGGTCAGCTCGCCAAGAACAGTTCCGATGCAAGCTTTCTGCGGCGGATCAGCGGACATATGGACCAGGTGGTTAAGATGCCCGCTGCAAACCGGCGCGAGATTGCCCAGCGCTTTCTGGATTTGAACCTGCCCGATCCCGCCCGTCAGGTGCTCGCTGGCACCGGTGCCAGCGTGCCCGACGAGGCCGACCGGCTGCTTTATGCCCTTGCGGCGCTGCTCGACAGCCGCCCCGATGTGGCGATCGGCTATCTTGCCGGTCTGCATGGCGATGAGGCTGAATCCCTGCGCGCTCAGGCGCTGGCACATGCGGGCGATTACGCTGCAGCAACGACCAAATACGAATCTCTCGGCAATACCGAGGCCGCATTGCACAATGCTTGGCGTGGGGGGCTCTGGCCCGATGTTGTCCGGCTTGACAGCACCGGCCCGGAAGGACAGGCCGCCAGCCTGATGGATGGCAGCGCGCCGATCCCGGTTGATCCGCTGCCGACCACGCCGCTTGCGAAATCCGAAGCGCTGATTCAGAACAGCGAGGCGGTTCGACAGACCCTCGACGCATTGTTGAACAATATCGAACCGTTAAGCAGCCAATAAACACGCTGCGGCGGCCGCTGGTTACCATTTGTAAACCACGTCCTCCTAGACTGGATCCACAGGACGCAAGAATTGCGGTGGATCATATGCAGAACAGGCCTTCAGGTGCAGTCTCTGCCCGACCCCAGCGGTCAGGACAGGGGAAAAGCACGAATTTCGGATGCATGACGGCTCGCCGTCTGCGCGCCAGTCTGGCCGTTATCTTCACACTGATTCTACAGCCCTTCCTGATGCCGCACACCGCATTCGCGGCAATCTCTGATCCTTCGGAAATCTGTGACAAAGTCGCCGAAATCGCGGCTGCCCGCACCGGGGTGCCAATCTCGGTGCTGAAGGCCATCGCCCTGACCGAAACCGGACGCAAACGCGGCACCAGTTTCCGCCCCTGGCCCTGGACAGTGAACATGGAGGGCAAGGGCGTCTGGTTTGACAACAATGACGAGGCTCGTGCCTTTGTTGACGAAAACTTTGCCCGGGGCGCGCGTAGCTTCGACGTGGGCTGTTTTCAGATCAATTACAAATGGCATCACCAGAATTTCGACTCGCTCGATGCGATGTTCGACCCGGTGGAAAACGCCCTCTATGCGGCGCGGTTTCTAACCAGCCTTTATGCCGACTCGGGCGACTGGAACACAGCCGCAGGCGCCTATCACTCGCTCAATCCGCAATTTGCCAACGGCTACAAGGCCCGGTTTGTCGGATTTCGGGATCGGTTCATTGCCGAAGACGGGATGCCCCTGCGCGTGGTCTCGGCCGATCTGAACGGCGCTGACATCCCCCATACCACCGCCGGGGCGGTTATCACCCATGTGCGCGTCAACACTTTCCCGCTGCTTCAGGGCAGCGGGGAAACCGCGATCGGATCGCTCATGCCGCTCAGCGCCAAAGCCGCGCCGGGCAGCCTGTTCACCAGCAGCGGCCGCAGCCTTTTCGCCCCCGATGAAGCCGGATAATCCAGTATGAAACTGACGATCGCTCAGATCTTCCGCCCCACCATCCTGCTGGCCCTCGCGCTGATGGCGGTCATCGTGATGATGATCCTGCCGGTGCCGTCGTGGATTTTGGACGTCGGCCTTGCCACCTCGTTCGCGCTGGCCATCCTGATCTTTACGGTGACACTGTTCATCGAACGCCCGCTCGACTTCTCGGCCTTCCCGACGGTGCTGCTGGCCTCGCTTATGCTGCGCCTGTCGCTCAACGTGTCGTCGACCAAGCTGATCATCGGCCAGGGCCATAGCGGCACCAGCGCGGCGGGGCATGTGATCGAAGGCTTTGCCAATTTCGTGATGTCGGGCAGCGTGTTTCTGGGCCTTGTGGTGTTTGGCGTGCTGCTGATCGTGAACTTCATCGTGATCACCAAGGGCGCGGGCCGGATGGCCGAAGTGGGCGCACGCTTTGCCCTCGACGGGATGCCGGGCAAACAGCTGGCCATTGATGCCGACGTGGCCTCCGGCTCCATCACCCATGAAGAGGCCAAGCTCCGGCGCGAAACCGAACAGGCCGAAACGACCTTCTTCGGGTCGCTGGACGGTGCTTCGAAATTCGTCAAGGGCGATGCCGTTGCGGGCCTGCTGATCACGCTGCTCAACATCATCATGGGCCTGACGATGGGCGTCGCCGTTCACGGAATGCCGATCAGCAAAGCCTTTGAAACCTACGCGATTTTGACGGTTGGCGATGGTCTGGTCACACAGATCCCCGCGGTGATCATCTCGATCGCCTCGGCCCTGCTTCTGGCGCGTGGCGGGTCTTCGGGCTCGGCTGACCTCGCCTTTTTCGCACAACTTGGCAAATACCCGTCGGCGCTGGCCACCGTGGCGGTGCTGATGGCGCTGTTCGGTCTGGTGCCGGGCCTGCCTTTCGTTCCCTTCGCCGCCGGGGCCAGTGCGCTGGGATATGCCGCCTATCGGGGGCATCGCCGCAATCTGGCCGAAGCCGAAAAGGCGGCGAAGCCCGCCCCGTCAACCGACGACATCGCGCCCCGTGAATCGATGGGCGACATTCTTGACCTGGACGATATCCATGTCGAATTTGCCCCCGATCTGGTGTCGATGGTGCTCGATCCGGCCACCGGGCTCGATGCCCGGATCGCCAATATGCGCAGCCATATCGCCGGCGAATATGGGCTGATCATGCCGGAAATCCGCCTGACCGACGATGCCAGCCTGCCGCCGGGCTCGTATGTGGTCCGCATTCAGGGGGTGGAACAGGCACGCGACCGGCTGCAGCCCAACCGTGTGCTGACAATCCTTACCGGCAATGAAATTGATCTGCCGCCGGGCGACGATGTGGACGAGCCTGTTTACGGCGCTCCGGCCCGCTGGATTGCGCCCGAACAGCAGGAAGATGTCGCCTTGCAGGGCGGCACCGTTGTGAGCCCGACCGAAGTGCTTGCCACCCATCTGCTCGAAGTCATGAAACGCAACTTCAGCCGGTTGCTCAGCCACAAATCGCTGCGTCGGCTGCTGGACGAGTTCAGCAACCTCTCCGATCCGGCGCGCGCCGAAGCCAATCAGCGGCTGCTGGATGAGCTGGTGCCGGACAAGGTGCCGGTCGACCTTTTGCACACCGTGCTGCGGTTGTTGCTCGACGAACGCGTGTCTATCCGCAACCTGCCGCTGATCCTCGAATCCATTGCCGAGGCGCGCCCGGTCTACGCCACGCCCGAAGGGATCTGTGAACATGTTCGCCAGCGTCTGGGGTTCCAGCTTGTATCCGAGCTGAAGCGCGACGATGGCACCCTGCCGCTGGTGCAACTGGCCCCCGAATGGGAGGAAACCTTCCTCGCCTATCAGGTTGAAAATGGCAAATCGCAGGACATCGCCCTGCCGCCAGAGCAATTCAACCAGCTCGCCAATGGTGTAGCGGACCGGATTGCCAAAGCCGCCGAACGGGGCATTTACCCGGCAATCGTGACCTCGACCCGCCGCCGCCGTTTTCTGCGCACGGTGCTCACCGCTAAGGGCATCGCCAACCCGGTGTTTTCCTTCGACGAAATCGGCACCGAGGCGCGCCCGTCGCTGGTGGGGATGGTGCCGCTATGAACCCAGCGCTCGACGATCTGACAATCCTTGGCCAGCACTGGATGGGCGTGGCTTTTGTGGTGTTCATTCGCGTCGGCGCTGCCATGTCTATGTTTCCGGTCTTTGGCGAAAAGGCCGTTCCCGAGCGGATCCGGCTGGTGCTGGCGCTCGGCTTTACCCTTATCATCATCCCGGCGGTTGAACCCATGGTGCGCCCGGCGGTCGAGGCCGGTGGCACGGTCCGGTTCGTGTTGACCGAAACCATCGCGGGCCTTGCCATCGGTGCCGTGGTGCGGTTTTTCGTGATGGCGCTGCAAATCGCCGGCTCGATGGCGGCTCAGGCGACCTCGCTTGCCCAGCTGTTCGGCGGCGCAAATGTCGAACCCCTTCCGGCGATGGGCCACGTGCTGATGATGGGGGGCTTTGCTCTTGCAGTGATGATGGGGCTGCATGTGCGGCTCGCTGAAATTCTCGTAGCGTCCTACGATATTTTCAAACCGGGCGAATTGCCTGCGGCCGACCTTCTGTCCACCTGGGGGATGACCCGCGTGGTTCATGCCTTTGCGTTGGCCTTCACCCTCGCCGCCCCCTTTGTGGTGGCCTCACTGATCTACAACGTCGCGCTCGGCGTCATCAACCGCGCCATGCCGCAGCTGATGGTGGCCTTTGTCGGTGCCCCGGCTCTGACCGCCGGCGGGCTGATCCTGCTGCTTCTGTCTACTCCGATGCTTTTGAATATCTGGAGCCAGGGGCTGATCGTTTTCCTCAATAATCCGTTCGGAGGCTGATGATGGCTGACGACTCGGAAGACGACGACAAGCAACACGAGCCAACACAGAAAAAGCTCGATGATGCCCGCAAGAAAGGCGAAGTTCCCCGAAGTAGCGACCTGACGACCGCCGCAAGCTATGGTGGCTTTCTGATCGTCGCCTATGCCACCGGCGCGGGGATTCTGAAAAAAACCGGCGGGCTTCTGGCTGGCATTCTGGAACATTCCGCCGGGCTTTCCACCGACATGTTTTCCGGCGGCGGGCAGGTCTCGACCGGCTCGATCATGGCCACGGTCATGGGCAATTTCCTGCCCTGGCTGATGGTGCCTGCCGGTCTGGTGATCATGGTCTCGATCGCGATGCGATCCTTCACCTTTGCGCCGGAAAAGCTGCAGCCCAAGCTCAGCCGGATCAATCCGATGTCGAATGCGAAGAACAAGTTCGGTCGCAACGGGTTGTTCGAATTCGCCAAGAGCTTTGTAAAGCTGGTGATCTATTCGATCGTGCTGGGCTCGTTCCTTTGGGGGCAGATGCCGCGGGTTCTGGGTACAATCACCCTAACCCCTGCCATGGCCACGGTGGTGCTGCTCGATCTTGGCGCGCGGTTCTTTGGCATCGTGCTGATCGTGGCTCTGGTGATCGGCGGCATCGACTTCTTTTGGCAATACCAGGAGCACCTGCGCAAGAACCGGATGTCACGCAAGGAGCTGATGGACGAGTCGAAGGAAAGCGAGGGCGACCCGCATATGAAACAAAAGCGGCGTCAGCGCGGTTACGAAATTGCGATGAACCAGATGCTGGCCGACGTGCCCACCGCCGATGTGGTGGTTGTGAACCCGACCCATTACGCGGTGGCGCTGAAATGGAGCCGCTTGCCGGGTGAAGCCCCGGTTTGTGTGGCCAAGGGCGTGGATGAGGTTGCCGCGCGCATCCGTGAAGTGGCCGCCGAGGCTGGCGTGCCCATCCACCGCGATCCGCCAACCGCCCGTGCGGTCTACGCGACGGTCGAAGTCGGCGATGAAATCCGGCCGGAACACTATCAGGCGATTGCAGCCGCCATCCGCTTTGCCGAGGAAATGCGCCGCAAAATGCGGGCGCGTCTGGGCCGCGGTGTGAAAAAGAAGGAGGGGTCTGAATGAGCAAAACGCTTTCCAGCCTTCAGGATCTGACTCAGATGATCCTTGATGCCGAACTTGCAGAACTCCGAGCGCGCTCGGCCGATGTGGCTGCGATCCGCACCAAGCACGCAGCCCTTGCTGAGGCTCGCCATGCGCGCACCGACCGGCTGAAAAACGATACCACCGATGATGATCTGGCCTTCACCACTGGGCAGGACGCACTGTGGCATGTCTGGCTGGAGCGCGAAACCCGTCGGCTGGGGGCAGAGCTGGCCCTGGCCGCCGCCCGACAGGAAGAGCAGCGCCTCAAGGCCAAACATGCTTTCGGCAGGGTTGAGGCGCTCGGTCGCCTGCGGGCCCGCGAGGCCACGGATGCCAAAATCCAGGCGATGCGCCGGGCGATGGATCAGATGTCGTCGCAATAGCGGCGGGTCCAACCGCCAGATCTGCTCCACCGTTTTTAGACCCACGTTGAAGGGACCGGCCCATTCAATGCCGCCTTTCCCTGAGCGATTTTTCCGTAAAAAAAACCACACCGCAGAGCTAGGATCGAAATCCGGCTAAAGGTTGCGCGTGCGCTGGCCGGATGGGACAGCCGCGACAAAAGCCGGGCTCTGTGCGCGTCAGAGCCAAGACGCCATTCCAGCCTAGCCAGTGTTAAAGGGCTACGGCGCAGTGCACCACAGCCCTTTAAATGCTTACGTCTTGGACATTTGAATTTCTACAGATCCTGCCGGGCAATGTCGGTGATCAGCACATCCTTCAGCGTATCACCCATCTCAAGGCTCGCAGCCTCGAACAGTGCTTCGTGCAAGGCCGTCATTTTCGGACCAGAGGTAAAGGCGCCGTCAAACCCACCGGAGTTCGAGTGATCGAACAGCACCTGCAGGAACGAATTCCGAAGCCGCGGTTCCAACTGGTAGACTGACTGCGCCGAGCCGGGGGCCACCTCGATGCTGATCGACACCACGACCAGCGCGGTTACCTTGCCATCACGCACCACCGGAATGACGATCTGGTTGGCCATTTTCACGAAATTCGAAGAGCCGGACGGGGCCGCTTCACCATGCCCGGATGAAGCCGCTTCGCCATGACCGGACGAGGTGCTTGAGGCCGCCGCTTCGCCATGCCCGGACGAGGCCTCTTCGGTACTCGCTGCAGCCTCGGTTGAGGCGCTGGAATCGGGGCGGAGAACGAAACCAGCCCCTATTCCGGCACCAAGCCCGATAATCGCCAGTAGGATTGGAAGGATCTTGCCCATCAGAGACCTCAATAGGGGAGAATGATGTCGGTAAGCTGCTGCCCCCAACGCGGCTGTTGCATATCGGTGATCTGTCCACGCCCACCATAGGAGATCCGCGCCGACGCGATCTTGTCATAGGGAATCTCGTTCTGGCGCGAGATGTCTTCCGGCCGCACATAGCCGGTGACGATCAGCTCGCGCAGTTCGAAATTCACCCGAATCTCCTGCGTGCCCTGAATTTCAAGCACGCCATTCGGCAACATGCCCACAACCGTTGCAGCCACGCGCAGCGTCAGCTTGTCAGTGCCACTGGTTGTGCCGTCGCCGGATGAGGCACTGGTGGAGCTGGTGGACACCCCGGGGGTTAGCGTCAGGTCGCCGTTCGGATCGAATGGTCCGATCTGATCCAGCCCGAGCAGCGCCGAGATCGACATGTTTTCGCTGCCGGTCCGTCCACGCGACGAAGTCGCTGTCAGGGCGGCCTTGTTGTTGATTTCGACCACCACCGTCAGGATATCGCCGGATTGTTGCGCGCGGTGATCCCCAAGCAGAGAGGCGCGGCCTGCGGTCCACAAAGACGCTCCATCCGACGCGCGTCGGGTCGAGAGATCGCGTGCCAGAGGCGTGGTGGCCATGGCCTGCGCTTCCCGCGTACCGTCGATTCCGCTCATCGTCGGAGCCTGGCCGATATTCGCAAAGCGATCACCACAGCCCGCGCCGGTGAAAAGGATGACCAGTAGGCCGGAATAAATGAGGAATCTGGAAGTCATCTTCGCCTCTTAGTTGGTTAAAGGAGCCGGCCCAGAGGAGCCGACCACGACACTGCCATCGATCTGCACCACACCAGACACCGTCTGACGCGAGCCGAGATTCATGACACGCAGAATTTCACCCACCCCCGCACGGCCGAGCGAACGGCCATCGGCGGTGATACTCAGCCCGCCGCTTTGGAAGGTGAGCCTGACAAGCTGGTTGCGGTCGATCACCGCCGGGGCGCCGATATCGCCCGACAGGACCGGACGCCCGGCAAATAGATTGACGCGTGCTTCGAGACCAAGCACGTCTTCGATCGCGGAAAAGGCCCCCGGCGTATTGCCCTTGGCAAGCTGCACATCTGCCGCCGTCAGCACGGATTGGGCCCGGATCGTATGGGTCGCCACAACCGTTTCGGCCCAACCCGGAGGCGCCAGAACACAAAGCAGAAGGACCGCGAGAACCTGTTTCATCACCGCACCTGCGTCGTCGCCGCCAGCATCTGATCGGCTGCGGTGATCACTTTGGAATTCAACTCGTAGCCTCGCTGCGCCTCGATCAGATCGGTGATCTCTTTCACCGCATCCACCGAGCTTTGCTCAAGATAACCTTGGCGCATGGTGCCCAGACCGTTTTCGCCCGGCACGTCAACCGTGGGCGCGCCCGAGGCTTCGGTTTCAAGGAAAGTGTTCGATCCGACCGCCTCAAGCCCCTGTTCGTTGACGAATTGCGCCAGGGTGAACTGGCCCAGTAGCGTCGGAGCCACGTCACTGTTGAAATAGGCGTAGACCTCGCCATCGGCGTTGATGCTGATCGAGCGCGCATCTGAGGGAATGGTAATTTCCGGCACCACCGGATTGCCTTCCGATGTCACGATCAGCCCGTCGGCATTACGTTTCAGCCCGCCATCGCGGGTATAGCCAGAGGCACCGGAAGGCATGGTGACCTCGAAGTAACCCTTACCTTCAATCGCCAGATCGAGATCGCCGCCGGTTTGCGACAGCGTCCCCTGCTGGATCTGCATCGAAACCGAGGCAGGCCGTACCCCAAGGCCCAGCTGCACCCCGGTTGGCAGCACCGTGCCATCGGTTGCACTGATAGTGCCGGGCCGCACCATTTGCTGATAATGCAAATCGGCAAATTCGGCACGCCGGGCATTGTAGCCAGTGGTGTTCATATTGGCGAGGTTGTTCGAAATCGTCTCAACCCGCATCTGCTGGGCGAGCATCCCGGTCGCTGCAATATTCAGGGCACGCATGGCGGCTCCTTTCTATACAATTATCCGGCCGACTTGATGACGTCGCGGATGCGTTGATCTTCACGGTCCAGGAACGACTGTCCCTGTTCATAGGCGCGTTGAATTTCGATCATCCGGGCGATTTCACCGATCGGATCGACGTTGGAATTTTCCAGATAGCCCTGCAGGATCGAGCCACCCAGCTCGACCGGCTGAGCCCCCGAAGGCACTTCGAAACGCACCCCATCGCGGTGGCGCATATCGAGCGGATTGACTGCCTCCCAAAGACCAAGCTGCGCCATGGGCTGACCATCGGCGGACATGGTGCCGTCGCCGGCAATCGCGATAGACGCAGCATCCGACGGCGCGAAAACCGGCGCCGCCCCTGCATCGAGCAGCCGATACCCATCGGGGGTCACCAGCTCGCCTTCCGGCGAGGGGGTGAAGGAACCGGCGCGGGTCAGCATCTGACTGCCACCCGGGCCCTCGATCAGGAAAAACCCGTCACCCTCGATGGCTAGATCGAAAGTGCCGTTGGTCTGGGTCAGGGGCGCCTGATCCATCCGCGTATCCTGCACCTCGGCGGTTGCCATCGACAGCGACGGATCGCCCGGTGCCAGTTTTTGCACGAATTCCGAAAAGACCACACCCTCGCGGCGATAACCGGTGGTTGAGGCGTTGGCGATATTGTTGGCCACGGCCTGCATCTCGGCCATCAGGCCGGATTGTCTGGTCAGCGTGACATAGCCTGGATTGTCCATCTCAAATCCCCGCAATCAGGGGCACGATCGTGCCCTGGAAATAGCTGGTGAGCGTGTCAGTCATGAACCCCATCGACAGCCAGAAAACGACAAGGATCGCGGCGAGCTTCGGCAGGAAGGTCAGCGTCATTTCCTGGATCGAGGTGAGCGCCTGGAACAAGCCAACGGCCAGACCCGCCACAAGCGCGACGGTAAGGATCGGCATCGACATGATGACCGCGTTCCAGAGCCCTTCTCTCAGGGTGTCATAAAAGATCACTTCATTCATGGTCAGATCGGCATCCTGAGAATTTCCTGGTAGGCTTCGACAACCTTGTTGCGCACCGTCACGGCGGTTTCGACGGCCAGCTCGGTTTGCGCGAGGGCCTGCACCAGAGAGTGCGGATCGGCATTGCCGCTCATCGCGGACTGCGCGACTTGTTCGCCCTGTTTCAGGGTATTAGCGAAGTCCCCCGCCATTTTAGCGAAGGCTTCGCCGGCCCCGTTTCCGGCTGCGGTTTTCGGCGCTGTGGCCGGGCGTGTTGCTGCATATCCTTGTGCAGCGAGAGATGTTTTCAGGTCCATTCAGGAGCCCCCTACTTGCGGAGAAGATCGAGCAGGTCCCGCGACATTTGCCGCGACTGCTCGAACATTTTGAGGTTCGCCTCGTAGCTACGCTGCGCTTCGCGCGCGTCCGCAATTTCGGTGACCAGATTCACGTTCGAGCCATCGTAGTACCCATTCGCATCCGCCATCGGGTGCGTCGGGTCATAGATTTTCGGCAATTCGCTCTGGTCGAGCCGAACGGGACCGGTTTCAACCAGACCCGTATGCTGGCCGCTTTCCATAACTTCCTGAAAAGCAACAACTTTACGCCGGTAGCCCGGCGTATCTGCATTCGCAATGTTTTCCGATGTATGGTTCAGGCGCGCGGCCTGTGCCTGCATCCCGCTCATCGCGGCGTGAACTGATGATAGAAGATCGCTCATGATGTCTTTCCTCAGCTCCGGGTGTTGATGGATGTGCGCAGCACCGATAGCGCCGAGCGATAGATCGCCAGCGCCGTGTCGTGGTCCTGCTTGGCCTCAGCCGCCGCGAACATTTCCTGTTCGATCGAAACGCTGTTGCCGTTGGGGGATTGTGCACCGGGCCGATAGACCGCGTGGGCTACCGGATCCTGGCTTTGAGCATCACCTGTAAGGAGGTGCCCCGGGCGCGTGGCGCGCATCGGGGTCCACGTATCGGTTGAATACGTATCCGAGAAAGAGGCAAGATCGCGGGCGCGGTAACCCGGCGTATCTGCATTTGCCACGTTCTCGGCAATGACGGACTGACGCGCCCCACTGTACTTCGCCAGCGACTGCGCCATATTAAAGACATTCAGTTTTTCGAACATCGGGGCTTCTCCCACGAGTATCGTTCAACCAAGGCTTAACCCTGAATCCTTTAGAAAGGGTTTCAGGGAGTCGCAGCGCCGGAGAAAATGATGGCCCAAGTCGGATTCGATCAGCTCACCGCGGAAATCGCGGCCGTCACGCCAACCCATGATGTGGGTCGTGTGGCCAGTATCGGGCGTGGCACGATCGAGGTTGCAGGTCTCAGCCATATTGCCGCTCAGGGCGATATGGTTGAAATCGACACACCCGGCCATGAGGTGCGCCGCGGCGAAGTGCTCAATCTCGGGGCCGACCTGATCACCGTTCTGCCCGATGGCGATATTGAAGGGCTTCAGATCGGCGCGGCGGTCAGCCTGCTCGGCTCCAGCCAGATCGCCCCGGACGATAGCTGGATCGGGCGGGTCATCGATCCGATGGGACAGGCGCTGGATGGGCGCGCGATTCTGCGCGGCAAGATGGCGCGGCCCCTGCGCGGGGTGCCGATGAACCCGACCGAACGGCGGGTTCTGGGCGCGCGGCTTGAAACCGGGCTGGCGGTGTTCAACACCCTCCTGCCCATCGTGCGCGGCCAGCGGATTGGTCTTTTTGCGGGCTCCGGCGTGGGGAAATCGACGCTGCTGGCCAAGCTCGCGCGCGGGGTTCATGCCGATGTGGTGGTGATCGGGCTGATCGGGGAACGCGGCCGCGAGGTGCGCGAATTCGTCGAACGGGTGCTGGGCGCCGAAGGGATGAAACGCGCGGTGGTGGTGGCTGCCACCTCTGATCAATCGCCGCTGGTGCGCCGTCGCTGTGCCTGGACCGCAATGGCGGTGGCCGAACATTTCCGCGATCAGGGCAAACATGTGTTGTTCCTGGCCGATTCCGTTACCCGTTTTGCCGAAGCACATCGGGAAATCGCGCTCGCCTCGGGTGAAGCCGCCAGCCTGCGGGGCTTCCCGCCCTCGACCGCCCACCAGATCACCTCGCTCTGCGAACGCTCCGGTCCGGGCACCGGCACGGCAGGCGATATTACCGCGGTGTTCTCGGTGCTCGTAGCCGGGTCTGATATGGAAGAGCCGGTGGCCGACATTCTGCGCGGCGTTCTCGACGGGCACGTGGTGCTGGATCGCAAAATCGCCGAGCGCGGACGGTTCCCGGCCATCGATCTGTTGCGCTCGGTCAGCCGGGCCCTGCCCGGAGCGGCAAGTGAGGCGGAAAACACCCTTATTTCCGCCGCGCGTCAGCGCCTCGGTGCCTATGACCGCTCGGAAATGATGATTCAGGCCGGGCTATATACCCAAGGCAGCGATCCGGCGCTCGACGCCGCCATAGCTTGCTGGCCGAAGCTCGATGCTTTCCTCGCCGAAGATGAATGGGAAAACACCGCCGCCAGCTTCCGCCGTCTGGGCGAATGCCTGAAATCCGAAGACGCGGGTCAAGACCCCTCGTAGCGCGGACAGGCTTCTTTCCCGTTGATGTGGTCCGAGCGACCAGAGATAGCGCCACTTTGGGGGGAATCGATATCGCCCCTGAGACAGGACGAAGCGAGACACGGAACATAGCTGTCAGTATGATCGGCAGCCGCTACGGCTGGCCCGGTGCTCAGACGCCCTGCAACAGCGAAAGCGCGATGGATCCGGACGACATGGAGGCCGAATTTGCGTTGATCTGCGAGCGTACGAGGAACAACCGGTTCAGCTCATCCATCTTTTCGGGGTCGGCAAACTGGCTGACCTCGCTATCGCCGAAGACCCGATCGGCCCGATCGCGCAACATCTCAACCTGTTTGTCGAGGTCGATCGCCGAAATCGTCGCCGGCAGGCCAAGCGCGGTTTGAAACACCTGCATCAGCGGCTGGTTACCCATCACGGAATACCATTTCCCATCATCGGAATTGGCGCCTGAGGCGATTTCGCCAAGATCGCGCTGCAACGAAAGCGACAGGCGCAGATCGCTATCCTGGTCGCCCACGGCGATTTCGAACTGACGGGTTTCATAGCTTGAAATGATTTTGTCGGCAAAATCCGACATCTGGGTATTCGAGGTGCCCAGATCGAAGCCGAAGGCCTCGGTCAGCGCCAGATAGCGCTTGTCGACCATCCTGTTGGCAAAGCTTTTCGGATCAATTGAGCCCTCATCGAGCACTTTCTGAATGAAGGCCTTGTTCTTCAGATCATCATCAAGACCGAAGGCCCCAAGCGACACTTTCAGAAGCCGGTAATCATTCACCAGATCCTCGGCGCTGTGCACATTGCCGATATTCTCAGTGAAATAGTCGACATCGCGTTTGATGTCGGGAGACGCGTTGAAGGCGTTCTGCTGTGCCTCCTGCGTACGCTGAAGAAAGGCCCAGCCGGCCATACCACCAAACGGAATGATCGGCTGGAAACTCATGGCTCAGACCTCCGAAGAGGCTGCAAGCAGGCGTTCTTCACGCGGCAGGAGCGTGCGCAACGCTTTCAGGGCCTGATAGTACTGGTCGTCGACCAGCGCTTCAGTGGCCTTGTCGAGTTGCGCGCGGCTGTCGTGATCGGTGAGCACCTGGCTCAGCTGTTCGATCCCACGCAGAAGCTGATGGCGCGCCTCATCCTTGTCGGCATCGCCCGAAAGCACGAGCTGTGCGATGTAGCACACCCGGCGCACGGGGGTATTCACCTCTTCAGGATGGATCGCGTCGCGCAGACGCAGGATGTTTGCATTGGGGGTAACGATGGAAAGACGCGAGCGACGCTCGCCATTCTCAATCACCGCCCCGTTGACGAGAACCCGCTCATGGGGTCCGAGTTTCAAAACCAGTCCGCTCATACCGCAGCCTCCACTTTATTGCGCAGGCCGCGCATCACGGCCATGTTAATTTCGATCAATGCATCTACCGTATCTTCACCACGCAAAACCTTGCGGCTGTGCTGGGTGGTAAATTCGGAGAGGTAGAAGATCCGGGCGCGAAGATCCTGCGGCAGCGCGTTGTCTTTCTCGGCAACGTCGGCGGCAAGCAGGGTCCAGAGTCGGCGGTTGAGGTGAAGCGCCTGTGCGAGATCTGCAAAACCGAAATCGCCTTTGTCGGCGGCGGCTTTCAGGCGATGGGTCACGCGGGCGAAGGCTTCGTATTCGGTGCCGCGCGGAGTTCTGATCGGTGCCTTGTTCGTGGCGTAGGCCGTTTTGGCCATGTTGAGGGCGTTCACGGGAGTTCCTTCCGGTAACGGTTGTGATCAGGTGGAAAGAGGCGGGGCGCCTTTTTGGCGCCCCGTCAAAGCGTGCCTTAGCGGAACAGAGACAGGATGTTCTGCGGGGCTTTGTTGGCGATCGAAAGCGCCTGGGTGCCGAGCTGCTGTTGCACCTGCAGGGCTTGCAGGCGGGCAGATGCGGCTTCCATATCGGCGTCAACCATGGTGCCGATACCGGATTTCAGAGAA
>JBNKIC010000019.1:0-1802 GCA_050290705.1 Paracoccaceae bacterium
CGACAGCATCGCGATGGATGATTTCGTGAATTCGGATGCCGGTGCCTGCTGCGAGATCAAGGGCTCGGTCGCGAACGACACGTCGATCCTCGGGCTCGGTGTCGGTGCGGGCGTGCGCAAGGGCGATGACGCGCTGCGCGAAAAGCTGAACGCGGGTATCGCCGCGATCCGCGCTGACGGCACCTATGACAAGATCACCGAAGGCTACTTCTCATCCTCCATCTATGGCGGCTGATAGCCTGTGGAACAGGTCATAGAGCTTTTGTCTCTTTCCCCCCCGGGCTGGGGGGGAAACCTGCTGCGCGGACTTCTCCACTCACTGGAAATCGCGTTAGGCGCCTTTGGGTTCGGCCTTCTGATCGGGCTTGGAGGCGCCATCGGGAAGCTCTATGGCGGGCCCATTCTGCGTGACATCCTCGCCGTCTACACGACCGTGGTCCGGGCGGTGCCCGAACTGGTCCTGATCCTGATCCTCTATTATGTCGGCACCGACCTCATCAACAAAGCGGCCGGGGCCATGGGCTATGGCCGGGTCGAGATCAGCGGTGTCGCCGCCGGGATCTGGGTGCTTGGGGTCGTGCAAGGCGCCTACGCGACCGAGATCCTGCGCGGCGCGATCAAGGCGATCCCGATCGGCCAGATCGAGGCCGCCCGCGCCTTCGGGATGCCACCCCTGAAGATGCTGCGTCGGGTGACGATCCCGGCGATGATGTCCTTCGCCATTCCGGGTCTCGCCAATCTCTGGCTCATCGCGACCAAGGATACCGCGCTTCTCGCCGTGGTCGGCTTTAATGAACTGACGCTGGAAACGCGGCAGGCCGCCGCTTCGACGCGGGCCTATTTCACCTTCTTCCTTGCCGCCGGGGCGCTTTACCTGATGGTCACTCTCGTCTCGGGCCGGGTCTTCGCCCGGATCGAGAAATGGGCGCGCAAGGGTCAACCGGGTCACCGGAGGGCTGGCGCATGATCACGCTGCGCTCTCTCCTCGTGCCGCACCGGATTGCGATGATGGCGGTCTTTGCAGCCCTCGTCCTCTGGTGCGCCTACGCCCTGCGCTGGGACTGGATTCCGAAATACGCGCCGCTTGCGGCAGAGGGCATCTGGCGCACGATCTGGATTCTGGCCGTCACTTCCGTCCTCGGCTTTCTTCTGGCGATACCCCTTGGCCTCGCTCAGGCGATCGGTCCGTGGTACCTCGCCGCGCCCGCCCGCACCTTCTGCACGATCATTCGCGGCACGCCACTCTTGTTGCAGATATGGCTCCTCTATTACGGGCTCGGTTCGCTCTTCCCGCAATATCCGTGGATCCGCGAAAGCGAGCTTTGGCCCTATCTCAGGCAGGCTTGGCCTTATGCAGTCCTTGCACTGACATTGTCCTATGCGGGCTATGAGGGCGAAGTGATGCGCGGCGCCTTTGCAGGCGTCCAGCGCGGCCAGATCGAAGCAGCACAGGCCTTTGGGATGCCCCGTTTCACCATGTTCCGCCGCATCTGGCTGCCTCAGGCAATTCAGAATGCACTGCCTACGCTCGGCGGGGAAACGATCCTGCAGCTCAAGGCAACCCCGCTGGTCGCAACCATCGCCATCGTCGAAAGTTACGCGGTTGCGTCACGGGTCCGGCAGGATACGTTCATCGTCTATGAACCTCTCCTGTTGCTCGCCGTTGTCTACATGATCATCGCGGGTATCCTCGCCTTCGGCTTCCGCAAACTCGAACAACGAGTGCCGGTCAAGGGACACTGAGCGCCGGGCGAAGCGTCACGACCATCAGGGCGACTGGCAGAACAGCGCACCGGACGGCG
>JBNKIC010000020.1:0-295921 GCA_050290705.1 Paracoccaceae bacterium
ATGGTGATGCCGGGCGACAACCTGAAATTCGGTGTCGAGCTGATCGCACCGATCGCGATGGAAGACGGCCTGCGCTTCGCCATCCGTGAAGGCGGTCGTACCGTCGGCTCCGGCGTCGTGTCGAAAATCATCAAGTAATCAAGACCCAGTTCGATGTAGGTCGGGCGTGATCGTCCGGCCTACCTCTCAACGCGAAAGGCAATATCATGGCGCTTCAAGGCCAAAACATTCGCATTCGCCTCAAGGCCTTCGATTACCGCGTGCTGGATGCCAGCACCGCGGAAATCGTTTCCACGGCCAAGCGGACGGGTGCACAGGTTCGCGGTCCTATCCCGCTGCCGAACAAAATCGAGAAGTTCACGGTTCTGCGTGGCCCTCACATCGACAAGAAATCCCGCGATCAGTTCGAGATCCGCACCCATAAGCGGCTGCTCGACATCGTGGACCCGACGCCGCAGACCGTGGACGCGCTGATGAAGCTCGACCTCGCCGCTGGCGTTGACGTGCAGATTTCGGTCTGAGGGGGGTACTGAGATGCGTTCTGGTATTCTCGCGAAAAAGGTTGGGATGACCCGCCTGTTCATGGAGGATGGGAAACAGATTCCCGTGACCGTCCTTCAACTCGATAACCTGCAGGTTGTTGCTCAGCGCACCGCCGACAAAGACGGCTACACCGCCGTTCAGCTCGGCGCCGGCACGGCAAAAGCCAAGCGGACCTCGAAAGCCATGCGTGGTCATTTCGCGGCGGCTAAAGTGGAACCCAAGCGCAAGCTGGTGGAATTCCGCGTCAGCGCCGAGAACCTGATCGAAGTGGGCGCCGAGCTTTCGGCCGAACACTTTGTTGAAGGTCAGAAGGTCGACGTTTCGGGCACCTCGATCGGTAAAGGCTTTGCCGGTGCGATGAAGCGGCACAACTTTGGTGGTCTTCGGGCTACTCACGGTGTGTCGATCAGCCACCGTTCGCATGGTTCCACCGGTCAGTGTCAGGACCCGGGCCGCGTGTTCAAGGGCAAGAAGATGGCCGGCCATATGGGCGCCGCGCGCGTCACCACCCAGAATCTGGAAGTGGTGCGCACCGATGCCGATCGTGGTCTCGTCTTCATCAAGGGCGCTGTTCCCGGCTCCAAAGGTGGCTGGGTCACCGTGAAAGACGCCGTGAAGAAGAAGATGCCTGATGGTGTTCCGTTCCCGGCGGCTCTGAAATCGGACGCCGTTGTGGCTGCAGCTCCCGCTGAAGCCCCCGAAGGAGGCGCTGAAGAATGAAACTCGATGTGATCAAACTCGACGGCGGCAAAGCCGGTTCGGTGGATCTTGACGAAGCGCTGTTCGGTCTCGAGCCGCGTGCCGACATCCTGCACCGCATGGTGCGTTGGCAACGTTCGCGGATGCAGGCCGGCACCCACAAGGTGAAGACCCGCTCGGAAACCAGCTACTCGACCAAGAAGATCTATCGCCAAAAAGGCACCGGCGGCGCTCGCCACGGTGACCGTAACGCGCCGATCTTCCGTCATGGTGGTATCTACAAGGGCCCGACCCCGCGCAGCCACGCCCACGATCTGACCAAGAAGTTCCGCAAGCTCGGCCTGCGTCACGCGCTCTCGGCGAAAGCCAAGGCGGGTGAGCTGGTGATCCTTGATGCCATCGCTGCCGAAGGCAAAACCAAGGTGCTGGCGAAACAGGTCAAGGAACTTGGCTGGAAACGTGCGCTGATCATCGACGGGGCCGAAGTGAACGAAAACTTCGTTCAGGCCGCTCGCAACATCGAAGGTCTCGATGTGCTGCCGTCGATCGGTGCCAACGTGTACGACATCCTCAAGCGTGACACCCTGGTGATCACGAAGGCGGGCGTCGAAGCTCTGGAGGCTCGACTGAAATGACCGACAAGGCGAAACTCTACGACGTGATCCGCAAGCCGATCATCACGGAAAAGGCCACCATGGCGTCGGAAAACGGCGCGGTTGTCTTTGAAGTGTCGATCGACGCGAACAAACCGCAGATCAAAGAGGCTGTTGAAACCCTCTTTGGCGTCAAGGTGAAGGCGGTCAATACCACCATCACCAAAGGCAAAGTGAAGCGGTTCCGCGGCCAGCTCGGCAAACGGAAAGACGTTAAAAAAGCCTATGTGACCCTCGAAGAGGGCAACACGATCGACGTGACCACCGGTCTCTGATCGCTGCAAGGCTTGAGAATTGAAAAGCCCCTCGCCGGAAGGCGGGGGGCTTTTTGTTTCGGGGAAAGAGCGACCCGCCACGATGATCACATCCTCCTGCAGCTCAGGCCGTCGGATGCTGCCAGTCTGACCTCTGGCCCGGTATGGATGAGAGTTGTCTAAGGGGGTATATACTGGCACACAGTGTCGACAGTACGCGCCGCCCGTGCACCGGTCCTAAGCGCTTCAGGCTGAGGCATCGCCACCTGAGATGGCCCTGAGCGGAATGAATTCCGCCCCCCTATAGACACGCCCCCCAACCACAGCTATACCGCGCGGGTTACATGGCCCCGGATTCGTTCCGGGGCCTGTCACATTCGTGGAATCCCGACCCTTAGGGGTCACAAAGCAACGGAAGACAGAAAGCATGGCACTTAAGTCGTATAAGCCGACGACGCCGGGCCAGCGCGGGCTGGTGCTGATCGACCGTTCGGAGCTTTGGAAAGGGCGCCCGGTCAAGTCTCTCACTGAGGGTCTGACCAAGAAAGGCGGCCGGAACAACACCGGACGGATCACGATGCGTCGTAAAGGTGGTGGCGCAAAGCGTCTCTACCGTATCGTCGATTTCAAACGCAACAAATTCGATGTTGCGGCCAAGGTTGAGCGGATCGAATACGACCCCAACCGCACCGCGTTTATCGCTCTGGTGAAATATGAAGATGGCGAGCAGGCCTACATCCTGGCCCCGCAACGCCTCGCCGTTGGTGACAGCATCGTCGCCTCGGCCAAAGCCGATATCAAGCCGGGTAACGCGATGCCGTTCTCGGGTCTGCCGATCGGTACCATCGTGCACAACGTCGAGATGAAGCCCGGTAAGGGCGGTCAGATCGCGCGTGCGGCGGGCACCTATGCCCAGTTCGTTGGTCGCGACGGCGGCTATGCTCAGATCCGTCTGAGCTCGGGCGAACTGCGTCTGGTGCGTCAGGAATGCATGGCGACGGTTGGCGCGGTTTCGAACCCCGACAACTCGAACCAGAACTTCGGTAAAGCCGGCCGGTCTCGCCATATGGGCAAGCGTCCGTCGGTTCGCGGTGTTGTGATGAACCCGATCGATCACCCCCATGGTGGTGGTGAAGGCCGGACCTCTGGTGGCCGTCACCCGGTGACCCCCTGGGGCAAACCGACCAAGGGCGCCCGTACCCGCAACAAGAACAAGGCGTCGTCGAAGCTCATCATCCGTAGCCGTCACGCCAAGAAGAAGGGTCGCTAATCTATGGCACGTTCTGTTTGGAAAGGGCCTTTTGTCGACTCTTACGTCCTCAAAAAGGCCGAGAAGGCACGTGAATCGGGCCGCAACGAAGTGATCAAGATCTGGTCGCGTCGTTCGACGATCCTGCCGCAATTCGTGGGTCTCACCTTCGGCGTCTACAATGGCCACAAGCATATCCCGGTGAACGTCTCCGAAGATATGATTGGTCAGAAGTTCGGTGAATACGCACCGACGCGGACCTACTACGGTCACGCGGCCGACAAAAAAGCGAAAAGGAAGTAAGCCATGGGCAAGGATAAGAATCCCCGCCGCGTGGCGGATAACGAGGCGATGGCGAAACTGCGCATGCTGCGCACCTCGCCGCAGAAGCTGAACCTCGTAGCCGCGATGATCCGTGGCAAAAAGGTCGACAAAGCTCTCAACGACCTCACTTTCTCGAAAAAGCGCATCGCGCAGGATGTGAAGAAATGCCTTCAGTCCGCGATCGCCAACGCTGAGAACAACCACAACCTCGACGTCGACGAACTGGTCGTGGCCGAGGCCTTTGTGGGCAAGAACCTGGTGATGAAACGCGGTCGTCCGCGGGCACGTGGCCGGTACGGCGCCATCAAGAAGCCGTTCTCGGAACTCACCATCAAGGTGCGTCAAGTTGAGGAGCAAGCCTAATGGGTCAGAAAGTCAATCCGATTGGCATGCGCCTTCAGGTGAACCGCACCTGGGACAGCCGCTGGTACGCGGATACGAAAGATTACGGCGATCTTCTGCTGGAAGATCTGAAAATCCGTGATTTCATCCGTGACTATGCCAAACAAGCCGGTGTCAGCCGCGTGATCATCGAACGCCCGCACAAAAAGTGCCGGGTGACGATCCACACGGCCCGTCCGGGTGTGATCATCGGCAAGAAAGGCGCGGACATTGAAGTGCTCCGCAAGAAGCTTGCATCGATGACCGACAGCGAACTTCACCTCAACATCGTTGAAGTCCGCAAGCCCGAGCTGGACGCGCAACTCGTCGCCGAGTCGATCGCCCAGCAGCTTGAGCGTCGTGTGTCGTTCCGTCGTGCGATGAAACGCTCGGCCCAGAACGCCATGCGCATGGGTGCTCTCGGGATCCGGGTGAACGTCGCTGGCCGTCTTGGCGGTGCCGAGATCGCCCGTACCGAATGGACTCGTGAGGGCCGGGTGCCGCTTCACACGCTGCGCGCAGACATCGACTACGCGCTGGCCGAAGCGAAAACCGCCTACGGTATCATCGGGATCAAGGTCTGGATCTTCAAAGGCGAGATCATGGAGCATGACCCTGCTGCACGTGACCGTCGTCAACAGGAACTTCAGGAAGGCCCGGCCCCTCGTGGTGCCATGGGCGGCCGCCGGTAAGGAGCGAAAACAATGCTGCAACCGAAGCGCACTAAATTCCGTAAGTACCACAAGGGCCGGATCCATGGTCAGGCCAAGGGCGGCTCCATGCTGACCTTTGGTACCTTTGGTCTCAAAGCTGTGGAACCCGAGCGCGTAACGGCGCGTCAGATCGAGGCGGCTCGCCGCGCGATGACCCGCCACATGAAGCGTCAGGGCCGTGTCTGGATCCGTATCTTCCCGGACGTGGCTGTGTCGTCGAAACCGACCGAAGTCCGTATGGGTAAAGGTAAAGGTTCCGTCGATTACTGGGCCTGCAAAGTGAAGCCGGGCCGGGTCATGTTTGAGATCGACGGTGTGTCGGAAGAAATCGCTCGCGAAGCTCTGCGCCTCGCCGCGATGAAACTCCCGATCAAGACCCGCACCGTGGTTCGCGAAGACTGGTAATTCCGGTCTGAGACAAGAAAAAGAAACCCCCGTCGAGCAATCGGCGGGGGTTTTGCTTTTGGGGGAGAGGGGAGAGCGTGGTGGTTACCGCACCTGCGGCCCCGTCACTCCCACCGATAGTTGAAGCTCACCGAAATCCGTTCGTCTTCGTCGGCCATGTTCAGCGGCACCTCGTGGCGCAGCCAGCTTTCCCACAGCAGGATGTCGCCCACCACGGGTTTGACATAGACGAACATCTTCAGCTCATCGCGTGCATCCTTGCGGCGCGGCGGGGCGGCCATCATCCGGGCTGAGCGCGGGTCTTCCAGCTTCAGCGCGCTGGCGCCTTCGGGCATCGCCACATAGGTGGTGCCGGAAATCACCGAATGCTGGTGCAGGTGGCTGGAATGGGTGCCGCCCGGCGGCAGGATATTGATCCACAGGTCTTCCAGCACCACGGCCCGTCCGTCGAGATTGAACTCCAGATCTTCCAGGAACGCCGCCACATGCTTGTCGAGCGCTTCCTTCAGATCGGCAAAGATCGGAAACCGCCAGGGCAGATCGGCCAGCGAGGCATAGGACGTATAGCCGGGGTAGTCGTTTTCCTCCGACCAGCGCTGCCCGGCCTCATCGTCTTCAGCGATGGACAGGCAGGAGGTCTCCAGCTCGTCAGTGTCAATTGCGGGCCCATGCTCTGACAGCCGGGCCTGGTAAAGTCGGGTCACAAAGAGAGATTTGATATCAGCCATGGCGGCGTGATAACGTATGGTATCGCGCAGGGCGAGCGGTGTTTCGTCGCGCCCCACGGGGCAGGGGGCCGCGCGCCCCGCCGCCCAATACGCCAGCCGCCGCCCGCGGGCCTTGGGAAAACTTGGCCAAAGGGCTTGCCATACAAGGCAAAGGCGCGTATTGCGCAGCCTTCACACGAACTCCATCGGATTCGGCGTGACCTTTTGGGGCGCCCCGGTGATGTTGAAAGGAAGACAGGCGATGACCGCCAATGAACTGCGCGACAAGACGCCGGATCAGCTGAAAGAGCAGCTGGCCGACCTCAAAAAAGAAGCTTTTAACCTGCGTTTCCAGCAAGCCTCCGGCGCGATGGAAAACACAGCGCGCGTGCGCCAGATCCGTCGTGATGTGGCTCGCGTAAACACCATTCTGAACGAAAAAGCCGCTCAAGCGGCTGGCAACTGAGAAGGGGGCCTGACAGATGCCTAAACGTATCCTGCAAGGCACCGTGACTTCGGACGCCAACGCTCAGACCGTGACCGTGCTCGTCGAGCGCCGCTTCACGCACCCGGTTCTGAAGAAGACCATTCGGAAATCGAAGAAATACCGGGCCCACGACGAGAACAACACGTTCAAAGTCGGCGATGCCGTGCGCATTCAGGAATGTGCACCGAAATCGAAAACCAAACGCTGGGAAGTGATCACCGCCTGATAGGGCGCCACGTCTCAGTTATGTCGAAACCATGGGGGTATGCCCGGAAACGGGCCCCCACAGGTCAGGAGAAACCACATGATCCAGATGCAGACCAATCTGGATGTCGCTGACAACTCCGGCGCTCGCCGGGTGCAGTGCATCAAGGTCCTGGGTGGTTCCAAGCGTAAATACGCCTCCGTTGGCGACATCATTGTCGTCTCGGTGAAGGAAGCCATCCCGCGCGGCCGCGTAAAGAAAGGCGATGTGCGTAAAGCTGTCGTCGTGCGCACCGCCAAAGAAGTACGTCGTGAAGACGGCACCGCGATCCGTTTCGATCGCAACGCTGCCGTGATCCTCAACAACAACAACGAGCCGGTCGGTACCCGTATCTTTGGCCCGGTTGTTCGCGAGCTGCGCGCCAAGAACTTCATGAAGATCATCTCGCTCGCTCCGGAGGTGCTCTAATGGCTGCTAAGCTGAAAAAAGGCGACAAGGTCGTCGTGCTTGCCGGTAAGGACAAGGGCAAAGAGGGTGAAATCTCCCTGGTCATGCCCGCCAAAGGCAAAGCCATCGTGGACGGTTTGAACATCTCTCTTCGCCACACCAAGCAAAGCCAGACCTCGCAAGGCGGCCGCATGCCGAAAGCCATGCCGATCGACCTGTCGAACCTGGCGCTTCTCGACACAAACGGCAAAGCAACCCGCGTCGGCTTCCGCATGGATGGCGACAAGAAAGTGCGTTTCGCCAAAACCACGGGGGACGTGATCTGATGCTGGATGCTGCGACCTATACCCCGCGTCTGAAGTCGGTCTACAAGGACACGATCCGTGCCGCTCTGAAAGAAGAGTTCGGCTACAAGAACGACATGCAGATCCCGCGGCTCGACAAAATCGTGCTGAACATCGGCTGTGGCGCTGAAGCTGTGCGTGATTCCAAGAAAGCCAAATCGGCTCAGGAAGATCTCAGCACCATCGCCGGTCAGAAAGCGCTGATCACCAAAGCCAAGAAGTCGATCGCTGGCTTCCGCGTGCGTGAAGACATGCCGCTCGGCACCAAGGTGACCCTGCGTGGCGAACGCATGTATGAATTCCTCGATCGTCTGATCACCGTGGCGATGCCGCGCGTCCGCGACTTCCGCGGCGTGTCGGGTACTTCGTTCGATGGCCGTGGCAACTACGCCATGGGCATGAAAGAACACATCGTCTTCCCGGAAATTGAATTCGACAAAGTCGATGAAGTCTGGGGCATGGACATCGTGATTGCCACCACCGCGAAAACCGACGCGGAAGCCAAGGCGCTGTTGAAAGCTTTCAACATGCCGTTCAACAGCTGAGCCTCGGAGGAATTTGACAGATGGCTAAGAAATCCATGGTTGCCCGCGAGGTTAAGCGGCAGAAGCTGGTCGATCAATATGCGACCAAGCGTGCCGCCCTCAAGGAAATCATCAACGACCAGGAACGTCCGATGGAAGATCGGTTCCGGGCTTCGTTGAAACTGGCGAAACTGCCGCGCAACAGCTCGGCAACGCGTCTTCACAACCGCTGCCAGCTCACCGGGCGTCCGCACGCCTACTATCGCAAACTCAAGGTCAGCCGGATCATGCTGCGCGAACTCGGTTCGCACGGCCAGATCCCCGGCCTCGTGAAGTCGAGCTGGTAAGGAGAGAGCGACATGAACGATCCTATCGGCGATATGCTCACCCGCATCCGCAACTCTCAAATGCGCGGCAAATCCATTGTCTCGACGCCGGCTTCCAAGCTGCGCGCCTGGGTTCTGGATGTGCTCGAAGCTGAGGGTTATATCCGCGGCTATGAAAAAGGCACCGATACCAATGGTCACCCGACCCTTGAAATCAGCCTGAAATACTTCGATGGCACCCCTGTCATTCGCGAACTGAAACGGGTCTCCACGCCCGGCCGTCGCGTTTACATGGGTTCCAAAGAGATCCCGCAGGTCCGTCAGGGCCTGGGTGTCTCGATTGTCTCCACGCCGAAAGGTGTGATGTCGGACGCAAATGCACGCGCAGCCAATGTTGGCGGCGAAGTGCTTTGCACCGTGTTCTAAGGAGGTCTGGAATGTCTCGCATTGGTAAGAAACCGGTCGAGCTGCCCAGCGGTGTTACCGCCGCTGTCTCCGGCCAGACCATTGAACTGAAGGGGCCGAAAGGCACCCGCAGCTTCACCGCCACGGACGATGTGACGATCAGCGTTGAAGACGGCTCCGTCAGCGTCGTGCCGCGCGGCAAGTCGAAGCGCGCTCGCCAGCAGTGGGGCATGAGCCGCACGATGGTGCAGAACTGCGTGACCGGCGTGTCGGAAGGCTTCAAAAAAGAGCTCCAGATCAACGGTGTTGGTTATCGTGCTCAGATGAACGGCAACGTTCTGAAGCTGAACCTCGGCTACTCGCATGATGTTAACTTCGAGGCGCCCGCCGGCGTCACGATCACCGTCGCTAAGCCGACGGAGATCTCTGTCGAAGGCATCGACCAACAACTCGTCGGCCAGGTTGCGGCTAATATCCGCGAATGGCGTGCGCCCGAGCCCTATAAAGGCAAAGGCATCAAGTACAAAGACGAGTATATCTTCCGCAAGGAAGGCAAGAAGAAGTAAGGACCGGACAGATGGCAAACAGCAAACGGGACCTGTTCCTCAAACGCCGCCTGCGCGTTCGGAACAAACTTCGCAAGGGCAATGTCGGCAAGCTTCGTCTGTCGGTGCATCGCTCGAACAAGAACATCAGCGCACAGCTGATCGACGACGTGAACGGCGTCACCCTCGCCTCGGCCTCCTCGCTCGAGAAGGATCTGGGCGTGGTTGGCAAGAACAACGTCGACGCAGCGACCAAGGTGGGTGCGGCGCTTGCCGAACGTGCCAAGAAAGCTGGCGTGGAAGAATGCTACTTCGATCGTGGCGGCTTCCTGTTCCATGGCAAGGTGAAAGCGCTTGCCGATGCCGCTCGCGAAGGCGGTCTGAAGTTCTAAGCCTGTGGGTGGCGCTCGCGCCACCCCGATGATCCGGGGGCGCCCCAGCCGGGGCCTCACCAGGATTGAGTTTGAAAGGTGTCCCGCAGACGGGCCCGCGCAAGCGGGAAGCGCACCACCATAAAAGGAATGCCTGATGGCAGAACGTGAACAACGCCGGCCCCGCCGCGACCGTGAGGACGCTACGCCGGAATTCGCTGATCGTCTTGTAGCGATCAACCGTGTGTCGAAAACCGTGAAGGGTGGTAAGCGCTTTGGCTTCGCAGCTCTCGTGGTTGTCGGCGACCAAAAAGGTCGTGTCGGCTTCGGCAAAGGCAAGGCCAAAGAGGTGCCCGAGGCGATCCGTAAGGCGACCGAGCAAGCCAAACGTCAGATGGTCCGCATTCCGCTGAAGGAAGGTCGCACCCTGCACCACGATATCGAAGGCCGTCACGGCGCCGGTAAAGTGGTCATGCGTACGGCTCCGGAAGGTACCGGGATCATCGCTGGTGGTCCGATGCGCGCCGTGTTCGAGATGCTGGGCATCAAAGACGTGGTGTCGAAATCGATCGGCTCGCAGAACCCCTACAACATGATCCGCGCCACGCTGGACGGCCTCAAAAAAGAAGCCAGCCCGCGTTCGGTGGCTCAGCGTCGCGGCAAGAAAGTTGCCGACATTCTGGGTGCCAAAGCCGAGGCCGCCCCGGCCGACGCCGAAGCGTAAGGAGATCAGGACATGGCGAAAACCATCGTAGTCAAACAGATCGGTTCCCCGATCCGCCGCCCCGCCAAACAGCGTCAAACGCTGATCGGGCTCGGCCTGAACAAAATGCACAAGACTCGTGAGCTTGAAGACACCCCCGCCGTGCGCGGCATGGTCAACAAGATCCCGCATCTGGTGGAAATCATCGAAGAACGCGGCTAAGCCCTGCGTGCTTTGAGTGAGATAGAACGCCCCGGTGGAAACGCCGGGGCGTTTTTGTTTTTGGCTGCTGAGAAAAACGGGCGACGCCCGACCCTGGGTGGGCGTTGTGCCGAGCTGCTCCTAGACGCCGCGTCTCAAAGCATCCCCGCCCGATCTATTGCTCAACGAGTCTCCAAACGCCCTCCCGGGGGGAGGGTCGGGCGAGGCCCATCGTTCCGCCGGGCGAAGAGGTTGGGCTTCTTTGGAAACCGGGGCGCTCGGGCCTCAACGGCAGCGTGCGCATTCATGCGCCTCAAACACAATCACATCCACCCATTGGCAGCGTGGGCATCACCCCACCGCCACCCACAACACATGCGCCGCCATATAGATCACGATGAGCGACCCCACCGTATAAAACGTGGCCCGCACCTCGTGGCTCTGCTTTGTGACATAGGCCAGTGCATGCAGCAGCCGCGCACCGACAAAGCCAAACATCGTCACCTGCGCGAGCCAGAGCGGTGGCCCTGCGAACACGAACAGCAGCCCTGCAATCCAAAATGCCGGAATGTTCTCCAGATCGTTGCGATGCATCCGCCGCGAGCGGTCGACGTAATCATTCACCTCAAGCTGTTCGGGCGAGGGGGCGCGGTTCAGCAGTCCCGGCCTCAGATCTTCTGGGCTGGCATAGCCCGCATCGACCTTCATCATCCGATAGACCGTCATCCAGCCTTGCCCCATCACCTTGAGAACGCCAAGCATGGCGGCAATGGCATAGGTGGCAAATACCGGGTTCTGTAGTGAAAGCGTTTCCATTGCCTGATCCTCTCCCCCTGTGGTCTCATCACGATGACAGCTCGCGCGGTTAAGTCAAACCCACGGGGCCAGATCACATCGCGCACTCACCCGGAATTGCAAGGTGATGTCAGGCATAGCCTCGCCGTGTTTGCCCCGTTCGCTTCGCGGCGCTTGGGGAAAAGCAAGCGGTAGAGTGCGCATTCATGCGCACCCTACGGGGCGTCGCGGGGGCGGCCCCTTGTGCAATGCGGGCCTCAGCCGGGGCCAGGAGGGCGGGCCTCAGCCCGCCCCCGCCTATTACCCTTCGATATCCATGATCATGTCCACGCGCGTGGCGTGGCGGCCGCCTTCGAACTCGGCGTCGAGGAAAGCGTCGACGACATCGAGCGCCAGCCCTTCGCCGACCACGCGCGCGCCCAGTGCCAGCATGTTGGCGTCGTTATGCATCCGGATCATCCGGGCCGAGAAGGTTTCGGCGCAGACACCGCAGCGGATGCCCTTCACCTTGTTCGCGGCCATCATGATGCCCTGACCGGTGCCGCATACGACGATACCGAAGCGGCAATCGCCCGAGGCCACCAGTTTTGCCGCCGCTTCGCCATGCAGCGGGTAGTGGGTGCTCTCAGGCGTCACCGGCCCAATGTCGACGGCTTCCCAGCCCGAGGCGGCGATATGTTTGGCAATGGCCTGCCGCAGCTCGATGGCGGCGTGGTCGCTCGACAGGGCGATGCGTTTGTTGGTCGTCATGATGCAGGGGTCCGTTTCTGTGGCAGCTTGGTGGTGATGGGTTTGGGGCCTTTGTTGTGAAATTTCCGCAGTTGTCAAATGATAGTACAGGCCAGCCGAGCCTGTCGCCGGTAACGCGGCGGGGCAGGGCGCCAACACGGCGCAGCGGCGTGTTAGGCACAATCCCTGTCCCGCAAAACCACCACGCCAATTTTCGTCGCGCGGCGTGCGAAGAAACTGTTAGCGGTAACGTCTTTGGGGCCAACAGCTTAGATATGTGTGCGAGTTCGCCCATCTTCGCGGGCAGGGCCCGACGTGCCCCTTGATCCATCGAGGCGAGCAGTCTATAGACCCCCGGTGGCCCCTCTTGGGCCTCGACTCAACAATCAAGAAACGCCGTGTTCGGCCGCTCCCGTCGCTGGGGGCCGCATCCGGCAAAGGAGAAGCGACATGAAACTGAATGAGCTGCACGACAATCCGGGCGCAACGAAAAAACGCAAGCGCGTTGGTCGTGGTCCGGGCTCCGGCACCGGCAAAACCGCTGGCCGTGGTATCAAGGGTCAGAAATCGCGTTCGGGCGTGGCGATTGCCGGCTACGAAGGCGGCCAAATGCCGCTCTACATGCGTCTGCCGAAACGTGGCTTCAACAAGCCGAACCGGAAGAAATTTGCCGTTGTGAACCTGGGCCTGATCCAGAAATTCATCGACGCCAAGAAACTCGACGCGAAAGCCGAGATCACCGAAGACGCGCTGCTGGAAGCTGGCGTGATCCGTCGCAAGCTCGACGGCGTTCGGGTGCTCTCGAAAGGCGAAATCAACGCCAAAGTGACCCTCAGCGTGACCGGCGCTTCGAAATCGGCGGTTGAAGCCGTTGAAAAAGCCGGCGGCTCGCTGACCATCACAAACGCGACGGCGGCCGAGTAAGCGCTTGTGAGGGGCGGCTCCGCCCCTTACATACGCACGTGAATTCCACGCCGCCGGGCCGGAAAGGTCTTGGCGGCGTTTGCATATGACGGGGGGCCTTTATGGCATCTGCAGCAGAACAAATGGCGTCGAACCTGTCGTGGTCGACTCTGGGTAAAGCCACTGAGCTTCGCCAGCGGATCTTCTACACGATCGGGCTTCTGATTATCTATCGGCTCGGCACCTATATTCCGGTGCCCGGGATCGACGCGATCGCGCTTCGTGACTTCATGGAGCAGGCGCAGCAGGGCATTGGCGGCATTCTGACCATGTTCACCGGCGGCGCGCTGGGGCGGATGGGGGTCTTTGCCCTCGGGATCATGCCCTATATCTCGGCCTCGATCATCGTGCAGCTGATGGCGACGCTTTACGAACCCTGGAAGGCGCTGCGCCAAGAGGGCGAGCAGGGGCGCCGCAAGATCAACCAATATACCCGCTACGGCACCGTGATGCTGGCCACTGGTCAGGCATTCGCGCTGGCCAATTCGCTGCAGGCGGGCAACCTTGTGCACACGCCCGGCATCTTTTTCATCGTAACCGCGATGATGACGCTGGTTGGCGGCACGATGTTCCTGATGTGGCTGGGTGAGCAGATCACCGCACGCGGCATCGGCAACGGCATTTCGCTGATCATCTTCGTCGGTATCGTTTCCCAGATCCCCACCGCTGTGATTCAGTTCCTCAGCCAGGGCCGCTCGGGTGCGGTCAGCCCGGTGGTGATCGTCGGCGTTCTGGTCATGGTTGTAGCAGTGATCGGCTTTGTGGTGTTCATGGAGCAGTCGCTGCGCAAGATCCACATCCAGTATCCGCGCCGTCAGGTTGGGATGAAGATGTATGATGGCGGTTCGTCGCACCTGCCGATCAAGGTGAACCCGGCGGGCGTGATCCCGGCGATTTTTGCCTCGGCGCTGCTGCTTCTGCCGACCACGATTGCCACCTTCTCGCAGAGCACGACCGGCCCGATCATGTCGACGCTGCTGGCCTATTTCGGCCCCGGCAAACCGCTCTATCTGGCCTTCTATGGCGGCCTGATCATCTTCTTCACCTTCTTCTATACCCGTGAAGTGGCGTTCAAGGTTGGCGAGGTGGCCGATAACCTGAAACAACAGAACGGCTTTGTGCCCGGCATTCGTCCCGGCGCGAAAACGGCGGAATACTTCGATTACGTGGTGACACGGATCCTGGTGGTCGGCTCGCTCTATCTCGCTGCCGTTTGCCTGCTGCCGGAATTCCTCCGGGGTCAGCTGAACATCCCGTTCTATCTCGGCGGTACGTCGGTGCTCATCGTTGTGTCGGTGACCATGGATACGATCAATCAGGTGCAATCGCATCTGCTGGCCTACCAGTACGAAGGTCTGATCGAGCGTTCGCAACTGCGCGGCAAGCGCGGAAAAGGCAAAACCAAAAGTAAGGGACCGGCACGTCGATGAATATCATTCTGCTTGGCCCCCCGGGTGCGGGGAAAGGGACACAGGCTCGTAAGCTCGTCGACGAGCGGGGGATGACCCAGCTTTCGACCGGCGACATGCTGCGCGACGCGCGCAGCTCGGGCACCGAGATGGGTAACAAGGTCGCGGCGATCATGGATGCCGGTCAACTTGTGACCGACGAGATCGTGATCGGCCTGATCGAAGAAAAGCTCGAAGCCGATCCAAACGGCAGCTTCATCTTCGACGGCTTCCCGCGCACACTTGCGCAGGCCGACGCTCTGGGCGATCTGCTGGCGCGCCATAACGTCGCGCTGCATGCCGTGATCGAAATGCGGGTGGATGACGAGGCTCTGGTGAGCCGCATCACCGCGCGCTCGACCTGCGGCACTTGCGGCGAGGGCTATAACGACCTGTCCAAGCCGATCCCGGCGGACGGCAAGTGCGAAAAATGCGGTGGCACCGAGTTCAAGCGTCGCGAAGACGATAACGAGGAAAGCCTGCGCACGCGGCTGATGGAATACTACAAGAAAACCTCGCCGCTGATCGGCTACTACTGGGCCAAAGGTGCCCTGAAGGCCGTTGACGGTCTGGGCGAGATTGACGAGGTCGCAGGCGCGATCAACGGTATTCTCGACGCCTGATACCAGGGCTGATTACAGGTCGGCGGCCATTCTCGTGCCGCCACCTGTCTCTTCGCCGCTCGGGGCCTTGACCTATAGGTGAATCCCTCGTAAAGCACCGCATCCCGTAAGGGAATCGGCGTGGGGCAGGGTCGCTCCCCAAGCTACGCCAGATCAGAGTTCCAGCTGCGGCCCGCAGGGATGACCCCCGCGGGCTTACGTTGTGAAAAAAGGACCTGGTACTACGGGTCCGCAACGAAAAGGAAGATAGACTTGGCACGTATTGCCGGCGTGAATATCCCGACGCACAAGCGCGTCCCGATCGCCCTCACCTACATCACCGGAATCGGCCCCGCATCGGCGAAAGCCATCTGCGCAGCCGTGAGCATTGAAGAATCCCGTCGCGTCAACGAACTGTCGGACGCCGAAGTGCTCGCCATCCGCGAACATATCGACGCCAACTACATGGTTGAAGGCGACCTTCGCCGTGACGTTCAGATGAACATCAAGCGTCTGATGGACCTTGGCTGCTACCGTGGCCTGCGCCATCGCCGCAACCTCCCCGTGCGCGGTCAGCGCACCCACACCAACGCTCGCACCCGTAAGGGCCCGGCGAAAGCCATTGCTGGCAAGAAGAAATAAGGGAGGCTCTGAGACATGGCACGCGATAAACGCGCCCCGAAGCGCAAAGAGCGCAAGAACATCGCCGCTGGTGTGGCGCATGTGAACTCGTCGTTCAACAACACGAAAATCCTGATTTCTGACGTGCAAGGCAACGCAATTGCCTGGTCGTCGGCAGGCACCATGGGCTTTAAAGGCTCGCGGAAATCCACGCCCTACGCGGCGCAGATGGCTGCGGAAGACGCTGGCAAGAAAGCTCAGGAACATGGCGTTAAGACCCTCGAAGTCGAGGTTCAGGGCCCGGGTTCCGGTCGTGAATCGGCGCTGCGTGCGCTGGCCGCGATTGGTTTCAACATCACCTCGATCCGTGATGTGACCCCGATTGCTCACAACGGCTGCCGCCCGCCGAAACGTCGCCGGGTCTAATATTTTTTCGCTCGGGTCGGGGGATTATCCCTGGCCCGAGTCTGTCATTTATCCTCGGGCGTTCTGCTTTTTTGGACATGGGGCAGAACTGGAATGGAGGGACGCATGATCCACAAAAACTGGGCAGAACTGATCAAACCGACGCAGCTTGAGGTGAAACCGGGCAACGATCCCGCACGTCAAGCCACGGTTATTGCTGAACCGCTGGAACGCGGCTTTGGCCTGACTCTCGGCAACGCGCTGCGCCGGGTGCTGATGAGCTCGCTGCAAGGCGCCGCCATCACCAGCATCCAGATCGACAACGTGCTGCACGAGTTTTCCTCGATTGCCGGTGTGCGTGAAGACGTGACCGACATCGTGCTGAACCTCAAAGGCGTGTCCCTTCGCATGGACGTGGAAGGGCCGAAGCGGCTTTCGATCGCGGCCAAAGGGCCGATGGTTGTGACCGCCGGCGACATTTCCGAAAGCTCGGGCATCGAGGTTCTGAACAAGGATCACGTGATCTGCCACCTCGACGATGGCGCCGATCTGTTCGTGGAGCTCACCGTGAATACCGGCAAAGGCTACGTTGCCGCCGATAAGAACCGTCCGGAAGATGCGCCCATCGGCCTGATCCCGATCGACGCGATCTATTCGCCGGTGAAAAAGGTGTCCTATGACGTGCAGCCGACCCGTGAAGGTCAGGTGCTCGACTATGACAAACTGACGCTGAAAATCGAAACCGATGGCTCGGTTGCCCCCGACGATGCCGTGGCCTACGCCGCCCGCATCGTGCAGGACCAACTGTCGATCTTCGTGAACTTCGATGAGCCGGAATCGGCTGGTCGCGAGGCGGAAGATGACGGGCTGGAATTCAACCCGCTGCTGCTCAAGAAAGTCGACGAGCTGGAGCTGTCGGTGCGTTCGGCCAACTGCCTGAAGAACGACAACATCGTTTATATCGGCGACCTCATTCAGAAAACCGAAGCCGAGATGCTGCGCACCCCGAACTTCGGTCGCAAATCGCTGAACGAGATCAAAGAAGTGCTCTCGGGCATGCAGCTGCACCTTGGCATGGATGTCGAGGAATGGCCGCCTGAGAACATCGAAGAGCTGGCCAAGAAATACGAAGACCAGTTCTGATCGAATACGGTTGGGCGGGCTTCGGTCCGCCTGCCGATACCCGGGCATTCTGCCCCAAGGAGAGCGGCCCGCACGCATGGGCTGCCAGACAAAGCAAAACCGCCCGTAGAGGGCAATAAGGAGAACGACAATGCGTCACGCAAAAGGCTACCGCCGCCTGAACCGCACCCATGAGCACCGCAAAGCGCTGTTCGCGAACATGGCTGGCTCGCTCATCGAGCATGAGCAAATCAAAACCACCCTGCCGAAAGCCAAAGAACTGAAGCGCATCGCTGACAAGCTGATCACGCTCGGTAAACGTGGCGATCTGCACGCCCGCCGTCAGGCCGCGTCGCAGCTGAAACAGGATGCCTATGTTGCCAAGCTTTTTGAAGTGCTCGGCCCGCGCTATGCTGAACGTTCCGGCGGCTACACCCGTGTGCTGAAAGCTGGCTTCCGCTACGGCGACATGGCCCCGATGGCGATCATCGAATTCGTCGACCGCGACGAAAGCGCCAAGGGCGCGGCTGACAAAGCCCGCGTTGCCGCGGAAGAAGCTGACGCGTAAGCGGCGGTTTTACCCAAAAAGATTTAAGCCCTGCCAATTTGGTGGGGCTTTTTCATATCTGAAGGTATGGGTAGGATCATGCCGGACCACCGAAAGATACATGAAGCTGCAGTAGCGTTCCCCTCATTGAGACTTGCATCGAAACGGCTTTGCAATTTAAGGTTGTTGAGGGGATGCGTCATTTGTAGTCGCGTTTGTAAGTGCGGGACGCAGCAAGGGAAGCGAGATCATGACTGATACGCTCGGACTTGAGCGCGGGCTGGCGCAGCTCGCTGATCTGTCTCCCAAGGGATATGCGCTTGGGCTTCATATCCGTTTCGCCTCGGCTCATCTGATGATCCAGACCTACGATCCACGCTGGACCGAGATTTACACCGAACGGGGCTATATGCTGGCCGATCCGACGGTGTTCTGGGGGTTCGGCAATGACGGGGCGGTCCGTTGGTCGGACATCGACTTGCCCGACCCGCACAACATCCTGAAACAGGCGGGCAGCTTTGGGCTGCGCTACGGTCTGACCGTGGCCTTCGGTCCGACCTCCTCGCGCACGATCGGTGGCTTTGCCCGCGAAGACCGCGAGTTCAACGACGACGAAATTGCCAGCATTTCCGATGTGGTGCGCGAGCTGCATCAGGCTTCGACCCCGCCTGAACAACTGACCCCCGCCCAGCGGATGGCGCTGCGGCTGGTGGCGCGTGGTAGCCGCTATGCCGAAGCGGCTTCGATTTTGGGGATTTCGGAATCGGCCCTGAAGGCGCGGCTGCGCTCGGCCCGGGAACGGCTTTTCGTGCGCACCACCGCCGAAGCGATCCAGCGCGCGCAGGAATACAAGCTGCTCTGACAGATCGTAGGCGTTGCCTAAGCGCGGCGCGGTGTCTTCTAAAACATTTGCCGGGATGAAGGGGCTGGTTGGCTCTGGCGGCGGCTGGCGGCTGGCGATACTCTGCACCCATGTCTGATCTGTTCGACTCCCTCCCGGGCGAGGCCCGTCCCGAAGGTCCGCGCCCTCTGGCCGACCGGCTGCGTCCGCGCGCGCTGGCCGATGTGATCGGGCAGGACGAGGTGCTTGGCCCGGATGGCCCGCTGGGCACGATGCTGGCCTCGGGGTCGCTGAGCTCGCTCATCCTCTGGGGGCCGCCCGGCGTGGGTAAAACCACCATCGCCCGGCTGCTGGCCAAGGAAACCGACCTGCATTTCGTGCAGATCAGCGCGATCTTCACCGGGGTGCCGGAGCTGCGAAAAGTGTTTGAAGCGGCCAAGATGCGGCGCGGCAACGGGCAGGGAACGCTGCTGTTCGTCGACGAGATCCACCGCTTCAACAAGGCCCAGCAGGATGGCTTTCTGCCGCATATGGAAGACGGCACGATCCTGCTGGTCGGCGCGACCACTGAAAACCCATCGTTCGAGCTGAACGCCGCTGTGCTCAGCCGCTCGCAGGTGTTGGTGCTGAAACGCTTGACCGCGACCGATCTGGAGCATCTGGCGCAGCGCGCCGAGAAAGAACTGGGCCGTGCCCTGCCGCTGGATGGCCATGCCCGCGAAGCGCTGATCGAGATGGCGGATGGTGACGGGCGTGCGCTCTTGAACCTGATCGAACAGGTCGCCGCCTGGAAGGTCGATACACCGCTCGACAGCACGCAGCTCTCAACCCGGCTGATGCGGCGCGCAGCGAGCTACGACAAATCCGGCGACGCCCATTACAACCTGATCTCTGCCCTGCACAAATCGGTGCGCGGCTCTGACCCCGACGCGGCGCTCTACTGGCTGGCGCGGATGCTGACCGCAGGCGAAGACCCGCGCTTTCTGGCGCGTCGGATCACCCGCATAGCGGTGGAAGACATCGGGCTGGCCGACCCGCAGGCCAATGCGGTCTGTCTGGACGCCTGGAACACCTATGAGCGGCTGGGCTCGCCCGAGGGCGAATTGGCGCTGGCGCAGGCGGTGATCTATCTGGCGCTGGCCCCGAAATCCAACGCCGCCTATGCGGCCTATAAACAGGCGATGGCGGCGGCGAAGAAAACCGGATCTGAACCCCCGCCCAAACATATTCTGAACGCGCCGACAAAGCTGATGGAAAATCAGGGCTATGGCGCGGGCTATGCCTATGACCACGACGCGCCCGATGCCTTTTCGGGTCAGAACTATTTCCCCGACAGCATGAAGCGCGGCGTCTATTACATTCCGGTCGAACGCGGCTTTGAGCGCGAGCTGAAAAAGCGGGTGGATTGGTTCGCGGGCCTGCGCAACAAGCGGCAAGGTTGACATTGCCGTTGAGGCGCCTAAAGGAAAACCCATGTTTTCAACGCTCATATCAGTCGCCCTTGGTGGCGCAATCGGCGCTTCGGCGCGCTATCTGACCAACGTGTCGGTTATGCGCATCGTCGGCCCCGGTTTTCCTTTTGGCACGATGGTGGCCAATGTTCTCGGTTCCTTCATCATGGGGGTGGTCGTCGTGGCGCTCGCACGGCGCGATGGCATGGCCTATGCGCCGTTTCTGATGACCGGCCTTCTGGGCGGCTTCACCACCTTCTCGGCCTTCTCGCTCGATACCGTCACGCTGTTTGAGCGCGGCGAAGTCGGGCTGGCGGGGCTCTATGTTGTCTTGTCGGTCGGCTTTTCTCTGGCAGCTATCGGTGTTGGCATTCTCGCCACCCGTGCGTTGGTCGCGCTATGAGCGGGGTCCAACGCATCACCCTGGGCGCGGACGATGCCGATCAGCGGCTGGACCGCTGGTTTCGTCGTCGCTTTCCGCACATCTCGCAGGGCCATATCGAAAAGCTGTGCCGCAAGGGCGAGATCCGCGTCGATGGCGGCCGGGTGAAACCGGCAACCCGGCTGGACGCGGGGCAAGAGGTGCGCGTGCCGCCCTTGCCCGATAGTGAAGCGCCTGCGCCGCCACCAAGCCAGCCCCGGATCTCGGACGCTGACGCCAAGATGATCCAGAGCTGCGTGATCTATCGCGACGACTACATCATCGCGCTGAACAAGCCGCCGGGCCTGCCTACTCAGGGTGGCTCTGGTCAGGGCAATCGCCATGTGGATGGGCTGGCCGAGGCGCTGATTTTCGACGCCGAGGAAAAGCCGCGTCTGGTGCACCGGCTTGATAAAGACACGTCGGGCGTGCTGTTGCTGGCCCGCAACCGGATGATGGCCAAGGCGCTGACTGAAGCGATCCGCCATCGCGCCGCGCGCAAGATCTACTGGGCGCTGGTTGCCGGCGTGCCCACGCCCTATCTGGGCGAAGTCAAATACGGGCTGGTCAAGGCTCCGGGCCATGGCGGCAGGGGCGAGGGCGAAAAGATGCGCTGCGTCCATCCCAACGATGTGGCCTCGACCGAGGGCGCGAAGCGCGCGCATACGCTCTATGCCACGCTTTACCGCGTCGCCTCGCGCGCGGCCTGGGTGGCGATGGAGCCGGTAACCGGGCGCACCCACCAGCTCAGGGCGCATATGGCCGAGATCGGGCATCCGATCATCGGCGATGGCAAATATGGCGGCTCCGGGCAGGAAAACCTTGGCGATGGCTGGGGCGCGCAGCTGGGCGGGATCATCTCGAAAAAGCTGCATCTGCACGCCCGCTCGATCACTCTGCTGCATCCGGTCACCGGCAAGCCGCTGACCATCACCGCGCCCTTGCCCGAGCATATGGCCGCGAGTTGGGATACCTTCGGCTGGACCGAAGACCTTGCTCAGGATGACCCGTTCGAGGAGTTGCGATGAGCGCAGCGCTGAAGCTTGTCATCTTCGATGTGGATGGCACGCTGATCGACAGTCAGGACGCGATCATTTCCGCGATGGAAATCGCCTTTACCGATATGGGCCTGCCGGTGCCGAGCCGTCAGCAGGTGTTGCAGATCGTCGGCCTGTCCTTGCACGAGGCGGTTGCGCTGCTGGTCCCCGAAGCCGACGAGGCGATGATCGCGCGCGGCGCGCAAAGCTATCGTGCGGCATTTCTGGCGCAGCGTCAGGCGAAAGGGGCCGAGGCGGTGTCGCCGCTCTATCCGGGCGCACGGGCGGCTGTTGAGGCGCTGCATGCGCGTGATGAGCTGTTGCTGGGTGTTGCCACCGGCAAGGCGCGGCGCGGGCTCGATCACGCCTTTGCGGCGCATGACCTGGATCGGTTTTTCGTGACCCGTCAAACCGCCGACACGCACCCGTCAAAACCGCACCCCTCGATGATCCATGCGGCGCTGTCGGAAACCGGGGTTGCGGTGGGCGATGCGGTGATGGTGGGCGACACCAGTTTTGACATCGAAATGGCCCGCGCGGCCGGGATCGCGGCGATTGGGGTGAGCTGGGGCTACCACCCGCCCGAAGCGCTGATCGCGGCAGGCGCGGCCCAGGTGATTACGGATTTCGCCGATCTACCCGGCGCGGTGGATCAGGTCTGGAGGCAGGCAGTATGAGCGATTGGCACCCGAAACGTTTCTGGAAACTGGCCGATGTGACCGAGGCAGACGGCGGCTATACCGTCGAGCTTGACGGGCGCCCGGTGCGCACCCCGTCGAAAGCGCTGCTGGTGATGCCCAACCGAGCCATAGCCGAGGCCGTGGCGGCGGAATGGAACGCGCAGGAGGAAAAGCTGCGCCCCGATACCATGCCCGTGACCCGCACGATGAATTCGGCGATCGACAAGGTGGCGCTGCAGCATAGCGAAGTGGCCGATCTGCTGGCGGCGTACGGCGAGACCGACCTTCTGTGCCACCGCGCCGATGCCCCTGCCGAGCTGGTGGCGCGCCAGAAGGCAGGGTGGGACCCGATGCTCGATTGGGCCGCCGAGGCGTTGGGTGCCCGGCTGGTCCCGGTGGTGGGGGTTATCGCCCCGGATCAGGATCCAGCTGCCCTTGCCGCCCTGTCACAGCGGGTGCATGCGCTCGATGCCTTCCAACTCGCGACCTTCCACGATCTGGTGGCGCTGACCGGCTCTCTGATCCTGGGATTTGCCGCTCAGCACGAGATTCGCCCGGCCGAAGCGCTCTGGGCGTTGTCGCGGCTCGACGAAGACTGGCAGACGGAACAGTGGGGCGCAGACGAGGAAGCCGAAGCGCATGCAGCGCAAAAAAAACAGGCTTTTCTCGATGCAGCGCTGATATTTTCACTGCTTAAGCGTGACTGAAAAGCGCAGCTGTCCAGAAAGGTATTTCTTTTCAATGGACTTGCAGGTTTCGAACCCTTGAAAAAGTCTTACCGCAAGCCTTGACCACGAGGAAAGAATCCGCCCAAACTCTGCGCATGGAGGGGGGATGGATCCTTCTTCGTACTGCCCCCGGCGTTAGCCGGAAAAAAATGCCCCTTAAGGGGCTAAAAACTCAGGAAGAGGTAAATATGAAAAAGACCGTATTTCTTGGCGCTCTGACCGTGGTAGGCCTGATGGCCACCGCCGCGTCGGCGTCAACGCTGGACGATGTAAAGGCGCGCGGCAAGCTGAACTGCGGCGTGACGACCGGCCTGGTCGGCTTTGCTGCGCCCGATGCCAACGGCCACTGGGACGGGTTTGACGTTTCGGTTTGCCGCGCGGTTGCTGCCGCGGTTCTGGGTGATCCGGAGGCTGTCGAATTCGTGCCGACCACGGGTAAAACCCGTTTCACCGCGCTTGCTTCGGGTGAAATCGATCTGCTGGCCCGGAACACCACCTGGACCCTGTCGCGCGATGTCGACCTGAAGTTCGAATTCGTCGGTGTGAACTACTACGATGGTCAGGGCTTCATGGTCCCGAAAGCGCTGGGTGTGTCCTCGGCGAAAGAGCTTGATGGCGCCACCGTCTGCATTCAGACCGGCACCACCACCGAGCTGAACCTCGCGGATTTCTTCCGGTCCAACAACATCAGCTATGAGCCGGTTCCGATCGAAACCAATGCCGAAGCGCAGCAGCAATACCTGGCTGGTGCCTGCGACGTTTACACCACCGACGCGTCGGGCCTTGCGGCCACCCGTGCGACCTTCGAAGCCCCGGGCGATCACGTGATCCTGCCCGAGATCATCTCGAAAGAGCCGCTTGGTCCGCTCGTGCGTCATGGCGATCAGGAATGGGGCGACATCGCTCGCTGGACCCTGAACGCTCTGATCTCGGCTGAAGAGCTGGGCATCACCTCGGCGAACATCGAAGAGCTGACCAAAGGCACCGATAATCCGGAAGTTAACCGGATCCTCGGCACCGAAGGCAACCTTGGTGAAATGCTCGGCCTCGAAGCCGACTGGGCCAAACGCGCCATTGCGGCCAACGGCAACTACGGTGAAATCTTTGCCAAATACCTGGGCGAAGACACTCCGGTTGGTCTGGCCCGTGGCCTGAACGCCCAGTGGAAAGACGGCGGCATCCTCTACTCGCCGCCCTTCCGCTAAGATAACTGGCAAAGGGCGCGAAGTGATCTTCGCGCCCTTTCGCTTATTGACCCACCCGAACAAAAAACAAACAGACCGGACGGCACGCCAAATGACGGCCAAACCGGGAATGACGGGGAAAATCCATGACGACACTGACCGACCCTCCGAAGGAGTCGTTCCATCTGTCGATGTTGATCTATGACAGCCGATATCGCTCGATTACAATTCAGATCGTGGCGCTTATTGGTTTTCTGACGCTGATCGGCTGGCTGGTTAACAACACGGCAAACAACCTTGACACGCTGGGAAAATCGCTGGGCTTTGGCTTTTTTAATGAAAGCGCGAGCTACGACATCAACCAGCGCCTGATTGACTACAACAACCAGGATACGCATCTGCGCGCCGCTGTTATCGGGGTGCTGAACACGCTGCTGGTGGCGGTGATGGGCTGCATTGCAGCTACGGTGATCGGGGTGATCGTCGGGGTGCTGCGCCTGTCGCATAACTGGCTGGTGTCGCGCCTGATGGCGGTGTTCGTCAACACCTTCCGCTCGGTGCCGGTGCTACTCTGGATCGTCTTCACCATGGCGGTGTTGATTGAGATCCTGCCGTCTCCGAATGAATTCCGCGGCGATGATCCGGCGGCGCATATGATGCTGGGTGATAGTGTCGCGATGACCAATCGCGGCATCTATATACCTGAGCCGCTGTTTGGCCGCGACGCCCGCGATGACAAGGGCAATTATCTGGAAACCCCCACCGGCTGGCGTGTCGGGCTGGGAGATTTCCCGATTGGGGCAAGCCCTGATAACGCCGCTTGCGAAAGCTATTATGCCACTGAAGGGCCGATGGCAGGCGAACCGGGTGTGGGCTGCGGCACTTTCCAGATCAGCCTTGATCTGATCGTTGTGCTCGCGGTTCTGATCGCCAGCCTGTTTGCCTCGCGCGCCATAGGGCGGAGGGCGGACCGGATCCAGATCAAGACCGGCGACCGGCCGACCGTCTGGTACCTGCGTCTTGCCGTGGTGGTGCTGCCGACCCTGATCACGCTTTGGGCGTTGGGCTTTTATCTCAGTGTGCCTGAGCTGAAAGGCTTCAACTTCAAAGGCGGCACCCATATGCGCAATTCGCTGATCGCTCTCTGGTTGGCACTGTCGATCTATACCTCTGCCTTTATCGCTGAGATTGTGCGGGCCGGTATTCAGGCCGTGTCGAAAGGCCAAACGGAAGCCGCCTCGGCCCTTGGCCTGCGCCCGCGCCGGACCATGAGCCTGGTGATCTTGCCGCAGGCGCTCCGGGTGATCGTTCCGCCGCTGATCTCGCAATATCTTAACCTCACCAAGAACTCGTCGCTGGCGATTGCTGTGGGGTACATGGATATCACCGGCACCCTGATGGGGATTACCATGAACCAGACCGGGCGCGAGCTTGAAACGATCATGATCGGCATGCTGATCTATCTGACCATCTCGCTGGTGATTTCGGGCGTGATGAATGTCTACAACAACGCCATGAAACTGAAGGAGCGCTGAGATGAGTGATCTGTCTTATGTCCGCTCTGAAATGCTCGAACAGCGTGACCCGCCGCTCTCGACAACCGGGGTGATCGGCTGGATTCGCGAAAACCTGTTTGCGGGTTGGATGAATTCGATCCTGACACTGCTGTCGATGGCATTTCTCTATTATGGGCTGAGCCATTTCCTACCGTGGTTCTGGTCGCCGACTTGGAATGCCGCCTCGCTGGATCAATGCCGCGGCTTTGTGACCGAGGCCGGTTATGGCGGGGCTTGCTGGGGGGTGATCCGAGATCGTTGGGTGCAGATGCTGTTCGGTTTCTATCCCAGTGAGCTCTATTGGCGCCCGATCCTGGCTTTTGCGCTGCTGTTTGTGGCGCTGATCCCGGTGCTGTTCAGCATGATCTCGCGCCGTGCTAATTGGTTTGCCCTGGTTGCGGTGTTCTTCATCGCCACGATCTTTGCCCCGGCCAGTGCCGGGGTCTGGATCCTGCGTCTGCTGCTGGCTGCAGCCACGCTCTGGCTGGGCTATCTGCTGATGGTAACCCGCGGTGAAGACCGGGCCGAACAGATCAAGGCGGGTGTAAAACGCCTGCCCAATCCGCTGATCTTCTCGGGGCTCTATATCTTCATCATGCCCTGGCTGCTCTGGGGCGGGCCGGTCTGGTCTCCGATCGGGGCTGCGCTGGGCTTTGTCATCGGGTGGGGCGCCCTGCGTGTCCTGAGCCCGGTTCTCGGGTCCATCATGGCAACGACTATCGCGGTTCTGGCGACTGTACTGTGGTGGCTCTTCGGTATGGGACTGTTCTCCGACGTGATGAGTTCGATCCTGCCGTTTGGCCTCGAATCGGTCGAAAGTCGCAAATTCGGCGGGCTGATGCTGTCGGTCACCATCGGGGTGACGGCGATTGTCATGTCGCTGCCACTGGGGATCATGCTGGCGCTTGGGCGGCAATCGGATCTGCTGATCGTGAAATGGCTTTCAGTCGGGTTCATCGAGTTCATCCGGGGCGTGCCGCTGATCACGCTTCTGTTCGTGGCCTCGCTGTTGCTCAACGTCTTCATGCCGCCGGGCACGGATTTCGACATCATCCTGCGCGTCATCATTATGGCCACGCTGTTTTCCGCTGCCTATATCGCGGAAGTGGTGCGGGGCGGGCTGGCTGCTCTGCCGCGCGGCCAATACGAGGCTGCCGACGCGCTGGGGCTGGACTACTGGAAGGCACAGCGGCTGATCATCATGCCGCAGGCGCTGAAAATCTCCATCCCCGGGATCGTCTCGACCTTCATTGGCTTGTTCAAGGATACCACGTTGGTCTCGGTGATCGGTCTTTTGGATCCGGTCGGCCTGTCCAACGCGATCCGCGCCAATGCCGAATGGAACGGGGTTGTCTGGGAGCTTTACGGCTTCATCGCCTTCCTGTTCTTCATCTTTACCTTCTCAATGGCTCGCTACGCGATGTATCTTGAACATCGCCTGCGCACCGATCATCGCTAAGGGAGTGACCTCAATGTCAAGCCAAGCAATCGAACGCGACGTTGACCGCTCGCATATGCAAGTCTCCGATCAGGTGGCGATTGAAATCCGCGACATGAACAAATGGTACGGGTCTTTCCATGTTCTGCGCGATATCAATCTCACCGTTTACGAAGGCGAACGCATCGTCATCTGTGGCCCGTCCGGGTCGGGGAAATCGACCCTGATCCGCTGCATCAACCGGCTTGAAGAGCATCAGGCCGGCCACATCATCGTTGACGGCACCGAACTGACCTCCGACCTCAAGAACGTCGACAAAGTGCGTTCCGAAGTCGGGATGGTGTTCCAGCACTTCAACCTGTTCCCGCATCTGACCATCCTTGAGAACTGCACGCTCGCCCCGATCTGGGTGCGCAAGGTACCGCGCAAGGAGGCCGAGGAAACCGCGATGCATTTCCTCGAAAAGGTGAAAATCCCCGAGCAGGCGCTGAAATATCCGGGCCAGCTTTCGGGCGGGCAGCAGCAGCGTGTAGCCATCGCCCGCTCGCTCTGCATGCGGCCGCGGATCATGCTGTTCGATGAGCCGACCTCGGCCCTCGATCCGGAGATGATCAAAGAGGTGCTCGACACCATGATCGAGCTTGCCGAAGAAGGCATGACCATGATCTGCGTGACCCACGAAATGGGCTTTGCCGAAAAGGTCGCCAACCGCGTGATCTTCATGGATGCGGGGCAGATCGTCGAACAGAACGAACCGAAAGAGTTCTTCTCGAACCCGCAATCGGATCGCACCAAGCTGTTCCTCAGCCAGATCCTCTGATCCGGTTTACCAGATGCTTGCCAAGGGCGCGCCTTCGGGGGCGCCCTTTTCCGTTCCGATCAGGTCGCGGGCAAACACCACGTCCCGGATGGTGCCGCTGCGCCATGTGACCTTGTCCCAGCTTTGGGCCGGGAAATCGAACACGGTGGTCGCCCCTGTCGGATATTGGGCAAACCGCGCGTCGCTTGGCGGCTGCTCAGCCAGCGCCTGAGCGAAATAGGCGATCCCCGGATTATGGGCGACGATCATCACCACGGGTTCGACAGCCTTTTGCAGAAGCTCAAGGATGGTTTCCGGCTCGCTGTGATATAGCTGCGGATTGAAATCCGGTTTCGGTTTTGCGTCGAAGGATTCCGCCACATGGCGCCAGGTCAGCTTTGTGCGGTTGGCGGTGGAAACCAGCGCCGCATCCGGCACATAACCCCGCTCGGCCAGCCACTGGCCTACGGCTTGTGCCGACCGGCGTCCCCGTCCGGTAAGGGGGCGGTCGTGATCATCCATCACCGGGTCGCCCCAGGCGGATTTGGCATGGCGGGTTAGGATCAGGCGTAGGCTCATGTCGGATGAAACGCTCGCATGTGAAATTGGGATTGCTCGGCTAACCTACCGTAGGCCTGGCTGACCGGGCAAGCGCGCCTAACCGCGCACCCCTCAAATCGGCAAGAATCGCCCTCCGGTTGATCAAGAAAGGCTTTGCAGCTTGCCACATCGTAGCCGTCTGCAGTCAACGCATTCACCGGGCAGGCGGTGCGGCAGGGCTGGCCCACGCAAGCATCACAGGGATTGGACGCGGCGGGCAGGGCAACTTTGCCGGGCACCCGCACCGCACCACGAAACGACAGCCAGAGCCCCTGACGGGCATGGATGAGCAGGGTGACGGGCGAGGCCCAGACCTGCCCCGAGGCCAGCGCCCAGGCGATGAAGGGCGGGTAGGGCGGCCCGTCAGAGGGAAAGACGGCCTCACCACCCCAAGCCGTAGCCAGTGCCCCGATCACCCGCTTTGACCAGCGGTCTATCGGGTCGGGTTTCCCATCGGCATATTCGAGCGAGGTGCTGAAGCTGGGCCAGAAGCCCGGCTCAAGCGGCCCGAGTAAAAGCAGGCTGGTGTTGTCTTCAGCAACGGTGCCGAGCAGTTCAAGCTCTGCCCCGGCAGCCTCAGCGGCGTAGGCCTCAGCCTTTGCGGATGATCGAACCGGCGCCATGTTCGGTGAACAACTCCAGCAGGCAGGCATTGGGCACGCGGCCATCCAGAATGACCACGGCGCGCACTCCGCCATCAATGGCCGCAAGCGCGGTTTCGGTTTTCGGGATCATCCCGCCCGCGATCACCCCTTCGGTGGTCAGATCAAGGATCTGTTGCGAGGTCAGCTCGGTCAGCACCGCGCCGGAGCCATCTTTCACCCCGGCCACATCGGTGAGCAGCAGCAGCCGGTCGGCCTTCAGCGCCGCAGCAATGGCGCCCGCAGCGGTATCGCCATTCACGTTATAGGTTTCGCCGTCGCGCCCCATGCCGATCGGCGCGATCACCGGGATGATCTCGGCTTCAAACAGCTTTTGCAGCACCGTCGGATCAACATCCGCCGGGGTGCCGACAAAGCCCAGGGCCGGGTCGGTCTGATCGCAGATCATCAGATTGGCATCCTTGCCGGTCAGCCCGACAGCACGCCCGCCCTCGCCATTGATCGCCTGCACGATGCGTTTGTTCACACGGCCCGCCAGCACCATTTCGACGACTTCCACCGTCTCTTCGCTGGTCACCCGCTTGCCGTTGACGAATTCGGAGTGGATGTTCAGCCGGTCGAGCATCTGGTTGATCATCGGCCCGCCGCCATGCACCACGACCGGGTTGATCCCGACCTGACGCATCAGCACGATATCGCGGGCAAAGCTCGCCATCGCTTCCTGATCGCCCATCGCATTGCCGCCGAACTTGATCACCACGGTGGCGCCCTCATAGCGCTGCAGATAGGGCAGGGCTTCGTTCAGGGTCCGGGCGGTGGCGATCCAGTCACGGGTCATGGTCTGCTTTCTCATCGGTCTTCCTCGGCGGGGTTTCCCCTCGTCTAGCGTCGGCGGTCTTTTCTGCCAAGGGGGGATTGGTTGCGGCCAATTTTGCCGCGATTATTCCAGCGTAGCGATGATCGCGCGCAGGGTTTCGATGCCCCAGCCCTTTTCCGATGAGGTGACCACCAGCTCGGGATAGGCCGCCGGATGTTTCACCAGCGCACCGCGCACCTGCGTCAGAATCTTTTCGCGGTCGGCCTCTTTCACCTTGTCGGTCTTCGTCAGCACCACCTGAAAGGTCACGGCTGCCTTGTCGAGCAGGGTCATGATCTCTTCATCCACGGCTTTCACCCCGTGGCGACTGTCGATCAGCACGAAGGCGCGGCGCAGGGTGGCGCGGCCTGCCAGATAGGATTTCAACAGGCGCTGCCATTTCTCGACCACCGCCACCGGCGCATTGGCAAAGCCATAACCGGGCAGGTCGACCAGATAGGGGCCGCCCGTGGTGGTGAAAAAGTTGATTTCCTGCGTGCGCCCCGGCGTGTTGGAGGCCCGCGCCAGCCCTTTGCGCCCGGTGAGCGCATTGATCAGGCTGGATTTGCCCACATTCGAGCGCCCGGCAAAGCAGAATTCCGGCCGGTCGCCATCGGGCAACCCATCCATGGCGACGACGCCCTTGAGAAAATCCGTCGCTGCAGCAAACAGCAAACGCCCCGCCTCGCGGCTGGCGTCGTCGGGCTCATCTGCGAGGGGGAAGGGGAGTTTCGTTTCCATGCGGTCATTCCGATTAGGCGGGTATTCGCATGGTTCTAGGGCATTCTGCCGCCGGATGCGAGAGGGGCGTGATGCTTTCGCGTCACGCCCCTTTGCAATGCTTATTTCTTTTTCTCGGTCTCTGGCTTTTTCTTCAGCCCCGAGGCGATGTTGCCGAACAGATCCGGCCGTTTCCCGTGGCTCCACATGATCGTGTATTGCTGCAGGAAGGTCAGCGTGTTGTTCGAGATCCAGTAGAGCACCAGACCGCTGGAGAACTGGCCGAGCATGAACATGAACACCCAGGGCATCCAGGCCATGATCTGCGCCTGCGTTGCGTCGGTCGCCGGCGGGTTCAGTTTCTGTTGCAGCCACATCGAGACCCCCAGCAGGATCGGCAGCACGCCGAGCGAGAAGAAGCTGAGGAAATCGGGCGCCGTCCAGCTGAACAGGCCGAAAAGGTTCAGGATCGAGCTGGGATCGGGCGCGGAAAGGTCTTGGATCCAGCCGATCCAGCCCTGATGGCGCAGCTCCAGAGTGACGTAGATCACCTTGTAGAGCGAGAACCAGATCGGGATTTGCAGGATCACTGGCAGACAGCCCGAGGCCGGATTGACCTTGTTGGTCTTATACATCTCCATGATCTGCATTTGCTGCTTTTGCTTGTCGTCGCCAGCAGCTTCTTTGATCTTTTCCATCTCCGGCTGCAGCTCGCGCATCTTCGCCATCGAGACGTAAGAGCGATAGGCCAGTGGGAAGAGCACCATTTTCACCACCACGGTCAGCGCGATGATCGCCCAGCCCATATTGCCGATTAGCGTGTGCAGATTGTGCAGCAGCCAGAACATCGGCTTGGTGATGAAGAAGAACATGCCCCAGTCGATCGAGTCGATGAAATTGGCGATGCCCTTGTTGTTTTCATAGCCGCGAATGGTCGCCCATTCCTTGGCGCCCGCAAACAGCATCGTGGTGGTTGCGGCCTTGGCGCCGGGGGCGACTTCCAGCGTCGGCATCCGCACTTCGGTTTGGTAGATGTCGGCGCTTTCGACGTATTTCATCACGCCGGTGAACGACTGACCGGGCTCGGGCACCATGATGGTTTCCCAATAGTGGTCGGTGAAGCCGATCCAGCCATCATGGTCAACCGTGGTGATCTCTGCGCGGGCGGCTTCGGTATCCACCACCGGCATATCGACCATTTTCTTGTATTTGGTCTCGGTCAGTTCGTTGTCGGCCTGCTGGATCGCGCCCTCATGCAGGATGACCCCGCGATTGGACAAGTCTTCCGGCGTGCCGTTGCGCGCGATCACGCCATAAGGGGCAAGACGTTGCACCTCGCCCGACCCGTTTTCCACCGACTGGGTGATCGAGAACATGAATTTGTCATCGATCGAGATCGTGCGGCGGAAGATCATGCCTTTGGCATTGGTCCAGGCCAGGGTGATCGGGCTGTCGGGGGTCAGGGTGCTGCCGCTTTCGATGCTCCAGACGGTGTTGGCGTCGGGCACGTCGCTCGCATCAAGATTGCCGCCGGGCGCCCAGCCATAGAGCGCGTAATAAGCGTGCTCCTGATCTGCCGGGGTCAGCAGCCGGACGGTGGGCGAAGTTTTGTCGACAGTCTCGTGATAGTCTTTCAGGTGCAGATCGTCGATCCGGCCCCCGACCAGCGCAATGCTGCCGGTCAGTGCGGGCGTGTCGATGTCGATGCGCGCACTGTTGGCGATGGCACTGGAGCGTTCTTCCGCCGAGGCGGTCGTCGCCGAAGTGTCTGCCGCCGGAGCGGCTGCGGAGTTCGCGCCGCCTTCGGTTGCAGTTTGATCCGTTGCCGCGCTCGTCGTGGTCCCATCGGGCGCAATCAGTTGCGCTGGTGGGAACAGAATGGACCAGCCGATAAAGACAGCCAGGCTGAGAGCGAGGGCGAGGATCGTATTCGATGTCTGATTGTTCATGCCGCCACCACGTCATTTTCGGTCAGGCTGGTTCAACAGGGGAGGGGCCGAAAGGTCAAGCGGTTTTCCCCGGCGGTCCTGAAATGCAAGGCGCTTCAGCGCGGGATCGCCCGGGTGGCAAGCAGAATGCCCCCACCGGTGGGGTGGGGGCGGACAAGATCACGGATCGGAGATGCGGCTGGTCTCAGCCGGCCTGACGCGGAATCGGCGGCGCCTTGGCGATTCTCTGGTTGTATTCGGTGATCCAGCTGTTGGTTTCTTCCAACGGCATGGGCTTGGCGATCGAATAGCCCTGCACATGGCCGCAGCCCAGTTGGGCGAGCATCGCATGTTCGCCGTGGCTTTCCACGCCTTCGCCCAGGGTCGCAAGGCCAAGCCGCTCGGCCATGGTCAGGATCGCGGCCACCATGTTTTGCTGATCGCGGTCGGTATCCACATGGGTGATGAACGACCGGTCGATCTTGATCCGGTTCACGTCAAACCGGCGGATATTGGAGATCGAGGCGTGGCCCGTGCCGAAATCGTCAAGGTCGATGCCGCAGCCGATCCGCGATAAGGCGGCGATGTTGCGGGTGGTAGTATCGTCGTCGGATTTCGCCACCACATCTTCGAGCACTTCGATGGTCAGCCGTTCGGGCGCCAGATCGAACCGGTCGAGTTCCCAACGGATCTTATCGAACAGTTTGGGATTGCGCAGCTCGTCGGGCGAAAAGTTCACCGCCACGGTGGGCACGTTCAGCCCGGCATGATCCCATTCGCGCAGCGCCGACAGCGCGTGAAACAGCATGACTTCGCCCAGCCGTTCATAAAGTCCGCCGCGGGCAATCGCGGGCAGAAACGCCGCCGGTGCGATCGGGCCTTTTTCTGGATGCATCCAGCGGGCCAAAGCTTCAAAGCCGGTGATCTCTCCGGTATCGGTGGAAATCTGCGGTTGGAACCAGGGCCGGATCTGCCCGGATTCCAGTGCTTGCAACACGTCCTTCACCACGCTTTCGGTCCGGTCGAGGCGGGGGCGCATCCCCTTCGTATAGGCCCGGATCGAGCCCGGCCCGGATTCAGAGGCTTCATGCAGCGCGCTTTCGGCGGCCGAAAGATAGGATTCGCCGGTCTGCGCCAGCACCCGTGAGGGCAGGGCGAACCCGACCGAGCAGGTGATCAGCACGCGGGTGTGATCGAAGGTCAGTGGATCGACCAGCGCCTCCTGCAGGCGGGCGGACATCTCGATAAGCGTTTCAAGGTCGACGCGGGGGGTCTTGTTGATGGCGATGCCAAAGCGTCCCGGCCCAAGCTGGGCCAGCGTGTCTTCATCGCGCAGAACCAAGCGGATGCGCTGGGCGGCCTCTTGCAGCACGGTAGCGCCGGCCTCTGGCCCGTATTGCCGTTCCAGGGTGCGGTAATTGTCGATTTCCAGCGCCAGACATACGCTGGCCTGATGCCCATCATGTGGATAATGCGCGATATTCTGATCAAGCCTGCGCACCAGAAGCGCTCTGCCGGGCAGGCCGGTGACCGGGTCGCGCCGCCCGGGCGCGCTGGGCGAGCGTGTGATAATTCCGGCCAGCGCCAGAAGCGCCGGGAAAATCAGCGCCAAGATCAACAGCACCGCTTCGCCGCCATACCAATAGGCCCCGAGCATCAGCGCCGGAATGAAGGCAGCCAGCTGCGGGCCGAGAAGCACAGCGTGAATGGTACGCTTGATGGTTTGTATCCAACTGCCGTGGACGAGCGGCATGAACCTGTCCCTCCTGCTAGGGCCAAAGCACCCATTGACACTCAACCTAGGGTCAGGAGGTCAATCGACGGTTAACGCAGGAAGAATTTTCACAAATTGTCGCCTGACCCGGGCGTGCCGAGGCTGAGACCGGCGAAATCAAAGAGCTCGGGGTCGAGCAGATGCGAGGGGCGCGTATTGGACAGCGCCTTGAACATCTTCTGCCGCCGACCGGGCGCGCGCCGTTCCCATTCGTCGAGCATGCCCTTGATTTGCTGGCGTTGCAGCCCGTCCTGCGAACCGCATAGATTGCAGGGGATGATCGGGTAATCCATGCCCGCCGCGAAGCGCGCACAATCTTCCTCGGCCACATGGGCGAGCGGGCGATAGACGAACAGGTCGCCCTCTTCATTCACCAGCTTCGGCGGCATCGTGGCCAGCCGGGAGCCGTGGAAAAGATTGAGGAAAAAGGTTTCCAGAATGTCGTCGCGGTGATGGCCCAGTACCACCGCCGAGCAGCCTTCTTCGCGAGCGATCCGATAAAGGTTGCCGCGCCGAAGCCGCGAGCACAGCGCGCAATAGGTGCGGCCTTGGGGCACCTTATCCATAACGATGGAATAGGTGTCCTGATACTCGATCCGGTGCGGCACGCCCATTTTTTCAAGGAACGCGGGCAATACCGTGGCCGGAAACCCCGGCTGGCCCTGATCGAGGTTTACCGCCAGCAGCTCTACCGGCAGAAGCCCGCGCCATTTCAGCTCATAGAGCACCGCGAGCAGGGTATAACTGTCTTTGCCGCCCGACAGCGCCACCATCCATTTGGCACCACGTCCACCATTCTCAGCGCTCGCGTCCCGCGAGACCATCCCATACTGCTCGATCGCCTCGCGCACATTGCGCACGATGCGTTTACGGAGCTTTTTGAACTCCGTGGTCGAGGGGGCGCCGGCCAGCAGCGGGTGAATGTCGTCGCTCTCATCAAACATGGCCGCGATGTAGCCCGCCAACGCCTGCCCGGCAAGGGGCAGGCGCGGGTCACAGGAATAGCCCGGGCCCCTGCACCTTGCCGGGATCGGGTTCGGCAAGGCCGATATCGCGGCGCAGATGCGGGCTCAGATCGCGGATTGCGCGCCGGGTGCGTAATTGGTCCCGCCGGTGACGGAAGATCGTGCGCAACATGGCGGCCAGCATGGCGCGCGTGCCATGCCGGTCAAGCAGCCCGGCCAGAACCGGATCAAGTGGCGGGCGGGCGGCAGTCATATCGGTCATCACTATCTCCATTGGTGATTCGCGGGGCAGGATCGGACCTCAAGCGAACTTGAGGTCAAACGCTTTCCTGCCCCGCCAGCCCTTACATCACCGGACCTTGCAGCCGTGGCGGCGGGTCATAGCGCTCGGGCAGGCCAACATCCCGACGCAGATGGTTCGTGAGATGGGCATAGCCCAGCCGCCGCTGACGCCGGCGCAGCAGCGTGGCAACAAGCGCGCGGGTGATCTTCCAGGCGCCATGGGTGTCGATCAGCAGATCAAGGGTGACATGCGGGGGCAATTTGCCCACCAACGAGGGGTTCTGTTGCATATTCGTTCCCGGTGAAAACACACCGAGCCTCTGTTTGGGGTTGTGAAAAAAGAGACAAACGGGCCGGGGGCGCCGATGGACTCAGAGTTTAAGGGTGATGAAATGCCCGAAACGGGCGGGATCTAGCAGGCGCTGGCGATAAAGGCCCAGCCGCGGCGCGACATGTCGTCTGCTACCAGGAAATGATCCTGAAATCCGGCACAAAGCGGGGTGTAAGCATTGGTATTCATGAACGCCCCTCCTGTTGATGTGTCGGACAAGGGTCTCATAACCGCTCGGGCGCAAATCCCGAACGCTTTTATTCTTCAAGTTGTAAGCTGTGGCTTTTCAGTCACCCGGCGTCAGGGCTCGGGATCGCCTTTGCCGGGCGGCACCGGGTCGTAGCCCGACCCGCCAAGCGGATGACACGACAGGATGCGCTTGGTCGCCAGGTAGCTGCCTTTAAGCCCGCCGTGTTTTTCCAGCGCCTCCAGCGCATAGGCCGAACAGGTGGGCTGATAGCGGCAGCCATGACCCACCCATGGGCTGAGAACCAGCCGATAGGCGCGCACGGGCAGCGAAAGCAGAAAGGCAAGCGGTGTCATGCGCCGCATATAGGGTGCCTCCGGGCCAAGGGCTAGGGGCAGGCCGGTTTTGCGGCGATCTTGACGGGCGAATGGGGGAGGTGCATATTTGGTATGCAATTGCATACAATGCGAGGCCGACATGATAGAAGCCCTCCACCACGTACAACTCGCCATGCCCGAGGGCGGGGAAGATCAGGCGCTGGGCTTTTATGGCGAGGTGTTGGGATTTGAGGTGGTCGAGAAACCCGCCGCCCTTCAGGGGCGCGGCGGCGTCTGGTTCCAGCGTGGCGCGGTGCGGCTGCATCTGGGCGTCGAGCGCCCGTTTTCCCCGGCCCGCAAGGCTCACCCCGCCTTTCAGGTCGCCGCGCTTGCGGATGCCGAGGCGCGGATCGCGGCGGCCGGGTTGGCTATTCGCCGCGATGTCGATCTGCCGGGTCTGGCGCGCCTGTTCGTCGACGATCCGTTCGGCAACCGGATCGAGCTGGTGGAGATCAGGCCCTGAAGTACGGTCAGAGCGCGACCTCGATTGCTCAGTATCCGCCTTTGCGGCGGCTTTCCGGCAGTCCGGCGATGCGGCCGCCCTGTTTCGACGGGTCGAGCGGGAACAGCGCGTAAAGGTCGCCCTGTTTGATCTTCTCATCCCATTTGTCGCTCATGGCCTTGATGATGGCGCGGGTATTGGGCTGGTTTTCGCGGTTGTCGAAATATTCTTCCCGCAGATAGTTGATCACGTCCCAGTGCCGCGGGGTGAGTTCTTCGATCTCTTCCGCTGCCGCCATGACGCGGGCCAGATCCTCGCTCCAGTCTTCCTGATTGACCAGATAGCCGCTGGCCGTGGTCTCGATCTCCTGATCGTTGAAGGTGAAAGCCATATCTCCTCCCATCTGCTCGCAATGCGAACATTCAAATATTGTTATATTCAATATTTGCGATGCAAAGGGGAAACGGTCAAGCCCTGTCGCGTGGAGCGTGGATTTTGGCCAGTGCCCGGCGCAGGTCGGCTTCCATATCGGCAAAGTTGCGGCTGGCTGTTTCATTTGCCCGGGCGACCAGCACATAGTCCCAGCCGGGCTTGCCCGCGTCAGCCAGCACCAGCCGCGCCAGCGCGCGCAGCCGCCGCTTGGCCCGGTTGCGCGCCACCGCATTGCCCACCTTTTTGGAGGCCGTGAAGCCCACGCGAATGCCATCGCCCGTATCGCGGCGGCGGGCTTGTAGCAAAAACGCCGGGGCAGGGGCCTTGCGCGCGCGGGCGCAGGCCAGGAAGTCGGCGCGCTTGCGCAGGACCTCCAGACATGACGAAACCGCCGAAGACCTGTCCGCAGTCACGGGGGTCTCCGGCGGTATCATCGTATCGTCAGACTCTGGGGAGCCGCTTACGCGCAGAGCGTTTTGCGGCCCTTGGCGCGACGCGCGTTCAGAATCTTGCGGCCCGCTTTGGTTGCCATGCGAGCACGGAAGCCGTGGCGCCGCTTGCGAACCAGATTCGAGGGTTGATAGGTGCGTTTCATGCGCCTCTCCGTTGTTCCAGGCAGCCCGCAAAACCCGGTGGATTCGGGGGCCGTTACATTCGAAGCCCGGTCTATAGGCGGGCTTTGCCCCCAAGTCAAATCCCGTGGCGCAGAATTCGTACCTTTCTGTAACATTCTTTTTGTCGCGATCAATCCCGCGTGAAATGCGCCGCATAGGCTGGGATTTACCGGGCCAAGGCCCCATCTTGCACGAAACTCAGGGAGGCAGGATGACCAGAACAAATCCCCGCGCGCTGCGGCTCGCGCCAATCGTCGTGATCCTTGTGGTCGCATTGATCGGCGCAGTGTTTCTGCGCCCCTATTTCAGCTTCGACACATTGGTGACCAATCGCCACGCGTTGATGGTCTTCGTTGGCGAACATTGGCTGGCTGCGGTTATCGCCTTTATTGCGCTCTATACTGGCATCGTGGGCTTCTCACTGCCCGGTGCGACGCTGATGACGCTGACCGGCGGTTTTCTGTTCGGGCTGTTTCCGGGGGTGCTGTTTAACATCGCCGGGGCCAGCGTGGGGGCGGTGCTGATCTTCCTTGCCGTACGGATCGGTTTTGGCGAGCCGCTGTCGCGCCGGATTGATGCCAGCCATGGTGCGGTGCACCGGCTGAAACAGGGCATCGACGAAAACCAGTGGTCGGTTCTGTTTCTGATGCGACTGGTGCCGGCAGTGCCGTTTTTCGTGGCCAATGTGGTGCCGGCGCTGCTGAACGTGCCGCTGTCGCGCTTTGCCGTCACAACCGCGCTGGGCATCCTTCCCGGCGCGCTGGTGCTGACATCGGTGGGGTCTGGGCTGGGCGATGTGATCGAGGCCGGGCAGGAGCCCGATCTGAGCGTGATCTTCTCGCCGCCGATCCTGATCCCGATCCTTGGCCTCTGTGCGCTCGCCGCCCTGCCGCTGGTGCTCCGGGTGCTGCGGCGCAGAGCCGCTGGGAATGAGCTGTAATCCTAAGGCTGTATCGTGATGCTCTTCCCTGATAAAATGACAACAAGCGCACGTCGCGCGGGCGGGTGAGGCCGAGATGTTCAACACGCTATCGGGCCGGTTTTTGATACTGACAATCACCTTCGTGATGATTTCGGAGGTGTTTATCTTCGTGCCGTCGGTGGCGCGGTTTCGGCAGGATTACCTGCAAAACCGGCTGGAACGGGCCCAGATCGCCTCGCTGGTGCTGCTCGCCAACGATATGATCGACCCGTCGCTGGAAAAGGAACTTTTGCAAAACGCCGAAGTCTTCAACGTGGTGCTGCTGCGCGACAAGGCCCGCGAGCTGATGCTGTCGTCTCAGGTGCCCTCGCCGGTTGTCGACACCTACGATCTGCGCGCGCCGCGTACGCTCTCGCTGATGCGCGCCGCATTGCACCGGCTGATCACGCCGGATGATGAAGTGATCCGGGTGATCGGCGATCCGGTCCGCAAAGGCGGGATCGAGATCGAGGTGACCATGGCCACCGCCCCGCTGCGCGCCGCGATGGTCGACTATGGCGTGCGGGTGTTTCTGCTGTCGCTGGTGATTTCCGTGATCACCGGTGCGCTGTTGTTTGTTGCCGTGCGCAGCTTGATGGTGCGCCCGATCAAACAGGTGGTGGCCGAAATGGTCTCCTATTGCATGGCGCCGGAAGACGCCCGTCGGATCATCACCCCATCCTCGAAAGTGCGCGAGCTGCGCGAGGCCGAAGAGGCGCTCTACGATCTCGAAACCCAGGTCTCGGGCGCGCTGAAGCAAAAAGAGCGGTTGGCGCAGCTCGGCGGGGCCGTGGCGCGGATCAGCCACGATCTGCGCAACATCCTGACCACGGCCCAGCTTTTTGCCGACCGGGTTGAAATGAGCGCCGATCCCGGGGTGCAGCGCACCGTGCCCAAGCTGATTGGTTCGATCAACCGCGCGGTGAACCTGACCGAATCGACTCTGGCCTTCGGCCGTGCCGAAGAATCCGCGCCACGCCTCAGCCTTGTCGATTTGGCCGATGTGGTGGGCGATGTGGTCGAAAGCGAACGTCTGGCCACCGGCGAGCACGATATTTCCTATGGCGAAGATCTGCCCGCTGGGCTGTGTGTGCGCGCCGATGCCGAACAGCTCTACCGGATCCTGCACAACCTCGTGCGCAACGCCCGGCAGGCGATCGAAGCCTCTGGCGGGGCGGGCGAGATCGTCGTGGCTGCCCGCGAGGCGCCCGAGGAATGGGTGATCACCATAACCGATACCGGCCCCGGTCTGCCCGCCCGCGCGCAGGAAACCCTGTTTCAGCCCTTCTCGGCGGGCACCCGCAAGGGCGGCACCGGGCTGGGCCTTGCCATCGCCGCCGAACTCGCCCGCGGGCACGGCGGCGAACTGGCATTGGAGCGCACCGGGCCGGAGGGCACGACCTTCGCGCTGCACCTGCCGCGTGGATTTCAGGGGGTGGGTGCGCGCTGATCAAAACAACCGAAGTTATTTCCAATTGCCCCCTTGCATTGCCCGAACAGAGGGGCTAAATCCCGCCCACCCAAGCGCTGGTAGCTCAGTTGGATAGAGTACTTGACTACGAATCAAGGGGTCGGGGGTTCGAATCCTCCCCAGCGCACCATAGAATTCCAAAGGCTTAGAGAGAAATCTCTAAGCCTTTTTCTTTTCAGTCTCTTTTTATCTCTTTAGTCGCAACGCGCGTTACATCAACACGGCCGCACTCTGGCACGCCGCTATCTCGGCGGCGCGCGCTAAGCGCCCCGGATCATCGTGTCATGTGCTGAACCGGGGCTCAGGCGAACAGCCTCTGCGATGACAACAGGCCCGATCCGCGAGGCCCCAGCGCGTGCTATGCGTCTGCAGCCGGGGCGCGATGCAAAAGAACACTGCAGCCGCAATGGCGCGCGATCTGCGCAGCATGCGTTCCAAGCGTGGTATGGTGGCTGTCCAACCGTGTTGCGTTGATTACCACCAGGTCCGCTTTTATCGAGCTTGCTTCCAGCACAACCTGCTCACCGATTCCGCCACGCAGAACATGATAGGACGCATCCTCCAGGCCAGATTTTGAGAGCAATGCAGACAGATGCTGTCGTGCACGTTCCGCTGCGGCCGCCTGGCTCTCTTTCGACACAAAGGGTTCAACATAGCTGTAATAGCCGTAGGGCATGACGTAGGCTACGTGGATGGTGCTCTCTTCGAAGTTCTGCCGCACATATGACAGCAGCGTAAGGCTGCTTTCCTCATGCGCGATATCGACCATAACCAGTACGATTTTCGGCTTCATGTCTGCCTCCTATTTGCTCAGTATTCCGGGAAGCCAGGTCGCAAGGCCCGGAAAAGACACCAGGACCACCACAAAGAGGCACATGACCAGGAACATCGGAAAGGAAGCGCGGGCGATGAACCCCATATCACGCCCGGTCATACCCTGCAGAACGAACAGGTTGAAGCCGATGGGCGGCGTGATCTGGGCCATTTCGACAACGATCATCAGATAGACACCGAACCAGAGCATGTCGAAACCGGCGGCGCGCACCATCGGTTCGATCACGGCCATGGTCAACACGATCGAGCTGAGCCCGTCCAGAAAGCAGCCCAGGATGATGTAGAAAACCGTCAGGATCGCGATCAACTCCAGCGGCCCCAGGTTCCAACTGCCGATGGCTTCGGCCAACGCCCGTGGGATGCCCGTGAACCCCATCGCGAGCGATAGGAAACCGGCGCCCATCAGGATCAGCATGATCATCGCCGTTGTGCGAACCGATCCTATCACGCTTGCAGCGAAACTTGCGCGGGTCAGGCTGCGCTGCCAGAGCGACAGCAGCAACGAACCGACGACTCCGAGCGCCGCCGCTTCGGTGGCCGTGGCGATCCCGCTGTAGATAGAGCCGATGACCGCCCCGATCAGGCACAGCACCGGAAGCAGATCGGCCAGACGTCTGCCCAGACTCGACATTTCAAAGTCCTGAACGGGGTTGAAGGTCTTTCGGTTCAGGAATGACCACAAAACGATGTAGGTCATGAACATCAGCGCCAGACAGATACCCGGTATCATCGCGGCCATGAACAGCTTTGAAATGCTCTCGTTGACCGTGACACCGAAGATAATCATGGAAATAGATGGCGGGATCAGAAGCCCCAGCGTGCCAGCGCCGGACAATGTGCCGACGATCATGTGGTCGGGATAGTTGCGTCGGGTCAGCTCGGGGATCGACATTTTGCCGACCGTGGCCACCGTTGCCGCCGAAGAACCCGAGATCGCAGCGAACACCGCCGACGCGCCGACATTCACATGCAAGAGCCCGCCCGGCAGGCGCCGCAGGAACGGCGCAAGGCCGCGAAACAGGGTCTCGCTAAGCTTGGTGCGAAAGAGGATCTCGCCCATCCAGATGAACAGAGGCAGTGCCGTCAGGGTCCACGACGATTGCCCGCCCCAGATTGTGACCGCCATGGCGTCGCCAATGGGGACGCTGGTGAACAACGCCATGCCCAGTATCGCCGTAATCAGCAGGGCGATCCCGACCCAGACCCCAAGCCCGAGCAGGACGAAAAGAGCAGAGAGGAAGATGATGATGGAAAGTGTCTCTGTCATACTTCGTTTGGCCCTTCATGCCCTCTGGTTTCAGGGTTCACGGCGTTATAATCGACAAACGCCTGAAGCAATGTATGCAGAACGGACATCGCCAGCAGGATGGCCCCGATGGCCACCGGGGTCTGAGGCATCCAGAGCAGTATCGCATCGGCGCCCTCGCTGCGCTCACCAAAGCTGTAGCTGTCGAAGACCAGCCGCGTCATGTAGGTCGCGATAAAGACGGTGGCAGCTGACATCACAAGAAGGCAAATAATTTCAATTGCCCGACGCGTGCCGCCGATAAATCTCTGTACCAGCAATTGCACCCGGATGTGGCCATTCGCCCGGAACGTATCGGCCAGCGCCAGAAAGGTGGATGTGGCCATGAAATAGCCGGCAAAATCTGTCGCGCCGCCTGCGTAGAGCCCCAGGAGGCGTGCCAGGATGCTGTAGAGCACCAATAGGCACAAGCCAACTAGGCTGACACCCGATAATATGCCCCCCAGCCGGTAAACCCGGTCCAGAAAATCAGACAGTTTGCGCAATTCGCTATTCCCCGCACCGTAGGTGGATAGAGATAGGATCGCGCCCGATCAGAGCGCGATCCTCAGAGGCGTAGCTTATTTCGCCGCCTCATAGGCCTCAAGAATGGCGGCACCTTTTTCGCCGGCGCGTTCAGCCCATTCTGCCCTGAGTTCCGCGCCAACCCGTTCAAACTCGGCTTGAACGCTGTCGGGAAGAGTGCCGATGGTCATGCCCTGCTCTTTGAACTGCTCGATATACCAGCCGTCCAGTTCTTCTGCCTTGGCCCAGCAGGCGGTTTCGGCAGTCGCGGCGGCAGTGGTGATCACGTCCTTGGTTGCGTCGTCCAAGCCCGCCCATGCCTTGCCGTTCACGATGACCATGTTACGCGGCAGCCAGGCTTTCACGTCGTAGTAGTAATCGACATGCTCCCAGAGTTTGCGGTCATAGCCGGTCGAGCCCGAGGAAATCATCGACTGGGCGGTTCCCGTTGCAAAAGCCTGAGCAAGCTCGGCCGCTTCGATCTTGGTCGGCACCATGCCCAAGCCCTCGGCCATCTTCGACGTTGTGGCGTTGTAGGCGCGGAATTTCAGACCCGACAGCGCGTCCAGATCTGTCGCTTCCACGGTGCTGTAAAACCCTTGCGGCGGCCACGGGCAGGAATAGAGGAAGTGCAGCTTGGCATCTTCCAGGGTCTCGATCAGTGCGGGCTTCGAGGCTTCGTACAATGTCTTGGCGCCGTCAAATCCGGTGGCCAGGAACGGCACGCTGTCGACTTCGTAGACCGCGTCGTCATTGCCGAGCGCCGAGATCAGGCGTTCACCGATTGGAGCCAGGCCCTTGCGTACAGCTCCGAAGATTTCGGCGCCGGCAAACAACGAGCCACCCGGGTGGGTCACGATTTCAAGATCGGAGTTCGCGGTAACTTCGGCAGCAAACTCCGCCGCGATCTCCGAGTGGTAGTTCGAGGCGGCATAGGCAAGTGCCATATCCCATTTCTCTGCCGATGCTGCGCTTGATGTCAGCGCAATAACCGAGGCGGCAATCGTAGCGATCTTATACGTCATGTCTGTTTCCCTGTTTGGTTTTTGGTGGTATTTTTATCTGGCCATATCCTGTACATGCGGGCGCCGAAACGAAACTAGCAATCTGCTGGGAGAATTAAAAAACCCGGCAAAATGTTGGTTGTGCACCGCCGTAAGGCCAGGTGAAGTGGGAGCGAGAATGCATTGCACTATGTCATCTGCTCTGAGCCGGTCAGCGGCTCAAGGGGATAGCCAAACAAGGGCGATTTGAATTGAAACTGGGCATCCTGTCGCTCGATACCGCGTTTCCACGGATTCCCGGCGACGTCGGGGCGCCGGAAACCTATCCTTTCCCCTGCGAGGTCTTGGTGGTGGACGGTGCAGACAGCACAAAGGTCGTCCAGGACGGCCCGCCGACCCCCGATCTGGTCGAAAACTTCATTTCAGCTGCGCAAACTCTGGAGGCGCGCGGCGCCACGGCGTTGGTCTCGACATGTGGGTTTCTGGTCTCCGTTCAGGCGCAGATCGCTGCGGCCGTGTCGATTCCGGTGATGCTGTCGGCCTTGTCGCTTTATCCGATGGCGAGGATAGTCCGCCCCGGCCGTATCGGCATCATGACGGCATCACGGGCGTCGCTCGGGCCGAATGCTCTGGCAGCGGCGGGGATTGATCCCGAAATGGCAGAGATCTCCGGAATGGACGACAGTAAATTGTTTTCCAGCACCTTCCTGGCACCCCGCAGCGCTCAGCTGCGTGAATTCAGCCGTGAGGCGATGGAACGCGACGTAGTCGCGGCCGCACGTGACCTTGTGCGGCGCGGCAATGGCTTGTCGGCCGTGATCTTGGAATGCGGCAACCTACCGCCCTATGCAGCTGCGATCAGGGCAGAGACCGGCCTTCCGGTGTTTCATTTGGCCGATGCGGCGCACAGCTTGGTACGTGCCGGGGCGCGGTCCTAGCTGGCAAGCTTCAGCGGTACGGGATGGGCAGTCACGCGGCCGCGTCGGGTGAACTTGCTGGCCAGCATTATCGTCGCGCCAACGGACTTGACGCCGCTGATCTGGGAAATGTCGTCGACCAGTGCATCCAGATCTTCCGCACATGGGGTGCGCACCAAGCACATAAGATCATCCTCTCCGGTGACCGAGACACATTCGTCGATTTCCGGAAAAGCGCGTAGCTCGTTGATGATGGCCCGGCAGGCGATCCGTTCGCAACGCAAAGACACCATTGCGCGCATTTCCTGAACATCTTCTTCCGGACGTATGATGGCGCAATAGCCCATGATGATGCCTTCGCGTTCGAGGCGGGCCATACGCTCGTTGATTGTAGACCGGGCCACCCCCAGCCGGCGCGCTATTTCCGAGGTGGAGATGCGGGCATCTTCTTCCAGTAGAGCAATCAAGTTTCGGTCGATGGAGTCGCGTTTTCGCATGTTCTTTGTTCCCTGTTGGACTTTTTTTGTTCGGTGATCTTGCCACGGGGGCGACCATGCGAAAAATGTTGAATGGTTGGCATTGAATGACATATTGTCATGATATGCGGCGATACCTTCCCTCACTCACTTCTCTGCAGGCTTTCGAATCTGCCGCGACCCATCTGAGCTTTACGCGTGCGGGGGACGAGCTGGGGCTGACACAAAGCGGCGTCAGCCGACAGATTGGGAAACTGGAACAGCAGTTGGGCATACGCCTGTTCGAACGGTTTGGCCCACGGCTTGTTCTGACCGATGCAGGCAAGGCATACGCCAACTCGATCACAGGTATTCTCGAAGACCTGGAGGAGGCGTCAATCGATGTGGTGCGCGGCAGCCGTGCTCAGGATGCCTTGCAAATCGGAATACAGGACAGCTTGGCCAGCCGGTGGCTGGTGCCTCGGATGAAGGATTTCCTGTCTCGCCATCCGGATCTCAGGTTCAACATGCTTCCGCTGCGCAGCGAGACCGATATCGAAGACCAGAATCTGGATGTCGCTGTCATGCGCGGACGCGGCGCTTGGCCGAATATGGTCACGTCTCAGTTGATCGTGGAAAACGTGGCGGTGGTTGCGGCGCCCTCTCTGATCGCTCCGGGGGCAGAACTGCCGCTGGACCATCACAGCCGTTATCTGAAAATACAAAATGCCCACCGGCCTGACAGCTGGCTGCGCTGGATGGAAGCCAAGCGGGCCGAGCATCAAGGGCCGATTTCCGGCCCTCGGTTTTCGCAGACCACAATGGTAATCGAGGCGGCCTTGGCCGGTATCGGCCTGGCGGTCCTGCCGGTGTTCATGATCGAAGACCATCTTGAAAGCGGTCGGCTGCATCTGCCCTTTGGACCGGCTGTCCCGAGTGGTTTCAGTTATTATCTGGTTTATCCCGAACGTCGCAGAGTGTCGAAATCGGTGCTCAGGTTCCGCGACTGGATTGCAGCCGAGACGCGGGCCCTGCGTTGATCAGCGACGGCGCCGGATAAAACGCTCGGGGCGAAACGGCTGGGCATCGATCGGGGGCGACTTGCTCTCGATGATGTCGGCCAGAATTTGCGCCGTTCCGGGACCGGTTGCCAATCCGATATGTTGATGACCGAAGGCAACAGAAACATGTTTCGCATCGGGCGCCCGTCCAATCGCCGGACGGCTGTCGGGAAAGGTCGGACGGCTGCCCAGCCAGGGCTGCTTTTCGATCCTTTGTCCAAGGCAGATGGCCTGCCGCGCCGCGTGTTCCACCATATCAAGCTGCACCGGAGTCGGCCTCGCATCACAATCCTTCAGCTCCACACCGCTCGACAGGCGCAGCCCCTGTGACATCGGCGCGAGCACATAGCTTCCTCCGGTATCGTAGATCGGGCGGGTGAGCGGCGTATTCGCCCCGTCCTGCACACCGGTGAAATGGGCATGGTATCCGCGCTCAAATCCCATCTGAACGTCATAGCCGAAGGTTTGCATCAGGGATTTGCTCCAGGGCCCCAGGCAAACGACCACATGATCCGACCTGCGAGACCGTCCGTCACCGAACTCAAGCGTCACGCCACGCTCGCCCTCGGACAGGGATCGGATCTCTGCCTGTTCAATGATGCCGCCATTGCTGCGAAACAGCTGTGCATAGGCCTCGACCAGGGCGCCGGGGTCGCTAACCGAATGGGTGTCCTTGATCCACAAAGCGCGCGGAAAGATCGCATTCAAGGCGGGTTCGAGCTGCCTCAATCCTTCCGTATCCAGGATCTCTGTGTCGACATCGAATTCCTGCAAGGTCCGGCGTTGCAGGTCGGCTTTACCGAACTGCTCCTGAGACCGATAGAGAAAGACCCAGCCCTTATCCGAGAGCAGGCGCTCCTGACCGGTTTGCGAGATCAATGCCTTATGACCTGCAATGGAAAGCTGAATCAAACTGTCCAGCGCCTGCGTTGTCTCGCGAAACCGAGCGGGCCGGGCATTCAGGATGAACCGCGTCGCCCAAGAGAGATTTCCCAGCACGAAGCGCCAGTCATATCTCAAGGCTGCACTGCGGTTTGTCAGAAGTTTCGGCAGATCTCCCAATAATCCGGGATTGTTCAGCGGAAACAAGGAAGAACGGGCAAGGACCCCGGCATTGCCATAGGATGTCTCACGGCCGGGTTCTTTGCGGTCGATCAGCGTCACCCGTGCACCGCGTCTTTGCAGCTCAAGCGCAGTGCAGGTTCCAACTACTCCGGCGCCCAGAACGGTTATGTCTTTTCCGGCAACTGAGGTGGAGCGGGGGACGGTCATGGTCATATTTTCACTCAAAGGAACGCAACATCCTCGGCTTCAAGCCGCAGCGGGTCCTTACCGCGCTTGTTGAGCCAAGAATAGACGGGCGGGACCCGGTCGGCGATGGATTCGACATGCACATCGATGAGGCAGGGCCCTTTCTTATGCGCAAATGCGTCGGCCAGCGCGGTGTCGAGCTCTGCCGGTGTTTTGGCCGTCCAGGCTTTCAGATCAAAGGCCTCTGCGATGGCCTGACCTTTGGGGGGGGTGAAATCCACCCCGAAACACTGATTGTGACCCTTCAGCCGGTGCAGACCTTTGATCCAGCCAAAATGGCCATTGTTGAATAGCAAAAGAATGGCCGGGATCTGCAACCTGACAAGCGTTTCCAGTTCCCCCACAGACATACCGAAAGAGCCGTCACCAAACAGACCAATCGGGCGGCGGGTCGGGTCGGCGCGCCAGGCCCCGACTGTTGCTGGCAGCGCCGAGCCCAGCCCGCCGAACGCGCGGGGGATCGCAAAGCGCGTGCGTTTGTCGTTGATCTTCAGGAACCGCGTCATATGCGGCGTCGGCGTGCCCGCATCGGAATAGATCAGCGCAGGTTCGCCAGAGGCTTCAAGCGCCTCGTTGAAGCACCGCACCGCCCGTTCGGGCCTCAGCGGGGTGCTGTCGTTGTTCAACAAGACCTGGGCGTTGTCCCAGAAATTGCGGCGCAGCGCGTTCAGATGGTCCACCCAGGGCTGGTACTTGGCGCTGTCAAATCCGGCGGGTACGGCGGCCAGCAGGTCGTTCAGAACAAGCTTGGCATCGCCCGGGATCGACATCACATTCTCATAGTTGTTGGCCATGATCTGCGGATCGATATCGATCTGCGCGACGCGCTTGTTGAGCGTGATCTTTGGGAAGGTCCAGCCGATGGTCACCACCGACCCCATCTTGGAGCCGACGAACAGAACGAAATCGCTTTCCTCCATTGATCGGTTGGCATGCGGATGGAACCCGTTATCGCCGATGACACCAAGCGAGAGCGGGTGATCGTCGGGCATCGTGCCTTGCCCGGTCATCGTTGTGCAAACCGGTATGTTCAGCTTTTCCGCAACTTGTAGAATCTGATCCCCGGCGCAGGCCCGAAGAACGCCGCCTCCGGACACGATAAGCGGTCGATCCGCTTTTTCCAGCGCCCCGATCAGCTGCTCCACCAGTCCCGGTGCGGGGCGCGTGGGGAGGGCGGGGAAGGTCTTGCATTCCTCCTCGACATGCAGGGATACCGTTGCCGGATCGACGTCGGCTCTCAACAGGTCCTCAGGGATTTGCAGATGCACGGCACCTGGCTTTCCCGAACAGGCCGTACGGAAGGCGCGGCGCAGGATCTCCGGCAGTTTTTCAGCCGATTTCACCTGTATCGACATCTTGGTGACCGGTTCGAACAGCTTGGCGCAATCCAGTTCCGTCAGCACACCCCGGCCTTCACCGGGCAGAGGAATGTCGATGGTCAGAAGAATAACCGGCACTGAGGAGGCGTTGGATTCAGCAATCGGCGGCAGCGAATACATCGCGCCAGCCCCGGAAGGACATTCGACCACACCGGGCCGGTTCGTAAAGCGCCCATAGGCGTCCGCCATGAACCCGGCAGAGCGTTCGTCGCGCGCCATCACATGGGTGATTTCGTCCTCGCGCTGCTGGAGCGACTCATAAAACTGTACGTTGGTGTCGCCGGGCACGCCGAACACGGTATCGATGCCATAACCGATGAGCATGTCGACCAGAATATCTGCACCTTTCATCGGGCACCTCCAAATGTGTTTCCGTCATTTCTAAGGGGGTCATCTGAAGCGCACCATTGCCAGACTGCCGACAATTGGCGCGCAATCCGTTGATTTGAAGTCGATGGCGTCGTTCTTGACGAGATCATCCTGGCGCGGTGTCTCGCTGCCCTGATGAGTCAGAGACGGCGGGTTCGGAGGATTATGGGGCAGTTTTGTGCCGTTAATTTCAATCTACCCACAGGAAAGACGCATCGATACTCGGCAAAGGTCAGATCACGCCGGCACTGGACGCAGTAAGCGAACACCCTTTCGCGCTCGTTCCCGAAGGTGAGCGCGCCCAGATGCCCGATCTCCAGCACTGTCATCGGCATTGTCAGGTTGGTTTCCTCGTGTGACCCGCCAGGCTACTTTAATTTTTCTGTCAAATTGGTGACCCAACCCCGAGTTTTGGCGGGGCAGGGTACTGCTTTTTCGACACCAGCGCGGATGACCGGACCGTGCTGATCAACCGGTGCCGACGTCGTTGCCATGGCCGTTATTCTAGCGAAAATCCGGTGCCAGCGCGGCGCTGCCGAAGGCCTGATCGCAGGCTTGGGCGAAGGCCAGCGTGGTGTGGTCTCCGTATAGGTCGCCGATGATCTGCACCCCGGCGGGCAGCCCGGCCACGCGGGTGTTGAGCGGGCGCACGGTTGAGGGCAGATGGGCCAGCGTTGCGGCGCCCGGCCAAAGCAGGTTTTCCATATAGGGGCGCTCGGAGCCCGAAACCGTCAGCGTGCGGCGCAGTTGCGGCAGCGGGCCATGGCCATCCTCGGTTTGATGCTCAAACGCCACGTTCATCGCCACCGGGGCCAGAACCACATCGTAATCGGCAAACAGCGCCCGCCACCTCGCGATATGCTGCGCCTGCCGTTCTGCGAGCACGGTCATATCGCTCACTCGCGACCGCATGGTCTCGGCGATGATCGCGGCAAAGGGATGGTCCGGCAGCTCGCGCGCAGCCTGTTCGAAGCCGCGGATATCGTCATCGGGCATGCCCGCGCCGATCACCGCAAACAACAGGCGGAAATACAGGTCGTCCGTTGGCGCAACCGGGGCAGGGGGGCCAGCCAGACGGGTGACATTTGCGCCTTCGGCTTCGATCTCCCGGGCAAACTGCTCCAGTGCGGCGCGGTAGTCGTCATCGAGCGGGAAGCCGTCGAGCCACAGTGCCACCCGTGCACCTTTCAACCCGGTCACCCGCGCTTTTGGCAAGGTCAGGGTCCAGCCTGAAGCCGCATCCCCTTCCGCCCCGGCCAGCAGATGCAGCGCGAGGGTCAGGTCTTCGGCGCTGCGGGCCAGCGGGCCGCTCACCGCCAGCGGCGAAGCGGTTAGCGCGCCGGGGCCGGGGGGGATATGGCCACGGCCCGACACGATGCCATAGCTCGGTTTATGGCCATAGACCCCGCAATAATGCGCCGGCACCCGGATCGAGCCGCCGATATCGCTGCCCAGTTCCAGCGGGGTCAGCCCCGCCGCTAGCGCCGCCGCCGAACCGCCGGACGATCCCCCGGCGCTGCGCGTGCCATCCCAGGGATTGCGGGTCAGGCCGTGGATCGGGTTGTAGCTTTGATGATCGGAGGCCGCGACCGGCACGTTGGTCTTGCCAAAGATCACCGCCCCGGCGCTCCGCAACCGGGCCACCGCATCGGCATCGCGGGTCGGACGATAGCCTGCCAGATCGGGGATCCCTGCGGTGGCGGCAAAGCCCTCGACCTCGTAACAATCCTTGATGCTCATCGGCAGACCCGCAAGCGGCCCGGTGATCGTGCCCGCATCGACGGCGCGCGCCGCTTTGCGCGCGGCTTCTTCGTTGATTTCGATCACCGCATTCACCTCTGCACCCAGGCTGGCATTGCGGCCAAGATAATGCTCCAGCAGCTCCTCGGCGCCGATATCGCGCGCGGTCAGGGCGGCCATGGTTTCGGTGACGGTCCAGTGATGCGGGGCGGTTTTGGTGCTGATGGTCATTGCTGTGCTTTCTGCCTACGAGCGTTCAGGAATTGCGTAAAGGCGGGCCAGAGGCCACGCGGTGCGAGCAGGAGGACGGCAACCGCCAACCCGCCCATCACGATCCAGTATGTGCCGCCGCTGAACCCGGCTGAGTTCATCGCCTCGCGGATCACGACAAACAGCAGGGTGCCAAGGATCGGACCCGTCAGCGTGCCGAGACCGCCGATGATCGAGACAAACATCATGGTGACGAGCCAGTTCATCTGAAAGGCATCGCTGGGCGAGATATAGAGCGTGGTGATGTAGTACAGCGCCCCTCCTGCCGCACTGCCGACCGCCGAGATGCAGAAGACAAGCAGGTGAATACGGCGCACATCCACACCGCTCGCGGCCGCCGCCTCGGGATTATCGCGCATCCCGAGCAAGGCCAGCCCGATATTGGATTTCAGGAACAATCGCAGCCCGACGATTACCGCGACAAAGCCAAAGCTGGCGATGAAGAAGATCGGGCGTTCGGGATTGCTGGTCATCGATTGGCCGCCGGGGCGCAGGATGATCCCGGAGGGACCGCCGAGCCAGTCAAAGCGCATGAACAGGCCGGTCAGGATTTCCGCCACAACCCACATGCCGACGGCGAAATAGGCGTGCTTGAGGTGGAAAACCACAAGGCCCAGCGGGATGGCGATCAGCCCCACGACCAGCGGCACCAGCGCAAGCCAGACCCAGATCGGCAGAGCGGTGGCATTCGCTGCGAAATAGAGCAAGTAGCCGCCAAGCCCGACAAAGGCCTGTTGCCCCAGCGAAACCTGCCCGCCGAAGCCTGCAAGCAGGTTCCACATCTGCGCCAGAAGCAGGATCACCATGACCTCGGTCAGCAGAAACAGCAGGCCTGGATCAAGCAGCGCGGCTCCGGCCAGAGATGCGGCAAGCCCGAGGGCGAGCAATGCAATATTGAAGCGTTGGGTTTTCATGCGAGCCTCCCGGTGATCGCGCGCAGCACAAGGATGGCGAAGAAGGCGAGGTGGACGTAAAGCAGCCCCGCATTGCTGTCGAAACGGCTGCTCACCACCTGAATGACGCCCAGCAACACCCCGGCGCCAAAGGCCCCGCGCGTGGATCCAAGCCCGCCCAGCACCACCACTTCGAAGGCGACCAGCAGATAGGAAATACCGGAAAAGGGCGAGACGCTGGCGCGCATTGCCAGCAGCACCCCGGCCAGCGCGGCAAAGCCCGCCGCCAGTGCCGCCACCTTGATATGCACCCATTTCAGCCGCACCCCCATCAGCGCGGCCACATCCGGCCGGTCCGAAAGGGCGCGCACTTCACGGCCAAACCCGGTGCGATGGATCAGCAGCGACAGGCCGATAAACACCGCGATGGCCACGCCCAGCGTCAGCAGCGGCAGGGCTCCGAATGTCATCTGGCCAATCTGAAAGCTGCGCTGGGCGATGCCGCCCACATCCAGCCCGCGCAGATCGGCGCCGACGGTTTCAACCAGCAGATTGCGCAAGATCACCGCTATGCCGAAGGTTACAAGCAGGGGCACCATCGGATCGCGAAACGACATGGCACGTTCGACAAAGGCGGCCTGAAGCACGCCGCCAATGATCGCGCAGGCAACGAATGCCCCGATCAGCAGTGCGATGATCGGCAGGCCGGGCACGAGGGCTTCCAACCCGACCGCGATGAAGGCACCAAGGGTGATCAGCTCGCCATGGGCGAGGTTGACGACCTTGAGGATGCCGAAGGTCAGGGCGAGCCCGGCGCCGATTGCACCGTATAGCCCGCCAAGGGTGATGCCCTGAAACAGAAGCTCGATAAGGCTCTCGGTCATGTGTTCAATCCGAAATAAGCGTCTTTGAGGGTGGCGGCGCTGGCATTGTCGGCGGCGGCCTCATAGGTGACCCGCCCCTGAAACATGCAGGCCACGCGGTCAGAGAAAGCAGCGGCGCGGCTCACGTCCTGATCAATTACGATCAGCGCCGCCCCTTCGGCCCGCACCCGCTCAAGGGCGCTGTAGACCTCTGACGTGACCAGCGGCGACAGGCCCAGCGAGATTTCATCGCAGAGTAAAATGCGGGGATTGGCGGCCAGCGCCCGCCCGATGGCTGCCATCTGCTGTTGCCCGCCCGACAGCGCGCCGGGGTACAGGCGGCGTTTCTCGCGCAGGATCGGAAACAGCTCGTAGATCGTATCAAGCGTCCAGACCCCGCTGCGCTCCGTCCGCCCGATCAGCAGGTTTTCCTCGATGGTCAGGCTGTCAAACAACAGCCGCCCTTCGGGCACCAGTGCCAGACCGGCCGCGGCCGCGGCGCGGGGATTGCCCGCAGGCAGCGGCGTGCCGTCGATCCTGATTGAACCCTCAGCAGGGGGCATCAGGCCGCAAAGCACCCGGCTTAGCGTGGTTTTGCCCGCCCCGTTGGCCCCGACCATCGCCAAGGTCTCGCCTTCGTTCAGGCTGATGCTCAGCCCGTCCAAAGCCATCAGCTCGCCATAGCGGGCCGCGAGGCTATCAATCTCAAGCAGCGGCATCGTCGGGCACCCCCATATAGATCGCCTGCAGATCGGGATCGTTCCAGACCTCATCGAACGGCCCGTCGAGGATCTTGGCGCCCTTATCCATCACCACCAGACGCTCACACACGCCGCGCAGGGCAAAGGGGATATGCTCCACCCACATCACCGCCCGACCGTGCCGCAGCACGGCCACCAGCTGCATGATCTCTTCGATCTCCGGTTCGGTCAGGCCCGCGCCAACCTCGTCGAGCAGCAGCACTTTCGGGCGCGCCGCGACCGCCTTGGCCAGTTCCAGCCGTTTGCGGCTGAGCAGGCCCAGATGCTCGGCGCCGGTCTCGGCCTGATCGGCCAGCCCGCACATTTCGAGCACCTCTTCAACCCAGTCCGCCGCCACGTGGCCACGCATGCCCGCCCCGTAGACGGCAGCGAGCAGTACATTTTCGGCCACCGGCAGGCGGCCGAAAATCTGCGGTATCTGGGCAGCCCGCGCGATCCCAGCACGCACCCGTGCATGGGTGGCGGTGCGGGTAACGTCCTGCCCATCGAGCATCAGCTTGCCCGCATCGGCGCGCACCGACCCGACCATCAGCCCCAGCAGCGTGCTCTTGCCCGCCCCGTTCGGCCCGATGACCCCCACGCATTCTCCCTCGTGAAGCTCCAGATCCACGCTGTCTGTTGCGGGCACGCCCCGATAGGCCTTGCTCAGCCCCTCGGCCCGCAACAGCAGGTCGCCTTTCCTGTGCAGATGCATCAGAGCGACAGCGCCACGACTTCGGCGTCAACCGGCACTTGCGGCATCATCGCATTGTCGACGACCTTCAGCTCATAGGGGTATTTGCCCCCGGCGTTTTTGCGCCATTGCCCCGCCACCAAGCCGGTGATCGCGACGCTCTTGATCGGGCTATGGGCGAAATCGACCGGCCCGATCACCGTATCGGTGCTGAGCGTGGCTATGCCGTCGCGCAGGCTGTCGGGATCGAGCGGATCGGCGGCATTGGCAAGGGCCGCCAGCGCCACTTCCCACATCGCGTGGCCATAGCCGAGCGGCTGCGTCCATTGCTGGCCGGTGCTGTCTTCCCAGGCGGTGGCGAGCGCCTTGGCGCTGTTGCCGGTGATCGAGCTTTCGAAGGGGAAATTCGGGGTCCACCAGACTTCGGTGCCCAGCCCGTCGCCCCGGTCGCCCAGAGCATTGACCGACGAGGGGAACAGGAAGGCTGCCGCCATCGCGCAGGCCTTGGGGGAAAGTCCCGCCTGTGCCACCTGGTTCCAGAACGGCACGAAATGGTGGGCATACATGAAGCCCGACAGGATATCGACGTTCGCCTCCCGGAAGGTCGAAACCTGATTGGAGAAATCGTTGCTGCTCAGCTGGAACGGCCCTGCTTCGGTCTGATTGAACCCGGCCTGACCCAGCGCGGCGGGCAGGCCCATATTCGGGTCCATCAGCCCGCGCCCGGCGGGGTTATCAAGAAACAGCGTGCCCACGTTCTTGTTGGTGTCGAGGGCGCTGAAAATGCTGGTGAAGGCATTCAGCACCGCATCCGATCCGGCGAAGAAATGGAAGGTATAGGGAAAGCCCTTGTCCGGTGTGCCGCCGCGCGGGAACAGCCAGGCCTGCCACGGCGCCATCGACGAGATTGTCGGCACCCGGCGGGTATCGGCCAGTTCGCCCAGGGCCATCGCCGCATCGCCATCGGGGGCCAGGATCAGGTTGCAGCGCTCGCGCAGGATCAGCTCGCTGGCGACTGTGGCCGAGTATTGCTGATCCGAGCGGTTATCGCGCACCACCAGTTCCACGTCGTAATGGGTGCCATTGAGGGTCAGCCCGTTGGCGACGTGCTTTTTGACCATCTCGATGGTCCATTTCTCGGTGGCACCGAAATCGGCCCGCACACCCGAGAGCGGCCCGACATAGCCGATCTTGATCTTTCTGGCGGCGGCGCGGGCAATCGACGGGGCGAACAGGCCGGTCGCGGTTGCGGCTGCACCAAGCTGGATAAACCGGCGCCGCGAGGGCACCCCCAGTAGCTTTGACATTTTTTTCTCCCTGACATACTAGCCTTATGTGACCATTGGTCACACTGTGACCAGCGGTCACATTTGTGTCAAGATTCATTTGCGTGATTGCTGTGGCGGGCTCTGTCATAGCCGTTGCAATCCCCTCGGCGGCAGGCCAGTCTTGCTGCATTCCGAAGAAAGATCTGATCCATGCCCCCGGCTGCCAAGACCCGAAAAACCGCAGTAACGCGAGAGACTTACCATCATAACGATCTGCCGAAGGCGGTGATCGCAAAGGCGGTAGAGCTGATCACTGCGCGCGGTGGGCCGGACTTTTCTCTGCGCGAGATTGCGACCGCTTTGGGGGTAAGTCACAGCGCCGTTTATCGCCATTTCGCCGACAAGACCGCCCTGCTGAACGCGGTCACGGCGTTGGGATTCGAGGCGCTGGGGAGCTATCAGGCGCAGGCGCAGGCCGCAGCCGATCAGAACCCGCTAGATGAGTTGCGCGCGCTTTGCGTCGCCTATGTGACCTTCGCGCGCGAACAGCCGGGCTATTTCGCGCTGATGTTCCATTCGCATCCGGTCACCGAAGATACCGCGCGTGGCCGCGACGAGCATAACAGCGAAGCGCTGGGCAAACTGGTTGAAACCATTCGTCAGGCGCAGGCGGCGGGGCTGATCATTCCCGGCAAGGCCGAGCGGATCGCGGCCTATCTGGTGCTGGCGCCGCATGGCATGGCGAGCTTTCACGCGCAGGGCCATGTTCCGGCCTTCATCGCCGCGCATCAGAAGGATGGCCCGCTGTCGGCCGATTGGCTGTCAGAGGTGGCTTTGGCGCCCCTTCTGGCCACACCCCTGACGCCCGACCTGTTCGCAAGGCGCTTTTTCGACGCTCCGGAAGGGTAGCGGCAGGGGGGGGGCGAGGCCGGGCACGGTGACAACACCGTACACAGCCCTGCCCAATACCGTCACGCTGCGGCGAAGCCCTGATCCAGATCCGCAAGGATCTTGGCCACGTTTTCTTCGGTCAGAATGAGCGATGGCGACAGGATGATATTGTTGCCAGAGACCCGAACCATGGTGCCGCTTTCATAGGTGGCCCGGTGAATTCTGCCGATGGTGCCCTTGTCGATCGGGGCTTTGCTGGGACGGTCGCTGACCAGCTCCAGCGCGCACATCAGCCCGTGGCCACCGCGCACATCGCCGATGATGCTGTATTTCTCCTGCAGCGCCTTCAGCCCGGCAAAGAGTTGTGCCCCGCGGGCCGCGGCATTGTCTTTGACGTTCAGGCGCAGGGTTTCTTTCAGGGTGGCGATGGCCGCTGCCGCCCCGACCGGGTGGCCGGAATAGGTATAGCCCGAGCCGATGGCCCCCTTGCCGGATGTGTCGCTTTCAAACACCTCGGCAACCTTGTCGGAAATCATCACGGCTCCGAACGGGAAATAGCCGTTGGTGATGGCCTTGGCGGTGGTCATCATATCAGGCTGCACACCCCAGTGGCGCGAGCCGGACCAGTCGCCGGAGCGACCGAAAGCGGTGATCACCTCATCGGCGATCAGCAGGATGCCGTATTTATCGCAGATCGCCCGCACCCCCGGCATGAAGCTTTCATGCGGCACAATCACCCCGCCCGCGCCAAGGATCGGCTCCATGATCATCGCGGCAATGGTCTCGGCCCCCTGGAACTTGATCTCGTCTTCCATCGCGGCCAGGCAGAGCTGCGCCAGTTTTTCCGGATCGGTTTCGTTGAAGGGGTTGCGATAGGTATAGGGCGCCGGGATGTGATAGCAGCCCGGCATCAGCGGCTCGTATTGGGTGCGGAAATTGGCGTTGCCATTGACGCTCGCGCCCAGCGTATGGGTGCCGTGATAGCCTTTTTTCAGGCTGAGATATTTCACCCTTCCAGCCTCGCCGCGCACCTTGTGGTACTGGCGGGCAAGACGCAAAGCGATCTCGACCGAATCCGATCCGCCGGAGGTATAGAAGGCGCGCGTCAGCCCATCAGGCGCAAAGAACTCGCGCAGCATCTCGCCCAGTTCAATCACCGCATCATTGGTGGTGCCCCGGAAAATCGAATAATACGGCAGCTTGTCGAGCTGTGCCGCAATTGCCTCTTTCACCGGCTGGCAGGAAAAGCCGAGATTTACGTTCCACAGCCCGCCAACGGCATCAATGGTAGTGTGGCCATCGACATCGGTGATGCTTACCCCGTCACCCCCGACGATGATGTCGGGCGGATTGGCAATGCTGTCGGCCGGGTGGGCCATCGGATGCCAGATGCTGCGGGCATTGTGTTCTTTCAGGAAATTGGCGTCTTTCATACGATCCTCATGGTCACGATACGGCGTCGGGCTGCACGGCCTTCCAGGTCTCGGCCAGCGCCGTGGGAATAGTGCCGCCGGTGGCGGTGGTGATCCGGGCCACGCCGCCCGGCAGAAGGTTGCTGATTTCAGTGCGTTTCGCTTCAGTCATCCGGGCAAATGGCACGGCTATTCCAAGCGCGCCGATCACATTGCCATCGGGGCCGAAGACCGGCGCGGCGACCGAGGCGACCTCGTCATCAAATCCCTGATCATTGACGCCGAACCCGCTGGCCCGCACCGCATCAAGCGCCTGTTCCAGCGCGGCCGCGTCGGTGATGGTCTGCGAGGCAAAAGGCGCGAGCGGTCCGGCCAGAACGGTCTTGCGCAGATCTGGTGGCGCGAAGGCCAATACGGCCAGGCCCGACGAGGTGGCGTGCAGAGGCAAAACTTCAGCCTCGTCAAAATGCACCTGGGTGCCGTGACGGCCCGGATCCGTGTGCAGCACCGGTGAAAGCTGCTCGCCCTGCAAAAGCGAGAAATGCACCAGCTCGCCCACCTCATTCGCAAGGTCTGCGACAACGGGCGCAACAAGCGAGCGCATCGGCATCGTGGCCTCGCGCACGGCGGTCAGACGCAGAATCGCTGGCCCCAGCCGGTAGGCGCGGGTCTCGGGGTTTTGCTCCAGAAAGCCATTTTCGGCCAGTTCAACAAGGTGACGATGCACCGTAGCCTTGTCACGGTGGGACAGACGCACAAAATCCCCAAGCCCCAGCGCAGGCCGGGAGCGTGAGAAAAAATTAAGCAATTCAAGCGCTTTTGTGATCGTTCCCATAGCAATCTAATCTGATGAGCCGTCGATTTCAGGTTTTTCAACTCAATTGTTGACGGAGTTTCGTTTCTAATGCAACAATAAATGTTACCAATGGTTCAAATAATGAACCGCGAACAGGGAGAACTGCAATGAAGAAATTCCTCGCCATGTCCGCTGTTGCCGTGGCTGGCATGTTGCCGCTGGCGGCCCATGCCGAATATCCCGAAAAGCCGGTTGAGTTTGTCGTGCCCTTCCCGCCGGGCGATCTGGAAGACGTGCTGACCCGGATGATCGCAGACGAATTTCAGTCCGAATACGGCGTGCCTGCTGCGGTGGTGAATAAACCGGGCGGCGGCGGTGGCCCGTTCCCCGGTGCGGCCGAAGTGGCTGGTGCCCCGGCTGACGGCTACACCGTGGGCAGCTTCGTGATCGACGTGCCGCTGGTCGGCCCCGAGGTGGGCATCCCGGCGCTGAGCCCGAACCCGTTTGATCCGGTCGGCATCTTCCTGACCTATCCGTTCGTGATCGCCGCGTCGAAAGATGCGCCCTTCGCCACGATGGATGAGCTGGCCAAATACGCCAATGAAAACGGCGTGGCTCTGGGCCATTTCGGCTCGTTCCTGATCCCCACCCAGGTGACCTTCGCCCTGGCGCAAAAGTCGGGTTTCCAGTTCGCCAGCGAAGCCGCCTTTGACGCGCTCGATTGCAACACGCTCGCTTCCGGCGATGCCGACGTGATCAACACCACGCTGCAACTGATCCTGCCCTGCCTTGATCAGGTAAACGTGCTGGCCTCGATCGGCGAGGAGCGCATCCCGCTTATCCCCGAAACGCCGACCGTGGGCGAGCTTCAGCCGGAGCTTGATCTGCATCTGTGGAACGGCCTCTTCGTGGCGAAAGACACACCTGCAGACGTGCGCGCCAAGATCGCCGCAGTGGCGGAAAAGGTGATGGCCTCGGATGCCGCGAAAAAGCTGTCTGAGGAAACCGGCGCTCTGATCTACTGGAAAGATGCCGCCGCAGCCGACGCCCAGATCGAGCATGACGCTCAGACTCTTGGCACCGTGGCTGGTCTGATCGGTCAGTAATCTTCTCCACCCCGGGCGGTCAGCGCCGCCCGGGGCCTTTTTAAAATGCGGAGAACGAGATGAGCCGGATCAGAACGTTTCAGGATCTGTTCAAACGCTACCGGCGGCCCGGTGACTTTTTCATCGCGCTGCTGTCCTTCCTGTTTGCCATCTTCCTTCTGGTGAACTTGCCGTTTCAGACCCGCTGGGTTGATGGGACGAAACTCTTTGCCCAACCGGCCTTCTGGCCTGCCGTGGCGGTCTTTGCGATGGTTCTGTTCAGCACCATGCACATGATCGGCGCGCTGGTCTCCGAACGCATTCCGGGGCGGTTTCAGGAAGTGCTGCACTGGATCAAGTCGGTGGAATACGCGCTGTGGTTCATGGCTTATGTTGCTCTGGTGCCACTGCTTGGTTATCTGCCCGCCACCCTTCTGTTCACCGCCACACTCAGCTATCGGCTGGGCTATCGCGGCTGGCGCTGGATGGCGGTGGCCCTGCTTTTCGGTTTCGTTGTGGTGGTGGTGTTTCGCGGCTTCCTGCAGGTCAAGATCCCTGCCGGTGCGCTATACGAGCTGTTGCCCCCGGGTGGGCTGCGCAGCCTGATGATGACTTATTTCTGACGAGGCTGACATGGACGCACTGCTTGCCGGACTTCACCTGATCATGACCCCCGAGGTGCTGGTCGCGCTTTTCATCGGCTCTGTCGGTGGCGTGATCATCGGCGCCATTCCCGGGGTCGGGGCGGCGGTGGCGATTGCCATTCTGCTGCCCGCCACCTTTTCCTTTCCGCCGATTGTCGGGCTGACCATGCTTTTGGGCATCTATGGTTCGTCGATGTATGGCGGTTCGCTGCCCGCGATCCTGATCAATACGCCGGGCACCCCGGTGAATGCGCTGACCACCTATGACGGCTACCCGATGACCAAGCGCGGCGAAGCGCTGCGGGCCCTCGGGCTGGCCTATGGTGCGTCTTTCGTGGGCGGTATCCTGTCGATCATCGCGCTGATCCTGTTGTCGCCGGTATTGGCGAAAGTCGCCCCGATGTTTGGCTCGCGCGAAATCTTTCTGGCCGCGCTTATGGGCATCATTCTGGTGGTGATCGCCCATCGTGGCCAAACCTTCGCCGCAGGCTCGCTCGCCGCCTTTGGCATCTTCATTGGCACGGTGGGGCTGGAGCCGGTGAAATACACCCAGCGTTTCACCTTCGGTTTTGATTTCCTCGCCTCGGGTGTCGATCTGATCGTCGTGGTGCTCGGGCTTTTCGCGGTCAGTCAGGCTTTTGTGCTGCTCTCCGAGCCCGAACACGCCCCGGAAGACCAGCGCGTCGAGGGCAATATGTTCGGCGCACTGAAAGGGGTGCTGAAGCACAAGCGCATCGCCGCAGCCGGGTCGGGCTTTGGGGTTCTGATGGGGGTGATCCCGGGTGTGGGCGAGTTTACCGCGCAGTTCCTCACCTACACTTACGCCCAGAAAACCTCGAAAGACCCGGATGCTTTCGGCAAGGGCAGCCCCGAAGGGCTGGTGGCCTCGGAAAGCGCCAATAATGCCGTGCCCGCCGCCGCAATGATCCCGCTTCTGGCGCTGGGCATCCCCGGCGAAGCGCTGACGGCGATGATGCTCTCGGTCTTCTATGTGCACAACGTGGTGCCGGGGCCGGGGCTGTTCCGCGACCATCTCGATTTCGTCTATGCGCTCTATATCGCGATGATCCTGCTCAATATCATCGTGGTGATCTTCGTGGCGCTGGCCTCGAACCGGCTGATGAAGATCATCCAGATTCCCACGCGGTTTCTCGGCTTGACCATCCTCACCCTCAGCTTTGTCGGCGTCTATTCGCTACGCAATTCGGTGACGGATGCGGGGATTGCCGCCGCCTTCGGTCTGCTCGGGCTGGTGCTGAAACGTCAGAACCTGCCGATCGTGCCGGTGATCCTTGGCATGGTGCTGGGCGGGATCATGGAGGTGAAGCTGCGCTCGGCCATGGCGCGGGTGCAGTCGCCGCTCGATTTCGTCGACCGGCCGATCTCGGCCTTCCTCGCCGTCGCCATCCTGCTGCTGATCATCATGCATTTCTGGGGCGTCATCCGCGAGGCGCGGCTGAAAGAGCCGGAATTCTCGCATGACCACGACATTCACGAAAGCCAACAAGGGTAAGCCATGCTCGACCTCTCCCGGATTGAAACCCTGCGTGCTGCGCCAGTACCGCCCGCGCTGCATGTGATCGACGGTGCCCGTTGCCCGGCCTCGGATGGCGCTGTGATTGAGGTGATCTCGCCCCTGAATGGCGAGGTGCTCACCACCATGGCCGCCGGTACCAAAGCCGATGCCGAGGCCGCGATCACTGCCGCCCGCCGCGCCTTCGACGATGGGCGCTGGGCTGATCTGGCCCCTTCAGCGCGCAAGAAAATCCTGCTGCGCTGGGCCGATCTGATCGAGGAAAACGCGCTGGAGCTTGCGGTGCTCGGCGTGCGCAACAATGGCACCGAGATTGGCATGGCGCTGAAGGCTGAACCGCTCTCGGCGGCGGGCACGATCCGCTATTATGCCGAGGCGCTGGATAAGCTCTATGGCGAGATCGCCCCGACCGATCCCGGCACCCTGGGCCTGATCCACCGCGCCCCGGTGGGCGTGGTCGGGGCCATCGTGCCGTGGAACTTCCCGCTGATGATCGGGTCATGGAAATTCGCCCCGGCTTTGGCAGCGGGCAATTCGGTGGTGCTGAAACCCGCCGAAACCGCTTCGCTGACCCTGGTGCGGCTGGCCGAGCTTGGGCTTGAAGCGGGGCTGCCTGCCGGGGTGTTCAACGTGGTCACCGGCCGCGGCGCAGTTGTAGGCGAGGCGATGGGCCTGTCGATGGATGTCGATGTGCTGGTTTTCACCGGCTCCGGCCCGGTCGGACGGCGGCTCTTGGAATATTCCGCCCGCTCGAACCTCAAGCGGGTCTATCTGGAGCTGGGGGGCAAATCGCCCAACATCGTCTTTGCCGACACGCCCGACCTGATGGAAACCGTCAAGGTGTCGGCCAACGGGATCTTTCGCAATGCCGGGCAGGTCTGCGTGGCCGGGTCGCGGCTGCTGGTCGAGCGCTCGATCCACGATGAATTTGTGGAAGCGCTGGCTGCCTATGTCGAAGGCATGAAAACCGGCGATCCGCTTGACCCCGCCACTACCTCGGGCGCGGTGAACTCGCTGACCCAGCTTCAGCAAAATCTCGGCTTTGTAGATGAAGCCCGTGCGCTGGGGCGCGACATCCGCATCGGCGGGCAGCGCGTATTGGAAGAAACCGGCGGCTATTACATGGCCCCCACCATCGTTACCGGCGTATCGCCCGATGACCGGCTGGCGCGAGAAGAGGTGTTTGGCCCGGTTCTGGCCGTCATCGCCTTCGACAGCGAAGACGAAGCCGTCGCCATCGCCAACTCCACCGATTACGGCCTCGCCTCGGCGGTCTGGACCCGCGATCTGTCTCGCGCCCACCGGATGATCCGCAAGATCAAGGCGGGCGTGGTGCATGTAAACACCTATGGCGGCGCCGATATCACCGTACCGCTGGGTGGGGTGAAGCAATCGGGCAATGGCCATGACAAATCGCTTCATGCCTTCGATAAGTATCTCGACCTCAAAACCGCATGGATCAAGCTATGAGCGCGCGCACCATCCTCATTGTCGGCACCTATGACACCAAAGACGACGAGCTGCATTATCTGGCCGAGGTAATCCGCGGGCAGGGCGGTGCGGTGCTCAGCATGGATGTGAGCGTGCTGGGCGATCCGTCACAGCCCACCGATATTTCCAAACATCAGGTGGCCGAGGCCGGGGGCAGCTCGATTGCCGAGGCCATCGCGGGCGAAGACGAAAACCTTGCCATGCAGATCATGGCGCGCGGCGCTTCGGAGCTGGCCCTGCAGCTTTACCGCGAAGGCCGGTTTGACGGCGTTCTGGTGCTGGGCGGCAGCATGGGCACCGATCTGGCGCTCGATGTCTGTGCCGCACTGCCGCTGGGCGTGCCGAAATATATCGTCTCGACCGTCTCCTTCTCGCCGCTGATCCCGCCCGAGCGTCTGCCTGCCGATGTGCAGATGATCCTTTGGGCCGGCGGACTTTACGGTCTCAACTCGGTCTGCAAAGCCTCGCTGTCACAAGCCGCCGGGGCGGTGCTGGGCGCGGCGCGTGCGGTCGAGGCGCCGAAACGCGACCGGCCCCTGATCGGGATGACCAGCTTTGGCAAAACCGTTCTGCGCTACATGGTGGCGCTGAAACCGGCGCTTGAGGCGCGCGGCTTCGAGGTCGCGGTGTTTCACGCCACCGGCATGGGCGGGCGGGCGTTTGAAAGCCTCGCCGCCGAAGGTGCCTTTGCCGCCGTGATGGATTTCGCCCCGCAGGAGCTGGGCAACCATATCATGGGCTCGTCCCTCAGCGCCGGGCCCGACCGGATGACCGGGGCAGGGCGCGCAGGTACCCCGCAGCTCGTCTCGATCGGCTGTTACGATCTGGTGGATTTCGTCGGCTGGCAGGCGATGCCGCCGAAACTGGCCGGGCAAGAGGTGCATGCCCATAACCGGCTGCTCTCATCGGTGATGATGACCGCCGATCAGCGCCGCGAGATGGCGCAGGCGATCTGCACCCAACTGGCCACGGCAAAGGGGCCGGTCACCCTGCTTCTGCCGGTTCAGGGCGGCAATGAATGGGATCGCCCCGGCGGCCCGCTCTCCGATCCCGAGGGCCTTGCCGCCTTCCTGGGCGAGATCCGCGCGCGCTGCCCGGCGAATGTGACGCTGGTCGAGCTTGACGCCCATATCAACGATCCAGCCTTCGCCGAAGCCGCACTGGCGCAGATCGACGCTTGGATCGCTGCAGGCGTTCTGCCCAGTGCGCCATTCCCTACAAAAGCAAAATGAAGTAAGGCGCTGAAGCCTGTTTTTGTTTGGCCGTGTGATGGCATAGACAGTTTGCGGAGCTTGTTGGATTCCCCGCCCAACAGCCGGGCTGCGAACTATCCCCAACAAAAACGCTTGCCTGTCGGGCGATGGGCACAAGCCAGTCTGTTGGGAGGGTCGGGGGCGCGGTCTTCGGATTTGGTCCTGAACGCCGCTCGTCATTCGTCCCAATGCTGCGGCGCAGCTTTCGCTTTGTGGCCCTTCGTGCATTGCGCAGCATTTCGTGATTACGAGTGACGGCAGGGCAGGGCGGAGTGAATTTGCGCTGCGGGCCAGATCAATATCTGTTTTCGGTAACCCTGCGAAATTGCCCGTCTTTCGGCAGCTGTGCGCGCCCGGCGACGTACCGTTTTGAAGGGCTTCAAAACAAATTCGACGTAACTCAAAAAAACAATTGTCAATATTGGCTGTCGTTTGTAACATTGCCCCCAGACCAACATCAGCCTGTTGCATTTGGAGGAGCGACCGTGACCGTCGAAGCAGACTTTCGCAACGAAAAAACCACTGAGAACGTTGCCCTCGGGATCCGCCGTCGCGTTTTCGAACACACGATTCGTAATAATGGCGGCTACCTGAGCCAGGCGTGTTCCGCCGCCGAACAGCTCGCGTTCCTCTATAACGAGGCGCTGCATCTCGGCCCGCCGACACTGCCGGCCGTGCCGCTGCCCTTTGGCGGCGTGCCTTCGGCGGACAATCCCGATTACGTCACCGGCGCGGGTTATAATGGCCCGTTCGAGCCGCAATATGACCGGCTGTTCATCGCCCCCGCGCATTATGCGCTGGTGGCCTATGCCACGCTGATCGAGACCGGGCGGATGGCGCCCGAGGGGCTTGAGATGTTCAACAAGGATGGCTCTTCGGTCGAGATGATCGGGGCGGAGCATTCGCCGGGCATGGAAGTGCATAACGGCACGCTGGGGATCGGATTTTCAACCGGCGCGGGGCTGGCCTGGGGTCGGCGGCGCAAGGGCGATCCGGGCGAGGTCGCGGTGTTCATGTCGGATGGCGAAGTGCAGGAAGGTCAGACCTGGGAGGCGGTGCAAGCCGCTGCACATCACGGGATCGACAATCTCTGGGCGATCATGGACGTGAACCGCCAGCAATGCGACGGCGCGATGGACGACGTGATGCGCGTCGGCGACATCCGGCAGAAGTTTATCGACTTCGGCGCGGTCTGTGTCGAGATCGACGGGCATGACCTTGAGGCGATGCGGCAGGCGAAACAGGAAAAGCACGAGGGTAAACCTCTGGTCATCCTTGCCAGCACCTCGCCGACCCATGGCATGCCGATCCTCGAACGGCGTTTCCCGCGTCTGCACTATGTGCGCTTCAAGTCGGAAGACGAGCGTGCCGAATACAATCAGGCGATTGCGACCGAGCTTGGCATCGCCCCCGTCGACTATGCGCATTGAGGAGATAGATCATGGTTGAAATGGTCGCACGCCCCTACGCTTCTGCGTTTGAAAACTACATCACCCAGCACCCCGAGGTGATCGCGCTTTCCGCCGATCTCACCTCTTCGGTCGAGATCGACGGCATCCGGGATCGCCACCCCGAGCAGTTTCTGTCGATGGGCATGGCCGAGCAGAACATGCTGTCTTTCGCGGGCGGCATGGGTCTCGCCGGGCTTCGCCCCTTCATCCACACTTTCGGGGTGTTCCTCTATCGTCGGCCCTATGATCAGCTCATGGCCTCGATTGCCTATCCGCGCCGCAAGGTTCGGCTGATGGGCTTTCTGCCGGGGATCACCACGCCGGGGGGCATGACCCATCAGGCGATCGAGGATATCTCGGTAATGCGCGCGATCCCCAATATGACGGTCATCGAGACCGGGGATGCCACCGAGGTGGAAGGCATCGTCGAGGCCGCCGACAGCATCGATGGCCCGGTTTATTGCCGGGTGTTGCGCGGTTCGGTGCCGCGTCTGTTCGACACCCCCCTGAAGGTGGGCGAGATGCGGGTGCTGTCGGAAGGCACAGACGTTCTCGTCGTCACCGCCGGGATTACCACTGAAGAGGCGATCCGTGCCCGGGGCGCGCTTGATACCGCCGGGGTTTCGGTGCGGCATCTGCATCTGTCGACGCTGAAACCCTTCGATGCGGCGGCCATCGTCGCCCATGCGGCCAGCGTGCGCCATGGTGTGGTGACGCTGGAAAACCATGTGGTCGCCGGTGGCATCGGCTCGATGGTGGCCGAAGCGCTGGCCGAGGCCGGGCTGGGCAAACGCCTGATCCGGTTGGGGCTTCAGGATACCTACGCCCATGGCGGCTCGCGCCCCTATCTCATGCGCTATTATGGGCTCGATGCCATGGCGCTGGTGCAGGGGATCGAACGGCTTACCGGAGAAGAAACCGGCATCGACGAGAGCGCGCTTGAGGCCGTACGGGTGGACGCTGTGCATTCCAGTGTGAAAGCCGAGGCGCTCTGATGGAGCGCTTTACTGTCACCTATCGGGTCTTCGCCGCCGATGCGGCGGAGGCCAAAGCGCGGGCCGAGGGGATCGCGCTGGAACAAACCGTCGAAGTGCCTGCGGACGTGGTTCCGGCGGGCTATATCGCCGATGAAATCGTCGGGCAGATCGAAGAGATCGGGCAGGAGGGCGAGGGCCGTTTTCGCGCCGCAATCTCTTATTCGCCCGACAGCGCCGGGCACGAGCTGACCCAGTTCTTCAACGTGATCTTCGGCAATTCCTCGATCCAGAAGGGGCTGAAGGTGATCGGTATCGATCCCGGCGCCGAGATGCTCGCACGGCATCCTGGGCCGCGCTTCGGGATCGACGGGATTCGCAAGCTTGCGGGACGTCCAACAGGCGGGCTGATCGCGCCGGTTCTGAAGCCGCAGGGGCTGGACAGCGATGCGCTGGCCCGGGTCGCCTATCTCACCGCAAAGGCTGGGGCCGATGTGGTCAAGGAAGACCACGGCATCACCGACCAGCACATGGCCCCGTTCCGCGAGCGGGTCGAGAAATCCGCCGCCGCCGTGGCTCGCGCCAATGCCGAAACCGGGGGCAAATCGCTCTATTTCCCGTCGCTGGCAGGCCGCCCGCAAGACATCGAAGCCAATATCCGCTTTGCCAAGGAGGCTGGCGCAGACGGGCTTTTGATCATGCCGGGTCTGTTGGGCTTTGGCGTGGTCGACCGGATCGCGCGGGACGAGGCGCTGAACATGCCGGTGATGACCCATCCGGCCTTTCTTGGCCCCTATGTGCTGTCCGAGGACACCGGCTTCAGCCATGCGATGATGTTCGGCACGCTGCAGCGTCTCGCAGGGGCCGATATCTCGGTGTTTCCCAATGTCGGCGGGCGGTTCAGCTTCAGCGCCGGGGAATGTGGCGAGATCGCTGCGGCCTGCCGGGCGGAAGATGGTCCGGGTCGGTCGATGCTGCCTTCGCCCGGTGGCGGCATGAGCGTCGAGCGCGCCGGGGACATGGTGAAAATGTATGGCGAAGACGTGGTCTACCTGCTCGGCGGGTCGCTGCTGCGTCTTGGCGAGCAGATCGGCGACGGGATCACGGCCATGCGTGCCGCGATTGACGCCGCCGAAGACTGAGCCCCACTCACGGAATCAGTCGCGCCCGCGCCACCACTGGCGCGGGCGTTTTCATTGGCCTCAGAAAATCACGCCCTTGCGCAGGATGAAGCAGCCGAAGGGGCGCGCCTCGGAACAGCGCAGCACGGCAAAGCCCTGCCGGGCACGGGCATAGAATGCCTGCCGCTCAATCGAGCCGATGGCGCCGCCTTCGGGCATCTCTGCCGCCATCAGGGCGATGGCTTCATCGTGAACCGGATCAGGCACATCCCCGGCATCGTCGCGCTGCATCCATAGGGCACCTTCCGGAACGAACGGATCGAGCGGCATCAGCGCGATGATCAGCGCAATGGCCTCGGGCGCGGTAAAGCCGGGCAGCTCCACCACCTGTCCCGACACCGTCTCGGCGGCGGTGGAATGGCTGGGATAATTCGCATCGACCACGGCGATCTCGTCGCCATGGCCCATCCGCATCAGCACGTCGAGAAGCGCGGCGGGCATGCGGGCATCAATTCCTTTGAGCATGGGATCCTCCATAAAAAAGGGGGCTGGCACGCGTGGTGCCAACCCCCGGATTACGACACGAGGCGGATTACCGCGCCGGGAGCGGCATCCATTCCGGCATCGCAACATCGGCATGGGCGAAGGCCGGCAGCTTGGCGCCGAGATCTTCCATGTTGGTGATGTCGAGCTCATTGAGCATCTTCTGGGTGATCAGCGTCGGCGGCACGATCACGTTGTGGCCGGGATCTTCACCCGCCAGCAGCATCGCGAGCGTCCGCACCGAAGCTTCGCCCACCACGGCCGGGTTGGTCGCGGCAGTGGCTTTCCAGGCCGAGCCCGGCTCGCGCATCGTGGCGATGTCGGCGGTCGAAACGTCGGCCGAGTAGATCGACACCTGGCTGGTCATGCCCGCTTCGTCCACGGCGATCTTCACACCCTTGGCAAACTCGTCATAGGGGGCAAACATCACGGTGATGCTGGGATTGGCCGAAAGCACGGCACGCGCCTGGTTGGCCACCGAGTTGGCGATCGGGTTGTCGAGGGTGCCGAACATCGCCACTTCGTTGATGCCGGGGTTTGCGGCTTTGACCTCGGTCCAGGATTCGTCGCGGCGATCAAGCGGGGCGATGCCGGGCACATAGACATAGCCCGCGTCGAACGCGGTGCCGTTATCTGCCACCGCGGCCTCAAGCGCGAGGCGGGCAAGGTCGCGGTCAGACTGCTCGACCTGCGGGATCGCGTCATTGGCCACATCGACATCGAAGGCGACAACCTTGATGCCCGCATCCACAGCCCGCGCAGCGGCGGCCTGCATCGACTCGGTCAAGCCGTGCTGGATGATGATGCCGTCCACACCCAGCGCGATGGCCTGGTCGACCATATCGGCCTGAAGGGCGGCATCCTGGCGGCTGTCGAACACCCGAAGGTCAACGCCCAGCGCGTCTGCCTGTTTCTCGACGCCCGACAGGTAAGCCTGAAAGAAGTCGCCGGTGGACAGGTAGCGCACCAGTGCGACTTTCACATCGCCGGCATTATCGAAGGGGGCTGGCATATCAGCGGCAAAGCCGACGGTCGGCAGCATCGCGACGGCCCCGAGAAGGCTCGTAAATACTCGTCTGGAGATCATGGTTTCCTCCCTATTCTCCCAGTTGGTCTTTCGTCTTGGTCTTGGGTTTCACGCCTTGCCCCGGCCAGAGCGGCCGGACAGCGCGAAGGTGAACATCAGGGCGACAACCAGAACGGCCCCCTTGATGAAATCTTGTGTGTAGTAGGGCGCGTTCAGCATCGTCAGGCCCTGCAGCAGGATGCCGACGAAAAGCGCGCCGATGGCAGTGCCAAAGGCATTAGGTTTGCCAAGGCCGAGCACGGCAAACCCGATCAGCGCCGCCGCCACAGCATCAAGCAGCAGGTTGTTGCCCGAGGCAACGTCGCCGCGGCCAAGACGGGCGGCCAGCAGGATGCCACCGAGCGAGGCCATCATACCCGAGATCATGTAGGCGATCACTTTATAGCGGTGCACGTTGGTTCCGGCGAGGCTGGCGGCCTGCGCGTTGGAGCCGATGGCATACATCAACCGGCCATGGCGCGTGAGCTCAAGAAAGACCCAGATCAGCACGGCGGCGGCGATCAGAAAGACCACCGAGAGCGGCACGAGATCGGCGATACGATGGCGACCGAGCATCAGGAAGGCATCGGAAAAGGTGCCATTGGCGATGGAGCCGTTGGGAAGCGCCATGCCCGTCGAGATCGAGCGGCCCTCGGTCGGGATCCGCTGTGCGCCGAGAAGCAGAAACATCATGCCGAGGGTGGCGAGCAGGTCCGGCACCTTGAATTTCACAATCAGCATCCCGTTGATGACGCCGACAAATGCCCCCATCGCGAGGCTGATCGCCACCGCCCAGAAGGCCGACATTTCCCATACCACCATCACGTAGGATGAGAGCATGAGCGCCGAGGTGGCCACGGCGCCAATCGACAGATCGAAACCATCGACAACAAGCGTCGCAGTGACTCCCAAAGCAAGGATGCCGGTGATCGCCACCGATTGCAGGATGAACACCGCCGAGAACGGCGAAAGAAAGCCTTCTGCCATGATCGAGAAGAAGATGATCAGACCCGCCATCAGGGCGAGGAAGCCGAATTTGATGACGAGGTCGAGGAAGGTGGAGCTTTTCTGCATCTCGTTTAGAGTCCTGTTGCTGCGCGGGTGACGTCAGCCGCCGCGACCACTTCAGCCATGATCGCGGAGACGTCGATGTTTTCATTGCGGTGGTCGCCGACGATGGAATGCTCGCTCATCACGAGGATCCGGTCGGCCACTTCGATCGCCTCATCAAGCTCGGCGACAAACACAATCGTGGTGCGGGTGGCGGCGGTTTCGCGGATCTTGTGGCCGATGTCGCGCCGGGCCTGAATGTCGACGCCCTGAAAGGGTTCATCGAGGATCAGAACGCGGCTCGCTTCAGCCATCCAGCGCGCAACCATGACCTTTTGCTGATTACCGCCTGACAGCGTGTTGATGCCGTCGGCGCTGCTTTGGCAAATCACGCCCATCTCGCCGATCATCCGCTTCGCCGTCGCCCGTTCAGAGCGGAACGACAGAAACCCGCCCGGGCGCGAATGGCGCCGGGTGAAGGGCAGCGAAATGTTCTGGGTGATGTCGAAATCCGCAACCACGGCGTTCACCGGCCGGTCTTTCGGACACATGTAAACCCCGGCCGCAATGGCCTCCTGTGCCGAGCCCGGCTCATGCAAACGTCCGTCGAGCGTCATCTTGCCCGCGACCGGTTTATCGAGGCCGAAAAGCATCGACGCAAAAGCGGTTTTGCCCGACCCGACCAGACCGGCGACGGCGATCACTTCATTCTCATGCGCATTGATCGAAAACGGCTCGGCCCCCTCGCGCAGAACGATGTCTTCGAGTTCGAGCATCGGCTTGCCGGGCTCGGGGATCCTGATATCCACCGCCGTGATCTCGTGGCCGAGCATGGCGCGCACGGCGCCTTCGTAATCAAGCGGTTTGGTTTCGAACTGCTGCACGATCTGACCGTCGCGCATCGACAGAATGCGGTCGGCAAGGCGGCGGATATCGGACATGCGGTGCGAGATGTAGAGAATGGCGACGCCCTGATCGCGCAGCCGCTCCACCATCTCGAAAAGCCGTTTGGTCTCGGCTGCAGAGAGCGACGAGGTCGGCTCATCAAGGATCAGAACCTGCGGTTTGTGCGCCATGGCCCGAGCGATGGCGACCAGCTGACGGTCGGCAAGCGCGAGACCAGCGACGGGCAGGGTCACGTCGATATCAAGGCCGACAGCGGCGGCGATTTCACCAGCTTGCGCCCGCATTTCACGGCGTTTGAGAAAGATGTTGCCGCCGGAGGCGAGCGTGTCGAGCAGGAGGTTGGAGGCCACATCAAGGTCCGGCACAACACCATCGTTGATGTTCTGATGCACGGTTACCACGCCCGAGCGCAGCGCCTCGGAGGGCGATTCCGGCGCGAAGGGCGTATCTCCCAGCATCACCGTGCCAGCATCGGCGCGATGAACGCCGCAGAGCACCTTTACCAGGGTGGATTTACCCGCCCCGTTGGCCCCCATCAGCACGGTCACCTGTCCCGGGCGGATCTCCATGTCGATCCCCCGAAGCACCTTGTTCTTGCCGAAAGCCTTCTGCAGGCCTTCAAGGCGAATAGCCGGTTCGCTCACGTCTGTTCTCCTCCCGATAGAAGCAAGGCTACCCCTCGTAACTTTCAAATGTCAATACTATTTGACAATTGGGTGCAAACTCGAAATTCTGTACCTCAGAGACCGCCCCGGGAGGATGCGGTATGAATGCGAAGCACTGATTTTCAAGGGGGAGGAGACCTATGACGCAGCAAAACTACGAGGCGTTGAACCCTGACACACTGGCCCATCGACTCGGCGCGATTGATTCGATCCGGGCCCGGCTTGGCAATCCGGACGCCTGGAACGTGCGCGAGGTCGGAGACGGCAACCTGAACCTTGTCTTCATCGTCGATGGCCCCGATGGCAGCCTCATCGTCAAGCAGGCGCTTCCCTATGTGCGCCTGGTGGGCGATAGCTGGCCGCTGCCGCTGAAGCGCGCGTTCTTTGAATACAACGCCCTGATCCGTCAGGCCGCGCGCGATCCGGGATCGGTGCCGCAGGTGCTTCACTTCGACGAGGTTCAGGCGATTATCGCGATGGAATTCCTGCAGCCGCACGCGATCCTGCGCAAAGTGCTGATCGACGGCGGCAAGGTCGAAGGCCTTGGCGAGACGCTCGGCAATTTCTGCGCCCGAACGCTGTTTCGCGGCTCCGATCTGTCGCTGCCGACGAAAGAGCGCAAGGCGGATGCGGCGATGTTCCTCGACAATGCCGAGCTGTGCGATATCACCGAAAATCTTGTTTTCTCCGATCCGTATTTCGACGCGGAGATGAACCATCACACCACAGCGCTGGACCCGGTGGTGAAAGCGCTGCGGGACGATATCGACCTCAAGGTCGCGGCGCAGCACATGAAATGGGCCTTCACCACCAATGCCGAAACCATGCTGCATGGCGACCTTCACTCCGGCTCGGTGATGGTAACGGAAGCCGAAACCAAGGTGATCGACCCCGAATTCGCCACTTACGGCCCGATCGGCTTCGATGTGGGCATGTTGATCGCCAATTTCCTGCACGCCTATATCTCGCAGCCCGGCCATGCCTCGGCGCCCGGCGCGCGCGACGATTATCAGGAATGGATTCTGGCGGTGATCGACACGACCTGGACGCAGTTCGAGGCCGAATTCACCCGGCTTTGGCGCACCGAGCGCACTGGCATCCTTTATCAGGCCAGCCTCTACGAGGATCAGGGCCACGCCCATGCCTCGGAACAGGCGCGGATCGACCGGCTTCAGGCGATCTGGCAAGACACGCTTGGCTTCTGCGGCATCGAGATGCACCGGCGCATCCTCAGCCTGGCCCATAACGCCGATTTCGAAAGCATCGAGGACGAAGCCGTGCGCGCACCGCTCGAAGCCCGGGCGCTGATGCTCGGGCGGATGCTGGCCGTCTCACGCACAAAAATTGGCTCGATTGCGCAGGTGCTTGACCTCGCCCGCGCCACCAATACGGAGGACTACCTTTGAAGATTAACGGCAAACCCTATCGCTCGATCTGGCGCCAAGACGACGGCAAAGTGATGATCATCGACCAGCGCTGGCTGCCGCATGAGCTGCGCATCGTCGAGCTCAAGACCCGCAAGGATTTTGCGGATTCGATCTATGAGATGTGGGTGCGAGGCGCGCCGCTGATCGGTGCCACGGCGGCCTATGGCGTGGCGGTGCAGATGGCCGAAGACCCGTCGGATGCCTCGCTGGCCGAGACCTACGAGATCCTGCACGCCACCCGGCCCACCGCGATCAACCTGAAATGGGCGCTCGACGAGATGACCCGCGCGCTGCAGCCGCTGGCCCCCGAAGCCCGCGCCGAAGTGGCCTTCCGCCGCGCCGCCGAGATCTGCGACGAAGATGTCGCGATCAACCGGATGATCGGCGTGCACGGGCTTGAGCTGATCCGTGAGATTGCGCAAAAGAAAAACGGCGGGCGGGTGAACATTCTCACCCATTGCAACGCAGGCTGGCCCGCCACCGTGGATTGGGGCACCGCGACCTCGCCGATCTATCACGCCGTCGAAGACGGGATCGATGTGCATGTCTATGTCGATGAAACCCGGCCGCGAAACCAGGGCGCGCTGCTCACCGCCTGGGAGCTTAATTCGGCAGGGGTCAGCCACCAGCTCATCGTCGACAATGCCGGCGGCCATCTGATGCAGCATGGAGAGGTGGATCTGGTCATCGTCGGCACCGACCGCACCACCGCGCGCGGCGATGTCTGCAACAAGATCGGCACCTATCTGAAGGCGCTGGCGGCCAAGGCCAATAACGTGCCCTTCTACGTGGCCCTGCCCTCGCCGACGATTGACTGGACGGTCTGGGACGGGGTGAAGGAAATCCCGATTGAAGAACGCACCGACGAGGAAGTGACCCATGTTCAGGGCAAGGGTCCGGACGGCACGATCATCTCGGTGCAGATCTCGCCCGATGGCACCGGCGGACGCAACCCGGCCTTCGACGTGACCCCGGCGGAACTGGTCACAGGCCTGATTACCGAACGTGGCGTTGTGGCTGCGGATGCCGAAGCGATGGCGGCAGCCTTCCCGGACCACGCGAAGCGCTGACCTCCCCAGCGCGTAAGAAGCAAGACCCGGGCCTTGGTCCGGGTCTTTTCTTTGGCCTAACTGGCGGCGAGCATCGCCTCGGCGACAGACAGGCTGGTGACCATATGGGTAACATAGCCGCCACGGATCGCCGCAAGGGAGGCTTCAACCTTGTCGAGCCCCGGGGTGACAAGAATGCCCACATCCAGCCCAACCAGATGCTCGATCGGAATACCGATCATCCGGTCATCAAGGGGGCCATGCACGGCCTGCCCCTCGGCATCGACAAAGCGGCCGCAGATCACCCCGCACGCGCCATGATCAAGGTGCCAGTCGAGGTCTCGCTGCGAGGCAAGACCGGCGCCCACGATATGGCTGTCGCGGGTAACCGTACCAACCGAGAACAGAAACTTGTTACAGGTCTCCAATCGTTCAAGCTGACGGTGAATGATCGGCTCTTCACGCAGCTCTTCGGCGAGCTTGGCGTTGGACAGGATCGCAGGGGCGTGCAGGTTCAGGATCTCGGCGCCAAGCCTCTGGCCAAGCCGGGTAGAGCAAGCCTCGGCGGTAAAGCCATAGGGCGTCGCCATGGATCCGACCAGTTGGAGCACCGCAAGATCGTCGATCCGCTGCGGCTCCATCGCTTCCGCCATATCATAGATCGTCTTGCCCCAGGCCACGCCAAGCCGGTCGCCCGGCTCCAGCAGCTCGGGCACCCAGGAGGCCGCGCCTTTCACCACCCGGGTAAACACCTCGTCGGAATCGGCGCCCTCGTCGGGCATCACATAGGCCGATGTCAGCCCGAAGGTTTTCACCAGATCAACCGAGGCGCGATGGGTGGTGAAGGCAGGCGAGGCCAGCGAGATGTTGACCATCCCTGTCTCGCGCGCTTCCTGCAGGTAATTCACCACCGTGGCCCGCGAAATGTCGAGCTTATCGGCAATGTCCTTCTGGTTCAGCCCATCCTGATAGTAGAGCCAAGCGACTTCAATCACGACGTTTTCGCCGCTGATACGCCCCTTCGAGCGTCGTTTTGCTCCCGCCATCACGTTCCCCTAATTTTATTTATGACACTACCGTCTGACTTTTGTATAAACGACTCAACAAATCAAGCAGGTCGGTGCGCCGGCCGTCTTATGCGTAGGAGTTTAGAATGATCAAGAACAGATGGCGAGCCGTGGATGCCCAGAGCTTTCAGGATGCCGCGGGCGAAGATGCGAATGCGCGTGAGCTGGCGCTGCGGGTCTATTCCTCGCGGCTGATCGGTGCCGATGCCGATCTTGTCCAGCATGGCGGCGGCAATACTTCGGTGAAACTCACCGCCCGGGATGTCTATGGCGACGAGGTTGAGGTGTTGCACATCAAGGGCTCGGGCTGGGATCTTGAGACGATGGAGGCGCGCGGAATGCCAGCAGTTCAGATGGCGCCTCTGATGCGGCTGCGCGATCTCGATGTGCTTTCCGACGAAGACATGGTGAACGTGCAGCGCTCGAACCTGCTCGATTCGACCGCGCCCAATCCGTCGGTGGAAGCACTGCTGCACGCCTATCTGCCGCATAAGTACGTCGATCACACCCATGCCTCTGCGATGCTGGCGCTGGCCGACCTGCCCGAGGTCGAAGCCGTGACCCGCGAATTGTTCGGCGACAAGATCACGCTGGTGCCCTATGTGATGCCCGGTTTCGAACTGGCCAAACGCGCGGCGGCGGCCTTTGAAATGAACCCCGAGGCCGAGGGGCTGCTTTTGCTCAAGCATGGGCATTTCGCCTGGGGGCCGGATGCGAAATCCTCCTATGACAAGATCGTCGAGCACACCAATCTGGTGGCGGACTGGTTCGCCCAACGCCGCCCGGCGCCGCTGAAACCCGCCGCTGCTCTGCCTGAGGCGCGCCGTGCCGAGGTGCTTTCGGCTTTGCGCGGCGCAATCGGTGCCCATCTGCCCGAACCCGCGCCGATGCCGGTGTTCGACACCCGCGACGATGACGCGACCCGCAGCTTCCTGATGCGCGACGATCTTGCCGTGCTGGCCACACGGGGCGTGGCAACGCCCGATCACGTGATCCGCATCAAGGGCCACCCGCTGCATCTGACCGCAGCCGACATCGCTGGTGGGGCCGAAGCGATTGCCGCTAAGGTCGCCGCGTTCAAGGATGATTACATCGCCTATTTCAATAGCCAAGCGCCCCGCTTCGGTGGCGCGAAGGTGATGCTGTCACCGCTGCCGAACCTCGCCTGGATCGAGGGGCTGGGCCTTGTCGGCATCGGCACCGATGCCAAGGCTGCGCGCATCGCCGCTGATCTCGGCGTGCAGAACACAAGGGTGATGATCGACGCTGAAGCGGCGGGTGGCTTCCACCCGATTGAAGAGGCTGACCTTTTCGACATGGAATACTGGTCGCTTGAGCAGGCCAAGCTTGGCAAGGGGGCCATCCCGGCGCTGCGTGGGCAGGTGGTTCTGATCACCGGCGGCGCGGGCGCCATTGGCCGGGCCACGGCCGAAGCGTTCAAGGCGAAGGGCGCCAATATCTTCCTCGTCGATCTCTCGCAGGAGGCGCTCGATACCGCGCTGGCAGCGCTCGGGCAGGATCACGGCGGCATCGCGCTCGACATCACCAAACCAGGGGCGCCGCAAGCCGCCATCGAAGCCTGCGTGGCGCGGTTCGGGGGATTGGATGTTCTGGTCAACAATGCCGGGGCGGCGATCAATCACGACGTGGCAACCCTGCCGCAGGACACGCTCCGCGCCGCTTTCGAGCTTAACTTCTTCTCGCATTTCGCCTTCTCGCAAGCCGCCATCGCGGTGTTCCGGGCGCAGGGGCGGGGCGGGCAGATCCTGTTCAATGTCTCAAAGCAGGCGGTGAACCCGGGCAAAGGCTTCGCCGCCTATGGACTGCCGAAAGCGGCGAGCTTTTTCCTGCTGCGCCAGCTTGCGCTGGAGCTGGGTGGCGAGGGGGTCCGGGTCAATGGCATCAATGCCGACCGGATCCGCTCCGGCCTGCTCACCCCCGAGATGATCGCGGATCGTGCCGCCGCGCGCGGGGTCGATGTGGCCACCTATCTCGGCGGCAATCTGCTGCAGGCTGAGGTCGAGGCGCGCCATGTGGGCGAGGCTTTCGTCGCGCTGGCCCTGTCGGACCGCACCACAGCCCATGTCATGACCGTCGATGGCGGCAATATCGAGGCGGCGCTGCGCTAAAGCTCAGCCACGGCGCGCGACCACCGCGCCGTGGCCTTTCCTTTGGCCGGGCGGCTGGGGATTAAGGTGACAGCCTGATCTTCCGGCCCCCGGAGACGCTGCCAAAACCGCGCTATCGGACAATCACGATCTGCGGATGAGCAGGATGATCAGCGCCAAGCCGAGCATTGCGCTGGTGATCGGTCCCCAGAGCCAGCGCTCCGCTTCCGAGGGGGTTATCCAGTTGAGGGTTGTGGTGGTGGCTTGGAGCGGTAGCGCGACCCAACCCGTCCAGCGTGGCCAGTGCGGCCAAGAGCCAGAGGCGGACAGCATAGCCAGAGCCATGCCGGTGAGCACGATGATCGAGGTCGCAGCCACGATGCGGCCGGGCAGGGGCAGAACGCCCGGGTATATGCCCCCTTGGGTAAACTGGCCCCAGGGCGCGCCGAGGGTCAGGGCAATCTGAAAGCCAATGACGCCAAGGATGAACGCGACGTAGAGGTATTTCGGTTGCAGCATGGTCGTCTCCGATCTTGATCGCGGCTGTTATGGATAGCTCGGGCGCGTTCAGAGCGCCAGTTGGGCGGCTCGCCTCTGCGCAGGCACGGCGAGCCGCCTATGGGTCATGCGCCGACCAGCGCGAGGGTCGCCCCGAGATAGCAGCCAGACGCCGCCAGAGCCGTCACCCAGCGCAGGTGGTTCCAACGGGTCCAGTCGCGCTTGTAGCTGTGCCAATAGTCGTGGGCCTGAGCGCTCCAATGCTCGACATGTTCAAGGCGCCGGTTCATCGGCACGTTCCGGCGCCCGGTCACGGCCATCACGCCGAGCACATAAAGCGCCCCGGCCGCTGCCAACCAGGGGGCCACCGTGCCGCCGATCAGTACCGCTGCAAAAACGGCGAGGCCGAGCGAAACGAAGCTCATGCCGATCAGCATGACCATGAACAGCGAGCGATAAACCTCGCGGTTGATCCATTGCATGACCTCGATCCCGGCCCCGGGGCGCGCCCGCCCGAGGCCACGCATCACGAAGTCGGAAAAGGCCAGGAACACCCCGGCGACAAGGCCGGTCGCCAGGGTGGCGGCGACCAGGGTGATTTCGAAGAGGCTGAAAACCATGGGATTTCTCCTTTGAAATAACTCAGTTTGAGATGCCGACCGCGCTGTGCAGATGACCACTGTCGCTGAGTTGGCGCTTCAGAAAATCGGCGACGTCGGCCCGCGGGATCTTCAGCGAGAGCCCGCGCTTTTGCGGACCGAATCCGGTCGCGAACCGCCCCGTCGCCGGTCCATCGGTAAAGGCCGAAGGGCGCACGATCGTCCAGTCGAGCCCGCTGGCAGAGACCAGCGTTTCCTGCAGCTCGTGGTCCCGATGGGCGGGCGCCAGCAGCAGGCCGAACATGATGTACTTCCAGAAGAAATTGAGGTTCTCCCAGCTCTCATGAGCGCCGAGCGTGGATTGCACGATAAGACGGCGCACGCCGGTCTCCTGCATCGCGCGGATCACGGCCAGCGTGCCCTCGGAGCGGATCTTGTTGCGACGCGAGGCACCAGCCCCGAGCGTGATGACTACGGCATCCTGCCCGCGAATCGCAGCGGTGACGGCCGCCGCGTCGAGCACGTCGCCAGCCCTGAGAGTCAGCTCGGAATGCTCGATCCCGACACGGTCAGGCCTGCGCGCAAAACCGGTAACGCTGTGGCCCTCGGCCAGCAGGTTTTTCACGGTAAGCCGGCCGATGCTGCCGGTAGCGCCGATGACGATGACTTTCATGACAATCCCCTTCCAATGGATTCGCTAACTTGACGCGGTGTAAACTTGACGCCGTGTAAATACGTACTGACTTGTCACCGTGTCAAGTGAAAATCCAAATACCCAAACCCGCATTCTCGATGCCGCCTGGACCCTTCTGGAAACCGGGGGCAGCAAAGTGCGGATGTCCGACATCGCCAAAGCCGCCGGGGTCAGCCGGCAGGCGGTCTATCGGCACTTCGCCTCGCGCGCCGAGCTGCTCATCGCCACGACCCGGCATATCGACGCGGTGAAAGACGTCGATGCCCGCCTCGCCGCCAGCCGGGCGGCCACCTCCGGGCTTGAGTGCCTCGATCACTATATCAATGCCTGGTGCGGCTATATCCCCGAGATCTATGGCGTCGGCCGGGCGCTCATGGCGATGCAAGACAGCGACGAAGACGCCAGCGACGCCTGGGTCAATCGCATGAACGCAGTGCGCCATGGCTGCGGTGCGGTGATGAGAATGCTATCGGATGAAAAGAGGCTCCTCCCCGGCCTCGCGGTGAGCCGCGCAGCAGACCTGCTGGCGATGCTCCTGTCGGTGCGCGGCTGGGAAGACCTCGTCAAGGCACGCGGTTGGTCCCAGTCGGACTATCTCGACGAGATGAAAACCCTCGCCCGCCGAGCACTGGTGCAATAGGTCTGCCCGAGCTCCTCGCCTAGCAACCGGGTCGCGAAGCATGCTGTCGTCGGACTGACTTTCCCCTAGAAGAGGTCCAGCAACCGGGACAGATTTGCCCCGCAAATCGTAGGATCAGCGATGGTTCAGGCGAGAGAGGCCCGAAGAGATCGTATCGAAGCTTCGGCAGGCTGAAGTTCTGCAGGGTCACGCCGACGAAGCACAGCTGAACGATGACCTCATAGAGCTGACGCATCATTATGGGCGTAAAAAATACCGCGACGGGTGATGCGCGTGACCAGTTGAACAAAGCTGGCATTGTCGCCCTGGACGTGCTGCAACACGCAATGTTTCTCGCAGATCGCGGTGTGGGGCGATCGAGTAACGCATTCTCACAAGAACCTCTCCAGTCTGGCTTTGGTCTTCGGTGCAAGGGGGCCGATCAGTTTCCAGCTTTGCAATCGCGTGCGGAATTGTCGTGGAGGTATTGAAGGTCTGCTTTGTGTGTGCTGGGTTGAAGTTTTTCGGCTGCAGCGAAGGTCCGCTTTCCGCTCTTCGCTTCGTGCCTTCCGGCCCTGAGCTGCCGTCCACAACCCAAGCTTTTACAGCAACGCAGCTTCAGCAAAGCGGTCATTGATCATTGCAGCTCTCGACGCTTTTCGGCACGTTGTCAGCCACATCCGAAAGGTGATTTGGGAAACAGCGTCTATGGAAAAGAGTGTATCCTTCGATCAGATGAAAGGCGCGCCCGGGTCGTTGTTGTTTTTGTGGTCCAAAGTCGAGCGCGCAGTAAGGAAAGAAGTCGCTCGCGCCCATGGGGGATAACTTCCCAAATCGGCACATGGCATAGCCGCAGTCTTGCAGGCTTGGGAAACCTCAGTAGCAAGCGGGCCGCTCGCATCACCGTTTCGCATTTCACTTGCCTCCATTCTTTGTGATGAACTTCGGAAAAAGCTCGTCGTGCGAAATGGTGTTTGTCATGGTTTGGTCGGAATTTCAGCCGAGTGTGCCGATGAGCCAGCAACACTGACCTGGGAGTTGAACGACGAACAGCACAGCATCACTTGGGATGAACTGCAAGTAGCGTTCCGTTGGCTTTCGAGAGTGCCACGCTCAGTTGGCATTATTTCAAAGAGTGACGACAATCGTCCGTATTGCAGAATGACAGATAGTGAAGAAAACCGCGCTTGGTGGAACGCAGAGTTCGCTATCAATTTGTCTGGTCCAGAGGATATCTCTTTTTGAAACACGGTCCTGATCTGCCGCTCGTCTGTCAGTCAGATGCTGCAGCGTAGCTTTCGCTTTGCGGTCCTTCGTGCTTTGTGCAGCAATTCATGGTGACCTGCTCCCCTGAAAACCCCGCGCTTTGAGGCTAGCCTGTTCTCCGACCTAGGAGGCAGACGGTGAAGAAAAACCTTATCAGCGAAGAGCAGATCATTGGCATATTGAAGGAGCACCAAGCTGGCCTGAGCGCGACGTCGTGCATCAGATCATGGGATCAGCGACGCGACGTTCTATAAGCGGGGCTCGAAATAGGGCGGCAGGGAGCTGTCTGATGCCAGGCGGCTGATGGCGCTGGAAACCGAGAATGCGAAGCTGAAGAAGATGCTCGATGTCGCCACGTTGAAAGTGATGCTGGGAATGGGAGCAGGTCGAACGCCATGCGTTCGAGTGAGCCTACGGACGCTTCTAAGGCCCGGTTCAAGGCGGCGTGAACTGCAAAGAGCCAGGGGAGGTTGGCTTTAGAGTATTGCGCTGGGTGGCCATTCGGGCTTTCACCTCTTCCCTGAGATCCGGATCGACGACATGCAAGCCGGGCGTTTCTAGGCGCTCGATCTCATCTTCATTGCGATGGTGTGCGGTGCACATAAACCAAGAGCGCCCCGGTTGGAGCGCTCTTGTTGTTTATTTTCCGCAGGACTGGCTCAGAAATCTTCCCAGCCGCTATCGAGTTCCGGGTCTTCGACTTTCAGTGCCAGGGCACCACTCGTTGCCGGTTGTTGCGGGGGGGCAGCGGCCATGTTTCTGGTCGGGGCTTTCGGGCGCGCAACGGGTTCTCTGACGCTTTCGGGCCTGCCGAGCCGGAACTGGCTGATAACCGCATTCAGGGCGTCGGTTTCACGGGTCAGCGCCTGTTGGGCGGCGTTGCTTTCTTCGAACATCGCGGCGTTTTGCTGGGTCACGGTGTCGAGCTGACCCATCGCGGCGTTGACATTGACCAGATCGTTAGACTGGGTTTTCGACGAGGCTGCGATGGCGGCGATCCGCCCGGTGATATCGGTCACGCTTTCAAGGATCGTCCCGAAAGCCGAGCCGGAGCGTTCGACCAGTTTGAAGCCTTCCTGCACCTGCTCACCGGATTTGGCGATCAGATCGTTGATCTCATGCGCCGCTTGCGATGACCGTTGTGCCAGATCGCGCACTTCGCTGGCCACAACCGCAAAGCCACGGCCCGCTTCGCCCGCCCGGGCCGCTTCAACCCCAGCGTTCAGCGCCAGAAGGTTGGTCTGGAAGGCGATCCCGTCGATCGCACCGGTGATGCGCGAAATGTCTTCGGAGGTGGTCAGAATTTTCTGCATGGCTTCAACCGCGCGGCCGACCACATCGCTGCCTTCCTTGGCATTGTCGCGGGTTTCAGTCGCCGTGCGGCTGACATCTTCAGCGGCTTTGGTATCGTTGCCGATCGAGCTGGTAATGCCGTCGAGCGCCCGCGCCGTGGTTTCCAGCGTCGCGGCCTGTTTTTCAGTCCGCACCGCCAGATCATTCGAGGCGGCGGAGATTTCGGCAAAGATGTTGCGGATCGTCTCGGAGTTGTTCGAAACGCTTTCAACGGTGCCGCGCAGGGCCAGAACTGCCGAATTGAAGTCTTCCCGCAGTTTCTCGTATTCCGGCGGGAAGGCGGCAGTCAGTTCGACCATCAGATCGCCTTCGGCCAGAGCATGAAGTGCGTCGCCAAGATCCTGCACAACATTTTGCTGTTCCTGACGCTGACGTTCGCGCTGTTCGTTGCGTTCGGCTTCTTTTTGGGCCTCTTCCTGCAGGCGCTGCTGTTCGGCTTTCTGACGTTCCATTTCCTGATGTTCGGCTTCGCGTTCGGCGGCGCGTTCGCGTTCGGCGCGCTCTGCATCTTCCTTGCGCCGGGCTTCTTCAGCCTGCCGTTTTTCTTCTGCCATCCGGTCGGCTTCGATCATCGAGTCGCGGAACGATGCAAGCGCCTTGGCCAGCGTCCCAACTTCATCTTTGCGTTCAGCGCCTGGGATATCGACGTCTTTTTCACCCTCTTGCATCCGTTGCACCGGCTGGATGATTTTCAGGATCGGGCCGGAAACGCTGACTGCTATCAGGTAGAGTACCACGGCGAAAGCCACGAATGAGATAAGCCCCACGATGGCCGACTCGATACCGGCGTCATGGATCGTTGCATTGATCGGTGCCTGGCTGAAGGCCATGACGAGCTGGCCCGCGTCCTTGCCGTCACGTTGCAGGTCAATCAGTTTCAGAACGGTGTCGCCAAGCTGTGTTTCGGGCTCGTTGAGCGTCAGGGCCTCGCTGATTTGCTGATCCCAGTCCGGGCTCCATTCCTCTGCGGCCGAAACCGAAGCGAAGGGATCGCCGGAAACGATCACCCGTGCATAAAGGAACGAATCGAGCGTCTTCAGGCTGTCGAGCTGAGTATTCGCCAGGTCGGAGTCGAAGTTCCAGGCGGCCTCGGTGACCGGCTCATAAAGGAAAATCTGTGCCAGCTGAACGTTCTGGTCAAACCCATTGTGCAGGGTCGAGGTCAGCCTGGCTTGCCAGAACACTGTGCTGGCAACAATTAGCATGACAAGCCCGATCAATCCGGGCACGAGCAGCTTCAACTTAATACTCATATTACGCAGCATGGCGTACTCCGTAGATGGTGCTTTGTTCTTGTTAGCTGGCAATTATTGAGATCTGGATAATCGCAGCCGGATTCTCGTGCAGAGCCTGATTTTTTGAATGGGGCGCCGGATGTGCCGCCGAGGATCTGCAGAGGCTAGGACTGGACGCAGACGGCAAAATTCTGATGCCATGCGCCCCGAAGGGTGCGCGCCCCCGCGCAGCGGTCTGAGCAGGGGCGTCTTTTCAGATGCGGGCAAGGCCCGCGTCAGGGTCAGGGCAGGATCGCAGCGATCGCGCCGTCGCCTTCGAGCTTGTGGAACGCGGCGTTGAAATTCGTCAGGAACGCATCGACGCCGTCCATTTTCTTGCTCACCAGCAGATACATCGGCGCCTGTGCAATCGGCTCGGGCAGAACCGCCAGAGCGCTTTCGGCGATGCCGTTTTTGCTGGCCACGTCAAGCAGCACGGAGCGGGCGTCGATCACCCCGTCAACGCGCCCGGCGTTCACCTGTTTCAGGCAGGCCACAAGATCGGGCGGCTGCTGCAGCGTGATCTTCCCGTCGTCGATCATTGCCTGCACGTCGGGAACGACGGCGTAGCCTTTCGGGATGCAGACACTCTGGCCGTCGAGATCGCTGAGGCCATTGAGGCCGTCAGCCGCACCGGCTTTCATCACCACCACGGTATCGACCACGATCAGCGGGTCGGTGAAGTTGACCTCGGTACGCCGCTCGGCGGTATCATACCAGATGAAGGTCGCGTCGTAATTTCCCGTTACGGTCATTTCATAGGCGCGGGTCCAGGGCACAATATCGATTTTGAAATCGGTACCCATTTCCGTCAGAACAGCAGAGACGATCTGGTTGGCATAGCCGCCGCCTTCCATCTTGCTATCTGCGAAAGGCGACCAGTCGTCGCCGGTTGCGATCGTGAACGTTTCTGCCTGAACCGATGTGCCAAGTGCGCACAGCGCAACACAGATAGGGACAAGCTTACTCTTCAGAGCCAACATAAAAAACCTCCATGGTTGTTGAGTCGCACTGACTTCAAGAGCAGTTATCCGGGCATAACGATTGTCATGCGGTTAACGAGCCCAGCCCGTCGTCAGAAAATGTATCGCGGAGGTGACGGCGATGAGCCTGCCGCGACAGTTTTGTTTCGAAAACATCGCGGAGCGAAAGAAATGGCCGCACATGTTTCGTGCCCATCACAGCAAACCTTCTGTGTAAAAACAGTTAGTTGCCGCTCATCTGTCGCATTTGATATAATAGCAAATGAAAAACCCGGGTGACAGCGCCCGGGCTGAATGTGGTTCGCGCATATCGACGCACTACTTGATCACGGTTTCCCGTCCGTTTCGAACATCTAGGGCTGCCTAGACGTTTGCCTCGACTTCCGCTGGCGGAATGTTTCCGACGGGTTCCGTAACCCGGTCAGGCGGCATTCATCGCTCGGCTTCAAAAGCCCTATCGCATTTGAGCGGGGGACTCGTGAAGCGCGCTAAACGCTCTCCATGAAATCCGGGCAAACCCATCCGCCAGAACGCTGTGAGCCCGGCCCGCGACTGATGGCGCAGGCCGGTCTTTTATCGTCAGAACGTCATCTTGAAACTGGCCGAAAGCGCATGATCGCTTCCGGAGGGTGTCAGCACCCCGGAATAGGACAGATCAAGCGATGTGTTCTGTTCCAGCGCAAAGTCGAGGCCCGCACCGATCAACAGCGCATCCGCCGAAAACGAGGCCCCGGAAACGGTGAAGGCGCTGCCGGTTGCAAAGCTGTTTTGCGCGGTCGGTGTCGCGCCGAAGGCATGACGCCAACCAACAGAGCCGTTCAGCATTGCCGTGCCGCTCGTGGGCAGCGAAATCTGCCGCTCGGCCCGCAGCCCAAGGGTCGTAAACAGCGCCTTGTCGGTCGAGGCGGCGGTATGCAGCGCTGCGGCTCCGCCAGTCTCATCAAAGGCACCAGTCCAGCCGTAGATATAGGCGGCCTGCGCATAGGGGGTCAGCGACCAGCTATCCAAATCAAACCGATGCGCCACTTCGCCGAAAAACTGCGCAGTGCCCGAGGCATACTGTGCGGTCAGGGTGTCGGTGAAGCCGCCAATGGCGACGTCCCGCGTGGTGGAGACATTGTGATGGATATAGGCCGCGCCGAGGCGGAAACTGGTCTGCCCCAGCTGCATTCCGCCATAGACCCCGGCCCCCAGATCGGTGCTGCTGGCCGTTGTGGCCCGGTCGGGAATGGAAACCCCACTGATCCCGGCCTGGAACGACGCGCCGATCCAACCTTCTGCAAAGGATTGTTCGATCCCTCCGATCAGCCCGCCGCTGCTCAGATTGGCGGCGGCGGCATTGCCGTCTCCGGCAAACCGCCCCACAGCGCCATAGCCCGAGGCCCAGCCCCTGAGCGGCCCATCGGTGCCACCGAACAGCATCGCCTCGCGCAAATAGCGGCTGTCTTGCAGAAAGCCCGATCTGACGGTGGCATACCCTTCGCCCGACAGCGCGTCGAAGGCTTTTCGCGCATTGTCGTCGCCTTTGACCGTCAGCAGCGCGTCATAGATGGCATTTCCGCCCCCAAGGCTTTGCGCTCCGGCGGCTGCGGCTTTCTGGTTGGCGGTCGAAGCCACATCCGTAAAGGCCGCCCCCTGAACCGAGGTCAGGAACACGTTATTGGCGTCATAGGTCAGGTTGAAATCCAGAAAGGTGAAGCTATCGCTGACCGTATCGAAGGTGCCGGTCACCCCACCGGCTGCGGTGGCGATGGTATAGGTGCCCAGCGTGTAGGTGCTGCCGGTATCTGTTCCGTTTTCCGGCGATACTTTGACCGTTCCCCCGGTGATCGTGATCGTGTCGGCTGCATTGACGAAATCATTATTGGTGCCGGCAACAAAACCGCCATCGTTCAGCTCGACCGCATAGGTCGATCCGGGGGCAAAGCTGACATTGGCCACATTCAGCGTACCGACCGAATGGCCCGGGGCCAGAGTGCCGCCCGACGTCATCGAGACCGAGCCAGACGTGGTGCCCGATCCGCCCAGGGTGCCGCCCGCAGAATTCACCGTGCCGCCAAGTGTGCCGTCAATATTCAGAAGTCCGCCAAGCAGATTGGTGGTGCCGGTAAAGCCCGACACATCGCCGGTCAGGCTGGTGGTCCCGGCGACATGATTGATCGTGCCATTGCCGATAATGGCCGGGGCGAAGCTGTAATTGGAGCTGGTGTGATTGAACACAATCGTCCCGGTGCCAACATCTGCGCCATATCCGAACCTGATCGCCCCCGCGTTCAGCGTGCCCGGAGCCACGGCGGCAGACCCCTGCGCCGCCCCGATATTCAGCGTACCCGTCGAATTGGCCCCCATCGCAATATAAACAGTTGGGTCCGGCACTCTGGTCGCCGCGATTGCAGAAGCAAATGCACTCATCTTCTTTGAGGCGCTCGTAGTGACCACGCCGCCGTTTGAAATCGTCAGCGTGCCGTTGCCGGTATAGCCGATCGACAGCAGGTTGCCGCTTTCCCATGTCGATCCGGCGCCGGTCACCGTGACCGAGCCGGTCACCCCGTCGCCATACCCGATCGAACCGGACGGGCTGGTGACATGCGCCCCATCCGATACGGTCAACGTGCCGGTTCCCTGATACCCCACAAATAGCCCGAGGCCGCCGGAGCTATTTGTCCAGCTCGAACCGCTGCCTGCGACGTTCACGTTGCCGGTCGATCCGATCCCGTGGCCGACATAGCCCGCGTGACTGCTCACCGTGCCGCCGTTGGAAATGGCCAGCCCGCCGGTGGCGTCATCGCCGACCCATAGGTCTTGAGCTCCCGTATCCCAGGGGCTGGCCTGCGTGCCGCCACCGGCACCATTCACAGTCTCTGTCCGACCGTCGATTGTGAGGGCGGGCGAGGCCGCCAGCGCTAGACCGGGCAGACCGTTCATCGCCGTGCTGGCCATCAACAAGGCCCAGCAATATGTCGTCCCCTTCGGGGCAGGCTTGCGCTGCCTCGTTTTCATCCTTGTCATCTCACCCAGCTCCCACAGCTTTTGTATTTATCCCCAAGCTGCCAGTGTCCTTCGCGGTCCGGTGTTGCCCCGTGCATGCGAATTCGAGTGTTTAAGAAAGCTTTTACCCTGTTCCGGCAGCGCGTGGCCGGACCGTAGATTTCGGAGATTTTTCAAACAATCACCCGAACGGGTGGTTCTCACTGCCTTGTTGAGGGTAGATTTTGGCAAAAGCCGCGCCCCTGCCAGCGCGGCGGTTCCAGACGGAACGACAGAGAAAAGGACAGCAGATGCAAACCCAGAGCCGCAGCATGACGACCTGGCAGTTGATCTGTTACGGCGCGCTGACAACGCCGCTGGCCATCGCCGGTTTTGCGCTCGTGATCTACATCCCGACCTTTTACGCCGTCGATCTGGGGCTGGGTCTGGGGCTTGTCGGACTGGTCTTCACATTCGGGCGGGTCTTCGATGTGATCACCGACCCGCTGGTCGGGCATCTGAGCGATCAGACCCGCCATCGCGCCGGGGCACGCCTGCCATGGATGGTCTTGGGCCTGCCGGGTTTTCTGATTGCGGTCTGGCTTCTGCTCAGCCCGCCCGCGCATATCGGACTGACCTATCTGGTGATCGTCAGCGCGGCGTTCTTTCTTTTCTACACCATCGTCGACGTGCCCTATTCCTCAATCGGGCTGGAAATCTCGCCGCATATCCATGAGCGATCCTATCTGGCCGGGTCCAAGGCGGCCTTTCAGGTGGTGGGCGCCATCATCGCCTCGGTCGTGCCGATCCTGTTTGCCTCTCAAATGAACCGCTCCTTGCTGGCGCTGGCAGTGGTGATCCTCAGCCTGTCGCTACTGTCGATACTGATGTTTCTGCGCTTCGTGCCGCGCTCAAAAAGCGGCCTGATCCCGCCGCGCATTGGCCTGATCGAGGCCGCCCGCACCACCCTGCGCCATCGCGCCTATCGACAGCTGATCTGGGTGTTCTTCATCGTGCAGTCGGCCAATGCGCTTACGGCAGGCCTCATCGTGCTGTTCACCACCCATGTCATCGGGCGGCCAGACCTGATCGGGCTGTTCTTTCTGGTGCTATTTGCCTCCACCGCGCTTTTCCTGCCGCTGTGGATCTGGCTGTCAAAACGCCGGTCCAAACGCTTTTCATGGGCGGCCTCTATCGGGCTGGGCTGCGGCGCGCTGGGCTTCGCCTGCCTGCTTCAGACCGGGAATGTCGCCGGAATGCTGATCCTCTGCCTTACCCTCGGCGCGGTGTTTGGTGCCGATGCCATGATGCCCACTTCGATGCTGGCCGATATCGTGGCGGGTAGCGAAGAGGCCGGGCAGCCGGGGCGCGCTGCCACCTTGCTCGCCCTGAAAAATGCGGTATCCAAACTGACCTTCGTGATCCCGATGGCCTTGGCCTTTCCGGTACTTGATCTGGTCGGTCTTGAGGGGGCCAGCGGCCCCGCGCCGCTGGCTGTCCCGGCTCTGATCGGGTTCTTTGCCGCTCTGCCGATTGCGCTTCGGCTCTGGGCGCTGTCTTTGCTGCGCCGCCATGCGGTCAGCCGCGCCCCGAACGCCACGGCCCGCGCATGACCGAGCCCACCCGCTTCGACATATTCGACATGTCAGAAATCCTGACAGAAGAAGCCCGTATGCTGCGCCTGCGGGCGAAGGGTTCGGCCCGCGTGGTGTTTCTGGTCATCTCGCTTGCGACGCTGCTCCTGATGATCGCCGGTGCCTATGACGATGCGGCTCTGTGGTTCACGCTGGCCAGCGCCATGGTCGGTGTGACGCTGATCTATGCCCATATCATCTGGCCCGACGGGGTCGCCCCCGAACAAACGCGGCGCTACCTGCGCGGCCATGTGGTCATATCCGCCTGCACCGGGCTGCTTTGGGGCGGGTTTGCGATCTATCAGGTCGATCCGGGCTGGGAGGTGAAAACCTTCATCACCGGCGTGTTCCTGTCGACCATCACCACCGGCGGCGCCATGGCGGGCACGATCTATCGCCCCGGCTACATCGCACTGGCCACCGGGGCGCTGATCCCGTTCGGCACCTATCTGCTCCTGTTCTCGGAAGGGCCAATGCGGATTTTCGGGCTGCTGATCTATCTTTATTACGGCTTCTGCTACACCACCAATGAACATGCGGCGCAACGCACCCGCGAATGGATCGTGTCGTCGCTGGGGCGCGATGCGGCTCAGAGCCTGTTTGAAAAGAACCTAGAAATCGAGCGGCTGAACGCGGAAAAAAGCCGGTTCATGGCGGCGATCAGCCATGACATGATCCAGCCCCTTGTTGCGGAACGGCACCTGCTTTCGGTGCTGACGCGGCAGATCCATGACGCGGGGCAGCTGGATCTGATCGACAAGATCCGCCAGACCATTGCCAGCCAGCAGCACCTGCTCGATCACCTCGTCGAATTCAGCCAGATCGAAACAGCGAAAATCCGGCCGCACCCGACCGAGATTGACGTGACCGCACTGTTCGAACAGCTCCGGGCCGAATTTGCCGAACGCGCCGCGCAGAAAGGGCTGACGATCTCATTGCAGGTCGACGCGCCCAGCCTGACCTCAGATCGGCATCTGCTGCTGCGGGTGCTGCGCAATCTGATCTCGAACGCGGTGAAATTTTCCTTCGAAAGCGGCACGGTCACGCTGCAATCCTCGATGCAGGGCACCATGCTGCATCTGAGTGTCTGCGATACCGGGCCGGGGATTGCCCCGCACGATCAGAAGCGGGTTTTTGACGAATATGTGCGCCTGCCTGAAGGTCAGAAACATCCCGGTCTGGGGCTGGGCATGACGATTTCCCGGCAGCTCTCAACCCTTCTTGGCGGGCAGGTGACGCTGGTCTCCGAGCCCGGGCAAGGCACCTGCGCGACGGTCGTTCTGCTACAACATGCCATGGCGGCACCGCAAGTCGAAGAGACGGAACCGCCGCTGATCCTGGTGATCAGTCAGGGTGATGACAGCACGCTTGGCGGCTGGTCCGAGCTGTTTTCGGGCTGGATGTGGAAATTCGTTCACGCCGCCGACTGGTCGAAAGCCCAGATCATCACCACAACGCTTGGGGTGGTGCCCGATCTGATCCTTTGGGAGCCGGGTGAAGCCCAAACGGCAGAGCCCCGCCCGGCCGGACCGCTTGCCACCGTGCCGGTGTTGGAAATTCGCCCTGCCGCCACACCTTCCCAGCCTTCAGGGATTGCCACAGCATCGCTAACCGCGCCCTTCACCCCGGACGAACTGCGCCGCGCGTTGGAAGCCCTGTTGGCCTGACCGCTCAGATCAGGGCCAGTTCCCGCGCCCGCTGCGCTGCGGCGGTTCTGGTATTGACGCCCAGCTCGCGGAAAATCACCTTCGCATGGGATTTTACCGTGTTTTCGCTAATGCAGAGCGTATCGGCAATTTGCTGATTGGTCAGACCTTTCGCCACCAGCAGCAAAATCTCGCGCTGTTTTGGCGCCAGACGCGGCACCACAACCTGATCTTCGCCATTGCTGTCTTCGATTTCGCGCGAGGCGGTCCGCCGCAGCTCGTGGGCACGAAGATTGCCCGCCTCGGCCGCTTTCAGAATGGCGTCAGACAAAACCTCGGGATCGCTGGATTTGTGCACGAACTGAAACGCCCCGATCAATTCCGAATGGCTGCGCGCAATCGCGTCTTCCGAGGCGGAGAGGACAATCGCGGGGGTCTGAATGCCGCGCTGACGAATGGACGAGATCAGCGCCAGCCCATTCAGATCTTTCATCGTGAGGTCGGTCACGATCACGTCAAAGCTTTCGCCCGCATCGAAAGCCGCAAGAAGATCAAACCCGGAGCCGAAGCAGCTGACTGAAAACCCGGTTTCGGCGCCGCCCAGCAGATGCCGGATGCCAACCAGAAACATCTGATGGTCATCAATCATCGCAACCCGAAGGCTGGATGCCGTTTCAGGCGCGGTCATATGGCGTGGTCCCCAGTGCAGAGCGGTCGGGGGCCATCGTGGCATGATTTCCGGGAAACGGGAAGTCTCCCGCCGGGCGGCGCGGGGCGGATTTTCAGCTGAGGCCGCTTTAGGCTACGCTGCCAGCGCACAAACCATCGCGGGCCAATCCCTGCGCGGCCAGAACAAGGTCGTTGATGGTCTGCCGCATACGGTCGGTTTCGCCGGTTGCCAGCCACTGATTGAAGATACCGACGATGCTTGTGTAGATGAAATTCGCCAGTCCGGTGACGCGCGCCTCATCCTCGGGACCGACATCGGTGGCGCTGCGCAGCGAGTCGACATAGAGCGCCAGAAACTCCGCGTCCTTGTCGGCGGCAAGATGCGCCGCCTGCGGGTGGCGCAGCACGTAAAGCGTCATTTCCTGCAGCACGAGCTGTTCGCCCGGGGCCTTTTCGACTTCACTGTGAACAAAGCGGATCAGCTTTTCGATCCGGTCATGCAGCCCCTGCGGTTGGGAAAACTGCTGCGCCAGACGCTGCCGGTAATTGCTGACCAGCCCGCTCATGACGCGCAGCAGGATCTCTTCCTTGTCGTGGAAGTGATAGTGCAGCGAGGCGACATTAACACCCGCCGCCGTGGCGATCTTGCGTGTGGTTGCGCCAAACACCCCTTCGGTGATCATTACCTGTAGCGCCGCATTGACGATCAGTTCGCGTTTGCCGTCGCTTTTCGGGCGGGTGATACCGTTTTGGGTCATGTCAGTTTCCATGCGCTGATCTTGCAAATCGCCACCGGGAGTTCAAGCCAGCTTCGGGTCGATGGGAACAAGGCGGCCAATCTGCGCTTCCATCACGGCGGCGGCGGACAGGGCGCGGTCTTCGCCATACCAGCGCGAAATCACCTGCACCCCGGCGGGCACACCAGCGGCGAAACCGGCAGGCACCGAAATCGCAGGCACCGCCAGCCCGGCAATGGCCGAAAGCGGACGATAGGCGCGGGCGATCTCGCCCACCACCTCGGCCCCGGCAAGATCGTGATCCAGCGGGAAGGTCGGCATGCAGGTGGTCGGGGTCAGGACCACCGGATAGGTCTGGAAGAACGCCGCCCAGGCCCGCTGGATTTCCAGCCGCCGCTTCCAGGCCTCCTGGTATTGCTCCGGATTCAACGCGGGCAGGTTGGCGGCGGTGTCGAGGAACGAGCGGCGGAAGGCCTCGCCGCCCAGCCCGAACATGAATTCGCGCGCAGGGTCGGAGGTTTCGGCATAGAGCATCGCCATCCACAGCTCGGCCATTTCGGCAAGATGCGGCGGCGCGACCTCTTCGACCACATAGCCCGCCTCTTGCAGCCAACCCCCGGCTTTGCGCATGATCGCGGCGATTTCCGGATCAACCGGGGTTTCTGCATCCCCCAGGAACAGGGCAACGCGGCAGGGCAACTCGTCTTCGATACGCGGGGCGGGCGCCGGCGCGGTGCTGGGCGAGCGGTAATCGGGCGCAGCCAGAGCATCGAGCCCCAGCCGCAGGTCGCGCACCGAGCGGGCGATCACGCCTTCGGTTGCCCCGATCTGCAGGCCCAGGGATTTTTCCACGCTTTGCGACGGGTTGTAATCGGGCAGGCGCCCAACGGTGGGTTTGAACCCGTAAACGCCGCAGGCACCGGCAGGCAGACGCAGCGACCCGGCCACATCATTGCCATGGGCAAAGGTGCCAATCCCCGCCGCCGTGGCAGCCGCCGCGCCGCCGCTCGATCCGCCCGGCGACAGGGTCGGATCCCAGGGGTTGCGGGTCAGCCCGTGCAGATCATTGCTGGTGAACCAGCGATAGCAAAAGGCCGGAACATTGGTCTGGCCAATGATGATCGCCCCCGCGCGTCGCAGATTGGCAACCGGGATGCTGTCTTCGGTCGCAATCGCGTCTTTCATCGCCACCAGCCCGGTGGTGGTGGCGTGCCCGGCGAGATCGACATTGATTTTCGCAGTCACCGGCACCCCGTGCAGGGCGCCGGTGGCGCCGCCCGCCCGCATTTGCGCATCAGCCTGATCGGCGGCGGCAAGGGCTTCGTCTTCCAATACCTCGACCACCGCATTGATCGCCGGGTTCACGCTATGAAGGCGCTCAAGATTGGATGCGACGGCCTCGCGGCTTGAAATTTCGCCCGCGCGGATCGCGGCAGCCACCGCAGCGGCATCCCATTTCCATATCTCATTCGCAGCCATCGTCGCCTCCTCGCAACCCGTTTTGACCTGTGCTGCAAGGCGATTGGACACCGTCGTCATGCAATTTGGTCAAGCGATTAAAACATAAGATTGACTGACGGATATTGCGTTCATATGATCCAGTCAACCGATTAGGTCGGATGACTGAATATTAACTTGGTTTATGGGGGGAGAAACATGAAACCAACAAACGGCACTAACGAACGGATGAATAAGGCTATTTCGCGCCGGAGCCTGCTCAAGGGCTCGGCGGTGATGGCAGGCGCCTCGGCGTTCAGCATGTATTTCCCGGCCTATGCCGCTGATTCTGGCACGATCCGGATTGGCTGGGTTTCCGCCATGTCCGGCCCCGGCGCGCTGTTTGGCGAGGCGACCGACTTTGTGAAAGCCCAGGTCGAAAAGGCATTTTCCGGCGGGCTGGCCATTGGCGGCAAAACCTATTCGGTCGAAGTAATCCTGCGCGACAGCCAAAGCTCGGTCAACGTGGCCACCCAGGTGGCGATTGAGCTGATGACCCGCGACAAGGTTGATCTGATCGTCGCCACCGAGTCGCTCGCAGCCATTGGGGCAGGGCAGATGGCGGTGGTGAACCGCACCCCGATCATTTCGACCCTTCTGCCCTCCGACGCCATGATCGCGTCGCGCGGCGGGGCCGATGCCTACAGCAATAACGGCACGCCCTGGACCTTCCACTTCCTGTTCGACACGGCGGATGTGGGCAATGCCTATACCGGCATGTGGGATCCGGTCAGAAGCAAACTCAACGATACGGTCGGCACGTTCTATGTCGATCAGCCTGCGGCGCAGGGCTTTGCTCATCCCGAATTCGGTTTGCCCGCCTTCCTGAAAAATGCTGGCTACAATTCGGTTGAAGGCGGCATGTTCAAGATCGAGACAGCCGATTTCTCGAACCAGGTGTCCACCTTCAAGAACGGTAATGCCGATATTGTCACCGGCTTCATGTTCGCCAACCATTTCGCTTCGTTCTGGCGTGCCGCAGCACAGGCCGATTATCGCCCGGAAATCGCAACCGTGGCAGGGGCCTTCCTGTTCCCCGGCGGCATCGACGCGCTGGGTGATCGTGGCAACGGCATGTCGACCGAAATCTGGTGGTCGCCGAAACTGCCCTATGCCTCGAGCATGACCGGCCAGAGCGCTGCCGATCTCGCGGCGGATTGGGAAAGCACCAAGGGCAGCCAATGGACCCCGGTTCTGGGCTATACCCATGCGATCTGGGAAGTGGCCCTTGAGGCGCTGAAAACCTCGGGCGATCCGAAAGACAAGGACGCCCTGCGTCAGGCGATTTCCGATCTGAATATCGACACGGTGGTCGGCAAGGTCGATTTCACCCAAAGCGCGGTGCCGGGCATCACCAAAACCTCGCTGGTGGCTGGGCAGTGGCGCAAAGCCACATCCGGCAATTACAACTACGATCTGGTTGTGACCTATGCCGACGCAGCCTCGCCTTTCGAAGTCGAGGATGAGTTCAAGCTTCTGTCGGAACTCGCCTGAAGCCTGTCAGCCAGGGACGAGCAGCCCTCTTCCCTGGCCTTAAGCGCTGCCGCATCTGCGGCGGCGCGCGAGGATTTCTACCATGCTTGACATAGACGGCGTTGAAAAACGCTACGGCTCAAAAACCGTGGTCGACAAGGTCGGCTTTTCAATCGCTCCGGGCGAATGCCTTGGCATCATCGGGCCGAATGGCGCCGGTAAAACCACGCTGTTCAACGTGCTCGACGGCTCTGTGCCCGCAAGCGGCGGCACGATCCGGCTGAACGGCACCGACATCACCGCCCTGCCGCAATTTCGCCGGGCGCGGATGGGGATCGGGCGGGCCTATCAGGTGCCGCGCACCTTTGTCGGTCTGTCGGTCTATGCCAATGTGCTGGCCGGGGTCACCCATGGGCCAAAGCTCAAGGGGGCGGCGGCGCGGCAACGGGCGCTCGAAATTCTTGAGATCATCGGGCTGTCCGACAAACGCGACATGGTCGCAGGCGGCTTGCCTTTGCTCGACCGCAAGCGCCTTGAGCTCGCCAAGGCGATGAGTGTTGGCACCGAGGTTCTGCTGCTTGATGAGATTGCCGGGGGGCTGACCGAGCATGAGGTCCACGAGCTTGTCGAAATCGTCCGCAGGCTGAAACGCGATCATGCGGTGATCTGGATCGAGCATATTGCCCATGCGCTAATGGCGGTCTGCGATCGGATCATGGTGCTGCATTTCGGGGCCAAGCTGGTCGAGGGCAACCCGGCCGAGGTGATGGCGTCGGCCATCGTTCAGGAAATCTATCTGGGGATCTCGGTCGATGACGTTGCTGAAGCTTGAAAACGTCGATGTCTATTATGGCGACCTGCAGGCTACCTTTGGCATTTCGCTGACAGTGGGCGAGGGCGAAACCGTGTCGATCATCGGGGCCAATGGCGCCGGGAAATCGACGCTGCTGCGCGCGATCATCGGCCTGACGCCCTCGCATAGCGGCAGCATCACCCTTGCGGGCGAAGACATCACAAAGCTGCGCTGCGATGCCATTGCGCGGCGGGGCGTGGCGCTGGTACCCGAAGGGCGGCGGCTGTTTGCCTCGCTGACGGTCGAGGAAAACCTGCTCATGGGCGCCGCGCGCGCCCGGTCCGGCCCCTGGACGCTGCCCGAAGTCTACGATCTCTTCCCGGCGATGTACGACTTCCGCCATCAGCGCGCCTCGGACATTTCCGGTGGGCAACAGCAGATGGTTGCGGTGTCGCGCTCGCTTCTAGCCAATCCGCGCCTGCTGCTGTGTGACGAGCTCTCGCTGGGGCTGGCGCCGCGCGTGGTTGGCGATATCTATGCCTGCTTTTCGCGCATCCGCGACACCGGCATCTCTATCGTTCTTGTCGAGCAGGACACGGTGCGGGCGCGAGATAGCTCCGACCGGCTCTATTGCTTCCTGAAAGGCGCAGTCACGCTGGAAGGCCGGTCCGAAGACGTAACCTTCACGGAAATCAAACACGCCTATTTCGGGGAGGACGCCTGATGAGCTTTGTAGAGCCGGTACTGAACGGCCTGATGGTCGGCGGGCTTTACGGCCTGTTCGGGCTGGGCCTTGCCCTGGCCTTCGGCATCATGCGGGTCGTCAACATTGCCCATGGCGATTTCATCGTGTTGGGCGCCTATCTGGGGGTGACGTTGCTGACGATGACGCCCCTGCCGCTGGCGGTTGTCGTGGTGATCGTGGCGCTCTCGGCCTTCGCGCTGGGCTGGGCGATGCAGGCGACCATGCTGAACCGGATGGTCGGCCCGAACCCGGTGCCCGCCATGGTGGCCACGATGGGCCTGTCGATCATCATCCGCAACGTGCTGGTGCAGATCTTTGGCACCAATATCCGCTCAATCGAAATCGGCGAGCTGCAAAATCAGGGCGTGAGCCTGTTCGGCTTTTCCATCGGCGTGCTGCCCCTGATCATTTTCGGCATCTCCATCGCCCTGTTCGCAGCCATGCACCTGATGATGACCCGCACCACGCTGGGCCGTGCTTTCCGGGCAGCGGCTGATGATTTCGAGATCCTCGAAACGCTGGGCTTCAACCGGCGCCGGGTCTACGGCGCGGCGATGGGGCTGGCAGTGATGCTGGCCTCGGTGGCGGGGCTTCTGCTGGCGATGCGCAGCTCGTTTTCGCCCTTTACCGGGGTCGAGCGGCTGCTGATTTCCTTTGAAGTGGTGATCATCGGCGGGCTCGGCTCGCTGCGCGGCAGCTTTCTGGCCGGGCTGCTCCTCGGTGTGGTGCAGGTGGTCGGGCTGAAACTCAATCCAAACTCCGGCCCGCTCTTTGGCCATCTGGCCTTTCTGATCATCCTGCTGGTCAAGCAGGCTGAGTTTTCCCTGCCTCAGCTCAGGAGACGATAATGGCTATGCCTTCTTTCAAGCCCGGTGCGCGCTATGGCAAAGCCCTTCCGCCGCTGCTCGCCACCCTTGCGCTGCCCGTCCTCCTGCTGGCGCTGCCGCTCGATCACCGGCTGCTGCTGGAAGTGTTTCTGGTCTTCGCCATGGCGCAGGGCTGGAACCTGCTTTGCGGCTACACGGGGCTGCTGTCCTTCGGCCATCAGGCCTTTGTCGGCGTCGGGGCCTATGCGCTGTTCATGTCGATGAACACATTCGGCGTGACGCTCTATATCGGGCTGGCAGCGAGTCTGGCGATTTCGGCGCTGGTCGCCCTTGCCATGGCCTTGCTGCTGCACCGCCTGCGCGACGCCTATTTTTCAATCGGGATCTGGGTTCTGGCCGACATCCTGCGGCTGCTCTTTGGGCAATGGAACTGGGTCGGCTCCTCGCGCGGCGTGGTGCTGAACACGTCGAATATCGACCTTATGAGCTTCAACGATACGGTGTTTTGGCTGGCGCTGGGCTTGGCGGTTGTCACGCAGCTTGTCGTCTATGCGGTGCTGAAAACCCGCATGGGGCTGGGGCTGATGGCCATCCGCGACAACGATGCGGCGGCGGCCAGCGTGGGGATTGCCTCCGGCGCCAGCAAGATCACCGCCTTCGTGATTTCAGCGGTCATCTGCGGGGTCGCGGGCGGGATCTATTACCTCTCGGTGCTCTATGCCGATCCTTCGGGCGCTTTCGATCTGAGCTGGCAGATCACCATGCTGTTCATCGTCATCGTCGGTGGTGTCGGCACGCTGGAAGGACCGATCATCGGCACGCTGCTCTATTTCGGCCTGCGCGAACTGCTCAAAGGCTCGGGCGACATGTTCCTGATCGTGCAGGGCGTGACCGCTGCGCTGGTGATGATCACCGCCCCCGGCGGGATCTGGGGTGTGATCCAAGCCCGCACCGGCTGGACCCTGTTTTCAACCCGCTGGCTGGCCGACTAACCCGGCCGCCGCCCGAGGCAGAAGGGCCATCCAGACGGGTCTGCCGAAAGGTTTTGCTTCCGGCTGGGGCTTCAGTGATGCCGTGGGATTGCGCGAACGGGCGCGGGCAGCTTCTGCGCTGGTCTTCGCGCCTTCGCCCATACGCTTGGTAATCGGCGCCTGTAAGCGTGATCAAAATACGCACAAGCCGCCGAAGATACGAATCTCGGCGGCTTGTGCGTTCAGAGCTGAAACGAATGAAGATGCGCTGATCGACCCCGGGGTAGATCAGGCGCCGCGGCGCTGCAGGATCGTGAGCATGGTCAGCCAGATGATCTTGATATCCATGGCAAACCCGGCATTGCGGATATAGGTCAAATCCGCACTGGCTTTCGCGCGCGTCGCATCAATACCCTCGGCATAGCCCAGTGTCACCTGAGCAAGCCCGCTGATTCCCGGCAGGATGGCATGACGGGCCCGGTATTCCGGGATCAGCTGCAGATATTCGTTGGCGTGATCAAAGCTGTCGGGGCGCGGGCCAATCAGGCTCATCTCGCCACTCAGAACGTTGAGGATCTGCGGCAGTTCGTCGATCCGCGTCTTGCGCAGAACTTCGCCCAGCGGCGTGATCCGGTGAGTCTCGATGGGATCGTCGGCGCGGCGGGTGATTTCCTCGATCGGCAGCATCGAACGAAACTTGATCGCTTTGAACGGGCGCCCCTCATGTCCCATCCGTGTCTGGATAAATACCAGAGGCCCGCGATTCAAAAACGGGTTCAGCGCCAGAAGGAACAGGGCTGCCAGGATAGCGATGGGAAGCAGGATCAGGCTGGCCACCACGTCAAACAGACGTTTTGCAGCCCAAAACCCACGGGAGCCCCCAATTTTTTCGGAGCTGCCGGAGACAAAGCCCCACGCAGCCTCCACAGTCATCAAATCATCAAGCGACATCAGGTATTCCCTCTGGAAGCCGATCGTTTGGCCGCCATGGATACAGCGAAATAGTTGCAAAGTTCTGTTTTAGCACTGTGCAAACGAATAGTGAGATTCTCAACTGGTGCAAACCTAAAATCTAATTCAACCGATAGGTGAGCGGGATTTGCCGCAGGCATCTTGCTTTTATGAAACAATTTCACCCCGTTTACCCGGGCGGCTCTGAATTCTTCATCAAACCGATTGCCAGTATGCGGCCAAAGATACAGTCGATCTCCGGATTTGCAAGAATCTCGCAAGAATAAAGCGGCGATATGCCGATTTCCGGGCACTCACATTAATACGTTTGGTCAGGCGGGGCGCAGCCAACCCGCCGAAACGGCAATGCGCCACTCACGCTGCATGAGCTCGAGCTGCAACCAGACGCGCTGATCCGGTGCCGTCTGCTCGCCCTCTGCGACAAATTCGCTCAACGCCCCCACCTATTGCGCGAAGGCCTTTTTCCAGCGGTTGAGGAAAGTTTCCGTCTTCATCTGGTCCATTGCCACCAGCAGCGCGGGGCCGAGGGTGATCAGCCGTTGTTGGCCATTATCCGCGCTTTCGCTGCTATCCGACAAAACCGCATCGGGGGCGGTGTAAAGATGCTCCTGCGCCATCACCCGCTGGCCGTCAGATGACAGCAGGAAATCGAGCAGCGCCGCCGCGTCGGGGGTGGCGCTGTGGCCGGGCAGGATCGCAGCGCGTGACAGAACCAGCGTGTAATCCTTCGGCTCGATGATGCCGAGATTGGGATATTGCGCCGACGCCGCCATGGCATAGGAACCGAGCACGTTATAGGCAATCAGGTAATCGCCCCGCGCCACGCCGTCGATGATTTCCGCCGAACAGCAGGTGGCCACCGCGCCCGACCGCGCAAAGGCTTCCATCAGCGCCCCGAAAGAGCTGGCTTCCTGTGCATCCACGAAAGCGAACAGATAGCCCAGCCCCGAGGCTTCTATGTCATAGGTCGCCACCTTGCCGGCATAGCGGGAGTCGTTGGGGCGTAAGAGGTCGAGCAGATCGAACCGCGTATAGGGCACCTCGTCGGGCGGCACGAGGTCGCGGTTATAGACCAGCACCGCCGGTTCACGCGACACGCCCCAGATCTGATTGCGCCAGGTCAGGGCATCGGGCAGCGTCTGGGTCGTGGGCGAGCTCCAGCTTGCCGCGCAATTGTCGTTGACCAGTTTCACGATCTGATGAACACCCGAGCTGATCACGATATCGGCCCCCGGCGCGCCCGCCGCGCAATCGCGCTTTGTCAGGTCATAAAGGTCGTTCGACCCCCATTGCTCGTAGCGCACCGCAAGGCCCGGGCGGCTGGCCAGAAAGGCTTCTATCGCCGGGGTGAAGATCGCAATATCGGTGGTGGTGCGCAGGGTGATGCGCCGGGGCGATGCCACCGGGCCGAAGGTCATCACCGCCTCCTGCGCCATCAACGGCGCGGCAAGGGTAAGGCCCAGAAACAAGCTAAGCAGCAGGGTCAGAAGCCGGATCATCGCTTGTCCTCCAAGGGAAGGGAGGTGGGCAGGGCGATGGCTATGCGAAAGCCGCTATCCCGCGTTTCCATGTCCAGATGCCCGCCATAGGCTTCGGCCACCGCGCCTGCGATGGCCAGACCCAGCCCCGAACTGCCCCCTTTGGCCGAAAACGGCCGGTTGAACCGCTCGCCCAGGCGGGCACGGGTCTCGGGCGAGGGGCCGGGTCCGGCATCTTCGACCCAAAGCAGCGCCCAGCCTCCGTCCGCCCCGGCCCCAATGGTGATCGGCGATTGCCCATGGGTCAGGGCATTGCCCACGAGGTTTTTCGCCGCTTCCTCCAGCGACAGAATATCGGCCTGCACGAAAACCGGCTCTTCCCCGATCTCCAGCCGGATCTCGGCCTCAGGCACGATCAGGCCAAGGCTTTCATCGTCGAAAATATCCAGCGCGACCGAGCGCAGATCAAGCACCTCGCGCCGTGCCGCGTTGCCCCGGTGAATGACCATGGCGCGGCTCAGCATCTGGTCGAGCAACCGGCTCAGCCGCACCGTGCCCGCGTGATAGCGTTCGACCAGCACCTGTTGCTCGGCGGGATCGTCTTCGTGCAGGGCAAGATCCGCCTGCGCCCGCAGCGCCGCGACCGGGGTGCGCAACTGATGGGCCGAATCCGAGATCAGCCGCTTCATTGAGCCGATCTGCCGCTCCAGCCGCGCCATGAAGCCGTTCATCGCCTGCACCATCCCATAGATTTCGCGCGGCACGGCGGCATCCATCGGGGTCAGATCCTGCGGGTCGCGGGTGCCCAGCCGGTGGGCCATCTCGCCCAGCGGGCGCAGGGCGCGGCGCACCACGAAGACGGCAAGCACCAGCATTGCCAGCCCGCCAATCGCCAGCCCGCCCAAGGCGTTGCGGGTGATGCCATAGGCCAGCTCGTTGCGCGCCATCATCGTCTGGCCGACAACCACATAAACGCTGCCCGAGAAATGCCGCTCGGCAAAGCGCCGGGTCACCTGAATAAAGCGCGCAGGCTCTCCGGTGAAACTGGCATCATAAAGCACCTGATCGGCGGCGGGGCCGGGGGGCAGGGGCAGTGCCTCATCGCCGGTCAGTACCGCCCCATCCGACCCGCGCACCTGATAGGCAATCCGGTCATTCGCCGCGAGCGCCAGCAGGTCGAAGGCCGAGATCGGCAGATCGACCACCGGCGCGCCGTCCACAATCGTGACCGATTGCGCAATATCATTGGCCGCCCCCACCAACAGCCGATCAAAAGCTTCGCGCGCCGCCGCCCGTCCGTATTCCAGTGCGGCAAAGGCCAGCACCACCGCCCCGACCGCCAGCAGCGCCGCAAATCCCGCCACCAGCCGTGCGGTCAGCGACATGGTCGGGGCGGTGCGCGCCGCCTCACTCATCGACATCAAGCCGGTAGCCCAGCCCGCGCAGGGTGCGAATGCTCACCGTGCTGCCCGCCAGCCGCTTGCGCAGCCGCGCCACGTATAGCTCAATCGCGTTCACCCCGACCACGGCATCGTCAAAGGAATAGATCCCGTCGAGCAGCCGTTCTTTCGACAGAACCTGCCCGCGGTTTTTCACCAACAGCCCCAGCAGCGCCAGCTCGCGCCGGGTCATATCGAGCGGCTGTCCGTCGATCGAGGCCGACAGCGCGGTGGTGTTGAAGATGAGGTTGCCCAGCGTGATCTCGGCGGATTTGTCTGCTGTTTCGCGCCGGTGCATCGCGTGCAGCCGGGCTTCCAGCTCGCGGTGATCGAAGGGCTTCACCAGATAGTCGTCGGCGCCCAGATTGAAGGCCGAAAGCTTGTCATCGACCGAGAAATGCGCGGTCAGCATCAGCACCGGCACTTTCAGCCCGTCTCGGCGCATCCCGGCCAGAAGCTCGGTGCCGGTGCCGTCGGGCAGGTTGATATCGAGCACAACGGAATCGTAATGCTGCACGTCCAGATGGGCCTGCGCCTCGGCCACGCTGCGGGCGAGATCGCACGCGATTCCGCTGCGCGACAAGCGATTTTGCGTCGCCTCGCCCAGATCCGCTGCATCCTCCACCAGCAGAACGCGCATGCTCCTCTCCTCCCCGCCCCAAGCTGTGACAGGTTCATGACAGGTTCAACCCCTATGACCGAAAGGCCTTCCGGTCGAGTCGATTTCGAACCGGAATCCAACGAGGAGGAACAATATGTCTTTCAATTTCATTCGCGCGGCGGCCACCGTCGCGGGCCTTACAGTTGCAACCGGCGCCATGGCGCAGGAATGCATCGCCCCGGCCAATCCGGGCGGCGGCTGGGATTTCACCTGCCGTCAGGTGGGCAAAACCCTGCAAGATCTCGGCCTGATCGACTCGACGATGCAGGTCACCAACCTCGCCGGTGGCGGCGGTGGCGTGGCCTATGCTGAAGTGGTGAACAAACGCGGCGATGACGACGGCCTGCTGGTTGCGGCTTCGTCGGCCACCGCCACCCGGCTCGCTCAGGGCGCCTATCCCGGCAACACCATGGATCAGGTGCGCTGGGTTGCCTCGGTCGGTGCTGACTATGGCGTGATCGCGGTTGCCAATGACAGCGCGGTGCAGACCCTGCCCGAACTGCTCGACCTGATCAAAGCCGACCCGACCAGCGTGTCGATTGCCGGTGGCTCTGCCGTTGGCGGTTGGGACCATCTGAAAGTGCTCATCGCCGCCAACGCCTATGGCATCGACGATGTGCGTTCGGTGAAATACATCGCCTTCGATGGCGGCGGCGAAGCGGTCACGCAGCTGCTGGCCGGGTCTGTTCAGGCCTTCACCGGCGACATCTCCGAAGCCAAAGGCTTTGTCGACTCGGGCGACATCCGCGTGCTTGCGGTGCTCGCGCCGGAACGCCTGCCGGGCGAATTCGCGGACTTCCCGACCGCCAAAGAGCAGGGCATTGACGCGATTGGTGCCAACTGGCGCGGTTTCTACGCCCCGGGTGACATGTCGGACGAGGCCTATGACGCCTGGGTCGACAGAATCGCCAAACTCTATGCCACGGACGAGTGGAAAGCCGTGATGGCCGCCAACGGTCTGGCCCCGCTCAGCCTGCAAGGCAATGACTTCCAGGATTTCGTGGCTGGCTCGGTCGCGCAGATCCAGCAAATCTCGAAGGATATCGGGATCATCAAATAAGGTTCGCAAACGAAGCCTTCATGTGGCGGAGCCCGGCTTCGCCACATGCCGACATGGGAGGATGACATGAGCGACCGTATATTCGGAGCCTTCGGGCTCGTCTTGGCAATTTTTTACAGCTGGGCCACGCTTCAGATCGAGGAAAGTTTCCTCTCCGATGCGGTCGGTCCGAAAACCTTCCCGCTCGCCGTTGCGGTGGTGCTGGGTTTCAGTTCGCTGATGATCCTCATTAGACCCGATGACGAGCCGAAATGGCCGACCGTTGGCCGTCTGGCTGAAATCGCCGCCGCAATCATCGTGATGGTGCTCTATACCGAGCTGCTCGATGTGATCGGCTTTGTCTTCGATACCATTCTGGCCACCGCTTTTCTGTCGTGGCGGCTTGGGGCTCGTCCGCTCGGGGCGTTGCTCACAGGCGTTGGAACGGCTGTCGGTATCTTCGTGATCTTCCACCTGTTGCTCGGTCTGTCGCTGGCGCGCGGCCCGCTCGGTTTCTGAGGAGGCCATTATGGACATGCTTCACTCCCTCGGCGATGGTTTCGCGACCGCGCTGACCCTGCAAAACCTGTGGCTGGCGCTTCTGGGCACGTTTCTGGGCACGATCATGGGCGCGCTGCCGGGGCTCGGGCCTTCAAATGGCGTCGCCATCCTGATCCCGCTGGCCTTCACCCTCGGGCTCGACCCCACACCGGCGATGATCCTGCTGACCAGCGTCTATTACGGCGCGATGTATGGCGGGCGGATCAGCTCGATCCTGCTCAACATCCCCGGGGATGAACCGGCGATGATGACCTGTCTCGATGGCTATCCCATGGCCAAGGCCGGGCGTGCGGGCGAAGCGCTGGCGCTCTCCGGCATTGCCAGCTTTGTCGGTGCCTTCCTTGCCACCTGGGGTCTGATCCTGCTGGCCCCGCAGCTGGTGAAATTCGCGCTTCTGTTCGGACCGGCGGAATACTTTGCCCTCTTCGCGCTGGCCTTTGCCACGCTGGGCGGCGTCGCCTCGACCAATCAGGCCAAAGCCGCCTTTGCCGCCATGCTGGGCCTCGCGCTTTCGGTTGTCGGGGTTGATACCCAAACCGGCGTGCCGCGCATCACCTTTGGCGAAGTGCATCTTTATGACGGCATCAATTTCCTCGTCGCCATTGTCGGCCTCTTCGCCCTGTCGGAAGTGTTCATCTTTCTTGAGCACAAACATGGCAGCGCCGATGCCGAGGGCCACAAGATCGAGATCGGTCGTCTGACCCCGTCCTGGAGCCTGTTGAAATACTGTACCCCGTCGATGCTGCGCTCGTCGCTGGTGGGCTTTGCCGCCGGGGTTCTGCCCGGGGCCGGGGCCTCGCTCGGCTCGTTCCTGGCCTATTCGACGGAAAAACGGCTGGTCGACCGCGATGGCACCTTCGGCACCGGCGATCCGCGTGGTGTGGCCGCACCTGAGGCGGGCAACAACGCCGCCGCCGGGGGCGCTCTGGTGCCGATGCTGGCGCTGGGCGTGCCGGGATCGGGCACCACGGCGGTGCTGCTGGCGGTGCTTCTGTCGCTCAACATCACCCCGGGGCCGCTTCTGTTCGTGAAAAACGCCGATGTGGTCTGGGGCCTGATCGCCGCGCTCTTCATCGCCAACTTTATGCTGCTGGCAATGAACATCCCGCTGGTGGGCATCTTCACCCGGGTGCTGATGGTGCCGCCGCGGGTGCTGATGCCGGTGGTGGCGATGATCAGCTTTGTCGGGATCTACGGCATCTCCGGCTCGTCTTTCGACCTTCTGGTGATGATCGGTTTCGGTGTGATGGGCTGGGTGCTGCGCAAGCTCGATGTGCCACTGGTGCCGGTGGTGCTGGGTACGCTTCTGGGCAACACGATGGAAAACAACCTGCGCCGCGCGGTGACCATTTCCAACGGTGATTACATGACGCTGGTGCATTCACCGCTGGCCATCGGCCTCTGGGTGGTTGCGATCATCGGCTTCGTGGCGCCGCTGTTCCTGAGCCGTATGGTGCGCACAAAGATGCACGAGCGGCAGGATCACGAGACCTCCACCCCCGACTGATCGGCTTTTCGATACCAACGCAAACGGGCCGGGCGTCACACCCGGCCCGTTTCGCATTTGGATCAGGCGGCAAGGGCTTCGGCGTCGTAGCCGGCCTCTTTGATCGCGCCCAGCAGCGCTTCGGTCGTCAGCGCACTTTCCACGCTAACCTCACGGCTGTTCAGATCGCAGACGATCTGGGCGGCGGGGTCTGCCGCTTTCACGGATTTCTCGATGGCGGCGGTGCAGTGGCCGCAACTCATCTCGGGAACGCTGAATTTCATCTCGAACCTCCGGTTTGATTTTGCCCAGATATGGAGCTTCCAGCCGGGGGAAGGTCAAGGCGTGAAAATTTTTTAATGCAGACTTGACCTTCCAGTGACTGGAAGCCCTATATGAATGCTACAAGCCATCATGGAGACCGTCATGAGTGCCAGTGAAAATGTTACCCTGTCGATTGAAGGCATGTCCTGCGCTTCCTGCGTGGGGCGGGTCGAACGGGGCCTTTCCGCGCTGCCCGGCATCCACGATGTGGCGGTGAACCTCGCCAGCGAAACCGCGCGCTTTGAGGTGGAAACCCCCGATCAACTGGCCGAGGTCGCCACGGCCCTTGATGGGCTGGGCTATCCCGCGCGCCAAGCCGAGGTGCTGCTCAATGTCGCCTCGATGTCCTGCGCCTCATGTGTGGGGCGGGTCGACAAGGCGCTGGAAGCGGTGCCGGGCGTGCTCTCGGTCAATGTGAACCTTGCCGCCGAAACCGCTCGCGTCACCTATCTGCAAGGCGCCACGACGCCCGAAGCCCTGATCGCCGCCAGCACCGCTATCGGCTATCCCGCCGAGATCGCCGAAGCCTCCGGCACCGAAGACCGGGTGGCGCGCAAGGAAGAAGAGGCGCGTGCCTTGCGGGCGAAACTGACCCTCGCCGCAGCCCTCACCCTGCCGGTCTTGGTCCTTGGTATGGGCGCCCATCTGATCCCGGCGCTGGGGGTAATGATCGAAAACAGCATCGGCGTTCAGGCCAGCTGGATTGCACAATTCCTGCTTGTCACCGCGGTTCTGGCCGGTCCGGGCCGGATGTTCTATCAAAAAGGCCTTCCGGCACTGCTGAAGGGCGCGCCCGATATGAACAGCCTCGTGGCGCTGGGCACCGGGGCGGCCTATCTCTATTCCACCATCGCCACCTTCCTGCCGGGGCTTCTGCCCGAGGCGGTGCGCGCGGTCTATTTCGAGGCCGCCGCGATGATCGTGGTGTTGATCCTGCTCGGGCGCTTTCTTGAAGCCCGCGCCAAGGGCCGTACTGGCGCAGCGATCCAAAAGCTCGTCGGGCTGCAGGTGCGCACCGCCCATGTGATGCGCGATGGCGCCCCGGTCGAACTGCCAATCGAAGCACTGACGGTTGGCGATATGGTGCTGGTGAAACCCGGAGAACGCATCGCCGTCGATGGCGAAGTGATCGAGGGCGAAAGCCATGTCGATGAGAGCATGATCACCGGCGAACCGCTGCCGGTGACCAAGGTGTCGGGCGACGATGTAACCGGCGGCACCGTGAACGGGGCAGGGGGTTTTCAGTTCCGCGCCACGCGGGTCGGGGCGGACACCACACTCGCCCAGATCATCAGCATGGTCGAAGAGGCGCAGGGCGCCAAGCTGCCGATTCAGGGTCTGGTCGACAAGATTACCCTCTGGTTCGTGCCCGCCGTGATGGCGGCAGCGGCGCTGACGGTGCTGATCTGGCTGATCTTCGGCCCCAGCCCGGCCCTGACGCTGGCGCTGGTGGCGGGGGTCTCGGTGCTGATCATCGCCTGTCCCTGCGCCATGGGGCTGGCCACGCCCACCTCGATCATGGTCGGCACCGGACGGGCCGCCGAGCTGGGGGTGCTGTTTCGCAAGGGCGACGCACTGCAACAGCTGGGCACCGCCGGTGTGGTCGCCTTCGACAAGACCGGCACCATCACCGAAGGCCGCCCCGAACTGGTGGATTTCATCGTGCCCGAAGGTGACGCGCGTGAGGTCATTCTGGCTCGTGTGGCGGCGGTCGAGGCGCGGTCGGAACACCCGATTGGCGCGGCTATCCTGCGCGCCGCCCAGGCCGCCGAGCTGGTCCTGCCCGAGGTCACGAATTTCAGCTCGATCACCGGCTACGGGGTGCGTGCTACGGTCGAGGGTAGCGAGGTGCTGGTCGGGGCCGAGCGGTTCATGCGCCGCGAGGGGCTTGATCCCGGCGCACTGGCCGAGATTGAAACCGATCTGGCCAAACGTGGCCGCACCGCCCTGTTTGCCGCAGTCGACGGCAAGGTCGTGGCGGTGATCGGCGTCGCCGACCCGGTGAAACAGGCCAGCCGCGCCACCATCTCCGCCCTGCACGCGCTGGGCCTGAAAGTGGCGATGATCACCGGCGACAAACGCGAAACAGCCGAAGCGATTGCCGCCGAAACCGGCATCGACACGGTGATTGCCGGGGTGCTGCCCGATGGCAAGGTGGCGGCGCTGGACGAGCTGCACCGTGACGGCCAGATCATCGCCTTTGTCGGTGACGGCATCAACGACGCCCCGGCGCTGGCCAGCGCCGATATCGGCATCGCCATTGGCACCGGCACCGATGTGGCGATTGAAAGCGCCGACGTGGTGCTGATGTCGGGCGATCTGCGCGGGGTGGTCAACGCTTTCACGATCTCGCAGCGGGTGATGGTGAACATCCGTCAGAACCTGTTCTGGGCCTTTGGCTACAACACCTTGCTGATCCCGGTTGCGGCGGGCGCGCTCTACCCCGCCTTTGGCCTGCTGCTGTCGCCGATCATCGCGGCGGGCGCGATGGCGCTGTCCTCGGTCTTCGTGCTGACCAACGCGCTGCGCCTGCGCCGGGTAGCTCCGGCGATGGATGAACGCGCGCTGCCGCCAGGCGTGGCAGGGTAAGGAGAAAACCATGAATATCGGTGATGTGGCGCGTCTGTCCGGCCTCCCGGCCAAAACCATCCGCTATTACGAAGACATCGGTCTGGTGCGGCCCCAGCGCAGCGAAAACGGCTATCGCAGCTTTCGCGAAACCGACCTGCACAAGCTGAATTTCATCGGTCGGGCGCGGGCGCTGGGCTTTACCATCGAAGATTGCCGGGCGCTGCTGGAGCTTTACGAAGACGAAACCCGCGAAAGCGCCAGCGTCAAAGAGATTGCTAGGAACCATCTGGCGCAAATCGACGAAAAGATCGCGCATCTTGAAACCATGCGTGCGACCCTTGCGCATCTGGTCGAGTGCTGCGCCGGGGATGACCGCCCCGATTGCCCGATTCTGGCCGATCTGGGCAGTACGGGGCCGAGCTGCCATAGCGACGGCGATTGAGCACCTGTCCCTTTTCCTCGCGCGCCCGGTCTTAACCAACCGTTCACTAAGGCTTGACCTGTGAGGTCAGTCCACTATTGGCTCAGGACGGGGTGAGGCTTCATCGGGAAGCGTCCGTATCGCGATTTCGTGGGGGAATTGGCGTTATGCTGCGAAACTATTTCTTTTGTGCTGTCTGTGCTTTTGCCGCTGTGGCGGCGCCAGCCCGGGCTTTTGAGCTGTGCTCGATCCCGATGCGGCTGGAGGCCAATCAGCAATATCTGCCTTACAAAGTCTATGTGAAGCCGAGCGAAACCGGGTTTGTCGCGGGCTATGGCTTCACGCTGACGCCGGGCCTTTACAATGGCTATGGGCTGAGCACGAAACAGATCTTCGATTGGTTCGATGTCAATGGCTGCCAGGATGAGTTGGTGGATTGGGTGCTGACAAAGGGTCTGACTCGGCTGAAGCACAACACGCCGGCCAGCAAACCGGCGCCGGTACCGGCAACGCCCGATCCAACGCCTTCTACTCCTGTAGTGACGGATCCTCCCGTAGTCTTGGAGCCGGAAGTTCCGCAATAAGACGGCAGGATTGCCGCTTTGCCACCCCGGTCATGGCCGGGGCGGTCATCGCCGCGTCCGGGCGGGGCGGCGCGATCAGAGGGCTGACAGAAACTCGTTATCAACGATGCTATCGAATTTCTCTCGTCCGAGCTGTTGACAGGCCCTCAAACGCTGCCTAGCTATGCGCCGTTAGCACTCTCACATGGTGAGTGCCAAAATCTGTACAACAGAGTTGAGGAGCCTCTAAAATGGCATTTACTCCCCTGCATGACCGCGTGCTCGTGCGTCGTCTCGAAGGCGAAGAAAAAACTGCTGGCGGCCTGATCATTCCCGATAGCGCCAAAGAAAAACCCGCCGAGGGTATCGTGGTTTCCGTGGGCGCTGGCCTGCGTGATGATGCCGGCAAACGCGTCGCGCTCGACGTGAAAGAAGGCGACAAGATCCTGTTCGGCAAATGGTCGGGCACCGAGGTCAGCGTCGACGGTCAGGATATGCTGATCATGAAGGAATCCGACATCATGGGCATCATCGCCTGATCGCCGGACCGGATAATTTTCAAGATTTGAACAGGAGCCAAGAACATGGCCAAAGACGTCAAGTTCGGTAACGACGCACGCACCAAGATGCTTAGCGGCGTGAACATCCTCGCAGATGCGGTGAAAGTCACCCTCGGCCCGAAAGGCCGTAACGTGGTGCTCGACAAATCCTTCGGCGCCCCGCGCATCACCAAAGACGGTGTGTCGGTTGCCAAGGAAATCGAACTGGAAGACAAGTTCGAAAACATGGGCGCGCAAATGGTGAAGGAAGTTGCTTCCCGCACCAATGACGAAGCTGGCGACGGCACCACCACCGCCACCGTGCTCGCTCAGGCGATCGTGAAAGAAGGCATGAAAGCGGTTGCCGCTGGCATGAACCCGATGGATCTGAAACGCGGCATCGACCTGGCCACCGCCAAAGTCGTGCAGGCGATCAAAGACGCGTCGCGCGAAGTCACCGATTCCGATGAAGTCGCTCAGGTTGGCACCATCTCCGCCAACGGCGAAGAAAACATCGGCCGTTTCATCGCGGACGCGATGCAGAAAGTCGGCAACGAAGGTGTGATCACCGTCGAAGAAAACAAGGGCATGGAAACCGAGGTTGAAGTGGTCGAGGGCATGCAGTTCGACCGTGGCTACCTCTCGCCCTATTTCGTCACCAACGCCGACAAGATGATCGCTGATCTCGACGATTGCCTGATCCTGCTGCACGAGAAAAAACTCTCGTCGCTGCAGCCGATGGTGCCGCTGCTCGAAGCCGTCATCCAGTCGCAAAAACCGCTGCTCATCATCGCTGAAGATGTTGAAGGCGAAGCGCTGGCGACCCTCGTGGTCAACAAACTGCGCGGCGGCCTGAAAATCGCGGCTGTGAAAGCACCGGGCTTCGGCGATCGCCGCAAAGCCATGCTGCAGGATATCGCGATCCTCACCGGCGGTCAGGTGATCTCGGAAGATCTCGGCATGAAGCTCGAAAATGTCACCATCGACATGCTCGGCTCGGCCAAGACGATCACCATCACCAAAGAAGAGACCACCATCGTTGATGGGGCCGGCGACAAAGCCGAGATCGAAGCGCGTGTCGCCCAGATCCGCACCCAGATCGAAGAAACCTCTTCGGATTACGACCGTGAAAAACTGCAAGAGCGCGTTGCCAAACTCGCTGGCGGTGTGGCCGTTATCCGCGTCGGTGGCATGACCGAAGTGGAAGTGAAAGAGCGCAAAGACCGCGTTGACGATGCCCTGAACGCGACCCGTGCGGCCGTGCAAGAAGGCATCGTTGTCGGTGGCGGTGTGTCGCTGGTTCAGGCTGCCAAAGGTCTTGACGGCCTCGAAGGCGCCAACTCGGATCAGAACGCCGGGATCATCATCGTGCGCAAGGCTCTGGAAGCTCCGCTGCGCCAGATCGCTGAAAACGCCGGTGTCGATGGCGCCGTCGTGGCTGGCAAGATCCGCGAAAGCGATGATCTGACCTTCGGCTTCAACGCTCAGACCGAAGAATATGGCGATATGTTCGCCTTCGGCGTGATCGACCCGGCCAAAGTGACCCGTACCGCGCTTGAAGATGCGTCGTCGATCGCTGGCCTGCTGATCACCACCGAAGCGATGGTTGCCGATCTTCCCGCCAAAGACGGCGCTGGCGCCGGTGGCGGCATGCCCGACATGGGCGGCATGGGCGGCATGATGTAAGCAGCCGCTTGCACTGAAATTGGGGAAGGGGCTGCCAGTGGCAGCCCCTTTTCTTTTACCCGCTGTTCTGTGACGCGATCGCGAAATTTTTCCCCCAAGGTTTTTCGCCCTGACATCTTAATTTGCCCATCTCTCCGTGCTATGTTAAAAGGAGTAACATTATAGAAGGACGGAACGATGTTGCGTGTATTTGTGCCGATCATGTGCCTGGCCTTCGCCGCGCCAGCCATAGCGGATGATAATGCCAATTGGCATTTTGGCGGCGATGCCTATATGGCCGGGCGGATTGTAACCTTTTCGGGCGATCCGGTGTCGGATCTGTTCGCCGCTGGCGACAAGGTCACCGCCACCTCCGACATCAACGGGTCGGCCCATATGGCCGGGCGCTATGTCACCCTCGATGCCCGGGTCGGCGACAATTTCTACGGCGCTGGCATGGGGGTTGATGTGCATGGTCCGGTTGCGGGCAATGCGACTATCGCCGGGCAGGATCTCAGCGTCACCGAACCGATTAGCGGCAATCTGCGGGCCACAGGCCAGAATATCGACCTGATGGCACCGGTGGCAGGCAGCGCCATTCTGGCAGGCGAAACGGTTACCATCGACAGCATGATCTATGGTGACGTGATGCTCAGCGCCGCCGCGATCGAATGGGGCGATCATGCCAAGGTGAACGGGGCGCTCGACATCTACACCGACAATCCCGATAGCATCACCGTGCCTGCTCGCGTGGCCGATGAGGGGCAAGTGACCTTCCATCAGGCTGAAACATTCCAGGGCATCGACGATACCACCTATGAAAAGCCGAGCCTGATTTCGCGGTTGCGTGGCTGGCTGGGCGGCATTCTGGTCGTCGGCATCCTTGGCACGATCTTTGCCGCTGCAGCTCCGGCCTATCTGTCCAATCTGCGCGAACGGACGCTGGCACGGCCGGTTAAAACCGGTCTGATCGGCTTGATCGGCCTGTCGACGCTGATCGGCAGCGTGGTCTTCCTTGCGATGACCGGCATTGGCCTCTTCCTTGTACCGGTCTCGCTCGTCGTGGCGGCTTTGCTCGGGGTGGCAGGCTATGTGGTCGGCACCTATGTGCTGGGCGTCTGGGCGATGAACATGACGGGCCGCGCCCTGCCGCGCAGCTTGGGTGAACGGGCGGTCGCGGCCTTTGGCGGGGCAGCACTTGCCGCGCTGATCGCGCTGATCCCGTGGCTGGGCTGGCTCGCTGTCATGGCGATCTTCCTGACCGGCGCTGGCGCCTTGGTGGCGCGGATCACCCGGCAGGGCGATGTGCAGGAAGCCTACTAAGCCTGTTTTCGCCGAAACGGCCTGAAATCAAGATTGGGCGCTGCGTCACCACGCGGCGCCCTCTCGCATTCCAACCCTGATCTGCCTATCTCTGACCCATGATGAATTTCCGCGCTGCGCTCGCCCTGCTCATCTCGCTCGCCCCGCTGCCCGCCTTGGCAGAGCCGGGCGATTGCGTGGTGCTGTTGCACGGGCTGGCGCGCACGCCTGCCTCGCTGGTGGTGATGGACGAAGCCCTGACCCAGCTTGGCTACAAGGTCGTGAATGACGGCTATCCCTCCACCCAAAACCCGATTGAAGAGCTGGTCGATCTGGCCATTCCGCCAGCGGTTGCGCAATGCGGCGAGCGGCGCACGCATTTCATCACCCATTCCATGGGCGGCATTCTGGTGCGGATCTGGCTCAAGGATCACCGGCCTGCGAATATGGGCCGGGTGGTGATGCTGGCCCCGCCCAATCACGGCTCGCAGCTCGTCGATGAGTTCCGCACATACACGCTTGGCGATTTTGCCCCGTTTGAATGGCTGAACGGCCCGGCGGGGATGGAGCTCGGCACCGATGCGGGCTCGGTCGCCAATACCGCCGGGCTGCCCGCCTATGAGCTTGGGGTGATCGCCGGAAACCGCTCGCTCAACCCGGCCTTTTCCACCCTGATCGAGGGCGAGGATGATGGTAAGGTCTCAGTGGAAAGCACCAAGCTGGCCGGGATGCGCGATCATATCGTGCTGCCCGTCACCCATACCTTCATGATGATCGATCCGCTGGTGATTGCTGAAGCCGTGCAGTTTATTGAAACGGGGGCGTTCGATCCCACGCTCGATTATGGCGATCTGGTTGATTGGCTGGTGCCATAAGGCAATAAACGCCCCGACAAGCACCCTGTGAGGGCGCTTATCCTAATTCAATAATTCAGGGCTGTTTCTGCGGGGCGCAGACAGGGTTTCTTGATCTTTCCCGACATCCGCCCGAAAGCACTCAGCGTGTCGCCGGTCCGGTGATGCAGTTGACATGGCCCATCTTGCGGCCCGGCTTGGCGTCGGCCTTGCCGTACAGATGCAGCGCCACCGTCGGGTCAGCGGCCAGCGCGGGCACGCGGTCCATATCGGCGCCGATCAGGTTTTCCATCACCACATCCGAATGCCGGCTGCCATCGCCCAGAGGCCAGCCCGCCACCGCGCGGATATGCTGCTCGAACTGGTCGATCACGCAACCGTTCTGCGTCCAGTGCCCGGAGTTATGCACTCGGGGCGCAATCTCATTCACCACCAGCCCGGCTTCGGTGACAAACAGCTCCACCCCCATCACCCCGACATAGCCGAGCGCGCCAAGGATTTTCGCAGCGGCTTCGATCGCGGCCTCATGTTGGGCCTGGCTCAGCCGGGCGGGCACGGTTGTGGTGTCGAGGATGCCGTCTTTATGCACGTTCTCGCCGGGGTCAAAACAGGCGATCTGCCCGTCGAGCCCACGCGCGGCAATCACGCTGACCTCAAAGCCGAAATCCACAAAGCCTTCCAGAATAGACGGCGCTTCGGCCATCGCCGCCAGCGCGGCTTCTGCTTCGTCCGGCGCCATGATCCGCGCCTGTCCCTTGCCGTCATAGCCCAGCGTGCGGGTTTTCAAAATCGCAGGCGTGCCGATCTCGGCAATCGCCTCGGCCAGATCGACCTCATCGTCCACCGCCGCGAAGGGGGCAACGTCCAGCCCCAGCTCCGCCAGAAACGCCTTTTCGGTCAGCCGGTCCTGGCTCACCTTCAGCGCTTTGCGATTGGGTCGCACCGGGCGCAGGCTTTCGATCAGATCCAATGCCGATGTGGGAATGTTTTCAAACTCATAGGTCACTACATCCACGCTTTCAGCGAAAGCGCGCAGCGCGGCTTCGTCCGAATAGGGCGCGGTGGTCACCCGGTCGGCCACATGGCCCGCAGGCGGGTTGGCACCGGGTTCAAAGATATGGGTGGTAAAGCCCAGCCTTGAGGCCGCAACAGACAGCATCCGGCCCAGCTGGCCGCCGCCCAGAATACCGATGGTCGCGCCGACAGGAAGCATATCAGTCATCGACAGGTTCATCCGGGATCGAGGCCGAAAGCGCCGCGCGCCAGGCATCCAGCCGCTCGGCAAGGCTCGGATCATTCACCGCCAGAATGCCCGCCGCCATCAGCCCGGCATTGGCCGCGCCAGCCGCCCCGATGGCCATGGTGGCAACCGGAAAGCCCTTGGGCATTTGCAGGATGGAATAGAGGCTATCGACACCGGAAAGCGCCTTGGTCTGCACCGGCACGCCGATCACCGGCACCCGGGTTTTCGAGGCCATCATCCCGGGCAGATGCGCGGCGCCACCAGCGCCTGCGATGATCACATTCAGCCCGCGGTCAACGGCGGTTTTGCCATAATCCCACAGCCGGTCCGGGGTCCGGTGGGCCGAGACGATCTTGGTCTCATAGGCCACGCCCAGTTCATCAAGGATCGTCGCGGCTTCGCGCATGGTCGGCCAGTCGGACTGGCTGCCCATGATGATCCCCACTTTCACGTCCGCCATCAGGCCCTCTCCCGGCTCCGTTTCAGGAATGCGCCTTCTACAGGCAATCCGATTTTCACGCAATAATATCGGGGGTCAGCTTGTCTTCGATCCGCGAGATCTTGTCTTTCAACGCAAGTTTTTGCTTTTTCAGGCGCCTGAGCACGAGCTGATCGGCCCCGCTGCGCTCGGCAAGCGCGTCAATGGCTTCGTCCAGATCGCGATGCTCGCGCTTGAGCACTTCCAGCTCAACACGCAAGACCTCTTCGGACTTCATCTCTTTGGCTTTGGTCATGGTGTGAGTCGGTTTTTCCCTTGTGTGGCACAACTTAGCTGTTTTGACGCCCAGCTCCAAGCGTTTCAGCCTCTTGCAGAGCGTTTGCTCTGCCCCCATATTTTTCCCGACGGGTCGCCGCAATCGGGGCCTGCAACAGGTCGCTTTTATGAAGGACGTGTCGATGACGAAACTGACGCTGGGAACCCATCCCTTTCTCTTGGGCTTCGATCAGCTGGAACGGATGCTTGAACAGGCCGAGAAATCGGGCACCGAAGGCTATCCCCCGTTCAATATCGAACAGGTGAGCGAGCGCGCCTACCGCATCACCCTGGCCGTAGCCGGATTTGCCGAGAGCGATCTGTCGATCACCGTGGAAGACCGCAGGCTGGTGGTGCGCGGGCGCAGCCCGAAAAAAGACGAAACGCGGGTCTTCCTGCATCGCGGCATCGCCGCGCGGCAATTCATGAAGAGTTTTGTGCTGGCCGACGGGGTGGAAGTCTCTGGCGCGGCCACTGAGAACGGGCTGCTCCATATTGATCTTGAGCGGTCGGAACCGGAAACGGTGGTGCAAACCATCCAGATCCGCAAAGCCTAGGAGGAACGTACGATGGATGTGAAATTCGAGGGATTCCCCGAAGCCACTGAAACGATTGTCTATGTGCGTGAAGTGCATGTGGACGATCTGCCCGAAGACATGCGCGCGCAGGTCGCGGGCATGACCAAGCTTTATGCGGTCCATTCGGCTGAAGGCGAACGGTTGGCGCTGGTTGGTGATCGCGCCTTGGCCTTTGCGCTGGCCCGCCAGCACGATCTGGCGCCGGTGGCAGTGCATTGACCGCGCCGATGAAGGGGAAGGGCGGCATCAGCCTTCGCCCGATGCTGGCCCACGAATTTCCCGACTATCTGGCCTATTTCATCCCGGACTACGCCGCCGAGATCTCGTCAAACTATGATGTTGATATCGACGCGGCCACGGCCCGTGCCAAGCGCGAGGTGGCGGCAGATCTGGGGCAAGGGGTTGAGACGCCGGGTCAGGTTCTGCTCTGCATCGTAGACGGCGATGCCGGGGACGCGCCGGTGGGATACCTCTGGTGCAAGCCCAATTCCGAGAGCGGGTCGGTGTTTATCAGCGATTTTTATGTCGCCCCCGACCACCGGGGCAAAGGCTATGCCAAAGCCGCACTGGCCGCGCTTGAGCATATGTTCGCCGGGGTGGATTATGGCGATCTGCGGTTGCGCGTGGCCGCCGATAACGAGCGCGCCCGCCGGGTCTACGAGGCGGCAGGGTATCAGATCACCGGCATCAACATGCGCAAGCCGCTCGCGCAGGCCTAGACTACGAACGGGGCTGGAATACGAAAAAGGCCGGGGAAATCCCCGGCCTTTGTTTTTTGCTGAATGCCGCTTATTGCCCGGCGATCAGACCCATGCTTTCCAGCTTCAGGATCACCTGATGCGCGCAGTTGTCGACATCGACATTCTCGGTCTCGACCCGCAGCTCGGGGCCTTCCGGCACATCATATGGGTCGGAAATCCCGGTGAATTCCTTGATCTTGCCTTCGCGGGCCAGCTTATACAGGCCCTTGCGGTCGCGCCGTTCGCATTCTTCGATGCTGGTGGCCACGTGCACTTCGATGAAGGCCCCGAAGGATTCCACATCTTCACGCACCGCGCGCCGGGTGGTCGCATAGGGCGCGATCGGGGCGCAGATGGCGATGCCGCCGTTCTTAGTGATCTCGCTGGCCACGTAGCCGATGCGACGGATGTTCAGGTCGCGGTGCTCTTTCGAGAAGCCCAGCTCCGAGCTGAGGTTTTTCCGCACGATGTCGCCATCGAGCAGCGTCACCGGACGGCCACCCATCTCCATCAGCTTGACCATGAGCGCGTTGGCGATGGTCGATTTGCCCGAGCCCGAGAAGCCGGTGAAGAACACGGTGAAACCCTGTTGCGAGCGCGGCGGCTTGGTGCGGCGCAGTTCTTTCACCACTTCGGGGAAGCTGAACCATTCGGGAATTTCCAGCCCTTCCGACAGACGACGGCGCAGCTCGGTGCCAGAAATGTCGAGCACGGTGTCGCCCTTGGGAACTTCGGAAACCGGGAAGTATTGCGCCTTCTCCTGCACATAAACCATGTGCTTGAAGTCGACCATTTCGACGCCGATCTCGCCCTGGTACTGCTTGAACAGCTCCTGAGCGTCATAGGGGCCGTAGAAATCTTCGCCCTTGGAGTTCTTGCCGGGGCCAGCATGGTCGCGCCCAACGATGAAATGGGTGCAGCCGTGATTGGCGCGGATCAGCCCGTGCCAGACGGCTTCGCGCGGCCCGGCCATACGCATGGCGAGGTTCAACAGGCTCATCGTGGTGGTCGATTGCGGGTATTTGTCCAGCACCGCCTCGTAGCAACGCACGCGAGTGAAATGGTCCACATCGCCCGGTTTGGTCAGGCCCACGACCGGGTGGATCAAGAGGTTGGCCTGCGCTTCTTTCGCGGCGCGGAAGGTCAGTTCCTGATGCGCGCGGTGCAGCGGGTTGCGGGTCTGGAAGGCCACGATCTTGCGCCAGCCCAGCTTGCGGAAATAGGCGCGCAGCTCGTTGGGGGTGTCGCGGCGGCCGCGGAAATCATAATGCACCGGCTGTTGAATGCCGGTCACCGGCCCGCCGAGATAGATCTTGCCCGCATGGTTGTGCAGGTAATTCACCGCCGGGTGGGCGCTGTCATCGGCACCAAACACCTTTTCGGCTTCGCGTGCTTTGTTCGGCAGCCAGTTGTCGGTCACGGTCATGGTGGCGAGGATCACGCCTTCCTGATCGCGCAGGGCGATGTCCTGACCTTCTTCGAGGCTGGCGGCAAACTCTTCCGACACATCGAGGTTGATCGGCATCGGCCAGAGCGCGCCATCAGCCAGGCGCATGTTTTCCACCACGCCATCATAGTCTTCCTGGGTCAGAAAGCCTTTCAGCGGGTTGAAGCCGCCATTCATCAACAGCTCAAGATCGCAGATCTGGCGCGGGGTTAGATCCCAGCTCACCAGATCGGCGGCTTCGACTTTCAGCTTCTGCGCGCTCTCATACGAGACGTAGAGCTCGGGGATGGGGGTAAGATTTTTCTGCACGATAGATGTCCTGTGTTTAAGCGGAACAAGTCTGCTGGTGGTGCCGGTCAGTTCCGCATGAAGTGCGTCATATTCGGCGAATTTTCGGGCGAGGAAACGATCTGTGAGCCGGGTCTTTTCCGCAGCCCCCCGGGGGGTAAGCTCATAGGCAAAGCGCTGGCGCTTGTCGGGGCCCGCACGGTCGCAGACCTTGACGAACCCGGCGCCGGTGGCGCTGCGCAAAAGCGTGTTCAAACGCCCCAGCGATACGCCAATCGCCCCGGCCGTTGCACGCTGCGAAGCATCCGGCGCCGTTTCTAACTGGCGCAGGAGGCGGAAGAGTTGATCTTCTTCCGGCAGGGCAATTGTGGCGTCGGTCGGGGCCATCAGAAACGACTCAAAGTATGTTCACGCGTGAACACATCTCAGATTTTGCCCGTTTGGAAAAGCAATAGTTTCGGAAACAAAGTGTTTTGCGCGATTTCGGGCACATGTCGCGTCGCGCCTGGGCTGCGTGGGAATCTGTTCCGACGGTGCGAGGCGCGGGGAAACACTATTTATGCGTGGGGAGGCTCAAACGGGACTGGCTGGCCTGCCGGAGCTAGGCGGGCGCTGCCGGGTTCGTTCCAGTGAAACAAGGTAAGATGGGTTTTGCTCGGATCAGTGCGCGAGCTGTAAAGCATCCCGTCCAACCCCAACTCCCGCACCCGGTCGCTGATCGCCCAGGTGGGGGAGGGCTTGCCTTCGGCCCGGATTTTTTGCCACTGCGCGGCGCGGTGGGTGACATCAATATCAAAATAAGCCGTTGCGGCAGGATCACGCAGATCGACCACGCGGGCATCGGCGACTTCCAGAGGATAGATGGCGCGCTCCGGATCGCCCGCGCGCAGATAGATCTTTGTGGCAATCGCCGCACCTTCCGGCGTTTCGGAAAGATAGAGTGCCTTTTGCCCATCATAATGCGAACGCCCCTCAGGCGCCCGCGCTGGGCCGAGAATGTCTCCGGCATCTTTGACGAATTTCATCCGCCAATAGATGCCGGAAACCAAGAGCGGTTTCACGCCCAGAAGCCCCAGCCGTCGGGTGTGAAGCCGTGGTCGAGCGCGATCCTTGTGGCAATTTCCTCGCCGGTCCAGATCGCCAAGGCTGACACCGGCTGATCGGGCAGGGTGGCGATCAGCTGCGCTACCGCGCCGGGGCCGTCTTCAGCTTCGGGCTCGGTCTGCTGGCAGTCATAGCCAGCCTCATCAAGTGCCGCCAATGCCGCTTCCCAGTCGGCTGAGGCGCCGGGCAAGAAGGCATAGTCGACGTTGATCTCGTCGGGCAGCTCGGCGCCCTCAGCCAGCTCGGCAAAGCTGGCCAGGGTCTCCGCCTTTTGCTGTTCGAAATCGTGGCTCATTCCTGCGCCGCCAGCCAATGTTCGGCGTCAAGCGCGGCCATGCAGCCCATGCCCGCCGAGGTGACCGCCTGACGATAGACATGGTCGGTCAGATCGCCGGCGGCAAACACGCCTTCGACGCTGGTGCGGGTCGAGCCCGGTTCAACCTTCACATAGCCGCCATTATGCAGCTCAAGCTGGTCTTTCACCAATTCGCTGGCGGGCGCGTGGCCGATGGCGATGAACACGCCGTCGGCGGGCACTTCGGTGATCTCGCCGGTTTTCACATTCTTGGCGCGCACGCCGGTCACGCCCATCGGCATGCTGGTGCCCACGACCTCTTCCAGCGTGTTGTCCCAGAGCACTTCGACCTTGGGATTTTTCATCAGCCGGTCGATCAGCACCTTTTCCGCGCGCAAGGAGTCGCGACGGTGGATCAGCGTCACCTTCGAGCCGAAATTGGTCAGGAACAGCGCTTCTTCCACGGCGGTGTTGCCGCCGCCGATCACGACGATGGGCTTTTCACGGTAAAAGAACCCGTCGCAGGTGGCACAGGCCGACACGCCGAAGCCTTTGAACTTTTCTTCGCTCTCCATCCCCAGCCATTTGGCGCGCGCGCCGGTGGCCAGGATCACCGCATCGGCGGTGTAGGTGGTGCCGCTGTCGCCCTTGGCGGTGAAGGGGCGGTTTTGCAGGTCCAGCTCGGTGATGATGTCCGAGATGATCTCGGTGCCCATCGCGCGGGCGTGCTCTTCCATCTTCTGCATCAGCTCGGGGCCCTGCACCTCGGTGAACGAGGGGTAGTTTTCCACCTCGGTGGTGGTGGTCAGCTGGCCGCCCGGCTCCATCCCCTGCACAAGGATGGGCTCAAGCATTGCGCGCGAGGCGTAAACCCCGGCGGTGTAGCCCGCCGGGCCGGAGCCGATGATCAGAACTTTGGTATGACGTGTTTCGGACATGGGTAATCCCTTTACGAATTCGTGGTTGGCATTGGATATAGTCTGCCGCCTGCCAAGCTGAAACCCCTTGCGACAGCTTGTCGGGTCAACAGATCGGCAACGGGTGCAAGAAACGATATTGCGCGACCACGAAAGATTATTGCGCATCCCTGCGCTCGGGAGTAGGCTTTGCGCAACTTCACGAAGGAAACCCCATGCCGCACGCGAAACTCGATCCGATTGATCGCATGATTTTGGCTGAATTGCAGGCCGATGGCCGGATGACGAATGTCGAATTGGCCAAGCGTGTGGGCATTTCCGCGCCGCCCTGCCTGCGCCGCGTGCGCACGCTGGAAGAGGCCGGGTATATCCGCGGCTATCACGCCGAGGTGGATGCGCGCAAGCTGGGCTTTGAGGTGCAGGTTTTCGCTATGGTCGGGCTGGTCAGCCAGGCCGAGGTCGATCTATCCGCCTTCGAGGAACGCTGCCGCAACTGGTCGCTGGTCCGTGAATGCCACATGCTGAACGGCGAGGTGGATTTCCTGCTGAAATGCGTCGCGCCCGACTTGTCGAGCTTCCAGCGCTTCCTGACGGAAGAGCTGACGGCAGCGGAAAACGTCGCCAGCGTGAAAACCTCGCTGGTGATCCGCGACGCGAAAGACGAGCCAGGCGTGCCCTTCGACGTGCTCGAAGCCCGGGTCAACGCGGCCAGCTGAGCGGCGGCTTACGGGGCGGTGATCCCGCCCCGCACCTGATTAGCAATAGCGCTCGACCCCGACCAATTGCGGATAGGAATAGCGATCCCCCATTGCCCAACCTGCAGGCAGGATTCGGGCCAGCTCCACCCGGTCTTCATCGCTGAAAGCAATCTCACCCGCCCCCGCCCAATCGGCCAGATGCGCCGGGCTGCGGGTGCCGGGGATCGGGATCAGATGCGCGCCCTGATCCAGCGTCCAGGCCAGTGCCACCGCCGCCGTCGTCCAGCCGCGATCCGCCGCGAAATCCCGCAAGGCCCGCACATAACCCATGTTCTGAGCATAGTTGCGGCCCAGAAAGCGCGGATTGCTCTTGCGAAAATCCGTATTGGCAAAGCTTGCAGGCACCAGATCCGTATCGCCCAGAATGCCCCGACCCAGCGGCGAGAACGGCACAAAGGCGGTGCCCAGCTCTTCGCAAGCCTGGATCATCCCCAGCTCCGGCAGCCGGGTCCAGAGCGAATATTCCGATTGCACCGCTGCTACCGGGGCGACCTTGGCCGCCAGTCGCAGCGAGGCGGGCGAGATTTCGGAATAGCCAAAGCCGCCGATCAGCCCCTCCTTGCGAAAAGCCTCAAGCGTTTCGGTCACCTCTTCAATCGGCTGCGACCAGTCGCGCCGATGTACATAGTACAGCTCGACATGATCCACCCCGAGCCGCTTCAGCGACCCTTCCAGCGCATTGCGCAGATGGGGTTTGCTGTTATCGGCGGTGCCGCGCGGGGCGCCCAGCACGATGCCGCCCTTGGTGGCGATCTTGAACCGCTTGCCGCGCGCCTGCTGCCAGGCCCCGGTCACGCTCTCGCTCACCCCGGCGCCGTAAAGCTCGGCGGTGTCGAGAAAGTCGATCCCGGCCTCCCAGGCGGCATCGAGCGTGGCAAAGCTCTCGGCCTCATCGGTCTTGCCATAGAACCCGGCAAAGCTCATGCAGCCCAGCCCGATGGCCGACACTTCGGGGCCGTTCGCCCCCAGTCTCCGCTTTTTCATGCGCGCCCCCTCAGATCACGAATTCACCGGCCACCATGATCGGCGTGCGGCTGCCATCTGCGCCGATGCCGGTCACGGAAATGTCGGGCGAACCGATCATGCAATCCATATGGATCTTGCTTTCGTTGCCCCCGGCTTCTGTCCGGTCGGCCCCCGGTTGCAGGTTCATCTCATAGCAATTGCCAAAGGCGATATGGCAGGCGGCGTTTTCATCAAACAGCGTGTTGTAATAGAGCACGTTCGAGCGCGCGATCGGCGAGCTTTCGGCCACCAGCGCCACCTCGCCCAGATGCGAGGCACCTTCGTCGGTGGTGAAGTATTTCTGCGCCACCGCTTCGCCGGTGTTGGCCTCGATCTTCACCGCCTTGCCGCCTTCGAACGTCACCACCAGCCCCTCGACGATGGTGCCACCGATCACCGCCGGTTTGGTGAACACCGCCCGGCCATCGGCGCGGTTGCGGTCGGGCATGGTGAACACTTCCTCGGTCGGCAGGTTGGGCGCATATTCGGTGCCGTCTTCCAGCGCCATCCCGCCGCCAACCCATTTATGCCCTTTGGCCAGCCCCAGCGTCAGGTCGGTGCCGCCGCCCTCAAAATGCAGCGCATCGAACCGCGCCTCGTTCAGCACCGCCTCGCGGCGCTTCAGCTCGGCAAAGTTTTCACGCCATGCCGTCACCGGATCTTCCTGATCTAGCCTCAGGGCCGCAAAGACATGCGCCCACAGCTTGGCCACGGCGGCCTCCGGGGCCAGATCGGGGTAAACCTGTTTGGCCCAGCCTTCGGTCACGAAGGGCACGATGTTCCAGTTGGTCGCGCCCGATGTGATGGCGTTGAGCATCGGGCGGGCGGCCGTCGATGTGGCGGAATTCACCCGCGCCACCTTCTCGGGGTCCTGATCCGCCAGCAGCCCCGGCGTGCCCCCTGCAATGGCCAGCCGCGCCGCCCCGTTGCGGTAAGCCCCCGCCATCGCGTCATAAAGCCAGCCCGGGGCTGCATCCAAAGCCGCCTCGTGGCCGTGGGTGTAGCGCGCCAACGTGCTGTCATCATCGCCATAAAAGGCCACCACATTGCTGGCCCCCGCCGCATAGGCTTCGCGGGTGATCCGGCGCACCAGATCAATCGCTCCAACATCAGCGGTCACAATCAGATCCTGCCCCGGTTTCAGCCCAAGGCCAAAGCCCACGCACAGCCGGGCAAGCCGGTCTAGATTTTCTTCGAATGTCATAATGGTCCTCAGCTGAACGCGGCTTCGAGCGCGATTTCGATCATCTCTCCGAAACTGGTCTCGCGCTCGGCAGATGGCAAGGCTTCGCCGGTAATCAAATGATCCGAAACCGTCAGCACCGCCAGCGCCCGCACCCCGTAGCGCGCGGCGAGAATATAAAGCTCCGCCGCCTCCATCTCGACCGCCAGCACGCCGTGGCGGACCATCTGCTCGTTCAGATCAGGCCGCTCGTCGTAAAACACGTCTGACGAATAGATCCCGCCCACATGCACCGGCGCGCCCTTGCGCGTGGCCGCGTCATAGGCGGCCTTCAGCAGGCCGAAATCGGCGGTCGGGGCGAAATTCAGCTCGCGCAGGATCCCGCGCGACGGGGTCGACATCGTGGTCGAACTCATCGCCAGCACCAGATCGCGCACCTTCACGCGCTCCTGCATCCCGCCGCAGGAACCGATGCGGATCAGGGTCTTCGCGCCATAATCGCGGATCAGCTCATTGGCATAGATCGACAGGCTGGGCATCCCCATGCCCGATCCCTGAATGCTCACCCGATGTCCGCGCCATGTGCCGGTAAACCCCAGCATCCCGCGCACCTCGTTCACCAGTGTCACATCTTCCAGAAACGTCTCCGCAGCCCATTTTGCCCGGTACGGATCGCCCGGCATCAACACTGTTTCGGCAATTTGCCCGGGTTCCGCGCCAATATGAATCGTCATCTTAATCTCCGCCGCTTACTCTGAGCTGGTTGTGCAATAGGAGGTCCCATGCGCGTTTTTGCCTTTATCCTGTTTATCACCCCCAGCCTTGCCTTTGCGCAAGAGGGCGACGAGCTTGCCTTGGTTCGCGGATTGTTTGCCGAGATCAATCCACGCTCGATCTCTGAAAACACCGAATACTGCGGCTATATCGGCTATACGGCCGATGGCACGCTTGCCGCATCCAAGCCAACGCGCGGTGAGCTGGATAGCTGCCTCGGTCAGGATGATGGGCTCGACGTGGTGGCGAGCTATCACACCCATGGTGCCTGGTCGCCGGATTATGCTTCAGAAGTGCCCTCGGGCGACGATATGGAAGGCGATGCCGATGAAGGCATCGACGGCTGGCTTGCCACCCCGGGCGGGCGGCTTTGGTATATTGACACTAACGACATGGTGGCCAGTCAAATCTGTGGCGCCGGATGTATGCCATCTGATCCGAATTACAGCGCTTCAGGGGATGGAATAATCGAGATCAGCTACAGCTATGATGATCTGGTGATCTATCTTGACGCAGAGTAAACTCTGCATGTTGCGGTGCCCGTATCAGACGGGCACCGTCAAATTTTCAGCGGATTTCCGCGCTTAAATCACGCAATCTTCCTTGCTGCCACCGGCAGCCAAGTATTCCGACATCCATTTCGGCGCGCGCCCACGCCCCGACCATGTGTCGGCGGCATCGGCGGGATTGCGGTATTTCGGCACTACTTTCGCCCGACCGTCTTTGCTTTTTCCCCGACGCGGAGTCGCGGCTTTTTCTTTGGCAGGCGCCTTGGCTCCGGTCAGGTCTTTCAGCGAGAAGCCAAAAGATTTTGCTGCCTTTTCAGCAGCTTCCAAAGCCGCTTTCTTTTCCGTCTCGGCAAGACGGGCAAGGGCCTTATCGATATCGGCGCGGAGTTTTTCCAACTCTCGCCGGGTCATGTTTTTCAGATCAGCTTTCATGTGTTCCCCATTTTCGAACAAGTCCATTCGAACAATAAATTCCAAATAACATATGTCTATATTGGGAAAAAGAGGGGAATTTTTGTGATTTCACTTCAGGTATTATTTTGAGATTTGAAAAATTTCACAATTAGACGCAAAAAATTACCGCAGAACGCGAAAGCCCGGGGGCACATCTTCCCGCGCGTAAGGTTGCGTTTCAACCCGCGCCACCTGGGCAAAACGCGGGCCTTCGTGCAAGGCGTGTAGCATTTCCTGCAAGGCCGCATCGGGTCCGGCGATCAAAGCGGAAACCGAGCCATCGTCTTCATTTCTAACCCATCCTTCCAGCCCCAGCGCCCGGGCGCGGCCTTCAGTCCAGGCGCGAAACGATACCCCCTGCACCCGTCCGGTGACGTGGGCGAGAATTGCGCGTTCGGGCAGCACGGTATCGGGCATTCTCAGAAATCCTTCCGATTTGCCCCAGTATAGCCCCGTATCAAGCCGCGCCAAAGCGCTTTGCCCCGGGGCGGTGTTGGTTCAGCGCGGGTCCGCTAGCGCGACAATATCACGCATGATCATATTCAGTTCAAAATCCTTCGGCGTATAGATCCGCGCCACGCCCATGGCTTTCAGCCGCGCCGCGTCCTCGTCGGGGATGATGCCGCCGACAACCACCGGAACATCGCCCAGCCCCGCCGCGCCCATCCGCTCCATCAGCTCTTCCACCAGCGGAATATGCGAGCCGGACAGGATCGACAGCCCCACCACATGCGCCCCGTCGGCCTTGGCTGAGGCAACAATCTCTTCCGGCGTCAGGCGGATGCCGTCATAGGTAATATCGATGCCGCAATCGCGGGCGCGGGCGGCGATCTGCTCGGCGCCATTGGAATGCCCGTCGAGCCCCGGCTTGCCGATCACCAGTTTCAGCCGCCGCCCCAGCGCATCGGAGACCCGGTCGACCTCGGCGCGCAGATCGTCCAGCCCTTCGGTGCGGTTCGACGGGGCAGGGGAGACGCCGGTGGGGCCGCGATATTCGCCAAAGACCTGCCGCATCGCGCCGCCCCATTCGCCGGTGGTCACACCCGCTTTCGCAGCCGCAATCGAGGCGGGTATGATGTTTTCGCCCGCCCGCGCCGCGCGCTCCAACTCGGCCAAAGCCGTCGTCACATCCGCCTCGATACGACCCGCGCGCCAGGCCTCCAGCCGGGCAATCTGATCAGCCTCGGCTTTCGGATCGGCCTGCATGATCGCCTCCGGCCCCGCCGTCAGCGGCGAGGCGGCGTGCTCGACCCATTTATTCACCCCGACCACGGTGGTCTCGCCCGCTTCGATCCGGGCAATCCGCGCAGCGTTGCTCTCGACCAGCCGCGACTTCATATAGGCAATCGCCTCCATCGCCCCGCCCATCGCGTCGATCTGGGCCAGCTCCGCCCGCGCGCCATCCTTCAGCGCCGCCACCTTGGCTTCAATCGCCGGGTTGCCTTCGAATATATCGCCAAATTCCAACAGGTCGGTTTCATAGGCGAGGATCTGTTGCATCCGAAGCGACCATTGCTGATCCCATTCGCGCGGCAGGCCCAGCGCTTCGTTCCACGCGGGCAGCTGCACCGCCCGGGCGCGCGCGGTTTTCGACAGGGTCACCGCCAGCATTTCCAAGAGGATGCGATAGACGTTGTTTTCCGGCTGCTGCTCGGTCAGGCCAAGGCTGTTGACCTGCACCCCATAACGGAAGCGTCGGTATTTCTCTTCCTCGACCCCGTAGCGCTCGCGGGTGATCTCGTCCCACAGCTCGACAAAGGCGCGCATCTTGCACATCTCGGTGATGAAGCGGATGCCGGCATTCACGAAAAACGAGATCCGACCGACCATCGCGGAAAACTGCTCGGCGGGCACTTTCTGGCGCAGATCGTCGAGCACGGTGGTCGCGGTGGCCAGCGCAAAGGCCAGCTCCTCCTCCGGCGTCGCCCCGGCCTCCTGCAGATGATAGGAACAGATATTCATCGGGTTCCATTTCGGCAGGTGTTCACGGGTATAGGCGGCGACATCGGTGATCAGCCGCAGGCTGGGTTGCGGCGGGCAGATATAGGTGCCGCGCGACAGGTATTCCTTGATCAGATCGTTCTGCACCGTGCCTTGCAGGGCGGAAATATCGGCGCCCTGTTCCTCGGCAGTGGCGATATAAAGTGCCAGCAACCAGGGGGCAGTGGCGTTGATCGTCATCGAGGTGTTCATCTGCTCAACCGGGATGCCGTCGAACAGCGCGCGCATATCGCCCAGATGCCCGATCGGCACGCCAACCTTGCCCACTTCGCCCCGCGCCAGCTTGTGATCGCTGTCATAGCCGGTCTGGGTGGGCAGGTCGAAGGCGACGGAAAGCCCGGTCTGCCCCTTGGCGAGGTTGCTGCGGTACAGCGCATTCGAAGCCGCCGCGGTGGAGTGGCCCGCATAGGTTCGGAAAAGCCAGGGGCGATCGCGCGTTTCAGGGGTCGTCATCGGCGTGCTCACATCTATGTTGCAGTGCAGCATAAATGCAATAAGCAATAAAATTACGCAACCCTGAAAATCAGGGGAATATCGTTGCGTCGCCGATTGCGATGTGGTCACTCAGTATAGGTGATCTCGAACCCGCCACAGACATCGACGCCATATTTCTCCAGCACGTCGCCATCCTTGAACTCGGCGCGGAAGTCGAAAGAACAGCCCTTGCCTGCCGAATTGAGGTCGATCCTGGTGGTGTAGCTTGGCGGAATCTGTTTCGACACCAGCCGGTCCGGCCCCCAGGAGTTGGAATTGCTCGGCGAGGCATACCAGCGATAGACGACGACAGAGGTATGATTGGTGATCTTCACCCAGCGATCCGCCGCCTGAGCGGCCGACAGGCTGGCCAGCAGGGTAACGGCGGCAATCAGGCTGCGCCGGGTGATTTTGCGAATGTCTGCCATGATAAAACGGTCCTCAATAATGGTCACAAAAAACCAACACCGCGCAGACTGCCCGCGCGCGTGAAGGGGCAGGCGACGGTCCGTCCGGGACATCAGCGGTAGGTATAGGTGCCGATCTTGCAGACGTTCACGCCGTATTTTTCTAGCACATCGCCATCATCGAATTCCGCGCGGAAATCGTAGATGCAGTAGCCCGATCCATCGCGCGAAAAGTTAATATCGACGGAATAGCCGGTGGGCAGAACATCATTGCCAAGATGATCGCGCCCCCACGAGGTCATGTCGCGATGTGAGCCGTAGAACGCGACGATCGTATAGCCCGTGCGGTTTTCGATCGTTACCCAGCGGTTCAGGTTTTCGGCTTTGGCGGCGCCAGCAAATATGGATGCTGCAACAATCGCGGATGCTATGACGGCTGGGGCGAACCGACGCCGCGTGAACAAATGGGGCATAATCCCCTCCTCTTTACGAAACTACACTTTCAGCCTAACCCTGATTTCCTTCACGACAAGTTGAATTCCTCTGAAAAGGGCTCAAATGCCGCGCTTAGGCTGGACGATCCGGCACTTTGATGAGAGTTTTGCGCCATGACGCGCATGGTGCAGCTTCCCCTCTGGGCCCTTGTCCTGATTCTCGCCTTCGCGGCAGTGACCTTTGCGTCGCATTTTCTGCTGCCCTCAGTGCGGTGGTTCTTTCGCAAGCGTCTGCAACGCGCGGTGGCCGAGCTCAATCAGCGCCTGACCCGTCCGATCGAGCCGTTCAAGCTCGCCCATCGCCACGACATGATCCAACGGCTGATCTACGATCCGAAAGTGGCCGAGGCGATTGCCGAATATGCCCGCGAAAAGGGGGTGCCCGAACAGGTCGCCTTCCAGCAGGCCCGCCGCTATGCCCGTGAGATCGTCCCGAGCTTTTCGGCCTTTGCCTATTTCGGCTTTGCCATTCGCGCGGCCAAACTGCTCAGCCGCGCCTTCTACCGGGTCCGGCTGGGCGCTTTCGACGAGGCCGGGCTGGAACATATCGACCCCGATGCCACCGTGGTTTTCGTGATGAACCACCGCTCCAATATGGATTACGTGCTGGTCACCTGGCTTGCCGCCGAACGCTCGCATCTGTCCTATGCGGTGGGCGAATGGGCGCGGCGCTGGCCGCTGCGCGCGCTGATCCGCGCCATGGGGGCCTATTTCATCCGCCGTCGCCGGCAGGACGGGCTCTATCGCCGGGTGTTGACGCGCTATGTGCAGATCGCCACCGCAAACGGCGTGACCCAGGCGATGTTTCCCGAAGGCGGGCTCAGCCTCAACGGTGCGGTCGGCGTGCCGCGCATGGGGCTGCTCACCTATATGGTCGAAGGCTTCGTGCCGGGCGAAAGCCGCGATGTGGTCTTCATCCCGGTGGCGCTGAATTACGACCGGGTGCTGGAAGACCGGGTGCTGGTCGCCGCCAATATTTCCGGCGAGCGCAAGTTCCGTCTGCGTATCCGCGATGTGGCTCGGCATGTGGGGCGGCATCTGTGGCATCGTCTCACCGGTCGGTTCAACCGCTTCGGCTATGCCTCGGTCAGCTTTGGCCAACCGCTGTCACTCGCCGATTTCCTCACGACCAATCTGCAGGCAACGCCAGCCCCCACCGGGCTGCTGGCGCGCACGCTGATGGCGCGGATCCGGGCCGTGGTGCCGGTTCTGCCGGTGCCGGTTGTGGCGGCGGTAATGCTGGAAGCCGATGATCGCCCGCGCGACGAAATCGCTGCCCGCTTTACCGAAATGGTCTCGGAAATGGAGGCGCGCGGCGCCCGTATCCACATGCCGCGCGGCGATCTGGAGTATGCCGTTGGGGTTGGCCTTCAGCTGATGGAGCAGCGCGGAAACCTGATTAGGGCCGAGGGGCGCTACCGGATCAACCCGGCGGATCGCCCGATCCTGACCTATTACGCCAATTCCATCGCCCATCTTTGCGCCGACATTCCGTCCCCTGCAGCCCTTCCGGCGCAGGATGTGGAATTCGACGCGACATAAAATTACAAACACCACATCAAACATGTTGCAATGTTGCGCGGTCATCCGTAATGCTGCAGTAGCAGCCGTGGTTCTGCACTGCGGCGAAGATTCGGATGGTCGGTTTCCGGCCCATTGACCGCAAGGAGGCCCCATGGCTCCCGATACAGCTTCTGCCGTTGCGCCCTATGAGGCGCCCAAGAAAGATCTCTACGAGATCGGTGAAATCCCCCCGCTCGGCCATGTCCCGCGCGAAATGTATGCCTGGGCGATCCGGCGTGAACGCCATGGCGCCCCCGACAAGGCGATGCAGGTAGAGGTCGTCGATACGCCCGAGATCGACAGTCACGAAGTGCTGGTGTTGGTGATGGCCGCCGGGGTCAATTACAACGGCGTTTGGGCCTGTTTGGGCGAGCCAATTTCCACCTTTGATGTGCACGGCGCGCCCTATCACGTGGCCGGGTCTGATGCCGCCGGGATCGTCTGGAAAGTGGGCCGCAAGGTACGCAACTGGAAGGTCGGCGACGAGGTGGTCATCCACTGCAACCAAGACGATGGCGACGATGAGGAATGCAATGGCGGCGATCCGATGTTTTCGCCCAGCCAGCGGATCTGGGGCTATGAAACCCCCGATGGCAGCTTCGCCCAGTTCACAAGGGTGCAGGCTCAGCAGCTTCTGCCGCGCCCCAAGCATCTGACCTGGGAAGAAAGCGCCTGCTACACGCTCACCCTCGCCACCGCCTACCGGATGCTGTTCGGCCATCATCCGCATGAGCTGAAGCCGGGCCAAAACGTGCTGGTCTGGGGCGCTTCCGGGGGCCTTGGCAGCTTTGCGATCCAGCTCATCAACACCGCAGGCGGCAACGCGATCGGGGTGATTTCAGACGAAAGCAAACGCGAATTCGTCATGTCGCTGGGCGCGAAAGGCGTGATCAATCGCCGTGATTTCAACTGCTGGGGCCAGCTCCCGGCAGTGAACACCCCGGAATACAAGGATTGGTTCTCAGAAGTGCGCCGTTTCGGCAAGGTGATCTGGGACACCACCGGCAAGGGCGTGAATGTCGATATGGTGTTCGAACACCCCGGCGAGGCGACCTTTCCGGTCTCCACCTTCGTGGTCAAGCGCGGCGGCATGGTGGTGATCTGCGCGGGCACGACGGGCTATAATCTCACCCTCGACGCCCGCTATCTCTGGATGCACCAGAAACGGGTTCAGGGCAGCCATTTCGCCCATCTGAAACAGGCGGCTGCCGCCAATAAACTGATGGTCGAACGGCGGCTCGACCCGTCGATGTCAGAGGTTTTCCCGTGGGAAGAGATCCCGCTCGCCCATATGAAAATGCTCCAGAACGCGCATAAGCCCGGCAATATGGCGGTGTTGGTTCAAGCCCCGAAAACCGGGCTCAGAACCCTGGAAGACGCGCTTGAGGCCCACGCTGAAGGGTAGGGCGCAGCGCTGTCACAATCGGTCGGGGCACCCGCAGCGGTGCCCCACTTTTGTTCGCGTCTTCACATTATTTTAACCAGCTCAGCCTATGGTTGTTCACGAGACGTTCTGACGCGCGGCCCAATATTCCCGCCCCTGTCCGGCAATTGGCAAAGCTCTCGGTTTGCATATTGTCGCAGCGGTGAAAAAGAGGCTTTCTGTTGGCGAGCGCGCAGTATGGTCAGGGCGCAATATACAGGCTATGGTTGAGCGGAAGCGGAAGATGGGAGCCATAAATGTCGAATGACTGGATCATTGATGTGCTGGCGGATCTCAAGGCAACGGCCAAGTTGAACGGGATGGATGCAACGGTCGCCTGCCTTGAAGATGCCAGCCTTGTGGCGCTGGCCGAGCTCAGCGCTTTGCAGGTGCAGCATCAGGATAAAGTCCTGTCGCAACCCGCAGAGGTGGAGTGCAGCACCAGCAATGTCACACCGCTGTTTTCCAAACGCACCTACGCCTAGGGTCTGAAGACCCATCGGGCAGGGTGGCGCGCGCCCCTTCTGTGCCCGCTTGCGCCCCATGTGCTCCATCGCGCGCCTGCGCGACCAGCCAACCCAAATCACTCCTTCTCCCAGGGCGGGTTTTCGCACACCGCCCTGATCCGCCGCCACCTGCCTGAACTTCGGGCGGCATCCCTCGTTTTTCGGATTCTCTCCGCCAAAACCTGCCAATCCAGCGCCAAACCCACGAGAAAGATTGCATTTTTCTGAAAACAATCCTATTTAACACGCTAAAGAAGAGTGCGAACAATGATTTCACGATTGAGCAGAACATTTGACGAGGTGGTGCGCCCCCTCATGAAACGGCCGAACCGGGTTCAGGTCGCAGCCTTGTGCTATCGCAAAAAGAAGGGCCGCAAAGAGGTGCTTCTGATCACCACGCGGGGCACGGGCCGCTGGATGTTGCCCAAGGGCTGGCCGATGGATGGCAAGAGCGGCGCCGAAGCTGCGCGGATCGAAGCCTGGGAAGAGGCCGGTGTGCGCTCGGGCCGGGTCAATCGCCGCCCCGTTGGCGCGTTCGATTACATGAAAAACCACGATGATGGTCTGGTCGAGCCCTGCACCGCCACGGTCTACCCGATCAAGGTCTCCGAGGTGCTGAAAGACTACCCCGAGTGCGGCGAACGCCAGCGCAAATGGGTGGCGCTCGATAAGGCCGCCGAGATGGTTGAAGAGGCCAGCCTGCGCGATCTGCTGCTCGCCTTCTGATCTGTCCCCCTCCAGGCCACCGCCGCGAAGTCACGTCGCAGGCAGTTTCCCCGAGAATTCGTTGCATCTTGCGCCGCGCTGGGCTAGCTCCGCGCGGGACGTAACATGATTGTAACGATCACGTAAAAGGGGCGGGACGCGCATGGGCAGGGATGCAAACCAGTGGAAGACGCTGGATAAAGATCTTGGCCGGATCGGGCAGCTTGAACTTGCGGCGCAATATGTCAGCCGGCCGATGGCCGCCTCCGGCATCGCGCTGGCGTTCATCGCCATCGCGGCTCTGGGCGCTGCGCTGTTCTTCGGCGCGCAAACCTCCAGCTATGTGGTTGTCGTCGCTGCCGCCTTTGGCGCCTATATGGCGCTGAACATCGGTGCCAATGACGTGGCCAACAATATGGGGCCGGCCGTCGGGGCGAATGCGCTGACCATGGGTGGTGCCATCGTGATCGCCGCCCTGTTCGAAAGCGCCGGGGCGCTGGTGGCCGGGGGCGATGTGGTCTCGACCATTTCCAAAGGCATCATTGATCCTTCCGCCGTGTCCGATCCGCGCATCTTTGTCTGGGCGATGATGGCGGCGCTGATCTCGTCGGCGCTCTGGGTCAACCTTGCCACCTGGATTGGCGCGCCGGTCTCCACCACTCATTCGGTTGTCGGCGGGGTGATGGGCGCGGGCATCGTGGCCGCGGGCCTGTCGGCGGTCAACTGGGTCTCGATGGGCCAGATCGCGGCAAGCTGGGTGGTCTCGCCGCTGCTCGGCGGGCTGATTGCCGCGCTGTTTCTGAGCTTCATCAAACGCCACATCATCTATGTCGATGACAAGATCGCCGCCGCCCGTCGCTGGGTGCCGGTTCTGATCGCCATCATGGCTGGGGTTTTCTCCGCCTATCTGGCGCTCAAGGGGCTGAAACACCTGGTGAAAATCGATATGGGTGTGGCGCTGCTGATCGGGCTGGGCGTTGGGGCCCTGTCCTATGTCGTCGCCGCCCCGGTGATCCGCCGCCAGTCCGAAGGGATGGAAAACCGCAACCGCAGCCTGAAAGCGCTTTTTGGCATCCCGCTGGTCATCTCGGCGGCGCTTCTGAGCTTTGCCCACGGCGCCAATGACGTGGCCAATGCGGTGGGGCCGCTCGCGGCCATCGTCCATGCCGAAAGCGTCGGCGAATTCGCAGGCAAGGTCTCGATCCCGCTCTGGGTGATGGTGATCGGGGCCTTCGGCATTTCCTTCGGTCTCATGCTCTTTGGCCCCAAACTCATCCGCATGGTCGGCAGCCAGATCACCAAGCTGAACCCGATGCGGGCCTATTGCGTGGCGCTGTCGGCGGCGATCACGGTGATCGTGGCAAGCTGGCTGGGCCTGCCGGTCTCCTCCACCCATATCGCCGTGGGCGGGGTGTTCGGTGTGGGCTTCTACCGCGAATGGCACACCACCCAGCGCCGCCGCGCCAACAATCTGCGCCGCCCCGACAGTATGCGCCTGCCGGCGGAGGAGCTGCGTCGGCGCAAACTGGTGCGGCGTTCGCATTTCATGACCATCATCGCGGCCTGGATCGTCACCGTGCCCGCCGCCGCGCTGATGTCGGGGCTGATCTGCTGGGGGCTGAGCCAGATCGCGCTCTGACGCGGTTCAGGCCCCTCCGCCGATCTTCTGGCCCGCATCGTCACACCCCTCCAGCGGGGCTTCGGTGTCGAGCGTCACATGTGAAATGCCAAAACGCTCTTTCAGCACCGCCCGCAGCGCCAGCTTCACCGCCCGCACCGCCTCCAGCGTTTCGGCCCGGGTGACCACATGCGCCTCCAGCGAGGTGACATGTTCCGAGATCTGCCACAGATGCAGATGGTGAATGCCCTCCACGCCCGGCACCGCCTCCATGTCCGCCAGCAGCGCGTCCGGATCAATCTCCGGCGGGCTGCCCAGCATCAGAATGCGGATCACCGCCCGGATCTCGCCAAGCGCCATCACCAGAATGTAGAGCGCGATGCCGAAGGTCACCAGCGGGTCGGCCAGCCGCCAGTCAAACAGCAAGACCAGCGCCCCGACCGCGATCACCGCCACCGATCCCAGCGCATCGGCGAGGTTGTGCAGAAAGGCCGCGCGGATGTTTAGGCTTTCCTTTGACAGCCGCCAGGTCAGCAGCGCCGTTACCGTGTCGATCACCAGCGCCAGCACCGCCACCGCAATCACCAGCCCGCCCTCGATCGGGCGCGGGTTCATAAGCCGGTCCACCGCCTCCCAGACCAGATAGAACCCGATCAGGATCAGCGTGGTGTAGTTGATCAGAGCGGCCACCAGCTCGGCGCGTTTGTAGCCGAAGGTCATATCGCTGTCGGTGGGCCGCTGCGCCACCCGCCGCGCACCCCAGGCAATCGCCAAAGCGGCGGCATCAGAAAGGTTGTGCACCGCATCGGCAATCAACGCGACCGAGCCCGACAACAGCCCGCCCACGATCTCGGCCAGCGTCAGCGCCAGGTTGACCGCCACCGCCCAGCCCATGACCTGCCCACCGGCATCGGCTGGCAGGTGGTGGTGATGGCTGTGGCCATGATCATGCCGGTGATTGTGCGAAGGATCGTGGGGGTGGTCATCTGGCATTGCGGGCCTCCACCGCTATGGTGAAAGCCCGCGCCATCCAGCGCAAGTCCCTGTTTGCCTCGGGTTTCCCAGGGGCAAAAGGCCCGTGAGTGTGGCGGGAATTCAATTAGAAGCCTCTCCCGGTATGCCTGACGGTATTACGTCAGACCGAGAGAGGTCTTTCTAAAGCATCGCAACAATTGGCCCGAAGACCCACTCTTTAAATACGGTTCCAGCCTACAGCTTTTTCCGAGTCGGAAAAGTGGGGGAAACCTGACCCTTACCCGGGCCGCGTCTCGGCAAAGCTCAGCCCGCAAACCGCTCCAGCGCGGTGCGGAACAGGGCGCTGTCGACATTGCCGCCCGAGGCCACGGCAATCACCGTATCCCCCTCCAGCGCGTCGCCATGATAGAGCGCCGCCGCCAGTGCCGCCGCGCCGCCCGGTTCCACTACGATCTTCAGCCGCGTAAAGGCTTCGGCCATCGCCATCAGGCATTCGTCTTCGCTCACCGCGATCCCCGGCCCGCAAAGCCGCTTCAGGATCGGAAAGGTGATCTGCCCCGGCTGCGGGGTAATGATCGCATCGCAGATCGAGCCAGACAGCTGCGCATTGCGTTCGATCTGCCCGCTTTCCAGCGACCGGCGCACATCGTCAAACCCTTCGGGCTCGCAGGGCCGCACGCGCATCGTAGGCGCCACCGCCTCCAGCGCCAGCGCCACGCCCGATGTCAGCCCGCCGCCACCGCAGGGGGCGAGCACCTCGGCCCGGTCAATCCCCATCGCCCCGGCCTGCGCCGCGATCTCCAGCCCGATCGTACCTTGCCCGGCAATCACTTCCGGCTCGTCGAAAGGCCGTACCAGCGTCAGCCCGCGTTCCTGCGCCAGCCGTTCGCCAATCTCGTCGCGGTCTTCACTGGCGCGGTCATAGAGCACCACCTCCGCCCCTAGCGCGCGGGTATTCTCGATCTTCAGCTTCGGCGCATCGGCGGGCATCACGATCACCGAGGGCACCCCGAATTCCCGCGCCGCCAGCGCCACGCCCTGCGCATGGTTGCCCGAGGAAAACGCAATCACCCCCCGGGTCCGCGCCGCCTCATCCAGCGCCGAAAGCGCCGCGCGCGCGCCGCGATATTTGAAACTGCCGGTATGTTGCAGGCATTCCGGCTTCACAATCACCCGCCGCCCCGCCAGCTCGTCCAGAAATGGCGAAGTCAGCAGCGGGGTCACACGGGTATGGCCGTCCAGCCGCGTGGCGGCGGCCCTGATCATCTCGATATTCATTCTAGCTCCTGCACAGGGGGACTGCTGGCGCGTGGCGCCGCGCGCGGTCAAATTGGCATTGCTTGCAGAAGAAGGGAAGGGGGGCGCCCGTCGGGCATGGCTCGGTCTGGCCGCCTTCTGACGTACCAGCCTGAACCATGCCCGGACGACCAAACGCGAAAATCCGCGTATGAGGCACTTCAAATGACACCCGCGCTTCGATCTTCGGGCCGGAACAGAAGGCCCAATCAAAGCGCTGATGTCGTGTTTGGCCTTCTGGCCAGTCACAGCAGACCTTGCGGAGAGACGAGTCTGAAGGGATCCGCGTGGTCCTTGAAAAAATCATGCCAAATTTTAGACAAACTCGCAAACATCATGGCAGAAATAGATTGTTTCCTTTGGCGTTTCTTAGGCGGCAAGGCATGATCGCGGCAACAAGGAGGCGACCATGCCATCAACGCTCCAGACTCTGATCGCCAAGGTGCGGGCCGCCGAGGCCGAACTTGAAGCCGAGATCGACCGGCGCGGCGCGGCGCTTGACGGCTGGTATGAGCGCGGACGGGTGGTGTTCAGTCAAGAGGTTCTGGCCCGTCACCGCGCCGCCCGGCGCAGCCTTCTGACCATGCTGCGCGGCGCCCGGTTACGCGATGTCGCCACAGCGCCTGTCATCTTTTCGCTGATCCTGCCCATTGTGCTCATTGATCTTTGGGTGACGATTTATCAGCGCAGCTGCTTTCCCGCCTACGGTATTCCGCCCGTGCGGCGGCGCGATTTCGTGGTGCTTGACCGCCACCGGCTCGCCTATCTGAACCTGCTCGAAAAGCTCTTCTGCCTCTATTGTGGCTATGCCAACGGGGTGATCGCCTATGTGCGCGAGGTGGCATCGCGCACCGAAGCCTATTGGTGCCCGATCAAACACGCCCGTCGCTGGCCCGGCGCGCATGAACGCTATGCCGGGTTCGTGGACTACGGCGTGGAAGAGGGCTTTCCCGAGCACTGGGCCGAAAGCGCCAGGCAGGTCAGCGAAGTGTCGCAGGACGACGGCTGACGCTGGACCTTCCGGCACCGGCGTGCTTTCCTCGCCCAAACCGGGAGGCCAGGCATGAAAAAGACTATTTCGATTGTGATTGGGGTTGTGCTGATCGCCGTAGGCGGTCTGGCGCTTCTGGGGGCCATTGACCTGTTGAGAAACGGCGGATCGACCGAAGTTGTCGCGCAGGGCTTTCTGGTGCCCGCGTCGCTGTTTCTCGTTGGCGGTTTTGTGATCTGGATGGGGTTCAACACCCGCCGCTAACGCGCTGCGGCGGGTGCCGATAGTCTTACAGCCCGGAACGCCGCGCCGTCAGAGATTGTCCGGCTGCGGCATGCCCAGCACATGGAAGCCGGAATCCACCCGCACGATCTCGCCGGTGGTGCAGGCGCCGTAATCCGAGGCCAGATAGACCGCCGTGCCGCCCACCGCTTCCAGCGTCGCATTGTGGCGCAGGGGGGCGTTTTCTTCGGTATGGCGATAGGTCTTGCGCGCCCCGCCAATCGCAGCACCCGCCAGGGTTTTCATCGGCCCGGGGCTGATCGCGTTGACCCGGATCCCGTCGGGGCCCAGATCATTGGCAAGATAGCGCACCGAGGCTTCCAGCGCCGCCTTGGCCACACCCATCACGTTGTAATAGGGCGTCACCCGGTTGGAACCGCCATAGGTGAGCGTCAGCATGGTGCCGCCATCCGTCATTTTCGGGGCGCAACGACGGGCCACCTCGATGAAGGAATAGCAGGAGATATCGAGCGAGTTCTTGAAATTGTCGCGCGAGGTGTTGATGAAACGCCCGGTCAGTTCGCTCTTGTCGGAAAAGGCAATGGCGTGGACCAGCACATCGATCTTGTCCCAGCGGCTCCAAAGCGCGTCAAAGCCCGCATCCAGCGCCTCGTCATTGGTCACGTCCATATCGACGAGCAAATCCGAGCCAAGGCTGGCCGCCAGCGGCTCAACCCGTTTGCCAAAGGCCTCGCCCTGATACGAAAACGCAAGCTCTGCGCCTTCTTCCGCCAATGCTTTGGCAATGCCCCAAGCGATGGAGCGTTCATTGGCGACGCCCATGATCAGAGCGCGCTTTCCCTTCATCAGATCTGCCATCTATTCCTATCCCGTGAACTTGCTGAGCAGCATCGAGCCATTGGTGCCGCCAAAGCCAAAGCTGTTGGTCATCAGCGTATCAAGCCCGGCATTTTCCACCAGCGCCGTGGCAATCTCGCCCGGGTTGATCGCCGGATCGAGAGTTTCAACGTTGATCGACGGCGCGATGAAATCATTCTCCAGCATCAGCAGGCAATAGATCGCCTCCTGCGCGCCGGTGGCACCCTGGCTGTGGCCGGTCATCGACTTGGTCGAGCTGATCGGGGGCGTGCTGCCCTCGCCAAAGACGCGACGCACCGCTTCCACTTCGCCAACATCCCCAACCGGGGTCGAGGTGCCATGCGCGTTGATATAGGAGACTTTTCTATCATTCGGCAGGGTTTCCAGCGCCAGACGCATCGCCCGCTCGCCGCCCTCGCCCGAGGGGGCAACCATGTCGTGCCCGTCCGATGTCGCGGCAAAGCCGGTGACTTCGGCATAGATTTTCGCGCCGCGCGCCTGGGCATGCTCAAGGCTTTCCAGCACCACGATGCCGCCGCCGCCGCCGATCACGAACCCGTCGCGATCCGCATCGAAAGCCCGGCTGGCTTTTTCCGGCGTGTCGTTGAATTTCGAGCTCATCGCGCCCATCGCGTCAAACAGGCAGGACAGCGTCCAGTCCAGCTCTTCCGCGCCACCGGCAAACATCACGTCCTGCTTGCCCATCATGATCTGCTCAGACGCCACGCCGATATTGTGCAGGCTGGTCGAGCAGGCCGAGGTGATCGAATAGCTGATCCCCTTGATCTTGAACGCGGTCGACAGGTTGGCCGAGATCGTCGAGCTCATGCATTTCGGCACCGCGAACGGCCCGATCCGTTTGGTAGCCCCGGTGGAAAGCACCGATTGATGCGCGGTGAACATCGCGCTGGTCGACGGCCCGCCGGAGCCTGCAATCAGCCCGGTGCGCGGGTTCGACACAAGGCTTTCATCGAGGCCCGCATCGGCAATCGCCTGTTGCATGGCAATATGGGCATAGGCGGCACCCGGACCCATGAAGCGCAGCGCGCGTTTGTCGATATGCTGGCTCACATCAATATCGGGGGCACCGGCGATCTGGCTGCGGAACCCGTGCTCTTTCATCGCCTCATTGGCGGTGATGCCGGATTTGCCCGCTTTCAGGCTGGCAGTAACTTCTTCGGCAGAATTGCCGATGGCCGAGACAATGCCCAGTCCTGTGATGACGACGCGACGCATGGCGGTCTCCCAGTTGAATGTTGATCCCGTGTGTAGGGCATGGGGAGGAGGTGGGGCAAGCAATTAGGGGCGTAAGAGCAGGTAAACGAGTGACTATGCACGGGGCTATGGCTGGGTGGTCAGCAATATCATTGTGAAAGTGACATAGATCATTGCGAAAGTGACTGATCTATAAATAATGCCCATCCGGACAATCAGGCAGAGCTGGACGTTTCGAAATGTGTCGCCGTGGAAAGCGACCAGCGAATGGAGAACTGTCATGATTGCTTCGATTACCAGATATGCGGCACTGGCCCTTACAGTCGGTGCGTTCCTGATCCCATCTCATGTCTATGCCGACGAGATGAGCGATTTCGTTGTTCAGAAAGCCTATAATGCCGCCTTGTCGGGGGACACGGCAACAGCGATGGATATGGTGACAGATGATGTTATCCTGTCCACGCTCCCACCTCAGGATCACCCGATCTGGGGTGGCAAGCTGGCACTGATGGGCAAGGCGACGATCGGCGCCTGGTGGGAGTTTCTCGCCAGCGACAATAGCAGCCTGAAAATCGTGAGCCTGAAGGTCGATGGCGATCGCGCGATGTTCATGTTCGAATTTCGCGGGGGCTATTTCAAAGACATGGGGATCGACCCGGCGCTGTCAGATGGCGTTGCGATCCTGCGCGATGGCAAGATTGCCGGGCTGATGATGGCCTTCCGGCCTGAGGTGGAGGAGGCGCTTACCGCTGCTGGGCAATAGGTTTGCCACTGTGAAGAGAGAGAGGGCGCCCGGACTGGCCGGGCGCTCCGATGTAAGTGTCAGCTCTCGCTGAGAGCGACCTTCATGTCTTTGACAATATAGATCACTTCGCCATCGGCTTCGACAATACCGTCGGCCACGCCCATGGTCAGGCGGCGGGTCTGGATCGCCTTGGTGAAATCGACCTTGTAGGTCAGCATCTTGCGTTCAGGCCGCACCATGCCGGTCAGCTTCACTTCGCCCACACCCAGCGCATAGCCACGCCCCTGCCAGCCGCGCCAGCCAAGGTTGAAGCCGGTCAGCTGCCACAGCCCATCGAGCCCAAGGCAGCCGGGCATGATCGGATTGCCGGGGAAATGGCAATCAAAGAACCACAGGTCCGGGGTGATATCGAATTCGGCCACCACATGGCCCTTGCCGTGCAGCCCGCCATCGCCCGAAATCTCGGTGATCCGGTCCATCATCAGCATCGGCGGGGCCGGAAGCTGCGCATTGCCGGGGCCAAACAGCTCGCCGGCTGCACATTTCAGGAGGTCTTCCTTGGTGAAACTTGTGGGATAATCCGCCATTAGGCCCTTGCCCGCCTTCCATTCAGTCTGTGGTTTCTCAGTTGCTTCCCTCTACCACCCGCCCCGCTAAGCTGGCAAGGCTGCGGCGTCTTGGAGGCGCAAACTAGAATATGTTGGAATTCTAGGCCCATCTGCCTTATATTACGAGGTCAGAGATGCGAACGGGTAGTTATGTCAGTGATCGACCAGAAACGGATCGGAGCCGAATGGCTCGAACAGGCGGGCGTGCGCCCGACCCGTCAGCGTGTCACGCTGGCCACCCTGCTGGTGGGCGACGGCCATCACCGCCATGTCACCGCCGAAAGCCTTTATGACGCCGTGCGTGACAGCGGCGAAAAGGTATCACTGGCAACGGTTTACAACACCCTCAGCGCGTTTTCCGATGCCGGGCTTCTGCGCGAGATCACGGTGAATGGCACCAAGAGCTATTTCGACACCGACACCTCCAACCATGCGCATTTCTACTGGGAAGATACCGGCGAACTGCAGGATGCGGGCCATGGTCCCGGCGAACAGGACGTGCTGGTCTCGAATCTGCCCGCGCCGCCGGCCGGAGCCGAGATTGCCAAGGTCGACGTGGTGATCCGGCTGCGCAAACGCTGAGCAGGATCGAACGCTTTTGATGTGAGGCCGCGCCAAAAGCGCGGCTTCTTGTTTTTTCGGGGGCAGGGTGTGGGCGCGATCCCAAGACCGCGCCACAGGCGCGCTCAGCCGATCGACACGATCTCGATGTCGAAAATCAGGTCTTCGCCCGCCAGCTGGTGGTTGGCGTCCAGCGTCATCGCCGTGTCGGAAACCGCCACAACCCGTACCGGCATTTCCTGCCCGTCCGGCGCGCGCATCGCCAGCATGATGCCTTCTTCGCGCGGAATGTCCTCCGGCAGTTCGTTCAGCGGCACTTCGATGATGCGGTCTTCATGGCGAGGGCCGTAAGCTTCGGCAGGCGCAATCTCCACCCGTTTCTGGTCGCCAGCAGCCATCCCCGGCAGCGCTTTGTCGAGCCCGGGAATAATCTCGCCAGAGCCCACGGTGAATTCCAGCGGATCGCGGCCCGTCGAGCTGTCAAACACGGTGCCGTCGGTCAGCGTGCCGGTGTAATGAATGCGAACTTTGTCGCCCTCTTTAATCTGGGACATGTAGTATCTTTCTGTCGGGAGTGAATTGGGCAAGGCCACGCGCGGCGCAGGTGCTTGCAGGGTTTTCCTCAACATAAGTAACAAAACCGAGATGTAAAGGTGGGGGCCAAAAGGTCGGTTTCGGGCTTGCACCGGCCCCGGGCGAGATGCAGTTTGGCCGCGATACGACCCAATCGGGGTATCAGGTTAACCCACATCGAGGAACCAGATCTATGAAACACATGTTTCTTTCTACGCTTGCCCTTCTTCTTATCGCCAGCCCCGCCGCCGCGCATGTTCCGCCGGGCGAATACGGCTCTTTTGTCGCCGGGATGACCCACCCGCTTTTCGGTCTCGACCACATCCTGGCCATGGTCTCGGTCGGGCTCTGGGCCAGCGTGCTTGGAGGCCGGGCGCTCTGGGCCGTTCCCACTGCCTTTGTGTCCTCCATGGTGCTGGGCTTCCTGCTCGCGGTCTCCGCTGTGCCGCTGCCCTTCGTCGAGCCGATGATCCTTGCCTCGACCGTGGCGCTCGGTCTCTTGGTCACCACCACGCTCAAGATGGATGTGGTCGCCGGAGCGGCCATCGTCGGGCTGTTCGCGCTGTTTCATGGCCATGCCCATGGCGCCGAGATGGGCACCGCGAATGCGCTGCATTTTGGCCCGGGCTTTGTATTGGCAACCGCGATGCTGCATGCCGCTGGCGTCGGCATCGGTGCGATGGTCGGACGCCTGACCGCTCGTTACGGCGAGTCGGGCAATCTTGTCATGCGCGGTCTGGGCGCGCTGACCACCCTCACCGGTCTGTCGCTGGTCTTCGGCTGATCTTGCGGCCAATCTGAAGAAACGCTCCATAGCCGGGTCCGCCCGGCTATGGTCCCGGATGGTTTCCAGTCAGAACCACTGCCCCGGTTCCATCAGCCCCAGATCCAGAAGCTGCTGCGAGCTCCAGTCGAAGGGCACGGAATTGTGCCATTTGAAGGTCGGAATGTCCCAGGTGCTGCCGGCATTGCTTTTCAGCGCCTTGGCAGTGCGGAAACTCACAATCGCGGCGGTGACATTGTTGTGCCAGGGGCAGGCATAGGTGTTGTATTCTTCATCATTGAAGGTGTGATCGGCGCGCAGCTTCAGCCCCGGCTTGGCCTTGAACAGCGCAATCCGGTCGATCTTGCGGCGGTCTTTCGGGATATGCTCTTCAAACCGCCAGCGCAGCCCGCCGAAAAAGTCGAGCTGCCGCTCTTTCGGATGACCGTGGTTCTCGGGGTCTGACCGCCCCAGCGCGTAATAGCCCGATTTGTCCATCCAGGCGCGGTCGAGCGAGACGGCATTGGGGAACTCCCCCAGATCGTCGGCATAAAGATCGACCACATAGGTCAGCATCGCGTCGCGCCGCTCTTCGGTGTGGAAGGTCAGCATCTCGCCCACCTTGCGGCTCTCGCAGAACGGATGAAACAGGTATTCGCCGTTGTAGCAGTAATAGAGCCAGATCCCCGGTGCGGCAGCGATCACCGCATTCACCGCCTGTTGCAGCGCCTGCGGCTGGGTCATGTCATAGCTCACCCGGTGCAGCTCGTCTTCCAGCGTGCCCGGCAGCTCCAGCTCGTCGGGGGCGAACACGATCAGCGCATTGAAGCCGGAATGCAGGTGATAGCGGATCGTGCTTTCAACCTCGACCAGGTCTTCCACCATGATCATCGCCACCGGCCCCTTGGCCAGCGCCGCCTTGCCCTGTGACAGGAAGTTTTCGAGCGATGAATACCGCATGTTCGCCTCTTTGCCCCGACCCCTCGGAGCCTTGATGATATGTCCGACATAACGGGCGGTATTGCAACCGTTGCGGGGAGCCGCCGCTTGCGGTAGGAACCCGGCTTGATCCGAAAGGAGCGCGAGATGGCCGATACCAAAAAACTCTTCGTCAGCACCTATGGCTGCCAGATGAACGTCTATGACAGCGAACGCATGGCCGAGCTGATGGGCGGCGAGGGCTATAGCGAGACGACCCGGCCCGAAGAGGCCGACATGATCCTGCTCAACACCTGCCATATCCGCGAAAAGGCCGCCGAAAAGGTCTATTCCGAGCTGGGCCGCTACAAGGATCTGAAACTCGCCAACCCCGACCTGAAAATCGCCGTGGCCGGATGTGTGGCGCAGGCCGAAGGCGCCGAGATCATCGCCCGCCAACCGATGGTCGATCTGGTGGTCGGGCCGCAAACCTATCACCGCCTGCCCGATATGGTGGCCAAGGTGGGGCAGGGCGACAAACAGGTCGATACCGATTTCCCCGCCGAAGACAAATTCGACATGATGAAGACCCGCCCCGGCGCCAGCCGCGGCCCCACCGCCTTTCTCACCGTGCAGGAAGGTTGCGACAAATTCTGCGCCTTCTGCGTGGTGCCCTATACGCGCGGTGCCGAGGTCAGCCGTCCGGCAACCCGCATCCTGCGCGAGGCACAGGATCTGGTGGAAAAAGGCGTGTGCGAAATCACTCTGCTGGGCCAGAACGTGAATGGCTATCACGGCGAAGCCGCCGATGGCGATTGGAGCCTCGCCCGGCTGATCCGCGAACTGGCCAAGGTAGACGGGTTGGAGCGCATCCGCTTCACCACCTCGCATCCCAACGACATGAGCGACGATTTGATTGCCGCCCATGGCGAGGTCGACAAGCTGATGCCCTATCTACACCTGCCGGTGCAGTCAGGCAGCGACCGGATCCTGAAACGGATGAACCGTAGCCATACCGCCGAAAGCTATCTGCGCCTGATCGAGCGCATCCGCGCCGCCCGGCCCGATATTCTGATGTCGGGCGATTTCATCGTCGGCTTCCCCGAAGAAACCGCCGAGGATTTCGAGGCGACGATGGAGCTGATCCGCAGCGTGCACTACGGCCAGGCCTTCAGCTTCAAATACTCGCCCCGTCCGGGCACCCCCGCTGCCGAACGCCCGCAGGTCGATCCTGATGAAGCCACCGACCGGCTCTACCGCCTGCAAGCACTGATCAGCGAACAGGCCACCGCCGCGTTGCAGGGCATGGTGGGCCGCGAAATGGGCGTTCTCTTTGAAAAACCGGGGCGTCTTGAGGGGCAAATGGTGGGCAAATCCGACTATCTCCACCCCGTCCATGTAAAGGCCGAAGGGCTGCGGATCGGCGATTTGCGGCGGGTGAGAATCACCGAAGCGGGGCCGAATTCCCTTGCTGGCGCGTTGGTTGACTGATCGGGAAACCAACGCCCACTTTCCCGCCGTTTGCCCCGCTGGCGTGACAAAGCTCCTCCTCCTCCTGTTTTGTTTCAATCTTCGCTACAGAAGCCGGTGAGCTTGGCATTTACACGAGGGGGCAAACCGCGCTAATTTGCGAATTATAAAGCACTTTGTCGCGTACTGCAGTCATGTTTCGACCGCCAAGCGACTACGTTGGGGGATATTACGTGCAACAACAGTCAACGAATTGGCTCAGGAGGGCTGCATGGGCAGCGCTGTTGAGTATCGCTGCTGTGATTTCGTTTGGGACGGCTGCCTCGGCTCAGCAACAGGTCACAGTTACCGGGAAAATCATTTGGGGGCTCTGGGTCGATCCCGATGGTTGCACCCACTATTGGTCTGATGGCGGGCTTGAAGGCTACATGGTGCCGCAAGTCGATCCGGAAACGGGCCGGGCCGTCTGCCTTGAGCGCAACACCTGTGCCACGCCGAACTCAGACGTTCTGTTTGCCACCGATAGTGACAGGCTGACCGCGACCGGCCGCAAATGGCTGGAAGATTTCTTCTCGGCTGCCGGGGCGTTCTCTTATGCGATCTACGGCCATACCGACAGCCGTGCATCGGACGCCTACAATATCGACCTGTCGAAGCGCCGCGCCGCTTCAGTGGCCAAGGTGGCACGCGCTTCCGGGGCTGTGGTCGACCGGGCGATTGGTTTTGGCGAACGCCGCCCGATCGCGCCGAATGACTCGCCTGCGAACATGCAGAAAAACCGTCGCGTTGAAATCGTTTGCTACAGGTACCCGCAATGATCCGGAAACTCGCTCTTCTTGCCGTTGTCGCGCCGGTAGCGCTTAGCGCCTGTACGCCAACCAAATACACCGGCGGTGAGCCGCCGCTGATCGCCCAGGATGTCGATACCTGGTGGGGCGACGCGATCGGCCCGCATGAAGGTGCCGGCGCCATTGCGGTTCTGCCGAACTGCACGCAAGCCTGGGTCACCGATGAAGGCGTCGAAGGCTACGCCGACCTGCGTTATGACCCGAAATCCGGCCTGCCGGTCTGCGATAAGACCATCGCGCCGGGCTCGGTTGTGGGCGACATTCAGGGGTCGCCGGACTTCACCGACTATCTGCTGCGCTGATCCGGCGCGACAGACTGTCGACATGCATGAAAGATGGCCGCAGGGAAAACTCTGCGGCCATTTTTGTATCATTCGCGTGAATTTTGCATCCGCACCCTTGCGCAGCCCCCCCGGGCTTGGCACCATCCCCTTATAGGTCATTCAGCACGGAGACAGGATTGGGCATAGATGCTCTGAGCACCCCGCCGACACCGGAAAACAGCCACGAAGTATTGCTGGAGTTTTCCGACAACCGATTGCTCATTGACCTGTGCGGTCAGTTTGACCGCAACCTGTCCCAGATCGAGCACCAGCTCTCTGTGCAGATTCTGCGTCGCGGTAATCAACTGGCGATTCATGGCGATACGGCTGCGCGCCTTCAGGCGATGCAGGTCTTGCAGGCGCTTTATGCGCGGCTGGAAGCCGGGCGGGATCTGGAAGCGGGCGATATTGACGGCGAGATCCGCATGGGCGGTGTCGAAGAGGTGGCGACCGTCGGTGGCCAGATGGAGCTGTTCAAGGGTGGCCGGGTCGAGATCAAGACCCGCAAGAAACTCGTCGAACCGCGTACCGAAGCCCAAGGCGCCTATGTGCAGAACCTGTTCAAAAAAGAACTGGCCTTCGGCATCGGCCCGGCGGGCACCGGCAAAACCTATCTGGCGGTCGCGGTGGGCGTGAACATGTTCATCGGCGGCCATGTTGACCGGATCATCCTTTCGCGTCCGGCAGTCGAAGCGGGCGAAAAACTCGGCTATCTGCCTGGGGATATGAAAGACAAGGTCGATCCCTATATGCAGCCGCTCTACGACGCGCTGAACGATTTCCTGCCCGCCAAACAGGTGGAAAAGCTGATCGCCGAAAAGCGCATCGAAATCGCGCCGCTGGCCTTCATGCGGGGGCGGACGCTGTCGAATGCCTTTGTGGTGCTCGACGAGGCGCAAAACGCCACCACCATGCAGATGAAAATGTTCCTCACCCGTCTGGGCGAAGGCTCGCGCATGGTGATCACCGGCGACCGCAGCCAGGTCGACCTGCCGCGCGGGGTAAACTCCGGCCTGCATGATGCCGAGAGCCTGCTGAAACAGATCAACGCCATCTCGTTCAACTATTTCACCTCCAAGGACGTGGTGCGCCATCCGCTGGTGGCCAAGATCATCGAGGCTTATGACGCCGCCGAGACCTAGGTCTCGGGCAGGGCGGTCACGTGCTGAACTATTTTCAACCCCTGCAAGATGAGGGCTGGGCGGGCTGCGGCCCCCACGCTATGAGAGCGCCATGAGTGTTGACGTCGTTATTGAGGATGCCCGTTGGGAAGCCAGCGATATCGCCACGCTGGCCGAGCGGGCGGCATCGGCGGTGCTGAGCCATCTTGCCATCGACGGCGCCGAGATCGCGCTTCTGGCCTGCGACGATGCCCGCATCTCCGAGCTGAACGCGGAATTTCGCGAAAAGCCCACGCCCACCAATGTGCTGTCATGGCCCAGCGAGGAACGCAGCGCCGATCTGCCCGGCGGCACGCCGCTGCCGCCCGAGGATCTGGAGTTGGGCGATATCGCCATCGCCTATGACACTTGCGCGCGCGAAGCCGAGGCGCAGGGTAAGGATTTCGTAAACCATGTTTGCCATCTTCTTGTGCACGGAACCCTTCATCTGTTGGGTTATGATCACATCGACGAGAAAGATGCAGGCCTGATGGAGGGGCTTGAAGTGGAAATACTTGGCAAACTCGGCATTGCAGACCCATATGAAGGGACGGGCGCCTGATGCCCGGAGTGATGGAAGGTTCGATGGGCGAGAGCAGCGAAGGCTCTTCTAGTGCGGCGCAGAGCGCGCTTGAAGATGAGAATGACATACGGCCAACCGGTATCTGGGGCCGTATCATTGGGGCACTGAGCCCCACGGAAACCAGGCAGGTGGATGCTGCCGGGAACGAAACGCAGGGCGTTCGGACCTATAATTCCTCGGTTCCGGGGATGATGAATCTGCGGCGCATGCGCGTCGAAGATGTGATGGTGCCGAAAGCCGAAATCGTCTCGGTGCCACTGGGCATTACCCGCGATGATCTGGTCGAGGTGTTCCGCGAGTCGGGCCTGTCGCGTCTGCCGGTCTTCAAAGGCACGCTCGACAACCCGGTGGGCCTTGTTCACCTGAAAGACTTTGCCCTGACTCATGGCTTCAACGGCCTTGGCACCCGCTATGCCCTGCGCAAACTTCTGCGCCCGTTGCTGTTTGCCCCGCCCTCGATGCCGATCGGCGTGCTCCTGCAGAAGATGCAGACCGAACGCACCCATATGGCGCTGGTGATCGATGAATATGGCGGGGTCGATGGTCTGGTCACCATCGAAGACCTGATCGAACAGGTGATCGGCGAGATCGAAGATGAACACGATCTGGAAGAGGGCGTGCTCTGGGTGCGTGAAAAACCCGGCTGCTATCTGGCAGAATCGCGCGCCCCGCTGGAAGAATTCGAGGTCGAGGCGGGCGTGGCCCTGCGCGGCTTTGACGAAGACGATGAAGAGGTCGATACCCTGGGCGGTCTGGTGATCCTGATCGCGGGTCACGTGCCCGCGCGCGGCGAAGTGATCCAGCATCCCAGCGGTGCCGAGTTCGAAGTGGTCGATGCCGATCCGCGCCGGATCAAGCGCCTGCGCGTGCGCCTGCCCGAAACGGCTACGGATGACTAAGCGCGGCCCGGGCTGGACGCGCCTGCCGGGCTGGCTCGAACGCCGCTGGTGGCGGGTTCTGGTCATGGGTGTGGTGCTGGGCCAGATCGCGGCTCTCGGTCAGGCCCCGTTCAATCTCTGGCCTGCTACGCTGCTTGGTCTTGCCGGGAGCTATGCGCTTTTGGGCGCGGCCCCCTCGCTTCGAAAATCCGCGCTCACCGGCTGGGCCTTCGGCTTTGGCTATTTCGGCCTCACGCTGGTCTGGATCGTGCAGCCGTTTCTGGTCGAACCCGATGCCTATGGCTGGATGGCGCCGTTCGGTCTTACCTTCATGGCCGGGGGCATGGCGCTGTTCTGGGGGCTGGGCTTTGCGATTGCCCGCTGGCTCAGCCCGGCCGGTCGCTTCGGCTGGCTCGCCTTCGCCGCTGCTTTGGGGGCGATGGAACTGGTTCGCGCCACCATATTCACCGGCTTTCCCTGGGGCGAGCCGGGACTTGTCTGGGTGAATACCCCGGTGGCGCAGCTGGCCAGCCTCATCGGCGCCTTCGGTCTGACGGTGCTCACCTTCGCAGGCGGCGCGCTGATCTGGCGAGCCGTGGCCCGGCGCAAACCGCTGCCCATGCTTGGCGTGGCGCTGGGCTTCGGTGTGGCCTTCGGGGCCGGAACCCTGCTTAACCGCACCCCGATCCCCGACCGCGCCACCCCGGTGCATCTGCGCCTTGTCCAGCCCAACGCCACCCAGGCGCTGAAATGGGAACCCGAGTGGATGTCGGTCTTTCTCAATCGCGCCGTGACGCTCACCAAAGAGCCGCCCGCCCCCGATCACCCCGCCGCCGATCTGGTGATCTGGCCCGAAACCTCGGTGCCCGCGCGGCTGGGCGACTATCCGTCCCTGCAGGCCGAGCTGGCCGCCACCGCCGCCCCCGCAAGGCTGATCGCCGGGATCATCCGGCTCGATGGGCAACGCGGCTACAATTCTCTGGTGCTCTTCGCCGCCGATGGCACCCCCGAGCTGCGCTATGACAAGCACCACCTCGTGCCCTTCGGCGAATACACTCCGCTGGGCGATCTGGCGGCGAAGATCGGCTTTTACGGCCTCGCCGCGAAAGACGGCTATGGCTACTCTGCCGGTCCGGGGGCCGAGGTGCTGCATCTGCCGGGGGCTCTGGGCACCGCCCTGCCGCTGATTTGTTACGAGGCGATCTTTCCGCGCGATCTGCGCGCCGCCCCGGAACGCGCCGACTGGATTTTGCAGATCACCAATGACGGCTGGTTCGGCAATTTTTCCGGTCCCCAGCAACATCTGGCGCAGGCGCGGTTTCGCGCCATCGAGATGGGCCTGCCCTTCGTGCGCGCCGCCAATACCGGGATTTCTGCCGTGATTGATGCCCATGGTGCAGTGCTGGCGCGCCTGCCGCTCAATCAGGCGGGCAAGCTCGATGCCGACCTGCCGGGCGCCTTGCCGCCGAGCGTTTACGCAAAATACGGAAATATTCCGGTAGTCTTGCTGCTGATCATGGCAGGGGCGGGGCTGATTGTCGCTCGCCGCGCAAAATACGTTGACCGACAAGGCATCGAGGGGTAACGGGTCACCTCGACTGCCACAACGGCTTCCTGACGTGGCGGGGTCTTTTTACTGGAGCACTTCTCTCATGGCACGACCGAATTACACATTCACCTCGGAATCGGTTTCCGAGGGCCATCCCGACAAAGTTTGTGATCGTATTTCCGATGCGGTTCTGGATGCATTTCTGGCCGAAGACCCGCAGGCGCGCGTCGCTTGCGAAACCTTTGCCACCACCGACCGCGTGGTGATTGGCGGCGAAGTGCGCGGTCCGGCCAGCGTGATCCAGCGGGTCGAAGACATTGCGCGCCAATGCGTGCGGGATATCGGCTATGAGCAGGAAGGCTTTCACTGGGCGAACATGAAGGTGGATAGCTACCTTCACGCGCAGTCGGCCGACATCGCCCAGGGCGTGGACGCGGCCGATAACAAGGATGAAGGCGCGGGCGATCAGGGCATCATGTTCGGCTATGCGGTGAACGAAACGCCCGAGCTGATGCCGGCACCGATCCAATATGCCCATGCGATCCTGCGTCGCCTCGCCGAAGTGCGCAAAGACGGCACCGAAAGCTGGATGGGCCCGGATGCGAAAAGCCAGCTGTCGATCCGCTATGAAAATGGCAAGCCGGTCGAAGCCACGCAAATCGTACTCTCGACCCAGCATTCCGACCATGACATGACCCCTGAAGAGGTGCGCGCCAAAGTCGAGCCCTATATCCGCGAGGTTCTGCCCGAAGGTTGGGTGAATGGCGGCACGGTCTGGCATGTGAACCCCACCGGCAAATTCGTGATCGGTGGCCCCGATGGCGATGCGGGCCTGACCGGGCGCAAGATCATCGTCGATACCTATGGCGGTGCCGCGCCCCATGGCGGCGGCGCCTTCTCGGGCAAGGATCCGACCAAGGTTGACCGTTCCGCCGCCTATGCCGCGCGCTATCTGGCGAAGAACATCGTCGCCGCCGGTCTGGCCGACAAATGCACCCTGCAACTGTCCTACGCCATCGGCGTGGCCGAGCCGCTGTCGATCTATGTCGATACCCACTCAACCGGGCAGGTGGCGGAAGAAGCCATCGAGAAGGCCGTGCGCGAGGCGATGGACCTGACCCCGCGCGGCATCCGCACCCATCTGGGCCTCAACAAACCGATCTTTGAGCGCACCGCCGCCTATGGTCATTTCGGTCGTCACCCCGAAGCCGATGGCGGCTTCTCGTGGGAGAAAACCGATCTGATCGAGGCGCTGAAGGCGGCGCTCTGACATGGCACAGACCGATACATCGGGGCTGAGCCAGCTCGGCGCGAAAGTTGACCTGCCAGCATCGCCTGAAGAGGCGGTGCTGGAGCGGGTGCCCAACGGCAATGCGGGCGAGCGCTTCATCGTGCGCTTCACCGCGCCCGAGTTCACCTCGCTCTGCCCGATGACCGGTCAGCCCGACTTTGCCCATATCATGATCGACTATGTGCCGGGCGAGTGGCTGGTGGAAAGCAAATCGCTGAAGCTCTTCCTCGGCGCGTTCCGCAACCACGGCGCCTTCCACGAAGATTGCTCGGTCTATATCGGCAAGCGTCTGGTCGAGCTGCTCTCGCCCGAATGGCTGCGTATCGGCGCCTATTGGTACCCGCGCGGCGGCATCCCGATTGACGTGTTCTGGGCCTCCGGTCCCGAACCCAAAGACATCTGGATCCCCGAGCAGGGCGTCCCGCCCTATCGCGGGCGCGGCTAAGCCCGGCTTGACGGGCGCAACGGCAAGGTTACAAGCCCCGACATGAGTGACAAACACCCCTCCGGCGCCCCGTGGCGCAATTTCTATGGCCGATTCAAGGCGAATACTCTGCGCGATAGCCAGCAGGTCTATCTTGACGAGGATCTGGCGAAGCTTTCGCCGGGGGCGGTGAGCTGGGAAGAAAACCCCGACCGCAACCCGATCGACCTTGCCGCGCTGTTCGGGGACAAGCCGGTTTGGCTGGAGGTGGGCTTTGGCGGCGGCGAGCACATGGTGCATATGGCCGCGAGTAATCCCGATATCGGCATCATCGGATGCGAACCCTTCATCAACGGCGTGGCGATGCTGCTGGGCAAGATCCGCAAGGCCGGGGTCACCAATGTGGCCGTGCATCCGGGCGATGTGCGCGATCTCTTCGACGTGCTGCCGGATGGTTCGATTGCCAAAGCCTTCCTGAACTATCCCGATCCCTGGCCGAAAAAACGCCACCACCGTCGCCGCTTTGTGACGCAGGAGCATCTGGAACCGCTGCACCGCGTGCTCGCCCCCGGCGCCGAGTTCCGGGTGGCGACCGATATTCCCGATTATGTGCGCCAGACCATGGAAGAGGTGCCGAAGGCCGGGTTCGAATGGCTGGCCGAAGGCCCCGCCGACTGGCGCGAACCCTGGGACGACTGGATTTCGACCCGCTACGAGCAAAAGGCCCTGCGCGAAGGCCGAACCCCGCATTACATGACCTTTCGCCGGGTGTGAGGGCAGGGGGAAGCGAAACAACGGGAGTGCCGCGCCTGACCTTGGGGAGGCGCATAGCGGCCTTGTTTCGACGCGCTCCGATCAAAAGCACAAATTCCGGTTCTGCGGTTCGCCGTGTCGCCAAAGCGCCTTCCCGGGGGGAAGGTCAGGCGCGGCACGGGCCACTGGCCCGCGCCAATAGGGGATGGTTGCAGCGGTGGTCCCCATCCTGCAGCTCTGCTGATATTGCGCCTTCCCCGCATCCAGACCATGGACCCGCAATCCGCCTTGCGCTATCAGCCCCCTTGACCAATCAGGAGGCGCAGATGTCCGGCCACGGCGATCCCATTCCGATGACCTCCCGCAAGGCGGGGCCGCTCAAGGGCGAGGCCCGCGTGCCGGGTGACAAGTCGATCAGCCACCGCGCGCTGATCCTTGGGGCGCTCTCGGTGGGCGAAACCCATATCACCGGACTTCTGGAGGGCGAAGATGTGCTGGGCACCGCCGCCGCCATGCGTGCCTTCGGGGCCGATGTTACCCGGCTGGGCGAGGGCGAATGGCGGGTGAACGGCGTTGGCGTCGGCGGCTTTGCCGAACCTGAAAACGTGATCGACTGCGGTAATGCCGGCACCGGCGTGCGGCTGATCATGGGCACCATGGCCACCAGCCCGATCACCGCCACCTTCACCGGCGATGCCAGCCTGCGCTCGCGCCCGATGGCCCGGATCACCGATCCGCTGGCGCTGTTCGGCACGCAGGCCGTGGGCCGCTCTGGCGGGCGTCTGCCGATGACCATCGTCGGCGCTGCCAATCCGGTGCCGGTGCGCTACACCACCCCGATGCCCTCGGCGCAGGTGAAATCGGCGGTGCTGCTGGCGGGCCTCAACGTGCCGGGCGAAACCGTGGTGATCGAGAAAGAAGCCACCCGCGACCATACCGAGCGGATGCTGGCGGGCTTCGGCGCTGAGATTACCGTGGAAGACACCGACGAAGGCCGGGTGATCACCCTGAAAGGTCAGCCCGAGCTGAAACCGCAAGACATCGCCGTGCCGCGCGATCCGTCCTCCGCCGCCTTCCCGGTTTGCGCCGCGCTGATCGTCGAGGGCTCCGACGTGCTGGTGCCCAATATCGGCCTCAACCCGACCCGTGCGGGCCTGTTCGACACTCTGCGCGAGATGGGTGCGGATCTGACTTACGAGAACCCGCGCGAAGAGGGCGGCGAGCCGGTGGCCGATCTGCGCGCCAAATTCTCGCCTAATATGAAGGGCATTCGCGTGCCCCCCGAACGCGCCGCCAGCATGATCGACGAATACCCGGTCCTGAGCGTCGTTGCCGCTTTTGCCAGTGGCAAAACCGAGATGGTCGGGGTGAAAGAGCTGCGGGTGAAGGAAAGCGACCGGATTGATGCGATGGCGCGCGGGCTAGAGGCCAATGGCGTCACCATCGAGGAAGGCCCCGATTTCATGACTGTCCATGGCATGGGCCCCGGCGGCGTGCCCGGCGGCGGGCTGGCCCAGGCGCGGCTCGATCACCGCATCGCCATGAGCTTTGCTGTGCTGGGCATGGCCACTCAGGACGCGGTGCGCATCGACGATGGCAGCCCCATCGCCACCAGCTTCCCGGTTTTCGAGCCCTTGATGGCCGCTCTCGGCGCACGCATCGAACGCGCCAACCGCTAAGCCGCATCTGGCACTTTTCAACGCCTCTCCTCGCGCTATGGTGAGGGGGGAGGCTTTGGTTTGCGAAACGATACAGGCGTTTCCATTGGGCAGAACAACAGGCGCGTGGCGCTGCTAATGCGGCCCGGCTTTCTGTTTGCGCTGTTCTGTGGCGTCACCCTTGGCAGCTATCTGGTCATGGCTTTCTGGACCGTGCCGACCATCTCGGCCGGGGCGGGTGGGATGCCGATCCTCGATACCCGACTGGGCGGCTATAGCGGCGGCGAGGCGCGGCTCTTCGTCAAGGCACTCAGCCCGGCGGGCCGCGCCACCTATCTGGGGCCGCAACGCCTGCTCGATACGATCATGCCGATGAGCCTCACCGGCACACTGGCGCTGGCTGGTTTTCTGCTCACCCGCCGCTGGTCGCGCTTTTTGGCGGTGGCGCTCGCCGCCGTGCCGCTGGCCTATTTCACCTTCGACATGCTGGAAAACGCGCAGGTGGCGGTGCTTCTACGCGCCGGCAGTTTCAGCGACAGGGTGGCCGAGGCCGCCAGCCACTGGACGGTTTTGAAGGCCCAGGCGTTGCGGTTTTCGCTCGCCGTGATACTGCTGCCGCTGGCCGGGCAGGCGCTGGACGCGGCGCTGGGTCGGCAGGGCAGGGCAGAAAAGGAACCCGACATGCGTTTCACCGTGGCAATCGACGGACCGGCAGCCGCAGGCAAGGGCACCATCGCGCGCGCAGTCGCGGCGCATTTCGGCTTTGCCTATCTCGATACCGGGCTGCTTTACCGTGCCGTGGGCGCCAAAGTGCGGGCCGGGGCCGAGCCGCTGAAGGCTGCCGAAACCCTTACCCCCGACGATCTGGCCGCCGAGGGTCTGCGGACCCCCGAAGTGGCGCAAGCCGCCAGTCAGGTGGCCGCGATCCCCGATGTCCGCGCAGCTCTGGTGGAATTTCAGCGCAGCTTTGCCCGGCGCGATGGCGGGGCGGTGCTCGATGGCCGCGATATCGGCACGGTGATCTGCCCCGAGGCCGATGTGAAGCTCTACGTCACCGCCAGCGCCGAGGTGCGTGCCGAACGTCGCTATCTGGAAGATGTGGCCAAAGGCAGCACGCTCAGCCGCGAAGATGTGCTGGCCGAGGTGCGCGAGCGCGACGAACGCGACGCCACCCGCGCCACCGCGCCGCTGAAACCTGCCGAAGATGCGGTGATGATCGACACCTCCGATCTCAGCATTGATCAGGCCGTGGCCATGGCCATCGCCGCCATCGACGCGCGCCGGGGCTAATCCTCAGGCCTCAGCCCCCTGCGCCGTGTCATAGGCCAGACGCGCCTCGTCGATATTGTCGAGATTATCAATTGCCCAGCGACCAAGGGTCCGGATCGGCCCACTGAACGACCGCCCCAGCGGGGTCAGCGCATATTCCACCTTGGGCGGGATCGTCGGATATTGGGTGCGCGACACCAGCCCGTCGCGCTCCAGCTCACGCAGGGTCAGGCTCAGCATCCGCTGCGAAATGCCCAGATGCCGCTTCAGCTCGTTGAACCGCATCACCTGATCGTCGAGCGCAATGATGATCAGCACGCTCCAGCGGTCGCCCACCCGCGACAGCACCTGTCCGATGCGCTGGCATTGGCTGGATCCGTGCGAAATGTCGTCGCGGGGCATGGTGGTATCCTTCATGTAACTGAGGCAGGTTTTTGTGCCTTCTTGCGGCTGCCTGATGGTGCCCTATTTACACCCGGTATGGAATCAATACCACCCCGCATCGGGGCCGAGAAGGAAACTGTTATGCTGCAGGAAAAACTGAACTGGCGCTATGCCACCAAGAAAATGGACCCGAGCCGCGCCGTGCCGGAAGACAAGGTCGAGCGCATTCTGGAAGCGGTGCGCCTTGCCCCGACCTCCAGCGGCCTGCAGCCCTTCGAAGTGATCGTGGTGAAAAACCCCGAGCTGCGCGCCAAGATGGCCGAGGTTGCCAATGGCCAGCAACAGCTGATCGAGGGCTCGCATGTGCTCGTCTTCGCCGCCTGGGACAATTACACCGAAGCCCGCATGGACCGTTCGTTCGACGTGGTGAACGAAGCGCGCGGCTTTACCTCCGAGGGCTGGGAAGCCTATCGCGCCATGCTGAAAGGCGCCTATCTGCCGCGCCCGGCCAATGTGAATTTCGAGCACGCCGCGCGTCAGGCCTATATCGGCCTCGGCCTTGCGGTCACCGCCGCCGCCTTTGAAGAGGTCGACGCCACCCCGATGGAAGGCTTCGACGCTCCGGCGATGGACGAACTTCTGGGCCTCACCGAACGCGGGCTGCGCTCGCTGGCGATCCTGCCGCTGGGCTATCGCGATGTGGAAGGCGACTGGCTGGCCGGTCTGAAAAAGGTCCGCCGTCCGCGCGAAGAATTCATCACCGTGGTCGAATAGGCGCGCGGTGGACGAAGCGTTCGTAACCAGTATGGGCCGGGGCATTGCTCCGGCCCTTTTCCTTACAGGGTAATCGCTTCCATCACCTCGGGCTCGATCACATCCACCCCCTCCAGCACCTGCTTCATCAGCGCCGCCGATTGCTCCAGCATCGGGAAGGTGCGGTAATGGCAGGGGATCACGGTGCGGAAGTTGAAGTATTTCCGCGCCGCATAGCTCGCCCGCGCCATATCCATGGTGAAATGCCCCCCGGCGCAGAGGATGCCGATATCCGGCGCGTGTACTTCCCCCATCCATTCCATATCGGCCATGATGTCGGTGTCGCCGCTGACATAGATCACATGGCCTTCGCCCGCGATCATGTAGCCCGCTTCGGCGCCGGTATAGATCGGCCCGTCGGCGCTTTGCTGGGCCGAGGAATGGCTGGCATTCACCATCGTCACCGCGACATTGCCGAGGCGCACCGTGCCGCCCTTGTTGAAGCCCAGCGTCTCGCAGGTGTAGCGCGCACCCCACCATGTCATCAGATCGTAGATCCCGATCACCGGAATCCCCAACCGCTCGGCGATCACCGGCGCATCGGGGGCATGGTCGCCATGGCCATGGGTCACCAGAATATGCGTGGCCCCCGCCACCGCCGCCTCGTGCTGCACTTCGGGCAGCATCGGATTGCCGGTCAGCCAGGGGTCGACCAGAATGACCACATCTTCGAATTCCAGCCGAAATCCCGAATGCCCAAGCCAGATGATATTCATGTGATCCTCCCGATGTTTGCCCCAGCCTAACCGCCCCCGGCTCGTCAAGCCAAGCGCCAAGACGGGCCCACACAGCCTCGTGTTGGGCCATAGATCACCTCAAGGGCCAATCTCGCCCCGTCTGACGCTTGCGGGGCGGGCTTTGGGGCGGTAAACGGGCAGGCGAAACCCAGATGGGAGAGCTTCATGTCGATCGATATCGAAACCGCGCGCAAGGTGGCGCATCTGGCCCGGATCCGGGTCGAGGAAGAGCGCCTGCCGGCCCTGGCCGATGACTTCAACAATATCCTCGGCTTCATCGAGCAGCTGAACGAGGTGAATGTCGATGACATCGAACCGATGACCTCAGTCACCCCGATGCGGCTGAAACGCCGCGTGGATGTGGTCACCGATGGCGGCTATCAGGACAAGATCCTGTCCAACGCCCCCGATGCCCGCGAGGGCTTCTTTGCCGTGCCGAAAGTGGTGGAGTGATATGAGCGACCTGAACAAACTCACCATTGCCGATGCCCGCGACGCGCTGGCCAAAGGCGAAACCAGCTCGGTTGAGCTGACCGAAGCTTGCCTCACGGCGATTGATAGCGCCGATGCGCTGGGCGCCTTCGTGCACAAAACCCCCGAGATCGCACTGGAGCGCGCCAAGGCCGCCGACGCGCGGATCAAGGCGGGCGATGCTGTGGCGATGACCGGCATTCCGCTCGGCATCAAGGATCTGTTCTGCACCAAGGGCGTGGCCAGCCAGGCCGCCTCGCGCATTCTCGAAGGCTTCAAGCCGGAATACGAATCGACCATCACCCAGAACCTCGCCGATGCGGGCGCGGTGATGCTGGGCAAGCTGAACATGGACGAGTTCGCCATGGGCAGCTCGAACGAAACCTCGGCCTATGGCAATGCGGTCAATCCGTGGAAGGTTGACGACCGTCAGCTCACCCCGGGTGGCTCCTCCGGCGGGTCGGCCAGCGCCGTCGCCGCCGATCTTTGCCTCGCCGCCACCGGCACCGATACCGGCGGCTCGATCCGCCAGCCCGCCGCCTTCACCGGCATCGTCGGGATCAAACCCACCTATGGGCGCTGCTCGCGCTGGGGCGTGGTGGCCTTCGCCAGCTCGCTCGATCAGGCCGGGCCGATGACGAAATCCGTGCGTGACGCCGCGATCATGCTGGGCGCGATGGCCGGGCATGACCCGAAAGACTCGACCTCGGCCGAGCTTGCCGTGCCCGATTTTGAAGCCGCCCTGACCGGCGACATCAAGGGCAAGGTGATCGGTATCCCGCGTGAATACCGGCTCGACGGCATGCCCGCCGAGATCGAAAAGCTCTGGGAAGACGGCAAGGCGATGCTGGCCGATGCGGGCGCGCGGGTGATCGACATCTCGCTGCCCCATACCAAATACGCGCTGCCCGCCTATTACGTGATCGCGCCTGCCGAAGCCTCGTCGAACCTGGCGCGCTACGATGGCGTGCGTTACGGCCACCGCGCCACGCTGGGCGCGGGCGAGGGCATCACCGACATGTACGAGAAAACCCGTGCCGAAGGCTTTGGGGCCGAAGTGCAGCGCCGGGTCATGATCGGCACCTATGTGCTGTCGGCGGGCTTCTACGACGCCTATTACAACCGCGCCCGCAAGGTGCGCGCGCTGATCAAACGCGATTTCGACGAAGCCTTCGATCAGGGCGTCGATGCGATCCTCACCCCGGCCACGCCGTCCTCGGCCTTCGGGCTGGGCGAGATGGTCGATGCCGATCCGGTACAGATGTATCTCAACGACGTGTTCACCGTCACCGTGAACCTTGCTGGTCTGCCGGGCATCTCGGTGCCTGCCGGGCTCGATGGCAAAGGTCTGCCGCTTGGGCTGCAACTGATCGGCAAACCCTGGGAAGAGGGCGATCTGCTGAATACCGCCTATGCGCTGGAAAGCGCCGCCGGGTTTGTTTCCAAGCCCGCGAAATGGTGGTAAAGGCCGCGTTTGATAAAGCTCCCGCAGAAAGAGGCATTGGCCAACATGCGCATTTCGACGCTCAGCACGATCTCGCTTCTGGCGCTCAGCGCCTGTAGCCCGACGATCCCCAACAGCGCCGCAGGTTATGGCGATGCCGCCACGCTGCCCGCCGCTGCGCCGGTCTATGCCCAGCCGCTCGACGGCGGCGACAGCGGCAGTGCCATCGCCGCCGATACCGCTGCGGTTCTGGGCACCACCCCGGCCGCGCCGATGTCGGCCATGGTGGCCGGGGCGGCCAACGATACCAGCACCGCCCCCGTCGAAACCGCATCCGTCGAAACCGCACCCGTGGTCGAAGATGGCACCGTGGCGTCGAGTGCCGCGATCTCGGACGAGCAGAACTTCACCGCCGTGGCCGAGCGCGAAACCATCCAGTCGGATGCCGAGCGGATCGCCGAAAACCGCGCGCAATATGTGATGATCCAGCCCACCGATCTGCCGCCGCGCCCCGATGGCACCGGCGCCTCGATCGTGGCCTATGCGCTGGCCACCACCAACCTGCCGGGTCAGCAGCTCTATTCGCGCGGCGGCAACACCTCGAAAGCGCGCTTCGATTCTGCCTGTGCCCGCAACGCCCCTGACGACCGCGCCCAGGAAGTCTTCCTCGATAACGGCGGGCCTGAAACCGACCGCTACGGGATGGACCCCGATGGCGATGGTTTCGCCTGCTACTGGGATCCGCGCCCGTTCCGCACCGCGAAAGCTGGCGCGCCGGAGCAGCCCACCACCTATGACGTGGTCGAGACCCCCGGCGTTAGCGAATGAATGAGGGCGCGATGGGCGAGGTCATTGCCCATCCCAGCCCGAACTTCGGTCCGCGCCGCGACGGCCTGACCCCCAGCCTGATCGTTCTGCACTTCACCGCGATGGACACGCCTGAGGCGGCGCTGGAGCGGCTCTGCAGCCCCGCGCACGAGGTCTCGGCGCATTACCTCATCGCCCGCGACGGGCGGCTGTTTCAGCTCGTCGATGAGGCCCAGCGCGCCTGGCACGCCGGGGCTGGCAACTGGGGCGGGGCAGGGGATGTGAACTCGCGCTCCATCGGGGTGGAATTGGACAATCTTGGCAATTTCCCCTTCTCCCACCCGCAGATGACCCGGTTGGAGTTGCTACTTTCCAACATTATGGCCCGTCACGCCATTCCGCCCGAAGGGGTGATCGCGCATTCCGATTTCGCCCCCTCGCGCAAAGCCGATCCCGGCCCGCGCTTCGATTGGCGCCGCCTCGCGTTGCAGGGCCTGTCGGTCTGGCCTGACCCGATCACCGCAGCCCCCACACCTGACCCCACACATAATCCCAAGGCCTTCCTCGCGGACGCCGCAGCCTTCGGTTACCCGGTGGGCGAGGGGCTTTTGCCCATCCTCACCGCCTTTCGTCTGCGCTTTCGCCCCCATGCCACCGGCCCGCTTACGCCCGACGATCTTGCGATGATGCAAAACCTCGCCGCGCGCTATCCCATTGACCGCCCGGCCCCGCAGCCCTAGATGAGCATTGCGCGGATGGCCGGATGACCGCGGGTTACTGGATGGGCTTGCCCATCTCTGACGCGAGGAAAGTCCGGACTCCACAAGGCAACGGTGCCGGGTAACGCCCGGCGGGGGCAACCCCAGGGAAAGCGCCACAGAGAACAGACCGCCCCGCTTCGGCTGGGTAAGGGTGAAACGGTGGGGTAAGAGCCCACCGCGCCCCTGGTAACAGGGGTGGCACGGCAAGCCCCACCGGGAGCAATGCCGAATAGGGACTTCACGGGGCCAGACCCCAGGGCCGCCTTGGCCCGGAAGTCCGGGTTGGCAGCTTGAGCGCAGGAGCAATCCTGTGCCTAGAGGAATGGTCATCCAAGGGGGCAACCCCTGGACAAAATCCGGCTTACAGGCCATCCGCGCATATCTTCACCAGCCCGGCCCAAAAGCAAAAAGCCCGAGGCAGGGCCCAGCCCTATGCCGTAAATGGTGTATGTGAGCCCCATGAAGGCTCGAAGCGCAATGACAGCTTCGAGGCCATTCTTCTGAATTGCTTCACCGCCGTGAATGTCTGCTATAGGGTTCACTTCACAGAGGAGACCATGAATGTCTGAAAAGGATTGCCCTTTTGTAAGTCATTTTGATCGCATCGTAATTTTGGGAAACACCGCATCGGGCAAGAGTTGGCTTTCGAAAAAAATGGGCGCAGTACTTTCATCACGTGTTGTCGATCTCGATCAGATACGATGGATCGATGGGGACTATAGCCGCAGAGAAACGAAGCAGATTGCGGTCGCGAAGACCATCGAAGAGGCCAAGCATGATCGATGGATTATAGAGGGTGTTTATGGCTGGCTGATTAGTCCGATTTTGGGGCGCGCTACCTGTCTAATCTGGACGGATATTCCTTGGTCCGAAAGCCGTGAAAACCTGTTAGCGAGAGAAACGGCGCGTGGGGCTTCTGGTAACTTTAGCGAACTAGAAACATGGTCATCAGCCTACTGGGACCGCGACTCGGCATCCTCTTTCAAAGCACACGTAAGGCTATATGAGGGATTCACTGGTCCAAAATATCGTTTAAACAACATGATTGAGACCTCTGATTTTGCCGACAGAATAGAGCTAGTCGTAATGAGGTGAGCTATGGACTTCAGCGTTAGCTCACGTACCTGTGCGTTCACGAAAGCAAACGTATCTGAAACAGATCACTAGTCCGGACATTCGTTCAGGCGCAGCGAAAGTCCACTTCGTCCCACATCAGCGACATCCATCGCAGACAGCTCCCCGAACAAAACTTCGGGCGCGGTTGTTCGACATGGTGCTGTGCCTGCAACGTGTTCAGCCCCACGCGGCAATATTTACTGCAAAAAGCCCGAGGCAGGGCCCCGGGCTTTTCGTGCATGTCTGTGCGTCAGGTTTAGCCGAGCTGGGCCAGAACCTCGTCGGTGGCGTCGAAATTGGTGGTGACGGTCTGCACGTCATCATCATCTTCCAGCGCATCCACCAGCTTCATCAGCTTTTGCATGTCTTCAAGGCCAAGCTCGGTGGTGGTGTTCGGCTTCCAGATCAGCTTGGTCGAGTCCGATTCGCCCAGGGCCGCTTCCAGCGCGCTCGACACGTCATTGAGGTCGGTATCGGCGCAGTAGATGATGTGACCATCTTCCGAGCTTTCCACATCTTCGGCGCCAGCTTCGATCGCGGCTTCGAAAATCGCATCGGCATCGCCGGCGCTCAGCGGATAGGTGATCTCGCCCTTGCGCTCGAACTGGAAGCTCACCGAGCCGGTTTCGCCGAGGTTGCCGCCGTTCTTGGAGAAGGTCGAGCGCACATTCGACGCGGTCCGGTTGCGGTTGTCGGTCATCGCTTCCACGATCACCGCCACGCCGTTGGGGCCATAGCCCTCATAGCGGATCTCATCGTAGCTCTCGGCATCGCCGCCCACGGCCTTTTTGATCGCGCGGTCGATGACGTCTTTCGGCACCGATTGCGATTTGGCCTCTTTCACCGCCAGACGCAGACGCGGGTTTTTGTCAGGGTCCGGGTCGCCCATTTTGGCGGCCACGGTGATCTCCTTGGCCAGCTTGGAAAAGAGTTTAGACCGCGCGGCGTCCTGACGCCCCTTGCGATGCTGGATGTTTGCCCATTTTGAATGGCCAGCCATGAAAAGCTCCCAAATTTTCTGATTTCGCGCCTCTATATGGCATCGCCCCCCTGCTGGGCAAGGGCTCAGGCGCGTTTGCTCGGTTTCGGCTTGAGCGTGCGGGCATGGGTCACCGATTGCGAAAACAGCTCTGTCAGTCGCGGCCCTTTGCCCGCCAGATTATCGGGAATGGCGACATAGCCCCGCATGACCGCACCATATTGCATAACCTCACCCGTGCCGAGCTCTTCAGCCAGCCGTGCGCGGGTGGGTTCATCAAACCGCAGGCAAATCCCGCCCTTGTCATCGACAAAGGCAAACATGTTCCCGTTCATCGCGAGATAGGGCGTTTTTTTGCCCTTCACGGTAAGATCGTCATAGCCTCTCGCCAGGTCTTCAAGAACGATCCGTGCATCTATGCGCTCCATTTCACCACCATAGCAGAAGCAACCCGCGCCTTCACGCCCGCTCGTCTTTCGGGCTGCCCATCACCACATGGGTGGTGATCCGGTTCACCCCCTCGACCATGCCGAGCTTGTCGGTGTGAAAGCGCTTGTAGGCGGCAAGGTCTTCGCTCTCGACCCGCATGAGGTATTCCACCCCGCCGGTGATGTTATGGCATTCGCGCACCTCGTCGAACCGGCTCATCGCCCGTTCAAACTCCACCTGCGCCGCCTTGGTATGCACCGAAAGCCCGACGGTCACATAGGCCACAAAGCCGCGCCCCATCGCGTCGGGGTCCAGCACCACGCGATAGCCTTTGATCACCCCGCGCCGCTCCAGCTCCTGCACCCGGCGCAGACTGGCCGAGGGCGACAGCCCCACTCGTTCGGCCAGCTGGGTATTGGGCAGGCGCCCGTCGCGGGAAAGCTCGCGCAATATTTTGTGGTCTATTTCGTCAATCATCATCAGTCGTTGCGCAATTTTTTGATTTGGCCCGAAACATCGCAACCAAACTGCGTGGAGTCCATGTAATTCTTGCGCCTATGACACAGAACATTCTCATCGCCTTTATCGGCTTCGCCTTCGTCACCCTGTTCACCCCGGGGCCCAATAATCTGATGCTGCTGGCCTCGGGTGCCAATTACGGGCTGCGCCGCACGGTGCCGCATATGTTCGGCGTGGCGTTGGGCTTCGGCGCCATGGTTGCTCTGGTCGGGCTGGGGCTCAGCGCCCTGTTCACCCAGATCCCGGTGCTGCATCTGGTGCTGAAAGTCGTGGCCGTGGTCTTTCTCGGCTGGCTGGCCTGGAAAATCGCCCATGCGAGCGCTCCCGGATCGGCCGAGGCGACCGGCCGTCCGCTGAGCTTTTTGCAGGCAGTGGCGTTTCAATGGGTCAACCCGAAAGCCTGGGCCATGGCGATCACCGGTATCTCGGCCTATGCGCCGGATCAGAGCTGGCTGGCCGTGGCGATTGTTGCAGGTGGCTTTGCCACCATCGGCCTCGGCAGCGGCGCAACATGGGCGGGCCTCGGCACCCGCATAAGGCTGTGGCTGACCAGCCCGGCCCGGCTGCGCGCCTTCAACCTCACCATGGCCGGTCTGCTTCTCGCCACGCTCATTCCCGTTCTCTTTGCGTGATGCCCCCGGGCGGGGTAGCCTCGGGGCATGACCAGTGAGCAAATTATCCTGTTTAGCCTCTTCGCCGCCGTCTTTGCCCTGCTGCTCTGGGGCCGGTTTCGCTACGATCTGGTGGCCTTCGGCGCGCTTCTGACCGGGGTGGTGCTTGGCGTCGTGCCGGTGAAACACGCCTTTGATGGCTTCGGCCATCCCGCCACCATCATCGTAGCGCTGGTGCTGGTGGTCTCCGCCGGGCTGGTGCGCTCGGGGGCGGTGCGCCTGATCACCCGCACGCTGATCGACGCCAGCCGGTCGCTCAGCGCCCATATCGCCATCATGGGCACGGTCGGCGGCGCGCTGTCGGCCGTCATGAGCAACTTCGCCTCGCTGGCGCTGTTGCTGCCCGCCGAGCTGCAAATGGCCCGCAAGTCCGGACGATCTCCGGGGGCCACACTGATGCCGATCAACTTTGCCACCGTCCTCGGCGGTATGATCACGCTGATCGGGACGCCGCCCAACATTCTGATCTCCGGCATCCGCCAAGACATGATGGGCACCCCGTTTTCGATGTTTGATTTTGCCCCCGTCGGCCTGGCGGTGGCTTTTGTCGGAATTGGTTTTCTCGCGCTTGTGGGCTGGCGGCTGCTGCCGCAGCGCGAGGCCGAGACGCCCGAGCCGGTTGAGCTTCAGCCCTATGTCGCCGAGCTGACCGTACCGGAGGGCAACGCGCATATCGGCCAGCGGGTCGAGGCGCTTTACGGCGCGGCCGAAGAGCACGATGTGGCGATCCTCGGCCTGATCCGGGGCGGTCGCCGCCGCTATGGTCCGGCCGCGCATGTGACCATCGCGGCGCAAGATGCTCTGGTGCTGGAAGCAACCCCGGAGGCGCTCGAAGCGTTTCGCAGCGCTCAGGGCTTCAGCTTTGCCGACGAGCGGCGCGAAGAGCTGATCAGGGCTGAAGGTCATGGCGTGGACCTGATCGAGGTGGTGGTGCCGAAAAACTCGCGCCTTGACGGCCGCACCGCACAGGCGGTGGGGCTCGACTGGCGCCAGCATACCGTGCTGATGGGTATCTCGCGCCAGGGGCAGCGGATCACCAGACAGATGCGCCGGACGATGATCCGCCCGGGCGACATTCTGCTCCTGCTGATCCCGCAGGAAAGCGCCACGGCGGTGATCAAGTGGCTGGGCGTGCTGCCGCTCGCCGATCGCGGTGTCGCGGTGACGGATGACAGCAAGAAATGGCTGGCAATGGGTCTGTTCGCCGCCGGGCTGCTGGCCGCCGGCACCGGCCTCGTCTACCTGCCGGTCGCTCTCGGGATCATCATGATTGCCTTTCTGGCAACCCGCATCCTGCCGCTGCAAGGGCTCTATACCCTGATCGACTGGCCGGTCGTGGTGCTGCTGGCCAGCATGATCCCGCTCGGCAACGCGCTCGTGGCCTCCGGCGGCAGCCAGCTCATCGCCGGGGCGATGCTCGGGGCAACATTGGCTCTGCCGGTCTGGGCCGTTCTTGCCCTGCTGATGGCGGTGACCATGACCCTGACCGATGTGCTCAACAACAACGCCACCGTGATCGTCGTCGCCCCGATCGCGATCCAGTTGGCACATGCGCTCGGGGTCAATCCGGATGCTTTTCTGATGGCCGTGGCGATTTCGGCCTCCTGCGCGTTTCTAACCCCGATCGGCGACGAGGCGAACACACTGATCCTCGGCCCGGGCGGTTACCGCTTTGGCGATTACTGGCGCATGGGCCTGCCGCTGGAGATCCTTGTTGTGGCGACCTCTGTGCCGCTGATCCTGATCTTCTGGCCGCTCTAGCGCGGCTCACCCGGCAAGGGGCCAGAGCATCGGGATCACCGCCGAGGCCAGAATACCCAGCGAGATGTTCAGGGGCAGGCCGACTTTCACGAAATCGGTGAATTTATAGCCGCCGGGGCCGTAAACCATGGTGTTGGTCTGATAGCCAATCGGGGTGGCAAAGCTGGCCGAGGCCGCCACCATCACCGTGATCACCAGCGGGCGCGGATCAAGCCCCAGCGCCAGCGCCAGCCCGATGGCAACCGGGGTCACCACCACAGCCACGGCATTGTTCGACACCAGCTCGGTCAGCACCATGGTCATCAGATAGACCGCGCCAACCACCAGATAGGGCGGCAGCTCGGTCAGGGCCGGGGCCAATGCGTTGACGATCAGCTCAACCGCGCCCGAGCTTTTCAGCGCCGCGCCAATGGCGAGCATTGAGAAGATCAGCGCCAACAGCCGGCCATCGACGAAGGAAAACGCCTCGTCGGCGTCGATTGAGCGGGTCAGCAGCACCACCGCCACGCCGATAATCGCCAGCGCCAGAATCGGGGCCACGCCCAGCCCGGCCAGCACCACCACGCCAATCACCGCGCCAATCGCCACCGGGGCATGACCACGCCGCACCGCCCGGGCCGAGGGTTTCGACACATCGACCAGCTCCATCTCGACCGCGAGGCGTTGAATGTCTTCCGGTGCGCCTTCCAAGAGCAGCGTGTCGCCGACCCGGACCATGACGTTATCCAGATGGCTGCCGATATTCTGGTTCCGCCGGTGCACCGCCAGCGGATAGACCCCGAACCGGCGACGCAGGCGCAGATTGCCAAGGCTGCGGCCAACCATCTTGCAGCCTGGGGTGATCAGCACTTCCACCGTGGTGGTTTCCACCGCCGACACCTGATCGACCCGCTTCAGGCTCTTGTCGCGCTGCAGCGACAAAAGCTCGGTCATCCGCGTGCGCAGCACCACCCGGTCACCGACCTGCAGCTTCACCTCGTCCATCTTGCGCCGCAGCGAGTGATCGCCCCGGATCACATCGACCAGCCGCACACCCTCGCGTTTGAACAGCTGCACCCCCAGCACTTCCCGGCCAATCAGGTTGCTTTCCGGCGGGATCACCGCTTCGGTGAAAAACTTCTTTTTCGCCCGATCCGTCAGCACCCCGGCCATCGACATCCGCTCCGGCAGCAACCGGGGGGCGATGAAGAGGATATAAAGAAAGCCCCAGCTCGACAGAATCAGCCCGAGCGGGGTGATCTCAAAAATCGAAAAGGGTTCCAGCCCATAATCGCGCGCCACACCATCCACCAAGAGGTTGGTCGAGGTGCCGATCAGCGTCAGCGTACCGCCGAGGATCGCAGCATAAGACAGCGGGATCAGCACTTTCGACGGCGCCATCCCCATCCTTGCGGCCATCTGGGTAAAGATCGGCAGCATCATCACCACAACCGGGGTGTTGTTCACGAACCCCGAGGCAACGAGCACGATGATCAACAGGATCGTCAGCGCCAGCATCGGCCGGTCGCCCGCCTGTTGTTCCGCGGCATTGGTTAGACGGTCGAGCGCCCCGGTGCGGGTAAGTGCGCCCATCACGATGAACAGCGCCGCAATCGTCCAGGGGGCCGGGTTTGACAGTACCGCAAGCGCGTCGTCATAGGGCAGCACCCCCAGCAGCAGAAGCATCGCCACGCCGCCGATCGCCACAACCTCAGCCGGAAAGGCCTCGCGCAGGAACAACAGAAACATCGAGCTTACGACAAGCAGCGCAATCACCGCCTGCGTCGTCTGCGAAAAATCGAAGAATTCCATCGCCTAATCCTGTCTGGCCCAGATCATCTTCGCCACAGCGCGGCCATCCGGCAAGAGGTTACGGCGCTGCCTGCTGCAAAACGCCGCCTTCGCGGATCATCTCGATCCGGGTGGCCTGGCCGGTCTTGTCGTCGGTCTCGATAAACAGGCCCGAAAGCGTGGCCGCGCCCATAGCGGGCGAAAAGCGGTTTTTCGCCATGCCGGTAACAAAACGGCGCAGCGGTTCGGCCTTGTCCATGCCGATCACCGAATTGTAGTCGCCGCACATGCCCGCATCGCTCTGATAGCCGGTGCCGCGCGGCAGAATCATCGCATCCGCCGTGGGCACATGAGTATGGGTGCCGACCACCATCGAGGCGCGCCCATCGAGGTAATGGCCCATCGCCATCTTTTCGCTGGTGGCCTCGCAATGCACATCGACAATCACCGCCTGTGCCTGTCCGCCCAGCGGATAGGGCTTCAGCGCCGCGTCGATGGTTGCGAACGGATCGTCAAAGGGCCGCTTCATGAAAACCTGGCCCAGCACCTGCGCCACCAGCACCTTGCGCCCGCGCCGGTCGGAAAACATCCGCGCGCCGCTGCCGGGGGCACCCTTGGCATAGTTCAGGGGTCGGATGATCCGCGGCTCCTGCTCGCAGAACGAAAACATGTCTTTCTGGTCGAAAGCATGATCACCCAGGGTGATCACATCGGCCCCCGCCTCCAGAAAGCTTTTCGCATGGGCCGCAGACAGCCCCATCCCGCCGGTGGCGTTCTCGCCATTGACGACGACAAAATCCAGCTTCCAGGCCTCGCGCAGGGCCGGAAGGCGCTCGGTGATCGCCTGGCGCCCGGCCCGACCCACCACATCTCCAAGGAACAGTAGTTTCATGAATTTTCCCTAGGGGGAAAGCGCGACAAGAGCAAGAGCAGCAATCGCGGGCCAACCTGCATGGCAGGGCAGGGGGGGAGTGCCCCCAGTCTCGCAACCGGGGGCCTCTATGCTTGTTCGGCTCAGCCGCGCGGATCCACCAGCCGGGTGATCACGTCGTCGCGGCTGATCTGGCCGATCTGTTGGCCGTCTTCGACCACGATCACCAGATGGCTGCCATGGGCAAACTGCTCCATCACCTCTTTCACGCTGGCATGGGCCAGCACTTCCGGCCCTTCGGCGCCCGAGGGCGGGCTCATGATGTCATGCGCAGTCAGCACGCCCAGCGGGTTCATATGCGCCACGAAATCGGCCACATATTCGTCCACCGGATCGGTGAAGATATCGCGCGGGGTGCCGCATTGCACGATCCGCCCGCCTTCCATGATCGCAATCCGGTCGCCCAGCTTGAACGCCTCGTCCAGATCGTGGCTGACAAAGATGATCGTGCGCTTGAGCTTTTGTTGCAGCTCGATCAGCTCGTCCTGCAGCCGGTTGCGGATCAACGGGTCCAGCGCCGAAAACGGCTCGTCCATCAACAGGATCGGGGCATCGGTGGCGAAGGCGCGCGCCAGCCCCACCCGTTGCTGCATCCCGCCCGACAGCTCGCTGACCATATTGTCGGCCCAGTCCGACAGGCCCACCAGCGCCAGCTGCGTCTCAACCTTCTTGTGCCGCTCGGGTTTGGACATCCCGCCCAGCTCCAGCCCCAGCCCGACATTGTCGCGCACCGTGCGCCAGGGCAGCAGGCCGAATTGTTGAAACACCATCGCCACGCGTTGCAGCCGGATATGGCGCAGGGTCTGGGCGTCGGCATGGGTGACATCCACCAGCGCATCGCCATCCGACACGCGCACCTGTCCGCGCACCACCGGGTTCAGCCCGTTCACCGCGCGCAGCAGGGTGGATTTGCCCGAGCCCGACAGGCCCATCAGCACCAGAATCTCGCCCTCTTTCACGGTCAGGTTGCAATTATGCACGCCCAGCACCTGATCGGTGGCTTCCTGAACGTCATTGCGGCTCTGGTCCTGATCCATCAGCGGCAGGGCGCTTTCGGGATTGTCTCCAAAGACGATGGAGACGTTGTCGAATTCTACGGCGACAGTCATTTGCGTTCCACCCTCAGCATACGGTCCAGTGCAATGGCCACGGCGACGATCACCGAGCCGCTTTCAAATCCCAGCGGGGCGTTCACGGTATTGAGCGCGCGCACCACCGGCACCCCCAGCCCGTCGGCCCCGACCATCCCCGCGATCACCACCATCGACAGCGACAGCATGATCGTCTGGTTCAGCCCGGCCATGATCTGCGGAAAGGCGTGCGGCAGCTCGACCTTCCACAGCGTCTGACGCCGGGTCGCGCCAAAGCTTTCGGCGGCTTCGATCAGCGATGTCGGCACATGGCTGATACCGAGTTGGGTCAGCCGGATCGGCGCCGGGATCACGAAAATGAAGGTCGCCACCAGCCCCGGCACCATGCCGATGCCAAACAGCACGATCATCGGAATCAGGTAAACGAAGGTCGGGATGGTCTGCATCATGTCGAGCACCGGCAGGATGCTTGCGTAAAAGCGCGGATGGTGCGCGGCATAGATGCCGATCGGCACGCCAACGCCCATGCAGAAAATCCCGGCAAACAGGATCAGCGTCAGGCTTTCGGTGGTTTCGCTCCAATAGCCCTGATTGATCACGTAAAGCAGCGCCAAGACCACGATGACAATGCGGGTCCAGTCTTTCTGCAACACCCAGGTGAGGGCGGCAAACAGCGCCACCATCACCAGCGCGGGCGGAAACTGCAGGGCGGCCAGAAAGGCGTCGATGAGGTAGCTCAATACGGTGTCGAGAAAGTCGAAAAACGACCCGCCAATATCGGTCAGAAAATCGAACATGGCGGCGATGTCTTTGCCGACAGGGATTTTGACGTCGGTCAGCCAGTGCATATTAATGCTCCCGGTGGAGGGCCATGGTCAGCCCCGAGAAGATCAGAAAACCGCCCACGCCACGATTGAGGCGATGAAGCCTCAGCGGCGTCAGCACCCGGCCCATCACCTGCCCGGCAAAGGCATAGAGGCAGACGGCCACGCATTCCATCGCCAGAAACAGCAGGCCCAGGGTCAGGAATTGCGCAAGGAACGGGGCAGAACGGTCGATGAATTGCGGAAAGAAGGCAGTGAAGATGGCGATGGCCTTCGGGTTGCCGATGGCGATCATGAAATCGCGCCGCATCAGCGCCTGCGGGCGGCGGTCCTGCATCTGCACCAGTGCCTGCTCTGGCGCCGGCGCCTTCCACATCTTCCAGCCGACATAGATCAGATAGGCTGCACCCACGATGCGGACCACACCCATCGTTGCCTCAGAGGCCGCCAGCAGCGCGCCCAGCCCCAGTGCCACCAGCGCGATCATCGCGGCAAAGGCGGGCATGCGCCCGATCCCACCCAGCGCAGCGGGGGTAAACCCCAGCCGGGCAGCGTTGGAAAAGGCCAGCAGATTATTCGGACCGGGTGCCGCATTGAGCGCAAAGCAAGCCGGGACAAACAGCATAAGCAGGCTGGAGGTCATGCGATCTCCTTTCGGCACAGTTGCTCCGGCGCTTTGAGGGCGCCGGAGCTCAGCACTGTTATGCGATTACATCCCGAGGGCAGCATTCACCGCGGCAACGGCATCGCCGCCATCCATGGTGGTCACGCCGTCAAGCCAGCCCTTCCAGGCATCGGGATTGGCCGAAAGCCAGGCTTTCGCGGCATCGCTGGGATCGGTACCTTCATCCAGGATCGAGGCCATGATCTCGTTTTCCATCGCCAGGCTGAATTTCAGGTTGCCCAGCAGCGCGCCCACATTCGGGCATTCGTTCACATAGCCCGCGCGGGTGTTGGTATAGACCGTGGCACCACCGAAATCCGGGCCAAACCAGTCGTCACCGCCGGTCAGGTAGCCCATGTCGAAATTGGCGTTCATCGGATGCGGTTCCCAGCCGAGGAAGACAATCGGTTTGTCTTTTTTGTCCGACCGCGCAACCTGCGCCAGCATCCCCTGCTCCGAGCTTTCCTTGACTTCAAAGCCCTTCAGACCAAAGGCGTTTTCGTCGATCATCTGCATGATCAGGCGGTTGCCGTCATTGCCCGGCTCGATGCCGTAAATGGTGCTGTCCAGCTCATCGGCATGGGCGGCGATATCGGCGAAATCGGCAATACCCATATCCATCGCGACCTTGTTTACGGCCAGCGTGTACTTGGCGCCTTCAAGGTTTTCGCGCACGGTGTCCACGGTGCCCGCGTCACGATAGGGGGCAATGTCGCCTTCCATCGTCGGCATCCAGTTGCCGAGGAACACGTCGATATCGCCCTGCGCCATCGAGGTATAGGTCACCGGCACCGACAGCACCTTGATATCGGTCTTGTAGCCCAGCGCGTCGAGCACGGTGGTGGTCGCGGCGGTGGTGGCGGTGATGTCGGTCCAGCCAACATCCGAGAAGTTCACGCTGCTGCAATCGGCGGCCAGCACCGGGCTTGCCGCTACGGCAAGCGCGAGGGCTGAGAGGGTGGTCTTGATGGTCATTGTAGGCTCCCTGAGGTTTTTTATTGATTGACGGCTCAATCAAAATGGAACAGTTCTGTTTTGGCAAGTTATATTTTTGGGATTGAAGCATGCCAAAGCTTGGAATGGAACCTATTCGGCGCGAGGCGCTTGTCAAATCGGCAATCGCCGAGATTGGCGAAGCGGGCTCGCTCGATGTCACCGTCAGCCGCATCGCCAAACGTGCTGGCGTGTCGGCGGCGTTGGCGCATCACTATTTCGGCGGCAAGGAAGACCTGCTGATCGCTGCGATGCGCCATATTCTGGGCCAGTACGGGACCGCCGCACGCCGCGCGCTTGCCGGGGCCGACAGCCCGCGCGCCCGGCTTGATGCGATTGTCCAGGCCAGTTTCGGGCCGGAAAACTTCACCCCCGCCACCATCGCGGCCTGGCTCAATTTCTATGTCCATGCGCAAAGCAATCCCGGCGCGCGGCGGCTTTTGGCGATCTATCAGGCCCGGCTGCGCTCGAATCTGATCTATGGCCTCCGGCCGCTGGTGGGCACGCGCGCTACAGATCTGGCCGAAACCATCGCCGCGATGATCGACGGCCTTTATATCCGCCACGCGCTGGGCGGCGAGGCCGACAGGGGCGAAGCCTCGGCCCGGGTGCGCGGGCTGATCGACACCCTTCTGGAGACCACTGCATGAGACCCGACGCCCAACCCACCGCCAGCCACTATATCAATGGGGGCTATGTCGAGGATACCTCCGGCACCGCGATGAAGGTGATCTATCCCGCCTCCGGCGAACAGATTGCCACCGTCTACGAGGCCACCCCGGCGATTGTCGACCAGGCACTGGCCGCCGCGAAGGCCGCGCAGCCCGCTTGGGCCGCGCTAAGTGGCACCGAGCGTGGCCGCATCCTGCGCCGGGCCGCCGAGATCATGCGCGCCCGCAACCATGATCTGAGCGTGCTGGAAACCCTCGACACCGGCAAACCCCTGCAGGAAACGCTGGTCGCCGATGCCACCTCCGGAGCCGACGCGCTGGAATATTTCGGCGGCATCGCGGGCAGCCTGACCGGCGAGCATATCCAGCTTGCCGATGGCAATTTCGTCTATACACGGCGTGAGGCGCTGGGCGTCTGCGTCGGCATCGGGGCGTGGAACTATCCCACCCAGATCGCCTGCTGGAAAAGCGCCCCGGCGCTGGCCTGCGGCAACACGATGGTGTTCAAACCTTCTGAGACCACCCCGCTGTCGGCACTAAAACTGGCCGAGATCCTCACCGAGGCGGGCGCGCCTCCGGGCGTGTTCAACGTGGTGCAGGGGGCAGGGGCCGTTGGCGCGCCGCTGGTCACCGATCCGCGCGTCGCCAAGGTTTCGCTCACCGGCTCGGTGCCGACCGGGCAAAAGGTCTATGCCGCCGCCGCCGGTGAGATGAAGCATGTGACCATGGAACTGGGCGGCAAATCCCCGATGCTGGTCTTCGACGACGCCGATATTGAAAGCGCGGTCTCCGGCGCGATCCTTGGCAATTTCTACTCCTCCGGTCAGGTCTGCTCCAATGGCACCCGGGTTTTCGTGCAGAAAGGCATCAAGGAAGCCTTCCTTGCCCGCCTCGCCGAACGCCTCAAAGGCGCGGTGATGGGCGATCCGCTGGACGAGGCCACGAATTTCGGCCCGATGGTCAGCGAAGGCCAGATGAATATCGTGCTCAACTACATCGCCAAGGGTGTGGACGAGGGCGCGCGGCTGGTCGCGGGCGGCAAACGCGTGGCGCGTGAGGGCTTCTATCTCGAACCCACCGTCTTTGCCGATGTCGCTGATACAATGACCATCGCCCGCGAAGAGATCTTCGGTCCGGTGATGTGCGTGCTCGATTTCGACACGGAAGAAGAAGCGCTGGCGCGGGCCAATGCCACCCAATACGGCCTCGCCGCCGGGGTCTTCACCCGCGACATCCAGCGCGCCCACCGGGTGGTGGCAGCCTTCGAAGCCGGCACCTGCTGGATCAACTCCTATAACGACGCGCCGGTCGAAGCGCCCTTTGGGGGCACGAAGATGTCTGGCGTGGGCCGGGAAAACTCCAAGGCCGCCATCGAGCATTATTCCGAGCTGAAAACCGTTTTCGTGCGGATGAGCCCGATCGAGGCGCCGTTCTAAACAATTGCCCGTTGGGGGCATGACAGGAAGACTAAGATGGAAGCGGATTATGTAATCGTTGGCTCGGGCAGCGCAGGCTCTGCTCTGGCCTATCGTCTGGCCGAAGCCGGGCAATCTGTGATCGTGATCGAAGAAGGCGGCAGCGATATCGGCCCCTTCATCCAGATGCCCGCGGCGCTGTCCTATCCGATGAACATGCGCCGCTATGACTGGGGCTTTGAAAGCGAGCCGGAACCTAAGCTCGGCAACCGCCGTCTCGTGGTGCCGCGTGGCAAGGTGCTTGGTGGCTCGTCATCGGTCAACGGCATGGTCTATGTGCGCGGCAATGCCCGCGATTACGATTTCTGGGCCGAGCAGGGGGCAAAAGGCTGGGCCTATGCCGATGTGCTGCCCTATTTCCAGCGGATGGAAAACTGGCACGGCAAGGGCGGCTCCAGCTGGCGCGGCAATAGCGGCCCCCTCCATATTTCCCGTGCCCGCCAATGGAACCCTCTGTTCAAGGCCTTTGTCGCGGCCGGTCACGAAGCGGGCTATCCGCTTACCAAAGACTATAACGGCGAACAGCAGGAAGGCTTCGGCGCCTTCGATATGACGGTCTGGAAAGGCCGCCGCTGGTCCACCGCCAACGCCTATCTGCGCCCGGCGCTGAAAACCGGGAAAGTAACGCTGGCCTCTGGTCTGGCGCAAAAGGTGGTCATCGAAAACGGCCGCGCCACCGGGGTGGAAATGCGCCGCAAAGGCCGCGTCGAAGTGATCCACGCCCGCCGCGAAGTGGTGCTGTCGGCCTCGTCGATCAATACGCCCAAGCTTCTGATGCTCTCCGGCATCGGCCCGGCGGCGCATCTGGCCGAACACGGGATCGACGTAGTGGCTGACCGGCCCGGCGTTGGGCAGAACCTGCAGGACCATCTGGAAGTCTATGTGCAGTTCGCCGCGAAAAAGCCGATCACCCTCTACAAATACTGGAAACTGTTCTGGAAGGGCGTGATTGGCGCGCAATGGCTGATCACCCGCCGCGGCCTTGGCGCCTCGAACCAGTTCGAAAGCTGCGGCTTCATCCGCTCGCGCGCCGGTGTCGAATATCCCGACATCCAGTTCCACTTCCTGCCCATCGCGGTGCGCTACGATGGCAAGGCAGCGGCAGAAGGGCACGGCTTTCAGGTCCATACCGGGCCGATGCGTTCCGCCTCGCGCGGATCGGTCACGCTCAACTCCGCCGACCCGGATGAGGCGCCAAAGATCGTGTTCAACTATATGAGCGCCGAGCAGGACTGGAGCGATTTCCGTCAGGTGCTGCGCCTGACCCGCGAGATTTTCAGCCAGCCCGCCATGGCCCAGCATGTGAAGCACGAAATCCAGCCTGGTGCGGCGATGCAATCGGATGACGAGCTTGATGCTTTCATCCGCGAGCACGCCGAAAGCGCCTATCACCCCTGCGGCACTGCCCGGATGGGGGCGGCGGATGATCCGATGGCGGTGGTCGATCCCGAGCTGAAGGTGATCGGTGTCGAAGGCCTGCGCGTCGCCGACAGCTCGATCTTCCCGCGCGTGACCAACGGCAACACCAACGGCCCCTCGATTCTCGTGGGCGAAAAGGCCGCCGATCACATCCTTGGCCGCACCCCGCTGCCGCGCGACACCCGCGCGCCCTGGATCAACCCGAACTGGCAAACCGCGCAGCGCTAAGCCTGCCTCAGGCCCGGCTTCTGGCCCCGGCACCCGCCGGGGCCGCTGCCTCGGCGGCAATCCATCGAATTTTAACCACCTTTTCCAAAACCCCTTCCACATTGACTCGTGTCAAAGCGCAGACGAGTCACCGGCCTAAGCTCGACCTGTAGCGTTAGAACGGAGGACCCTGCCAATGTTCCAGCTCCAGCACGAGCTTGTCGAAGATTTCCCGGAATATGTGAACCGGATCGACGACTTGATGTCGCAAAACCCCGATTTTGCGAAGCTGTATAACGAGTACAATGCGTTGAATCTTGAGGTTGTTCAGGCCGAAACGAATGAACACCCCACCGATCATTTTCATGAGGAGAACATGAAAAAGCAGCGCGCGCTGCTGAAGGACGAGATCTTTCGGATGCTAAACGCCTGACCTCCCCGTCAGGTATCCGACCGGCCCCGCTGAGGAGGAGCGGGGCCGCTTGTTATCCGGCCCCAGCTTCTTCATCCACGGGCCGTCTCCCCGCTCAGAACCGATTCAGAAAACGATAAAGCACCCGCTGCGCCTCGGGCTGCCACACGGTTTCATGCCCCGCGCCGGGCACTTCATAAAACCGCTTATCCGGGCTCGCGGCGGCTTTGAGCAAGGCGCGGCCCTGCGCAGGCGGCACCAGCTGATCCTTTGCGCCATGCAGAATCAGCAGCGGGGCTGCGACGCTCGTAATCCGCTCACGGCTCGGCCAGTGCGACCGGGCCAGTCGCGCCAACCCGGGCGAGCCGTAAAGCGCCTGCGCCATATCCGAAAGCGAACTGAACGGCGCTTCCAACACCAGCGCGGCGGGCGGCTGATCCACCGCCAGCGCAATCGCCACCGCACTGCCCAGACTTTCGCCGTAATAGATCACCGCGCCATCGCCCACGAGCGTCGGAACCTCTTTCGCCAGCAGCTGTGCATCCTTGGTCAGCACCGCCTCGGATGGCGCACCGGTCGAGCCGGACGAGCCGCGATAGCCCGCCGCCACCAGCCCGAATCCGCGCTGGGTGAGGGCGCGAAACCGCCCCTCCCGCGCAGCCAGATTGCCCGCGTTGCCACAGAAATACAGCACCACCGGCTTGCCGCGCCGTGGCTTGGCGCTCCACACCACCAGCTCTTCGTCATCTGCGGTGGTCAGGCGGGTCTCGGTCAGCCCGGCAGGCGGGGCAGTGTGGCGCGGATCGAACGGGTAAAGCACCGCCCGCTCCAGCGCCCCCGTCGCCATCGCGGCGGCCAGCGTGAGCAGCAGGGCAAGCGCCGCAATCCGTGCGATCACCGCCCAACCTCATAGGGCAGCACCCCGCGCGCATCGGGATCGACCGACAGCTTGCGTTCCAACGGCGGCACCGAGCGCTGATGGCACCCCGTCCGCTCGCAGATCCGGCAGGAAATCCCGATCGGCTCAAAGGCGGCGGCATTGGTCACATCCAGCCCATCGGCAAAAACCAGATGCTGGGCATGTTTCACCTCACACCCCAGCGCGATGGCATAGCGGCGGGTGGGCGCATGAAAACTCCCCCCCGGTTTCGACACGTCCCGCGCCAGCGAAATATACCGCACCCCGTCCGGCGTCTGCGCCAGCTGGCGCAAAAACCGCCCCGGCGTCTCAAACGCCTGATGCACATTCCACAGCGGGCAGGCCCCGCCAAACCGGGCAAATTGCAGCCGCGTCGCCGAATGGCGCTTGGTGATTGTGCCCGCCTGATCGACCCGCACAAAGAAAAACGGAATGCCCTTGGCCCCGGGCCGCTGCAACGTGCTCAGCCGATGCGCCACCTGCTCAATCGAGGCCCCGAAAATCTCCGACAGCCGCTCCAGATCGTGGCGCTGCTTATGCGCCACCTCCAGAAACCGCCCATAGGGCAGCAGCGCCGCGCCCGCGAAATAGTTCGCCAGCCCGCTCTTGGCGATGGCCCGCGCGGCGTCCGACTGAAACCGCGCCAGATCCAGCGTCGCGTCGAGCAGATCGTTCTGGGTCAGCAGCGCCACCTGATGCAACAGCTGAAACCGTCGGGTCGAGGGCGGCGCATAGGTCGAAAGCGCCAGCCGCCCCGAAGCGCGATCAAATTCCCGGATCTGTTCCGACTCGGTCAGATCCACCCGGATCCCCCGCCGCTCCAGCGCCTCCAGCGCCGCCGCCTCGGCATCGCCCGAACGGCTGAAATGCTCCGCCGCGCGATCCACCGCATCAATATAGTTGTCGCAATAATGAAAGAAGTCGCGCACCTCGTCCCAGGGGCTGGCCTGCACCGCACTGCCTTCGCGCCCCAGCGCCTCGTCCAGCGAGGCCAGCCGTTCGTGGCTCTGCCGGTAGGCCCGGTGCAGCTCTAGAAACGCCCGCGCCAGTGCCGGGGCATTCGAGGCCGCAAGGCGCAGATCGGCCAGCGGCGGGGCGGTATCAGCAAACACCGGATCGGCCAGCGCCTCGCGCATATCGGTCACCAACCGCTCGGCATCACCGGTCGAAAGCTCGGCCACGTCAAAGCCAAACTCCTGCGCCAGCGCCAGCACCACGCCGGTGGACACCGGCCGGTTGTTGTTTTCCATCTGATTGAGATAGGGCAGGCTGACCCCAAGCTTTTCGGCAAAGGCTTTCTGCGTCAGCCCCAGCCGCGTACGCGTTTCGCGCAGCTTCACCCCGGCATAGAGTTTTTGTGTCGCCATCGCAGAGCCTCCCTTTGCAAAGATGACATCTAGCCTTTGCAAAGCCCTGCGTCCAACTGAAAACAGCGTCGGGCCGGGGGCGTCGAAACACAGAATCGCTGCCCCGGTCCATGCGCGCGCCCCAACTCAAAAGCGGGTCGGCGGGCCTACTGCGGCCGCCGACCCGCTCAAGGGGCGCACAACTCAGGCGATCAACTCGCCGAGCTCCTCCTTGCGCGCCTCCTGATAGTGATCGAAGGCACTGGTAAACCATGCGGTGCCGCGCGTGGTAGAGCCGAGTGCGTTGAACAGATCATCTTCTGCCGTCATCGGCAAGAGGGTTTGAAACACATCCCAACCCGCCGCGCTGGGATGGGCCTCAAAACCAAGAACCTGCCCTTTCATGCCAGAGACCAGTGGCACCAGCCCGCCGGAAAAGACCGACGGCACATGGATATCCACCTTCATGATCGGCTGCAAAAGCACCGTGCCCACTTCGGCCAGCGCTTCCTTCACGGCGTTCTTGCCAGCGGTGCGGAACGCATAGTCGGAGCTGTCAACCGAATGGCTCTTGCCGTCTTTCAGCTCGACCGACACATCCACCACCGGAAAGCCCATCGGTCCTTCGACCAGCGCGTCGCGCGCCCCGGCTTCCACCGAGGGGATGTAGTTGCGCGGCACCGCGCCGCCCTTCACGGTCTCGTTGAACACAAAGCCAGAGCCGCGCGCCTCGGGTTTCAGCTCGACCAGCACATCGGCAAATTGCCCGGCCCCACCCGATTGCTTGCGGTGGCGGTGATGAATTTCCGCGCCGCGCCGGATGGTTTCACGCAGGGCAGGCGGCACCGACCCTTCTTCCACCTCGATGCCGAAATCATCGGCGAGCTTCTGGATCAGACGCCGCAGATGCAGCGGGCCTTGCGTTGCCATCACCGGATTGCCGGTTTTTTCGTCATGGGTCACCACAAGGCCGGGGTCGATTTCCTGCAAGCGCTCAAGCGCGGTCGACAACCGGCTGTCATCCTTTTCATGCACGGGCATCACGATCCGGCGATAGGCCGAGGGATGCGCCTGCGCCCAGTCGGGCAGGGCGGTGGCCGCTTGTGCCGTATAGGCCTGACCGGCAGACAGGTGATCGGTTTTCACCGTCAGCCCCAGCGCCCCGGGGGCAAGGCTGCCCAGCGCCGTCTTGGCGTCGAGATCGGTGATCGAGCCGACATTGCCGCCCGCCAGCGGTTGACCGCCTGCCACCGTGCCACCCATGGCGCGCACCAGAACGGTTTTGCCCAGATGCTTCACCACATCGGCCAGCGCACCTGCGGCCAGCACATTACCGGTGATCCGCCCCGTGGCGATATCCACCTCGGGCGCCTCGTGGCGCAGGGATTTCATCAGACGGGTGATGCCATTGCGATGTTCGGCCGAGCCGAGGAAGGCAGGCACCAGATCGTGGTGCTGCAGCGTCTTGGTGGCCACCTCATACACTTCTTCCGGCAGCACCTTCTTGTCTTCGATGATTTCTTCCAACAGCGCGTCGTCGAAGTCCGCGTAACTTTCCAGCATCTCGGCGCGGGCTTCTTGTTCGCGCGGGCGCAGATCGGCGGGCATTTCGGTCAGGGTCGAGTGTTCGCCCTCGTGGAATTTCCACGCCCGTTCCGACACCAGATCGACCACGCCGACAATCTCGCCCTTTTCGCGGATCGGCACTTCGCGCAGCACGATGTGGTGGCGCGAATAGGTTTGCAGCGCCGAGACGATCTCCGACATCCGGTTGGCGGGCATATCGGCCTTGTTGATGAACACGTAGCAGGGCAGCCCCGCCTCTTCGATCATCCTCAGATAGGGTGCGGCCAAAACCGCCGCATCGGCATCGGCAGGCACGCAGAGCACGGCGGCATCAGAGGCCGCCAGTGCTGGCCCCACCGGGGCAAGGTTCTCCGATCCGCCCGCAATATCGATGGCGGCCCAGTCATCGCCCATGAACCCGAAAGAGCGCACCCGCGCCACACCCGGTATATCCAGCAGCTTTCCTGACACCCCGTCGAGACCGGCAAGAGCCTCGACGAGGGATGACTTGCCCGCGTGTGATGGCCCCAGAACAGTGAATAATCTCATGTGCTGATCCTCCTTCGGTTTCGGCTCAGCCTACAGCTTTACGCCTTCCCGGCCTTGCGTCAGATCAAACAGACAAGGCTTGCGAGGCTTCGTGATAGCGCCTAATTCAAGGCGATGCGAACACCCCGTAATCCTCTTCTGTTTATCTATGGCACCATCCTGCTCGATGCGCTGGGTGTTGGCCTGATTTTCCCGATGATGCCCGATCTGATGGCGCGTGTGGGGGCGGGCGATACCGCCTCGGGCGCGCTTTGGGGCGGGGTGCTGATGTCGGCCTATGCGCTGATGATGTTCATCTTTTCCCCGATCATCGGCGGACTGTCAGATGCCTACGGGCGCAAACCGGTGCTGCTTCTGGCGCTGGCCTCGCTGGTTATCGACTATTCGATCATGGCGCTGGCGACGAGCTTCTGGGTGCTGCTTCTGGGCCGGGTTATGGCCGGGATTGCTGGGGCGACGAATGTCACCGCCACCGCCTATCTGGCCGATATCTCAACCCCCGAAACCCGCGCGGCCAATTTCGGGCGTCTCGGCGCCGCATATGGCTTGGGCTTCGTGATGGGCCCGGCCTTGGGCGGGACGCTGGCGGTCTGGCATGTGACCGCGCCGTTCTGGATGGCGGCGGGCTTTGCGCTGATCAACGTGATCTTTGGGCTGTTGGTCCTGCCTGAAAGCCTGAACCACGAGAAACGCCGCGCCTTTACCCGCGCCGATATGAACCCCTTCACCGCCCTGCGCGATGCCTTCCGTCTGCCGGGGCTGGCGCTGCCGCTGGTGGTGCTCTTCGTGTTTGAATTTGCCAATATGGTCTACCCGACGCTCTGGGCCTTCTGGACCCGCGAGACCTTCGGTTGGACGGCGGCGATGATCGGCCTGTCTTTCGCGGTCTATGGTATTGGCGTTGTGGCGGTGCAGGGTGGCCTCCTGCCCGTGCTGATCCCGCGCATAGGCGAATACCGCACCCTGATGATCGGGATGATTGCGGCAACGATGGCCCTTATGGTGCTTGGGGTTCTGTCGGTGGCCTGGCTGGTGTTTGCCCTGATCGCGGTGGCCTGTCTGGCTGATCTGGTGCCGCCCACCGCCACCGCGATGATGTCGAACATGGTGGCGGAAAACCGGCAAGGGCTGTTGCAGGGGGTGATCACATCGCTGGGCGCGATCTCGGCGGTGATTGCGCCCCTGATCGTCACCCCGCTGTTTCACGCCTTCGCCGCGCCCGACGCCCCGCTCTACCTGCCCGGAATGCCATTTCTGGTCGCAGGCGGGCTGATGATCCTCGTTTTTCCGGCCTTTCTGGCCCTCAATCCCAAACGCCGCCGCACCACCATAGCGTGAACCGCTTGCATTTTCGGGGGGTTAGGGGCAAAGTTTGTGAAAGATAACAACGACGGAGCAAAGGGATGTGGCGGATCAGAACCCATCGGATGGGGATCGACCGGGGCACCCGGATGCTGTTTTCCGATTACCAGCACGATGGCGAGATGTGGACGGGCGAAGGCGACCGCGAACAGCGTGAAACCGTGAGGTTTTCCGAGCCTTTCATCAGCGCCCCGGTGGTGATGGTGTCGATCTCGCTCTGGGATGCCGACCACACCACCAATCAGCGCATGGACCTGACCGCCGAAGCGGTGACCGCAACCGGCTTCGATCTGGTCTTTCGCACCTGGGGCGATACCCGCATCGCCCGCCTGCGCGCCGAATGGATCGCGATGGGCGAAGTGGCGCATGACGACGATTGGCAGCTCGACGGCTGAGCCCTGCCGCTTCGCAGTTCAACCCTGCTCCAGCGCCAATCTGCGCCCCCATATCACCTAAAGGACAATAGCTCGCGTTGTGGTTTTGCGATAATGCGCCTGCACAATCTCCGGGATTGGAAATTTTATTTTATGGAGAGAAATGAATGAAAGCTTTGGCCACCGCGATGTTCGTCTTGTTTTCTGCAGGAATCGCGCATGCAGATGTCATCGATACGTTTAGAGGCACCTGCCTTACCGGTATTGGAAACGCCGACGGGATCCGCACGCTGGGCGCGAAGATGGGGTTCGACATGACGAAATTGTCAGCCGGATCCTATATGGGGAACAAGTCTTCGACGGATGAATCTCTTCAGATCAATGCGTTCACCAGCCACAAATTTGAATGTGCGGTTACAACCTCCGACGTCGCCGATCCCAAGGCGCTTGAGGCGCGGTTCTTTCAGGCGATTGGTCTGAAGCCGAGCGGGTCGAAGGCTTCCGGGCGTGTGAATGGCACGACATATACATTCGCATATAACACCCATGGTGGCGAAGCGCTGGTCGTCTACGCAGATTGAGCGCGCGTAAATAGGCTTCGGCAGGTCCGGGCTTCGGAAAATGAAAATCCCCGCCAGTGGCGGGGATTTTTGTTTCTGTGGCCTGAGTGGGCGTTACGAATAATGGGTCTCGTAAAGCGGCTCCAGCGTGCCGTCGTCGAACAGCGACGATACCGAGGTCCCGCCCCAAGTGTTCAGGATCGCCTGCGCAAAGATCGGCGCGGTGGGCACGACGCGGATATTCGGGGCCGCTTGCACCTCCGGGGTCGGCTCGATCGAGTCGGTGATCACCAGGCTTTTCATCACCGAGTTCGACACCCGCTCAACCGCCGGGCCGGACATCACGCCGTGGCTGATATAGGCGTGCACTTCCTTGGCACCGGAATTGGCCAGCAGCTCGGCGGCTTTCACCAACGTGCCTGCGGTGTCGCAAATGTCGTCGATGATGATGCAACGCTTGCCGGTCACGTCACCGATCACCGTCATCTCGGCAATCTCGCCCGGCTTTTCGCGGCGCTTGTCGACGATGGCCAGCGGCGCATTGATGCGTTTCGCCAGTTCCCGGGCGCGGGCCACACCGCCCACATCGGGGCTGATCACCATCACCTCGTCCATGCACTCCTTGAAGTGGTGCTTGATATCGAGGGCGAAGATCGGGCTGGCGTAGAGGTTGTCGACGGGCATGTCGAAAAAGCCCTGGATCTGCGCAGCGTGCAGATCAAGGGTCAGAACCCGCTCAATGCCGGCCCGTGCGATCATATTGGCCACCAGCTTGGCCGAGATCGGCGTGCGGGCGCGGGTGCGCCGGTCTTGGCGGGCATAGCCGAAATAGGGGATCACCGCGGTGATGCGCGCGGCCGACGAGCGGCGCAGCGTATCGGCGATGATGAGAAGCTCCATCAGGTTGTCATTCGCCGGGGGCGAGGTCGGCTGAATAATGAACATATCTTCGCCGCGCACGTTCTCGTGGATCTCGACGAAAATCTCCTGATCGTTAAACCGTTCCACCCGTGCGTCGACCAGCGACACCTGGGCGCCGCGATGGATCGACATCCGGCGGGCAACATGTTCTGCGAGTTTACGGTTGGCATTACCCGAAATCAGCTTCGGTTCATGTAAGGCTGGCATGTGGTTGGTCCGTCCCCAGGTGGTGCTGTTGGTGTAACAGAATCGCGACAGCTGTCGTTGACACCGCTTAGCACCCGGTTAGGGTCTAGGCCAACATTCAGGACGGCCCGGAGGGAACAAAATGGCGAAACTCGACTATTATTTTAGCACGATCTCGCCTTACACCTATCTGGCGGGCCCCCGGTTTTCAGCTCTGGCGCATGCGCATGGGCTCGAAGTCAACTGGAAGCCGATTGATATCGTCGCGCTCTACGGGCGCACCGGCGGCACCCTGCCGGGCGAGCGTCACCCCTCGCGTCAAAGCTACCGGCTGGCCGATCTGGCCCGTCAGGCGCAAAAGGCGGGGCTCGCGATCAATGTCGAACCGGCCTTCTTTCCCACCAACCCGGCCCCTGCCTCCTACGCGATCATCGCGGCGCAAAAGGCGGGCGGCGGCAACATGCACCGGCTGGTGCAATCGGTGCTCACGGCCTGCTGGGCCGATCAGCGCAACATCGCCGAGGATGCAGTAATCAAGGCCGCGCTGGAAGGTGCCGGTTTCGATCCGGCGCTGGCCGATAGCGGGCTTTTCACCGGGGCCGAAATCTACAGCCGCAATCTGGAAGACGCGGTGCAGGCGGGCGTGTTCGGCGCACCGAGCTGGGTCACCGAAGACGGCGCGCTGTTCTGGGGGCAGGACCGGCTCGATGATCTTGAGGCCCATCTCGGGGGGGCGGCGTGATCAAACCTGCGCTCAACGAAGCAGGTCTTGAGCGCATCGCCGGGTTTCCAACCCATGTCACCCGGCTGGGAACCGGCATCCGCAAGGCGCTGTTCATCCATTGCACCCTGGGCCATGTCGGCACCTGGTACCGGGTGCAGGCGTTGCTGCTCGACAAGCTTTCGATGACGGCATTTGACCGGCCCAGCCATGGCAAAAGTGGCGCCTGGACCGGCAATGGCGATGCGGCGGGGCTGCATAACCTCACCACCCAGATTGCCGCCGGGCTGATGGGCAAGCGCGCCGACATTATTGGCCACAGCTACGGTGCCACGGTGGCCCTGCGTCTGGCGATGGAGTTTCCCGGGCAGGTGCGCAGCCTCACCCTGATCGAGCCGCCGCTTTTCGCGCTGGTGCGGGGCACGGCGGAATTTGACGCGCATGAAGCGGCGATGGCGGGCTTTACTCCGGCGCTTGAGGCCGGTCAGCCCGAAGAGGCCGCGCGGATTTTTCAGGCCGCCGTCAGCCCCGAAGCCCGGTGGGAGGATCTGCCCGAGCGCGCGCAGGCGCGGCTGGCCGGGCAGATGACCCGGATTGCCGAAGAGCAGGGGGTGACGATGGAAGATGCCGCCGGTCTCACCCAACCCGGACGGATCGAAGCGATAACCTGTCCGGTCCTGCTCTTGGAAGGCACCCAGTCGCCGCCGATCATCCACGCCGTGCAGGCCGCTTTGGCCGCGCGCCTGCCGCAAGCCCAACGGGTGCTGCTCGCCGGGGCCGGGCACATGTCGCCGATCACCCATCCCGCCAATGTGGCGGGCGAGATTGCGGCTTTTCTGAAGCTTTAGGCGCAGGGCGGAGCACCTTGTCTTTGCGCTATCCCTCGCCGGTCGCCAGAAACCTTGTGCGGTATTCACTGGGGCTGATGCCGATCTTCTGGCGAAAATGGTGGCGCAGGGTCGGGGCGCTGCCAAAGCCGGTGCTGGCGGCGATGTTTTCCATATCCATCCGCCCCGTGCAAAGCAGCGCTTTGGCCGCGCTCAGCCGTTCCGCCACCAGCCATTCCCCCGGCGGCAGGCCGGTGGCCTCGCGAAAGCGACGTTGAAAACTGCGCGGGCTCATCCGGCTTGCCTCAGCCATCCGGGCGATGCTCCAGTCTGCGGCAAGGCTGCTGCGGATCTGATCAAGCAGCGGGGCGATCTCGGCGCTTTCGCGGCTGCCCACGGGGCGATCCAGAAACTGCGCCTGCCCCCCGCGCCGATGGGCGGGCAGAACCAGACGGCGGGCGACGGAATTGGCAGCTTTGGCCCCGAAATCCTGCCGCACGATCTCGATCAGCAGATCCAGCCCGGCGGCACTACCTGCCGAGGTGAAAATCCGGTCTTCTTCGCGATAGAGCGAGGCTTCATCGACGATCACGCGTGGAAACCGCCGCCGCATCGCCTCGGCATAGCGCCAATGGGTGGTGAGGGTCTTGCCGTCCAGCAACCCGGTGGCGGCGAGCACGAAAGCGCCTGAGCAGATCGAAACCAGCCGCGCCCCACGGGCATGGGCGGCACAGAGCCGGGTGGCGAGCGCTTCGGGCACCTCCACATCCGCGCCTTTCCAGCCCGGCACCACGATCATATCGGCCTGATCCAGCAGCTCCGGCCCGGCATCGGGGGTGATCACCAACCCGCCATGGACGCGCAGCGGGCTGGGTTCCACCGGGCAACTGGCAAAGCGATACCAACCGGGGCCCATTTCCGGGCGGGCAAGGCCGAACACTTCAGCGGTGAGGCCAAACTCGAAAGTGCAAAGCCCGTCATAGAGCAGGGCGGCAACCAGTGGGCCAGAGAGCGTGTCGGTGGTGGGATATGTGTTTGGCATGATCTTTATGCATATTGGTATTTGTGCCGATTGCCAAGTCAGGCGTGGTTTTGCGAGATGGGGAAAACGGAGAGACAAATGAGCCAAGTCACCGCCATTCCCCCCGCGCCCAGCAGTTTCGCCCGGGCGCATTTCGCCGCCAGCTTTGCCTATGAAACCGATTGCTGGGATGTGCACGAGGCGTTGGACCAGGGGGCCGATTTCGTCCTGCTGGATGTGCGCAGCCCGGCGCTGTTTGCCGCGTCTCATGTGCCCGGTGCGATCAACCTGCCGCATGGCAAGATCACCGCGCGCAAGATGGCCGACTGGCCGGAGGGCACGATTTTCGTGACCTATTGCGCGGGTCCGCATTGCAATGGGGCTGCGCGCGGCGCGCTGCGGCTGGCCGAGCTGGGATGCCCGGTCAAGATCATGGCCGGTGGGATGACCGGCTGGATCGACGAAGGGTTTGACCCGGCGACTGGAGCGTGAAGAGCTGCCGATGAGGCGCGCGCCGCCCCATCGGTCAGGAGTGAATTACCGCAGGTCAGCGATGTCGCGCGGCGCGCGGAAGAGCGCTCAGCCCCGCGCAATCTCCAGGAAGCGGTCGATATCCGCCTCATCCGCCGACCAATCGCAAACCAGCCGCGCCGATAGCGGCTCATCCGCATGGCCATCCAGATCGCCGCTCAGATAATACGCCGCCCCAGCAGCATGAAGCCGCGCATGGGCGGCACGGGGCAGGGTGGCAAAGGTGATATTGGCCTCAGGCGGATAGACAAACCCGGCCTCAGGCAGAGCCCGCAGCCCCTCGACCAGCCGCGCATTGGCGCCATTCGCCGCCCGCGCCATCTCCAGCCACAGCCCGTCTTCCAGATAGGCCAGCATCTGCGCCGCCAGAAAGCGTTGCTTTGAGATAAGATGCCCGGCCCGTTTGCGCCGGTATTCAAACTCTTCGCCCTTGGCGGGGTCGAAAAACACCACCGCCTCAACGCCCATAAGCCCGTTCTTGGTGCCGCCGAACGACAGCACATCAACACCCGCCCGCCAGCTCATCTCGGCGGGGCTCGCATTGCGCGTCACCAGCGCATTGGCAAAGCGGGCGCCATCCAGATGCACGGGCAATCCGTAGCCCTTCGCCACAGCCGACAGCGCCGCGATCTCGTCGACCGTATAAACCGTGCCGCGCTCGGTTACATTGGTGATCGACACCGGCCCGCGCCGTGGCCCATGCACGCCGCGATTGCCCTGGGTCTCGATCGCCTTGGTCAGCGTTTCGGGGGTCATCTTGCCATCGGGGGCCTCGGCCAGCGTCAGCTTGGCGCCGCCGGTGAAGAACTCCGGCGCGTTGCACTCGTCCTCTTCGATATGGGCGGAGTCACTGCAAAACACCGTCTCAAACGGCTGGGTCAGCGTCGCCAATGCCAGCGAATTGGCGCTTGTCCCGTTGATCACCAGATAGACCGCCGCCTCCGGCGCCTCGAACACTTCGCGGACACGCGCCTGAACCGCGCTCGTCAGCGCATCGGCCCCGTAGGGCATCGCATAGCCTTCATTGGCCGCCAGCAGCGCCTGCATCACCTTCGGGTGCACCGGGCCGGTATTGTCAGACGCGAAATGCATTACAGCTCCACTTCCACGAGGTACTCTTCCCACTCTTCTTCCGGCACCTCGAACTCGGGCACCGTCCAGCCCTGCACCGATTGCCCGGCCTTGTGCACGCTTTCCGCGTCACCGGTCACCAGCGGGTGCCAGTCCGGCAGTGGCGCGCCCTCGAACCGCAGCCGATAGGCGCAGGTGCGGGGCATGAAATAGGCCACGTCGCTGATGGTCTCGGGCTTCAGAATGATGCATTCGGGCACGAATTGCAGCCGAATATCATATTGCGCGCAGCGGCAGGTTTCGTTGTCGAGCAAACGGCAGGCGACGCGGGTGAACACGATCTCACCGCTCTCCTCGTCCTCGAGCTTGTTCAGACAACATTTGCCACAGCCATCGCACAGCCCCTCCCATTCGGCAGGGGTCAGCTGGCGGAGCGGCAGCTCCCAGAAGCGGTTTCTCAAGCGATTCGTCATCCCGGCAAACTTGCGCAAGGGGCGCGGAAAGGGAAGGGGGGTGATGGATCGACGCGCGAGGGCTGAGATGTTCAACGCCCGCCCGGAATAGCCGCTTTAGCGGCCCGGGCTGCGCTGGTGTATAGGCGGTGTCAAGCAAACTTGACTTTCCTGCCGAGCGCCCCTAGCTGTATGACAAGGAAACTAGACTTATAGACAAGGGAGCTTGATATGGCGAAGATGCCCTCGACCGACGATGCGTGGTCTGCCACGGTTCGCACCAACACCCGCCGCCTCGGCTTCTGGACAGTGGCTTGGGTCGCGACCATGGCCATCGCCAATTTCGGCCCCAGGCTCGTCTGGGGCGAGCTTGGCTGGCTCACCGCCCTGGCTATCGCCGTCAACCTCACCATCGGCGCGGGCATGGTTCTGGCCAATATCCGGCACCTGAAGGGCCTCGATGAGATGCAGCAGAAGGTTCAGCTAGAGGCGATGGGCCTGTCGCTCGGTGTCGGGCTGGTCGCCGGGCTGGCCTATTCCAATCTCGACGTCACCGGCCTCATCGGCTTTCCCGCGCAAATCTCGCATCTGGTGATCGTGATGGGGCTGACCTATATCGCCGGCACCATGGCGGGCGCGAGGAAATACCGGTGAAGAATAGGCTCAAGGTGCTGCGCGCCGAGCGCGGCTGGACCCAGGCCGAGCTGGCTCAGGCGCTGGAGGTCTCTCGCCAAACCGTCAACGCAATCGAGATCGGCAAGTACGATCCCAGCCTGCCGCTGGCCTTCAAACTGGCGCGCCTGTTTTCGCTGAGTATCGAGGAGATCTTCGAGGATGACGCGGCGCGGTGATGGATCGGCACGCGGGGGCTGAGAAGCTCAACGCCCGCCCGGAACAGCAGCGCAAGCTGCCCGGGCTGCGCATGACCGCCCGACCGGTCAGGCGCAACGTCACCATTTGCTCAAGGCTAGAAGCAGGGGGACACCTTCACCATAAACGGACAGACCGGACAGGCCCATGCGCCCAACCGCGATCATGCGCCGCCCTCACATGGTGAGGGGGCGAGAATCGAACAGCCCGCGCCATCCCTCCAACCCCCGCCTCACCCGTTATACGGCTGGTTCAGCTCTTCCGTCACGCCGATCCGCACCGGGCGTTCGACATAGGTCGACAGCACCACGTAGCTTTTCGTCGCGGTCACATTGGGCACCGCATAGACCTTGGCCAGCAGCGCCTCCAGCGCCACGGCGCTGGCGGTGCGGACCTTGAACACCAAGCAGGCATCGCCGGTCACGGAATGGATTTCCTCCACCTCGGGCAGCTCGGCCAGCGCCAGAAGCTCGGGTGACATGCCCCAGCCGGTGGCGTTGATATGCACGAAGGCCAAAAGCGGCTTGCCGGACGCCTCGGGATCAAGCTGCGCGGCCACCGCCTTGATCCGCCCCGTGGCCTTGTAGCGCTTCACCCGCTCATGCACCGCCGGGGCTGACAGCCCCACCTGCGCGCCCAGATCGGCATAGGACTGTTCGGCATTTTCGCTGAGCAGACCTAATAATTTTCGGTCAATCGCGTCGAGCGGCTTCATATCCTGCGCCATTTTCAGAACCTCATTCGTTTTTACCTCGTTCGGTAATTTAGCATATTCACCAAATGTCATTACATCCAGTAAGGATTTAGCGAACAGATTTGAGGTGCGCGATGAATCCGGTTTGGCTGTTGATGTTGGCGATTGGTCTGGTCGGGGCGAACACCATGGTGCTCAGCCCGATCGCGGCAGAGGTGGCGGCAAGCTTTGCTGGCACCACCGCGCCGGACGTGTTGACCGCCTCGGCAATCTATGGCGGCGGCACCGCCTTCAGCGCGCTGGTGCTGGCCCCGCGTGCGGGCGCCTTGGGCCTCGGGCGCGCGCTTCTGATCGCGGTGCTGGTGCTGGCGCTGGCCTTCGCCCTCAGCGCGGCCAGCCCCACGCTTCTGGCGCTGAGCAGCGCGCAGGCTTTGGCGGGCATGGCGGCGGGCGTGGTTCTGCCCGCCACCTACGGGCTGGCGGCACAGGTGGCCGCGAAAGGCCGCGAAAGCCAGACGCTGGGCAAGGTGCTGATCGGCTGGACGCTGAGCTTTGTTGCGGGCGTAACGCTGAGCGCGCTTCTCGCCGATCTCGTGCATTGGCGCGCGGTGTTTCTGGCGCTGGCGGTCTTGGCGCTGGGTCTGGCCGTGGGGCTGGTGCCTCTGGCGCGGCGCGTCGGGCGAGCCGATGGGCGGCGGCTGTCGCTCTGGCAAAGCCTGCGTCTTGAAGGCGTGGCCCCGCTCTTGCTGTCGCAGGTGCTGTTCATGGCCGCTTTCTATGGGCTTTACGCCTATCTCGGCCCGCATCTCACCGGCCCACTTGGCCTCTCCACCGCGCTCACCGGCTTTGCCGCACTGGCCTATGGGGTTGGCTTCGGCTTTGCCGCCCCGCTGGATCGGCTGCTTGACAGGCTCGGCCCCACCCGCGTCGCCCCCGGGGTGTTTCTGGTACTGATCATGGCCTATAGCGCGCTCGCCATCTGGTCCGCCTCCGCCCTGGCCCTGATCGCGCTCTGCCTGATCTGGGGCGCGGTCAATCACCTTGGGCTGAATCTGCTGGTCGGCCAGCTCAACGCCGCCTCGTCAGAGCATCGGGCCTCGGTCATGGCCCTGAACAGCGCGTTCACCTATGGCGCCATGCTGCTCGGCACCAGCGGCTTCAGACCCCTGTTCGAGGCCTATGGCTTCACCGGCTGCGCCCTGCTCTCCGCCGCCCTCATCCTGCCGGTGACGCTGATCGCCCTGCGCTCCGCCCGCCCCGGCATCGCCGCCCTCAGCCCCAACCTGTAGGGTTCGCCTTCAGGCGCAGCACCTGTCCCGAAAACCCCAAAATCCGTGCGAAGTAAAATCTCGAACAGTTAGCGGTAACGTCTTTGCTGCCAAAGACTTAGACCCCCGTTCGAGTTCGGGCACCCCTTGCTCAGAAGGGGTGAGGCCGGGGCCTAGAGGGTGGCCAGAATCTCGCGGGCCCGGTCGCAATCGGCATTCATCTGGGTGATCAGGGCGTCGAGGCTGTCGAATTTTTCCTCGGGCCGCAGATAGTCGATCAGCGCCACCGAAAGCTGCTCGCCATAGAGGTCGCCCTTGAAGTCGAACAGGAAGCTTTCGAGGTTGGGCAGGTTCTCGCCAAACATCGGCCGCACCCCCATGCTGGCCGCGCCGCCATATTCGCCCGCATGCGGCCCGGTCAGCACGTCGACCTTCACCACATAGACCCCGAATTTCGGCGGGTGCAGCCCGGTGATCGACATATTGGCGGTGGGAAAGCCCAGGTCGCGGCCACGCTGATCGCCCCGGATCACCTCGCCGTCGATCCGGTGCCAGTGCCCCAGCATCCGCGCCGCATCGCGCGGGCGACCCTCGGAGAGCGCCTTGCGGATCGCGGTCGAGCTGATTTCTTCGTTATCGTCATGCATAAGCGGTGCCACGGTTACCCCAAATCCCATCTGGCGGCCAAATTCCACAAGGTCGGCGGCATTGCCCGCGCGGTCCTTGCCGAAATGGAAATCCTCGCCCACCACCACATGGCACAGCCCCAGCCCTTCATGGATGACATCGCGGGCAAACTCCTCGGGGGTGAGGGCAGACAGCGTATCGTTGAAGCTGAGCTCATAGAGCTTCTCCACCCCGAACCAGCTGAGCAGATGCGCCCGTGCCTCGGCATTCATCAGCCGGAACGGCGGCGCCTTGGGGGCGAAATATTCGCGCGGATGCGGCTCGAAGGTCATCACGCCAAGCGGCTTGCCGCATGCTTTCGCCTGCGCCCGGGCAATGTCGATCACATGCTGGTGGCCGCGATGTACGCCGTCGAAATTGCCAATCGCGGCAGAAGCGCCGCGATCATCGTCTTCGACAAACTGATAGTCTCGAATAATCCGCATGGCAGGGGAGTTAGACCGCCGCCCGCGCGGGTGCAAGAGAATTGGCGCGAGGTCAGGCGGGGCGTGTCGGGGCGAGCACCACGGCCTCGCCTGTCAGCACGGCTTGCTCGCCGACAAAGCATTCGGTTTTCAGCGTCACCCGGCGCTTGGCGGGGTCCACACCAATCACGGTGACATCGGTGCGCACCTCGTCGCCCGGCCGCACCGGCGCGATGAAGCGCAGGGACTGTTCCAGATAGATCGTGCCATGGCCCGGAAGCTGCTCGCCGATCACCGCCGAAATCAGCCCGGCGGTCAGCATCCCATGGGCGATGCGGCCCTTGAAGATCGTGCCTTTGGCGTAATCGTCATCGAGGTGAACCGGATTGTGGTCCGACGAGATCTCGGCAAAAAGCTCGATGTCACGGTCCGTCACCTGTTTGGTCAGATGGCGCGACAGGCCGATCTCGATCTCATCCAGATAGATCGTGCCACGGGTCTGGCTGTCCAACATTTCATCCTCGGGTAATTATTTCGCGTGAGTTATGCGCGTTGCGCAATAATATTGCTTCGCGACTGCAGAAGATCAACCCGGAATCTTTGCTAGCGCAGAAATCCGATTGCGTAGGTCGGGCTGCGCTCTTCCGCCGTGACCAAGGCCTCCAGCGCGTCGGGGTCGGGCTGGAGGGTGGTTTGGGTCTCTTCGGCAGCCAGCCCGCCAGTGATGAACAGGCTGTCGATATCCTCGCCCATCGCGCCCGCCACATCGGTCTGGATGCCGTCGCCGATGGCGAGAATGCTCATGTTGCCGACATCTGCGCCGAGACCCGCGAGCCGCAGCCGGGCCAGATCGTAGATCGCCGGATGGGGCTTGCCGAAATACAGGCTTTCACCGCCCATTTCGGTGTAGAGCGCCGCCACCGCGCCCGCGCACCATTGCCGCTGATGCCCCATATCGACGATGATATCGGGATTGGCGCAGAGCAGTTTCATCCCCTTTGCCTTGGCAAAAAGCAGTTCGGGGCGCAGGGTGTCGGGATCGGCCAGCGGATCGAAGGGGCCGGAACAGACAATGCCCTCGGCCTCGTCCAGTGGCACGCGGGTAATCTCGACCGCATCGGCCACCTCCGGCATCGGTTCGAAAAACACACCGTCTTTCGGTTCGCCCATATGCCAGACCTTGCTGCCGACCGCGCCGCGATACATCGCCGCCCGTGCCGCATCGCCCGAGGTGGCGATGTCGTCCCAGGTATCGCGCGGCAGGCCCATCGCATCGAGTTGCTCGACCACCGAGGCCTTTTGGCGCGGCGCGTTGGTGATCATGATCACCTTGCCGCCCTTGGCCCGGAACGCCTGAAGCGCCGCAACAGCTTCGGGATAGGGGGCGATGCCGTTATGCACACAGCCCCAGAGATCGCAAAACAGCGCATCATAGGCGTGCGAAATCTCGGCAAGGCTTTCGATGATCCGGGTCATGGCGGCTCCTGTTCACTGCGCCGTCTTGATAGCGAATATCAGCGCAGCCGCCAGAGAAATCACCCGGATTTACAGGGTTTTTGCAAAGAAATGCCGGGCCTCGCCGCGCGGATAATCGTCGATCCGCCCCACATCCCTGAAGCCCATCTTGCGATAGAAATCCGGCGCCTGAAAACTGTAGGTGTCGAGCCAGATCCCGGTCTTGCCCTTGTCGCGGGCAAGCGCCTCGATCCGTTCGATCAGTTGACGCCCGATCCCCTTACCGCGCGCCACATCGGATACGGCCAACAGCTCGACGAACACCCAATCGGTGCCGATCTTGGCACTGAGCCCGCCCAGAAAGCTTTCACCTTCCCAGGCTTCAACGCTCACCTCTTCCAGCTCGAACCGCTGCCCCTGCGCCACTGCATGATCGGTGAGCAGCTTTTCCAGGCGCGCCTTGGTGGTTTCAATCGGGGTGTCGGTCGTGATCGTGATCATGGGCATCTCCTTGGGGCCTTGTGATGCCCGACAAGCGCCGGAATGAAAAGCACGGGATTGCAATCGGACCAGCATGATATATATCAAAATACGAATATGAATTTGTGAGGACAACATGGCAAATCTGACCAAACGCCAGCTGATGATCGGCGCCGTTGCCGCCGTCGCCGTGGCGGGCATCGGCTACAAGATGAGTGCGGGCAGCGGCGGGGCAGGGTTTCAGTCCAGCTTTCTGAACGTGGCTGAAATGAAGGAAAACGGCGGGCTGATCGTCGATATCCGCACGCCACAGGAATGGGCCCAGACCGGGGTGATCGACGGCGCGAAACTGGTGACCTTCCAGGATCCGCAAAGCTTTCTGGCCCAGGTCGGCCCGGAGATCGCCGATGGGCGTGACCTGATCCTGATCTGCCGCTCGGGCAATCGCAGCGGCGCCGCCGCGAAAATCCTGGGCGGTAAAATCCCCAACCACATCATCTCGATCGACGGCGGCATGAACCGCGAAATCGCCTCGGGCTACCAGACCGTCGCCCCGAACTAAGCCATCGGCTTGACCTTTTCCCCCGTGCCTTTCAGGCTGCTGTGGCACGCGCGGCGTGACCGCAGGATCATGTGAGGACGGGGAATGGTCGCAGCGGCTGGCTATGAACACAAGGCAATGAGCGTTGACGAGATGCGCGCCTCGGGCGGGCTGATCGTCGATATCCGGATGCCGATGGAATGGGCGCAGACCGGCGTAATCGAGGGTGCAATCCTGCAAACCTTCGACGAGCCGCTGCGCTTTCTCGATGCCATCGCCACCGAGATCGCCGATGGGCGCGATCTGATCCTTGTTTGCCGGTCAGGGATGCGCACGCAGGCGGCCGGGCAGTACCTGTCGCAGCTTCTCGACAACCGGGTGATTTCGGTGGCTGGTGGGATGATCGAGCTGATCGAACAGGGCTACAGCCCGGTCCCGGTCTGACCGGGCGCTCGCCTTAGAACCGACGACGGATATAGGGCAGGAAACCCAGTGTCAGGGCGGTTTCGATGGTAATGGCCACGAAGGCGCCGGGGCCGACCTGCCCGGCGAGAAACTCGAACAGGCCGAGAATCGCCAGACCGCCTGTCATCACCACCATGCCGCGCGCGAAAACCACCTGTGTGGTCCCCTTGGCGCGCCGTCCGCCCCAGAGCAGGATCGCGATCCCGGCAAACAGTATCCCGGCGCGGCGCAGCATCACCGTGGCGGCCAGATTCTGCTCCAGCCCGAACAGCCAGAAAAACACCGAAGGCAGGAACAGCATCCCGCAGCAGAGCAGGGCCGACAGCAGGGTCGAGATGAGCGTCATATGGCGAAAGGACATGCGGGTCTCCGTGATTGCCCGATCACGCTAACACTGAAGTGGGGAAAGAAGAAGCCCGGAGCAACTTTCATATTTCCGATATTCAGACACAAAAAAGGGCGCTACAGCGGCGCCCTTTTTCACAATTCCGATATTCGCGCTCAGAGCTTCAGGTTCGGGATGATCTGCTTTTTACGGCTGACCACGCCCGGCAGCACCACGCTGTCGCCGGTCACGGTGGCGGCGAAGCTTTTCTCGGCGACGGTTTTCACCAGATCGTTCGGCACCAGAAGCGTCGATTCCTCGTTGAGGATGTCGACCACGAACAAGAGAACCTGATCAACGCCGTCTTCGGCGGCCACGGTTTTCATCGTTTCCATCAGGCTGGCCTGACGGTCGAGCACGATGGCGGGCGCGGTGGTTTCCAGCACCGACACGCGGAATTTGGTGCCTTCGATGGTGTATTCTTTCGAGTCCATACGCAGCAGCTCGGCATCGGAGAAATGCGACACGTCGGATTTCGCGGCAAACAGTTCGGCGGCGTAATCCGGGATCGAAATCCCAAGCTCATGGGCCAGATCTTCGGCCACTTCGCGGTCATGCGCGGTGGTGGTCGGCGAGCGGAATTCCAGCGTGTCGGAAAGGATGCACGACAGCGCCAGCGCGCGGATCTCTTCCGGCATCTTGGCGGTGTCGTCGCCCATCAGATCGTAAAGCACGGTGGCAGTGCAGGCGACCGGGCGGATGGTGAAATCAATCGGGCCCTTGGTGATCAGACCGCCAGCCAGCTTGTGGTGGTCGATGACCTGACGCACATCGGCTTCGTTGATCGAAGCGGGCAGCTCGGCCGGGTTGTTGGTGTCGACAATCACGCAGGCCTGATCGGCTTCCACATCGGCGATGATCTCGGGGGTCTCAAAGCCCCAGCGCTCCAGCATGAAGGCGGCTTCGGTGTTGGGCTGGCCCAGCAGCACGGCTTTGGCGGGCACGCCTTTCACTTCATTTAGATACCAGGCCCAGATAAGCGGCGAGCCGGTGGAATCGGTATCGGGCGATTTGTGGCCGAAAACAAGCGTGGTCATGGTCTGTCCAATCGTCGGGAAAGCATTCGCGCGCCTTATACGCAGGGCGGGCGGGGTTGTCACGGGGGCTTTGGCGCTGGCCTGCTCAGCTTTGCCCGGCGCTTTCGCTCTCACGGGGGGCGTTGGGGGCGTCCGCCGCAAATTGCGCCTGCCAGAATTCCGGGCTGGTCAGGTGATCATAGCCAACCCGATGGGCCAGCCGGTGGGCCGCGAAATTCTGGATCCAGATATTGGCGAGCTTCGCCGAACGCCACATGATCGACCAGCCGCGCCGCTTGCTGTGCTGCACCGCATAGCCGCGCCGCCCGGAGGCATCGTAGAACCGCGCAGAGCGCGCCCCCCAGATCGGCCAGATCAGCCCGCGTTGCGACACCGGCACATCCACATGACGGCCCAGCAGCCCATAAAGCGGCACCAGATGACCGTTCAGCAGAAATTTCATCACCCGGCCAAAGGGCACGGGCGGCGGCACACGCAGGGCGGTCTCCGGGATCGGCGCCATCGCCCCCCATTTCTCGGTGTGGCTCATCGCCTGAAGCTCGGCCCGCCGCGCCGCCACATCGACATTTTGCGAAAAGAACACCGGGCCTTTCATCATGTCTTCCCAGGCGGCGAGCGTGGCTTCGGCACTGTCGTAATGCATCCGGATCACCCCGCGCAGAACGAACCGCAGGGCAATCTTGGTGGTGCTCCAGGCGCCGGTATCGAGACTGTCATGCACCAGATGGTGATGCAGGTGATTGCGCAGGTCGAGGTAAAGCGTCAGCGGGCTTTCCTTCGCCGCGAAATCTTCCTGAAACGACACGACGCCGGACAGCGTAACCGTGTCGAACTGATTGGCGAGCGAAAAGGAAATGTCGTCGCCGCGCACGAAAAACGGAAACGGGTCATGGGTGACGGCGGCAATCGGAAAGGCGAAAAACCACCAACCACCATAGAAGTTTTCCGGTTTGGGTCGCGCGGCACGCAGCTCCATCAGGCCCACATCCACCGGATCGTGCAGATTGGCGCCGATGAAGAGCGGGCGGCAGATCCGATCAAACACCGCGCCGTTTTCCCACATCGTGCTGGGCCGTCCGGCGGAAATCATCGCGCCTGCAACCGCAGCCTTGTCGCTATTGGCAAGGCGCAGAAACGCGATGGTGCGGCGCAGGTTTTCCATCATGAACCCGGCGTCGTCATCCATGAACAGAACATGGCTGAACGCGCGCGTTCGCGCCTCGGCCAGCCCCCGGGCAAAGCCGCCAGAGCCGCCCAGGTTGCGATTGGCAATCACTTGCAGGCGCGGATGCGGGGGCAGGGCCAGGCTTTGGCCGTTATCGGTGATGATCAGCGCCACATCCGCCCCGAGGCTTGCGACTTCCGCATCCAGAAACGCCGTGACCCGCTCGGCCATTCGCGCGGTTTCTGCCTCGCGCTGGTAGCTGGTCACACAGATCGCCAGACGCAGATCGTCGCGCGCTGCCTGGCTGGTGCTGCGCCAGCTGCCGCCGGTCAGCGTGGCCCCGCCGGGGCCTGCCACAAGGCGCAGCCACAACAGCCCGTCGCGTGGCGGGATGCGCCCCTCTGCGCCGGTCGCCCCAATCAACGCGGCAAGCTCGATCCGGGCGGCATCCTGCCCCAGCGTGATCTCGTGGGCGCAAAGTAGGGTGGCATCGGCGGTCAGCGGTAGCCGTTCGTCGCGCTCGGGCGGCAGGCTGGCGCGGTCATGGGCGGTTTCGCCCACCATCACTTCAACCCGCAGCGACCCTTTGCCGCTCAACCTCAGGCTTAACCCGTTCAGCTGTGCGGCGCGGCTCCAGGTGCCGAGGTTGAACAGATTGAAATAGGTGTCGAAATCTACCGAGGCCCCTTCGGGCAGGTCGATTTCCCCGCACGCCAGATCAACGCTGGCCCCGCCCTCGGCCCACAGAAACATCTCCGTATCCGTGGTGATTTCCGGATCGGGCAGGGTGATCGTTTGCAGCACGATCTCGTTTCTGGGCACATTGGCCGAAGGCATCCGTTCTCCATCTTTGCAGGCGGTTCCGGGCGGAACCTGCCCCTGCATATCAATCAGACCCGGCCAAGGGCCAGAGCGAACTGCGGCTGATTGGGGCGACCTGCCGTCACCCAGATTGCCCGAGCGGATTCATCGTGTTAGGCCAAGAGGATACCGGATCGGGACTGGGCCCGATGGCGCGGAGGCCGGGATGAGTTTACGCGATTGGCGAAACAGGCGACACAGGCGCAAACTGCGCGTGGTGCTGTTCATCGGCCATCACAAGGTGGGCTCGACCGCGCTGCAAAGCCATATGGCCCGCCATGCACCGGCGGCACTGCGCCGGAGGCTGCTCTATCCGGTGGTGACCGCAGCCGATCTTGCCACCCTCAATGCGCGGGTGGCGGCGGGCGACGCGCAACAACCGCTGTCGCGCAATGTCACCGAGGCGCATAACGCACTGGCCTTCAGCCTGATCCATGATTTCAATCCGGCAGCGCCGATCCCGGGTTTTCACCAGAACCTGCCGCCCAGTTCCGAGATGTTCGCGCTGATCCGCCAGCAGATCGCCCGCCACCGGCCGCGTGTGCTGGTGCTGGCTTCCGAGGTTTTTGCCAATTTTGCCGCGATCAGCCCGGAGCTGATCCGGAATTTGGTCGCCGGGCTGGGGCTTCACCCGCAAGGTGCCCGGATCGAGCTTTTCGCCGCGCTGCGTCGGGTCGATGACTACCTTGCCGCCTGGCACAGCCAGCGCGTGCATCTGGGCCAGCAGACCCGCCCGCTGCCCCTGGCGCTGGATCACTATCGCAACACCGTACATTTCGATTATCGGCTGATGCTCGAAGGCTGGCAGAGGGCACTGCCTGAGGCGCGGCTGGTGCTGCGCCCCTATGATGACGGGATGCGCGTCACTGGGATGCCGCAGAGCTTTGCCGGGGCAATGGGGCTTGATCTGCCGGGGCTGGACGCGCCGCCCGAGATCGTCAATCCGGGTCTGCATCGGGGGCTTCTTGATATTGCCCGCCGGGCGGTGCCAGACCTCGGACCAGACGAGGCGCAAGGGCTGTTTCGCACTCTGCTCGCGCTCGGGCCAAAGCTGGATCTGCCCCCCTCGCAGGATGTCGAACTGTTCGGGGCCACAGCCCGGAGCGAAATGGCAGAGGGCTTTGCCCCGATCCATGACTGGCTTTCTGCCATGATCGGCCAGCCCTTCTTTGCCGATGCGGCCGAGATTGGTACGATGCGGCCGATGGATGAGTTTGAGGTGAATACCAAGGCGCTGGCCCAAATCAGGGCGGGGCATCTTGACGCTTTCACAGATCCCGCGCGGCGCTATCTTGAAGACTTCAAGCTGCAGCGCAATTTCGCGGGCGGTGATGGTGCGCAAAGCGAGGGCAATCAATGAAGCCTTTGGCGGGAAGAAAGACGACCGGGAAAAACAGCCATCGACTGATCTTTCACATCGGCGATCAGAAAACCGGGACCAGCACGATCCAGAACGCTCTGGCGGCGGGAAAGGTGCATATCGAGGGCAAAACCCTGCTCTATCCGGCAGCGGTTGCGCATAACTACCTGTTAGAGCAGATCAACGCGGCGGCTCACGGCAAGCCGTTTCCGCCGGATCGGCCCGGTATGCCCAGCCTGCCGCGGATCAGCGACGAGATCCGTGCGACCTGCCCCGACTACGTTGTGATATCCGCCGAGCGCTTTGCCGAGGTTGATCAGCAGGCCTTTCACGATGTTCTGGCCGAACATCTGATGGGAATGTTCGACGAATTTCGCCTGATTGCCTATGTCCGCCCCCATGCCGCCCGGGTGCTGGCGAGCTTTGTCGAACAGAGCAAGGTCGGGCTCACCTTTGGCACGATGGAAGGCTTTCACGCCCGATCCCTTGGCAATCGCCGGTTTTTCTACCAGCCGCGTTTCCAGGGGTGGCGCAACCTCTACGGGGCGGAGTTTGTCCTGCGCCCGATGGTGGCCTCTGCCCTGCATGACGGCTCGGTCCTGTCCGATTTTCTGCAGACCGCTTTTGACGACGCGCCCTACAGGCTTGGTCCGGTGGCCAATGCCAATGTGTCGCTTTGCCTCGAAGATCTGGTGACGATCCGGTATCTGCAAGCCCGTCTGCGTGCTTTGGGCAAGCCGTTGCGGTTGGGGTTTGGCTGGCACGTGGCCACCGCCCTGAACGCGTTTCCGCGCCACGGAACAACCACGAAAATCGCGCTGCATCGCCCCCTCGCCGAGCGGATATATGCGGATTATATCGCCGATGCGCGGGCGATGGATGCAACATTCTTTGCCGATGCCCCGCTGATGGTGCGGGAGTTGGAGGCGGCGGTGGAAACCGCTCTACCAGCCCCCCTGCCGCTGGAGCCTGAAGCGCATTTCGGCGCGGATGAATTGCGCAATTTGGATGTGATCGCCGATCTTCTGGCCGCGATGTTTTCCCGGGACGGTGTGAAATGGCCGCCATTCTTCCGTGCCATCCGCGAGCAGGAGATCGAAGCCCTGCGCAACAGCTAGCGGCACTGGTGCCCGGCCGCCTCACGGGGTAGGACAGGGCATCCCCAACCGGAACTGCTGCCATGCCCATCACCCTTACATCGCTCTCCGATCTGGCCGATCTGCCATTTGACCAGATCATCGATGTGCGCTCGCCCTCGGAATATGCCGAAGATCATATTCCCGGCGCGATCAGCCTGCCGGTGCTGTCGGATGAAGAACGCGCGATTGTTGGCACGATCTATGTGCAGGACGAACCGTTCAAGGCGCGCAAACTCGGTGCGGCGCTGGTGGCCAAGAACGCCGCCAAACATCTGGAAGGGCCGCTGGCCGATCGTGACGGCAGCTGGCGCCCGCTGGTCTATTGCTGGCGCGGCGGGCAGCGCTCGGGCTCTTTCGCCTCGATCCTGCGCGAGATTGGCTGGCGGGTCGATACCATCAAGGGCGGCTACAAGGCCTATCGGTCGCTGGTGGTGAAGGCGCTTTATGAAACACCGCTGTCCCAGCCCGTGGTGATCATCGACGGCGGCACCGGCACCGCCAAAACCAAGCTGTTGCATCACCTGCGGGATCAGGGCGCGCAGGTGATTGATCTGGAAGCGATGGCGGCGCATCGCGGCTCGGTCTTTGGCCCGGTTGGCGATGCCCAGCCCGCGCAGAAAGGCTTTGAAAGCCAGCTGGCCCAGGCGCTTGGCGGGCTCGATCCCACCCGTCCGGTTTTTGTCGAGGCGGAAAGCTCGAAGATCGGCAATATCATCGTGCCGCCCTCGCTCTGGAAGGTGATGATCATGGCGCCGCGCTTTGACATTTCTGCGCCGATTGCCGCGCGCGCGGCACATCTGGTGGGCGAATATGGCGACCTGACCAGCGCCCCCGACAAGCTGAACGCGGTGCTGGACAAGCTCGTGCGCTTTCACGGTCATGCCCGGGTGGATGCCTGGCGCGCGCTGGCGGCTGCGGGGGAGTTTGCCCGGATGTCGGCCGAGCTGATCGAAGAACATTACGACCCGCGCTATGCCCGCATTTCGCGCGAAGAAGCCCCGGTGATCGAGCGGCTGGATCTGCCCGATCTTGACGAGGCGACGCTGGCCGAAGCCGCCACGCATATGATCGAGCGGGCAGGATAACCCGATGGGTTCTGGCCTCTGTGTTCTCTGCGGGGTAGAGACGACGTTATGACTCTTCCCACCCTTACCTTTTCCGAAGATCAGGCCGAGGCCCATGATCGCGTCGCCGAAATGCTGCGCGGGCTGGGCGTGGATATTGAAAACGGCCAGCTTCTGCCCGCCGTCGAAGGCAAAGAAGGGGTGATGGCGGTAATCGGCAAGGCGGGCTCGGGTAAAACCATGCTGCTGGCCGAGCTGACCAAGGCACTGACCGAGGCCGGGGTAGAGCTGGTGTCGGGCGATTGGGAGGGCAAACGCCGCAAGGACAAGCGCACGCTGGCCATTCTCGCCCCGACCAACAAGGCCGCCTCGGTGCTGCGCAATCGCGGCGTGCCCGCCACCACCATCCACCGCATCCTCTACACGCCGGTCTATGCGCCCGAATTTGAAGCTTTGGCCGATTGGCTGGCGGGGCAGGGTGAGCGGCCCGAGGTGGAAGGGCTGACCGCCGAAGCGCTCGATCGCGCCTATGCCTTTTATCAAAGCAACAAATCCATTCCCGGTGCGCTGGCGGCGGCGGGGCTGCGTGGCTCGGATTTCATCGCGGGTTGGAAGCGGCGCGAAGATCCGCTGGACATCGGGTTCGTCGATGAAAGCTCGATGCTCGACGAAAAGCAATTTGCCGATCTGAAAGAGATCTTTCCCGGGCTCGTGCTGTTTGGCGATCCCGCGCAGCTGGCCCCGGTCGGGCAATCCGGCGAGATGGTGTTTGAGGCATTCGATGAGCCGCGCAGATGCGTGCTGCACCGCATTCACCGCCAGCAGGACGATAGCCCGATCCTCGATCTGGCCCATGCGCTGGGCGATGAGAACCTGACTTTTGAGCAGTTCGAGCGGATGATCGAAGAGGCCGCAAGCCGCGATGATCGGGTGGTGGTCGCGCCACGGGTCAATGCCGATATGATGGCGCGCTCGCCGGTGCTGGTCTGGCGCAACAAGACCCGCATTCGCCTGATCACCGCCTTCCGCGCCGCCCATCACGCGCCGGAAACCGCATTGCTGCCCGGGGAGCCGTTGATCTGCGACGGGATCGAGCTGCCGCTGAAGCACCGCAAGCGCCGGATCGAGCTGGAGGCGAAGGGTCTGATCAAGGGCGCGCAGGTGGTCTATATCGGCCCGGGGCGCAAGCCGGGCTTTTCACGCCTGCATGTGGTGGGGGCGGAAGATCCGCGCTTGGCGGTGGCCTCGATCGTGAAGATCGAAAAGCCCGACGAAGAAGAACCCTTCATCCCCTTTGCCGCCACCATGGGGGCCGCCTTTCTGCATGGCGCGGCGGTGACCATTCACAAGGCGCAGGGCAGCCAGTGGTCGGATGTGCAGGTTTTTGCCCCCGACCTTTGGGCCGCTGCGCGGGCTGGGCGGATCGAGGCCGGAATCCCGCTATGGAAGCGGCTGGCCTATGTGGCGATCACTCGCGCCGAAACCCGGCTGCATTGGGTCACGCGCTATGCGCTGGGCCGTCCTCAGGAAGAGCTGGGCATCGCCGATCTGCGCGTCGCCGCCGCGCCGCTGGCGCTGGAGGCAGAGGGCGAATAGCCCTGATTGCTGTAAATGGATAAGACCCCGCCGGTATTGCGCGCGGTTCCGGTCTGAAAATGCAGGGTTTTAACAGGCTTGCCTTGGGGCTACTGCCGGAAGATCATCCGGAAGAACGCCGAAGCGCCCCAGCCTGCGAAGATCGCGATGGCCAGCGACATCAGCCCGTAAAGCAGTGGCTGGTCATAGGCGAGGTTGTACAGCCAGCGCTCCAACCCGACTTTGCGCACGTCGATATAGGTGATGTGCTCGTCGATGACCTGTTTGTTGCGGATGATCAGGAGGCGTGCCTTGTACTGGCCTTCGGTCAGGTTGGCGGGCAGCTTGATTTGGGTGTTGAACAGCGTGCCCTGCGACACGTAGATCCCGTTATCCTCGGTCAAATAGTGTCCATCGGCCTCGCGGATCCGCACCGCCGCATCCGCAAAGGCCTGCGGATCTGCCACCTGACCGGCGCCGAGGAGGCCAATCATTTCGGGGATCGACACATGCAGCTTGTGGTCAAGCTGGGGGGAGATCAGCTGTTCAAACGGCGCTGAGGTGGCGACGGCATAAAAGCTCGGCGCTTTGCGAATTTCGAGCGCATCGGTATTCATCCAGATGCCCAGACGCCGTTCCTTGCGCCGCACGATGATCGGGCGCGATGGACCCTCGACCGTGATCACCACGCCCAATTCACCCTTTGGGGCAGGGCTGTCGCGTTTGACTGCGCCGAAAATCAGGATTTCCGAACCGATGAAGGTGGCGTCGATAGAGACCCGGTTCTGGCTCAGCCCGGCCACGATCTGCTCGTCCGTGGCCCCCGCTGGCATGGCCAGCAGCATCAGGGCAGCGATCAGAGATAGAAGCCGCGACATGTCAGACCCCTCCGCCTGGGATGGCCATGGCCCGGATCCGGGCCGCTATCGGGTCAATCGTCAGCATGGCGCGGTATTGATGCAGAAGCACGAATGTGTCCAGTGTTTTGCATCCTGGCCTCTGCGGCCGTGTGTCAGGGGGCGATATGTCTGGCGCATGTCCCATCCTCAAAGCGGCGTGATCGAATAGGCTTCAGACGGGCGCAGCACCAGTTCAAAACCGATTTTCACACTCACCGCCAGAACCATCGCGGCCAGCAGCACCCGCAGCGTATCGGCGTTAAGCTTCAGCCCCAGCCGGGTGCCGATCTGCGCCCCGATCACCCCGCCCAGCATCAGGTAAAGCGCCAGAACGAAATCCACCGTGTGGTTTTCCGTGGCGTGCATCAGGGTAGTGAACCCGGCCAAAAAGGTGATCTGGAACAGCGAGGTGCCGATCACGGTCTTGGTGGGCATGTTCAGAAGATAGATCATCGCGGGCACCATGATGAAGCCGCCGCCGACCCCCATGATTGCCGCCATCACCCCGACCAGAACGCCAACGCCGATCGGCGGGATGACCGAGATGTATAGCCCCGAGGTGCGGAAGCGATAGCGCAGCGGCAGCTTTTGCACCCAGCTGTGGCCCGCGCGTTTCGAGGTGTATTTCTGCCCCGAGATCCGGCGACGCAGGGCCGAGACCGCCTCGATCATCATCAGCGTGCCGATGGTGCCCAGAAGCCCCACATAGCTGAGCTTGATCACCAGATCGACCTGACCCAGCGTGGTCAGCCAGTGAAAGATCTGCACCCCTACGAACGAGCCCGCGATCCCGCCGACCAGCAGGGCGATCCCCATTGGCACATCGACGGTTTTTCGCCTGATATGGGCCAGCAGACCCGAGAACGACGATCCAACGATCAGATTGCCCTGCGTACCCACGGCCACCGCCGAGGGGATGCCGATCATGAACAGAAGCGGTGTCAGGATGAAGCCCCCCCCCACGCCGAACAGGCCGGAAAGGATGCCGACGAGCAGCCCGAGGCTGAACAACAGCGGCACGGAAACGGACAGTTCCGCAATTGGCAGGTAGGAATGCATGACAGGCTCCTGGTCGCGTTGTCTGGGCCTACGATGACTCCCCATAGCATGAGAAGTGGGGCAAGTGCGACACTTCGGAGCAACAGGGGCAAAAATTGTTCACGCTTTGGTGAGAATGCGCCTGAGAAGCCCTTCCAGCTTTTCCGCGCCCAAAGGTGCCATCGCCTTGGTGTGTTCGTGGCTGATCGATTCATCCGAAAGCCCGGCGGCCATGTTGGTGATTGCCGACACCGCCGCGACCCGCAGACCAAGGAACCTTGCCAGGATCACTTCCGGTACCGTCGACATCCCCACCGCATCGGCCCCGAGCGTGCGGATGGCGCGGATTTCGGCAGGGGTTTCAAAAGACGGGCCGGAATACCAGGCATAGATGCCCTCTTTCAGGATGATCCCCTCTTCCCGGGCGGCGGCGCTTAGCTCGGCCCGCAACTCGGGGTCATAGGCATCTTTCATCGGCACAAATCGGGCATCGGTCGGCTCGCCGATCAGCGGATTGAGGCCAGAGAAATTCAGGTGATCGCCGATCAGCATCAGCTCGCCCGGCGGGATGTCGCCGCGCATCGACCCTGCGGCATTGGTGAGCAGCAGCCTTTGCCCGCCGAGCGCTTTCAGCACTTCTAGCGGCAGCCGCATCGCATCGGGTTTGCCATGTTCATAATAATGCTCGCGCGCGCCAAACAGGGCCACGCGGGTGCCATAGAGCGAGCCGATCATCAGTTTCGGATTATGGCCGGAAACCGAGACGCGGGGAAAGCCCGGCAAATCGCCATAGGGGATCGCGGTGCCTTCGACAGCATCGGCCATATGGCCAAGGCCCGAGCCCAGAACGAGCCCGTATTCCACCGGCTCGGTTCCGGCGACGGATTGGATTTGTTTGGCGAGTGCGGCTGCGTCAGTCATGGTGGCCCTCATGCTTTTCCCTGAGCCTAGCGCTGGTTTTCCCTCACGGCCAGCGCGATTGTCACGTCAGGCGTTTCTGCATCAGGATCGCATCAATGGCGCCACCGGGATGGGCGTAATAGCCGCGCCGTCGTCCGCTCTCATGCCAGCCCGCACGGGTATAAAGCGCCAGCGCCGGGATGTTATTGGCGGCCACCTCCAGAAACGCCGTCTCGGCATCGCGCGCCTGCGCCTTTGTCTCGAATTCCGCCAGAAGGGCGCCGCCCGCCCCCTGCCGCCGGGCCTCGGGGGCAACCGCGATGGTGATCAGCTCGGCTTCTCCGGCAATGGCGCGGCCAAGGGCAAAGCCTTGGGGCAGGGTCACGGCAAAGCCGCCGGGGCCCGCGATCAGATCTTCCATCTCGCTGGCGCTCCAGGCGCGGCTGTCGGGAAAGGCGCTTGCATAAATCGCGGCCATTTCGGCGGGTGTCATGGCAGGATCACTGGCGCAGGGTCGCGCGGCGGCGCGGCATCGGCGGCGCGAATATACATCGGTGCCGGGCGGGGCAGGGCCGCGCCGGTAGCAAGCCGCGTGGCCGCGATCCGCGCCATCGCCGGGGCGAGCGTTGCCGGATCGGCAATCGGGGCACGGGGCAGCTCGGGATGCAGGGCCTCGGGGCTGTCGGTCATGTCGGGGGCTTCGGCGCCCGCCTCGGTCAGTACCTGCGCATAACTCATGCCCCGGCGCGCATCGGCAAGGCTGAGGCACGGCCGCGCCACGCCTTCGGCCTGCGCCTCCAGCACGGAAACCCCGATGGCGGGCTTGTTCAGCCCCAGCGCCAGCCCGCGCGCCGCCGCCACCGATATGCGGATGCCGGTGAAATTGCCCGGGCCGATCCCTACCGCAACCGCGTCGAGGTCTTTCCAGTCCAGCCCGGCTTCGGCCAACAGCTCTTCCAGCAGCGGCATGAGGCGTTCGGCCTGACCGCGCCCCATCTCTTCCACTCGTTCGGCCACGATCCGGCCCGCGCGCAGCAATGCGGCCGCGCAATGCGCGGCCGATGTGTCAAACGCCAGAATGGTTGGATCAGCACCCATGGTCAGAGCGATACGGCCCGCACCTCGGTCACTTCCGGCAGGTAGTGTTTCAACAGGTTCTCGATGCCCATTTTCAGGGTCAGCGTCGACGAGGGGCAGCCCGCGCAGGCGCCTTTCAGATGCAGATAGACCACGCCGCGATCAAAGCCGTGGAAGGTGATGTCGCCACCATCCTGCGCCACCGCCGGACGTACGCGGGTATCGAGCAATTCCTTGATCTGGGTGACGATTTCCTCGTCTGCCGCGTCATGCACTACCTCGGCAGCACCCGCGCCCTCGATCACCGCATCACCCGATTGGAAATGCTCCATGATCGCGCCCAGAATGCCCGCTTTGATATGGTCCCAGTCCGCATCCTCGCCCTTGGTGACGGATACGAAATCGGTGCCAAAAAACACCGCGCTCACCCCAGGCACTTCAAACACCCGACGGGCCAGCGGCGACGTCTGCGCAGCCGCTTCATTGGGGAAATCGGCGGACCCCGCTTCAAGCACGGCCTGACCGGGCAGGAATTTCAGCGTGGCGGGGTTCGGCGTGGATTCGGTCTGGATGAACATTTGGTGCACCTTTTCTGTCAGGTTTGATATGCGGACGCGCTGGCTCTATGTCAAGCGACGGGCAGAAAAGCGCTTGCCAAGGTAGGGGTTTTTAGGCCTTCTGCGCGGATGCCAGATCACGTCAAAGGCCTTCTTATCACCACGCTCGGTGTGCTTATGATCCTGCCGGATTCGCTTTTTATTCGGCTGATCGACGCCGCGCCGATGACCACCGCCTTTTGGCGGGCCTTGCTCTCGGGCGGGGTGACGTTGGTTATTCTTCTTGCATTTCGGGGCCGGGGCACCTTTCGCGAGGTGATCGCGCAGGGGCCACTGGTGCTGCTCTACGCGCTGTTCACCGGGGCCAGCGGGGTGTTGTTCGTGATCGCCATATCGCTCACCTCGGTGGCGAATGTGGTGTTCATCATTGCCGCTATCCCGATATTCGGCGCGCTGTTCAGCTGGCTGGTGCTGGGCGAGCGGATTGATCGGCGCATGGCGCTGACCATCGCCGTGGTTGTGACGGGCCTTGCAATCATCGCGCGCGGTTCGGGCCAGACCGAAGGCGCGAGCCTGGCGGGCGATCTTCTAGCGGTGGTGGTGGCAGCCAGTTTCGCCGCCGGGCTGACCGTGGCGCGTCGATTGAAGGCGGTGTCGATGATCCCGGTTCTGCCGCTGGCCAATCTCGGGGCGGCGCTGGTGCTTCTGCCCTTCGCCGCACCAATCGAGGTGGCCCCGCAAAGCTGGATCTATCTCGTACTGCATGGCGGGGTGTTCATCGTCGTCTCAAACGCGCTGCTCTCGCAGGGGCCGCGCTATCTGCCGCCCGCCGAAGTGGGGCTGTTGATGCTGCTGGAAAGCGCGCTGGCGCCGCTTCTGGTCTGGGCCGTACTGGGCGAGGTGCCCGGCAGCTGGACGCTGCTGGGCGGGGCGGTTGTGCTGGGGGCGCTGCTGGTCTCAAACGTCATGGCGCTGAGACGGCGAAAGCCCGTGCCCCCTATGATGCCGCCCGAAGCTCTGCTCTGAAGCCCTAATCGGCGGCGGCCCCGGACGTCATGATATCGTCTTCGGCATCTTCCAACGCGCCGGAGACCGGCTTTTCCCCGGGCCGCCCCGTGGCTTCGGCCCAGAACCGCCCGGCCTCACCTCCCGGATAGCGCCCGAAGCGGCGGGCCAGATGGCCGATGGAATGCAAACAGGCGGCCAGAACCCACGCGTCTGACAAATCCTCGACCCGTCGCAACCCGGCCACGGCATCGTCATAGCCCGCATCCATCGCCAGCCCGATGATCTCTTGAGGTGAGGTGGCCATCAGGTGATCGCCTCCAGCCGGTCTTTCGGCATTTCGCCGGGCACGATGGTCAGCGGGATCGGCAGGGTGCCGGCCTGACGCACGAGCTGGGTGATGATCGGGCCCGGGCCACCGCGCCCCGAGGCCGCGCCCAGAACCACAACGCCGATCTCAGAGCTTTCCTCGACCCGTTTCAGGATCTCTTCCACCACGTTGCCTTCGCGGATCACCAGTCGCGGATCGACATCATGCCGGTCGCGCATCCATTTGGCGAAAACCTCGAAATGGGCGTGAATGCGCTCCTTGGCCTCTTCGCGCATGATCGTGCCGACGCCAATCCAGTGATTGAACTCGTCGGGCGGGATCACCGAAAGGATCTCCACCTCGCCGCCGGTATGCTCGGCGCGCATCGCGGCAAAGCGCATGGCGTTCAGGCATTCTTTGCTGTCGTCCAACACGACCAGAAACTTGCGCATCGGGAAACCCTCCTGTCAGAGGCGCATGATGGCTGAGCGGCGAGCCCGGATCAAGCGCTGTGATATGCGGCAGAGTGCCGGGGGCCGCAACGCTGGGCGACAGGCCGCTTGCCGAGACGCGATCCGGCAGCTATGCAGAGGCATGGTTTCGCATTGGCTCATCAGCTTTAACTATTATCCGCCGCTCACATAGCGGCGTGTGAAACTTCATGTTCAACCGCCGCCCGGCTGGTGGTTGACAGATAGGCAAATGCCCCTGGCCGTGCGCTTCAGGAGGCAGATATGCACCCCCTAGAAATAACAGGTAATTCCCCACACCGTCCCACGCTTGGCCTGATCGGCTTTGGCGCTTTCGCCCGGCTGATGGCCCGGCATCTTTTACCGCATATGCGGCTTGTCGCCCACGATCCAGCGCCGGAAGCTGAAGCCGCCATGGCCGGGCTGGGGGTGATCCCGGCGCTGTTGGAGGCGGTGGCCAGGGCCGATTTTGTGGTCATCGCCACGCCGGTTTCAGCGGTGGAGGAGGTAACGCGCCGGATCGCACCGCTGTTGCGGCGCGGCGCGGTGGTGCTCGATGTCGGCTCGGTGAAACTGCGCCCCACCCGCGCGATGCAGGCCCATCTGCCGGATCACGTCACCCTGATCGCTACCCATCCGCTGTTTGGCCCCGAAAGCGCCGCAGAGGGGCTTGCCGGGTTGAAAATTGTGCTCTGCCCTCTCCGTGGCGCCCGGCTGGCCTCCTTGGCGATGTTCCTGCGCCGCGCCTTCGGCCTCACGGTGATCGTGACCTCGCCCGAGGCGCATGACCGCGAGCTGGCCATGGTGCAGGGGCTGACGCATCTCATCGCCAAGGCCCTGACCGCGCTGGACTTGCCCGACACAAGGATGACCACGAAAAGCTTTGAGCTTCTGATACAGGCCACAGATATGGTGAAGGGCGACGCGCCCGAGGTCTTTGCCGCCATCGAACGCGACAATCCGTTCGCTGCCCCGCTCAGGGCGCGGTTTCTGGAGGTTGCGGCGGAGATTGGCAGCGGGTCGTCTTATCCGGCGCTCACTGCCCAATCCCAGTAGAGCTGCCGGGCGCGGCGGGTCATCGGGCCGATCTCATAGCGGGTCTCGTCAAAGGCCGTCACCGGGGTGACCTTGTGCATATTGCCCGACAGGAACACCTCGTCTGCCGCGTGGAAATCGTCAAAGCTCAGCACCGCCTCATGCACCGTCACGCCATCCGCGCGCAGGTTGGCGATGTGGCGCGCCCGGGTGATCCCGGCCAGAAAGGTGCCGTTGGCGATTGGGGTGAACACCTCGCCATCCTTCACCATGAACACATTAGCCGAACCGCTTTCGGCGACATTACCCAGCGCATCGGCCACCAGCGCATTGCCAAAGCCCTTGGCGCGGGCCTCGGCAAGCATCCTTGCATTGTTGGGATAAAGGCAGCCTGCCTTGGCGTTCACCACCGCGCAATCCAGCGTCGGGCGGCGAAAGCGCGTGGTGGTCAGCGTGGTCGAGGCCTCCGGCGCGCTCATCGGGATCTCTTCAAGGCTGATCGCAAAGCCGGTCGAATTGGGTTTCGGCACGATCCCCAGATCGCCGCCCTCGATGGCCCAATACATCGGGCGGATATAAACGGCGGCGTCTTTCGAATAGAGGCTGAGCCCTTCGCGCACGATCTCCAGCATCGCATCGGTGGCCACGCTGGGGGTGATCATCAGCGCCTCGGCCGAACGGTTCACCCGCGCCAGATGGGCCTCAAGATCCGGTGCCATGCCTTCGAAATAGCGCGCGCCATCAAATACGGTGGTGCCCAGCCACGAGCCGTGATCGGCCGCGCGCATGATCATCGCGTCGCCGTCGTGCCAGCGTCCTTCGAAATAGGTGCGGATATTCGTGCCGGTTGCCATGGGCGCCTCCCTCTTTGTGCCGCGAGACTAGGGGCGGGGCAGGGGAAGGTCCAGACCATGCGGCGCCCCTTCGAGTCGCAGGGGGCGGGAAAAAAGTACCCCCGGCGCGGGGCCGGGGGTGAAGACGCACGGAACGGGATGGAACAGCGCGTAGGCTGGCAAAGGGATAGGGGAGAGCCAGCGATAGCCAAGGGATATCGCGGCGATGATTCCGTTTTGTGACGGCCAAACGAAAGCGGCGCCCCGAACAGGCGCCGCTTTTTAACATATTGATATTGATTCTGTTTCCTGCGTGGCACTCAGCGTCGCGAGCGAACGAAGCCCATGATATCGTAGGTGCGTTCAAGAATCGGCTGGGCAATCGCCTCGGCCTTTTCCGCCCCTTTGGCGAGCAGCGCGTCAATTTCGTCGGGCGCATCCAGCAGGCGTTTCATCTCGGTCGAAATGGGCGCGAGCTTCGCCACCGCCAGATCGGCCAGCGCCGGTTTGAACTTGCCCCAGCCTTCGCCGCCAAACTCGGCCAGCACCGCCTCATCGCTGATATCGGCCAGAGCCGCGTAGATATCGACAAGGTTTTTCGCTTCCGGACGATCTTTCAGCCCGGCCACCTCAGAGGGCAGCGCCTCGGGGTCGGTGCGGGCTTTCTTGAACTTCTTGGCGATGGTGTCGGCGTCATCGAGCATGTTGACGCGCTCCATATCGCTCTCGCCCGATTTCGACATTTTCTTCGAGCCGTCGCGCAGGTTCATCACCCGCATCCCCGGCCCCTCGATCACCGGCTCGGTGACCGGGAAGAAATCGACGCCGTAGTCGTGGTTGAACTTCTGCGCGATGTCGCGGGTCAGCTCCACATGCTGTTTCTGGTCTTCGCCCACCGGCACATGGGTGGCGTGATAGGCCAGAATGTCGGCGGCCATCAGCGACGGATAGGCATAAAGCCCCAGCGATGCCTTTTCGGCGTTCTTGCCAGCCTTGTCCTTGAACTGGGTCATCCGGTTCATCCAGCCGACACGGGCCACGCAGTTGAACAGCCAGGCCAGCTCGGCATGGGCGGGCACCTGCGCCTGATTGAACAGGATGGAGCCTTCCGGGTCGATCCCCGAGGCGAGCATCCCGGCGGCCACTTCATGGGTGGCCTGCCGCAGTTCGGCGGGATCCTGCCAGACGGTGATCGCGTGCAGATCGACCACGCAATAGATGGTTTCGAAGTCCGGACCCTGCATATCCACCCAGCGCTTGATCGCACCAAGGTAATTGCCAAGGGTCAGGCCACCGGAGGGCTTGATCCCGGAAAAGACGCGCGGGGCGAAGGTAGGGCTGGTCATGACGGTCTCCGTCTGGATTTCTGTGTCTGGCTCGCTTACCCATGCACAGGCGAAGCGTCAAGGAAACCCGTATGAACCCCAGCTATCTGCACCCCGACGAACAAGATCATAATGCCCCGCCACTGAACCCTTTGCCGGTCAGCGTGGTGGTGCTGGCGCTGGCGATTTTGGGCGTCGAGCTGGTGCTGACAGCGGCCGACAACGGGCTGATCGGCGGGCCGGGGGGCAGCGGTTGGCGCCTGTCGCTGATGGAGCAATACGGATTTTATGAACCCCTGATGGGCTGGATGATGCAACACCACATCTATCCCGCGCATGAACTGCTGCGTTTTGTGACCTATCCGTTCATCCATGTCAGCTTCACCCAGGCGGCCTTTGCGCTCGTCTTCCTTCTGGCGCTGGGCAAAATGGTGGGCGAAGTCCTGTCGAACTGGGCCGTGCTGGTGGTGTTTTTCGGTGCCTCGATCATCGGTGCGCTGGCCTATACCGCCATCTGGGATACGCGGGTGGTGCTGGTTGGCGGCTATTCCGGGGCCTATGGGATGATCGGTGCCTATACCTTCATTCTCTGGGCCGGGCTGGCGGGCAATATGCAGGGGCTCAGGGCCTTTGGCCTGATTGCGATGCTGATGGGGATCCAGCTTGTCTTTGGCCTGTTCGCGCATATGGGACTGGACTGGGTGGCCGAACTTGCCGGTTTTGTCGCCGGCTTCGGCCTGGCCTTTCTTGTCAGCCCCGGCGGCTGGCAGGCGATGATGCGCAAGATCCGGCGGTAGCCGGGTAGGGCGGGGTGTCCCGCCTTACCCCCGCTTCAGGGCCGAGCGGAAATCGCTGAGGTTGAAAGCGCCGAGCAGCTGGCCAAAGCCGAAATAGCTCGCCATGCCTGCCGCAACGAGCGCGAAGAGGGCGATCAGCCCGACAAGGTGCATCGACAGCAGCGCGGCAAGCGCAAGGGCGAGGAACCAGACCACCGCGCCCATCGCGCCAGAGGCCAGAACAATCCGCCAGACCCGCTTGCGGAACCGGGCATCGAAGCTGGCGACATCGCCAAAGCGGCGCGCACCCAGCCAAAGCTGCAGCACCATGATCCAGCCCGCCACAGTGGTGCCGATGGCAGCGGCGATAAAGCCCAGCCAGGGGGCCAGCCCAATCGCCAGCCCGGCATTCACCAGCATCGAGACCAGCGCGTAGTAGAACGGCGTCTTGGTGTCTTCGCGGGCGAAAAACACCGGTTGCAGCACCTTTTGCAGCACAAAGGCAGGCAGGCCGAGGCCATAGATCTGCACCGCCAGCGCGGTGGCGGCGGTATCGTCGGCGGTGAACGCCCCGCGCTGAAACAGCACGCCCACCAACGGCATCGGGATCACGATCAGCGCAATGGCGGCGGGCACGGTCAGCGCCAGCGCCATCTCACCGGCACGGCTCAGCGAATGCCGCCCGCCTTCATCATCGCCCGCCTGCAATCGGCGCGACAGATCGGGCAGCAGCACCACGCCAATGGCAATCGCCACCACGCCAAGGGGAAGCTGATAAAGCCGGTCGGCATAGTAAAGCCAGGCCACCGCGCCGTCGAAATAGCTCGCGACCTGCCGCCCGACCAGCAGGTTCACCTGCACCACTCCGCCTGCCAGGGCCGCCGGGGCGGCAATGATGGCGAGGCGTTTCAGCTCTGGTGTCATGCGCGGGCGACGCGGGATCAGCCGGTACCCGGCGCGCGATGCGGCGATCCAGACAATGGCAAGCTGGGCGATCCCGGCCACCGGCACCGACCAGACCAGCGTCAGCCCGGTATCCCAGCCCAGATAATAGGCCACGCTCAGGGTGGCGATGAAGATCACATTCAACAGCACCGGCGCGGCGGCGGCGGCGGTGAACCGCCCGATCGCGTTCAGCACACCCGACAGTAGCGCGGCCAGTGAAATCAGCAGGATATAGGGAAAGGCGATGCGGCCATAGAGCGTGGTCAGCTCAAACCTTGTATCGTCCATAAAGCCCGAGGCCATGGCCAGCACCAGCGCAGGCATGAAGGCCAGCGCCAGCAGGGTAAAGGCGATCAGGATCGTCGCCAGCCCGGTATAGGCATCGCGGGCAAATTCATGCGCCCCTTCGCCGGCCTCGACGCGTTTGGAGAACATCGGCACGAAGGCCATGTTAAACGCGCCTTCAGCAAAGAAGCGGCGAAACATATTGGGCAGCGACCAGGCGATCACCCAGGCTTCGGCCATCGGCCCCGCGCCCAGCGTTGCGGCGATGACGATCTCGCGCACAAAGCCCAGAATGCGGCTGAGCATCGTCCAGCCACCCACGGTCAGAAAACCACGCACCAAACGGATCGGCGCCATCAGGATGCCGCCCGTTCGACGCCGCGTTCCATCGCTTCGCGCAGTTTGCGCTCCAGCGCCCGGCGCTTCGGTTCGCTATGAAATTTCAACCCGAACATGTCTTTCACATAGAAGGTATCGACCACCTGCTCGCCATATGTCGCGATCACCGCCGAGGCAATATAGACATTGCTGGCCGCCAGCGTGCGGGTGAGATCGTAAAGCAGGCCGGGCCGGTCGCGGGTATCCACTTCGATGATCGTGTAAATCTCCGACCCTTCATTATCGAAGGTGATATTGGTGGGCACCCGGAAGGCGCGTTCGCGTTTCTTGATCTTGTCGCGGTCACGCATCGCCTCGCGCGCCACCACTTCGCCCTTCAGGATCTTATGGATCATGTCTTCAAGACGCTTCAGCCGTGCCACCTCATAGGGTCGCCCCTCATGGTCCTGCACCCAGAAGACCGGCGTCGCCCAGCCGTCTTTCGACGTATAGGTGCGGGCATCGACCACGTTGGCCCCGACCAGCGCCAGAGCGCCTGCGAGCCGCGAGAAAATCCCCGGATGGTCGGCCAGCGCAAAGGCGGCCCGGGTGGCGTCGCGGTCGGGATCGGGTTGCAGGTCGATGCGGATCTCGTCTTCGCGGATCCCGTCGAGCAGCCGGGCAAAAACCAGATGCTCCGCCGTGCCAAGCCCCTGCCAATACGGATCGTAATGGCGTGCGGTTTCGGCCCGCAACGCCTTCTTGTCCCAATCCGCCAGCGCCGCGCGCAGCGCTTTTCTGGCCTGATGGGCGCGGCCATGGGTCGACAGCGCCTCGATCCCTTCGTCCAGCGCCATTTTGGTCTGGTTGTAGAGGTCGCGCAGCAATGCGGCTTTCCAGTTGTTCCAGGTGCTGGGGCCGACGCCGCGAATATCGCAGGCGGTCAGCACCAAAAGCAGATCAAGCCGCCTTTTCGACCCGACCGCCTTGGCAAAGCCGCGCACCGTACGCGGATCGGACAGATCGCGTTTCTGCGCCACGTCCGACATCAACAGGTGATAGCGCACCAGCCATTCAGCGGTTTCGACCTCGGATTTATTCAGGCCAAGCCGGGTGGCGATAGTACGGGTCATCCGTGCGCCAAGGATCGAGTGATCCTCTTCCCGGCCCTTGCCGATATCGTGGCACAGAAGCGCGGTATAAAGCGCCTTGCGATTGACGCCCGCCTCAAGAATTTTCGACGAAAGCGGCAGATCTCCCAGCCGCTCGCCGCGCTCGATCTCGGCCAGCGCCGAGATGCATTGGATCGTGTGCTCGTCCACCGTGTAGCTGTGATACATGTTGAACTGCATCATCGCCACGATCGGCTGAAACTCCGGAATGAAGGCGGCCAGAACTCCCAGTTCGTTCATCCGCCGGAGCGAACGCTCAGGGTTACCGTGCTTCAGCAGCAGATCGAAAAAGATGCGTGAGGCTTCCTTGTCTGCGCGCATCTCGTCGTCGATCAGCTCCAGATGCCCGGTGATCGCCCGCATCACATCGGGATGGATCAAAAGCCCGGTGCGCAGCGCTTCTTCGAAGGCGCGCAAGAGGTTGAGCTTGTCGGCCAGAAACGCCGCTTCGCTGGTGAAGTTCAGCCGGCCCTGCTTTTCGACAAAAGGCGCGCGGGTTTTCTTGCGCCGCTTGAACAATCCCTGCAACAACGGCGCGCGCTTCACATGGGTGTTTTCAAGCTCGGTGAGGAAGATCCGCGTCAGCTCGCCCACGGCGGTGGCATGGCGGAAATAATCCTGCATGAAATGCTCCACCGCGCGCTGCCCGGCCGTATCTTCATAGCCCAGCCGCGCCGCCACCTCGACCTGCAGGTCAAAGGTGATCTGGTCCATCGCCCGGCCGGTGATCAGATGCAGATGGCAGCGCACCGCCCAGAGGAACTCGTCCGCTTGTTGGAAGGTGGCAAATTCGTCATCGCTGAACAGGCCCAGCTTTTGCAACTCAGCGGTCCGGCTGACCCGGTGGATGTATTTCGCCACCCAGAACAGGGTTTGCAGGTCGCGTAAGCCCCCCTTGCCCTCTTTCACATTGGGCTCGACCATATAGCGCTGGCCGCCCTGCTTTTTGTGCCGGGTCTCGCGTTCTTCCAGCTTGGCCTCGACAAATTCCGCCGCCGTGCCTTTGAACAGGCCCGACCAGAGCTGCGCGGTCAACTCGTCACTGAGCCCGGTATCGCCGCAGATCATCCGGTGTTCCAGAAGGGCGGTGCGGATGGTGAAATCTTCCTTGCCCAGCCGCAGGCAATCCTTCACCGAGCGCGAGGCATGGCCGACCTTCAACCGCAGATCCCAAAGCATGTAGAGCATGCTTTCGATCACGCTCTCGGCCCAGGGTGTCAGCTTGTAGGGGGTCAGAAACAGCAGGTCGACATCGGAAAACGGCGCCATTTCAAACCGGCCATAGCCGCCGACGGCCAGGATCGACAGACGCTCGCCCGAAGTCGGGTTGTTCATCGGGTGCACCGCCGTAGAGGCGATGCGGTAGACCGTGGCCACCACCTGATCGGTCAGCCACGCATAGGAACGCACCACCGGATGGGCCGCGAAGGGCGCGGCCGTCAGCCCGGCGGCAATCGCCGCACGCCCGACGTCCAGCGCATCGCGCAGCACCGCCACGCTCTGATTGCGGATCACCGCGCCGTCACCATCCGCCTCTGCGATGATCTTGTCGATGGCGTGATCAACCGCCGCCCGGTTGAAAATCTCATCAGCCGGGCAGATCAGCCCTTCGGCAGGGTGTGTGTGCATGATTGGGGCGTACTCAATATCCGGCAGTGGCAAAGCTTCTGGGCGCTGCGTCAATCACGACAAGCTCTTTGTCAATGATCTGCATAACCGCCAGCGCCCGTTCGGTGGTGCCGTTGGGTAGCAGCCGGAACACGCCGTTGACGCCGACAAAGCCCTGCGGTTGGGTCAGCGCGGTGGTCGTCAGCGCATCGGCTTGACCGGCCTTCACCAGCGCCCCGATGGCTGCGATCCCGTCATAGGCGAGCCCCGCAATCGCATGGGCATTGTCGCCATAGGCTGCCAGATAGCGTTGCTGGAACTGGTCCTGCAGCGCCGGATCGGGCAGGGCGAACCAACCGTTTTGCAGGCCTGCAAGGGTGCGCGCCGAGCTTGGCACATCCCAACGCTGCAAACCGATATACTGGATCTTCTCCGGGGTCAGGCCGTTTTCAGGCAGAAGCTGCGCCAGGAAGGGCAGGGCCCCATCGGTGCCGGAAGTGAGAAAGATCGAGGTCGCCCCGCTGTCGCGGCCCTGAATGCTGATATCGCGTACCGCGTTGATCACTCCGGTCTGCGAGACTTCAAAGCTCATCGAGCCGGTCTCGCTGGCGCCGGGGGTGGCGGCGATCGCATTGGAAATGGCTGCGCGGCCAAGGTTTTCCGCCGCGCTCTCGCCATTGACGATCATGATATTGCCCTTGCCATTGGCCGCGGCGTAGCTCACCAGCCGTTTGGCAGTGTTGTCGAAGGTGTTGCCCAGCACGAAGACATTGCCGCCCGCAACGGCGGGGTTGTTCGAGAAGGCCAGCACGTTCACACCGGGGGCGGCATTGCCTGCAGCAGCAGCGTTCTGGCTGTAAACCGGGCCGAGGATGATCTTGGCCCCGTCCCGCACGGCCTGTTTGGCCATCTCGGCGGCGCGGGTGGGATCGCCTGCAGTGTTGTAAACCTTGAGGTCGATGGTGACCCCGTCCAGATCGGCCATGGCAAGCCGGGCGGCGTTTTCCAGCGAACGCGACATCGCGTCATCGGCGGCATTGCCTCCGCCTGCGGGCACCAGAAGTGCCACCGGCACCGGGCGCGAGGTGTCAATATGCGGGGTTGCCCCCCCTTGCGTGTCGGTGCAGGACACGAGACCGAGGAAAGAAAGAACCAGGATCAGTGCAGCCGAAAGCTTGCGGGTCACGCTCAAAAACGCAAACATATGTCTATCCTTCTATCCAGGCAAAGCCATGTGCGAGGGCTTGGACTCAAACCCTCGGATCGGGGGCATCATAGACGCAACAGAAAGCAGGTCCACCCTTGAAACCCGATCCCAAACCGCTGCAAGCCGGTCTTTACCTCGTGGCTACGCCAATCGGCAATGCGCGCGATATCACCTTGCGCGCGCTGGATATTCTGGCCGCAGCCGATGTGATTGCGGCGGAAGATACCCGCACCGCGCGCAAATTGCTCGACATCCATGCGGTTGCGCTCAGCAAACGTCCGCTGATCGCCTATCACGACCATTCCGGCGAAAATGGCCGGGCGGGCATTCTGAAGCTGATCGCGGCGGGCAAATCGGTGGCCTATGTCAGCGAGGCGGGCACGCCGCTGGTCTCGGATCCCGGCTATGCGCTGGCCCGCGACATTGGCGCGGCGGGGCATTACGTCACAGCCGCCCCCGGAGCCTCGGCGGTGCTGACCGCGCTCAGCCTCTCGGGCCTGCCCTCGGATCGCTTCCTGTTTGCCGGATTTGCCCCGAGCTCGCAGGCGGCGCGGCGGCGCTGGCTGGAAGAGCTGCTGCCGGTGCCCGCGACGCTGGTGATCTATGAAAGCCCGCGCCGGCTTCACGAAACTCTGGCCGATCTTGGCGAGCTGACAGGCCCCAACCGCCCCGTCGCGATTGCCCGCGAACTTACCAAGAAATTCGAAGAGGTGCTGCGCGGCACATTGGGCGAGCTGACCGAGGCGCTGGCGGAGCGCGAGCTGAAAGGCGAAATCGTGCTCCTGATCGGGCGGGGCCATGACGAGGTGACCGAGGAAACCATGGAAGACGCCCTGCGCCGCGCTATGGCCGAGATGACCCTGAAAGACGCCGCCGCCACCGTGGCCGAAGCCTATGGCTTGCCCCGGCGCAAGGTGTATCAGGCGGCGTTGGAGATGGATAAAAGCTGATGGGCGACCGGGCGCGCGCGGATCGGGGGCAAACCTCATATCTCGCGGGCCTCGCCGCCGAAGAGGCCGTGGCGGCCGACTATATCCGGCGCGGACATGCGGTGGCGGCAAAGCGCTGGCGCGGCTCTGGCGGCGAGCTTGACCTTGTGCTGACCGATGGTGAGGGCTTCATCGTGGTCGAGGTGAAGAAATCGCGCGATTTTGCCGAGGCTGCCCTGCATCTGACACCCGCACAGCTTGCCCGCATCTATGCCACCGCCAGCGAATTCGTCGCCCTCCAGCCCAAAGGCCAGCTGACCGATCTGCGCCTTGATGTGGCGCTGGTCGATGCCACCGGGCAGATCGAAATTCTGGAAAATTGCTGGGTCTGATAAAACCCGCCCCCGTGACCATTGCCCTTTACCCCACCCCGCGCCACATAGGGGAAAACGCCCGGAGAGACGCATGAGCCTGAAAATCGCCTTCCAGATGGACCCGATCCAATCGGTCAATATCGACGCCGATTCCACCTTTCGTATTGCCGAGGAAGCGCAGGCGCGCGGGCATGAGCTGTTTTACTACACGCCCGACCGGCTGTCATATCGTGAAGACCGGATCATGGCGCGCGGCTGGCCGCTGACCGTCCGGCGCGAATATGGCAACCATTTCAGCCTTGGCGAGGAACAGGATATCGACCTGGCCGATTGGGATGTGGTCTGGCTGCGGCAGGATCCGCCCTTCGATATGGGCTATATCACCACCACCCATCTGCTCGACATGATCCACCCCGATACGCTGGTGGTGAATGACCCGTTTTGGGTGCGTAACTACCCGGAAAAGCTGCTGGTTCTGCAATTCCCGCATCTGACCCCGCCGACGATGATCGCTCGCGATCTGGCGACGCTGCGTGAATTCAAGGATCATCACGGCGACATCATTATGAAGCCGCTTTACGGCAATGGCGGCGCCGGGGTGTTCCGGCTCGACCCGAATGATCGCAACCTTGCCAGCCTGCACGAGCTGTTTACGGGCATGAACCGCGAGCCGCTGATCGCGCAGAAATTCCTGCCCGCCGTCTCGAAGGGCGACAAGCGGATCATTCTGGTGGATGGCGAGCCGGTGGGCGCGATCAACCGGGTGCCGCAGGCGGGCGAGACCCGGTCGAACATGCATGTTGGCGGGCGGCCCGAAAAAATCGGCCTCACCGAACGTGACCTTGAAATCTGCGCCGCCATCGGGCCGCTTCTGCGCGAAAAGGGGCAGGTTTTCGTCGGCATCGACGTGATCGGCGATTGGCTGACCGAGATCAACGTGACCTCGCCCACCGGCATTCAGGAGCTGGAACGTTTCGACGGCACCAATGTCGCGGCCAAGATCTGGGAGGCGATCGAGGCCAAACGGGGATGATCTTCCCTACGCATAGGCCAGCGTGCCGGTGAAACGATAGCTTAGCGCTTCGGCAATATGCGGCTGGCGCACCGCCTCGCTGGCTTCCAGATCGGCAATCGTACGCGCCACCCGCAGCACCCGGTGATAGCCGCGTGCCGTCAGGGCAAAGCGTTCGGCGGCGCGGGTCAGCAGCGCGCGCCCCTCGGCATCTGGCGCGGCGATCTCATCGAGCATCTTGCCTTCCGCATCGGCATTCACCCGGGCGGGACTGCCCTCGAAACGGGCGGTCTGCACCGCCCGGGCGCGCGCCACCCGCGCGGCCACCTCGGCTGAGCTTTCGCCCGCTTCCGGCAGATCAAGATCGGTAAAGGCCACAGGTGGTACATCAAGGCGCAGATCGAAGCGGTCGATCAGCGGGCCGGAAATGCGGCCAAGGTAATCTTCGCCACAGGTCGGCGCGCGCGAGCAGGCGCGGGATGCATCGGCCAGATGGCCGCATTTGCACGGGTTCGCCGCCGCCACCAGCATGAAGCGGCAGGGGTAATGCACATGGGCATTGGCGCGCGCCACCATCACCTCGCCGCTTTCAACCGGCTGGCGCAGGGTTTCGAGTACCTGCCGGGGAAATTCCGGCAATTCGTCCAGAAACAGCACGCCATTATGCGCCAGCGAAATCTCCCCCGGTTTCGCGCCCCGCCCGCCACCGACAATCGCTGCCATCGAGGCAGTGTGATGCGGCTCGCGGAACGGGCGACTTTTCGAAATGCCGCCAGCAGAGATCAGCCCGGCGAGCGAATGGATCATCGAGGTTTCCAGCGCTTCGGCGGGCGAAAGTGGCGGCAGGATCGAGGGCAGACGCGCGGCCAGCATCGACTTGCCCGATCCGGGACTGCCGACCATCAGCAGGTGATGGCGCCCGGCGGCGGCAATTTCCAACGCCCTTTTGGCGCGTTCCTGCCCCTTCACATCGCTGAGATCGCGCTGGGCAGTCTCATCCTGCACCTCGCCCGGCTCAGCCGGATCCAGCACCGCCTGCCCGGTAAAATGTCGGATCACGGCGGCAAGCGTTGGGGCGGCGAGCACCCTTGTTGCGCCCACCCAGGCGGCCTCGGCCCCGCAGGCCTCGGGCACCACCAGCGCGCGCGATTCCTCGGCGGCGGCCATGGCGGCGGGCAGGGCGCCGACAACCGCAATCAATGATCCGTCCAGCGACAGCTCGCCCAGCGAAATGGTGTTTTCGGTTTCTTCCGGGGGGATTGCGCCGATGGCGGCCAAAAGCGCCAGCGCGATCGGCAGATCGAAATGCGAGCCTTCCTTGGGCAGGTCGGCGGGCGACAGGTTCACGGTGATCTTTTTCGAGGGCAGCGCGATGGCCATGGCGCCAAGGGCGGCGCGCACCCGCTCGCGTGCCTCGCTCACCGCCTTGTCGGGCAGGCCGACAATGGCGAAACTCGGCAATCCGGGCGACAGCGCGCATTGCACCTCAACAATCCGCGCCTCGACCCCCTGAAAGGCCACCGTATAGGCTCGTGTAACCATAGCTGCCCCCAGCCAAACCAATAACCGACCGCTTTAGCGGTACAGCAATCTTGGTTTATGAATGGTTAACGCGGACAGAAAACCCGCCAGAACCAGCCTGGCAGGGGGAATTGTTTTCAGGTCTGCCCGGTCAGCGCCATGAAGGCGGGCCAGGCTTCCGGGTCGTTCACCGTCTTGTCGCGGCAGGTCGGATTGCAGAAGCCGTAGATCTTGCCGTCAAATTCGAGAAAGTCGGTCACTGCGTCGCCCGAATAGGGGCAGGTGCTGTTCACCGACGGGCCGTGATCCACCGCTTTCGCCGCCAAGGGCTGCGGGCCGGGCCAGGGCAGATGCGGCAGCTCCTGCGCATAGGGTTCGGGATCATAGGGCACCGTCAGCCCCAGCGCCCGCCAGCGGCGGAAGGCCGGGTCGGCCAGATGGGTCGCCACATAGGCCTGCGCCTCGGCGCTGACCTTCAGGCCAAATCCCGCAATCCGCGCCGCGACCGGGGCATAGAATACATCGGCCAGCGAATAGCGCCCAAACAGCCACGGGCCGGTGCCGCCGAATTTCGCGCGCGCCATGGTCCAGAGCGTTTCCAGCCGGTCCAGATCGGCGCGCACCGCGTCAGAGGGTTGAAACTCGTCATATTGCCGCAAAAGCTGCATCGGGCAGGCGCCGCGCAGAACGGTGAAACCCGCATGCATCTCGGCTACCAGCCAACGCGCCAAGGCCCGCGCCTCGGGGTCTTCGGGCCAAAGCCCGGCCTCGGGATGGCGCTCGGCCAGGGTTTCGGCCATGGCGAGCGTCTCGCCCACCACGATGCCCTCGGGCGTACGCATCACCGGCACCAGCTTGGCCGGGGCCAGCGGGGCAAGATCTGCCGCCATGGTGCCGGTATAGAGCCCGACCATATGGGTGCGGCAGGGGATGCCGAAATTTTCAAACATCAGCCAGCCGCGCAGCGACCAGCTCGAAAAGGCGCGATCGCCGATATAAAGATCATAGGTCATGGTTGCTGACCTTACTCGCGAAGCGGATTCGCGCAAGCGTTTTATGGCAGGTGGTTGATCCGCCCGGCCTGCCAGCCCTCAGGGCCAAACTGCAGCTCGGTCAGCGAGAGGTTTTCAATATGCACGCCCAAAGCGGCCGTGGGGCCAAGTACCCGACCGATCTGGGTCATGATCACCCCAACATGGGCCACCGCGATGATCTCGTCATGCTGCTGTGCCAGCGTGTCGATCGCGGCGGAAACCCGCGCCTCGACCGCCTGCCAGCTTTCGCCGCCGGGCGGGGCGATCTCGCCGGGGGTCTCCCAAAAGGCGCGGCTGAGCACAGGATCGCGCGCGGCCACCTCGGGGAAGGCCAGCCCGTCCCATTCGCCGAAATTGAACTCGCGCAGCGCCACCTCATGCGGCAAGCGGGTTCGGCTCGGGGCGGCCAGCGCATCGGCGGTGGCCACGGCGCGGATGAGGTCAGATGAAATCAGCACCGCGTCGGCAGGCAGCTCCGCCGATAGCCGGGCAAGGGCTGCGGTATCCGACAGATCGGCAGGCACGTCGCGCCAACCAAGAAAGGCTTTTTCATGCGTCGGCCCGTGGCGCACCCAGGTGACCCGGCTCAATGCTCGGCCTCTGGCAGCGTGCCCTTCAGCACATTCGGAAGCCCCGCAATCACCTGCACCACCAGATCGGCATCGGCGGCGAGCGCCTGATTAAGGTGCCCCTGTGCGCCGCGAAACCGCCGGGCCAATTCGTTTTCCGGCACGATCCCGGTACCCACCTCGTTGGATACGATCACCACCGGCACCGGGCAGGCATCAATCGCGCGGATCAGCCGGGTGCGCTCGGTGGTCGGGTCGCTGCCTGCCAGCATGTGGTTGGTCAGCCAGAGGGTGGCGCAGTCAATCAGCGCAATCTGATCAGGCTCCATCGCCGCCAGCGGCACGGACAGGTCGAGCGGTTCTTCCATCGTGCTCCAGCCTGCATTGCGGCGCGCCTGATGGGCGGCGATCTTTACCCGCATCTCGTCGTCATGGGCGACGGCGGTGGCGATATAGACCATCCGCTGCCCGGTGGCCTCCATCAGCTGTTCGGCAAAGAACGATTTGCCCGAAGCGGCACCGCCGAGCACGAGAGTGAGATGAGGAAGCGTCATGGTCATGGTCATGCTTCTGCAATAACACCGGGCTGTGATCGGGGGAAGCCTTGCGACGCCCAGACGCAAAGCGCAGAGTAAAGAAATGATGCGCCGTTTCGCCAGTCTTGCTGCTCTATTCTCACTCGTTGCCGGTGCTGTCGGTGCGGGTGTGCTCGATGGGGTCGCGGCGGATGTGGTGCTGTTAGGCGAAAAACATGACAACCCGGCGCATCACCAGATGCAGGCAAAGGCGGTGGCCGAGCTGGCCCCGCGCGCGCTGGTCTTTGAAATGCTGACCGAAGAGCAGGCGGGGCAGGTAACGCCTGAGCTGCGCGCCGATCTGCCTGCCTTGGGCAAGGCGCTGGGCTGGGAGGCGGGGGGCTGGCCCGATTTTGCCATGTATGCGCCGATTTTTGCGGCGGCACCCGAGGCGCAGATCTTTGGAGCGCAGCTGCCGCGCGGCTGGGCCCGGCTGGCGATGGCAACCGGCGTGACAAATGTGTTTGCCATTGAGGCCGTGCGCTTTGGGTTGACCGAACCCCTCGAGGAAAGCCAGCTTGCAGAGCGGCTCAATCTGCAAATGGCGGCGCATTGCGGCGCGCTGCCGCTGGAGCTCTTGCCTGACATGGTCGATGTGCAACGGATACGCGACGCCTTGCTGGCCCAGGCGGCGCTGCAGGCGCTTGATGAAACCGGCGGGCCGGTGGTGGTCATCACCGGCAATGGCCACGCGAGAACGGATTGGGGCGTGCCCAGTTATATCGCGCGTGTGGCGCCTGATGTTTCGGTCTTCTCAATCGGCCAGTCGGAAGATGGGCAAGCCCCTGAAGGGCGGTTCGACAGGGTGATCGACGCGCCCGGGGTGGAGCGTGAAGATCCCTGCCTCGCATTTCAGTAGAGCGCGATAGGTGCGCCCATTAGCGGCACGGGTGTGGCAAGGCGGATATTGCGCAGCGTGGCTCTGACCCGTAACAAGGACTTACTGGGCAGGAGGCGCATATGCTCGCGGGAAAACGCATTCTTCTGATCATCGGCGGCGGGGTGGCGGCGTTCAAATCGCTCACGCTGATCCGCGAGCTACGGGCGCGCGGGGCCAGCGTGGTGCCGGTGCTGACCAAGGCCGGGCAAGAATTTGTCACGCCACTCTCAGCTTCGGCGCTGGCCGCTGAAAAGGTCTATACCGATCTTTTCAGCCTCACTGACGAGGCCGCGATGGGCCATATCGAGCTCAGCCGCGATGCCGATCTGGTGGTGGTGGCGCCAGCAACCGCCGACCTTCTGGCGAAAATGGCGAACGGGCTGGCGAATGATCTGGCCTCAACGCTGCTTCTCGCCACCGACAAGCGGGTGCTCGTCGCCCCTGCGATGAATGTGCGGATGTGGGAACATCCCGCCACCCAGCGCAATGTCGCCACGCTGATGGGCGATGGGATCATGTTCGCCGGGCCGGTCGAGGGCGATATGGCCTGCGGCGAGTTCGGCCCCGGGCGGATGCTGGAACCCGATCAGATTGCAAATGCGGTAGAGGCCGCGCTGGCCGACGGGCCGTTGAAGGGCAAGCATGTGCTGGTGACCTCCGGACCGACGCATGAACCGATTGATCCGGTGCGCTATATCGCCAACCGCTCCTCCGGCGCGCAGGGCACCGCGATCGCGCGGGCGCTGGCGGCATTGGGGGCGGATGTGACCTTTGTCACCGGCCCTGCCGACGTGGCGCCGCCTGCCGGGGTGAAGCTGGTGCGGGTCGAGACCGCGCGCGAGATGTTCGACGCAGTCAAGGCCGCGCTGCCCGCCGATGTGGCGGTGTTCGCCGCCGCTGTGGCCGATTGGCGGGTGTCCGGCGCCTCGAACAGCAAGATCAAAAAGGACGGTTCCGGCGCGCTGCCGCAGCTCGATTTCGCCGAAAATCCCGACATTCTGGCCACGGTCAGCCAGATGGGCGAGGGGCGTCCGGCGCTGGTGGTGGGCTTTGCCGCCGAAACCGACGACGTGATCGCCCATGCCACCGCCAAACGCGCCCGCAAGGGCTGCGACTGGATCCTGGCCAATGATGTACGCCCCGAAACCGGGATCATGGGCGGGGCGGAAAACGCGGTGCATCTGATCCATGCCGACGGGGCAGAGGATTGGCCGCGCATGACGAAAGACGAGGTAGCGCGCAAATTGGCGGCGCGTATCGCCGAGACAGTGAAGGGCTAGGGACCATGCAGATCATCCGCTTTATCTGGGAAGAGGGTGCTGACCGCAGCCTGCCGCTTCCGAGCTATGAAACCCCGGGCGCGGCGGGGGCCGATCTGCGGGTGAACCTGCCTGAAGATCAACGCCATCTCGGCATCGTTCTGGGTTCGATGGAGCGCCGCGTGGTGCCCACCGGCCTGCGGATCGAAATCCCGGTCGGGTTCGAGATGCAGATCCGCCCGCGCTCCGGTCTGGCACTGCGTCACGGGATCACCCTGCCCAACACGCCTGGCACGATTGACAGCGATTATCGCGGGCCGCTCGGGGTGCTGTTGGTTAATCTCGGGGTGGAACCCTATGTGGTGCATCACGGCGACCGCATTGCCCAAGCGGTAATCGCCCCGGTGATCCAGATGCGCTATGAACCCGTCGAAGAACTGGCCGATACCGAACGCGGCGAAGGTGGGTTTGGCTCGACGGGCCGCAAATGATCTGGGTTGTTCTTACTCTTGTTGCGATCTGGCTGGGCGGGGTCGCGCTGCGCTGGCCCCGGTCTTGGCGCTGGGGGCTAACCGCGCTGGTTTTCGTGACCGTGCTTATCCCGCACGCGCTTTTGCCCACCGATCACGCGCTCAACCGCGCGCTGGGGGGCAATTTCGCCGGATGGGCCACGCTTGCCGGGGTGTTCGTGCTGATCGGGCTTTATGCGCGGGGGGTGGCCTGGCTGAAAATCCGCGCCCGCCGCGCGCCCACTCCCGCCCCCGAGGCCGAATTGCCGTTTTCCGAGCAAGAGCTTGACCGCTATGCCCGCCATATCGTGCTGCGAGAGGTCGGCGGGCCGGGGCAGAAAAACCTGAAAGACGCGCATGTGCTGGTGATCGGCGCCGGGGGGCTGGGTTCGCCCGCGCTCATCTACCTCGCCGCCGCCGGGGTGGGCACGATCGGGGTGATCGACGATGACCGCGTGTCGAATTCCAATCTGCAACGTCAGGTGATCTACCGCGTAGACGATATTGATATGCCCAAGGTGTTTGCCGCGAAAGCAGCGATGCGGGCGCAAAACCCGCATATCAACGTGCGCCCCTATCACCGACGGCTGACCGAAGAGATCGCTGAAACCCTGTTTGCCGATTACGATCTGATCCTTGATGGCTCCGACAATTTCTCGACCCGTTACCTGGTCAACAAGGTCGCCGCGCGCCTTGGCAAGCCGGTGATTGCGGCAGCGATCACCCAATGGGAGGGGCAAATTTCGCTCTATGATCCGGCCAAGGGCGCGCCCTGCTATCAATGCGTCTTCCCCGAGATCCCGGCACCGGGCCTTGCGCCCTCTTGCGCCGAAGCCGGGGTGATCGGCCCGCTGCCCGGGGTGATGGGCAGCATGATGGCGGTGGAAGCGGTGAAAGAGATCACCCAGGCGGGCGAGGGGCTGAGGGGCCGGTTGCTGATCTATGATGCGCTTTATGGCGAGACCCGGATGATCACGACAAAGAAACGGGCAGAGTGCCCGATCTGCGGCGCTGACGAGCATTGAGGGCGGCCTGATGGCTTGCTAAGCCACCTGCGCGGGATAATCTGGCCGCAGAAACCAACCGGGAGCACTCCTATGAAACGTCTTGCCCTTGCCGCCGCCTTTCTGGCCACGGCCAGCACCGCCTTTGCCGCCGACCTGCCCGATCTGGGCGGGCAAGAGATGGTGGTGATGAGCGAAAACACCTATCCGCCGCTGCAATTCATTGATGGCACCGGCAATCAGGTCGGCTGGGAATATGATGCCGTGGCCGAGATTGCCAAACGCATCAATATCAAGGTCACCTATGAAAACGCCTCGTGGGACGCGATGATCCCGGCGATTTCGCAAGGCGAATACGATATGGCGATGAACGGCATCACCATCCGCGACGACCGCGCCGAGCAGGTGGATTTCTCCGACGCCTATATGCGCTCGGAAATGCTGATGGTGGTGCGCGGCGATGAAAGCCGCTTTGCCGATGCCACGAGCTTTGCCGCCGATCCCGACCTGCTGATGGCCGCGCAGCCCGGCACCACGCCTTTCTATGTCGGGGTCTATGAGGTGCTGGATGGTGATGAAGCCAACCCGCGTATCAAGCTGTTTGAAACCTTCGGGGCCACCCTGCAGGCGCTGAAAGCCGGGGACGTCGACCTGATCCTCACCGATTCCACCGCCGGCAACGGCATTGTGGCAGCTTCGGATGGTGGGCTGAAAATCATCGGCGAAAAACTGGGCGCCGAGGATTTCGGCTTCATCTTCCCGAAAGGCTCCGATCTTGTCGCACCGGTTAATGCCGCGATTGCTTCGATGCAGGCCGATGGCACCATTGAGGCGCTGAACAAGAAGTGGTTCCTCGATTACAAAATGGGCGAGTGACGGGTGCGCGACACCCCTGATCACGAAAAAGACTTTCCCTGGTGGCTGCTGACCGCAGTGGCCATCGGGGTCTATCTGTTCTACCGGGTGCTGGCCGATCAGCTCTATACCACGGTGCTGACGACCCTCACGCGCGGGCTCGGCGTCACCGTTTTCGTCACCCTTGTCGGCTTTGGGCTGGCCACGCTTCTGGGGCTGCTCTTGGCCGTGGCCTCGCTGTCGCGTTTTGCGGCCCTGCGCCAGATCGCCCGGTTCTATGTCGAGATCGTGCGCGGCATCCCGCTTCTGGTGCTGCTGCTTTACGTCGCTTTCGTGCTGGCGCCGGGGCTGGTGAAAGCGGTGAACCTGCTGTTGGAGTCGCTGGGCTTCGACCCGATGCGCACCCGCGATTTCAGCCTGCTCTGGCGGGCAGTGATCGCCCTGACCATCGCTTATTCCTCGTTCATTGCCGAAGTGTTCCGTGCCGGGCTGGTTTCGGTCGACAAGGGCCAGATCGAGGCTGCTGAAGCGCTGGGCCTGAATGGCTGGCTGCGCTTTCGCCACATTATCTTTCCGCAAGCGATCCGCACCATCCTGCCGCCGCTGGGTAATGATTTCATCTCGATGATCAAGGATAGCTCGCTGGTCTCGGTGCTGGGCGTGGCCGATATTACCCAACTCGGCAAAGTCACCGCAGCGGGTAATTTTCGCTATTTCGAAACCTATAACGTGGTCGCGCTGGTCTATCTGGTGATGACCATTTCGCTCTCGCTGGCGCTGCGACGGCTGGAACGGCATTTGAGGACGAAAACCACCTGATCGCAGGCGAGGGCTGGACCTTCGCTTAGCGCGCCCCTAGCTTCTCGGCAAAGGAGACGCGCGATGACCAACCCCCTTATTTCCGACTGGAAAACTGAATTTGCCCTGCCGCCCTTCGCGGCGATTGAAGACACGCATTTTGCCCCGGCCATCGAGGCGGCGCTGGACGAGGCGCGCGCCAATGTGGCCGCGATTGCAGAAGACCCGGACGCGCCGACATTCGCCAACACGATCGACGCGCTGGAAGAGGCTGATGCGCTGCTGTCCAAGGTGCTGGGGGTGTTTTTCAATCTCGCCTCTGCCGATGCCACACCCGAGCGCGAGGCGCTGCAGCGGGAGTTTTCACCAAAACTCGCGGCCTATTCCTCGGAAATCATGATGAACCCCGCGCTGTTCGCCCGCGTCGAGGCGTTGTGGCAAAACCGCGAAGCTCTGGATCTGACCGGTGAACAGCTCCGGGTGCTGACGCTCACCCGCCGCCGCTTCGTGCGGGCGGGGGCGCTGTTGGAAGGCGATGAGCGTGAGCGGCTTAAGGTGATCATGCAGCGGCTTTCGGTACTGGGTACCACCTTCAGCCAGAACCTGCTGGCGGACGAACGCAGCTGGCAGATGGACCTGCCCGAGGCGGATCTAGGCACCCTGCCGGGGTTCGTGGCCGATGCCGCCCGCGCCGCCGGGGCGGAACGCGGGGCAGGCGGGCCGGTGGTGACCCTGTCGCGCTCGCTGGTTACGCCGTTTCTGGCCTTTTCGCCCAACCGCGCCCTGCGCCAAAAGGCCTATGAGGCCTTCACTGCGCGTGGGGCGAATGGTGGAGAGACCGACAACCGCGCGATTGCCGCAGAAACCCTGAGCCTGCGCGAAGAGCGGGCGAAGCTCTTGGGCTATGACAGTTTTTCCGCCTTCAAGCTTGAGCCGGAAATGGCCAAAACCCCCGAGGCGGTGCGCGATCTCTTGATGCAGGTCTGGGCCCCGGCCCGGGCGGCGGCCGAGGCCGATGCGCAAGTGCTGGAAAACATGCTGCGCGCCGATGGGTTTGATGGCCCGCTGGAGCCGTGGGACTGGCATTATTATTCCGAAAAGCGCCGTCAAGCCGAGCACGATCTCGATGAAACCGAGATCAAGCCCTATTTGCAGCTCGACCGGATGGTCGAAGCGGTGTTCTCGGTGGCCAACCGCCTGTTCGGGCTGGAGTTCCGCGCCCTCGATGGCGCGTTCTACCACCCCGATGTGCGCGGCTGGGAAGTCACGCGGGCGGGCGCGCATGTGGGGGTGTTTCTGGGGGACTATTTTGCCAGGGGAAGCAAACGCTCCGGCGCCTGGTGTTCGGCGATGCGCAGCCAGAAAGGGCTGGATGCGGTGCGGCCCATTGTGGTGAATGTTTGCAACTTCTCCAAGCCTGAGCCGGGCAAACCGGCGCTGCTAAGCTGGGACGATGCGCGCACGCTGTTTCATGAATTCGGCCATGCGCTGCATCAGCTCCTGTCGAATGTGACCTATGAAAGCATTTCGGGCACCTCAGTGGCGCGCGATTTTGTCGAGCTGCCCAGTCAACTCAATGAACATTGGATGGAAGTGCCCGAAGTGCTGGGCGAGTTTGCGACCCATGCCGAAACCGGCGAACCGATGCCCGCCCCGCTGCTGGAGCGACTGATCGGCGCGGCAACCTATGATATGGGCTTTCAGACCATCGAATATGTCGCCTCGGCGCTGGTCGATCTGGCCTTTCACGATGGCGCGGCCCCCGCTGATCCGATGCAGAAACAGGCGGAAGTGCTGGAAGAAATCGGCATGCCGCGCTCCATCCGGATGCGCCATGCTACCCCGCATTTCGCCCATGTCTTTTCCGGTGACGGCTATTCCTCGGGCTATTACAGCTACATGTGGTCGGAGGTGATGGATGCCGATGCCTTTGCGGCCTTTGAAGAGGCGGGCAGTGCTTTTGATGCCGAGACCGCCGCGCGGCTGGAAAAATTCATCCTCTCCGCCGGATCGGTGCAGGACGAGGCGCAGGCCTATCTCGATTTCCGCGGCAGCCTGCCGGGGGTCGAGGCGCTGCTGAAAGGCAGGGGGCTGGCCGGGACGGCGCTTTAGCCCTTTTTGCGCGAAGGATCGTCGGGGTGGGGTTCCACCCCGGCGGGATCCTGATGGATCATCACGTAGCTGTCGGGATAGGCCCGCAGCAGCGCCCGGCGCAGGGCGGCGGCGATGGCATGGGTCTCATCCAGCGTCTTCTGCCCGTCCAACTCGATATGGACGGTGAAGAAATAGCGCGAGCCTGACATGCGGGTTTGCAGATCGTGATAGCCATAGACGCCGGGCCAGTCGCGGATGATGCGGGTGGCCTCTTCGACCACCTCCTGAGGGGCTGCCCGATCCATCAGCGCATCCCAGGCGCGTTTGAAAATCCGGATCGCGCCAACCGCCAGCATCAGCGCCGCGCCAAGGGCAACGACGCTGTCGATCTGCCCGAGCCCGAAGCTCTTTGAAATCCAGAGCGAGGCGATGGCACCGATATTGGGGATCAGGTCGCCAAGGTAATGCAGGCTGTCGGCCTCGATGACCTTGGAGCGCGTGTGGCGCAGCACATAGCGCTGCCAGAGTACCAGCCCGATGGTGAGCACGATGGAGACGCTCATCACCACCATGCCGCTGGTCTGGTTATAAAGCGGTGTGGCTTCGGGGGTCAGCAGCCGGGTGATCGCCGCCCAGCCGATGACGCTCGCCGAGGCCATGATGAACAGCGATTGCGCCAGCGCGGCCAGATCTTCGGCGGCGGTGTGGCCATAGGTGTGATCGTCATCGGCGGGGCGGGCGGCATAGATCAGCGCGGCCAGCCCGCCGAGCGAAACCATCAGATCCATCGCACTGTCGGCCAGCGAGGCGGCGACGGACAGCGCATGGGTTTCCCCCAGCGCCCAGAGCTTCAGCCCGACAAGGATCAACGCCACGGAAGACGAGGCGACCCCTGCTGACAGGGTCATGGCGATGCGTTTGGACATAGTTTCCTCCCAAGTGCCGAATCAAAGCCCGAAGAAAGGGGCCAGGATCAACGCAGTCACGTCGGCCGCCCGCCTTCACGTATCTGCTATTTCAAACAGAAAACCGCAGCATTTTGTGCGGTTTCTTGCACTGTTTCAACAATGTTCTGACCGACCTACAAGAGGACCTTGTCGCGCAATCGGGCCATGGCCCGTTCGGCAAAGTTTTCCTTGGCCTCTTCCAACAGGTTCCGGTTGAGAAACCAATGGAAATATTTCTCGTAGTCGAAATCGGCCATCGCATCGGCCCCATAGGCCAGAGCCTCGCGCAGGTCGCCTGCGGTCTTTGCGGTCAGCGTCGCGTGCCAATAGTCGGATTTGGCGCAGGTCACCACCGGCTTTTTCTGCATCAGGGCTTCAAACCCGGCGGCCGAATTCTGCGTGACCACCACCGAAGAGGCTTCGATGAGATCATGCACCGAGGCATCGGCCACCTTCACATTCGGGTAGTCCTGCGCCACGTTCAAAAGGTTGCGCCGCATCGCTTTCGACTGCACCGGATGCAGCTTCACGTAGATCGGTCGATGGCGGTCAAACTCGGCTGTGGTGCGGATCATCTGCTCGTTGCTGAGGTAATGCGAGCGTTGCCTCAGCCCCTCGATTTCCTGGGTGAAAATGACCGCAAGCGCAGGTTCCAGATGGCCCGACAGGCGCTGCGGTTGCGGCGCTTTCGAGACGTTTTCGCGTAGCATCCAGCCGGTGACGCCGTTGAAGAAATACTCGGCATGGGCGGCGTTGATCCGTTCCGGCGCAAAAGGCATGAGCCGCAGCGACGAATTCCAGTACACGCCGATCTCGTCGAGATACCAAAACCCGCGAATATAGCTTTCCTCAACATGCAGCATATTGCGACCATAGGCGGGGGCATCGCCCATCGTGATGTGAATGTGATCGGCCTCGGGATCGTTCAGGATCTCGGCGGTTTTCGTCCGCGCCCGCACCATCCGGGTTTCGATCCCGTGCCCGGTCAGCTCGGCCACCAGTTTTGGCAAAAAGCTGTCGCTGCCCTTGGCCACCGGCTCGGCCCAACCGGTTTCGGTATGGACGACCAGCAGTCGCCGACCGCTGCGGTTGAGAATTTTCGCGGCCCCCGGTGTGGTGACCTCGTCGATCCCTAGTCGAACTGCTCGTCCGGTCGCACGCCCCAGAAAGCGGACTTGACCATCCATCCTCGTATTCCCTCTACCCTCACCCGGCACCAGTCGATCGCGCAGTTGTCGAGCGAAAGGATGACCCCCGCCTCCAGCCGCGCCTTGACCTCGCTTTGCGTATCCGCCCGCGCATAGATCGGCGCGAGATCGGCTGCGACCAGCCCGGTTCGAACCCCTGAAAGCATCGTGTAGTGAACCCAGCCGCCGACACCGTCGCTGTCGCGGACCTGACGCCAATGGCCATATTCGCCGATCACTTCCAGCGGCATGCCTTTGCGTTTGAACACCCAGTCGATCCGATGGGTCAGCGATGGCCCCCGACGCACATTGCCCTCGCTTGCTTTCAGCGAAACAAAGCGGGGCAGGGGCAGATGCGTGACCGGGCCACGATTGGGCTCATCGGCTGCAACCGGCGCAGCAAGCAAGGCAAGGGAAAATACCCCTGCCAAAACGCCAAGCGAAAGCCGCGACTGTCCAATCACGTTCATCAACTGCCCACCCGACGCGGTTTGTTTTCATTATTGGCGCTACGGCGCGCTTGTGCCTCTCCGCGTTCCTTGCCACCATGCCACTCGCTGAGCCGCAAGGCAAGAATCCGGGAGGAAGCTTATGGGATCGCAGCGCTTGAGTGTTGTTGTTACGCGACGGTTGCCCGAGGTGGTCGAGGCGCGGATGCGCGAGTTGTTCGATGTGGAGCTGAATGAAAGCGACATACCGATGAGCCGCGGGGAGTTGGCCGATGCGATGCACCGTGCCGATGTGCTGGTGCCGACGCTGACCGATCAGATTGATCAGGGGCTGATCGCGCAGGCCAGCGACAAGCTGAAACTGATCGCCAATTACGGCGCCGGGGTCGATCATATCGACGTGGCCACGGCGCGGCAGCGTGGGGTGCTGGTCTCGAACACGCCCGGGGTCTCGGCCGAGGATACCGCCGATATGACCATGGCGCTGATCCTGTCGGTGACCCGGCGCATTCCCGAAGGCATGGCGGTGATGCAGGCCGGCGATTGGGAAGGCTTCACCCCCACCGCGATGCTGGGCGGACGGATCGCCGGGCGACGGTTGGGTATTCTCGGGATGGGACGGATCGGGCAGGCGGTGGCGAAACGGGCGCGCTGCTTCGGGATGGAGGTGCAGTATCATAACCGGCGGCGGCTGCACCCAGATATCGAGGCGGAACACGGCGCCACCTATTGGGAGAGCCTCGACCAGATGGTCAGCCGGGTGGATATCCTGTCGATCAACTGCCCGCATACCCCGTCGACCTTTCATTTGATGAATGCGCGGCGGCTGAAGCTGATGAAACCCGATGCGGTGATCGTGAATACCTCGCGGGGGGAAGTGATCGATGAAAACGCCCTGACCCGGATGCTGCGGGCGGGAGAACTGGCGGGCGCCGGGCTCGATGTGTTCGAACACGGGACCGACGTGAACCCCAGGCTGCGGGCGCTGAAGAATGCGGTGCTGCTGCCCCATATGGGCTCGGCCACCCGCGAGGGTCGGATCGAAATGGGAGAGAAGGTGCTGATCAATATCAAAACCTTCGCCGACGGCCACCGCCCCCCCGATCTGGTGGTCCCCAGCCTGGCCTGACCCCCCTCTTGTTCGAAGATGGGCGAACTCGCCCGGGGGTCTAAGTCATTGGCAGTAAAGGTGTTACCGCTAACTGTGCGAAGTTTTGGGATGGGGGGGATTTGGGGGTGGTGAGGCTGTGAGTGGAGGGCGGATGCTGACTGTTCCGGCCCCATGCGGACATTCGACCTGCAGTCATGAAGCTGCCACCGAAAACCAAATAACCGCCGTTCATGGATCAACAAAGTCCATGGACCAAGAAAAGAGTGTTAGTTCACGAACTAAAGTGGGTATCTTTAGTCATAAATCCAAACCAAGGCCATCTTGCTTCACGCTACCACAGCATTTTTAATTGCACTAACGATGTCTTCCACTTCGGAATTAAAGATCTGGCCCCAAGCATTGGCAAACGCCATTTGAACCGTTTTTTCCGGTATGAATCCCAGGCGTTCTCCGATTTGGTTGTAGAGAACGTGCTCGTCCATATTGGAACGCCTCGTCTCGTCGAGGATCAATTTGACTCGGTCAGTATCGCTAAATTGCTGTAAAAGAGCGACGGTCAAGCGCCCACCTACTTCATCCCACTTTTCGATAATGCAGTCGAAGACATATGCTTCTGGCATCTCTCCCGGTAGTTTAAAAATAAGGTTTTCTAGATCAGCGTTCTGACTGCTGTCTCCATCTAAAACACAAATGGCTCGTGTTTCGATAGATGGGTTGCCATTATGTGACATTGTCATCTTGAACGCATTCCCATCCCCTGAGAGGGCGTGTGTTTCAAGCTGATCAAGTACTTCTGGCGCGTTTACCCTAATCACAGATTCAACCCACAACTTTGCGAATTCATCCTCAACAAAAACTACAACTTTCTTTTCTATCGTTCCAGATATCGCCCTCAGGGAATCCACATCCAGTTTTCCTTGAAATATACGATTTTGACTCGCCACCCAAACAGCTTTATCAGGAAGCGGCATAAGGGCGTCATTGGAGTGTGTCGTGAAAACTACTTGCAGACTCTTCTGTTTGGCTGCTCTGATTAAGTAATCAACCAATTTGATAGTTGCCACCGGATGCAAGCCATTTTCTATCTCCTCGATAAGTATCAATGCATTATCTTCCGCAGACTCGATTTCAGATATCATTCTGATAACACTCGACTCTCCGGCTCCAAAATGAAACTCAGAGTATGATACATCACTGCTAGCTTCTGCCGTGAGCAGCGTCACGCGACCGCCATCATCAACCTTTAACTCTTTAAATTTCGATATATCCTTTCCCAACACCCTGCCTGCGGCTTCAATAACCGAGGCTGAAAACAAAGATTCGTTTGCCAACGGCACAGAGAAATTATTACTTGCAAATCGACGAAACTCTTTCTTTTCAGATGCGGGAACGGTTCTGCTCACGCCAAAGACAAGAACCTCTCTGTCCAGAGCATCTCTATTCCACTTTTTTTGTCGGAAACTCGCCGTTCGGCTGACTGATGAGTTTTTACTCGCCGATCTATCAATCACCTCGTAGCCAATTTTCCAATCCTGCATAGTGTTATCGTATTTACCACCCTTTGAAAAAAATCTAGCGGGCGCAACGCTTCTATAAATCAATCCAGAAGCACCAAGAATAGTTGTCTTCCCGCCTCCATTCGTTCCAATGATCGCCGTCACGGGAAAGTCGAAAGAGATTCTCTGTTCTCGAATTCCTCGAACATAGTTTAAATCTACCGCTGCGAGATACTTTCCATAATTCCGATCTCGTGCCTTTTCGAGGAGTTGATTGATCTCCGATGGTCGAATTTCTGAGCGGCTCACGGCGTCTTCCTTAAGATAAACTGGATTTGCACTGAGTGATAACGTCAGCGATATTTTGCTCTTGCTCTTGTTAGTACGTGTTACGAATATTTGCGTAGGGCTGGTCGATTCTAAGCAGAATGCTCATCCGATTTGGCGTTGTAAAGCTGTAGTCTCTGCCGAGCGCTGCCGTTCGTCCTAGTCGCAGCGAAAATTGGCTTTCGCCCATCCCCGCCACAGTCATCTCCCCCCGCTTGACCTGCCGCCGATCCCGTCGCACCTTCGCCTCATGAAACGCGCGCTTGTTGCCCTTACGCTCCTGTCGGCCTGTGCCCGGCCGCTGACCTCGAACGAGGCGGAGGTGGCGCAGGCGCTGTTCGGTCCGTCGCTCGATACCTCCAAGGTGAGCGTGAGCGTCAATCTCGGGCTGTTGCCGCTGCCGGAGCCGCGCCCCAATGCGGCGACAGCGGGCGCCACACCGGCCAAGGCGCCGCCTGGGCTCTGCGAGCGCAAGCGCACCACCTCGCGGCGGATGACGGGGCCGGCGGCTTTTGTGCTGTGGAATGCGGTGTTCATGGGCGAGCGCTATTATGCGCCGGACAGTTTCGCGGGCTTCCCCGACAGCGTGCCGTTCCCCTCGGCGATCTTGATGGCGCATGAGCTGGTGCATGTCTGGCAATGGCAAAACCGCGCGCGCACCGGCTACAGCCCGACCACGGCGGCGGGCGAAACGGTCGAGAGTGTTGATCCCTATTGGTTTACCGTCGACCCGCAGGCGGAATTCCTGACCTACGGCTATGAACAACAGGCGGCGATTGTGCAGGATTTCACCTGTTATGCGCTGTTTGACCGGACCAGCCCGCATCTGGACGAGCTGGCTTCGGTGTTGCGTCCGGTGCTGCCGGTCGATAATTTTTTGTCGAAGCTCGCCCGCTAGTCGTTTTCGCGCCTTCAAGCGTCGGCGGTTTCTTTCAGCGCGCGCGGCCTTCGGGCAAGGATGCACGCGGAACGTCAACAGGGAGTCGGGCCATGAAAACCCATGTGAAAGCGCTTGTCGTCGGCGGGGGCGCAGTTGGCGCTTCGATCGCCTATCATCTGGCCAAAGCGGGCTGGGAAGATGTGATGCTCTTGGAGCGCGACGAGCTGACCTCGGGCTCGACCTGGCACGCCGCCGGGCTGCTGCCGCTGTTCAATATGAGCTATGCCACCACGCATATTCACAAATATTCGGTGGATTTCTACAAGACGCTGGAAGAAGAAACCGGGCTGAATGCCGGGTTTGCCGTGGTCGGCAATCTGCGTATGGCGCAGACCCAGGAGCGCATGGACGAGTTCATGCTCTACGCCTCGACGGCGGATACCTGCGGCGTGAAATACGAATTCCTGACCCCGGACGAGATCAAATCGCGCTGGCCGCTGATCAATACCGAAGATCTGAAGGGCGCGCTCTATCACACCGAAGACGGGTACATTAACCCGGCCGACGTGACCCAGGCGATGGCCAAGGGCGCGCGTCAGCGGGGCGTGGATATCGTGCGCAAGCTGCAGGCCGATGCCTTCCATTGGAACGGCACCCATTGGGAAGTCACCTGCACCAAGATGGTGGAAAAGGGCGGCAACCTGGTGGCGGGCGACGAGCAGGTGGTGATCACCGCCGAGCACGTCGTGACCGCCTCGGGCAACCACGCGCAACGCACCGCGAAAATGCTGGGGATCAAGATCCCGGCGATTCCGGTGGAACACCAGTTCATCGTCACCGACGTGGACCCGGCGCTGCAAGCCTATCGCGCTGCGGGCAACCCGGAGCACCCGGTGATCCGCGATGCCGATGCGGAAAGCTATGTGCGTGAAGAGCGTGGCGGCTGGATCTTGGGTGTGTACGAGAAAAACGCCCCGGCCTGCTTTGAATATGGTGTGCCGGACAGCTTCCGCGCCGACCTGTTCCCGCTCGATCTGGAGCGGATCGAAGACCAGTATATGGCGATGATCCACCGGATGCCGTCGACCGAAGAAGTTGGTCTGAAAGATGATTTCAACGGCCCGATCTGCTACACCCCCGATGGCAACCCGCTGGTTGGTCCGGCGCCGGGCCTGAAGAACATGTGGCTGGCGGAAGGCTTCAGCTTCGGTATCACCGCCGCGGGCGGCACCGGCTATTACCTCGCCCAGATGATGGTCGATGGCGAGGCCGAGATCGACATGGCGAGCCTCGACCCGAAACGCTACACCCAAAGCTGGATGACGACCGAGTTTGCGGCGCGCAAAAACGAAGAATGCTACGACCACGTCTACATTCTGCACCATCCGGATGAAGAGCGCCCGGCGGCCCGCCCGCTGCGCACCTCGCCCGCCTATGACCGTCAGAAAGCCCGTGGCGCGCAATTCGGCTGGGTCAACGGCTGGGAACGCCCGAACTACTACGGCCCGCTCGATGCGCCGGAAGGTTTCGACCATGACGCCCGCAGCTTCCGCCGTGGCGGCTGGTGGAAACACGCCGTGGAAGAAGCCAAAGCGATCCGTGAAGGCGTTGGCCTGGTCGACGCGACGGCCTTTACCAAGCACATCGTCAAAGGCGCCGGTGCGACCGCGTTCCTCGACTGGTTCACCTGTAACAAACTGCCGAAAGTGGGCCGGATCAACCTGACCTACGCGCTGACGGCGGCGGGGACGACCCGGACCGAATACACCATCGTTCGTCTGAAAGACGACGAGTATTACCTGGTGTCGGCTGGTGCCTGGACCGAATACGACGCGGACTACCTGAAAAAGGCGATTGCCGAGAAGGAAGCCGAGTTCGGCCGGATCGAGCTGCAGGACGTGACCACCCAATGGGGTGTGTTCGCGATTGCTGGCCCGAAATCCCGCGACGTGCTGGCCGAGGTGATCAAAGACGCCGATCCGGAAACCGCACTGTCGAACAAGCGTTTCCCCTGGCTGTCGGCGCGTCAGATCGAGCTTGGCATGTGCCCGGTGAACGCCATTCGCGTGGCCTATACCGGCGAGCTGGGCTGGGAACTGCATCACCCGATCGAGATGCAGAACTACCTGTTCGACCTCTTGGAAAAAGCTGGCGAAAAGCACGGGATGAAGCTGGTTGGCGCCCGCGCGCAAAACTGGCTGCGTCAGGAGAAATCCTACCGTGCCTTCGGCAACGAGCTGGGCCGCGACGCGACTCCGCTGGAAGCCGATCTGCCGCGCTTTGTCGATCTGGGCAAAGAGTTCCACGGCAAAGCCGAAATGGAAGCCAAAGGCATTCGGGTGAAATGCGTGACCGTGCTGATCGACGGCCCGGCCGATGCTGATCCGTGGGGCCGTGAAGTGCTTTACACCGAAGATGGCGAAACCCGCGTGGGTCGTCTGACCTCGGGCGGCTATTCGGTGGCCTTCGAAAAATCCATCGGCATGGGCTATGTGAAGCCCGAGTACGCGGTGGAAGGCACCAAGCTGAAAGTGAAGCTGCAGAACAAACTGTGGGATGCGGTCGTGACCTGCGACAGCCCCTACGATCCGAAAAACGCCACCATCCGTCAGGACGGCTGAGCTTTTCCTTTCGGAGTGTAACAGCCAACGGGCCGCGCCAGTCGCGGCCCGTTTTTTATGCGCGTGGCAAGGATCGTGGAACGCTGGAGGTTCCTTGACGGAATGCGACCGCTCGGCGCTTGCCAAGCGCTAGCCCGCGTGATCACTTATTGCAGCCGGGAAGGCACGGGAGAGACATGTGATCAGTCAGGTGAATTGGGATCGCAGGGTGGCAAAATTGCTGGCCGGGCTGCGTGGGCGTTTCTGGCTGCTTTGGCTGGCTGTGGCGGCGCTGGCGGTATTCGCGGTCACCGGCATTTCCAAGATCCAGGTCAATGACGAGCTGCTTCGGTTTTTCCATTCCGACCTGGCCGCGTATCAGGATTTTGCCGCTCTCAGCGAGGATTTCGTCAGCGATACCGACGATGTGATCGCGCTGGTCGAAGCGCCCGATCTGGCCGATCCCAAGGTGGCCGGAGCGATTTCGGATTTCATCCTCGATGCGCAATTCGTGCCGGGGGTGCAGGCGGTGATCTCGCCACTCTCGCTGCATGTGACCATCGGCGACGGGGCAGCGGAGCCGCTGTTTCCCTATCCGCCGCTGCCTGAGGGTGAGATGGCGGCGCGGCTGGATGCGGCGCGGGCCTCGGAACCGGCGCTGGCGCGGATGATGGCGGCGGATCGCAGCGCGATGATCGTGATCCTGCCGATCAGCGAGGTGGACGACTTCGACATGTCGAAACGCCGCGACCAGATTGTCACGCTGACCGAGCTGGGTGACCGGGCCGGGGCGGCTTCGGGCGCGCAGGTGCGGCTGGCCGGGTATCCGGTGCTGCGCAACGCCATTGCCGACGCGCTGATACGCGATGTGCTGATGCTGATCGTGATCGGCGTGGTGATGGGGTTCAGCGTGGCCGTGTTGGCGTTTCGCAGCTTTCGGCTGGCGCTCTTGACCCTGCCGGGGCCGATGGCCGCGGTGGCGATCACGCTGGCGCTGCACGGGCATTTGGGCGTGTCGATCAACACCATGACGATCAACCTGCCGGTGCTGATTCTGGTGCTGTCGACCTCGGACGCGATCCATATCGGCTTTGAACGGGCGCGGCAGGGCGGGCGCGATACGATCCGGGCCACGGTGCGGGCGGTGCGGCGGGTGGCGACGGCCTGCATCTTTGCCGCCGTGACCACCGCGATTGCCTTTGGTGCGCTGGCTTTTTCGCGCTCGACGATCATTGCGGAAATGGGCTGGATGGGGGTGGTTGTCACCCTGGCCTCGGTGGCGGTGGTGCTGCTGACGCAAACCGTGGTGCTGTCGGTGGCGGGGCGGTTCAGCTGGTTCGACCCTCTGTTCGAGCGGCTGCACGATCACCCGCCCACCGGCTTTGGTCTGGGCCATCTGCCGCGTCTGGCCTTTCGCGCGCCGCGCCGGGTGGCCTGGATTGCGATGCTGTTTCTGGTGCTCTCGATGCTGTTTTATGTGCAGGCGGCGCCGCGCTATTCGCTGATGGACGGGCTGCGCAAAACCGATCCGGTGCGCATGGTCTTTGATGCGGTCGAGGCAAAGGTGACCCCGGTGTCGCAATATCAGGTGCCGGTGACCAGCACCGATCCGGAGGTGATCGCGCAAGTGAAGCGCGATATTGCCGAGGAAACCGGCGAGGACGGGCTGGCGGCAGGGGCGAGCGCCGAGGGGGCAGGGATCCGCGTCGCCGATCTGCCGGACGCGCTGGCGCAGCGGGTGATTTCGCGCGATGGCACCAAAACCCTCGTTTCGACGCCGTTTCGCTATGTCAACGGCATCGAAACCTCGGCTGAGGCCGGGCGGATCGACGCCAAGCTCGCGGGTGACCCGGCGCTAGTGGGGGTCGAGATCGGGCGGGTGACCGGGCTGCCGGTGATGTCGTCGCGGGTGGCCAGCGTGGTGCTGGACGAGATCAACCGCAGCCTGCTGATCGCGCTGATCAGCGTGTCGCTGTTGATCATGGTCTGGCTGCGCAATATTCGCATCGCGCTGATTTCGATGATCCCCAACATGCTGCCGGTCACGCTGGTGGGGGCCTGGCTGGCGCTGTCGGGGGGCGGGATCGACTTTTCCAACGGTATGGCGCTGACCGTGGCCTTTGGCATTGCGGTGGACGATACGCTGCATGTGCTGAACCGGCTGCACCTGTCGGGCGGGGTGACGCGCATTCGTCGTCGCCGCTTGCGCGCGGTGTTCGACGAGGTTTCGCCGGCGCTGATCACCACATCGGTGCTTCTGGTCTTTGGCATGATCGGCACGCTGTTTGCCCATAACGAAGGGGTGGCGATTTTCGGCCGCATTACCATATTGGTCTATATTCTGGCCCTGATCGCTGATCTTCTTGTGCTGCCCGCCGCGCTGATCATCTTCCGCAGGCGGGGCCGTCTGGGCCTGCCGCTACGCCGCATGAAAAGGAAATCGACGTGATGATCCGCAAAGCTGTTGCCGTTCTTGGCCTGACCCTGATGAGCCCTGCCATGGCCGAGGCTGGCGGGTTTTTCGCCACCACCGGCACCTGGATGGGCGACGGGCAGATGGCGACGGGGGCCGAAGCGCCAGTGGAACGTGGGCGCTGCCGGGTCGAGATCACACCCGCCGAAGATGCGCCGGGCGATATCAGCGTGACCGGCAATTGCGCCGTTGCCGCCGGAAAATCCGACATCTCGCTGCGTCTGGTGCGCGCCGGGTCGGGCGAGGTGAATGCGGGCTTCTGGTCGGCGGTGACCGGGCAGACGATCCAGCTGTCCGGCACCGAAACACCGGATGAGATCGAGCTGAGCTCGACCACGCCGCTGATCGTGGACGACAAGGCCTATGAGACCCAGCTGCGGGTGACACTGCCCGATGAGGAAAGCTTCGTGATCCGCCAGATCCTGCGCGGCGAGGGCGAGGAAACCTGGCGGCTGGTGGCCGAAATGACCTATCACAGGGTCGACGGGTAGGGCTTAGCCCTCGGCCACGATCACCTGCGTGCCCCAGTTCTGGCAGGCGCTGGCGAGGGGCGCGGGCAGGGGGCGGTCGGTGACGAACAGATCCATCTCGGCCACTGATCCGATCCGCGCCGGGGCGTGGCGTTGGAACTTGGTGTGGTCGGCGGCCAGAATGATCTTGCGCGACTGGCGGATGATGGTCTGGCTGACGCCGACTTCCTGAATGTCGAAGTCCAGAATGTCGCCCTCTTCATCCAGCGCCGAACAGCCAATGACGGCGTAGTCGAACTTGAACTGCCGGATGGTTTCGGTGGTCAGATTGCCCACCAGCCCGCCATCCGAGCGCCGCAGCGCCCCGCCGGTGAGGATCACTTGGCAGGCCTCGTTCTGGGCGAGAATATTGGCCACGTTCATGTTGTTGGTCACCACCATGAGATCGCGATGCGACAGAAGCTCGCGAGCCACGGCCTCGGTGGTGGTGCCGATGTTGAGAAAGATCGAACTGCTTTCGGGCAGCTGCGCCGCACAGGCGCGCGCGATGCCTTCCTTGCCGGTCTGGTTCAGGCTGCGGCGGTCTTCATAGCCGATATTGGCGATGCCCGAGGGTAGGATCGCGCCGCCATGCACGCGCTCGAGCTTGCCGTTTTCCCCGAGCTCGGCCAGATCGCGGCGGATGGTTTGCAGGGTCACGCTGAAATGCTCGGCCAGGCCCTCAACCGTGACCTTGCCATCGCGTTGCGCGATCTCGATGATTTCGGCCTGCCGGAATGACTGTGCCATCCGTCCCTCCCGTTCCCAGTGGAAATGCAGTAACGACATGGAGAACGAAAAACAAGAATTTTCGTTTATGCGCGAATATTTTCGAAAGTCACGAATGATTCTGCCAATTTCTGCGCGTCTCGGTCAATATCGGTTTAAAAGTACACAGAAGAGTCGCAAAAATACACAGAACAGGTGAGGCTTCACTCACCTGATGACCGGATACCCCCTGATTTTCTTGGGAAAATTTCATAAACGACCAAAAAGGAACGAAAACGAAAAAAGTTCCTTTACGTAAGCGAAAATCTTCGCCATGAATTTCAGGTGAAATGCGAACAGGGGGTGCTCGTGGCCGAAACGGCTGACATCGGTAAGGTTTCGGATCTCTTCGTGATCGGCGGCGGCGTGAACGGCTGCGGGATTGCGCGGGATGCGGCGGGCCGCGGGCTCAGCGTGACGCTGGCCGAGATGGGCGATCTGGCCTCGGCGACCTCGTCGGCCTCGACCAAGCTGTTCCATGGCGGGCTTCGCTATCTGGAATATTTCGAAGTGCGGCTGGTGCATGAGGCGCTGGTGGAACGCGAAGTTCTGCTGCGGGCGATGCCGCATATCTCTTGGCCGATGCGCTTTGTGCTGCCCTATCACGCCGATATGCGCTTTGAAGGCGATACGCCGACCTCGAAGCTTCTGGGCCTGTTCATGCCGTGGCTGAGGGGGCGCCGTCCGGCCTGGCTGATCCGGCTCGGCCTGTTCATGTATGACCATCTGGGCGGGCGCAAAATCCTGCCGGGCACCAGCGCGCTCGATCTGCGCAATGCGCCCGAGGGCAAGGTGCTGCAGCCGAAGTTTGAGCGCGCTTACGAATACTCGGATTGCTGGGTCGAGGATTCGCGCCTTGTGGTGCTGAACGCCCGCGATGCGGCGGCGCGCGGGGCCGAGATCATGGTGGGCGCCAAGGTCGTAAAGGCCGAGCGCGTCGGCGAGTTGTGGCAGGTGACGGTCGCAGACAGCGAGACCGGCGCCGAGCGGCTGTACCGGGCCAAGATGCTGGTCAATGCCGCCGGGCCATGGGTTGAAGATGTGATCCGCTCCAAGGTGAACCTGATCCCGAAAGCCGGGGTGCGGTTGGTGCGCGGCAGCCATATCGTGGTCAAGAAGCTCTACGATCACGACAAATGCTATTTCTTTCAGGGCACGGATGGGCGGATTGCCTTTGCCATCCCCTATGAGGGCGAGTTCACCCTGATCGGCACCACCGATCAGGAGCATGGTGCGCCCGATGACCGGCCCGAATGCACCGAGGCCGAGCAGCAATATCTGGTCGATTTCGTGAACCACTATTTCGCCAAGCCGATCAGCCGCGACGATATCGTCTGGACCTATTCCGGCGTGCGGCCGCTTTACGATGATGGCGCCAGCTCGGCCACGGCGGCAACGCGCGATTACACCCTGACGGTGGATGCCCAAGGTGGCGCGCCGCTGCTCAACGTATTCGGCGGCAAGATCACCACCTATCGGCGGCTGGCGGAATCGGCGCTGGCCAAGATCGCACCGTTCTTTCCGGGGCTGAAAGGCAACTGGACGGCGGGCGTGGCCCTGCCGGGGGGCGATTTCGCGGTCGATGGCGTGGCGGCACTGGTGGCAAAACTGCACGCCGACTACCCGTTTCTGACGGATTATCAGGCCCGGCGGTTGGTGCGGGCCTATGGCACCGAAGCCTGGGCGCTTCTGGGTGAGGCGCGGGAGGCGTCGGACCTGGGCGAGGCGTTTGGGGCTGGTCTGAGCGCGCGCGAAGTCGCGTGGCTGATGGCCAACGAATACGCGCGCAACGCGGAAGACATTCTGTGGCGCCGGTCGAAACTCGGCCTGCGACTGTCGGCAGAGGAGGCCGCAGCGCTGGCAACGTGGGTGGAGGCCCACAGAAAGACGATGGAAAAATAGACGCGTAATGGCCGCGACAAAAAAAGACGGTCAGGGAGGAAAAGATGACGTTGATTTTGGAGGCGGTCAGCAAGGCCGTCGGGGGGCAGATCCATATTCACCCCACCGACCTCGCCCTGCAACGCGGCACCATGAATGTGCTGCTGGGCCCGACGCTGTCGGGTAAGACCAGCCTGATGCGGATCATGGCCGGGCTGGATGTGCCCGATACGGGCCGGATCCTGTGGGATGGACAAGACGTGACCGGGATGCGGGTGCAGGACCGCAAGGTCGCCATGGTCTATCAGCAATTCATCAACTACCCGTCGATGAGCGTGTACGACAACATCGCCTCGCCGATGAAGCTCTTGGGTCATGATGCCAGCCAGATTGATCGCGAGGTGCGCGAGGCCGCCGATCTGATGAAGCTGGGTGAGTTTCTGGATCGTAAGCCGCTGGAACTGTCGGGCGGGCAGCAGCAGCGCTGCGCACTGGCGCGGGCGCTGGTGAAAAAGGCCGGGCTGGTGCTGCTGGATGAGCCGCTGGCGAACCTTGATTACAAGCTGCGCGAAGAGCTGCGCGCCGAGATCCCGCATATCTTCGAGGAAAGCGGTTCGATCTTTGTCTATGCCACCACCGAGCCGGAAGAGGCGCTGCTGTTGGGCGGCAACACCGCGACGCTGTGGGAAGGGCGGGTGACGCAATTCGGCTCGACGCCGAGCGTCTATCGCAAGCCGCAGGACGCGACCACCGCGCGGGTGTTCTCTGATCCGCCGATGAACTTTCTGAAAGTGGTGAAACAGGGCGAGAGCCTGATTTTCGGCGACGGGCAGAGCATCGCCGCGCGCGGCAAGCTGAAGACGCTGGCCGATGGCAGCTATGTGGCCGGGTTCCGGCCCAACCATCTGGAGCTGGAGGCGAAGGTGGCCAATGCCATGCAGTTTACCGCGCAGCTGGCGGTGACCGAGATCACCGGTTCGGAAACCTTCATCCACCTCGACCATCACGGCGAACGCTGGGTGGGGCTGATCCACGGGGTGCGCGATCTGGAGATCGGGCAGGACATCGCGCTCTATCTCGATCCTGCGCATATCTACATGTTTGCCGAAAGTGGCGCACTTGTCGCTCCGGCTGCCTATGCGGAGGCGGCGTGATGGCGAAGATCACTCTCGATAATCTGGCCCACAGCTACATGACCTATCCGCGCGGCGAACAGGACTTTGCGCTGAAAGAGCTGAACCATGTCTGGGCCGATGGCGAAGCCTATGCGCTGCTGGGCGCGTCGGGCTGCGGAAAATCCACCCTGCTCAACATCATTTCGGGGCTGCTTCAGCCCAGCCGGGGGCGCATCCTGTTTGACGACAAGGACGTGACCCAGGCCCCCACCGCCGAGCGCAACATCGCGCAGGTGTTCCAGTTTCCGGTGGTCTACGACACCATGACGGTGCGTGATAACCTGGCCTTTCCGCTGCGCAACCGGGGCCGCGATGAAGCCTATGTGGCTGAGCGCGTGCAGGAAATCGCCCGGATGATCGGCATGGAAGAGATGCTGAACCGCAAGGCGCGCGGGCTGACGGCGGATGCCAAGCAAAAGATCAGCCTTGGCCGCGGCATGGTGCGCAAGGACGTGAACGCGCTGTTGTTCGACGAACCGCTCACCGTGATCGACCCGCATATGAAATGGGAGCTGCGCACCCAGCTGAAATCGCTGCATCACCAGTTTGGCCATACGATGATCTACGTCACCCATGACCAGACCGAGGCGCTGACCTTCGCCGATAAGGTGGTGGTGATGCATGAAGGGCGGGTGGTGCAGATCGGCACCCCGCAGGAGCTGTTTGAACGCCCGGCGCATACGTTCGTGGGCTATTTCATCGGCTCGCCGGGGATGAACCTGATCGAGGCCGAGGTTTCGGGCACAAAGGCCAAGCTGGCCGGGGGCGAGATCGATCTGGGTGCCGCCTATGCTCCGGCGCCGGGCGCCAGGGTGCAGATCGGCGTGCGGCCCGAATTTGTTGAGCTTGCCGCCGAGGGCGACGGGCTGCCGGTGCAGGTGCGCCGGGTCGAGGATGTGGGCCGCCACCGGATTTTGCGGCTCGACCTCGCGGGGCAGAAGATCAACGCGATCCTTGGCGAAGAGGCAGAGATCCCGGCTGGGGCCGACCGCATCCGCTTCGCGCCGCAGGGCATCAATGTGTACGCCAATGACTGGCGAATGACGCCTGAAGGGGAGGGCGCAGTATGAACAAGACCGTCAATCAGAAAGCCTGGCTGCTGGTTTTGCCGGTGCTCATTCTCGTGGCCTTCTCGGCGGTGGTGCCGCTGATGACCGTGGTCAACTACTCGGTGCAGGATACCTTCGGCAACAACGTGTTCTTCTGGGCGGGCCTCGAATGGTTCGACGAGATGCTGCATTCCGAGCGGATGTGGAACGCGCTGGGCCGTCAGCTGACCTTCTCGGCGATCATCCTGGCGCTGGAAGTGCCGCTGGGGGTGTTCGTGGCGCTGCATATGCCGAAAAAGGGCTTTTGGGCGAGCTTCACGCTGGTGTTCATGGCGCTGCCCTTGCTGATCCCGTGGAACGTGGTTGGTACGATCTGGCAGATCTTTGGCCGCGTCGATATTGGCCTGCTGGGCCATGTGCTCGACAAGCTTGGCATCCCCTACAACTACACCCAGGATAGCGCAGCCGCCTGGATCACCGTGGTGGTGATGGATGTCTGGCACTGGACCTCGCTGGTGTCGCTCTTGGCCTATGCCGGGCTGCAATCCATCCCCGACGCCTATTATCAGGCCGCCAAGATTGATCAGGCCAGCCGTTGGAAGATCTTCCGCTATATTGAGCTGCCGAAAATGTCGGGCGTGCTGATCATCGCTATCCTGCTGCGGTTCATGGACAGTTTCATGATCTATACTGAGCCCTTCGTGGTCACCGGTGGCGGCCCCGGCAACGCGACGACCTTCCTGTCGATCGACCTGGTGAAAATGGCGCTTGGCCAGTTTGACCTCGGACCCGCCGCTGCCTTCTCGCTGATGTATTTCCTGGTGATCCTGCTGGTCAGCTGGGTGTTCTACACGGTGATGACCAATCTCGACAAACGGGAGGCGAAGTGATGGCCAACGCAATGCAAAAACGCCGCTTTGGCACCTCCGGTGTGGTGATCGCGGTCTATCTCTTGTTCATGCTGCTGCCGATCTACTGGCTCTTGAACATGAGCCTGAAGACCAATGCCGAGATCCTTGGCGGCTTCTCGCTCTGGCCGCATCACCTGACGCTGGCGAATTACATCAAGATCCTGACCGATCCGAGCTGGTACATGGGCTATGTGAACTCGCTGATCTATGTGCTCGAGAACACCCTGATCAGCCTCGCGGTGGCGCTGCCGGCAGCCTATGCCTTTTCGCGCTATACCTTCATCGGCGACAAGCATCTGTTCTTCTGGCTCTTGACCAACCGGATGGCGCCGCCTGCCGTGTTCGCGCTGCCGTTCTTCCAGCTCTACAGCTCGGTTGGGCTGTTCGACACCCATATCGCCGTGGCGCTGGCGCATTGCCTGTTCAACGTGCCGCTGGCGGTGTGGATCCTCGAAGGCTTCATGCGCGGCGTTCCGAAAGAGATCGACGAAACCGCCTATATCGACGGCTACAGCTTCGGGCGGTTTTTCGTGAAGATCTTCATGCCGCTGATTGCCTCGGGCATCGGTGTGGTGGCGTTCTTCTGCTTTATGTTCTCCTGGGTCGAGCTGCTGCTTAGCCGCACGCTGACTTCGGTCGACGCCAAACCCATCGCCGCCACCATGACCCGCACCGTTTCTGCTTCGGGGCTGGATTGGGGCGTGCTTGCCGCTGCCGGGGTGCTGACCATCGTGCCCGGTGCGCTCGTGATCTACTTCGTCCGCAACTACATCGCCAAGGGCTTTGCCCTCGGGCGGGTCTGAGCAGGGAAAGGATACTCCGATGCAATGGATGGCCTGGACGACACCCACCGCGATCTTCTTCGTGGTTATCGCCACCCTTCTCGTGACCTTCACGGTGCTGGCGATCAAATTTCCGGAAACCCCGCGCATCGGGGTGCTCCGCATCGAAACGACACGTGGTGACCGCTTGTTCATCACGCTTCTGGGCTCAGCTTTCATCAATCTGATCTGGCTGAGCTTCGGGATCGGCCCGCAGCCCTACGCGCTGTTGGTCTGCCTGGTCTACGCGGCGGCGGTGTTTCGCTGGGTCTGACCGGGCCATGAGAGGGCGGTTCGGGGCGGGGAGGCCCCGGACGGTCGATTAAAGAGGAAACCAAGTTCACTTCAGGGAGGATAACCACCATGAACTTCAACCTCAGAACAACCACGGCGATCGCGCTTGCGATGTCGCTCATGGGCCAGGGCGCCCATGCCGACATGGCCGCCGCGCAGGCCTTTCTCGATAGCGAGATCGGTGATCTGTCGACGCTGAGCCGCGCCGATCAGGAAGCCGAAATGCAATGGTTCGTGGATGCTGCCCAGCCCTTCGCGGGCATGGAAATCCACGTGGTCTCCGAGACCATCACCACGCATGAATACGAATCCAGCGTGCTTGCTCCGGCGTTTGAAAAGATCACCGGGATCAAGATCATTCACGATCTGATCGGTGAAGGCGATGTGGTTGAAAAGCTGCAAACCCAGATGCAGTCGGGCGAGAACATCTATGACGCCTACATCAACGACTCGGACCTGATCGGCACCCATTGGCGCTATAAGCAGGTGCGTAACCTGACCGATTGGATGGCGGGCGAAGGCGCTGACGTGACCAACCCGACGCTGGACGTTGCCGATTTCATCGGCACCTCGTTCACCACCGGCCCGGATGGCAAGCTCTACCAGCTTCCGACCCAGCAATTCGCCAACCTCTACTGGTTCCGCTACGACTGGTTCACCGATCCGCAGACCATGGCCGATTTCAAAGAGAAATACGGCTACGATCTGGGCGTTCCGGTCAACTGGTCGGCCTATGAGGACATCGCTGAGTTCTTCACCGGTCGCGATATGACCTATGCCGGTGGCCCGGAAGACGTGTTCGGCAACATGGACTACGGCAAGAAAGACCCCTCGCTTGGCTGGCGTTACACCGACGCGTGGATGTCGATGGCCGGGATGGGCGACAAGGGCGAGCCGAATGGTCTGCCGGTTGACGAATGGGGCATCCGGGTGAACGACAAGTCGCAACCCACCGGCTCGTGCGTGGCACGTGGCGGCGCGACCAACTCGCCCGCTGCCGTCTATGCCGTGAATAAGGCGATTGACTGGCTGGACAACTACTCGCCGCCTGCCGCGGCTGGTATGACCTTCTCTGAAGCTGGCCCGGTTCCGGCGCAGGGTGCGGTTGCTCAGCAGATGTTCTGGTACACCGCTTTCACCGCCGACATGGTGGGTGACGGGGCCGCTGCCGTGCTGAACGACGATGGTACGCCGAAATGGCGCATGGCGCCCAGCCCGCATGGGGCCTACTGGGAAGACGGCATGAAAGTCGGCTATCAGGACGCTGGTTCCTGGACGCTGATGCAATCCACCCCGGTGGATCGCGCCAAAGCGGCCTGGCTCTACGCCCAGTTCGTGGTGTCGAAGACCGTCGACGTGAAAAAATCGCACGTTGGTCTGACCTTCATCCGTGAGTCGACCATTCAGGATCAGAGCTTCACCGATCGTGCTCCGAAACTTGGCGGTCTGGTCGAATTCTACCGCTCGCCGGCGCGCGTGCAGTGGTCGCCGACCGGCACCAACGTTCCGGATTACCCGAAGCTCGCCCAGCTGTGGTGGCAGAACATCGGCGACGCTATGTCGGGTGCCAAAACCGCTCAGGAAGCCCTGGATTCGCTTTGTGCTGATCAGGAAAAGGTTCTGAGCCGTCTGGAACGCGCAGGCGTGCAGGGCGATCTTGGTCCGGTCATGAACGACGAGGTGGACCCGAACGAATGGCTGAGCAAGCCGGGTGCGCCGAAAGCTGCGCTGGCCAATGAGGACAGTGAGCCGATGACCATCTCGTATGACGAGCTGATCAAATCCTGGCAGTAAGCCATCCTCCCGCCGGGGCCGCGATTTGTCGTGGCCCCGGCAAACTATTCGATGCTATGCATTTGACGACATTCACTGAAAAAGAGCGGGGCCGATGACCCATATCCTTGCCATCGACCAGGGCACCACCTCGACACGCGCGATTGTTTTTGATGGGGCGATGAAGATTGCCGCCAGCGCGCAGGAGGAATTTGAACAACATTTCCCGGCCTCGGGCTGGGTCGAACATGCGCCGGACGATCTGTGGACCACCACCCTTGGCACTATGCGCGCGGCGCTGGAGAAGGCCGGGCTGGAGGCGCAGGCGATTGCGGCGATCGGCATCACCAATCAGCGCGAAACCACGCTGGTTTGGGAGCGCGACAGTGGCAAGCCGCTGTATAACGCCATCGTCTGGCAGGACCGCCGCACCGCCGAGTTTTGCGCCGAGCTGCGCGGCGAGGGGTTTGATGCCACGATCACCGCGAAAACCGGGCTGCTGGCCGATCCGTATTTCTCGGGCACCAAGCTGAAATGGATCCTCGATCACGTTGAGGGCGCGCGGGAGCGGGCGGAGCGTGGCGAGCTGCTGTTTGGCACCGTCGACAGCTATTTGATCTGGAAGCTCACTGGCGGGGCGGCGCATGTGACCGACGCCACCAATGCCGCCCGCACCATGCTTTACGACATTCACAAGGGCCGCTGGAGCACGACGATCTGCGCCCGCTTCGGCATTCCCATGGCGATGCTGCCTGAGGTGAAGGATTGCGCCGCCGATTTCGGCATGACCGATCCGGCGCTATTGGGGCAAGCGATCCCGATCCTGGGCGTGGCGGGCGATCAGCAGGCGGCGACCATCGGGCAGGCCTGCTTCAAGCCCGGGATGATGAAATCGACCTATGGTACCGGCTGTTTTGCGCTGCTCAACACCGGCGAAACCGCCGTGACCTCGCAAAACCGGCTCTTGACCACCATCGCCTATCAGATGGACGGCAAACCCACCTATGCGCTGGAAGGTTCGATCTTTGTCGCAGGCGCGGTGGTGCAATGGCTGCGCGATGGGCTGAAGATCATCTCGTCTGCGAGCGAAACCCAAGGGCTGGCCGAGGCTGCCGATCCGTCGCAGAGCCTGATCATGGTGCCTGCTTTCGTTGGCCTTGGCGCGCCCTATTGGAATGCCGAATGCCGGGGGGCGGTGTTCGGCCTCACCCGCAATTCCGGCCCGGCGGAATTTGCCCGCGCGGCGCTGGAAAGCGTCGGCTTTCAGACCCGCGATTTGCTCGAAGCCATGCATGCCGATTGGCAGGCCGCCGCGGCCGACCCGACGCTGCGGGTCGATGGCGGCATGACGGCTTCGGATTGGGCGATGCAGTTTCTCGCCGACATCACCGGCGCCCCGGTGGACCGGCCTGAAGTGCTGGAAACCACGGCGCTGGGGGCGGCATGGCTTGCAGGTCAGCGCGCAGGGCTCTATCCCGGGATGGAAGATTTCGCCAAGGGATGGGCGCTGGAACGCACCTTTACCCCGGCGATGGAGGCGTCCACCCGCGACGCGAAATATGCGGCCTGGAAACAGGCCGTTGCAGCCACATTGGACGTGCGCCCTTGACCAGCCCAACGCTTCGCCGATTTCTCACCCTTGATGCTCAACTTGACCCGAACCTGATCTTCCTTCTGGAAGACGTGGCGGGGGCCTGCCGCGCGATTGCCGATCATATCCGCAATAGCGCCTTTGAGGGCAATCTGGGCGCGACCGACAACACCAATGTGCAGGGCGAGGCGCAAAAGCCGCTCGACATCATCGCTAATGACGAATTCATGCGGATCTGTGCCAACAGCCCGCGACTGGCGGCGCTGGTCTCGGAAGAGGTGGACGAGGTGACCTGGCTGAAAGAGCCGGAGGCGGGGGACTACATCCTCTATTTCGATCCGCTGGATGGGTCGTCCAATCTCGATCTGAACCTATCTGTTGGCTCGATCTTTTCGGTGATGCAGGTGCGGGTCGATGGCGACCGCGATGTGCTGCGCAAGGGGGCGGATCAGCTCTGCGCAGGCTATTCGGTCTATGGGCCGTCGACCATGCTGGTTCTGGCCATTGGACAGGGCGTGCAGGGGTTTTCGCTGCAATCCGGCACCGGCGAGTTTCGCCTGACCCACCCGCAGATGCGGGTGCCGGAAGAGAGCGCCGAATTTGCCATCAACATCTCGCGGGCGCGGCACTGGGAACAGCCGGTGCGCCGTTATGTGGACGAATGCCTGCTGGGGCCGGACGGGCCGCGCGGCAAGGGTTTCAACATGCGCTGGGTGGCCTCGATGGTGGCGGAAGTGCACCGCATCCTGACAAGGGGCGGGGTATTTCTGTATCCGATTGACGACGAGATCCGCGCGGCGGGCGGGCGGCTCAGGCTGATGTATGAGGCCAGCCCGATGGGGATGGTGATCGAGGCGGCGGGTGGCATGGCCACGACCGGACGCGCCCGCATCCTCGACCTGCCGCCAGAAGGCCCGCATCAGCGTGTGCCGGTGATCCTGGGCTCGAAAGCCGAGGTGGAGCGGATTATTCGCTACCACCAGGAAGACGACGCGCGGAAATAAGCTTCTTTCGCCCGGTGCGCGCCGCAGGCGCAGGGCGAGCGTCTGCCCGTATGGGCGGGCTGACGCTTTGGTGAGGTAACGCCTCGCCCGCAGGCAGGCAGTTTTTGGCAGGCATAAATGGCGTAGCTCAGACATGAGGAGGCGTCACCCCACGGGCAGACGCACGCCCTGCCTGGCAAGTTCGTGGCAAAAGAAAAGGGCCGCGATTTCTCGCGGCCCTTTGTGGTTCACTGGTCCGGCGCTCAGCTTTTGAAGCCGCGCTCGATCCGGTCGAGGGTTTCCATCGCCGGCAGCACCTGGGCCACCGCGCCGTTGGGCTCGCGGCCTTCGCGGATGGCGGCGATGAATTCGCGGTCGATCAGCTCGATGCCGTTATTCGACACCGCCACGCCCGACAGATCCACCGGCTTTTCATAGCCATCGAACAGGTCGTCATAGCGGGCGATATAGGTGCCCTTGTCGCAGATGTACCTAAAGAAGGTGCCGAGCGGGCCATCGTTGTTGAACGACAGGCTGAGCGTGCAGATCGCGCCCGAGGGGGTTTTCATCCCGATCGACATATCCATGGCGATGCCCAGATCGGGGTGTTTCGGCCCTTCCAGACCAAAGCTTTCCGACACGCTTTCGCCGGTCTGATACTGGAACAGATCGACGGTGTGGCAGGCATGGTGCCAGAGCAGGTGATCGGTCCAGCTGCGCGGCTCGCCCTTGGCGTTCATGTTCGAGCGGCGGAAGAAATAGGTCTGCACATCCATCTGCTGGACCTTCAGCTCGCCCGCGAGGATCTTGTTATGGATCCACTGATGCGACGGGTTGAAGCGGCGCACCTGTCCGGCCATGGCCAGCACGCCGGTTTTCTTTTGCGTCTCAACCACGCGGATTGAATCCTCCAGCGTGTCGGCCATCGGAATTTCGATCAGCACCGGCTTGCCCGCTTCCATGCAGGCCACTGCCTGATCGGCGTGCAGCTGGGTGGGCGTCGCCAGAATGACCGCATCCACATCATCGCGCGCGATGCATTCTTCCAGCGTGGTGGCGGCGTGGCCGATGCCGCGCTCGGCCGCCAGCGCGTCGATCTTTGCTTGGGTCGGCCCCATCACCGAGGTTACTTCAACCCCGTCGATATTGGCGAGCGCGTCGAGATGCTTGATCCCGAAGGCGCCATAGGCGCCGGCGACACAAATCCGCATATTGTCCTCCTAGGCGTGGTTTTCCAGAATGAGATGCCCCACCGCCGTGTTGGAGGCGGGAACGTGATAATGGCGGTGAACCTCGGTGACTTTGTCATCAAGCGCGCCGCGCATGACAAGCCACATCACCATCTCGATGCCTTCCGAGCCGGTTTCGCGCAGAAACTCCAGATGGCTGATCTGGCGGGCCGCATCGGGGTCATTCACCAGCTTGTCCATGAAGGCTTTGTCCCAGTCGGCATTGATCAGCCCGGCGCGTTCGGCCTGCAGCTGATGGCTCATGCCGCCGGTGCCGTAGATATGAACGTTGAGGTCTTCCGGATAGCTGTCGATGGCCTTGCGAATGGCGCGGCCAAGATTGAAGCAGCGATTGGCGGTGGGGGCGGGATACTGCACCACATTCACCGCGAGCGGGATCACCAGCGTGCCCCAATCGTCTTCCGGTTTGCGGTCGCCGAACATCACCGATAAAGGAACGGTGAGGCCGTGATCGACTTCCATCTCGTTCATGATGGTCATGTCGAACTCGTCCAGAATAAGGTTCTGGGCGATATGGCTGGCGAGCTTCTGATGGCCCTTCACCAAGGGCACAGGCCGGGCACCGAAGCCTTCATCAGCGGGCTGGAATTCCGCCGCGCAGCCGATGGCGAAGGTCGGGATGCAGCTTGCGTCAAACGCGGTGCAATGATCGTTATAGACAAGAAAAACGACGTCAGGCTTGTTTTCCTCGTTCCATTTGCGTGAAAACTGAAAGCCGTCGAAAACCGGCTGCCAATAAGGCTGCTCGGTGATGCCCTGATCCATGGCCACGCCAATGGCCGGGACATGGCTACAAGCGATGCCTGCGGTGATGCGTGCCATTATTTTGTCTCCCATTCGGATTTCGAGCGGTTGCCCTCGATCGAGCGGCCCCCATCGACCATCATCTTGCGGTAATCGTCGCGGCTCATATGGCTCATTTCAGCGGCGAGATCCTGAAACACGATGCCGTCGAAAGCGGCGAGTTTCGAGGTGTAGTAGATATTGCCGCCAAGCTGCAAAAGCCGGTTCCACGCGCGGTCGCGCACCGCCTGTTTCTGGTCTTCGGTCATGGCAAATTTTGCCATATGGGCTTCCGGGTCGGTCTTCATCGCTTCGCGGTTTTCCGCCTTGCGCAGCGAGATGCAGAACTGGTTGAGCCAGTATCCCTCGCGCGAGCGGTCAGCATCGAAAACGTATGTGCCCGGAATGTCGTCATAGGGTTTGTCCGACATGGGTTTCTCCTGTTCGCTATGGGCCCCACATAAGGAGCGCGCGCGTGAATGGGAAATCCAAAGCCGCGAAAGCCTATTGGATCTGGCTATAGGTCGATGCCATTCGGGCGGGCAGCGGCGCTGCGGATGAGGCTTAGAAACCGCGCCTGCGTCGGGGTCGGCATCCAGCCGGTGCGGGTGGTCATGCCGATGGGGCGGGCGGAATCGGGCAGTGGGATATCGAGCGGCACCATCAGCCCTTGGGCAATCTCTACCGCCGCCTGCCGGGGCGAGAGGATGGTGACGTAATCGCCGCGTTTCAGCATCCCGCGCACCAGAACCATCGACGAGGTGACGACCCGTACCGGGGTTTTCGGCATCTGCCCGATCCCCAGGGCACGAAAGAGATACGAGCCCGCCGGGGTGCTTTTCGGCGGGGCAATCCAGGGATAGGCCAGCGTATCGGAAAGGCTCAGCCCCTTCTGCCCGGCCAGCGGATGCTGTGGCCCGGCCATGATCGCCAGCGCATCGTCAAACAGCCGCTCTTGGGTCACGTCCTCGGCCGGGGGCGGCTCGCGCAGGGCGCCGATCAGCACGTCGAGATCGCCATAGCGCAGCTCGCGCAGCAATTCATTATAAGGCGCATCGACAAAGCTGAGCTGCACCCCCGCCGCCTCGCGCAGCAGAGCGTGGCAGGCCTGCGGCAGGATTTCGGTGCGCGAGAGCGGCATGGAGCCAACGCTGATCCGGGTGGCATCGCGGCCTTTCAGCCGGGTGAGTTCGTCAAAGCCCTGCGCCAGCTCGGCCTCGGCCAGCTTCACCGCGCGGGCAAAGGCTTCGGCGGCGGGGCTGAGCTCGATCCCCTTGCGGCTGGGGGTGAAGAGGGTGAGGCCGGAGAGCTTTTCCAGATCGCGCGCAGCGCGGTGTACGGAAGGCTGGGAAATGCCAAGGTTGCGCGCGGCGAGCGAGAAGTTTCGCGCCTCGCGGATGGCGATGAGGGCGCGGAGTTGCGCGGCGGTGACGCGGGTGTGAAAACTGGCATCGGCCCGCGCCTCGCGCCGACCACCCAGCCGCACCGCCCGCGCCGCGCCCTCGGCCAGAAGCGCAAACAAGCGCTGCACCCGGATCAGCAGCACTTCGCCCTCGGAGGTGGGGAACATCCCTTCGGCGCGGCGGTCGAGAAGCTGGGTATCCAGCCGCTTTTCCAATCCCGAAATTGCCTGCGTAACGGCGGGCTGACTGAGGTGAACCCGGTGCGCCGCGGCACTGATCCCGCCCGCATCAGCAACTTCCATGAAGGCATAAAGGTGCCTCAGATTTGGTAAAGATTGTTCCATTACAGCATCTTACCTATTTGCGCGGGATTCGCGCTCTGATCTTGCTATAGCTAATATTTATGAGAACGGCGCGGGATTCAAATGGTCTCTTGCCCCTCAGAGGTCTAATCGAAAACCGATCGGGCGACGCGCCCAAAGTGAGGATCCGAGGGAGACCTGAATGTCTGACAAGAAAACCGCGCTGGTCATTTCTGCCCATTCCGCCGATTTCGTCTGGCGGGCCGGTGGCGCCATCGCGCAGCACGCCGCCAAGGGCTATGATGTAACCGTTGTGTGCCTGTCTTACGGCGAGCGGGGCGAAAGCGCCAAGCTGTGGAAGCAGGAGGGCATGACCCTTGAGAAGGTGAAGACCGAGCGCCGGAAAGAGGCCGAAAATGCCGCCGCCGCGCTGGGCGTTGCCGATATTCAGTTTTTCGATGTGGGCGACTACCCGCTGGATCTGGGCCGCGAAACCAAAGACCGCATGGTCGACGTGATCCGCGCGGTGCAGCCGAAATTCATGATGTCTCATTCGAAATGGGACCCGTACAACACCGACCACATGAACACGACCCAGTTCGCGCTGGAAACCCGGATGATGGCGCAGGCCTGGGGGCATAATCCCGGCCAGAAGGTGCTGGGCGCGCCGCAGCTTTACCTGTTTGAGCCGCATCAGACCGAGCAGATGGGCTGGAAGCCCAACGTGTTCCTCGACATCTCTGATGTCTGGGACAAGAAATGGGCGGCGATCCAGTGCATGCAGGGCCAAGAGCATCTGTGGCATTTCTACGAGAACGTGGCCGAAAACCGCGCCAACCATTTCCGCCGCAACTCGGGCGGCATGGCGGGCGGCAAACCGGCGAAACACGCCGAAGGGTTTGAGGCGATCTTTCCGCGCACCGTGGAGGAGCTGGACTGATGAGCTATCAGCCGGGAACCACGGGGATCGTCGTGCAAAATATCGAACGCGCCGATCAGGAGATCGTCGACGGGCTGGCCGAGCTGGGCGTCGCGACTGTGCACGAGGCGCAGGGGCGCAAGGGGCTGCTGAATTCCTATATGCGCCCGATTTATGCGGGCGCGCGGATTGCCGGATCGGCCACCACCATTCTGGCGCCGCCGATGGATAACTGGATGATCCATGTGGCGGTGGAACAGCTGCAGCCGGGCGATGTGCTGCTGCTGGGCACGACCAGCCCGTCGGATGCGGGCTATTTCGGCGATCTGCTGGCCACCAGCGCCATGGCGCGCGGCTGCCGGGGGCTGATCATTGATGCGGGCGTGCGCGATGTGCGCGACCTCACCGAGATGGGCTTTCCGGTCTGGTCGAAAGCGATTGGCGCGCAGGGCACGATCAAGGCGACGCTGGGCAGCGTCAACGTGCCGGTGGTTTGCGCCGATGAGCTGGTGAACCCGGGTGATGTGATCGTGGCCGATGACGATGGCGTGGTCTGCGTGCGTCGCGAAGAGGCCGCCGAGGTGCTGGAAAAAGCCCGGGCGCGCGAGGCCAATGAGACGGCGAAACGCGAGCGGTTCGAGGCCGGAGAGCTGGGGCTCGACATGTATAACATGCGCCCGCGTCTTGCCGAGATGGGGCTGAAATATGTCTGACGGCGTGCGCTGCATGTGGATGCGGGGGGGCACCTCGAAAGGGGGGTATTTCCTCGCCGATGACCTGCCCGCTGACACCGCAGCGCGCGATGCCTTTCTGCTTCGGGCGATGGGCAGCCCGGATATTCGCCAGATCGACGGGATGGGCGGGGCCGATCCGCTGACCTCGAAAGTGGCGGTGGTGAAAGCCTCCAGCCGCCCGGGCGTGGATGTGGATTACCTGTTCTTGCAGGTTTTCGTCGATCAGCCGATCGTGACCGACGCGCAGAATTGCGGGAATATTCTGGCAGGCGTTGGCCCCTTTGCCATCGAGCGCGGGCTGGTGGCGGCCGTTGACGGTGAAACCCCGGTGACGATCTTCATGGAAAACACCGGGCAGGTGGCCGTGGTGCGGGTGAAGACCCCGGGCGGCGTGGTGAGCTATGCGGGCGAGGCGGAGATTGACGGCGTGCCCGGCAGCTCTGCCCCGGTACCCATCGAGTTTCGCGATACCGCTGGCAGCTCCTGCGGGGCGCTGCTGCCCACAGGCAATGTGGTCGATGTGATCGAGGGCGTTGAAGTCACGATGATCGATAACGGCATGCCCTGCGTGGTGATGCGCGGGGCCGATCTGGGCGTGACCGGCGACGAGACCCCGGAAGAGCTGGAGGCGAATGCTGCGCTTAGGGCGAAACTGGAAGCGATCCGGCTGGCCTGTGGGCCCTTGATGAATCTCGGCGATGTGGCATCGAAATCGGTGCCGAAAATGACCATGGTCTCGGCCCCGAAAGCGGGGGGCGCGGTGAACACCCGCACCTTTATCCCGCATCGCTGCCACAAGACCATCGGCGTGCTGGGCGCGGTTTCCGTGGCCACGGCTTGCCTCTTGGAGGGCAGCCCGGCCCATGCGCTTGCCAATACCGGCGAGGGCGATGAGCGGATGCTGTCGATTGAACACCCCACCGGCGAGATGAGCGTGATCGCCCGGCTGGATGAAACCGGAACACCCACCTCGGCCGCCATCCTGCGCACCGCGCGCAAGCTGATGGATGGCGAGATCTTTGCGGATTGAATGATGAGCGAAAAACAGATCACTGACGCCGATTGGCTGGATTTCCACCCGAACCCGAAAAAGCCGGATTTCGTTCTGCCGGAGGGCGCTGTGGATGCGCATTGCCATGTGTTCGGCCCGCGCGATGCCTTTCCCTTTGCGCCTGAGCGCAAATACACCCCCTGCGATGCGGGCAAGGATAAGCTGTTTGAATTGCGCGATTATCTCGGGTTTTCCCGCAACGTGATCGTGCAGGCCACCTGCCACGGCAAGGACAATAGCGCCATGGTCGATGCCTGCCGGGCGGCGGGGGATCTGGCGCGCGGGATCGCCAGCGTTGGGCCTGATATTACCGAGGCCGAGCTTGCCGAGATGCACGAAGCCGGGGTGCGCGGCGTGCGGTTCAATTTCGTCAAACGGCTGGTCGATGCCACCCCGAAAGAGGTGTTTCTGTCGATTGCCGAGAAGATCAAGCCGCTGGGCTGGCATATCGTCGTCTATTTCGAAGCCGCTGATTTGGAAGAGCTGGTGCCGTTTCTGGAAAGCCTGCCGACGGTGCTGGTGGTCGATCATATGGGCCGCCCCGATGTGGAGAAGGGCGTGGATCACGCCGACTTCCAGCGCTTCCTTGATCTGATGGAGCGCAACGAGAATATCTGGTCGAAAGTCACCTGCCCGGAGCGGCTGAGCGTCGAAGGTGCGCCCAACTATGATGACGTGGTGCCCTTTGCCCGCGCCGTGGTTGAGCGCTTTCCGACCCGGGTGCTCTGGGGCACCGACTGGCCGCATCCGAATATGAAATCGCACATGCCGGATGACGGTAATCTGGTCGATTTCATCCCGAAAATCGCGCGATCGCCTGAGGAGCAACAGCTGCTGCTCGTGGACAACCCTATGCGCCTCTACTGGGCGTAAACGAAAGAGGAGGAGACGATGGATAAACCGGCGTTCGAATACAGCATCGACATTCCCGGCACGACCATCTTTGACGGCAAACAGGCCATGAAAGGCTATGCCCTCAACAAGATGTGCTACTCGTTCAACAAGGCCGAGAACCGGGAGGCATTCAAGGCTGATGAAGAGGGCTATATGGAGCAATATGGCCTGAATGACGGCCAGAAAGCTGCGATCCGTGCCCGCGATGTGCTGGGCCTGATCGATCAGGGCGGCAATATCTATTACCTCGCCAAATTCGCCGGGATCTTCGGGCTGACGGTGCAGGATGTGGGCGGGTTGCAAACCGGCAAGACCACCGAGGAATTCAAAGAATTCCTGCGTTCGCAGGCTTGAGGAGGAGATAGATCATGGCGAAAATTCTGGGCGGCATCAGCACCTCGCATATCCCCTCGGTGGGCAACGCGATCCGCAACGAGCTGCAGGACGATCCCTATTGGAAACCGTTCTTTGACGGGTTCCCGAAAATTCACGCCTGGATGGCCGAGGCCAAGCCGGATTACGTGATCAACATCTATAACGACCACGGGCTGGGCTTTTTCCTCGACCGGATGCCGACCTTTGCGATCGGCGCGGCGAATGAATACCGGGTCGAAGACGAGGGCTGGGGCCTGCCGACGCTGCCGCCGTTCCCCGGGGCGCCGGAGCTGAGCTGGCACATCATCGAAGGCATGGTCGCGCAGGAATTTGACATCACCTCCTGTCAGGAGCTGGATGTGGACCACGGCTTTGTGGTGCCGATGCAGCTGTTCTGGCCGGGCGCGCCGAACAACCCGAACATGCCGAAAACCGTGCCGATTTCGGCCAACACCGTGCAGCATCCGATCCCGACGCTGAAACGCGCGCTGGCCTTTGGCCGGGCGCTGCGGGTTGCGCTGGAAAGCTTCCCGGAAGATGCGCGGATCGTGGTGATGGGCACGGGCGGCCTCAGCCACCAGCTTGACGGGCAGCGCGCGGGCTTCATCAACAAGGAGTTCGACCAGTACTGCCTTGAAAAGATTGTGAATGACCCGGACGAGCTGACCAAAATCAACCGGCTGGATCTGGTGAAGGAAGCGGGCGCGCAGGGCACCGAGCTTCTGATGTGGATGATGATGCGCGGGGCGTTGGGTGACGATGTGACCGAGATTCAGCGCAACTATCACATTCCGATCTCGAACACCGCCGCGGGCACGCTGCTGCTGGAATGCGCATAAGCTAACCGAGCGGGGGCGCTGCCCCCGCGCCCCCGAGGTATTTGACGACCAAAGACGAGGCCGTGGCGGAAGCGCTGCGGCCTCTCTGTTTTGTGGTCGGGGCTTTGTGAGCGGGGCGATGGATGAATGAACGAAAAGTACCAGCTTTTGGGGACTTCATCCATTTTCAAGCGGGCGGTTTCTGAGATGATCGTTGCTCTGATACCGATGCGAACGGGATCCGTGGGAGGACGACATGACCAATCAGACCAAAACCAAAGTCGGAATTATCGGCGGCGGACCGTCGGGGCTTTTGCTCAGCCAATTGCTTGATCTCAAAGGCATCGACAACGTGCTTTTGGAAAAGCATACCCGCGACTATGTGCTCAGCCGTATTCGCGCCGGGGTGCTGGAGCATGGCTTTGCCGAGCTGATGCGCGAAGCCCAGTGCGGCGAACGGATGGATGCCGAAGGCGAGCTGCATGAAGGATTTTTCATCAACGATAACGGTGTGATGCACCGGATGGATCTGGCCGCGCATACCGGCGGCAATTCGGTGATGGTCTATGGCCAGACCGAGCTTACCCGCGATCTGTATGAGGCGCGCGAAAAGATGGGCGGCAATGTGGTGCATGAGGCGCTGGATGTGCAGCCGCATGATCTGAAATCCGATGCGCCCTATCTGACCTATATGAAAGACGGCGAGAGCTACCGCGTCGATTGCGATTTCATCATCGGGGCGGACGGGTTCCATGGCGTGAGCCGCAAGTCGATCCCCGCCGAGGTGCTGACCGAATATGAAAAGGTCTATCCGTTCGGCTGGCTGGGCGTGCTGAGCCGCACCAAGCCGGTGAGCCCGGAGCTGATCTATTCCACCACCGAGCGCGGCTTTTCGCTGTGTTCGCTGCGTTCGCAGGTGCTGAGCCGCTACTACATTCAGGTGCCGCTGACCGATAAGGTTGAAGACTGGTCGGACGAGGCCTTTTGGGACGAGCTGAAAAAGCGTCTGCCCGAGGATGTGGCGGCAAAGCTGGAAACCGGGCCGTCGATTGAGAAAAGCATCGCGCCGCTGCGCAGCTTCGTGGCCGAGCCGATGCGCTATGGCAATCTGTTCCTGGCGGGCGATGCCGCCCATATCGTGCCGCCGACCGGCGCGCGCGGGCTGAACTCGGCAGCCTCGGATATCTATTACCTCTATCACGGGCTGATGGATCATTACCTGAAGGGCGATAGCGCCGGGCTTGAGGCCTATTCGGAAAAGGCGCTGGCGCGGGTCTGGAAGGCGCAGCGGTTCAGCTGGTGGATGACCTCGATGCTGCACGACTTCCCCGACCATCCGACCTACGATCAAAAGCTGCAGGACATCGAGCTGGCCTATCTGCTCAGCTCGGAGGCTGCGCAAACCTCGCTGGCCGAAAACTACGTCGGCCTGCCGTTCTGATCCACCAATACCTCGTCCACTGTGGGTCTTGACCTAGGTCAAGGCCCATTTTTTCGCCGCCCTTCAAAGTGTTCTCAGCTTATGGAGGAGCGCGATATGTATAAGAATATTCTGGTGCCGGTGGCCTTTGAAACCGGGCGGGATACGATGAAGTCCATCGAAATTGCCGAATGGATGGCCGATGATGATGCGGTCGTCACGGCGCTGCATGTGGTCGAGGAAATCCCATCCTATGTGGCGCAATATCTGCCTGAGGGGCAGATGATCGAGAACATTCACGAGATCGAGGATATTCTGGCCAAAAAGCTGGCCGAGCATACCGATATCAAGGTGAAGGTGATCGAGGGCCATGCCGGGCATTCCATCGTGGATTATGCCAGCGACAACAATGTGGATTGCATCGTGATCGCCTCGCACCGGCCGGGGCTGCAGGATCTGTTTCTGGGCTCGACCGCCGCACGCGTGGTGCGTCATGCCACCTGCGCGGTGCATGTGGTGCGCTAAAGGCTGGGCGGCCCGGTGCCGCCCGTCTAACCGCGCTTTGTTTCAGTGATTGGTGCTTGCCCCCGGCGGTGTTAGGCTGATGGGGCAAGCCAGGGAGGATGTCATGCCGACGATTACCAGTGACCCGAGCGTTCAGACCGTGATCACCACCTTCGAGGTGACCCCGGGTACCTGCGACGAGCTGATCGAAGTGCTGCGCGAAGCCTGCAATGCTTACGTTTCGAAACAGCCCGGCTTTATCGGGGCGGCGATCCATGTGAACGACGCCCGCACACGGATTGCCAATTACACTCAGTGGGAGAGCCGGGAGGCCTTCAAGGAGATGATGCGCAAGGACGAGATGCGCCCGTGGCTGCGCAAGTTCAGCGATCTGTGCAAGACCTTCGAGCCGGTGATGTATGACGTGGTGAGCACCTCGGACTAGCACGTAGGACTGGCGGGCCGGGTTGCGGCGATTTGGCTCCTGATTGGGGGCGTCTAAAACCTGTATGAAAGACTCAACTTTAAGGAGGGTCTTTCTATGCAACGTCATTCCGGCCATTCCGGCAATTGTGATCATGGCCATGCAAGCCCCGATCTTGCCATTCGCCATCATAACGACAGAGACGTGTTTCATGAGCTTCTGCGCCGTCACGACCTGATCCGGCGCAGCGTTGAAAACCTGCCCAACGGCATCCGGGCTACGACCGAATCCGATGATCCGGATCTGGCCGCGCTGATCCGCAGCCATGTGCCCGAGATGCACCGGCGGCTGGAAGAGGGCTTTGGATTGCGGCACTGGGATCCGGCTTTTGTCGAGATCTTTGCCCAGAGCGACAAGGTGCGCCTGACGGTCACCGATACGGATCGGGGCGTGGTGATCGAGGAAACCAGCGACGACGCCAATGTTGTGCTGCTCATTCAGGCCCACGGCACGGTTGTGACCAGCTTTGTCGAGGCCGGGGGGCGGGCGGCCGCGCAGCCCAGCCCACTGCCGGAAGCCTATCAACGCGTGGCAAGCTGACGCTGGAAACGGGGGCAGAAGGGCGCGACAAGGGCCGGATTTCGTGGCAAGTTATGCGCGAAGGGAGGCCCCCATGAGTGATTTGCCGATCATTGGCGCGCAGCTGACGGTGCTGGATCTGCCGAAGCGGCGCGACTGGCTGTTCGAGAAGAACCGCGATCTGGAGCTGCCGGAGTTTTGCATGGCCGATATTCTGGCCGCGCCCGATCCGTTTATCGACATGGCGAAAAAAAGCGCTGGATGGCTGGCAGGGGCGGCTGGGCATTCACGGGCCGTTTGCGGGCTTTGAGCTGGATGTGAAAGACCGCGAGCTGCGCGCCGTGGTGCAAAAGCGGCTGGGGCAGGCGATGGATGTCTGCGACGCGCTCGGTGCCACGCAGATGGTGCTGCATTCGCCGTTTGATCATTGGGACGGCGGCAATCTGGATGCCAAGCCACACGAGCGGGAAAAGCGGGTGAAAGCGGTGCTCGACACGCTGGGGCCGGTGCTGAAACGCGCCGAGGATCAGGGGGTGGAGCTGGTGCTGGAGAATATTCAGGACGTGGACCCGGGCCACCGCGCGGCGGTGGTTGAGGCGGCAGACAGTGCGGCGCTGAAGCTTTCGGTTGATGTGGGCCATGCCTATTGGGCCGAGGTCAGCGCCGGGGCGCCGTCGGTGGCGGAGTTCATCGCCGCCGCCGGGGCCGATCTGCGGCACGTGCACCTTCAGGATGCCGACGGGCTGGCCGACCGGCATTGGTGTCTGGGCGACGGCAGCCTGAACTTTGCCCCGATCTTTGCCGCCCTCACCGGCACCCCCCGGCTGATCGTGGAGATCAACGATTTCAGCCGGGTGCCCGAGGCGGTGGCGCATCTAGAACGGCTGGGGCTGGGGCAGTAGCGCGACAGGTGGGCGAACTCGCCCGGGGGTCTAAGCCCATGATTGCATTGCCGATAGCGCTAACTGTGCGAGGCTCGCCCGCGCGCCTGTTTTCGCGCTTCTGCGCCTATTCGGGATAGATAATCCGGCATTGCGCCACGGCCTCGTCGGTGGCGGCTTTCACCCCCGGCAGACGCGCCCTCAAGGCATTGAGCTTGTCCTGCTCGGCACGCACGTCGATCGAGACCGGGGTTTCCTGGGTGCGGAAGGCGGTCTGTTCGCAGGAATAGGGCTCGCCGGTGCGGGTGTAACAGGTATCGGCATAGGTATAGGGCACCTCCTGCGTGTGGACCGCATAGCCCCGCGCGATGTTCTGCTCGGCGGTGCTGATCTGCGACAGCATCGAGCGGTAATTCGCACTGGCATCCCGAATGCAGCTTTGCTGCGGCGTCGAACAGGCGGCGAGGCCCAGAAGAGCGACGAGGCCGGGCAGGGCAAAATGGGCTTTCATCACGGCAAATCCCTCTGAAATCATGACAGTCTCTGGGGTATGGATACAGGTGCGATGGGGGCTGTCCAAGCGAAAGTTGGGGGAGGGGGATGGTAAGTAGGGAGGGATTTCATTCCGCCCTGTGCGGTGAAGAGGTGGGGTGGAACCCCACCCTACGCCTACTGTCCGGTTGGGAAGGGGCAATTTCACCGCATTGGATGGCGAGTGGGTAGGGCGGTGTGCCCGTCGTCCTTCCCCGCCCGGCGGCACCGCCGGGCAGCGCCCGAACCGCCCCGCCGTGCCAGAGGCACGCTTCCAGCGTGACGCGGGCGCTACCGCACCCTCCCTCGGTTCGGGCGATGCCCTCGGGGATGGGATTGATGGGGGCGAGCGCCCATCCTACGCTTGTGGACTGGATGTGGCATGCCTAGCTTACACCTGTAGTGTTGTGGTTGAGCTGACGGGTGGTCGGTTCAGCCAGGTGTGTTGGAATTGTGGGCGTTGAGCATGATTAACTGTGAGCGCACTCATTACCAATTGTTAGGCAGTGTCTCGTAAGTTTCACGCGCTGCGCAAACAATTGTCACATTTGACTCGATGCTTGTAGGGGGCTATCAGAAGGAAAACATTTTACATGGGTGGTGCATTGAAAAGGTATCGCGAAGACGTCATGCGCGCAGCGCTGCGTAGGGACGGGCATCCAATATACAACGGGTCTCTTGAACACGCCGAAGTGCTGGTCGAGCAATTGTTCGCCTCCGCCAACAGTCAGGTCAGTGTGTTCACGGGAAAGCTGAATCCTCGGGTTTTTGCCAGCCGTCGTGTCTTGGAAAAAGTGGGCGAGTTCCTTGGGAAGGCCGGCTGCAAAGTTCGTATCTTGATTGATGACCCTGACGCGGTCGATTGGCTCGATCACGGGTTTGTCAGGCACTTCCGGCAAAGCGATGATTTGACCTTCAAGCGCCTCGACGAAGATGTATCTAGCAAGATCAACTTTCATTTCATCGTGGCTGATGACGACTGCTATCGTTTCGAAAGCGACAAGCACAAACCCGAAGCTATCGCGTCATTTGGCGATAAAGTCGGAGGTGAAAGGTTGAGCGGAGTTTTTCAAGAGCTGTGGAACGAAGCTATAGCCTTGGATCCATTGGATCGAATGGCGCTGACCGCAGACCAGTAACTTCTGAAAGTCGGTTACTATAGCGATATGTTCTCTAATCCCGCAATTCCAAACGATTGTTCGGATGTCGTTTTCTTTAAATCTGGCGTGCCATAATATAGTGACAAACTCTCTACTCCCACAGCTTCAACCGATTATCGGAATATCATTTGCTTTGAATTTGGCGTATTTGGGCCTTCCTAGATTTCGATACAGGGATGAAATTAAGCGAAATACAAAAAGCGAGTTGGAAGAGCTTGATAGTAATGGGAATGGCTTTAAAGAAACCGACTGGTGGTGCACGCTAGAGAGGCTTGCCGGAGAGAGGGTGGGTTCGGCGGGAGCAAAGAGGAAAGGTAAAATTCCCCGTGAATTTTGGGGGGTGATGTATGAGCTTTTCTTTGAACGACGGGTGGATATATATATATCCTTCTTCCTGTGTCTTTTTACAGGACTTCTTGCGATTTTGGGAGTGGCGCATGAAATAGATTACCTAAAGTCTACGGAAATCTATTTTACATCTCCCTACATCCCATATTGCTTTTGGGTGGTTGCGTCGTCTGGCTTTCTGCCTCCCGTTTGGATCTTATCCGGTCGATCAGTGGTCGGTGGCGCAAGGCAATACGCCTGCGATCAGATTGCTGATATGAAGAAGGTGAAGCAAGTCGAAGTTCAGAACATAACCTTGCCGGAAGGTCTATGACGCAACGAACGGTCGATGAGTGCACTCTACCGCCCCCGTCTCCCAGCCGTCCCGCCTCTCTGCCCGGGCCGCCCGGCCGTAGACCGCCCTTTTACCTTCACCTCACTCGCAGCCTCCACCGCTGACTGCCGTGCCAGCGGGTCGTCTGCCACGGCGAGTTCCACCGCTTCCAGCCGGTGGATTTCGTCGCGGAGGCGTGCGGCTTCCTCGAACTCCAAATTCTCCGCCGCTTTGCGCATGTCGGTGCGGAGCGCATCGAGATGGGCCTGCAGGTTGGCGCCGACCATCGCCTTGTCGACCTTGGCGGTGACGCGGTTCATGTCGGTGTCGCCTTCGTAGAGGCCCGCGAGCACGTCTTCGACGTTTTTCTTCACCGTTTCCGGGGTGATATTGTGCTCGATGTTATAGGCAATCTGGCGGGCGCGGCGGCGGTCGGTTTCGGCCAGCGCGCGCTCCATCGAGCCGGTGATCCGGTCGGCATACATGATCACCCGGCCCTCGGCGTTGCGCGCGGCGCGGCCGATGGTCTGGATCAGCGAGGTTTCGGAGCGCAGGAAGCCTTCCTTGTCGGCATCGAGAATGGCCACCAGCCCGCATTCGGGGATGTCGAGCCCCTCGCGCAACAGGTTGATGCCGATCAGCACGTCTAAGGCGCCAAGGCGCAGATCGCGCAGGATCTCGATGCGCTCGATCGTGTCGATGTCGGAATGCATGTAGCGCACCCGGATGTTCTGTTCGTGCATGTATTCGGTCAGGTCTTCGGCCATGCGTTTGGTGAGCGTGGTGACGAGGGTGCGCATCCCGCGGGCGGCGACCAGACGCACCTCGTCGAGAAGGTCATCGACCTGCATCTCGACGGGCCGGATTTCGACCTCGGGATCCAAGAGACCGGTGGGGCGGATCACCTGTTCGGTGAAGACGCCGCCGGTGCGCTCCAGCTCCCAATTGCTGGGGGTGGCCGAGACGAAGACCGATTGCGGGCGCATCGCGTCCCATTCCTCGAATTTCAGCGGGCGGTTGTCCATGCAGGAGGGCAGGCGGAAGCCGTGTTCTGCCAGCGTCATCTTGCGGCGGAAGTCGCCCTTATACATGCCGCCGATCTGCGGCACCGACACGTGGCTTTCATCGGCGAAAACCAGAGCGTTGTCGGGGATATATTCAAACAGGGTGGGGGGCGGCTCGCCGGGGGCGCGCCCGGTGAGGTAGCGCGAATAGTTTTCGATGCCGTTGCAGAAGCCAGACGCCTCCAGCATTTCCAGATCAAAGCGGGTGCGCTGTTCGAGACGCTGGGCTTCCAAGAGTTTGCCCTCTTCCTCGAACTGCTTCAGGCGCAGGCGCAGCTCTTCCTTGATGCCGGCGATGGCCTGTTTCAGCGTCGGGGTCGGGGTGACGTAATGCGAATTGGCATAGACGCGCACCTTGTCGAGCGTGTCGGTGCGGGCGCCGGTGAGGGTGTCGAACTCGGTGATCGCCTCCAGCTCTTCGCCGAAAAAGCTCAGCCGCCAGGCGCGGTCTTCCAAGTGCGAAGGCCAGATTTCAAGGCTATCGCCGCGCACCCGGAACGAGCCGCGCGCGAAGGCGTTGTCGTTGCGCTTATATTGCTGGGCGACGAGATCTTTCATCACCTCGCGCTGGTTGTATTCCTGCCCGACGGCGAGATCCTGCGTCATCGCGGTGTAGGTTTCGGGCGACCCGATGCCGTAGATACACGAGACCGAGGCGACGATGATCACGTCATCGCGTTCCAGAAGGGCGCGGGTGGCCGAGTGGCGCATCCGGTCGATCTGCTCGTTGATCTGGCTTTCCTTCTCGATGAAGGTATCGGTGCGCGCCACATAGGCTTCGGGCTGGTAGTAATCGTAATAGGAAACGAAATATTCCACCGCGTTTTCGGGGAAGAAGCCTTTGAATTCGCCGTAAAGCTGGGCGGCGAGGGTTTTGTTCGGGGCAAGGATGATTGCCGGGCGCTGGGTTTCCTCGATCACTTTCGCCATGGTGAAGGTTTTACCGGTGCCGGTGGCGCCCAAAAGCACCTGATCACGCTCGCCCGCATTCACCCCCGCCGTTAGCTCGGCAATCGCCGTGGGCTGGTCGCCCGCTGCGTTGAACGTGGTGTGCATCACGAAGCGCCTGCCGCCTTCAAGCTTGGCGTGGGCGGATTTTGGATCGGCCATGGTGATTCCCTCTTATCCGCATAGATTTGGTCACTTTTTGTTCTCGCGCAAGAGGCGGGACAGCTGCGACATAAAAGCGGCCTGAAAATAAATTGATATATGTCATGGAAACAAAGGGGGGGCCGGGCTAGGCATCTGCATCCACCATCGGCCGGTATTGCGGGCCGGAGGTGTCTTCCCCTTGAAATGATTAACAAAGCGTTACCACTTTAAGGCGAATTTTTTTAAAGCAACCACAACTAAAAGTGTATTTTGTTGTTGCGTTCTACCTTCGGCTTTGGCTAGTCTGATCTTGCAAGCAGCAGACCTGACTGCCGATCTCGACGAAACACCCACCCCACCCCTCGCTCCCTCGTCGATGATCGGCAGTCAACCCTCCCCACAGCACCGATCCCCATGGCCCGCAGCCGTTTTTGGCTTGCGCCGGGCGGTGACTTTGTCGATAAAACCGCCATCGAGAAGGAGAGAATGATGCGTGCCCGTATCTATCAGCCCGCCCGCAATGCGATGACCTCCGGTCAGGCCCGGACCAAATCCTGGGTGCTTGAATTTGCCCCCGACGCGCCGCGTGAGATTGATCCGCTGATGGGTTGGACCAGCTCGGCCGATACCCAAAGCCAGGTGCGCATCCGCTTTGCCACGAAAGAGGCCGCGCTGGACTATGCCAAGGCGCATGGGATCGACGCCACGGTGACCGAGCCGCATAAGCGCAAGCAGAATGTGCGCGCCGGTGGCTACGGCGAAAACTTCGCCACCAGCCGCCGTCAGGTCTGGACCCACTAAACGGGCTTCAACATTGCGAGAGATCAGGAGCCGGGGGAGACCTCGGCTTTTTTGTTGGGTGCTATGAACAAGGCGGGGAGCGCCCGACCTGGTGGGTGCTTGTGCGACTCTACTTTTGAGTGCTGGGCCAAAAGCAATCATGCCCCGTGAGCGATGAGCATTGTTTCCAAAGCGCCCTCCGGGGGGAGGTCGGGCGCTGCCCGGCGGGGCCGGGCTGGTTGGGGCTGATAGGCTAAGTCGTCATTATCGGGGGACAGGCGCCCGCCCGTGTCCAATCACGCAGGCCGCTCAGGCGCCCAGAAAGGCCTGCGCGGTGGCTTCGAACTCGCGCGGTTTTTCGGCGTGCAGCCAATGGCCGACACCGGGCAGTTTGGCCTGCCGTGCAGCGGGGAAAAGCGTGCGGATCTGCGCGCGGTGTTCGGGCAGGATGTATTCGGAGGTGCCACCGGCCAGAAACAGGGTGGGGCCATCGAAGCTACCCGTAATTTCCGGGAAATCGAGAATATCCGGCAGGGCGCGGGCCAGCACATCGAGGTTCAGCCGCCAGCGCTTTTCCTTCACATCGAGCGATTGCAACAGGAAGGCGCGCACCGAGGCGGTGGGGATGCTGGCCATCAGCGCCCGGTCGGCATCGCCGCGCGTGGCAATCGCGCTGAGGTCCAGCGCTTTCATCGCGGCGATGTAGCTCTGATGCGAGGCGCCGTGGCTGTATTTGACCGGGGCGATATCGGCCACCAGCAACCGGCGCAGGCTATCGGGCTGGCTGAGGGCCAGTACCATCGCCGCCTTGCCGCCCATCGAATGGCCGATCATATCGGCGGTGCCGCCCTCTGCCGCGATCAGCTTGGCCAGATCGGCGGCCATATCTTCATAGCTCTGGCTTTCGGAGCGGAAGCTTTCGCCGTGATTGCGCATGTCGAGGGTGATCACCCGGCGGGTCTCGGACAGGCGTTTGGCGATGACACCCCAATTGCGCCCGGAGCCGAACAGGCCATGGACGATCAGGATGGGCGGGCGGCTGGTATCAGCGCCGAAGGATTGGGTCGCAAGCATTGGATCTAGATAACCGCGCAGGCGCGGGCTGCAAGGGGGGCAGCCCCGATCAGCCCCGATCAACCCAGAGTTTTGGCAACGTCGTCGCGCAGGGCGGCAAGATCATCGCGGGAGTCTGTCAGCTCGGCGATCTGGGTGTCGATCTTTTTCAGCTGCCCATCGGCCATCTCGACCCAGGCGCGCATCTGCGCTTCGGTGCCTTGCTCATCATAGATCAAGAGCCACTGGCGCACTTCTTCCAGCGAAAAGCCAAAGCGCCGCCCGCGCATGATCAGCGTCATTCGGGCCACTTCGCGCGGGGTATAAAAGCGCGCGCGCCCGTCTTTCTCGGGGGCGAGAAGCTCGATATATTCGTAGTAACGCAGAGTGCGCGGCGTCACGTCGAATTTTGCGCACATCTCTTTGAAACTGAGGCGTTCTTCAGCCATGCATCCTGTCCCCGTTTTCACGGCAAGGTAGTCATCGCCGGGGCATCGCGCAACAGTCAGTTCAAGCGCTGGGGTTATCGCGCGAAGTTAGCCCTTGCCCATGCGGGCGCGAGCGCGAATAAATTGGCAAAACGAGAGGAAGTCGAGATGGCCGAAGACGACCACGAAGCCAAGGCGCGCATTGCCCAGCAATTCATCGAAGCCATTCCGCATTCGCGCGAGCTGGGGATGCAGCTTGATGAAATCGGCGGCGGCATGGCTGTGATCTCGATGCCCTATGACACGCGGTTCATTGGTGATCCGCGCTCGGGTGTGATCCATGGCGGCGCGGTGTCGGCGCTGATGGATACCTGTTGCGGGGCGGCGGTGATCAGCCACGAGGCCACGGCTGAGGCCACCGCGACCCTCGATCTGCGCATTGACTACATGCGGCCCGCCACGCCCGGCCAGCGCATTTCTGCGCGCGCCACCTGCTATCACGTCACCCGCTCTGTCGCCTTCGTGCGGGCCGTGGCCTATGACGACGACGCCGACCGGCCCGTGGCCACCGCCACCGGGGCCTTTACCGCGGGCAGCACCGGCGAACGCCGCCCCAGCTCGGAGGCTCTGTCATGAAGCGGCCCGAACCTGTGCAGGTGATCAAGCAGCGGCGCGATACGGCGCTGGCGGCGCTGGTGGGCGGCGTGCCCTATATCGGCTGGCTGGGGATCGAGTTTGAGCGCAAGGGCGACGAGCTGACCGCGATCCTGCCCTTTGCCGAAAAGCTGATCGGCAATCCGGCGCTGCCCGCGATCCACGGCGGGGTGACGGCGGCCTTTCTGGAAAGCACCGCGATGATGGAGCTGGCCTGGTCGTTCCTGTGGGACGAGATCGAGGAAAAGCGGATTGACCCCGAGGGGCTGACCCCGGAAACCCTGCCGCGTTTTCCGAAAACCATTGATTTTACCGTGGATTACCTGCGCTCCGGCCTGCCGCGCGATGCCTATGCGCGCGCCCGTATCACCCGGGCCGGGCGGCGCTATGCCTCTGTTCAGGTCGAGGCCTGGCAGGACAATCGCGATCGGTTGTTTGCGGCGGCGACCGGGCATTTTCTGATGCCGGTACGCGATGAATAGGGTGTGATGTCGGGGGCGCGATAGTGAGGGCGCTCTCGTGAGGTGGAACGAGGAACAGGGTTAAACAGGATCAGATGACAGAAACGCGCGCAGCTTCCGCGATCACCCATCGACGGGTGATCCGCATGGCTATTCCTGTACTGCTGGCCAATGCCACGGTGCCCATTCTGGGCGCGGTCGATACCGGCGTGATCGGGCAGCTGGGTGAAGCCGCGCCGATTGCCGGTGTCGGGCTGGGCTCGGTGATCCTGGCCTCGATCTTCTGGATGTTCGGCTTTCTGCGCATGGGCACCACCGGGCTGGCGGCGCAGGCCAAAGGCGCAGGTGATCATGGCGAGCTGGCGGCGCTGCTGACCCGGGTTTTGCTCTTTGGCCTCGGGATCGGGGCGGTGTTCATTCTGATCCAGCCCATCCTCTATTGGGCCGGGCTGGGGCTGTCGCCTGCAACCCCGGAAGTGGAAGAGATGGCGCAGCGCTATATGGCGGTGCGGATCTGGTCGGCCCCGGCGGCGATCGCGCTTTTTGGCATCACCGGCTGGCTGCTCGCGCAGGAACGCGCGCGGGCGCATATGGCGATTCTGAGCCTGATGAACGGCGCAAATATCCTTTTGGATCTGTGGTTTGTGCTCGGGCTCGGCTGGGGGATCGAGGGCGTGGCGCTGGCTACGGCGATCTCGGAATGGGCGGGGTTTGCGCTGGGGATCTGGTTCTGCCGCGCCGCCTTTCGTGACCCGGCCTGGCGCGCCTGGGGGCAGGTGTTTCATATCGAGCGGCTGGTGCATATGGCGCGGGTGAACCGCGATATCATGATCCGCACCGGCACGCTGCTGGCGATCATGGTCAGCTTCACCTTTGTCGCGGGCAGTTTTGGCGCACTGGCGCAGGCCAGCAATCAGGTGCTGTTGCAATTTGTCTATATCACCGGCTTTGCGCTGGATGGGTTTGCCTTTGGGGCCGAAAGCCTTGTGGGGCAGGCGATGGGGGCGCGTCAGCGGGCAGAGCTGCGCCGGGCGGTGCGGTTGACGAGTTTCTGGGGCATGATCACCGTGGCATTGCTGGCGCTGGGCTTTGCCATGCTCGGTGGCTGGATCATCGACGTGATGACTACCGCGCCGGATGTGCGGGCAGAGGCGCGGCGGTTCCTGCCCTGGATGGTGGCGGCGCCGCTGATCGGCGGCCCGGCCTGGATGCTCGACGGGGTGTTCATCGGTGCCACGCGGTCAGCGGATATGCGCAACATGATGCTGGTCTCGGGGGTGATCTATGCCGTGGCACTGGTGGCGCTGGTGCCGCTTTTGGGCAATCACGGGCTCTGGGCGGCGCTGCTGATTTCTTATGTGGCGCGGGGGCTTAGCCTGTGGCTGCGCTACCCGGCATTAGAGGCCACGGTCGGCGCTTAGAGCGCCTTATGCATCACATGGGTATCGGTGAGGCCCAGCGTCGGGTGGCGGAAGGCCCCCGGCACGGTGCCGACGATCTCATACCCAAGCTTTTGCCAGAGCCGCACCGCGCCGGTGTTTGAGGCGACGACGGAATTGAACTGCATGGCAAGGAAACCTGCGGCGCGGGCCTCGTCTTGGGAATGCAGGCACATGGCGCTGGCCATACCCTTGCCGCGCGCCGCCTCTGAGACCGCATAACCGCAATTGCAGATATGGCTGCCGGGGCCGGGCTGATTGGGCTTCAGGTAATAGGTGCCAAGGATTACCCCAGCCTCTTCCGCCACATAGGTGGCAAGCGGCAGCTCTGTCCAATAGCGCTGCGCGTCACTTTCGGAAATCAAAGGATCAATGATATAGGTCTCGCCTGCCGCGAAAATCGGCTGAAGAATGGCCCAGATCGCGGGCCAGTCTTCGGGCTGTGCAGGGCGCAGGATCACAGGATCTCCAGCACCGATTCCGGTGGGCGGCCAAGCCGGGCTTTCGCGCCCACGAACACGATGGGGCGTTCGATCAGCTTCGGGGTGCTCGCCATGGCGGCGATCAGCGCCTCGTCGGGGCTGTCCTTCGTCAAGCCCAGCTCTTTGAACTCGGCTTCTTTGGTGCGCATCGCCTCGATGGGTTTCAGGCCCAGAGCGGTGAGGGCGGCGCGGATTTCACCCTCATTCGGCGCATCTTCCAGATATTTGCGCACATTGGGCGCGATGCCTTGGTCTTCCAGCAGCGCCAGCGTCTGACGGCTCTTGGAGCAGCGCGGATTGTGCCAGATTGTGACGGTGCTCATAACCAATCTCCTCGTCCTGTTCCCACGGCTTCAGATATGTTGGCAAAGCCATCGCGGATCAAGCGCTGTTCCAGCCCGCGCACGATCTCATCCACCAGGCTCATGCCCTGGAAGACCAGCGCGGAATAGATTTGCAGGGCCGAAGCCCCGGCGCGGATTTTTGCGTAAGCCTGATCGGCATTTCCGATCCCGCCAACCCCGATCAGGGGCAGGGCTCCGTCCAGATCGGCGGAAAGCTGGGCGAGCACGCGAGTGGACTTTTCGAACAATGGCGCGCCGGAAAGCCCGCCAGCCTCGGCTTTGTTTTCACTTTTCAAACCTTCACGCGAAAGCGTGGTGTTCGTGGCGATGATCCCGTCAAGCCCCAGCTCGCGCGCTACACCGGCTATATCGGCAATCTCATCACGGGTCAGATCGGGGGCGATTTTCAGGAAAACCGGCAGGGTGATCCCCATCTCGCCGCGTTTTTCCAGCACGCCCGCCAGCAGCGCTTTCAGCGCCACCGGGCCTTGCAGATCGCGCAGCTTTTCGGTGTTGGGCGAGGAGACGTTGACGGTGACGAAATCCACATGACGCCCGCAGCTTTCCATCACCTGCACATAATCCTGCGCGCGGTCGGTGCTGTCTTTGTTTGCGCCAAGGTTCAGCCCCACCGGCACGTCGTGACGCTTGCGGGCGGCGAGCCGGGCCGCGGCGGCTTCCATACCCTCGTTATTGAACCCCATCCGGTTGATCACGCCTTCATCTTCATAAAGGCGAAAGAGGCGCGGTTTCGGGTTGCCGGGCTGCGGGCGCGGGGTGATCGCGCCTGCCTCGATGAAGCCAAAACCCGAGCGGGCCAGTTGATCGACCACTTCGGCGTTTTTGTCATAGCCTGCGGCCAGCCCGAGCGGATTGGGCAGCGCCATCCCGGCCAGCGTGGTGGCCAGAACCGGCGAGCTGTAGAGCCCCGGCAGCGGGGCGAGGCCGAATTTCAGCGCCATCAGCGACAGGTGATGCGCGGTTTCACCGGAGAACCGGTGCAGCGCGACCATGCCGAGCTTTTCGAAGGGGGTCATATCATTTCCTCGGGGAAGAGGTGGCCATCGGGGCCGAGCGGCAGCGGTTTGGTCCAGATCACATCGGTGGCGTCAAGATCGCGGTAGAGATGCGGAAACAGCGCCCCGCCGCGCGACGGTTCCCAGCGCAGATCGGTGCCGAGCCTGTCAACCGACACGGCCACGAGCTTCAGATCATCCTCTCCGGCGAAGTGCTTTGCGGCGGTTTCAGTGGCTTGTTCTGCGGTGGAGAAATGGATGAACCCATCGGCCAGATCGACCGGCGCTCCGGCACTGTGGCCAGAGCTTTCAAACGCCTCCCACTCGGGCGTGCGGAAGATCTTGTAGATCATCATGGCACCGATGTGCACGCCTGCGTCCCAGAGGTCAAGATGCCGGAAGGGCATCTGTCACATATGTATTACCTGGCCCATGTAACTGCGGATCGGCGGGGAATGGCGCTCTTTATCAATTGGTTAAAATCCCCCTTTGACAGGCGCAGGTAAGCGCGCGAACATGATCAGATTACATCCTGACAGGAGACTTGTTATGACCACCAATAAACATCGCTTTGGCGCTGTGTCGCTCTGCGCTCTGGCGCTGAGCGCGGGGCTGTCCGCCCCGGCTTTTGCCGACACCACCAATGTGAAACTTACGATTCTCGGCGTAGGCGATGTGTATCAGTTCGATGCGTCCCATGGCCGTGGCGGCTTTGCCCGCCTCAATGCTGTTGCCCGTGCCGAGCGCGCGGCCAACCCGAACACGCTTTATGTTTTTGACGGCGATATGCTCTCGCCCTCGCTGCTGTCGGGGTTCGATCACGGCCAGAACACCATCGACCTGACCAATGTGGTGCCCTTCGATATTGCCGTGCCGGGCAACCACGAATTTGACTTCGGCCCCGCCAACTTTCTCGAAAAGGTGCAGGGCTCGAATTACCCCTGGGCCGCGATCAACCTGACCAACGCCGATGGCTCGCCGCTGGAAGGCGTGGGCGGCGTGATGATGAAAGACATGGCCGGGCTGAAAATCGCCCTGGTGCCGGTGGCGCAGGACACCTCGCCGGAAGTTTCGACCACCGATGATCTGGTGTTCCAGCCGACCGTCGACACCGCCATTGCCGCCGCCAAGCAGGCGCGCGCCGATGGGGCCGATCTGGTGATCGGCGTGGTGCAGACCAATATGGCGAACGACCGGGAGCTGATCGCCTCGCATACGTTTGACGTGATCATGTCGGGCGACGACCACTCCTATGCCACCGCCTATGACGGGGTGACGGCCTATGTGGAAACCTCGATCGACGGTGAATTCCTGTCGCCGGTCGACCTGAATGTGACCATCGACGTGAAAGACGATGGCTCGCGCAAGGTGAGCTGGGAGCCGTTTTTCCGTTTCATCGACACCGCAAACGTGACGCCGGACCCGGAAACCCAGAAACTGGTCGATGCTTTCAATGCGCAGCTTGATACCAGCCTTGATGTGGTCATCGGCACCACCACCACCGAGCTTGATTCCCGCCGCAACATGGTGCGCAGCCAGGAAACCCCGATGGGCGACCTGATTGCCGACGCGATGCGCGCGGCCGTGGGCGCCGATATCGCCATCACCAATGGCGGCGGCATCCGGGGCGACCGGACCTATGACGCGGGCACCAAGCTGACCCGTCGTGACATCCTGACCGAGCTGCCCTTTGGCAACGTAACGGTGATGACCGAGATCCCGGGCAGCCAGGTTCTGGCGGCGCTGGAAAACGGTGTGAGCCAGGTGGAAAACGGCGCAGGCCGGTTCCCGCAGGTGTCTGGGTTGACCTTCAACTACGATCCCTCTGCCGAAGCCGGCAGCCGGGTGCAGGAAGTGCTGGTGGGCGGCGCGCCGCTGGACCTCGACAAGCTCTATAAGGTTGCGGTGAACGACTACATGCTGGGCGGTGGCGATGGCTATACCGCGCTGGGCGGTGGCCGGGTGATCATCAACAAGGGCAACGGCAACCTGATGGCCAATGACGTGATGGATTACATCGCGGGCATGGGCGATATCGCTCCGGTGATCGAAGGCCGCATCAAGTAAGCTGACGCTTTCAGGTAAGATACGCGCGGGCCCTTCGGGGCCCGCGTTTGGTCTGGCGGATTGACCGGCGGGCAGGCGCGGGGGAAACTGGGGCAAACGGAGGAGCCGATGCAAACCGGACGTTGCAGCTGTGGTGAAGTCGCCTATCGCCTGACCGAAAGCCTGCTGATCACCCATGCCTGCCACTGCACATGGTGCCAGCGCGAAACCGGCACGGCTTTTGCGCTCAACGGCATGATCGAAACCCGGTTTATTGAGGTCACGAAAGGCGCGCCGGCGGCGGTGATGCTGCCCTCGGCCTCGGGCAAGGGGCAGGAGGTGATGCGCTGCCCCCAGTGTCAGGTGGCGCTGTGGTCGCATTATGCGGGGACGGGGCGAAAGCTGGCTTTCCTGCGGCTGGGCACGCTGGATGATACCAGCGATGTGGCCCCGGATGTGCATATCTATACCTCGACCAAGCAGCCTTGGCTGAGCCTGCCCGAGGGCGCGCGGGTGTTTGACGAATATTATCGCCGCTCTGAGGTCTGGGCACCTGAAGCGCTGGAGCGGCGCAAGGCGGAGTTGGAACGCAATGGCTGACCATCCTTTGATTGATCTGATTGATGCCCGCATCCGCGCGGCGGAAGCGGCGGGCGAGTTCGACGACCTGTCCGGCGCGGGCAAGCCCTTGCCGCGGGTGGAGGATCCGGAAAACGCGGTGCTGAACCGGATCATGCGCGAGAACCACGCGGAGCCGGAATTTGTGTCGCTGTCGCGCGAGCTCAGGAAGCTGCGCGAAGAGCTGGCGGAAACCGGAGACCGCACCCGGCGGCAGGAGATCATGAAAGAGATGTCGATGATGGACGCGCGCATCGAAATCGCAAAGAAGAGCTGGAGCCGTTAGCGGCGGTCGAGGGCGGCGCGCAGGGGCAGGCTGGCAGCGATCAGCAGGCGACGATAGCGGCCCAGCGGGAAGCGGCCCAGCGGCACCTGCATCGCGGCAGGATAGGGAAGGTCGGGGCGGCGGCCTCGGATGAGGTCAGCCATGATCGCGCCGGAATAGCTCGCCATTGCCACGCCATTGCCGTGATAGCCCATCGCGATCCAGGCGTTTTTCATCCCCGGCAGTGGCCCGGCATAGGGGGTAAAGCTGCGGGTGAAATTCACCAGACCTGACCAGAAATGCGGTGCCTCCACATCGGCCCAAGCCGGGAACATGGTGTTGAAATCCTGCCGGATTTTCGCGCGGATATGGGCCTCGGTGGCGGGGCGGGCATTGAGGCCGCCGCGCATCCCAAACAGAAAGCGCCCATCCGGCAGACGCCGGAAATAGTGCAGGAGCATGCGGCTGTCATAGGCCATGAGATCGGAGGTCCAGCCCTGCGCGGCCTGCTCATCAGGCGAAAGCGGGCGGGTGACGATGATGCTGGATTGCATCGGCATGGTGCGGGCGCGCAGCCAATGGGGCACGTCTTCGGCGGAATAGCCGTTGGTGGCGATCAGCAGCCGCCGCGCGCGCACCGCGCCCTGCGGCAGGGTGAGGCGGAAGCCTTCGGAGGTTTCGGCAATGGCGCTGACGGGGGCTTGGGTATAGATCGCCACCCCGGCGGCTTCAGCGGCACGGGCCAGACCCATCGCATAGGCGCCGGGATCGAGCCCGAAGCCGATTTTCACATGAAGCCCACCAAAGCTGCCATGGGCGTGCAGCCCGCGCTCGGTCAGGGTGTCGGGGGAGAGGATGTCGGCGGCGATGCCGTTATGGGCCAGATGCGCCTGTTCCTCGCGGAACGCGTGAAAGGCGCGGGGGCTGTGGGCGATTACCACTTCGCCATTGGAATGGCGGCTGGCGTCGATCCCATGGCGGGTCAGAAGGTCTGAGACCAGCCCGATGGCGGATTTCTGCGCGGTTAGCCAGTCGGCCGAGCCGCTGGGGCCATGGCGGCGGGCGAGGGTGTTATCGTCTGCCATTCCGCCGCCAAGACAGCAAAAGCCGCCATTGCGCCCCGATGCCCCCCAGCCGGGAGATTTGGCCTCAAGCACGGTAACGCTCTCGCCTGCCTCGGCCAGATGCAGCGCCGCCGAAAGCCCGGTATAGCCGCCGCCGATAATGGCGATATCGGTGTCGATATCACCCTGTGGCGATGGCCAGTCTTGATCAAGCCGCCAGGCGCAATCGGCTCTGGCGGCGTCGGAATAGGCGTGGGGTTCCCACAGCCGGGTCATGCGGTCGTGCTCATGAACAAGGGGCGCGCCCGACCTGGGGGGCGCTTGTGCGGTGGCGGTGCTTCGCCTGAAGGGGAAGCAGGCCAAGCGCCATGAGCTTTGATAGGCGCTGCAAACGCGCCCTCCGGGGGGAGGTCGGGCGCGGCCCGGCCTTGCGGCCGGGCAAGTCGTGCAGGCTCTGCCCGGCGACAACAGCAGACGGCTGCGTCACAGCCGCCCCAGATAGGTGCGGTATTCGATCTGGCTGATCGCCGAAGTGAGCTGGCCGATCTCGTCGCGCCGCACGGCGGTGTAGATGTCGCGGTACTCGGTGCTGAAGACCGAGGCGGCGACCTCGGATTCAGCGAAGAGATCAACAGCGGTCGCCCAGTCGGCGGTGAGAGGTTCGGCATGTTCGCCGGTATCCTCGTCAATCGGCGGGGCCAGCGGCAGATCGGGATGGTCGAGCCCGTAAAGCATGCCGCCAAGGATCGCGGTGAGCACCAGATAGGGGTTGGTATCGGCGCCGGAGATGCGATGCTCCAGCCGCGCGCCGGGACCGGAAACCTCGGGCACCCGCACCGCAGCGGCGCGGTTGTCCAGCCCCCAATCGGGCGCATGGGGCGAGAAAGAGCCGGGCTGGAAGCGCCGGTACGAGTTCATATGCGGGGCAAAGATCGCCTGCAGATCGTCCATGGTGTGAAGCGTGCCAGCGATGGCCTGTTTCAACAGCGCCGAAGGCTCGTCGCCACCCTCATCGAAGACGTTGTTGCCGTCATTATCGACCAGCGAAATATGCGCGTGCATGCCGTTGCCGGGGTAATCGGCATAGGGCTTGGCCATGAAGGTGGCGCTCATCTCGTGTTTGCGTGCCACCGCCCGCACCATGCGGCGGAAATAGAGCGCCGAATCCGCTGCCGCCAGCACATCGTCGGTGTGGTGGAAGTTGATCTCGAACTGGCCCGGCCCGTATTCGGCGATCAGCGTGTCGGGGGTCATGCCCTGTTCGTTGGCGCCGTCGAGGATATCGTCGAGGATCGCCTGGGTGCGGTCGAGCACGTCGAGATCGTAGTTCTGCGCGGTCGGGCTGCGATCCGGCGGGGTGGGCGCAGAATCCATGTCTTCGCGCGGCTTGTAGAGGTAGAACTCCAGCTCGGTGGCGACAACCGGATTGAGGCCACGGGCGCTGAACCGCTCCAGCATGTTTTCAAGCTGGCGGCGCGGGCTGACCGGGCTGATCTCGCCGGTTTCGTCATGCATTTCCACGAGCACTTGCGCCACAACCGTGTCAACGGTGGCCCAGGGCACCGGACGCAGGCTGCCGGGGACCGGGAAAAGCCGCCCGTCGGGGTCGCCCACGACAATGCCAAGGCCGGTGGCCTCGACCTCTTCGCCCATGATGTTGGGCGCATAGGTGGAGAGCGGCAGGCGCACGCCGCCCTCGGCGATCTTTTGTTCGTCATCGCCGGGCAGCCATTTGCCACGCAGGATCGCGTTGATGTCGCATAGCATCATCTCGACCCGATCGGGCCTCCCGTACTCATCACAGAAGGCTTTGTACTCATTCAGGAAGTTGTTCATTGTTCTGCTTTGTTTTCTTCGCGGATGCGCTTTGCGATGGCGCGTTTCGACATCAGCGATGTGGTTATGACGCCGATTGTCACGATGGTGATAAGGATCGTGGACAAGGCGTTGATTTCGGGATTCACCCCAAGACGCACCGCCGAGAAGATCTTGATCGGCAGGGTGGTCGAGGAGGGCCCGGAAGTGAAGGACGAGATGACGAGGTCATCAAGCGATAGGGTAAAGGCCAGAAGCCAGCCGGAAATGACGGCCGGGGCGATGATCGGCAGGGTCACCAGCCGGAACGCATCCCAGGCATTGCAGCCCAGATCGAGCGCGGCCTCTTCCAGCGAGCGGTCGAAACTGACCAGCCGCGAGGTGACGACAACCGCCACATAGGACATCGAAAAGGTGGTGTGGGCGAGGATGATGGTGGTCAGGCCACGATCCAGCCCGATGGAAATGAACAGGAGCAGCAGCGACAGGCCGAGGATCACGTCGGGCATGACCAGCGGCGCGTAAAGCATCCCGGAAAACATCGTGCGCCCGGTGAATTTGCCCCCGCGCACCAGCACATAGGCGGCGGCGGTGCCAAGGAAGGCGGCAAGGGTGGATGAGGCAACGGCGACCCGCAGGGTTACCCAGGCGGCATCGAGAAAGGCCTGGTCGCGGAACAGCTCGCCATACCATTTCACCGAAAATCCGGCCCAGACGGTGACCAGCTTGTTCGAGTTGAACGAATAGGCGATGAGCACCAGCATCGGCGTGTAGAGGAAGGCAATGCCGAGGGTGAGCGATGTCAGGTTGAAACCGGAAAGACGTCTCATGCGTCGCCCTCCCATTGCTTTTCTTCGTTCTTGAGGAACAGCACGATCGGGATGATCAGGAGCGCCAGAAGCACGATGGCTACGGTCGCGGCCACGGGCCAGTCGCGGTTCGAGAAGAACTCTTCCCACAGGACTTTGCCGATCATCAGCGTCGAAGAGCCGCCGAGCAGCGATGGGATGACAAATTCACCCATCGCCGGGATGAAGACGAGGAAACTGCCCGCGATAATGCCCTGTTTGGACAGGGGCACGGTGACCAGCCAGAAGGCGGTGAGACGCGAACAGCCAAGGTCTTCGGCGGCTTCCAACAGGCTGTCATCGAGCTTTTCCAGCGCCGCATAGAGCGGCAGCACCATGAAGGGCAGATAGGCATAAACGATGCCGATATAGACCGCGATATTGGTGTTGAGGATGGTCAGCGGCTCAGAGATGATATGCAGGTTGATCAAGAGCTGGTTCAGCAGCCCTTCCTGCGACAGGATCGCTTTCCACGCATAGACGCGGATCAGAAACGAGGTCCAGAACGGCAGGATCACCAGCATCAACAGGGTGGGGCGCCATTCATCGCGCGCGCGGGTCATCGCATAGGCAATGGGGTAGCCGACAACGAGGGTCATCAGCGTGGCGCTGACGGCGATCTTCAGCGAGGAAATATAGGCTTTCCAATAGAGATCGTCGCTGGTGAGGAAGGCGTAATTTTCAAAATCGAGCCCCGAGATCCAATCGACAAAGCCCTGCCAGCCCTGCGCCAGATCAAGCTGTGGCGTATAGGGCGGGATCGACAGCGCATAGTCCGACAGGCTGATCTTGGCCACGATCAGGAAGGGCACAAAGAACAGGGCCAGAAGCCAGGCATAGGGCAGGGCGATGAGGGCGGCGCGTTTCATTCCACCAGCACCACGCCAGCGGTTTCGCGCCACGACAGCCAGACCTCGTCTTCCCAGGTGAAATCGCGCCGGGCCAGACGGGTGGAATTGGTCATCAAGGCTTTCACCATCTGACCGTTATGCAGGCGCACGTGATAGGTCGAGATATTGCCGAGATAGCCGATATCGACGATCTCGCCCTGCGCGACATTGGCGCGGTCATCGGGGCGCTCGGTGGTGACACGGATTTTCTCGGGCCGCACTGCATAGGTGACCTGCTGGCCTTCGGGGATATCGGCAAACACCTCGGCATGAATGGCCGGTTCGCCTTCCATATAGGTGATTTCGCAGGCCTCATCGCCGACGTGCCGGAAGCTGCCGTGGATCAGGTTCACATCGCCGATGAAATCCGCGACATACACGGTTTTCGGCACTTCGTAGATCTTCGCAGGCGTATCCACCTGAACGACCTTGCCGTGATCCATCACCGCGATGCGGCTGGCGACCGTCATCGCCTCTTCCTGATCGTGGGTGACGATCACGAAGGTGGTGCCGGTTTTTTCCTGAATATCCATCAGCTCGAACTGGGTTTCCTCGCGCAGCTTCTTGTCGAGCGCGCCGAGGGGTTCGTCGAGCAGTAGGAGTTTCGGGGCCTTTGCGAGCGAGCGGGCAAGGGCCACGCGCTGGCGCTGGCCGCCAGAGATCTGGTGGGGTTTGCGCCGGGCGAATTTCTCAAGCCGGGTCAGGCGCAGCATCTCGTCGACGCGGGCGTCGATCTGATCTTTCGGCAGCTTGTCGCGTTTCAACCCGAAGGCGATGTTGTCCCAGATCGACAGATGCGGGAACAGCGCATAGCTTTGGAACATCATATTGACCGGGCGTTCATTCGGGGCGACGCCCACGATGCTTTGCCCGCCCAGAAGGATGTCGCCATCCGAGGGCGCCTCGAAGCCCGCAAGCATCCGCATCATCGTGGTTTTGCCACAGCCCGAGGGGCCGAGCAGGGCGTAGAATTCGCGTTCGTAGATGTCGAGCGTCAGGTTGTCGATCGCCACGAAGTCGCCGAAGCGCTTGGTCACGTTGCGAAATTCGATCAACGGCTTCGCATCCGGGTCAGACCAGGGGGCAAAGACAGTCTGCTCGGGCTTTCGGGATTGATCCGCCATCTGGTCCTCGGCTCAAAAGAAGGCCCCCGCGCGCAGGCGCGGGGGCTGGAAGGCTCAGATGCCCGATTTGATTTTGGTCCAAAGACGCGTCACCACACGCTGCAGCTTCGCGTCGTAGGGGCCTTTGGTGTAGAGGTTCGCCAGCGTCGCCTCATCCGGATAGATCGCGGTGTCGCCGATCACATCCTCGTTGAGGAATTCCTGCGCGGCTTTGTTGCCATTGGCGTAGTACACATAGTTCGACGCATCGGCCATGTTATGCGCATCCATAATGAAGTTGAGGAAGGCATGGGCCCCCTCAGGGTTCGGCGCATCGGCGGGAACGGCCATCATGTCGAACCACATCAGCGCGCCTTCCTTCGGCGCGTTATATGCGATTTCGTTGCCGTTATCGGCTTCGGCGGCGCGGTCGCGGGCCTGAAGGATGTCGCCCGACCAGCCGAAGGCCACGCAGATATCGCCATTGGCCAGAGCTTCGATATATTCCGAGCTGTTGAACTTCTGGATATAGGGGCGCACCGCCGCCAGAACCGGTTCGGCCTTGGCGATGACGTCCGCGTCTTTCGAATCCGGGTCTTCGCCAATATATTTCAGCGCCGCCGGGATCATCTCGTCGGAGGCATCAAGGAACATCACGCCGCAGGAGGCGAGCTTTTCCATATTGGCCGGGTCGAACACCAGCGAGAGGCTGTCGATCGGCGCGTCGGCCCCGAGCACTTCGGTGACCTTGCCGACATTCACGCCGAGGCCCGTGGTGCCCCACATGTAGTTGATCGCATATTCGTTGCCGGGGTCGTACTGATCGACCCGCTGCTCGATTGTGTCCCACATGTTGGAGATATTGGGCAGCTTCGATTTGTCGAGCTTCTGGAACACGCCCGCCATGATCTGGCGTTGCAGGAACGAGCCGGTGGGCACCACCACATCATAGCCCGAGCCACCGGCCAGCAGCTTGGTTTCCAGAACTTCGTTCGAATCGAACACGTCGTAGACCAGGTGATAGCCGGTTTCCTGTTCGAATTTGCTGAGCAGGCTCTCGTCGATGTAATCCGACCAGTTGTAGACGTGCACATCTTCAGCAGCCGCTACCGTGGCGGCCACAGCAAAGACGGAGCTGAGAAGCATCCCGAGTGGTTTCATGATTGTCTCCCGTTGGTAGGGCTAAGCCCATTTTTGAATTTTGATCAAAACTAGCGACGATCTGGGATATGGTCAAACCCCATACAAACAGATACGCTGAAAAAGAGATTATCGGCTCGCTGGGCGAGTGCAACGGATTTGCAGGAAAGGACGGCCATTGGTGCAGGGGGAGGTGAAGCTGCCGGATCACGAGCGCGCCTATCGGGCGCTTCGGGAGATGGTGCTTTATGGCGAATTGGCTCCGGGACAGCCGGTGACCATTCAGGGGCTGGTGGAAGAGCTGGGATTGGGCATGACACCGGTGCGCGAGGCGATCCGGCGGCTGACCAGCCAGGGGGCCTTGGTGTTCAAGGGCAACCGGCGGGTGGAAGTGCCGCAGATGACCGCCGAGCAATATGACGAATTGGCCCTTGTCCGGCGGGCGATCGAGCCCGAGTTGGCCCGCCGTGCGGTGGAAAAACTCGATGATAATCATGTAGATATGCTGGCGCGCGAAGATATGGCCGTGGATGAAGCCATCGAGCGCGGCGATGTGCGCGGCTACCTTGAGCACAACCACCTGTTTCATGCCCAGCTTTATGCCCTGTCTGGGGCGGAGACCCTGCTGGCCATTTGCGAAATGGTCTGGCTGCGTTCCGGGCCGTCGCTGCGGGTGATGCTGGGGCGGTCGGGCACCGCCAATCTGCCCGATATGCACCGCGAGGCGCTGGATGCTATGCGGGCACGAGATGCCGATGCGGTGGCGGAAGCCATCCGTGGCGATATTGAACAGGGAATCGCTCAGGTCGAGCATTCCCTTACCTGAAACTAAATTTGATCAAATTCCCGCAGGCTGCGTTGACAGCTTAAGTTTTGATCATATTGTGCACACAAACCCCGACGCGAGGAGCCGACATGAACCAGATTACGAATCACCTGCCGACCGCAGACCTTCAGGCGCTGGACGCCGCCCACCACATGCACCCCTTCACCGCCAATGACGTTCTGGCCGAGAAGGGCGCACGGGTGATCACCAAAGCCAGCGGCGTGACCCTGACCGACAGCGAGGGCGAGCAGATCCTCGACGCTATGGCGGGGCTGTGGTGCGTGAATATCGGCTATGGCCGCGACGAGCTGGCCGAGGTGGCGGCGCGTCAGATGAAAGAGCTGCCCTATTACAACACCTTTTTCATGTCGACCCATGTGCCCGCCATCGCGCTGGCCGAAAAGGTGGCGTCGCTTGCTCCGGGCGATCTGAACCATGTCTTCTTCGCCTCTGGTGGCTCTGAGGCGAACGACACCAATATCCGCCTGGTCCGCACCTATTGGCAGAACCTCGGCAAACCGACGAAACAGATCATCATTGGCCGCGCCAACGGCTATCACGGCTCGACCCTTGGGGCGACGAGCCTTGGCGGGATGAAAGGGATGCAGGCGCAAGGCGGCTTGTTGCCGGGCTTTGCGCATATCGGCCAGCCCTATTGGTACCTCGAAGGCGGCGAGATGGACGAGCAAGAGTTCGGCCTGATGCGTGCCCGCGAGCTGGAAGCCAAGATTGAAGAGCTGGGCGAAGACAATGTTGCGGCCTTCATCGCCGAGCCGATCCAGGGTGCCGGTGGCGTGATCGTGCCGCCCGCGAGCTACTGGCCGGAAATCCAGCGCATCTGCGATGAGCACGACATTCTGTTGATCGTCGACGAGGTGATCACTGGCTTCGGGCGTACCGGCAACTGGTTCGGCACCCAGACCTTCAACCTGCGCCCCGACATCATCACCATCGCCAAGGGCCTCAGCTCTGGTTATGCGCCGATTGGTGGCTCGGTGGTGTCTGACGAGGTGGCTGCAGGGCTCGGTCGCGCCGAGTTTGCCCATGGCTACACCTATTCGGGCCACCCGGTGGCAGCGGCCGTGGCGCTGGAAAACCTGCGCATCATCCAGGAGGAGGACCTGATCGGGAAGGCGAACGCCGTCGCGATCCCCTACCTTCGCGAGAAATGGCAGTCCCTGACCGATCACCCCCTGGTGGGCGAGGCAAAGATCATCGGCCTGATGGGCTCCATCGCGCTGACGCCCGACAAGGCCGGACGACGTCCATTCGCGTCGGAGGCGGGCACCGTCGGCCTGATGTGCCGCGAGCGCTGCTTTGCCAACAACCTTGTCATGCGCCATGTCGGCGAACG
>JBNKIC010000021.1:0-21693 GCA_050290705.1 Paracoccaceae bacterium
TGGAGGAAGAGGCGGAGCTGAACGCAACCCGTAAGGAGGGTGTGGCGGGCTATTCGCCTACGCGCCATGTTGCGGTTCTGATCGCACTGCTGGGCGAGGCGCGGTTGATCCCGCGCCTCGCCGAGACTTCACTTACATGAAGCTGTCGGGCTCAGCGGCCTTTTTCTTGGCAACGTATTCGACCAGCGCTTCACGCACTGCCGGATCGATGGCAGGCGCCTGGTAATCGGCCAGTTGTTTGGCCACCCGCGCGCTTGCCAGTGCCATCGTGTCACGCGCGCCTTCTTCTTCCCAGGTCTCGAAGGGCTTGTAATCGAGAACCTCGGTGCGCCAGAAGGCGGATTTGAAGCTCGACTGCGTATGGGCGCAACCAAGGTAGTGGCCACCCGGGCCGACTTCGCGGATCGCGTCCATCGCCTGCGAGTGTTCGTCGGTCGCCACGCCCGCCGCCATCTTGTGCAGCGTGCCGAGCTGATCGGCATCCATCACGAATTTCTCGAAGGATGCCACCAGACCGCCTTCGAGCCAGCCGCAGGAGTGAAGCATGAAGTTCACACCGGCCATGAGGCCCATATTGAGGCTGTTGGCGCTTTCATAGCCCGCCTGCGCGTCAGGCAGTTTCGAGCCGGTAAAGCCGCCAGCCGAGCGATAGGGCAAGCCCAGACGCCGCACGAGTTGGCCAACACCATAGCTGATCTGGCTGGCTTCCGGGGTGCCGAAGGTGGGCGCGCCCGAGTTCATGTCGATCGAGGTAACGAAAGCGCCCGCGATCACCGGCGCACCGGCGCGGATGAGCTGGCTGTACGCCACCCCGGCCATCACCTCGGCCAGCACCTGCGTGAGCGTACCCATCACCGAGACCGGCGCCATCGCGCCGCCGACAATGAAGGGCGAGATGATGCAGGCCTGGTTGGCCTGGGCGTAGACCTCAAGCGCGCCCATCATCGTCGCGTCGAAGGTGAGCGGCGAGTTGATGTTGATCAGCGAGGTCATCACCGGGTTCTGATCGACGAAATCATCGCCGAACAGGATCTTGGACATCTCGACCGAATCCGCCGCACGGCTCGGCTCGGTCACCGAGCCCATGTACGGTTTGTCGCTCATGGTCATGTGGGCAAACAGCATGTCGAGGTGACGCTTGTTCACCGGCACATCGGTCGGTTCGCAAACGGTGCCGCCCGAAAGGTGCAGCCACTTCGACATATAGCCGAGCTTCACGAACTTGTGGAAATCCTCCAGCGTCGCATAGCGACGGCCGCCATCGATGTCGCGCACGAAGGGCGGGCCATAGATCGGGGCAAGCACCAGATTGCGCCCGCCGATCTCGACCGAGCGTTCGGGGTTGCGCGCGTGATGGGTGAAGGTCGAGGGCGCGGTGGCGCAGAGCTTGCGGGCCAGTCCGCGCGGAATATGCACCCGCTCGCCGCGCACGTCGGCCCCGGCCTGACGCCAGCGCTCAAGGGCGGCGGGGTTTTCGGCAAACACCACACCGATTTCTTCAAGCACGGTCTCGGCGTTGTGCTCGATGATTTCCAGCGCTTCGTCGTTCAGAAGCTCAAGATTGGGAATGTTGCGCACAATCGCCGGGACGTTTTCGATACGCACAGCCGTGCGCTCAGCCCGACGTGCGGCCCCACCGCCGCCCCGTGTCCGCCTGGGTGTTGCCGACTCGCTCATCGTCTTCCTCCGGAATGCCATTTTTGAGCGTGATACACTGCAGCCCCCGTAAGTCTCGGCGGGATTGCGGCACTTCCGGCGGGAAAACGACATGTTGTCGCAGCGGATCACGCGGCCAAGATTGGATTTCCGGCGCAGCCCCAAGGCCGCGCGGGTCATCTGGCGGCTGGCCCGGAGCTGCTATTTCGCGCCGCCGCTGGGGGTGTCGATATCGTCAAGAGATACCAGATTCCACGGCAGTCCCGCGTTGCGATAAATACGCTTTTTCAGATCGGTATAGTCGCCAACATCATGCGCCAGCCGTTCGCCGACCACGATGCAGCGCAGGACCTCATTGCCGGTATTGCGGATCGAGTGCGCCTGCCCGCCCTTGCGATAACCCAGAAAGTCGCCTGGCTTGATCTCAAAGCTCTCGTCGCCAATTCGTGCCGTTGCGCGACCCGACAGCACATAGACGCATTCGTCCTCGTAATAATGCATGTGGTGCTCAGTGGTGTCGTGCCCCGGCGCCACCTCGATGAGATGAAAACCAATCCCGCTCAGACCAGTCCGATCACCCAGAGATTTGTTCACACGCCTGGCGTTCGGGTTGAGGAAATGCGTCTTATCAAGCCCTTCCATGGCGGCAATCTCTTCCGCCGTGATCAAGTAGGTTTCATCCGTCATATGGCGCTCCTTTGTGAAACTTTACCGGCAGCAGGATAGCATTGGCCCTGTCGGAGTGAAACGGAACCTGCCCGGCTGATGTCGGCTAGGCCGAAGAATTGCGTCACCCGCCTGCCCTGCCTCTTGCCTCGCGCGCGGGCGCAGAATAATAGCCAGACATGACACAGCATGATCGCCTTCTCATCATCGACTTCGGCTCTCAGGTCACGCAGCTTATCGCGCGTCGCCTGCGTGAATTGAACGTCTACTGCGAAATCCATCCCTATCAGAACGTCACGGATGAAAGCCTGCGGGAATTTGCCCCGAAGGCGATTATCTTTTCCGGCGGACCTGATAGTGTGCCCCGCGAGGGCAGCCCGCGTCCGCCGAAAGCGGCCTATGATCTGGGCGTGCCGATCCTGGGCATCTGCTATGGCCAGCAGGTGATGATGCACGATCTGGGCGGACGGGTTGAGGCGGGCGAAAGCCATACGGCCGAATTTGGCCGCGCCTATGTTGAACCGGGGGCTGAGCGCCCGGACTTCCTCAATGGCTGGTTCCTAGAGGGCCGCGAACAGGTCTGGATGAGCCACGGCGACCATGTGGCCGAGCTTGCCCCGGGCTTTGAGGTCTATGGCACCTCGCCCGGCGCGCCCTTTGCCATCACCGCCGATCTGAGCCGCAACTTCTTTGCCGTGCAGTTCCACCCGGAAGTGCATCACACCCCGAACGGCGCGACGTTTTATGAAAACTTCGTGCGGCTTGCCGGGTTCAAAGGCGATTGGACCATGGGCGCCTATCGCGAAGAGATGATCGCGACGATCCGCGAACAGGTGGGCGACAAGCAGGTTATCTGCGGTCTGTCCGGCGGCGTTGACAGCTCGGTTACTGCGATCCTTCTGCATGAGGCGATTGGCGATCAGCTGACTTGCGTGTTCGTCGACCATGGTCTGCTTCGCCATAATGAAGCCGATGAAGTGGTCACGATGTTCCGCGACCATTACAACATCAAGCTGATCCATGCCGATGAGAGCGATCTGTTTCTGGGCGAGCTGGAAGGCGTGTCGGACCCCGAGACCAAGCGTAAGATTATCGGCAAGCTGTTCATCGACGTGTTCCAGAAACACGCCAATGATATCGACGGCGCCGAGTTCCTGGCACAGGGCACGCTCTACCCCGATGTTATTGAATCGGTTAGTTTTTCCGGCGGCCCCTCGGTGACGATCAAGAGCCACCACAATGTCGGCGGCCTGCCCGAAAAGATGGGGTTGAAACTGGTCGAGCCGCTGCGCGAGCTATTCAAGGACGAGGTGCGCGCGCTGGGTCACGAGCTGGGCCTGCCGGCAAGTTTCATCGGCCGTCACCCCTTCCCCGGCCCGGGCCTGGCGATCCGCTGCCCCGGCGAGATTACCCGCGAAAAGCTGGAAATCCTGCGCAAGGCCGATGCGGTCTATATCGACCAGATCCGCAAGCACGGGCTCTACGACGAGATCTGGCAAGCCTTTGCCGCGATCCTGCCGATGCGCACGGTGGGCGTGATGGGCGACGGGCGCACCTATGATTACGCGCTGGCGCTTCGGGCGGTGACCTCGGTGGATGGCATGACGGCGGATTACTATCCGTTCAGCCACGAATTCCTCGGCGAGACCTCGACCCGGATCATCAACGAAGTGCATGGCGTGAACCGGGTGTTCTACGACTGCACCTCGAAACCGCCGGGCACGATCGAGCTGGAATAAGCCGTTTAAATTATTGGGGGACGCTGTCAGGCAGCGTCGATCCCTCTTGGCAAGCTCCTTTGTTGCGGCCAACCTGCCCGCAACAAAGGAGCGCGCCCATGACCAAGATTCGCCTGACCGGCTATATTGATGTGCCCGCTGACCGGCTTGATGCCATTCAGGGGCCCCTGTCCGAGCATATTCGCCTGACCCATGCCGAACCGGGCTGTCTGTCGTTCGAGGTGTTGCCGGACCCTTCCGTGCCGGGGCGGTTCAGTGTGGCAGAGCTGTTTGCCAGCCGGGCGGATTTCGAAGCGCATCAGGCGCGGGTGGCGGCATCGGATTGGGGCCGGATCAGCGCCGGGATTCCGCGCAGCTATGAGATCACCGAGGTATCGGAATGAGCGATACGATGCGCGCGGTGCTCTGGATGGGGGGCGCCATTGTCGCGCTGTCCAGCATGGCCGTATCCGGGCGCTATGTGACCGTGGAGCATGATACCTTTGAGCTGATGCTCTACCGCTCGCTGGTGGGCGTTGTGGTGGTGCTGATCGTATCGCGCATGACCGGCACCTATCGCAGCATTAGCCCCAATAAATTCGGCTGGCATATCGCCCGCAATATCGCGCATTTTTCCGGGCAGAATCTGTGGTTTTTCGCCATTTCGCTGATTCCGCTGGCGCAGGTGGTCTCGCTGGAGTTTACCGGCCCGCTTTGGGCGCTTCTGCTGGCCCCTCTGGTGCTGGGCGAAGAGATCACCCGCAACCGGGTCATGGCCGCGCTGGTTGGCTTTGTAGGCATCCTGATTGTCACCCGTCCGTTTAGCGAACCGCTGACCCCCGGTGTGGTTGCTGCGGCCCTCGCCGCGATTGGTTTTGCAGGCTCAGCGATTTTCACACGACGATTGACCCGCACCGAAAGCGTGACCTCGATCCTGTTCTGGATGACGGTGATGCAGGCCGTGTTCGGGTTAATCTGCGCCGGGGCGGATGGGCATATCAAGATGCTCGCCCCGGCGGCGGTGATTTGGGTGGTGCTGATCGGGCTGGCCGGTCTGGCCGCGCATTTCTGCCTGACTTCGGCGCTGCGCCTTGCCCCCGCCACGCTGGTGATGCCGGTGGATTTTGCCCGCCTGCCGGTATTGGCCGTTGTCGGCTGGCTGCTCTATCGCGAACATCTCGATCCGATGGTGATCGCCGGGGGCGCGCTGATCATTCTGGCCAATTGGGCCAACTTGCACGCCGAGGCGCGCCGCTCGCGGCTTTCGCAAGAAACGGGTCGCGCCGCCTGACCCAATCCTCTAGCAGGCTGATATGAACCAGACCCATCTTTCCCCGCGCGCCTGGGCGCTGTTGCTGGCGCTCGCCCTGATCTGGGGATCGAGCTTTCTGACCACCACGACGCTGGTTGAAAGCATGGTGCCCCTGCATGTGGTCACCCACCGGGTGCTGTGGGCGGCGGGGTTTCTGTGGATCTATGTGATGATCCGGGGCCTTCCGCTGCCGCGCGATTGGCGCACGCTCGGGGCGCTGCTGGTTATGGGGGCGATCAACAATGCGCTGCCTTTTCTGCTGCAAGCCTATGCCCAGACCACGATTGAAAGCGGGCTTGCGGGTATTCTCAACGCCACCACGGCGATTTTCGGCCCCGTTGTTGCCGCGATCTTTTTGGCTGACGAGCGCCTGAGCGGGCGTAAGGCGGCTGGGGTTGCTCTGGGCTTTTTTGGCGTGGCGGCGGTGATTGGCCTCAAGACGCTGACCGAGTTCAATCCGCGTTCGCTGGCGCAGATGGCGATGCTGGGATCGACTATGGCCTATGCGTTTTCCGGGGTTTGGGCGCGCAAACGGCTGGGCCATCTGCGCCCGGAAGTGGCGGCCTTGGGGATGCTGACAGGATCGAGCCTGATCATGTTGCCGCTGTCCTGGCTGCTGGCGGGGCCATTGCCGCTGGCCAGCCTGCCACTGAGCACCCTTGCCGCGCTTGGCTATTACGGTCTCATCGTAACCGCGCTGGCCTATCTGCTTTATTACACCGTGATCCGTATCGCGGGCGCAGGCAATGCCACGCTGGTGACCCTGCTGATCGTGCCCATCGCAGTGACGCTGGGGGCGGTGATGCGGGCCGAGGCCCTGCCCCTGAACGCTTATCTGGGATTTGGCCTGATCGCCGCCGGGCTGGTGGTGATTGATGGGCGGGTGGTCCGCTGGGTATTGCGGCGCTGAGATTTGCCCTCAGCGACCAAGCAGGTGTGACTTCTCTGACACGCAAAAACCATGTGCCGCACGTGATGACGTACGGTCACACTTTGTGCTGTGGGGATTTTCCATGAAGATCACCTATTAACTCGCCCCGGCGGTAAAGATCGGGGTGAGGGAGGGGAAATCCAGGGAGGGACACCCATGAAAAATGTATATGCAGCTTCGGCTGCCACGGCCGCACTGACGCTTTTCGCCGCAGGGGCCGCGCAGGCGGGCGGGATTGACCGGTCTGGTCAGGACGTTTCGGCACTGTTCGAAAGCGGGTCTTATGTCGAAACCAGCATGGGCTATGTCAGCCCGAGCGTGAGCGGTACGCAAGGCGGGGCGAGTTCGGGCAATATGGCGCCGGGTTACACGCAGTTCGGCTTTGCCTTCAAAGCCGATCTGAACCCGCAGATGTCGTTTGCGATCATTCTGGACCAGCCGTTCGGTGCCGACGTCAACTATTCGACCGCCGGTTATTTGTTGAATGGTGCGAAAGCCAACGTTTCGACGACCGAATTAACTTTCTTGGGGCGCTACAAATTCTCCGACAATATCAGTGTCTATGCCGGTCCTCGGGTTGTCACCGCGTCGGGCAACTTCACGTTGGGGGCTTATTCATCGACCTATTCCTCGGACATGACGACTGGCTATGTTGTCGGTGCGGCCTATGAAATCCCGGAGATCGCCCTGCGTGCGGCCATCACCTATTCGTCGCAGACCTCGTTCTCGATGACCGGCACGGCCGGTAACCTGTCGGCCACGATGCCGCAATCGGTCAACTTCGATTTCCAGACGGGGATTGCCGAAGACACGCTGGCCTTTGCCAAGATCCGCTGGGTGAACTGGGCAAATGCCACCATCGACGACTCGGTGGCGGGCAATCTGGCCGACTTCAACAATAAGGATACGGTGTCCTACGAAGTCGGGATTGGCCACAAGTTCAGCGATCAATTCTCGGCGCGGATTTCGTTCGGCTATGAGGCTGCGGACGGGCTGACCGCGAGCAACCTTTCCCCCACCGATGGCTATTACAGCGTTGGAATCGGCGGGTCTTACGACTTTGGCACGGGAATGAAGATCTCGGGTGGTGTTAACTATCGCATTCTGGGGGATGCGACCACCAAGAAATATGGCGCCATTTTCACCGGCAATAGCGCGATTGGCGGCGGGCTGAAGCTGTCCTACTCGTTCTGAGGCGGGGCAAACCCTGTGTCTAAAGGCGGCGCCCCAAGCGGGCGCCGTTTTCATTTCACCGATAGGATTTGACCCCCCCTGCCCGGCCCGCTACCAAACGGCAGGAACGGAGGCTCGGATGATCTACAAAACCGCGCAGGACTGGCAGGATGCCACGCATAAACAGGTGCTGCTTTTCGGCATGTCCGGGCTGGGTAAAACCCACCTGTCGAACCTTCTGCGCGCAACCGGCGACTGGTTTCACTACTCGGTCGATTACCGGATCGGCACCCGCTATATGGGCGAGCACATCGCGGATAATTTCAAATCCGAAGCGATGAAGAACCCGTTTCTGCGCGAGCTTCTGCGCACGGATTCGGTCTATATCGCCTCAAACATCACCTTCGATAACCTCGCGCCACTGTCGACCTATCTGGGCAAGCCCGGCGATCCGGCCAAGGGCGGGCTGCCGTTTGACGAATATCTGCGCCGTCAGGCCCTGCACCGTAAAGCCGAGATTGCCGCGCTGATGGACACGACCCGGTTCATCTCGCGGGCCGAGGATATTTACGGCTACGCCAATTTCGTCTGCGATACCGGCGGATCAATCTGCGAAGTGGTGGACCCGGAGGATGACAACGATCCGGTGCTGACCGAGCTGTCGCAGCATCTGCTGATGGTCTGGATCGAGGGCAACGAGGCCCATACCGAAGAGCTGATCCGTCGCTTCACCCGAGCGCCGAAGCCGATGTATTATCAGCCCGAGGTGCTGGAGGCCTATTGGGCCGATTACCTGACCGAACACAAGGTGGCGCCTGACGAGGTGGACCCGGACGATTTCATGCGCTCGACCTATGCCCGAGCCCTTGCCCATCGTCAGCCGCGCTACGCCGCGATGGCGAAGAACTGGGGCGTCACCATCAGCGCCAATGACGTGGCCCGGGTGCAAAGCGCGGAAGGTTTTGATGCGCTGATCGCCGAAGCCCTTGAGGCGCGCTGAGCAAATCCCTATCTCACCACACTCGTAACCAGAGGTTTTCCTATGCCGATCAAGATCCCCGCCACTCTGCCTGCCGTCGACGTGCTTGAGCGCGAAGGCGTTATGGTGATGCGCGAGGATCAGGCCAGCCAGCAGCAAATCCGCCCGATGCGGATTGCGCTGCTCAATCTGATGCCGAAAAAGATCGAGACGGAAACCCAGTTTGCCCGGCTGATTGGGGCCTCGCCCCTTCAGGTGGAGCTGACGCTGGTGCGCCCGACCGATCACGTTTCGAAAACCGAGAGCCAAGCCCATATCGGCGCGCACTATGTGACCTTTCAGGAGATCAAGGACCAGAAGTTTGATGGGCTGATCATCACCGGCGCCCCGATTGAGCATCTGGATTTTGAACAGGTCACCTATTGGGACGAGATGCAGGAGATCATGGACTGGTCTCAGACCAATGTGCATTCCACCTTTGGCGTGTGCTGGGGCGGCATGGCGATGCTCTATCATTTCTGGGGCATCCCGAAGCTGATGCTCGATCACAAGGCCTTTGGCTGTTATCCGCAGACCAACCTGCGCCCCGGCTCGCCGTTCCTGCGCGGGTTCTCGGATAATTTCGTCATCCCCGTGAGCCGCTGGACCGAGATCAGCCAGGCTGATATCGACGCCCAGCCGGCGTTGGTGCCGCTGTTGGGGAACGCGGAAACCGGACCCTGTCTGGTGGAAGATCCGAAGCATCGCGCGCTCTATATCTTCAACCATTTCGAATATGATAGCGACACGCTGAAGCATGAATATGATCGCGACGTGGCCAAGGGCACGCCGATCAATGTGCCGATGAACTATTACCCCGACGACGATCCGTCAAAGCCGCCGCGCAACCGCTGGAAAAGCCACGCGCATCTGCTCTACATGAACTGGATCGCCGAGATGTATATGACCACCCCGTTCGATATTTCGCAGATTGGCACGGTGGTGGAAGACCGGCGGGGCTGAGCGATGGCGCTCGCCTCGGTTCTGGGGTCAGTGGCGGCGGCGGCGGGGCTGACGCAGGTGCTGGCCTATCGCCGCGAGGCGCGCGCCGCCAAGCTCTATCCGCCTGAAGGTCAAGATGTCGAGGTTGAGGGCATCCGCATTCATGTCGAGGTGCTGGGGGCTAAGGCGGGTTCTGCGCCCGATCTGGTGCTGATCCATGGCTCGTCAGGCAATAGCCGCGATTTCACCTTTCGCCTCGCTCCGGCGCTGGCCAATCGCTACCGCATCTTCATCGTCGACCGGCCCGGGATGGGCTGGTCTGACCGGCACCCCGAAAGCGACGGGCTGGCGGCGCAGGCACGGCTCATTCAGGCGGCTGTGGCAAAGCTGGGTGCGACCCGGCCCATCGTGCTGGGCCAATCCTATGGCGGGGCCGTAGCGCTGAGCTGGGCGGCCACCCTGCCCGGCACACTGGCCGCCGTTGTGGCTGTATCTGCCGCCACCCATCCCTGGGACACCGGGATCGGGCGGTACTACAAGATCATGTCGCATCGCTTTGGGCAGGCGGTGCTGATCCCGCTGATCACCGCCTTTTACCCGCGCCGGATGATCAAGCGCGAAATCGACAAGGTGTTCGCGCCGCAACCCGCGCCCGAGGGCTATGCCGAGCATTTCGGCCCAGAGCTGACGGTGAAGCGCAGCGCAATGCGGGCCAATGCGCGCCAGCGCCGGGTGCTGCCCGATGAAATGCGCGCACTGGCCCCGCTCTGGCGCACGATCAGCGTGCCGGTCGAGGCGGTGCATGGCGATGCCGACCCGGTGGTGAGCCACCGCATCCATTCCGCCCGGCTGGTTGAAGAAAACCCCCTGACCGAGCTGAAACTTCTTCCCGGTCAGGGGCATATGCCCCACCATCTGGCCACCGATGATGTGATTGCCGCCATTGAACGCGCCGCATTGCGTGCCAATGTAAAATAAAGTTACATAACCGGCAGAGCAGGAGCCGTGCATGACCTTACCCTTTGATGGTGCCATCTCGAAATTCTATGCCGAGAGCGCCCCGGACGCGCTGCGCGCCGCCATCGCCGAGGCGCGCAAGAAAGACATCCTGTCGGAGGCCTATCCCTATCAGCGCTGGATGAAGAAAAGCGATTACAACGACGAGATTGCCGCGCTGCAGCTGGAACTGGTACGGCTTCAGGCTGATGTGAAGTCGACCGGCAAGCGCGTAGTGGTGGTGTTCGAAGGCCGCGATGCCTCTGGCAAGGGGGGCGCGATCAAGCGCATCCGCGAGCACCTGAATCCGCGTGTGGCCCGTGTAGTGGCGCTGCCCAAGCCCTCGGACCACGAGGCGGGCGAATGGTATTTCCAGCGCTATGTGCGCCAGCTTCCGACCCATGGGGAAATCGTGCTGTTTGATCGCAGCTGGTACAATCGCGGCGTGGTCGAAAAGGTGTTCGGCTTTTGCAGCGACGATCAGCGCGCGGCCTTCTTTCGGCAACTGCCCGAGTTTGAGCAGATGCTGGTGGATGACGGCATTCATCTGGTGAAGATCTGGCTGAATGTCAGCCGCGCCGAACAGCTGCGGCGCTTTCTGTCACGTGAAAAAGACCCGCTAAAGCAATGGAAACTCTCATCTATAGACGTTAAAGGGTTAAGCCGTTGGGAGGCCTATTCGGAGGCCATCCGCGAGACTTTTGAAAAATCGCATCGCCCGGCTGCGCCCTGGCAAGTGGTGCTGGCCGACGACAAATACCGCGCCCGGCTGGCGGTGATCCGCGCGGTGCTGTCGGGGCTGGATTACGCTGGCAAGAACCCCGATGTGGCCCACGACCCCGATCCGCTGATCGCGGGCAGCCCCGAGATTTGGCATGACTAAGAAACGCGGATATCACCACGGCAACCTGCGTCAGGCGCTGGTGGATGTGGCGCTGGACCTGATCGAGGCAAAGGGTCCCACTGGCTTTACCCTGTCGGAAGCGGCCAAGGCGGCGGGCGTGACCCCGGCGGCGGTGTATCGCCATTTCGCCGGGCGTGAAGACCTGATCGCCGAAGCCGCGCGGCAGGGCTACGAGGTGTTTGCCGACCTTATGGAACATGCCTGCACCAAAGGTGGGCCCTCAGCGCTTGCGGCGTTGGAGGCCACCGGGCGTGCCTATCTGGCTTTTGCCCGCAAGTTCCCCGGCCATTACGTGGCGATGTTCGAAAGCGGCATATCGGTGAACCGCAACCCGGAGCTGGCGTTGGTGGCCAGCCGCGGCCTTGGGGTGATCGAGCGCGCAGCGAGCGAGCTGATGGCCGAGCTACCGGCCGACAAGCGCCCGCCCGCCCGGATGGTCTCGGCGCATATCTGGGCGCTGAGCCACGGGGTGGTGGAGCTGTTTGCCCGCGGTGCTCCGGGCACCAAATCGCCCTTCCCGCCCGAAGACCTGCTGGAAAGCGGCATCGGCATCTATTTGCGTGGTCTCGGGCTGATCCAGCACGACAGGTAGGGACCACACATGCGCCAAAGCATCTACACGATCTCGAACGCGCTGACCCTCTACCGCCTCTGTGCCGCCCCGGTGATTGCCGGCGTTGCTCTGGCCGAAAACCGAGAGCTGTTTGTGGGGCTGATGCTTGTGAGCCTGTTCACCGATGCCATCGATGGCTTTCTGGCCCGCTGGCGGCACGAAGAAACCCGCCTGGGCGCGCGGCTTGATGCGTTGGCTGACAGCGCCACCATGGGGGCCGGTCTGGTCGGGCTGTGGGTGTTCGAACGTGCGCCGCTGCAGGCGCAGCCATTCTGGCTTTTGCTCTTTCTCGGCACGCTGGCCGCTGCCACGCTGATCTCGATTATGCGGTTTCGCCGTCTACCGGCGTTTCACCTCTATTCGTTCAAGCTGGCCGATATCGGGCTTACCGGATTTTTTCTGTCTTTGTTTCTCTACAGATTTGTCGAATGGGTCTATATCGCTTCGATGAGCTTTGCCGCGCTGGCCGCGCTGGAGATTGCCGTCGTGGCGCTGGTTCTGCGTAATTACAGAACCGATATCAAAGGCTTGTGGTGGGTTCTTCAGGAGCAGCGCAACCGGGGCTGACGCTGCCCCGGCCACGGAACTAGCCCAGAAGACGGTGCGCCAGTTCCAGCCCCTCGATCAGCCGGTCGACCTCTTCCACGGTGTTGTAGAGGCCAAAGCTGGCCCGCGCGGTGGCGGTCAGGCCCATATGCTGCATCAGCGGATGGGCGCAGTGATGGCCCGCGCGCACTGCGATGCCTTTTTGATCAAGGATGGTCGAGATGTCGTGGGCGTGCCCACCGCCTTCGATCGTCATCGAGAAAATCGCAGCTTTACCAGGGGCATCGCCTTGGATATTCAACCAGTTGAGCTCTTTGAACCGTTCGCGGGCATAGGACAGGATACGCGCCTCATGCGCCGCGACATTGTCCATCCCGATCTTCATCAGATAGTCCAGCGCCACACCAAAGCCGATGGTCTGCACGATGCCCGGCGTGCCCGCTTCGAACTTCATCGGCGGGTCGGCATAGGTCACCTGCTCTTTGCTGACGTCACGGATCATGTCGCCGCCACCGAGGAAGGGGCGCATTTCGTCCATAAGCTCGCGCTTGATGTAGATCGCGCCAGATCCTGAGGGACCGTAGAGCTTGTGCCCGGTGATCGGGTAGAAATCGCAGCCGATGTCTTGCACGTCGACCGGCATATGCACCGCGCCCTGCGAGCCATCGACCAGCACCGGCACGCCCAGTTCATGGGCGCCTTCGGTGATGCGTTTTACATCAACAATGGTGCCTAACACATTGGAACAATGGGTAACTGCTATGAGTTTGGTGCGCGGCGTAATAGCGGCGATCACCTTTTCCGGCTCAAGCGAGCCATCGGCTTCGGTATCGACCCAGACCAGCCGGACGCCCTGACGTTCGCGCAGGAAATGCCAGGGCACGATATTGGCGTGGTGCTCGGCTACCGACAGCACGATCTCGTCGCCCTCGACCATGCGCGGCGCGGCCCAGCTATAGGCCACGAGGTTGATCCCCTCGGTGGTGCCGGAGTTGAACACGATCTCGTCTTCACTGCCCGCGTTCAGAAACCGGGCGACAATGCCGCGCACGGCTTCGTACTTCTCGGTGGTCAGATTAGAAAGGTAGTGCAAGCCGCGGTGAACATTGGAATATTCCTCGGCGTAACCGCGCGTGATCGCGTCGATCACTACCTGCGGTTTCTGCGCCGAGGCGCCGTTGTCGAGATAGGTGAGCGGCTTGCCATGCACTTCGCGCGACAGGATCGGGAAATCCTTGCGCAGCGCGTTCACGTCATACATCAGAAGGCCCCCGTCTCGGCTGGGATGAAAAGCGTAATCACGCCAAGTAGGATCGACATGCCCAGCATCAGCAGGATCCCGGTTGTCAGGATGCCTGCAAAGACCAGAGCTGGGGACCGGAACCCGTGCATTTCGGTGATGAAATGGCTGAGAATCCAGAAGCTCATCACCATGCCCATGCCGGTGAGCAACAGCGACAGACCCGGTGCGAAGACGCCGAGAAACAGCACGCCAAGCGCCACGATCAGGGCGACGAACTGCATCCAGATCACGGTGAGAAGTGCTGCGTCAAAGCTGCCCGTCCCCCCGACCGCACGACCGATCCAGTAGATCGCGAAAACGGTGAGCACCGAGGTCGAACCCTGCGCGATGCCCATCATGATCGGATCGGTGGCCAGCGGGCCAAAGGCGTTGTTGGCGGGATCGACCGGAAACAGGATGCTGCCGATTACCCCAAGAAAGGTGGCGCCAACCAGCAGAAGGCCCAGAATTTCCCACAGGGTCTGGCGCGGTAGATCGACCGACTGCACTTCACGGGCAATCTTGCGCGGTTCAACCACGGTTTGCAGCGCCATGCCGAAAAGAGTGCCCCAGTCGAATTTCATGTTCGCAACGCTACCGATAAGTTCACTGTCCAATGCACCAGAAAGGCCAAGAGCGCAACCGAACCAACAAGGCTGGCCTGCGGCCCGGTGCCGCTGAAGCCCGCAACCAAACCCCAGAACAGCCAGAGCGGGCTGGCCACCAGCAGCGCCCAGAACAGCGCAAAGCGGAAGGTCAGCCCCGAGATCTTGCGCCCGAAGGCGTGCGCGGCGAGCTGGCTGATCCAGGCGAGGGTGTAAAAGAACAGCGGGCCGATGAAGAGCGAGCGGAACAGGGCCGCCGTCATCCGCGCCTCGAAGGGCACGTCAGGAGCGAAATAAGCGCCGCGTTGGGCTGAGGGCAGCTGGGCCATGAAGATCAGCAGGCAAGCCACCATCAGAATGACCAGCGCCCGGTTTTCGCGGGCGCCGACAAGACGATCGGCAAACACCGCACGCGGCGCGCGGTAGGCGCGCAGAATATCGCTGGCGACGCCCATATTAGCCCCGCCGACGCTGCAGCCAGCCTTCCAGCCGACCGGTGATGTCTTCGACAATCGCGGGATCCTCGATCTCGGCGATCGCATCGGCGAGGAAGGCGATCACCAGAAGGTCGGTGGCATCCGGCGTGGGAACCCCGCGCGACCGCAGGTAAAACAGCGCCTCGTCATCCAGACCGCCGGAAGTCGACCCATGGGAACAGGCCACATCGTCGGCGTAGATTTCCAGCTCGGGCTTGGCAAGGAACTGGCTGTCATCGTCCAGAAGCAGCGCCTGCGATTTCTGATAGCCGTCAGTTTTCTGAGCGCCTGGTTTCACCAGAATCTTGCCCTGAAACACCCCGACCGCGCCGTTGCGCAGGACTTTCTTGAACACCTGACGGCTTTCGCAATTCAGCGCGTCATGCACCACGAAGACCGTATCGTCGTGATGGAACGGATCACTTGCCCCATCGCCCATCGCCGCCCCGGCAATATGGGTGACGGCATTGTCGCCCAGAATTTCAACGAAGACTTCGTTGCGGGTCAACCGCCCGTTGACGGTGAGGGTGAAGCTTTTGAACGTCGCTTCGGCCCCAAGACGGGCAAAGATATGGGTGGCGGCCTGCCGTTCGTGGTCGCGGCCCTGACTGCGGATATGGTGGAACCGCGCGCCATCGCCGATCTCGACTTCCAGCACTTTGTTGAAGCGCGCGGCGGCGGGGCCGTTTTCGAGCAAGGTCAGATCGGCCCCCGCTTCGAGCTTTACCACATGATGCAGCGCGGCATCGGAATGCTCAGAGGTATGGCGATAAATCAGGCTGATGGGTTTCGCGGCTTTGCCGGTGACCCGGATCAGGATGCCATCGCGCGCCGAGGCGGTGTTGAGCGCGGCCAGCGGGCGGGTAACAGGCGCCTGCCCCCGTTCCTCAAGCACGCCGTAAAACTCGCGCGCCCAGTGCAGGTCTTTCACCGCCGCCTGTTCCAGCCGCTCGATCTCGACCCCGGCCAGCGCCAGCGGATCGGAGGCCTCGGCATCGAACACGCCATCGGTGAAAACCAGTTTCAGTCGGTCGATCGCGTCGAACATCGGGGCCTCGTCCGACACATCGAACACGGCGGCGGGCACCGGCTCGGGGGCGTTCAGGCTCGCGGGCCGGGTGAAGCGCCAGTATTCGTCGCGCGGGCCGGGCAGACCCATCGCGTTTAGCCGGGTCAGCGCCGCCTCGCGTGCCGCTTTTACCCAGCCCCCGCCCGAGGGCAGATCGAGGCTGGCAAGCCGGGCCGCCAGCGCATCGCTTTTCGGTTGCGCCACAGCCATTACGCCAGCTCCGCCAGAATGTCGGCATAGCCGTTTTCTTCAACTTCCAGCGCCAGTTCCGGCCCGCCGGATTTCACGATCCGGCCCTTGGCGAGGATGTGCACCACGTCGGGTTTGATGTGGTCGAGCAGGCGCTGATAATGGGTGATGACCAGGAAGCTGCGGCCTTCGTCGCGCAGCGCGTTCACCCCTTCCGAAACCAGCTTCATCGCATCCACATCGAGGCCGGAATCCGTCTCGTCGAGGATGCACATTTTCGGTTCCAGCATCGCCATCTGCAGGATCTCGTTGCGCTTTTTCTCGCCACCCGAGAAGCCCACATTGACCGGACGCTTCAGCATGTCGGCGTCGATTTTCAGGGTCTTGGCCTTTTCACGGATGGTTTTCAGAAACTCAGCGGCACTCAGCTCTTCCTCGCCCCGCGCCTTGCGTTGGGCATTCACTGCCGTGCGCAGGAAGGTCATGTTGCCCACGCCGGGGATTTCCACCGGATATTGGAAGGCCAGGAACAGCCCCGCCGCGGCCCGCTCTTCCGGCTCCATATCGAGCAGATCAACACCATCGAGCGAGGCCGAGCCGCCTGTGACCTCGTAACCGTCGCGGCCCGACAGCACATAAGACAGGGTCGATTTGCCCGAGCCGTTCGGGCCCATGATCGCGTGAACCTTGCCCGCAGGCACTTCAAGGTCGATCCCTTTCAGGATCTGCTTGTCTTCTTCTTCCAGTTTGACCTGCAGATTGGTGATTTTCAGCATTGGATGTCCTCAAAACAATGCGTTGAGGCGCCCGAAGCGGACGCCTGAAACGCAGTCGAAAAGGTTGGTACACCGGATTGCGGCGCGCTTAGCGGCGCTCGGAATCCAGCACGATCATATGCGGCCGATTGGCACGGGACGTGGCCGGGTACTGTGTTTCTTCCATCTCGACAGAGATGCCGCGGAAAAGCAGCGTACCGGGCTTGGTGTCGTGAATTAGCTGTTTCACCCAGGTATCCGAAAACAGCTGTGCAAATTGTGCCGGGGCTTTGTGCACGATGTTGTGCATCCCGATCACCATGAGCAATACGCCAAGCCCATGGGCGAGCTGAAATTCCCGGGCGGCGAAGCTGAACACCTGCCGCAGGAAGTAGCCGATGAACACGCCGAGGACCAGATCGACAGCCATCATCATTCCGGCCTGGTCGCCGGTCAGCGCGCCATATCCCAGCTGAAATCTTGTGAAACGCACCAGAAAGACGGCAATCAGCCCCAGAATAAAGGCTGCCAGAACCCCGGCCGGGTGTCTGGCATTGTGCATCATTTCGATCGTTCGCGCAGCATAGCTCGGCGCTGCCTGCCGATCGGCAAAGCTGGCGCCTGATGTGGTGATGATCCGAGCCAATCGCTCGTCGAACACCTGTTTTTGGCGGGAGTTTGTCCCCATGGTAATGGCCTGAATGCTTAGTTAATAAACCACTTACTAACCGATCATTTAGGCGAAAATTTGACGCATACACGATTTTTGAGCCGTCGCCGGGCGTTATATCACGTAGGGAATGGACGAGAATATTGCGCGTCACGGCTCACCTCTTGCGCGGATCACAGGGGGTGCGTTTGCGGCCAGTGGCTTTGCAGCGGCAGGGCTGCAGCGACCGGCTGTGCTTCCAGCCAAGGCTCATCAGAGCCGTCAGCGCGGCGACGCTCAGAACGATGCTGATCCAGATCGTAATCATGCGCTGACCCTCCTCAGACCATCTTGATAGCAAAGAGTGCCGCCGCCACAGCAACGCCAACGCCCACAGGCATGAGCCAGACAGGCACGTTCGGCAGTGCCTTCTCCGGGTTCTTTCGCAGGTACAGGCCATAGCCGATCCCGCTTCCGATACCGCCGGCGACCGGGGTCAAAACCACGTCGATGAATTCCGCCGCCACCATCAGCCGACGCTCCCTTCCAGCGAGATTGCCACAAGCTGTTGGGCTTCCATGGCAAATTCCATCGGCAGGGCTTGAAGCACCTCGCGGGCGAAGCCGTTGACGATCAGCGCCACGGCCTCTTCTTCGTCCATACCGCGCTGGCGGCAGTAGAACATCTGTTCGTCATCCACCTTCGAGGTCGTGGCCTCGTGCTCGACGCGCGAAGAATTGTTCTTCACCTCGATATAGGGCACCGTGTGCGCCCCGCACTGGCTACCGATCAGCAGACTGTCACACTGGGTGTAGTTGCGGCTGTTCTTGGCCTTCGGATGCACCGAAACCAGGCCGCGATAGGTGTTCTGCGCCCTGCCCGCCGAGATGCCTTTCGACACGATGCGGCTTTTGGTGTTTTTACCCAGATGCACCATCTTGGTGCCGGTATCGGCCTGCTGGTAATTGTTGGTGATGGCAATCGAGTAGAATTCGCCCTGGCTGTCATCGCCGCGCAGGATGCAGGAGGGGTATTTCCAGGTCACCGCCGAGCCGGTTTCCACCTGGGTCCACATCACCTTGGCACGGTCGCCCCGGCAATCGGCGCGTTTGGTGACAAAGTTGTAGATCCCGCCTTTGCCGTCTTCGTCGCCCGGGAACCAGTTCTGTACGGTGGAGTATTTCACCTCGGCATCTTCGAGGATGACGATCTCGACCACGGCGGCGTGAAGCTGGGCCTGCTCGCGTTTCGGCGCAGTGCAACCTTCGAGATAGCTCACAAAGCTGCCCTTGTCGGCGATGATCAGGGTGCGTTCGAACTGGCCGGTATTTTCGGCATTGATGCGGAAATAGGTACTGAGCTCCATCGGGCAGCGCACCCCTTCGGGGATGTAGACAAAGCTGCCATCGGAGAACACCGCAGAGTTCAGCGTGGCATAGAAGTTGTCGCTCTGCGGCACGACGGAGCCGAGATATTTCTTCACCAGATCCGGGTGTTTTTTGATCGCCTCGGAGATCGAGCAAAAGATCACCCCGGCCTGTTCCAGCTCTTTCTTGAAGGTGGTGCCGACCGAGACGCTATCAAACACCGCATCTACCGCCACCTTGCGCTCGCCCTCGCGCCCTTCGGCCGGGGCGGCATCGGCGCCCTCAACACCCGCGAGGATCATCTGTTCCTTCAGCGGGATGCCGAGCTTTTCATAGGTCGCCAGCAGCTTGGGATCGACCTCGTCAAGGCTTTGGGGCTTCACGCTCATGCTTTTGGGGCGGGCGTAGTAATATTGATCCTGAAAGTCGATTTTAGGATAGTCGACCATAGCCCAATCGGGCTCGGTCAACTGAACCCAGCGCCGATAGGCCTCAAGCCGCCATTCGGTCATCCATTCTGGCTCGTCGTTCTTGGACGAGATTAGCCGCACGATGTCTTCCGACAGGCCCAACGGGGCGTAATCGGTTTCGATCTCGGTTTCCCAGCCGTATTTGTATTTTTCGCCCAGCGAGCGCACGGCCTCGACGGTATCTTCTTCAACGCCGTCTTTTACGATTGTTTCTTCGGGGCCAGCCATATCTGCCTCTCTAGCGCTCACGCCCGCGCCCGGGCGCGGAATTTCTCGTATTCTTTCAGCCAGGCGTTCGCAAAGCGCATGACGTCATCCTCAGTCGTTGTGGCCCCGAGCGAAACGCGCAAGGCAGAGCCCGACAGCGCGTCATCATAACCCATGGCCTGAAGGGTCCGGCTTGCGGAAACTTTGCCGGAGGAGCAGGCGGAGCCCGCTGAAACAGCGAACCCCGCCAAGTCCATCACCATCACTTGTGTCTCCCCTTTCCACCCCGGTGTGATGAAGCATGAGGTGTTGGGGAGCCTGTTCGCGTCTTTCCCGACAAAAATAGTCTCTTTTACAGATTCGGCAATGGTTTTTTCTAGAACATTTCTAAATTGGGCAATTTTATCGGGCGTTCCAGCGTCGAGATCACGCGCTGCGGCCTCTGCTGCCGCGCCAAATCCGGCGATGCCGATCACGTTCTCGGTGCCGGAACGACGGCCCATTTCCTGCCCGCCGCCCTTGATCCGCGCTTCGATGTCGAGACCGCGCCGGATCACCAGCGCGCCCACGCCTTTGGGGCCGCCGATTTTATGCGCCGAGATCATCGCCATATCGGCGCCGGACCAGTTGAAGGCGAAGGGGATCTTGCCGAAGGCCTGCGTTGCGTCGATCAACCGCAGCCCCTCGGGCAGGGTTTGCACGATGCCGGTTTCGCTATTGGCGGCTTGCAGGGTGCTCTGGGCCGGATCGGGCACGTTCACCGCGCCCTCGGCATCGACGGTCAGCACATTTTCGCACCAGGCGGCCACTGCATCATGTTCGATGCCAGCGCAGAAGGTTTTGGTTCCGGCCAGCGCAAGGGCGGCGGATTCGGTGGCGGAGGAGGTGAAAATCACATCCGCACCCTCGGCCCCGAAGGCTGCAGCCACTTGACGACGCGCCTTTTCGATCAGCGCTTTGGCCGCGCGGCCTTCGCTGTGCACAGAAGACGGATTGCCCACTAGATCCATCGCCGCGATCATTGCCGCGCGCGCTTCCGGCCTCAGGGGCGTGGTGGCATTCCAGTCAAGATAGCTGCGCGCCACGCCTTAACCCTCGCCCTCAGACTCGTGCTCGTCATCGACGACATGGAAGATCGAGGGCACCGCCGGGCATGGCGCCAGCTCATTATGAACCACGTCGGAAAGCCGGGTTTGGTGAAGGAAAACATAGACATGGGCCGAAAGCCCTTCCCAGAGCCGGTTGGTGAGCGATTGTGCCTTGGAGCCTGAGCGCGCACCCGAAGCCCCTGCCCCGGTATGCATCGCGCTGACGGTTTCATCGACGGCTTCCAGAATATCGGCTACCCGGATTTCGGCACAGGGTTTGGCCAGCTTATAGCCGCCGCCCGGCCCCCGCACGCTTTCCACCAGCCCGGCCCGGCGCAGCTTCACAAAGAGCTGTTCAAGATAAGGCAGAGAGATGTTTTGCCGCTTGGAAAGATCGGTGAGAGACAGCAGCGTATCGTCCGGCTGCATCGCCAGATCTGCTAATGCCACCATCGCATAGCGCCCCTTGGTGGAAAGCTTCATCTCTCGATCCCCTCAAATCATTGACGAAAGCCGCCCTTGGCACTAGGTGAACAGGGACGAATTGCCGGCTGCCCAGCCGGAATGTTCCCGTATTATGGTGCCCGACTATTTTCGTCAAGAAATGTGGGGCTACAGGAGAGACCGAGACCATATGCCTGAGGTGATTTTTCCCGGCCCCGAAGGTCGGCTTGAAGGTCGTTATCACGCCCACAAGGAAAAAGACGCGCCTATCGCGATTATTCTGCATCCGCACCCGCAATTCGGGGGCACGATGAACAACAAGGTTGTCTACAACCTGCATTACGCTTTCTACGAGATGGGCTTTAACGTGCTGCGGTTCAATTTCCGCGGCGTGGGCCGGTCCCAGGGCGAATACGATCAAGGTGTCGGCGAGTTGTCCGATGCGGCCTCGGCGCTGGATTACCTGCAAGCGATGAACCCGAATGCCAAGCATTGCTGGGTCGCGGGTTTCAGCTTCGGCGCGTGGATCGGTATGCAACTGCTGATGCGTCGGCCCGAGATTTCCGGGTTTATTTCGGCAGCCCCGCCAGCCAATACCTATGATTTCAGCTTCCTTG
>JBNKIC010000022.1:0-674515 GCA_050290705.1 Paracoccaceae bacterium
CGACCTGATGTTTTCCTGGCGTCTTATCATGGCGCCCGCGGATGTGCGCCGCTATGTCGCCGCGCATGAGGTCGCGCATCTGACCCACATGGATCATTCGCCTGCCTTCTGGGCCCATATAGAACACCTGATGCCCGGCCACGCGCCGCATCGGTCATGGTTGCGGGCCAACGGCAAGGGGCTGCATCGCTACCGGTTTGACTGATTGACGCGCCGGGCGGGCACCGGCAATGATAGCGCCATGTTGGTTGACCCCAAACCGCTGGACCCTTCGCTTGCCGCGCATGAAGCGCTTTACCGTGCGTTGCGGCAGCGGATCATGCATGGGCAGATCGAACCGGGTCAGGCACTGACCCTGCGGGGTATCGGCCAACAGCACAACGTGTCCATGACGCCCGCGCGCGAAGCGGTGCGCCGGCTGGTTGCCGAAGGCGCGTTGAGCCTGTCGACCAGCGGAAGGGTGACGACGCCGGAATTGCGGGCGGACCGCATCGAAGAACTGGCGAGCCTGCGCGCCCTGATCGAACCGGAACTGGCCAGCCGCGCCATGCCGCGCGCGCATCCGGCACTGATCGACCGGTTGCAGACCATCAATGCATCAATCGCCGAGGTGATCGTGAAGGGCGACGCGGTGGGCTACATCCGTACAAATCTTGAATTTCACCGAACGCTCTATTTGCGCGCGCAGGCCCCGGCGATGCTGGCCATGACCGAAACCATCTGGCTGCAACTGGGGCCGACTATGCGCAAGCTCTACGGGCGCTTGCAGCGCACTGAAATCCCGCACCAACACCGGCTGATCGTCGCGGCACTGAAGGCGGGCGACGAACCGGGGCTGCGCCTTGCAATACGTGCTGATGTTACGCAGGGGCTCAGACTGTTGATCGCCTGAGCCCCCGGTCTTGGGGTTATTCTGCGGGGCTGGCGATGCCGCCCACGACTTCGCCCAGCATGGTGTTGACCTCTTCAGCAGACATCTTCATCGCTTTCATGAGGTTGCCGACATATTGCTGTTCCTTGCCCGCCAGCGACCCATCGGCGGCAACCACCGTCAATACTGCGCGCATCAGCAGGCTGCGATGTTCTGCTGCGACCGGTTTGATCAGTTTCTTGCAGGCCGCTTCGTCGACATCGTCTTCTGCCAGTTCGATCATTCGACGCACGGTTTCCGCGTCGAATTCTTCGCTCGTAACCTCACGGGCGATCTCGATGATATCGGCGATTTCCGCATCGTCGATATTGCCGTCGGCCTTGGCGGCATGACACATGGCGTCAAGTATCGCCACGGCTGCCGGATTGGCGTTGGCCATCAGGGCATGTCGGTCCTTGCGGCGGCGGCCGGTATTCATGGACTGGACGCCAAAGAAGCCCAGAAACCCGATGCCCAGCCCGATCCCCCACATGCCCGACAGCATGTTCGACACGGAAAGCTTGGGTTCAATCGGGATATCAGCGGGGAACACGCCTTGTTCAATCCCGGCGGCCATGTCTTCGGCAGACAAGGCCACATATTCGTTCGACACACAGTTGTTCGTTGCCAGCGCATAGCTTTCAACCGAGCGCCAGAAATTGATGAACATCTTGGAACTCGTCGTCACCAGTTGGCAAAGCGCGAAAGTTTCGCCTTCGATCACGATATCTGTGCTGGCCACGAACAATAGATCCTGCGTTTCCGATGCGCCGCGCCGGGCCTGCGCAGGTTCACCGGTGGACGCAAACAGAATAATCGCGCCCAGAACTGCCAAAAGACCTTTCATCTTTCATCTCCAGATTAATCTAAACCGAATTTCTGAAGATTAACTGAATATGAATGATGGCCGGATTAGGGCCGGAAATAGGGCAATTTCCAGTGGTTTTGCCCCATTTCCGTGACCCCATCAGGCGTGGATTGCCCCGTGGCCGCAGGCCAGCGCCGCTTCGCGCACCGCCTCGGAATAGGTTGGATGGGCATGGCAAGTCAGGGCGATGTCTTCCGCCGCGGCGCCAAATTCCATCGCTACGCAAAGCTCGTGGATCATGTCACCGGCTGCCGGACCAATGATATGGGCGCCCAAAATCCGGTCGGTGTCCGCATCGGCAATGATCTTGACGAAGCCTTCGCCCTGGAACACGGCCTTGGCGCGACCATTGCCCATGAAGCTGAACTTGCCGACCTTGTAGGCGTGGCCTTCTTCTTTCAGCTGCTGTTCGGTCTTGCCGACGCTGGCGACCTCAGGCGTGGTATAGATTACGCCGGGGATCACGTCGTAATTCACGTGCCCATGCTTGCCCGCGATGACCTCGGCCACCGCCATGCCTTCGTCTTCGGCCTTGTGGGCCAGCATCGGGCCTTCGGTCACGTCGCCAATGGCCCAGATCCCCGGCAGCGATGTTTTGCCGTGACTGGCGGCGATCTGGCCGCGCGCGGTCATCTCGATCCCCAGCGCATCCAGGCCCAGCCCCTCGGTGTAGGGTTTGCGGCCCGTGGCGACGAGCACCACATCGGCCTCAAGGCTGTGTTCGCTGTCATCCTTGCGCAGCTTGTAGTTCACCGTCGCCTTGGTCTTTTTCGCGTCGACATTCTGCACGGCGGCGCCGAGCACGAATTTCAGCCCCTGCTTGGCGAGAATGCGCTGCAGCATCTTGGCCACATCGCCATCCATGCCGGGAGTGACCTGATCGAGGAATTCGACCACCGTCACTTCGGCGCCCAGACGTGCATAGACCGAGCCCATTTCCAGCCCGATCACGCCCGCGCCGATTACCACCAGCTTTTTCGGCACTTTCGGCAAGGAAAGCGCGCCGGTCGAGGTAATCACGACCTTTTCGTCCACCTCGACGCCCGGCAGGCTGGAGGCTTCCGACCCCGAGGCGATCACGATATTCTTGGCGTTGTGGATCTCGTCGCCAACCTGAACCTTGCCGACCGCCGGGATCGTCGCCCAGCCTTTGATCAAGTCGACCTTGTTCTTTTTGAACAGGAACTCGATGCCCTTGGTGTTCTGGCCGACAACGTCGTCTTTATAGGCCAGCATCTCTTTCCAATCGACGCTGGGCGATTTGCCCTTCAGCCCCATCTTGGCAAAGTTATGCTCGGCCTCATGCAGCGAATGGGTCGCGTGCAGCAGCGCTTTCGAGGGGATGCAGCCCACATTGAGGCAGGTGCCGCCAAGGGTGTCGCGGCCCTCTACACAAGCGGTTTTCAGGCCCAGCTGGGCACAGCGAATGGCGGAAACATAGCCCCCAGGGCCGCCGCCGATCACGATCACATCATAGTCTGCCATGGGTCACTCCTTATCCTGTCGGGACGGTTGGTGTGGGTGGGGCACCACTGTTCCGTGTCCCACCCTATAAGATTTTTGAGGCCACGCAGCCTCGGTCGGGCCAGATTACCCGTTGAATTCCACATTCGCGTCCGGGTAGGCCCAGATATCGGCCGTGGTATCGCGACCAGAGGCCGAAGCCGAGGCGATTGCCCCGCCAATGAGCGCCCCAAGCAGTCCGGCACTCGCACCGATGCTCGCGCCACTGTCAGTGATATCGTTGACCGTCTTGTTATAGGGTTTCAGAACTTTGGTCATGGTCTGCCCGTTATAGGTGCAGGTCACCGATGCTGGCGGGGTATGCAGCTGCATGTTCGGCGCCGCCACAACGGCGGGGGTCACAAAGCTGGATTTGAAACCGTCCCCTTTGAACACGCAGGACACGCCCGTCACCTCAGTCCGCGAGCCACTCCCCTTCACAAAGGTGCGGGCGGTGAAGCTGGTCGTGCCAGCCTCATTCAGCGCTTTGGTCGAGGTATATTCAATTGGCGGCTGGTTGATTTCGGCACCAGCACAGGCGGCCAGAACGGCCAGGGCAGCGATCGGGAGAAGGGTAATTTTCCGCATAAAGTCTTTTCTTTCTTTCACGTCGGTTCGCCTGAGCTTCAGGCACGAAAAAGCCCGCCCGGTAAAATCCACCGGGCGGGCTGCATTATCTTACAGATCCATCAGCAGGCGGCGCGGGTCTTCCAGCGCTTCTTTGACGCGCACGAGGAAGGTCACGGCGCCCTTGCCGTCGACGATGCGGTGATCGTAGGAAAGCGCCAGATACATCATCGGACGGATGACGATCTCGCCGTTCACCACCACCGGACGATCTTGGATCTTGTGCATCCCGAGGATCCCCGATTGCGGGGGGTTCAGGATCGGCGACGACATCAGCGAGCCATAGACCCCACCGTTGGAGATGGTGAAGGTGCCGCCCTGCATCTCGTCCATGCTGAGCTTGCCGTCACGGGCGCGTTTGCCCTTCTCGGCGATGGCTTTCTCGATCCCGGCAAAGCTCATGCTGTCAGCATCGCGGATCACCGGCACCACAAGACCCTGCGGGGTGCCAGCAGCAACGCCCATATGCACGAAGTTCTTGTAGACGATATCGGTGCCGTCGATCTCGGCATTCACCTCGGGCACTTCTTTCAGCGCATGCACGCAGGCCTTGGTGAAGAACGACATGAAGCCAAGGCGCACGCCGTGTTTCTTCTCGAACTCGTCCTTGTACTGGCTGCGCAGGGCCATGACCGCCGACATGTCCACCTCGTTATAGGTGGTCAGGATTGCGGCGGCGTTCTGCGCGTCTTTCAGGCGGCGGGCGATGGTCTGGCGCAGACGGGTCATCTTCACCCGTTCTTCGCGCGACGCATCCTGAGCGTTCACCGGGCCACGCGGAGCAGCGGCAGCGGGCGCGGGTGCAGCGGGCGCCGCCGACGCAGCGGCCACAGCTTTCTGCACATCGTCCTTCATGATCCGCCCGTCACGGCCGGTCCCCGTCACCTGAGCAGAGGTCAGCCCGGCTTCGGCCATGGCTTTCTTGGCCGAGGGGGCGTGTTCGATATCTTTGCCCGCAGTCGCAGCAGCCGCGGTCGCCGGTGCAGCAGCGGGCGCCGCCGCCGGAGCCGCAGCAGCAGCCGCGCCCTGTACGATCACGGCCAGCTTGCCACCGGCTTCAACCGTTGCGCCCTCTTCAAACAACAGCTGTGCCAGAACCCCCGAAGAGGGCGCCGGAACTTCGACCGACACTTTATCGGTTTCCAGCTCGCAGAGCATTTCGTCGGCCTTCACGGTTTCGCCAGCCTTCTTGAACCAGGTCGAAACGGTGGCTTCGGTCACGCTCTCGCCCAGCGCGGGCACCATCACATCGACCTTGTTGCCGCCAGAGGCCGCAGGGGCAGCGGCGGGGGCTTCGGTCGCGATTGCGGGGGCCGCCGGAGCCGCCCCTGCGCCAGCGCCTTCATTCAGCACCGCCAGCAGCGCATCGACGCCCACCGTCTCGCCTTCCGGCGCGATGATTTCGCCCAGCACACCGGCGGCGGGCGCCGGAACTTCGACCGTTACTTTGTCGGTTTCCAGCTCGCAGAGCATCTCATCTGCCGCCACAACATCGCCCGGCTGTTTGAACCAGGTTGCAACGGTGGCTTCGGTCACGCTTTCACCCAGGGTGGGTACCCGAACTTCAAGGCTCATGGGTCAGTTTCCTTTGATCGTCAGCGCGTCGTTCACCAGCGCTGCTTGTTGTGCTTTGTGTTGGCTCATCAGCCCGGTTGCAGGCGAGGCCGAAGCCGGACGCCCGGCATAACGCGGCCGTGAATTGGTTTTGCGGATCCGCCCCAGAACCCATTCGATATTGGGTTCCATGAAAGACCAGGCACCCTGGTTCTTGGGCTCTTCCTGGCACCAGACCACGTCGGCGTTCGGGAAACGCTCCATCTCGCGCACCAGCGAAAGCGCCGGGAACGGATAGAATTGCTCGACGCGCATCAGATAGACATCGTCGATCCCCTGCTCATCGCGTGCTTCCAGAAGGTCGTAATAGACCTTGCCCGAGCACATCACCACGCGCTTGATCTTGTCGTCGGCGACCAGCTGGGTTTCGGAAATGCCACTTCCGTTGGGGGTATCCGCGTCATCCCAAAGCACCCGGTGGAACGACGAGCCTTCAGTGAAGTCGGCGGCATTCGAGATACAGAGCCGGTGACGCAGAAGCGATTTCGGTGTCATCATGATCAGCGGCTTGCGGAAGCTGCGATGCAGCTGGCGGCGCAGGATGTGGAAATAGTTGGCCGGGGTCGAGCAGTTGGCCACGATCCAGTTATCGCCGCCGCACATTTGCAGGAAGCGTTCCAGCCGGGCCGAGCTGTGTTCCGGCCCCTGCCCTTCAAACCCGTGCGGCAGCAGAACCGTCAGGCCCGACATCCGCAGCCATTTTGACTCGCCCGACGAGATGAATTGGTCGAACATGATCTGCGCACCATTGGCGAAATCGCCAAACTGCGCTTCCCAGAGGGTGAGCGCATTGGGTTCGGCCAGCGAATAGCCATATTCGAAGCCCAGCACCGCGTATTCCGACAGCATCGAGTCGATCACCTCGAAACGGGCTTGACCGTCGCGGATGTGATTGAGCGGATAATGGCGTTCTTCGGTGTTCTGATTGATGAAGGCCGAATGGCGCTGGCTGAAGGTGCCGCGGGTGGCATCCTGCCCAGCCAGACGCACCGGATAGCCGTCGACCTGCAACGACCCAAAGGCGAGCGCTTCGGCGGTGGCCCAGTCAAAGCCTTTGCCGCTGGCGAACATCTCGCGCTTGGTGTCGAGCAGACGGCCCACCGTTTTGTGAATGGTAAAGCCTTCCGGCACGCGGGTCAGCGCGCCGCCGATCTCGGCCAGCATCTCGGTCGAAATCGCGGTTTGGCCGCGCTGGTACTCTTCGCCCTGCCGGTTCATATGCGACCAGCGACCGTCCAGCCAGTCGGCCTTGTTCGGTTTGTAGTCTTTCGAAGCTTCGAATTCGCCGTTCAGGGTCGCCTGAAACACCGTTTTCATGTCTTCGATTTCGCCTTCCGGGATCAGCCCATCGGCCACCAGACGCTCGGTATAAAGCTGCAGCGTGGTCTTGTGGGTCTTGATGTTTTTATACATCGCCGGGTTGGTGAACATCGGCTCGTCGCCTTCGTTATGCCCGAAGCGACGATAGCAGAACATGTCGATGACCACGTCTTTGTGGAACTTCTGCCGGAACTCGGTGGCCACTTTCGCGGCGTGCACCACGGCTTCCGGGTCATCCCCATTCACGTGGAAGATCGGGGCTTCCACCATCAGTGCGATGTCGGTCGGATAGGGCGACGAACGCGAGAAATGCGGCGCGGTGGTAAAGCCGATCTGGTTGTTCACGACGATATGGATGGTGCCGCCGGTGCGGTGACCGCGCAGGCCCGACAGGCCAAAGCATTCCGCCACAACCCCTTGCCCCGCAAAGGCCGCATCGCCGTGCAGCAGGATCGGGATGACGCTTTCGCGTTCGGGATCATAGCGTTGGTCGGTTTTGGCGCGGACCTTGCCCAGCACAACCGGGTTCACCGCCTCAAGGTGCGAGGGGTTGGCGGTCAGGCTGAGGTGCACCTTGTTGCCATCGAACTCGCGGTCCGACGAGGCGCCAAGGTGGTATTTCACATCGCCAGACCCATCGACATCCTCGGGCTTATAGCTGCCGCCCTGAAACTCGTTGAAGATCGCGCGATAAGGCTTCGACAGCACGTTGGCCAGAACGTTCAGACGCCCGCGGTGGGGCATCCCGACCACCACTTCCTTGGCGCCCAGATTGCCGCCGCGCTTGATGATCTGTTCCATCGCCGGGATCAGCGCTTCGGCGCCATCGAGGCCAAAGCGCTTGGTGCCCATGAATTTCACATGGCAGAATTTTTCGAACCCTTCGGCTTCGACCAGCTTGTTCAGGATCGCCCGGCGGCCTTCGCGGGTAAAGGCAATCTCTTTGCCCAGACCCTCAATGCGCTCTTTCAGCCAGCCCGCCTGTGCCGGGTCGGAAATGTGCATGTATTGCAGCGCGAAGGTGCCACAATAGGTGCGCTTCACGATCTCAAGGATCTGCCGCATCGAGGCGACTTCCAACCCCAGAACCTGGTCAATGAAGATCGGCCGGTCCATGTCGGCTTCGGTGAAGCCATAGGCGGCCGGGCTCAGCTCGGGATGCTGCTGCGGCTCGGGGGCATGCATCCGCAGCGGGTCAAGATCGGCGGCCAGGTGGCCCCGGATCCGGTAGGCGCGGATGATCATCAGCGCGCGCACGGAATCGAGCACCGCACGTTTCACCTGATCTTCGGTGATTGCCACGCCTTTTTCGGCGGCTTTCGCCTGCACCTTTTCGGCCACTTTCGCCGGCTTCACCTCTTCCGGCCACTGCCCGTCGAGCGCGTTCACCAGATCGCCGCCCGGGGTGGGCGGCCAGTCAGTGCGCGCCCAAGAGGGGCCATGCGCCTCGGCCTTCACTTCAAGCTCGGCATCGCCCAGCTCGGCAAAAAAGGCGCGCCAGGCTTCATCGACCGCATTCGGGTCATTGGCATATTGCGCATAAAGCTGCTCCAGATAGGCCGCGTTATGGCCCTGCATGAAGCTTGAAGCTTTGAATTGATCGTTGGGGGATTGGTCGGTCATGGCGTCACCTGACAAAGGAAATTGCGCGCGCCTGGCAAGGCGCGCGCAAAGGTTCTTACTTACCGATCGCTTGCAGCACGGCTTCGCCCAGCGTGGCGGGGCTGTCGGCAACGACGATGCCAGCGGATTTCATCGCTTCGATCTTCGATTCCGCGTCGCCCTTGCCGCCCGAGACGATGGCACCGGCATGGCCCATGCGACGGCCCGGAGGGGCGGTACGCCCGGCGATAAACCCGGCAACCGGCTTCCAGCGGCCTTTTTTCTTCTGCTCGGCGAGGAACTCGGCGGCTTCTTCTTCGGCAGAGCCACCGATCTCACCGATCATGATCATCGACTGGGTTTCCGGATCGTCGAGGAACATGTCGAGCACGTCGATATGCTCGGTGCCCTTGATCGGGTCACCGCCGATGCCGACAGCGGTCGATTGGCCAAGGCCGATATCAGAGGTCTGTTTCACAGCTTCATAAGTAAGGGTGCCCGAGCGGCTCACAACACCCACGCTCCCGCGTTTGTGAATATGGCCGGGCATGATGCCGATCTTGCAGGCGTCGGGCGTGATCACGCCGGGGCAGTTCGGGCCGATCAGCCGCGAAGCCGAGCCTTCCAGCGCACGCTTCACCTTCATCATGTCGAGCACCGGAATGCCCTCGGTGATGCAGACGATCAGCTCCATCTCCGCGTCAATCGCTTCAAGGATCGAGTCGGCCGCGAAGGGTGGCGGCACATAGATCACGGAAGCATTGGCTTCGGTCATCGCCTTGGCTTCATGCACCGAGTTGTAAACCGGCAGGTTCAGATGGGTTTGCCCGCCTTTGCCCGGGGTCACACCGCCAACCATCTTGGTGCCATAAGCGATGGCTTGTTCCGAGTGAAAGGTGCCCTGCGAGCCGGTGAAGCCCTGGCAGATGACCTTGGTGTTTTCGTCAATGAGAATGGCCATGTCGGCGCTCTCCTTTGAAATGTTTCGTGCTCTTCACACGAATTCTGCGCTTTAACTTGGGCAAACGCGCCAAGCATCATTCTGCTAAACCCGCCGCAATGGCATGAAATACGAGCGGGATCGCTTTCTTACCTATCGGAACGTGACAGTAGCGTAGGCTTGCCTGCGAAACGTCTTCTTCTCCAAATTGAGGCGTAGTTCTTTGCCCATATAGGTCGTTTTCATCCGACCTTTTGTCACCTTTTCGAGTTTCACCCCAGAAGAAGAAGCCCAAGCCATAAGCCCAGCGTAGGAACTCACGGTAGGCGCTCCGCTGGAGCTTGGCGAAGTGACACTAACTGAACAAGAATTTCCAAACATCTTATGTCGGTAGTCAGCGACCAAGCCTCCACGCGTCGAATTCAGTCTAATAATCGCCTGCCCGTTGGTTCCCGGTTCAATGGCAAAATCTTCGCCTTGCAGCATATCGACGGGCGCGGTTCCGGACACCTGTGCTCGCGCACAAAATCCGGTCGCAACCTCAACGCTGTGTTGAAACTCTTGCGAAGTCTGCGTCATTGCCGGTGTCGATACCGATGCACCACCCGAAGAGCTGCAAGACGCAAGAGATGCCACGAGAACAGCAGCGATGGACAGCTTATTGACTATATTCATGCCGCTTATCCCTTCACCGCTTTCACGATCTTTTCGGCACCGTCCGACAGGTTGTCGGCGGCGATCACATCGAGGCCGGAATTGTTGATGATGGCCTTGCCCTCATCCACATTCGTGCCTTCGAGGCGCACAACCAGCGGCACCTTCAGGCCCACTTCTTTCACTGCGGCGATCACGCCTTCGGCGATGATGTCGCAGCGCATGATGCCACCGAAGATGTTGACGAGGATGCCCTTCACCTGCGGATCGGAGGTGATGATCTTGAAGGCTTCGGTCACTTTCTCTTTGGTCGCGCCGCCGCCCACATCGAGGAAGTTGGCAGGCTCGGCCCCGTAGAGCTTGATGATGTCCATCGTCGCCATGGCAAGGCCCGCGCCGTTGACCATGCAGCCGATTTCACCGTCGAGCGCGATGTAGTTGAGGTCGTATTTCGAGGCCTCAAGCTCTTTCGAATCTTCTTCGGTGGTGTCGCGCAGCTCGGCAATATCCGGGTGGCGGTAGATGGCGTTGCCGTCGAAGCCGAATTTGGCGTCGAGCACTTTCAGATCACCGCCATCGGTCACGATCAGCGGGTTGATCTCAAGCATCTCCATGTCTTTTTCGGTGAAGACTTTGTAGAGCAGGCCCATCAGCGCCACGCATTGCTTCACCTGAGCGCCTTGGAGGCCCAGCGCGAAGGCAACACGGCGGCCGTGGAAGCCCTGATAGCCGGTGGCCGGATCAACCGAGAAGGTTAGGATCTTTTCAGGGGTCGACGCGGCGACCTCTTCGATGTCCATGCCGCCTTCGGTCGAGCAGACGAACGAGATGCGCGAAGTTTGGCGGTCGACCAGCAGCGCGAGGTAAAGCTCGCGTTCGATGCCGGAGCCGTCTTCGATATAGATGCGGTTGACCTGCTTGCCCGCCGGGCCGGTCTGGTGGGTGACCAGCGTGCGACCAAGCATCTTTTTGGCTTCTTCAGCAGCTTCCTCGACCGATTTGGCCAGACGAACGCCGCCCTTCTCGCCCGCTTCGGCTTCTTTGAAGTGGCCTTTGCCGCGGCCCCCGGCATGGATCTGGGCTTTCACCACCCAGAGCGGCCCATCGAGCTCGCTGGCTTTTGTCTTGGCCTCATCGGCCTTGAGCACCACGCGACCGTCAGAAACCGGTGCGCCGTAGCTGCGAAGAAGTGCCTTCGCTTGGTATTCATGGATGTTCATGAACTCTTCCCGTTGCTTGCGATTGCCGCGACAATGCACACCACAGAGTCATGAAGAAACGGTTTTTTGGGGAAAGAGCGGGTTTCAGCCTGAAATACTGATTTTTGTGATCACACCCCATAATTTTGTGATCACAAATGTAAATTGCGACAGCCTGCCGCAGGAATGAATCACTTTGCGCCGCGGAGTCGCCAAGGCGACAGGCCCCGCCATCTTCCCGCTCTCGCCACCCTGATCAGGCGCTGAGACGTTGCGCCAGAGCGGCCTCGTCGGGCAGAAACCAAATCTGCCGCCCAACATTGGCTTCGCGCACAAAATCGCTGAGCGCGGCACTGTCTGCGAGCGCGTCGGCAATATCGCCCAGCACCACCAGACGCACCCCGTAATTGACGAATTTCTGCATCACCTCGCCCGCAAACCGGGTGCTGAGGCGCAGAAAATCCTCGCCCAGACGCGCGCGCGGGATCGCCATCGTACCCACCCCGGTTCCCCAGGTGAGCGCCAGAAAATCATTGGCATCGCCGGGGCTGGCAAGCTGCGGGCCGGTCTCGGAGAGCAGCAAAACCTTTTCACGCCCGAAGGTCAGGATCTGGTCGGTCATGATTTTCCCTCGATTTTTCTCTCAGGCAAAAGAACTCGGGCAAAAGAAAAGGCCGGGCGCTGGGCCCGGCCTCTCAGATCAGATGTGATCAGGCTCAGGCGAGCGAGCTGTCGATGCCTTTGCAGGCCTCCACAAGGCCCTTCACCGCGTCGACCGACTTGTCGAACATCGCCTGCTCGTCTTTCGACAGCTTGATGTCGACCACGCGCTCGATGCCGCCGGCGCCGATGATAGTCGGCACACCCACATACATGCCGTTCAGGCCGAGGGCGCCATCGACGTAAGCCGCGCAGGGCATCAGGCGCTTCTGGTCTTTCAGGTAGGCTTCGGCCATCGCGATTGCCGAGGTGGCGGGCGCATAGAAGGCCGAGCCGGTTTTCAGCAGGCCAACGATCTCGGCGCCGCCGTCACGGGTGCGCTGGATGATCGCGTCGAGTTTTTCCTGCGTGGTCCAGCCCATTTCGATAAGGTCGGGCAGCGGGATACCGGCAACGGTCGAATAGCGCGCGAGCGGCACCATGGTGTCGCCGTGGCCGCCGAGCACAAACGCGGTGACGTCTTTCATCGAGACGTTGAATTCGAGGCTCAGGAAGTGACGGAAGCGGGCGGCGTCGAGCACCCCGGCCATGCCGACCACTTTATTCGCGGGCAGGCCCGAGAATTGCTGCAGCGCCCAGACCATCGCGTCGAGCGGGTTGGTGATGCAGATCACGAAAGCGTCGGGCGCATGGGCGGCAATGCCTTCGCCAACCGATTTCATCACTTTCAGGTTGATGCCCAGCAGATCGTCGCGGCTCATCCCCGGTTTACGCGGCACACCGGCGGTCACGATGCAAACATCGGCGCCAGCAATATCGGCGTAATCGGTGGTGCCTTTCAGCGAGGCGTCGAAGCCCTCGACAGGGCCCGATTCCGCAAGGTCCAGCGCCTTGCCCTGGGGCGTGCCTTCCGCAATGTCGAACATCACGACATCGCCGAGTTCCTTGAGCGCAACAAGATGGGCAAGCGTGCCGCCGATCTGGCCTGCGCCGATAAGCGCAATCTTGGGTCGAGCCATGGTTTTGGTCTCCGATCAGGTTGATTTCGCTTGCGTGCGTAGCGCTACGGCTTTGCCTGCGCAAGTCTGCCGCGCTGCAGAATTGCGTGGTTCGCCCCCTATGCACTTCGCTCTGACATCGCTAAAGCTGTTGAAACACTTGGGGTTTGGCGAGGCGCGACGCGATGGAACTCGATCTGGCATTCTTTGCTCTGGCGATCCCGGCAGTGGCCTTTGCGGGGATTTCCAAAGGCGGCTTTGCCGGTGGCGCGGCCTTTGCAGCCACCCCGCTCTTGGCGCTGATTCTGACGCCCGGGCAGGCAATCGGGCTGATGCTGCCGCTTCTGATGCTGATGGATGTGACAGCGCTGAAACCCTATTGGAAAAAATGGGATACGCCCTCGTCACTGGCAATGATCATTGGTGCGGTGCCGGGGATTGCGCTGGCCGCGATGATCTACCGCCTCACCAATCCCGACCTGTTTCGGCTGCTCATCGGGCTGATGGCGGTGCTGTTCGTGGCCTGGCAGGGGGTGCGCAAGATCGGGCTTTACCGGCCCGAAGCACATCATCTGAGCGCCCGCGCGGGCTATCCGGCCGGGTTTGCCGCCGGGTTCACCAGCTTTATCAGCCATGCCGGAGGCCCACCCGCCGCGATCTTTCTACTGGCGCGCGGGCTGAACAAGCTCAGCTATCAATCGACTTCAGTCATCGTGTTCTGGGCGATCAACGCGATGAAAGCGGTGCCCTATGCCTTTCTCGGCATTTTCACCGCCAAAACCCTGCTGGCCGATCTCTATCTGGCGCCAGTGGCGGTGGCCGGGGTCTGGCTGGGCATCCGCGCCCATCACGCCGTGCCGGAACGCGCCTTTTTCGCACTAACCTATCTCTTGTTGCTGGGCACCGGAGCCAAGCTGATCTGGGACGCGCTTACATAGGCGTGCCCTGCGGCACCGATGCGTCCGTCGGCGCGGCGCGTTCAAAATAGCTCCCCGCCACCAGCAGGCAGGCCCGGCCGGACGGGGCGGTGATCACCACCGACCAGGTGCCGGTATCCTCTGCGCCGAACAGCTCGACCAACTGCCCGCCGGTCGACAACCCAACCATCTGCCGCACTTCGCCGAAATGCTGAGACAGATGGCGGATCATCACGTCGTGCTCGGCGCAGGTCACGCTCTGGGCGTGGAGCGCGTGCGCCGCGAAAACAAAGATGCACAGCCCGAAACTCCAGGCAAATATCTCGCGTTTCATTGCATTTCCCCCCAAGCTCCCACTGGGCTTAGCCTGCGGCGCAAAACCGCAGATCGGGTTAAGCCTGCGCACGCCCAATCGGGGATTTCGCTGCGGCGCGGCATTTTTCCCTTGCAATTTCATGCGTGGATATGGTCGATTTCGCAACATTATTGCGGGAGGATCAAACCATGACCAAAACAGCGCGCCCTTGCCGGTCGGTGCTCTATATCCCCGGTTCGAAAGCCCGGGCGCTCGACAAGGCCCGCAGCCTGCCCGCCGATGCGATCATCTTTGATCTGGAAGACGCGGTAGCCCCCGACGCAAAAGACGCGGCGCGCGGCCTGTTGCGCGACGAGCTCGATAAGGGCGGCTATGGCGCCCGGATCAAACTGGTGCGGGTGAACGGCTTTGGCACCCGCTGGGGCAACGCCGATATTCATGTGTTCCAGGATGCCGATATCGACGGGATCCTGCTGCCCAAGGTCAATTCCGGCTACGAGTTGGAAACCCTGGCCGAGATGATCCCCGACATGCCGCTCTGGGCGATGATGGAAACCGCGCAGGGGGTGCTGAACGCCCGCGAGATCGCCGCCCATCCGCGCCTTGCCGGGATGGTGATGGGCACCAATGATCTGGTGAAAGAACTGGGCTGTCGCCCCGGACCTGAGCGCGCCGAGATCCAGACCGCGCTACAGCATTGCCTGATTGCCGCGCGCGCCGATGGGGTACCGATTGTCGATGGGGTCTATAACGCTTTCAAAGATGCCGAGGGGCTGCGCGCCGAATGCGAACAGGGGCGCAACCTCGGGTTTGACGGCAAAACCCTGATCCACCCCGATCAGATCGCCATCACCAACGAGGTGTTTGCCCCGTCAGAGGATGACCTTGCCCTGGCTCATCGCCAGATCGCGGCCTTTGAAGAGGTCGAGGCAAAAGGCGAAGGGGTGGCGGTTGTCGATGGAAAGATCGTGGAAAATCTGCATATCGTAACGGCGAAGGCGCTGATCGCAAAAGCCGCCGCCATTGCAGAGCTGGAAGGATAACCCAATGAATCTTCTCATAATCGGCATTCTCTTGTGGGTGCTCGGTCACACGTTCAAACGCTTTCTGCCCGGCCCGCGTGCCGCGATGGGCGATGCTGGCAAGGGCGTGGTCGCGCTGCTGTCGGTGGCGGGCATCGTGCTGATGGTCATCGGCTATCGGGGCGCCGAGGTTATCCCGGTCTATGCGCCGCTGCCGGGCATGGGGCATTTGAACAACACGCTGATGCTGATCTCGCTCTATTTCTTCGCCGCGGGCAGCGTGAAGGGCTGGATGGCCGGCAAGGTTCGCCACAACATGCTCACCGGGTTGGTGATCTGGTCGGTCGCGCATCTTCTGGTCAATGGCGACCTCGCTTCGATCTATCTCTTCGGCGGCATGGGCCTTTGGGCGCTTCTGTCGATGGTTCTGATCAGCCGCGCCGCCCTGTGGGATCGTCCCGCCCCCGGCCCGCTGAAAAACGATCTGAAAGCCGTGGTGGGCGCCATTGTGCTCTATGCCATCATCGCCGGCATCCACATCTGGCTCGGCCATAACCCGTTCCTGGGGAATTACGCATGAAACTCTATCGTTTCCTGAGCGCCGACGACACGTCGGAGTTCTGCCACAAGGTCACCGCCGCGCTGAACAAGGGCTGGGCGCTGCATGGCTCGCCCACCTACGCCTTTGACGCCGCCAATGGCGTGATGCGCTGCGGGCAGGCGGTCACCAAAGAGGCCGAGGGCGACTACAGCCCCGACATCAAGCTCGGCGAGCAGTAACGCCAAGAGCACATCAAACGGGGGAGGCGATGGCGATGAGATCGAAAACCAATCCGGGGCGGTTTTTTGAGGATTACCGGATTGGCGAGGTGATCCGCCACGCCGTACCGCGCACGGTCTCGGGCGGCGAGCGCGCGCTTTATCACGCGCTCTACCCGGCTCGCCACGCGCTCTATTCCTCGGATGAATTCGCCCGCAACAGCGGGCTGGAGCGCGCGCCGATCGACGATCTGGCGGCGTTTCACCTGGTGTTCGGCAAGACCGTGCCCGACATTTCGCTGAACGCCGTGGCCAATCTCGGCTATGCCGAAGGGCGCTGGCTAAAGCCGGTTTACCCCGGCGATACGCTGCGCGCCGAAAGCCAGGTGATCGGGCTGAAGCAAAACTCCAACGGCAAATCCGGCGTGGTCTGGGTGCGCACTACCGGCCTCAACCAGTGGGACGAACCGGTGCTGGACTACGTGCGTTGGGTGATGGTGAAAAAGCGCGATCCCGAGGCCGATGCGCCCGACACGCTGATTCCCGAGCTGAAACCGGCGCTGGCGGCAGAGGATCTGATGGTCCCCGAGGGGCTGGATTTCGCCCGCTACGATTTCACCCTGGCAGGCGAGCGTCATGGCCTTCGCGCCTATGAGATCGGCGAGCGCATCGACCATGTCGACGGCGTGACCATCGAGGAAGCCGAGCACATGCTCGCGACCCGGCTCTGGCAGAACACCGCCAAGGTGCATTTCGACGCCACCAACCGGCCCGATGGCAAACGGCTGATCTATGGCGGCCATGTGATCAGCCTTGCCCGCGCGCTCAGCTTCAACGGGCTGGCCAATGCGCAGATGATCGTCGGACTGAATGCCGGCAGCCACGCCAACCCCTGCTTTGCTGGCGACACGATCCGCGCCTGGAGCGAGGTGCTCGACACGGCCGAGATGCCCCATCCCGGCGTCGGCGCCATCCGCCTGCGGCTTGTCGCGGTGAAACACGGCGCCCCACCCTTTGCCCTCAAAGGCGAAGACGGGAAATATTTGCCCGAGGTGCTGCTCGATCTTGACTACTGGGCACTGATGCCGCTGTGATGGCGCCCATGAAATTTACCGTTGCTCTGCTTATTAGCCTGATTGCCCTGCCCGCCGTGGCCGGGGGATCGAAAGACGATTTCGTGCATGTCCGCTCCAGCACCGATGCGATAGAGCAGCCGCTCACCGAGCCAGACGCTGTTGATCCGGTTGAGCGGTTTGTTGAATCCAACATTGCCGAGACGCTGTATCACGAGCTTGGCCACGCGCTGATCGACAAGCTCGACCTGCCGGTTTTCGGCCCGGAAGAATTTGCCGCCGACATGTTCGCGCTGGTGATGATCAACGAGCTGCATACCGAGGCGGATGTGCTGCAAATCGCCTATGACGTAGCCGCCGCCTATCAGGCGGGCGCGGTCAAGGAACGCAGCGCCAGCGCCACCGATATGTGGGATCTGCACGGCACCGATGCGCAGCGCTATTACAACGTCGCCTGCATGATCTACGGCGCCGACCCCGACAACCGCGCCGAAGTGATCCGCAAGCTGGATCTGCCCGATGCCCGCGCCGAAACCTGCGCCGAAGAATACGCGCTGACCTATCACGCCTGGAAAGGGGTGCTTGAGCAGGTGGCCACCAACGCGCCGGGCCAATCACTGAAGGTCGATTGGGTCCTGAATGCCGAAAGCCCGCTGACCCGCTTTGTCAACAAAGAGGTGGACCAGCTCAATCAGATCATGACCCTGCCGGAAGACGTCGCGGTCAGCGTCATTCCCTGCGACGAACCCAACGCTTTCTATGACCCGTTTGAAAGCGAGATTATAATCTGCACCGAGCTGGGCGACGATTTGGCCAGGCTCGCACCCTGATTCTGGCCGATACCCAACAATACATAAACAAAACCCGATGTATTTACGCCGAGACACGGTCGCCCGGTTGCGACAATGCGCATCTTTTTTTCGACCCCTCAGCAACTTTTTTCCACGCCAGGTCGTGACTTCGCGGCAAAAAAGACTATGGATGGAGCCATTATTGCCAACAGCTTCGAAAGGGCATGTCATGGCCGACGTGGAACGGGGCAACCGCCCGCTTTCGCCGCATCTGCAAGTTTATAAGTGGCCACTGAATATGGGGATGTCGATCCTGCACCGGATGACCGGCGTGGCCATCGGTGGTGTCGTCGCGATCGTGGGGCTGTGGTTCCTCGCCGCGGCCTGGTCAGAACCCGTATTTAATTGGGTCAACTGGCTGCTGACCACCTGGATTGGCTGGATCGTGCTGCTCGGCGGCGCCGCCTCGCTGTGGTTTCACTTCTTCAACGGCATCCGTCACCTCGTGTGGGATACCGGCTCGTCTTACGGGCAGAAACGTGTGAACCGCACCGCGCTGTACGGCGTTGCTGCGACGGCCCTCCTCACCCTGGCGACCATCGCGGTCGCTATCATGTATTAAGGAGGCTCCTATGCGTTACCTTTCTGATCGCAAACGTGCCACCGGCCTGGGATCGGCCCGTTCCGGCACCGCCCATTTCTGGGAACAGCGCGTCAGCGCGCTGGCGCTTCTGGTGCTCACCCCGCTTTTCGTCTTCCCGCTCGCCTATAACATGGGCGACAGCTACGACGCGGTGCGTGCCGCCTATGCCAATCCGGTCAACGCGGTGATCGCCATGGCCTTCTTCGCAACGGCCTTCCTGCATTTCTATCAGGGCATCAAGGTGGTGGTGGAAGATTACGTCCATGGCCGCTGGGAGCTGGTTCTGGTCATCTCGCTGCGCCTGATCAGCACGCTCTTTGCATTGATTGGCGCTTTCGCCGTCCTGAAAATCGCCTTCACCGGCTGAGGTAAGAACAATGGCTTCATACGAATACGAAATCCACGAATATGACGTGGTCGTGGTCGGCGCCGGTGGCGCGGGTCTGCGTGCGACGCTGGGCATGGCCGAACAGGGCCTGCGCACGGCCAATATTACCAAGGTGTTCCCCACCCGCTCGCACACCGTTGCGGCGCAGGGCGGCATCGCGGCGAGCCTGGGCAATATGGGCCCCGACAGCTGGCAATGGCACATGTACGACACCGTGAAGGGTTCCGACTGGCTCGGCGATACCGACGCGATGGAATATCTGGCCCGCTCCGCCCCCGAGGCGGTCTACGAGCTTGAACATTACGGCGTGCCGTTCTCGCGCACCGAAGAAGGCAAAATCTACCAGCGCCCCTTCGGTGGCCACACCACCGAATTCGGCGACGGCCCGCCCGTGCAGCGCACCTGTGCGGCGGCTGACCGGACCGGCCACGCCATTCTGCACACGCTTTACGGCCAGTCGGTGAAAAACAACGCTGAGTTCTTCATCGAATATTTCGCCATCGACCTGCTGAAAACCGAAGACGGTGCTATTCAGGGCGTGCTGTGCTGGAAACTCGACGACGGCACCTTCCACGTGTTCTCGGCCAAGATGGTGGTTATGGCCACCGGCGGTTATGGCCGCGCCTTCTTCTCGTGCACCTCGGCCCATACCTGCACCGGCGACGGTGGCGGCATGGTGGCGCGCGCGGGTCTGGCGCTGCAGGACATGGAATTCGTGCAGTTCCACCCGACCGGCATTTACGGCGCGGGCTGCCTGATCACCGAAGGCGCACGCGGCGAAGGCGGGTATCTGACCAACGCCGAAGGCGAACGCTTCATGGAGCGCTACGCCCCGCATTACAAAGACCTCGCACCGCGTGACTATGTTTCGCGCTGCATGACGCTGGAAATCCGCGATGGCCGTGGCGTTGGCGATGGGGCGGATCACATCTTCCTCAACCTGAGCCACCTGCCGCCTGAAGCGCTGGCCGAACGACTGCCGGGGATCTCGGAAAGCGCCGCGATCTTCGCGGGCGTCGATGTGACCAAAGAGCCGATCCCGGTTCTGCCGACGGTGCACTACAATATGGGCGGCATCCCCACCAACTACTGGGGTGAAGCGCTGAACCCGACCGCCGATGATCCGAACGCCGTTGTCCCGGGCCTGATGGCCGTGGGCGAAGCCGGTTCGGCCTCGGTGCACGGCGCCAACCGTCTGGGCTCGAACTCGCTGATCGACCTCGTGGTCTTTGGCCGCTCTGCCGCGATCCGCGCCGGGCAGATCATCGAAAAAGACAAGCCCAACGCACCGCTCAATCAGGCGTCGATCGATCAGGCTTTCGACCGCTTCGACGGGCTGCGCTACGCGACGGGGGCGATCCCGACCGCCGACCTGCGGTTGGAAATGCAGAAGACCATGCAAGGCCATGCTGCCGTGTTCCGGACTTCGGACGTGCTGAAGGAAGGTGTCGACCTGATGACCGGCGTTGCCGCCAAGATCGACGATCTGCACGTCACCGACCGTTCGCTGGTGTGGAACACCGACCTTATGGAAACCCTTGAGCTCACCAACCTCATGCCCAACGCTCTGGCCACCATCAACGGTGCCGAAGCCCGGCATGAAAGCCGTGGCGCCCATGCCCATGAGGACTACCCGAACCGCGACGACGAAAACTGGCGCGTGCACACGATCAGCCGCGTTGAGGGCAACCAGGTCGATCTGACCTATCGCCCTGTGGTTCTCGATCCGCTGACCACCGAAGCCGAAGGCGGCATCAATCTCGAGAAAATCGCGCCCAAAGCGCGGACGTTCTAAGGAGACGGAAATGGTTCAACTAACCCTCCCGAAAAACTCCAAGATCCGCACCGGGAAGACCTGGCCGAAGCCGGAAGGCGCGACCAATCTGCGCAAATTCCTGATCTATCGCTGGAGCCCGGAAGACGGCGAAAACCCCCGTGTCGATACCTATTTCCTCGACATGGACAAATGCGGGCCGATGGTTCTGGACGCGCTGATCAAGATCAAGAACGAGATCGACCCGACGCTGACCTTCCGCCGCTCTTGCCGTGAAGGGATCTGCGGTTCCTGCGCGATGAATATCGACGGGGCGAACCACCTCGCCTGCATCTACGGTCTCGACGAGATCAAGGGCGACGTGAAGGTCTACCCGCTGCCGCATATGCCGGTGGTGAGAGACCTGATCCCGGATCTGACGCAGTTCTATGCCCAGCATGCCTCGATCATGCCCTGGCTGGAAACCAAGTCGGCCACCCCGCCGAAAGAGTGGAAGCAGTCGATTGAAGACCGCAAAAAACTCGATGGTCTCTATGAATGCGTGATGTGCGCCAGCTGCTCGACCTCCTGCCCGAGCTATTGGTGGAATGCCGATCGTTATCTGGGCCCGGCCACGCTGCTGCATGCCTATCGCTGGATCATTGATAGCCGCGACGAGGCTACCGGCGAACGGCTGGACGAGCTGGAAGATCCGTTCAAGCTCTATCGCTGCCACACGATCATGAACTGCACCAATACCTGCCCGAAAGGCCTGAACCCGGCCAAGGCAATCGGTGAGATCAAGAAAATGCTGGTCGCGCGTCAGCTCTGAGCCGACAGCACAGACACTCAAAGGCCCTGCCCCCGTGGCGGGGCCTTTTCTTTTGCCCCGCTCCTCCCTGCTCCTCCGCCCGGGCGGGCGACGTCGCTACTCCCGCGCCCTCAGCACCTGCGCCGGGCTGGCCGAGAGCGCGCGCCAGGCAAAGACGAGGCCTGCAAGCGTGGTCAGCGCCACCCCGCCCACAACGATGGCGAGGGCCGAGAGCGGCTCGAACACATAGCTCGTTTCCATCACATAACGCGACACCGCCCAACCGGCGAGCCCGCCGGTGAGCACCGCAATCCCCCCCGCCGCCACGCCGGGGATGGCCGAGCGCAGGGCGAAATTCGCCAGCACCCGCGCCCGCGAGGCGCCGAGGGTTTTCAGTACCGCCGCCTCATAGGTGCGGGCACGTTCCCCTGCCGCCGCCGCGCCCATCAGCACTACCGCCCCGGTGATCAGGGTGATCAGCGCGCCATAGGTGGTGGCGGCAGCGATCTTGCCCATCAGCCCAGTGGCCTGCGCCACCGCATCGCGCACCGAAATCACGGTGATATTCGGCCAGCGCTGGCTGAGATCCCGCATCAACCCCGGCTCCGCCGCCTGATCGGCATAGATCGTGGCAATCCAGCTATGCGGCGCCCCCGCCAGCGCTGCCGGATCCATGGCAATGGTGAAGCCCATCCCGGCAGTCGAGAAATCCACCGCCCGAAAGCTCGCCACGGTGCCAGTGATCTCGCGCCCGAGGATGTTCAGGGTCATCGCATCGCCGATCTTCAACCCGATCTCCTGCGCCTCGCTGGCCGAGAAGCTGATCAGCGGCGGACCGGCATAATCTTCGGGCCACCAGTCCCCTTCGGTCAGATGGGTGCGCTCGGGCAGGCGGACCGAATAGGTCACGCCCCGGTCGCCCCGCACCACCCAGTGATTGCCCGCCACCTCTTTCGCCGGGCGGTCGTTGATCCTGGTGATCAGGCCCCGCAGCATCGGCGCGGTATCGGTGCGCGATACGCCTGCGGTGCCGCCCACAAGGCTCTGAAAGGCGTCGATCTGATCGGGCTGGATGTCGAGCACGAAAAACGAGGGCGCGATCTCCGGCAGCTCGCGGGCAATGGCGCCGCGCAGGTTGTTATCGACCTGCCCAAGCGCCGCCAGCACCGACAGGCCCAGCCCGAGCGACAGCACCACCGCCCCGGCCTCGCCGCCCGGCCCGCCAAGCGACGACAGCGCCATGCGCAGAGTGGGCCGCCCCCGCAACGCGCGCCACCCGGCCAGCCAGCGCGCCAGCCGCGCCGTGCCCCGCCCGGCCAGCAGCAACGCCACAAATGCCCCGGCAAACCCCGCCGCCACCCAGAGCGCCAGCCACGCCATACCCGAAAGCAGCACCGCCGCGCCAACCAGCGCCGCCAGCAACAGCGCGGAAAGGCCAAGCGTGGCCGGGCGCGGCCAGTGGCGCTGCCCAAGCACCGCATCACGATAAAGCACTGCGGCGCGCAAATCGGCAGCGCGCGCCAGTGGCCAGAGCGAAAACAGCGCCGCCACCAGCACGCCATAAAGCGCCGCCTCGCTCAAGGGCGCCCAGTGCAGCGCAATCACCCCCGGCACCGGCAGGGCGGCGGTGATGAGCGGGGCAAAGGCCAGCGGCAATCCCGCCCCAAGCCCAAGCCCAAGCGTGATGCCAAGCCCGGCCAGCGCGGCAATCTGGCTGGCATAGATGGCAAAGATCGTGCCGCGCGTGGCCCCGAGCACTTTCAGCGTGGCGATGGTTTCAGTCTTTTCATCGAGATAGGCGCGCACCGTGCCGGCGATGCCGACGCCGCCCACGGCCAGCCCGGCCAGCCCCACCAGCACCAGAAACCGCCCCAGCCGGTCAACCGCGCCCCTCAGCCCCGGCGCGCCGTTGCGGGCATCGCGCCAACGCGGGGCGGCGTCGGCCAGATGCTCCTGCACCGCGCGTTTCATCGCTACGATGTCGGTGTCGGGCGCAAAGCGCATCCGGTAAGCGGCGTTGAACAGCGTGCCCTCGCGAAGCAGGCCAGAGGCAGCCAGATCGGCGGTTTTCACCAGCGTGCGCGGACCAAAGGCGAATCCGGCCGAGGCGTTGTCGGGTTCCGAAACCAGCGCCGCCATCAGCACGAAATCCTGCTCGCCGAGCCGGACCGTGTCGCCAGGGCTGAGCTCCAACCGGCTGATCAGCAGCGGCGCCATCACCGCGCCGGGCAACCCGCCCTGCCCCGCCAGCGCCTGTGCAAGCGGCATCGGCGGATCGAGCAGCGCGTTACCCAGAAGCGGCCAGCTATCATCCACCGCTTTCACCTGCGTCAGCGCGCGATCCGCCCCATCGGGAAGCTGCGCCATCGAGCGAAAATCAATCACCTCCGACAGCGCCGTGCTGATGCTCTCCAGATAGCCCCGCTCGTCGGCGCTGGCCCGGCGATAGGTAAACTCCACCGCCGCATCGCCGCCCAGAAGCACCGCCCCATCGCGCTTCAGCCCCGCCTCGATCGAGGCACGCACGGTGCCCACAGCGGCAATCGCCGCGACTCCGAGCACCAGACAGGCAAGGAAGATGCGAAAACCCTTCAGCCCGCCGCCAAGATCGCGCCGGGCGATGCGGAGAGCGGCAGGCAGGCTCATGTGCTGAGCCGCCCATCGGCCAGATGCAGCACCCGGTCGCAGCGCGCGGCAAGCTCCGGCGCGTGGGTGACCAGCACCAGCGTGGCGCCGTGGCGGTCACGCAGACCAAAGAGCAGGTCCATGATTGCGGCGCCGTTGGTGCCATCGAGATTGCCGGTGGGTTCGTCGGCCAGCAGGATATCGGGACGCACCACGGCGGCCCGTGCCAGCGCCACGCGCTGCTGCTCGCCGCCCGACATCTGCGCCGGGTAGTGATCCTTGCGTGCCGCCAGCCCTACCGCGTCCAGCTCGGCCTCTGCCCGGGCAAAGGCATCCGGCACGCCCGCCAGTTCCAGCGGGGTTGCAACATTCTGCAGCGCCGTCATGGTGGGGATCAGGTGGAAAGACTGAAACACAACCCCCATATGATCGCGGCGGAAGCGGGCCAGCGCATCTTCACCCATCGCGGTGAGGTCTTGCCCCAGCGCCGTGACCTGCCCCCCGGTGGCGCGCTCCAGCCCGCCCATCAGCATGAGGAGAGAGGATTTGCCCGAGCCGGATGGCCCCGTCAGCCCCAGCGTTTCGCCCCGCGCCACGTCCAGCGTGATGCCGCGCAGGATCTCAACCGGCCCGGCATTGCCCATGAGCCGCAGTTGCGCCGCGTTGAGCGCCAGGATCGGTTCTGCCATGCGGGGCCTCCCTATCTACCTTAAGGGATATGGGCCTTTCGTCGCGCTGTCCAAGGGGCTTTTGGCGCTTCCCTTTCTGGCCCTGCCCGCGCTGGCCGATCCGGTGACCCTTCTGGCCTTTGGCGACAGCCTGACCCAGGGCTATGGGCTGGACGAGGCGGATGGGTTCGTACCCCAGCTTGAGGCCTGGCTGAATGACCATGGCGCCGAGGTGCGGGTGATCAATGGCGGCGTGTCGGGCGACACCACCGCTGGTGGGGCGGCGCGCATCGCCTGGTCACTGGTACCCGATGTAGACGCGGTGCTGGTGGCGCTTGGCGGCAATGACATGCTGCGCGGCATCGACCCGGAGGCCACCCACGCCAATCTCGATACGATCCTGACCGAGATCCAGGCGCACAACCTGCCCGTTCTGCTGATCGGGATGGAGGCCCCCGGCAATTTCGGCCCCGGCTACAAAGCGGCGTTCGAGGCGATCTATCCGCAGCTTGCCGAAAAGTTTAGGGCGGCTCTATATCCGCAGTTTATGGCTGGCCTCGCGGCCCTTGACGATCGCCAGCGCGTGGTGCGTGACTATCTGCAAGCCGACGCGATCCACCCAAACGCGAAGGGCGTCGGCCTGATCGTCGCCGCGATGGGTCCTGAAATCCTACAACTCCTCGGCGTTTCCATCGCGCAATAGCAATTGGGCTATATTTTCAGGAATTCTACCTATAATTGTTTTACCGCAAATTGCCCCGTTCCCCAGACGGCGCGTGCGCGGCGCCGCCAATTGTGCCAAATTCTGGGCGAATGAGTCGTGATGCGATACTCACGCAAACGTCAAGATTGGTTAATGATTCTCGCAATTTGCAGCATGTTACGCACAATGTGTCACCATTTTGGCAAACTTGGTGAAAATGTGTCGTAAATTGGGCCTAATCACTATCCCTTTTGATAGGTATTTTCCCCCGATCAATCATGCGAAACCATTCAACTAAGGGTTGGTGGATTGACCACGACTTCCACATTAGAAAAAGGGTATTTTTGTGCAAGTCCTGGTTGCAGCACGACAGGAAACGGCGACGCATGCAGCATCGGCTGCGACCGCTCAATCCTCTGCATTCGGTTTTGTTTTCGAAACTGATGCCAAGCGTGTGCTTGCCCGCCTCGGCGAACCTGACAGCAATGCACTTCTGCTTCTCGATTTTGATTTTCCCGGCCTGACTGGCATCAAAGGTATCCAGCTGGCGCGAAAGGTTCTAGGCGAACGACCGCTTGGCGTGTTCATGCCCGGGGCCAGTCTCGAGCTGGCGAAACGTGCGCTTTCCGCCGGAGCTCAGGGTATTCTGCCCAGTGGCTTGCCGCCTGAAGACCTGGCCTCCGGCATCTCGCTTCTGGCGCGTGGTCACAGCTTTGCGATTGTCGGCCCCTCCGCGTCATATGACCGGATGCGCGCCGCTGACGGGCTGTCAGAGCGCGAATTGCAGGTGCTCGACGGCGTGGCCCGCGGGATGCAGAACAAAGAAATCGCCCATGAGTTCCACATTCAGGAAGTCACGGTGAAAATGCATGTACGTGCGATCATTCGCAAACTTGACGCGCATAACCGCACCCATGCGGCGATGATCGCCCGCGATCTCGGGATCGTCTGACCCCTATCCTGTCTGTCATCGTCGGTGTTGGTACCGCCAGAGCCCGGGTTACCCCTCGGGCGGCGCGTCGTCCCATTCGCCCGAGAGAATGCGGTGGGCGTCGCCCTGCGGGTCGTCATATTGCCGTGCGCGCAGGCTCCAGAAGAACGCAGCCAGCCCCAGCCCGCCGAGCAGCAGAGAGATCGGGATCAGATAGACCAATACGTTCATTTCGCCCCCCTCAAACGCAGTGCGTTCAGGGAAACTGTAATGGAAGAGGCCGACATAGCCAAGGCTGCGGCCAGCGGCGTGGCCATACCCAGAAGCGCGATCGGAATGGCAATCGCATTGTAAGCAGCGGCAATCCCGAAGTTTTCCTTGATCCGGCGCGTCGCGGAGCGTGAAAGCGTGACTGCACCGGCAATCGGCGCCAGCGACCGACCCAGCAAAACGATGTCAGACACAACCCGTGCGGCCTCAAGCGCGGTGGCGGGCGAGATCGACACATAGGCGGCCGCAAGGGCTGCGGTATCGTTTAGCCCGTCGCCGACCATCAGCACCTTGTGGCCCTCGGCGCTCAGCGCCTCGATGGCGGCCACTTTGCCCTCAGGCAGCATTCCGGCCCGGTAGTCTTCGATGCCAAGGCGGAAGGCCACGTCCTGCACCGCTGCGGGGGCGTCGCCCGAGATCAGGGTCACGCCCAGCCCCTGCGCCTTCAGCGCCGCCACGGCCTCGGCAGCGCCATCGCGCAGCGCGTCGGTGAAGGTAAAGGCAACCGCCGGGCGTTTGCCGACCTTGAGATAGGTCGCGGTCCGCCCGATCGCATTGGCCCCGAGCCATTCAGCCCGGCCCAGCCGCACCTGCTGGCCCTCCCACAGCGCCTCGACGCCGTGGCCGGGCATCTCTTTCACCTCAGACAGGCGCACGGGCCGTAGACCAGCCTCCTGCGCCGCCTCGACGATGGCCAGTGCCAGCGGATGCGACGAGCCCTGAGCCAGCGCTAGCGCCAGTGCGAGGTCGTCATCGCTGTGGTCGGCCAGGTTTTCGAGCTTGGGCTGGCCTTCGGTCAGGGTGCCGGTCTTGTCGAAGACCACATGGTCGATCTGCGCCAGCCGTTCAGTGGCCGTCGCGGATTTCAGCAGCATCCCCTGCCGGAACAGCCGACCAGAGGCCGCGGTGGTCACCGCAGGCACGGCAAGACCAAGCGCACAGGGGCAGGTGATGATCAGCACCGCCACCGCGATATTCAGCGCATGGCGCACGTCGCCGCCGGTGACGACCAGCCAGACCACAAAGGCCGTCAGCGCTAGAAGGTGCACGGCCGGGGCATAGATTTTCGCCGCCCTGTCGGCCAGCGAGGTGTATTTGTTGCGCGAGGTCTCGGCCATCGCCACCAGATCAGCCATCCGGTGCAGGGCGCTATCCTTGCCCGCTGCAGCCACCCGCAGGGTCAGCGGCCCGGTCAGGTTCACTTCGCCCGCATTCAGCATGTCGCCCGGGCTGGCAAAAACCGGCAGGCTCTCGCCGGTCAGCAAAGAGCGGTCAATCTCGCTCTCGCCCTCTTCCACCATCCCGTCCACCGGCACCCGAGCGCCGGGTACAACCCGCACCAGATCGCCCACGGCAATCTCGGCCACCGACACGATCTCGTCGGTTCCGTCGGCCAGCACCCGGTGGGCGCGCGGCACTTCCAGCGCGGCAAGCTCTTCAGCCGCCGACCGCGCCACCGTGCGGGTGCGGTGATCCAGATAACGCCCGGCAAGCAGGAAGAAGGTCAGCGACAGGGCCGCGTCGAAATAGGCATGCACGCCGCCATGCGCGGTTTCATAAACCGACATGCCCGCCGCCAGCAGGATCGCCAGCGAAATCGGCACATCCATGTTCAGCCGCTTAGAGCGTAAAGCAGCCCAGGCGCTGCGAAAGAAGGGCTGCGCCGAAAAGGCGATCACCGGCAGTGAGATTGCCGCCGAAACCCAATGGAACATATCGCGGGTGGCATCCGTCGCCCCCGACCAGACCGCGACCGACAGCAGCATGACGTTCATCATGCCGAACCCCGCCACCCCGATCCGCATCAGGATATCGCGCGAGCTTTTCTCGGTGGCGGTGGACGACAGCACCCCGGCATCAAGCTCGTAAGCTTCATAGCCGATCGAGCTGAGGAAATCCGCCAGCACCTGCGGCTCGACATCCGGGTCGGCCTCGATCATGGCGCGTTTCAGCGTCAGGTTCACCCGGGCGCTGCGCACCCCGTCCATCTGCCCGAGGCTGCCTTCGACCCCCACGATACAGGCGGCGCAATGGGCGGTGGGCAGGCTCAGCAGGATCTGCTTTGCCTCCTGCCCGTTGCCCCGATAGCCCTTGCCTGCCGTGTCTTCGGCAATATGCGCTGCGTCACAAGCGGGACAGGCGGATACAGGGGCGGCCATGCTCAGCTTTCCGGAACGATCAGCACGATGCGCTGACGAAACGGCGTACCGTCGCCCGCGACCGCCGAGAGGCGCAGCTCCCATTTGCCGATGTCGAGCGGGGTGATCGGCGCCACCAGCGACCCGGTCGAGGTGGTGGCAAAGGTCAGCTCCTGATCGAAGCCGCGTTCGGTGGTGCGCCCGATCATCGCCTTGATCGACGAGGCGTTGGCCGGGGTGCCATCGGGGCCGAGAATTTCGACACGAACAGAGCCCGGTTCCAGCGAGGCCTTCACATCCCACCCCAGCGCCACCTGCGCCTTGCGCTCTTCATCGAAGGATTGGCTGGCGATATAGCCATTTTCGACTTCAAGCCCGGGGAAGGAATGCACCGCGGAATAGGCCATGTAGATGTTGATCGTGGTGACCACCCCGAAGAAGGCGACAACCAGCACCAGCGTCAGCTTGCCGTTCAGTTTGAACGAGCGCATCACCAGCCCGACCACGATGACCACCGCCACGAGCCCGAACGAAAACAGCACGCCCGGGTTCGAAAAGAACGTGGTCAGATTTGACAGAATGCCCATTCCTCAGTGCCCCAGCCCGTTGAAGACAGTATCGCGGGACGCCCGTTCGCCGCTTTCGCCATCGGTGACCCAGATGCGGATCGGCGTGCGGTCGTCATGGGCCGCGTCAGAGCCCGCCGGTGCCGTCACATAGACCCGCACCTTGGTTTCCATATCCGCCTGCGCTTCGACCATGGTCTCGTCGCTGCCCTGAATGGAAATGCTCAGCGGCGTGCCGTCGGCAAGGGTGACATAGAAGGGCCGCATCTCGCCATGCTTGTTGCGCACCCCCAGCTCGTAGGTGTTGCGCACCGAGCCATCCGACATCACCACGTAAACCGGGTTCCGTTCAGGCCGCAGGGTGATCTGCATATCGGGCCGGATGAACAGCGCCACGGTCAGCGCAATGCCAACGGCTGCCCAGAGGGTGAAATAGAGGATCGTGCGCGGCCGGAAGATGTGACGGCTCACATGCGTCACCTTGTTACCGGCCCGTTCGCTGGCCTCGTCTTTCAGCGCCATGTAGTCGATCAGCCCACGCGGCTTGCCGACCTTGTCCATCATGTCGTTGCAGGCGTCGATGCACAGCCCGCAGGTGATGCAGGCGAGCTGCTGGCCATCGCGGATGTCGATCCCCATCGGACAGACGTTGAAGCAGGCCATGCAGTCGATGCAATCGCCAAGCTGTTCCGCTTCAGGGCCCTTGCGGTGCTTACCACGCGGCTCGCCGCGCCATTCACGATAGCCGATGGTGATCGTGTCTTCGTCCATCATCGCGGCCTGAATCCGCGGCCACGGGCAGCCATAGATGCAGATCTGCTCACGCGCGAAGCCGCCAAAGAACAGGGTGGTAAAGGTCATCACGCCGATCGTCATGTAGGCCATCGGATGCGCGCTGAAGGTGAACAGATTTACCAGCAGCGTGGGGGCATCGGTGAAATAGAACACCCAAGCGCCGCCAGTGGCGACGGAAATCAGCAGCCAGACGAACCACTTGAACAGATATTTACGGGCTTTCTCAGCGCCCCATTTCTGTTTCCACAGCCGAACCCGAGCATTGCGGTCGCCTTCAATCCAGCGTTCGGTCAGCACAAACAGGTCGGTCCAGACGGTTTGCGGGCAGGCATAGCCACACCAGACCCGCCCCATGGCTGAGGTGAACAGAAAAAGGCCAAGCCCCGCCATGATCAAAAGCCCCGCAACGAAGTAGAATTCGTGCGGCCAGATTTCGATCCAGAAGAAGAAGAAGCGGCGCCCGGCCAGGTCGACCAAGACAGCTTGGTCAGGGAGATTGGGGCCCCGGTCAAACCGGATCCAGGGCGTAAGATAATAGATGCCCAGCGTGACCGCCATGATCCACCATTTCAGCGACCGGAACGAGCCTTTCACTCGGCGCGGAAATACGGGCTCGCGCGCGGCATATAGCTGTTGCGGGGCTTCGGGAGTGTCAGAGGCCATGGAAGAATCCGATCCTGCTTTTCGCGTTAGACTGGTTGTAGGTTTCGGCCTAATCCATAGCCTTGATATGGATCAACCGTCCCCGAGCACCCTGCGGCACCCTGCCTCGCCTGTTCGGTAGCGAGAGACGTGGCTTCCTACACGCCAGCTTAAAGCTAAATCTTTGATATAACTTATATACTACGCATCGGGTGGAGTTGCACGGCCCCCAGGCTGCGACATTCTGACCCTATCCCGCCGCGTCGGGCGCCATTTGCCAAGGCCCCTTCCCCAAAAGCACAAAGGCCGGGGTCACCCCCGGCCTTTGGTATTAGGTGGCACCGACCCCGGAGAAACGCGCGAACAGGATCAGGGATCGGTGCCTTGTCCGGGGAGTGAGGCCCCGGAACTTCGGTAAGCTGGCCGGCTTATTGACCGCCGCCCAGCTGATAGACATACGCGGCGACGGCTTTGAGTTTGGCCTCGTCGAAGCTCGGGTTCATGCCCCATGCGGGCATCACACCGAACGGACCAACCGTCACGTTATGCGCAATGGCGTTGTAGTCAGAGCCATAAAGCCAGATCGCATCGGTCAGGTTGGGCGCGCCCATATCCTCGATGTCATTGGCCAGGCTGCCTTTGGCGTCTTCGCCGTGGCAAGCCGCGCAATTGTCGGCAAACACGGTGGCCCCGGCTGCGGCTTTACTCGCATCCACACCGTCGAGTTTGGACAGCGAGCGAACATAGTTCACCACATTGTCGATCTCTTCCTCCGAAAGGAGCTCGTCCTTGCCGAAGGCCGGCATCTGCGACAGACGCGCATCATCGTCTTCTCCGTTCCGCACACCGTGGTTGATGGTGTAGAAGATCGATTCAATGTCGCCACCCCAGAGCCAGTCGTTATCGAGCAGGTTCGGGTAGCCAACGGCCCCCGCAGCGCCCGAGCCGTGGCATTGCGAGCAGTAGGTGGCGAAGGTCGCCCGACCCGACTGGATCGCGTAGTTGTAGACATCCGGGTTGCTTTGCAGCGTCGTCATGTCGGCGCTGGCCAGCTCGGCTTTCACCCCTGCGTTCATCTCCTCGAAATGGGCGATGTCAGCCGCCACATTGGCGCGGGTCGAGAAGTGAAGCAGACCGGGGGTTTCCCCGCCCAGCAGCGGCCATGCCGGATAGGCGACCGTATAGCCGAGGCCCCAGATGATGGTTGCGTAGAAAATCCAGACCCACCATTTCGGCAGCGGATTATTGTACTCTTCGATGCCGTCCCACTCGTGTCCGGTGGTCTGCACCTGGTTTTTATCGTCTTTGCTCAAAGCCGGTCCTCCTTTACTGAGCGCCGGGGATCTGATCCCCGTCACCGGCAGGTTTGTCGTCGTTACGGAAGGGGATATTGGCCGTGTCGCGGTAGATCTTGCTACTGCCCGGGCGGAACACCCAGACAATAGCGAGAACAAAGAACGCGAACATGGCGAGGAGCACCCAGCTATCGGCGATTTCTCGGAAGATGGTATAGGTGTCCATCGTCAATCCCCCTCTTACCGGCTCGGGACAGGTTCGAAGGTCGAGAAGTCGACCATCGTACCGAGGACCTGGAGATACGCAACCAGCGCATCCATTTCAGTCACCTCGGATTGCCCGTCAAAGTTGCGTGCGACCGCCCCCGGATACCGTTCTTGCAGACCGTCGACGTCAGAGTCGTCGCCGTCCGGATTGGCTTGGCTCAGGAAGTCCTGGGCGGCCATCTGGTAGTCTTCATCGGTATAGGGAACCCCCACGAAGCCATTGGTACGCATCGTGTCGGTGTTGTAGCCGATATGGGTGTCGTCGATCACGTTCCCCGAGAGGAAAGCGTATTTCGGCATCACCGATTCCGGCACAACGGCCTGCGGGTTGCTCAGGTGGTCAACATGCCAGGCGTCCGAGTAGCGGCCACCGACGCGGGCAAGGTCAGGCCCCGTCCGCTTCGAGCCCCACTGGAACGGATGGTCGTACATCGATTCCGCAGCCAGCGAGTAATGGCCGTAGCGTTCCACCTCGTCACGCATCGGACGGATCATTTGCGAGTGGCAGACATAGCAGCCCTCACGAATGTAGACGTTCCGACCCGCGAGTTCGAGCGGGGTGTAGGGACGCATCCCATCCACCTTCTCGATCGTGTTCTGAAGGTAGAACAACGGTGCGATCTCAACGATACCGCCCACGGTCACAACCAGGAGCGAGAAGATAAGCAGAAGCGTTGCGTTCTTCTCAAGGATGACGTGTTTGTCGATAAGTGCCATCTGTCCGGCCCTCCTTATTCAGCCGGCGCCGCGGCGGGGGTCGGCTCTGCAGCCGGAGCCCGCTTGACGGTCATCCAAAGGTTGAAGGCCATGATCAGACCCCCGGCGAGATACAGCAGCCCACCAAGACCCCGAACGATGTACATCGGGTGCTTCGCAGCCACGGTGTCAGCGAAGGAGTTCACCAGGAACCCTTGCGCATCGACTTCGCGCCACATCAGGCCTTCCATGATCCCGGTCACCCACATCGACGAGGCGTAGAGCACGATACCGATGGTCGCGAGCCAGAAGTGCCAGGACACCAGGCGGAGCGAATAGAGGCTCTTCTTGGCCCACAGGCGCGGGAACAGGTAGTAGAGCGCCCCGAAGGTGATCATGCCGTTCCAGCCGAGCGCACCGGAGTGCACGTGACCGATCGTCCAGTCCGTGTAGTGGCTGAGCGAGTTCACAGCTTTGATCGACATCATCGGACCTTCGAAGGTCGACATGCCATAGAAGCCGATCGAGATAACCATCATCCGGATGACCGGATCGGTGCGCAGTTTGTCCCAGGCGCCCGAGAGCGTCATCAGACCGTTGATCATGCCGCCCCAGGAGGGCATCCACAGCATCACCGAGAAGACCATACCAAGGGTCGAGGCCCAGTCAGGCAGCGCGGTGTAGTGCAGGTGGTGCGGACCGGCCCAGATGTACAGGAAGATCAGCGCCCAGAAGTGGATGATCGACAGTTTGTAGCTGAAGATCGGACGTTCGGCTTGTTTCGGCACGAAGTAGTACATCATGCCCAGGAAGCCAGCAGTCAGGAAGAAGCCCACAGCGTTGTGGCCATACCACCATTGCGTCATGGCGTCTTGCACACCGGCCATGACCTGCACCGACTTCGAGCCAAACAGGCTGACCGGAATGGCGAGGTTGTTGACCACATGCAGCATGGCGATGGTGACGATGAACGAAAGGATGAACCAGTTGGCCACGTAGATGTGGGGCTCTTTGCGTTTCATCAGCGTGCCGAGATACAGCAGCAGATAGCCGACCCAGGTGATCGTGAGCCACCAATCGGTGTACCACTCAAACTCGGCGTATTCTTTGCCTTGGGTTGCCCCCAGAAGATAGCCCGTCGCGGCCAGCAGGATGGTGATCTGGTAACCCCAGAACACAAACCAGGCCAGGCTGTCATTCCAGAGCCGTGCCCCGGTGGTGCGCTGCACAATGTAGAGCGACGACGTGATCAGCCCGGTACCCCCGAAGGCAAAGATCACTGCCGAAGTGTGCAACGGACGCAGACGCCCGAAGTTCAAGAAGCCTTCTGCCCAAGCGAAGTTGAGCTGAGGGAAGGCCAGTTGAAAGGCGATAACCACGCCAACCAAAAACCCGACAACGCCCCAGAAGGCGGTCAGGGCTGCACCAATCCGGATAGGTCCATCCAGATATCCCGATTTGTCTCTCGGTACTCCCATACCCCGCAGGATAAAGATGAAAGCAACCGCAGAGCTGAGAAACCCGATCAAGGCAGCAACCATGTATGCCAGATCTCGGGCTTCACTCGCGAGGTAGAGGGTCAGAACAGCGATCAGACCCAATACCACCAGTTTAAGGTAGTCCCACATTTCACGTCCCTTCGTCTTTTTCAGAAAGCCCCCCCGTTGTCGGCGAAATCGCTTGCGCAGATACACCACGATCGCGGGGACAATCGTCGACTTTCGTGGGTTTGAACGGTATCCCCCATACCCGCCTTGATCCATGTCAATTCTGCTCAGGCCCCCGCGCCCTGTCGCCGCACCCAGCCTTCAGATCCGGCCGGACCCTTGACCCATATCAAAGAAAACAAGCCCGTCCGGATGCAGCCTCGTAGGGGAAGAGAGGCCCGGGTTGCGGCCCGGACACAGAGGAAACGACAATGAACATGGCCTATCGGACGATTACGACGGTCCTGACAGACCCCCAAGCCAACGCGACGTCGCTGCAGGCTTCGATTGATCTGGCGCAGCGCCTCGAAGCGCATCTTGATGTGCTTTGCCTGGGGCTCGACCGGACCCAGCCCGGGTTCTACTACGCGGGCGCTAACGCTATGGTTGTGCAGGATAACCTGACCCAGGCACGCGAGGATTCGCAGAAACTTGAAGCCCATGCAAAGAGCCTGCTGAACAATGCCAGCTTCAACTGGTCAGCCACCGCCGTGTCGGCCCAAATGGTCGCCCTGAACGGGCTCATCGCGCATCGCACGCGGTTCTCCGATCTGATCGTGCTGCCGCAGCCCTATGGCTCAGGGCGCGGCTATGAATGCGAGGCAATCACCGAAGCGGCGATGTTCGATGGCGATGTGCCGGTGCTGATTCAGCCCGACGATACGCCCCTCCCGGAAGATGTGCGCACGATTCTGGTCGCCTGGAACGAAAGCAACGAGGCGCTTCGGGCGGTGCGGGCGGCGATGCCCTTCCTGCAAGGTGCTGATAAGGTGAACATTGCCATCGTCGACCCACCCCAACACGGGCCCGAACGTTCTGATCCCGGTGGCGCGCTCAGCCAGATGCTCAGCCGGTTCGGCGTGCGGCCCGAGGTTTCGGTTCTGTCAAAAACCATGCCCTCGATCTGCGATATCCTGCTGCGCCATGCTGCCGACATCGAAGCCGACATGATCGTGATGGGCGCCTATGGCCATTCGCGCTTCCGCGAATCGATCCTCGGCGGCGCCACCCGCAACATGCTTGAGCGCTCGAAAGTGCCGGTGCTGATGGCCCATTAGAGATTTACGTCTCCCTGAAGGACTGGCCGGGGCCTCGTGCTCCGGCCTTTTTTCATCATTCAGAGAAATTATTCCGGGAACTGCACCGCACAGCGCGCCAGTTCCACCTGCAGCCGTTGCTCCTCGCCCAACAGCGCATCGCGTTTGGCAGATTCGGCCACCCGATTGATCGGTTTTCGGAAATAAAGCTGCGGCAGCTCGTTCTGAAGGCACCGGCCATCGGTCGCGGCCATCTGGTCGGTGCAGGACTGGGCAGGGAACGCATCATCGACCGGAACCAGCCGGTAGCCATTGCGCAACCGGGTTTCCGTCTCTCTCAGGTCATCCAGCACGGTGCGAAGCTGCACCTGATAGCTGGCCTCACATTGTTGGCGCGGGGTCACGGCACAGGCCGACAGCATCAGCGGCAGGCCAAGCACGGCAAAAGCAATAGGGCGCATGATCAAACTCCTTTGTCCAAGCCTAGCCCGGGGCGTGCGCGCTGCCCACGCCCCCTTTGCCGCGTCGGCCTTTTCCTGCTAGCCAATCCCGGCGGCGAACAGGAGAACATGATGAGCGACATGATGGACAGCCAGAAATCCCGGGCCTCGGCATGGTTCAGAACCCTGCGTGACGACATCGTCGCCGCTTTCGAGGCGCTGGAAGACAGCCAGACCACCGGCCCCTTCGCCAAAAACGCCCCCGGCCGATTTGAGTTGAGCGAAACCCGCCGCGACTCGGAGGATGGTTCAGATGCTGGCGGCGGGCTGATGAGCGTGATGCGCGGCGGCCGGGTGTTTGAAAAGGTCGGGGTGAATATCTCCACCGTCTACGGCACCCTTGGCGAGGCGGCGCAGAAAAGCATGGCCGCACGCGGCGTTGCCGGGATCGAAAAGGATCCGCGTTTCTGGGCCTCGGGCATTTCGCTGGTGGCGCATATGCAAAACCCGCACACGCCCGCCGTTCACATGAACACCCGCATGTTTTGGACGCCGGGCGCCTGGTGGTTTGGCGGCGGCGCCGATCTGAACCCCTGCATCGAATATGAGGATGACACGGCGAGCTTTCACGCCGCCCTGCAAGCCGCCTGTGACGCTCATGATCCCTCCTATTACGCCCGCTTCAAAGCCTGGGCCGACGAATATTTCCACATCCCCCATCGCAACCGCGCGCGCGGGGTTGGCGGCATCTTCTATGACGATCTCAACACCGGTGATTGGGAGGCTGATTTTGCCTTCACCCAGGATGTGGGCCGCGCTTTCCTGCCTGCCTTCCTGCCGGTCACCGAACGCCGCCGCAACACGCCGTGGACCGAAGCCGACAAAGACACCCAGCTCACCCATCGCGGCCTCTATGCCGAATATAACCTCGTCTATGATCGCGGCACCAAATTCGGCCTCGCCACTGGCCACAACCCCGACGCGGTGCTGATGAGCCTGCCGCCGATGGCGAAATGGGTCTGACGCCCGGCGATATCATCCATGTGTCCGACCGGATGCAGACGGGCTATTCCTACCGGCTCGATGCCCCGGAGGGGGCGGATTTCGCCGTCGGGTTCACCCCGTATCTGAGCCCTGCCGAAATGCTCACCATGGGGGTGTTTGAGGGGAAATATCTCAACGATTGCAGGGATGAATTTCCGGAGGGGTGGTTTGCCGGGGCGAAGCTCTCTGATCACCCCAACCCGACGCTCAATTTCTTCGGAGTGAAAAGCCGCCAGCCGCTCGCGGTCTGGCGCGAAAAAGGATGGATCTACGGACCGGACCCGCGCGGCTGGTTCCAGTGGTATTGCCGCTATTATCTGGGCCGTCGTCTGCCCAAGATCGACGATATCCAGATCAGGCGCTGGCGGGGATTTTCCCGCCATGCCGGACAAATCCGGGCCAATTGCATCGTGGGCGATATCTCCTGCCGCCCACGCCAACGTCAGGCCCTGTTGCAATGGGCCTATGATCCGATGATCTGAGCACGCTGTGCCGGGGCGATCAGCCCCCGCGCACCGTATCAATCATCAGCTGCACGTTTTCCGGATCCGCATCCGGGGTAATGCCGTGGCCAAGGTTGAAGATATGCGGGCCGTTTTTAAGCGCCTCCACAACCTTGCGGGTCTCGCGCACCAGATCATCGCCGCCGGTGACCATATGTTTCGGATCAAGATTGCCCTGCACGCAGCCATCCACCTGCACATTTGCGGCGGCCCATTCCGGCGAGACGGAATTGTCCAGCGCCACGCAATCCACGCCGGTAGCTTTGGCAAAGCCGATATAATGCTCGCCCGCCTCACGCGGGAACGCGATCACCGGCAGGCCGGGATGACGGGCTTTCAGCTCTGCGATGATCCGCTTGGTGGGCTCCAGCGCGTAGCGGATGAAATCCTCGCCCTTCAGCGACCCGGCCCAGCTATCAAACAGCTTCACGCATTCCGCCCCAGCCTTCACCTGTTCCGACAGATATTCAATCGTCGCTTCGGTCAGCAGATCAATGATCTTGCCGAACAGCACCGGATTTTCATCCTTGAGCTTATGCGCAGGCCCCTGATCCGGCGTACCGCGTCCGGCGATCATATAGGTCGCCACCGTCCACGGCGCCCCGGCAAAGCCGATAAACGCGGTTTCGGCGGGCAGCTCGCGCGCCAGAATGCGGGTGGTTTCATAGATCGGCGCCAGTTTGTCATGGATCGCCGCCACCGGTTTCAGCGCGTCAAAATCCGCATCCTGGGTAATCGTCGACAGCCGCGGCCCTTCACCGGTGACAAACCACAGATCCGCCCCCAGCGCCTGCGGCAGCAGCAGAATATCGGCAAACAGGATCGCCGCATCGAAGCCGTAACGGCGGATCGGTTGCAGGGTCACCTCGGCGGCAAGCTCCGGCGTGTAGCAGAGCGACAGGAAATCGCCCGCCTCAGCCCGGGTCGCACGATATTCCGGCAGATAGCGCCCGGCCTGGCGCATCATCCAGATCGGCGGCACAGGAAGGGTCTCGCCCGCGAGGGCCCGCAGCAGAAGCTTGGTCATGTCGATCCTTTCGTTGTTGAAGCTGGTTCCCAAGGAAGCGACGAGATGTCAAGCGATGGGGCGTGGACAGGCCCATTTGCCGCGTTTAAACGAATGCCATGAGTATAAATCTGCCCAGCCCCGCTTCGCCCCTGAAAATCGGCACCCGTGGTTCGCCGCTTGCGCTGGCGCAGGCCTATGAAACCCGGCGGCGGCTGATGGCGGCCTTCGATCTGCCGGAAGCGGCGTTTGAGGTGGTTGTGGTGCATACCACCGGCGATGATTCCGTGCTGATCGCAGCCGACCGGCCGTTGAAAGAGATCGGCAACAAAGGCCTGTTCACCAAGGAAATCGAAGAGCAGATGCTGGCCGGTCAGATCGACATTGCCGTGCATTCCTCGAAAGACCTGCCGGTCGAACAACCCGAGGGGCTGGTGGTCGATTGCTTCCTGCCGCGCGAAAATACCGCCGATGCGTTCGTATCGCTGAAATACAATTCCATCGCCGATCTGCCGGAAGGCGCCGTGGTTGGCAGCTCGTCGCTGCGCCGCCGGGCACAACTTCTGGCCCGCCGCCCCGACCTGAACGTGGTGGATTTTCGCGGCAATGTGCAGACCCGGCTGAAAAAGCTGGGCGATGGCGTGGCCGATGCCACCTTCCTCGCCATGGCCGGGCTGAACCGGATGAATATGTCCGATGTGCCCGCCACCGCGATTGCGCCGGAAGATATGCTGCCCGCCGTGGCGCAGGGTGCGATTGGCATTGAGCGGCGCGTAGATGATGCCACCACCGCCCATATGCTCACCGCGATCCATCACGGCGAAACCGGGCTGCGGCTGGCGGCAGAACGCGCTTTTCTCGCCCGGCTCGATGGCTCCTGCCAAACCCCGATTGCCGCACTGGCAACCATCGAAGGCGAAACGCTGCGCCTGCGCGGCGAGATCCTGCGCCCCGACGGCTCGCAGAGCTTCACGGATGATGTGACCGGCGCAATCGAAGATGGCGAAGAAATGGGCCGCGCCATGGCCGAAAAGCTGCTGGCCCAAGCTGGCCCCGGCTTCTTCGACCACCTGTAAGCCCCGCGCTCCTCCGCCGTCCCGGCGGTGTCGCTTCGTCTTTGGTCCAAAAGTACTTTGGGGGTGTGGGGGCAACGCCCCCACCCTGATTTAAACTGCCTGACTATGCCCGGTGGCGGACATTTCGTAGGCGTCGAAATGCTTGGCGATCATCCGGGCGACCGGATAGGCCGCCTGATGGATCACCAGCACGCCCTCTTCCAGCGTGGTGGTGCCGGGCATCGCCGCGTCCAGCCCATCAACCATTGCCAGCGCCACCTCTGCCGGAACGCCCTGTTCGGCAGCCAGCGCCCCCAGATCGGCGCGGAATGTGCACAGCAGCTCTTCGATGATCCGACCGCGCAGAATATCGTCGCCCGCATACACATGGCCCTTGGCAATGGGCAGTTCGCCCGCGCGCACCCGTTCCTGATATTTGCCGGTCGCCGGTTCGTTCTGCGCATAGCCCTGCGGATAGCGGGCAATCGACGAGGCGCCGAGCCCGATCATCGCGGTGGATTTGTCTTCGGTGTAGCCTTGGAAATTGCGGTGCATCGTGCCCGCATGCAGGGCCTTGGCCAGACCGTCTTCGGGGGTGGCGAAATGGTCGATGCCGATGGCCTCGAGCCCGGCCCCGACGAAAAGATCATGCGCCAGGTTGTTCAGGGCAAAGCGCTCTTCCGGGCTGGGCAGCGCCTCGGTGGGAATCAGCGTCTGGCGCTTCGACATCCACGGCACATGAGCATAGCCGAACAGCGCGATACGATCCGGCCCGAGCGACAGCACCTTGTTGACCGAATCAGCCATCCGGGCCTGGGTCTGGTGCGGCAGGCCATAAAGCAGATCAACATTCAGCGAGCGAATGCCGCGTTCGCGCAAGCCGTCGACGGCTTCGCGGGTAACTTCGTAGCTTTGCGGGCGGCCAATGACTTCCTGAATCATCGGATCGAAATCCTGCACCCCGATCGAGGCACGATTGAGCCCGGCAGCGGCCAGCGCATCGAGCCGGGGGCCATCCACTTCCGTGGGGTCAATCTCGACCGAGAACTGCGCGCCGGGGGCCAGCGGGGCCATATCGAAAATCGCCCCGGCAAGATCGGTGATCATCGCAGGCTCAAGCAGGGTTGGCGTTCCGCCGCCCCAATGCAGATGTTCCAGCGTCACCCCTTCGGGCAGGCGCGCCTTCACCAGGTCGATTTCCTGCTTCAGGGTCTCGACATAGGCAGCCACAGGCTCGGCGGTGGTGGTGCCCTGCGTGCGGCAGGCGCAAAACCAACACAGCCGCCGGCAAAACGGCACATGGACATAGAGCGATACCGAACTGCCTGCCGGAATTGCGCCAATCCAATCGGATACATCCGTCGGTCCCACACTCGATTTGAAGTGCGGAGCCGTCGGATAGCTCGTATAACGGGGCACCCGGGCGTCAAAAAGTCCGAGTTTACGAAGTTGCGTGAGTGTCTGCATTCGATTACGCTCTACTTGAATTGACGCGCGCGACTTTGATCAGGATCAAACCGGGGTTTCCGGCATGAAGTTAAAAATGGACAAAGCTTTCGACACGAAAGAATGCTGGAACTGCCCGATCAAGCATCAGGCGGTCTGTGCTCGTTGTGACCCCGATGAACTCGTTCGTCTGGAAGAAATCAAGTACTATCGCAACTATGAAGCGGGCCAGCCGGTTATCTGGGCGGGCGACCACATGGAATTTGTGGCCTCCGTGGTGACCGGCATTGCCAGCCTCAGCCAGACCATGGAAGACGGGCGCACCCAGATGGTTGGGTTGTTGCTGCCGTCGGATTTCATCGGCCGTCCGGGGCGCGAATCTGCCCCTTTTGACGTGGTCGCCGTGTCTGACCTCACGATTTGTTGTTTCCGCAAGAAGCCGTTCGAGGACATGATGGTCTCGACCCCGCATATCGGCACGCGACTTTTGGAAATGACGCTGGACGAACTTGATTCGGCGCGGGAATGGATGCTGCTTCTGGGCCGCAAAACCGCGCGCGAAAAGATCGCGAGCCTCTTGGCCATTATCGCCCGGCGCGATGCGGCGCTGAAACGCCATACGCCGAAAGACGGGATGGCCTTCGATCTGCCGCTGACCCGCGAAGCCATGGCCGATTATCTGGGCCTGACGCTGGAAACCGTGAGCCGCCAGATCTCGTCGCTGAAAAAAGGCGGGGTGATCCAGCTCGACGGCAAGCGCCGGGTGCTGATCCCGTCGCTGGATGCGCTGAACGAAGAAACCGGCGACGATAACGAAGGCGCGCTGGTCTACTGACCCGACGCCTCGCCTGCGGGAACACCCTTATCTGTCAGCTCTGCCCCGGCCCGATTGGGCCGGGTTCATCCTGTGTGGGTCAGCCCTGATTGACCCGCTCGATATAGGCCCGCAGCTCTTCTGCCTCAGTGCGGGCATCGCGTAGCCCGTCCATTGCCGCGCGCAGCTCGGCCTCGGTCTGATGCAGCTGGTTGGCCATTTCGGCCTCGCGCTGCTGCAGATAGGTGATCGCCTGATCGCGGGTTTCCTCGGCATCGTGCAGCGATTGCGCCATGCGGTCGATCTCGCTCATGTCGCTGGTGGCGATACGGGCGAAACGATGCACCAGCCAATGCGCAAACCACCCCAACGCGAATGCGACGAAAAGGATGATGGCGGTGACGATGATGAACTCGGTTCTGTTCATGTGCCTCTCCTGAGCCCGTTAATTGTCCGGGCGGGGTTTGGGGCGCTTGCCCGCGAGATCGGGATCGACCGCCGCGGACGGTGTGGCGGTGTCAGTGGTTTCGGTGGTTTCGGTGGTGTCGGGGGCGGCAGCCGTATCAGTGCCGTCTGTGTCGGGGCTGGCCGCATCGGTGGCAGCCTCAGGGGCTTCGGCGGCAGCGGGCTCGTCGTCCGGGCGGGTCGGGGGTGCCTCGGCGGCGGGGGTATCGGCTGCGGGGGTATCGGCTGCGGGCTCGGTGCTGGCGGCATCAGCGGCGTCACCAGCAGTTTCGACGGCAGCGGTGCCTTCATCGGCGGCGCTCTGGCCGATCAGATGAAACTCGATGCGCCGGTTGGCTTCGCGCCCGGCATCGGTGCCGTTATCGGCAATCGGGCTTTCCTCGCCATAACCGTGGGCGCTGAGGTTCGAGGTCAGCACCCGGCGGGCCAGAAGCGCGGTAAGAACCGCCTCGGCGCGACGCTGGCTGAGCGCCTTGTTCATCTCTTCGCGGCCCTGACTATCGGTATAGCCGCCAATTTCCATCGCCACATCGGGGCAGCCTTTCAGAACCTCGGCAATCTTGTCGATGGTCTTGGCCGAGGCCAGCTCGATATTCGACGACCCGGGGGCAAAATTGATCTTCTGCTCCGCCATCGCAGCCTCGATATCGGCTACGCATTCTTCCGGGGTGGGCAGGGCGGCGACAGGATCAAGCTCTTCGCGGTATTCCACATTCACGCGGAAATCCTGCGCCTCGCCCAGTTTTTCCGACAGAACCCGCGAAATCTCGGCCGAGGCGTTTGCATCGCCGGTGGCGCCGGTCACGTCCACGGTGTCGGGCTCCACCACGACCACGCCACTGGCAAGCTGGCTGAGCGCGTCGAGCGCCGACAGCATCCGCACCGACCAATCCATCGGCAGTTCCGGATCGAGCCGCATTGCGGAATAGATGTTATCGACCCCGAAATGCGCCCGGGCGAAGCTTTCGACCACGGTGCGATCTTCGTCGGTGGCCACCCGACCCCGCAGCTGCACCTGCCCTTCCGGGCTGAGCGTGGCGGTAAATTCCGGCGGGCCCTGCGAAGCATCGCTGGGCACTTCCGGCTCGGGCTTCACCGCGTGCAGCGAAAACACCTCAGGCAGATCAGCCTCAAGCTCGCCGATCACCCGGTCATAGGTGGCCTGCGCGGTGGCGGGCTCGGCAATCAGGGTGATGTCGGCATCCGAGAAGGTCAGCGAACCCGCGCCCAGTTCGTGCAGGGCTTGAATGCTGCGCACCACGGCATCGGGCCAATCGGGCGAGGGCACCCCCAGCGCAATGGTGCAGACCGGCGCGCCGGTCACCCCGGCAGCAGCCCCGGCAGCAACGATCTTGTCGCGCCCTTCCGGGGTGTGGGCGGTGCAGGCGTCAAACCGTGCCCCGTCGCCGTCAATCAGGAACCGCAGGGTGAAGGGCGTAATCACCGGACGCGGCGCGGTGATGTCGAGCACCAGTTTCACGCCGCCCGGCACCTGCGATTTCAGCTTCTTTTCCCAGTCGGCTTTCTGCGCAGCGGAATCCGAGATCGCCTCGATCGCCACCCGGTCGGCGTCCATCGAGATTTTCGAACGCGGCAGCAGATCCAGCGCCATCAGCGCATAGTTCAGCGCCGGCCGCCAGCTTTCCGGCTGCGGGTAATCGGCACTTTCCAAAAAGTCAGCCACATCGCCCGAGCCTTCGATCTTCTGCACCCGGGAGCTCAGCTCTGCGCGGTTGGTCGCCGCCGGGATCAGGCCGATCATCGAAATCCCGGCCTCGTTGCGCAGCATCTCGATGGTAAAGCGCGGCGGGGTGATTTCCTGCGGCGGCAGCACTTCCATATGGTCGATCACCCGACCGCTATCGACCACCCGCCCGGCCGCCGACAGCGCCCTGAAACGGGCGGGTTCGTCGGGGGCGGTGCCGGACAGAACCACCTGCAACCCGTTGGTATCAACCGATGCCCATTCGGCCCCTTCCAGAAACAGCGATTTCTCGACGCCCGTTCTGGTCAGGTTCTCGACCGTGAACAAAGCCAGCCAGGCCGCCAGGACGGAGAGCGCCGCAGCGGCGGCGAATATGCCGGCAATCAAAACAGCGGGGCTGCGATTGGCGGTCAGGACTTGCGGAAAACGCATTGAGTTACGGAGCTTCTGTTCTGGTTATGGTCAGGATCCGGTTTCCCCTCCATAAGACCGAAGGGAACGGGGTGCAATCAGAGCATCGCCGCGACGGCAAGAAACAGCACAGGAATCAGCCCGGCATCCCGGTTTGAGCGGAAAAGCCTGAGGCACACCGCGCCATCGTCGATATCGAGGCGGCCAAGCTGCCATGCCATATGCCAACCCATGAACCACGCCCCGCCCAGCGCCACGGTAAGCGCCAACACCGAGCGCGACGACCCGAAGGCCAGCACGATGGCAAGCGACATCAGCACCACGGCGATCATCAGAAATGCGCGCAACCAGGGCACGGTATTGGTGCCGAACAGCCGGGCGGTGGATTTTACCCCGATCAGCGCATCGTCGTCCTTGTCCTGATGGGCATAGATCGTGTCGTAAAACAGCGTCCAGCTCATCCCCGCGAGGTAAAGCGCCACGGCGGGCCAGCCCAGATGCCCGGTATGGGCGGTGTAGACCAAGAGCGCCCCCCAGTTGAAGGCCAGCCCCAGAAACACCTGCGGCCACCAGGTGAAGCGCTTGGCAAAGGGGTAGATCGCCACCGGGACGAGCGACACCACGCCCAGCACGATAGCGGCGGGCGGGAAGGTCAGCAGAATGATCAGCCCCAGCAGCGCCTGCAGCACCAGCCAGACCAGCGCCTGTTTCACGCTCACCTGTCCTGACGGAATCGGGCGACTACGAGTGCGCTCAACGGCGCCGTCAAAGTCGCGGTCGGTGATATCGTTCCAGGTGCAACCCGCGCCGCGCATCAGGAAGGCCCCGACGGCCACCGACAAAGCGATCCAGAGATCTCGCCAGCCCGCGCCGCCGGTTTCCCCGATGCCCAGAAGTAGGCCCCACCAGCAGGGCAACAATAAAAGCCAGGTGCCAATCGGGCGGTCGGCACGGCTGAGGCGCAGATAGGGGCGGCTCCAGGCTGGCGCGAGGCGATCCACCCAGTTTCCCGTCACCGCATCGGCCACCTGCCCCGCCCCGGAGGGCATTTCTGCCTCTGGCGTCTTTTGTTCCGCCGCCATATCGTGCCCCCATGCTGACCCGAGAGAAAATCCGCCTCTATGTAGCCGCGCCTTTGGGGGCGGGGCAATCCATTGATCTGAACCGGGATCAGGCACATTACCTGTTTGGGGTGATGCGTCTGGGTCTGGGCGCGCGTTTGGCCTTGTTTGATGGGCAAAACGGCGAATGGAGTGCCGAGGTGACCGAGGCGGGCAAGCGCGGCGGCACGCTGACCATCTTGGGGCAAGCCTCGCCGCAACTGGATCCGCCCGACCTCTGGCTGATCTTTGCCCCGATCAAAAAGGCCCGCACCGATTTCATCGTTGAAAAGGCGACGGAAATGGGCGCGGCCCGCATTCAGCCGGTGCTGACCGAATACACCAATGCCGAACGGGTGCGGGTGGACCGGCTGCAGGCCCATGCGCTGGAGGCCGCCGAGCAATGTGGCGGCACCTTCGTGCCAGACGTGGCTGAGCCGGTGAAGCTCGACAAGCTGCTGGCGGGTTGGCCGGAAGACCGGCAGATCATGTTCTGCGACGAGGCGCTGGTGGGCGCGGGCGAAACGCTGGGCGCGGCGGGCAAGGGCAAATGGGCGATCCTGATCGGCCCCGAAGGCGGGTTTTCGCCCGCCGAACGCAAAAAGCTCCACGCGATGGAGAACGCCTATGCGGTCAGCCTCGGCCCGCGCATCCTGCGCGCCGATACGGCGGCTGTGGCTGCCCTGACCCTCTGGCAGACGGCGCTGGGGGATTGGTGACGCTGCGCAAGGCGGTGCCGCTGCTGCTATCCTGAATTACATCGGGATTTACGAAGGGTTTTGCCCGTCCTAGCCTCGGGCCATGAACAGCGACGATTTCACCACACGCTTTGAAGCGCTTTACCGCGAAACCTATCTGCGCATGGTGCGCCGGATCGCGGATAAACGCGCGCGCCTGTCGCCGGAAACCACCGGGCTGTTGATGCATCTGACGGCGACCGGGCCGGTGACGTTGAGCGAGCTTGCGCGCCATACCGACCGCGCACAATCGACGATGAGCGAGATGGTGTCGTCTCTGACCAAAAAAGGGCTGCTGGAGGTCGATCCCGACCCGGAGGATCGGCGGCGCCATCTGATCTGGCTGAGCCCCGACGGGCAGGAGGCGCTGAGCGAGGCGATGAAGGTGCTCGACGGCGACAAGCTCGCCCAAGCTGCCAGCGCGCTGACCGCCGAGGAGCGCGAGATATTCACCGGGCTCTGGGCACGGCTGCTGAGCCCGCCAAGCAAAGGAGATCATCATGACGGATAAATGCCAAAGCTGCGGCATGCCCATCGAACAGGGCATCTATTGCGCGCATTGCACCGATGAAAACGGGCAATTGCAGGATTTCGACAAGCGGTTTGAAAAGATGATCGCCTGGCAATTGCGCCGGGGAGACAGCCGCGAAGATGCCGAGCAGAAAACGCTCGACTACATGGCCACAATGCCCGCCTGGGCCAATCACCCGGATCTGGCCAAACGCCGGGGCGCCTGATCTGCCCCCGGTTGGCATCACCCCGCCGCGCGGCTAGGGTCGTGCGACGGGAGTTCTGACAGGAGACAGGCGTGGCATTCATCCGCCCCGAAGCACTCGCAACACTGAAACGCTGGCGCGAGGCGCTGGTGATCGGGGCAATTCTCGTGCTGGGCCTGTGGTGGGGGCTGACCGGGCTGGGCTTCATCGCGCTAACGGGCTGGGCGCTGGTGGTGATCAGCGCGGCGCTGCTTTACGCCGCAATCCAGCGGGCGCGGTTTCGCGGCGGCCATGGCGGGCTGGGGGTGGTCGAGATCGACGAACGCCAGATCGCCTATCTGGCCCCGATTGGCGGGGGCATCCTGTCGCTTGACGCGCTCACCGAAATTGCCGTGGCCCCCGACCGCGCCGGATTGCCGGTCTGGCAGCTGCGCGCCGGGATGGAAATTCTGACCATTCCCGCCTCTGCCGAAGGCACGGACGCCTTGTTTGACATGCTCACCGCCCTGCCCGGCGCCAATATCGAAGCGGCGATCCGCATGAGCCACGACAAGCCGACTAACAGGGTTGTGATCTGGACAGGCCAAACCATCCGCCGCCTGCATTGACACGCCCCGGCCTTTGACGCACCAAAGCACTTCAAGAAGCAATCAGGCCGGAGGCCCATCATGTCTATTCCCCAATCCGGCGGTGGGCCGATCGAGCATCCCGACCAGCTTGCAGAGTATCTGGCCAGCGGCTGTAAACCCAAGCATGACTGGCGCATCGGCACCGAGCACGAGAAATTCGGCTATTGCAAAGATACGCTGAAGCCCCTGCCCTATGACGGGCCGCGCTCGATCAAAGCGATGCTTGAGGGCCTGCGCGATGCCTATGGCTGGAACCCGATCTATGAGGGCGGCCATATCATCGGGTTGGAGCTGAAAGGCGCCAATATCAGCCTTGAGCCGGGCGGGCAGCTGGAGCTGTCGGGCGCCCCCTTGGCCAGCATCCACCAGACCTGCGATGAGGTGAACGAGCACCTGCGCGAGGTGAAAGCCGTGGCCGACAAGATCGGCGCTGGTTTCATCGGCCTCGGCGCGGCACCGAGCTGGAGCCATGAAGACATGCCGGTCATGCCGAAAGGCCGCTATAAGCTGATGACCGATTACATGGACAAGGTCGGCACCCACGGCAAACAGATGATGTACCGCACCTGCACCGTGCAGGTGAATCTCGATTTCGCCTCGGAAGCCGACATGGTGAAAAAGTTCCGCGTCGGGCTGGCTTTGCAGCCGGTGGCCACCGCGCTTTTCGCCAACTCCCCCTTCTTTGATGGCAAGCCCAACGGCCACAAAAGCTGGCGCTCGCGGATCTGGCGCGATCTCGACGCCTCGCGCACCGGAATGCTGCCTTTCGTGTTTGAAGAGGGGATGGGGTTCCAGCGCTATGTGGATTACGCGCTCGATGTGCCGATGTATTTCGTCTACCGCGACGGCAATTACATCGACGCGCGCGGCCAATCGTTCCGCGATTTCATGCAAGGCAAACTGCCCGCCATGCCCGGCGAGGTGCCGACGCTCAGCGATTGGGCCGATCACCTGACCACGCTGTTTCCTGAAGTGCGGATCAAGCAATACATGGAAATGCGCGGCGCCGATGGTGGCCCATGGCGGCGGATCTGCGCCCTGCCCGCCTTCTGGGTCGGGCTGATGTATGACGACCTCGCGCTCGATGCCGCCTGGGAACTGGTGAAAGACTGGGATGCCGAAACCCGCGAAGCGCTGCGCGTGAGCGCCAGCGTCGACGGGCTACAGGGTCAGGTCGGCAAGCTGCATCTGCAACAGCTGGCCGAAACCGTGCTCGACATCTCGCGCGGCGGGCTGCGCCGTCGGGCTAAGCCGGGCTTTGGCGGCATGGTGCCCGACGAACGGCATTTCCTCACCGCGCTGGAAGACACCGTGGAAGACGGCATGACCCCGGCCGACGAACTGCTGGAGCATTTCCACGGCGACTGGAACGGCGATCTGAGCCGGATCTACAGCGAGTATTCCTACTAGTCGTTCAGCCCCAGAACTCGCCGACGATACAGCGCGTGGACCTCGTCCTCGCGGCGCATATTTGGCACCTGGGGAATGGAACTTTGCCGTTCCCCCTCGTTCAGACGGGCGCCATGGCCATGGCCGCCCCCGGCGCGAGGGTCCGGGCCAAAAAAGTTGTCGCCACGCGTGCCCGCCTTGAGCAGCCAGACGAAAAACACGATCGAAAAGACCAGCGAGATCAGGCTCAGGACCAGAACGGCAATGCCCGCAATCAACACGCTGCCCTGCCCGGCATCCTGTCCGCCAGCGAGTGACACCACTGCCCAGATCATCAGGCCAATCAGCACATAGGGCATCAGCATCCAGGCGCCGGTGCGTCCGGTATCGTGAAGGCGGCGGATGGTCACCGTCCAGCTTGGGACAAAGACCACAAGGTTGAACAGAAAGATGATGGCGAGGGTCCCGGCAAGACCGGACAAATCATCAAGGTCCAGGTCCTCGGGGTCGATTGCAACATAGGCGCCCCAAAGAGTCGTAGCCCCGAACGAATAGACCCACGAACCAATTGTGACGAACAGCGTCCACCACCAGAATTCGGACCGGGATGCACGTCCCTTGATGGTGAAATACTTTGCGAAACAGGAAATAACTGCCTGATGAAATTTCATAAATCCAGCCTCTTAACCACAACTATGCAGGCAGGTTTATGCGGCAACCGCGACGCAAATTCGGCACATTCCGGGCAATTTCGCGGATCGTGACCCGTCAAGGGCGGGTATTCTGGGCCGGTTTGTGGCGAGAGGCACAACGCTCAGCCCAAAAAGGAACGACCGCGCACGGAAAGATTGACCGGGCCGCCCTACGCCGCGACACTTCCCGCAGTCACGTTGTAACGAGGAGAGGAAGCTATGCGGGATTTCTTTATCGGGGCGTTTGAAAAACTGATTGCGGTGATCATCATTCTGCTGGCCGTCGGTGTGGTGATCGGCACGATCAGTTTTGCGATGATGCCAGCGGCGCAGGGCGGCGGTTTGTTGCCCGCAATCGGCGTCCTGATTGGCGGGTCGCTTTATACCATCATCATGGGCGGTGGGCTGTATCTGGCCTTTGGTATTTATCACAACACCAAACGTACTGCCGAGGCGGTGGAGCAACTGGCCCAGCGCTGAGCTTGTCAGAAGAGGAACGGCCGCGCAGAGGCACGGCCGTTCCGAATTCGATCAGCGTCCGACGCTGGGGATCGAGCTGGAGGTCAGGCCTTCGCCGCCGTCACTGCCTGCCTCCTGATCGGACGGATCGGAGCCATAGGGGTTGGCCCCGTTTGTGCCTTTCTGAACCAGAAAGATCAGCAGGATAATCCAGCCAATAAGCGGGACAATCGCGATCCAGTACCACCAGCCGGACCGACCGGTATCGTGGAGACGACGCACCAGAACCGCCACCGCCGGGATCATCGCCGCCACGGCGTAGAGATCGGCAACGAGCAGCAGAACGCCCAACAAGATCATGCTGCCAATGGCTGTACTGCTACCCGTTTCGAGCCCCGGCACAATCATTGCCGTCAGCACAAACGCGATCACATAGATGGCCAGAAACGGCACCTGGAACCACCAGAATTCTGAACGCGAGGCGCGTCCGGCGAGTAGAGTGTTATACACTCCAAAGCATTTGCGAATTGACTGACCAAACGTCATATTTGTCCCCTTAGAAATCATTATGGCAGCGATGCTGCGTTGGGTGTTTAGCGGGATCAATCCCGATCACAGGCGCACTATCCGTATGTCGCTACAAAAGCGCGGGGAAAACCGGCTATTTCTTCCCGATTTTCGGCTCTTCGCCTCTCAAGAGTCGGGCGATATTGGCGTGGTGACGCTGAAAGATCAGCGCGCCGAGCAGAAGCGCGACCAGAAACACGTCGCCCCGGCCCAGTACCAGCGCCCAGATCGGGGTGAGCGCCGCCGCCGACAGCCCGGCCAGCGAGGAAATCCGGAACAGCCCCGCCACCACCAGCCATGTGGCCCCGGCCGCAAGGCCCAGCGGCCAGCTCAGCGCGACCATCGTGCCCAGCCAGGTGGCCACACCCTTGCCGCCCTTGAAGCCGATATAGACCGGGTAGAGATGGCCGAGATAGGCGCCAAGCCCGGCGATCTGCGCCGCGTCCTCGCCCAGCAGCGCACGCGCCACCAGCACTGCAAAGGCGCCTTTGCCGACATCGCCCAGAAGCGTGAGGAAGGCCGCGAGCTTATTGCCGGTGCGCAGCACATTGGTGGCACCGATATTGCCCGAGCCGATCTGGCGGATATCGCCCAGCCTGAAGAGCCGCGCAAAGACCAACCCGAAGGGCACCGAGCCGAGCAGATAGCCAAGCACGGCAATGAGAGCGAGTAGCGGGAGCGATGTGGTGATTTCGGGCAATTCCTGGTCTCCGGTCTTCAGGCGAGCGAAAGCGACATGTGCGGCAGCATCCGTCCGGGGATTGACCCCGAGGGCGCCTCGCCGATACGGCGCGCGCCCATGTGCAGATAGAACGGTTCGGCATACGGGTCGCTGTCGAGCACCAGCTCGTCGGCCCCTGCGGCACGGGCGGTGTGCGCCGCCCAGCGGAACAACCGCCCCCCGATCCCGCGCCCCATCGCACCCGGATCGACAAAAAGGTTTCCGAGATGCGCCCTGCGCCCCTCGACACTCAGCTGCGCCACTGCAAGCGGCCCGCCGCCATCGTCCCAACAGACGAGGCCGGGGCCGAGATCGTCCGGCTGCAGGGTCAGCTCATCGGCGCAGGCGGCCATGAAATCCGCGTCGTAGCCCCAGTGCGCCTTGGCGCGCAGGCAGATCGCAGTGAGCGCGGTGAGGTCGTCAGCCGTGGCGATACGGACCGTCATCCGCCAAACACCCGCGCGCCGCCGACCCAGGTGCCCAGCACCTTGCCTTGCATCCTCGCGCCGTCAAACGGGGTGTTTTTCGATTTCGATTTCAGCGCGAAGCGGTCGAGCACGAAGGGCGCGTCGGGATCGAACAGCACCAGATCGGCAGGGGCGCCTTCGGCCAGAGACCCGCCGGGCAGACCAAGACGCCGGGCCGGATTGAGCGACAGCGCGCGCCACAGCGTCGGCAGATCCATCGCACCGGCATGAACCAGACGCAGCGCGGCGGGCAGCAGGGTTTCCAGCGCCACCGCGCCCGAAGCAGCCTCTTCAAACGGCAGGCGTTTGCTCTCCTCGTCCTGCGGCGTGTGCATGGACGAGATAATGTCGATCAAGCCAGAGGCCACGGCATCGACCATCGCCATCCGGTCGGTTTCCGAACGCAGCGGCGGCTTCAGTTTGAAGAAGGTGCGATAATCGCCCACATCCAGCTCGTTCAGCGTGAGGTGATGGACATTCACACCGGCCGTCACATCAAGCCCCGCCGCCTTGGCGCGTTCCAGCACCGGCAGCGCCAGCGCGGTCGACAGGTTATCGGCGTGGTAGCGCCCCCCGGTCATCTCGACCAGCGCCATGTCACGCTCCAGCCCCATCCGCTCGGCCATCGGCGACACCGCAGGCAGACCACGCAGACTGGCGAATTTGCCCGAGGTCGTAGCGGCCCCGGCCGACAGCGCCGGATCCTGCGGATGCGCCATCACCAGCGCGCCCAGTTGACGGGCATAGGTCAGCGCGCGGGAAAACACCTTGGCGTTCTCGACCACATGATCGCAATCGGTAAAGGCCACGGCGCCCGCATCCATGAGAAAGCCGATCTCGACCATCTCGCGCCCGGCCCGGCCCTTGGTGAGCGCGGCCATGGAATGAATGCGCACCGGGGTCACTTCGCGCGCCCGACGGTTGACGAATTCAAGCGTTTCCGGCGTGTCGATCGCGGGCAGCGTATCGGGACGGGTAACCATGGTGGTCACCCCGCCCGCCGCCGCCGCCGCGCCCGCGGTACGGAAGCTTTCCTTGTGCCGCTCGCCCGGCTCGCCGATCTTCACGCCGATATCGACGATCCCCGGCGCCAGACATTTGCCGCCACAATCGACGATCTCGCCCGTCGCAGCCCCGTCGCGCCCGGCAATCACGCCATCCGCAACGGTCAGCGCCCCGATAGCCTCGGTTCCGGTCTCCGGGTCGATGATCCGGGCATTGGTGAAGGTGAGTATGGTCATGATCCCCCCTGGATCTGGCGCATCAGGATGTCTTGGGCTGCGGCTGCGTCGGTCAGGCGGTCGAAGCGCAGGCTGTCGGCGCCGCTTTGAATGATCAGCCGGTCGCCGGTCAAGTCTGCGGTCGTGTCAGAGCCCACTGGCAGCTCGGCGGCATAGGGGCCGGAAAGGGTCAGCGCCCGCCGGTCGGTGATCGCATAGGCGGTGTGGGCATCGCGGGCGCGGTCGCGGCGGGTTTTCAGCACGGTGATGCGCAGGGCGAAATAGGTAAGGAAGGCCGCGCTGGCGATCAGCAGGTAGATCGTCAGGCGCCAGGCCGGGCTGGGGGCCTGAAACAGCTCGACCCAACCCGCGACCAGCAACAGAGCAAACGAGCCGAAGGCTAGAAGCGCGGCGTAACCGACAACCCGCAGCGGCGCCCGCCGCCCGGGTTTCGGATGGCCCTGCCAGACGAGCGTCTCGCCCGCCTCAAGCCGCGCTGCGATGTCTGGTCTTTTGCTCACATCGCGCTCCTTGCTCAGCCCTTTGCCGTCATGATGGTGTTGGCCACCGCTTTCGGGTCGGATTGATATTTGAGCATGTATTTGTCGCCCGAGTTGGTGATCACCTGCGCGGCAGAAATAATGGTGCGCACATTCTTGATCTCGCTGCGCAGAATGGTCATCCCGGCGGGCGAAATCAGCCGTTTCTGGGTCAGTTTCCAGGTCATCCCGATCTGCTCGGAAGCGACGTAAAAGCCGCGTACCGCAACCGCGCCCAGCGCGCCCACGGCGCCGGTCCAGGCATGGGGATTGCCCATGATCATCAAGACCACCATGCCCAGAACCGCGCCCAGTGCCGCAATCATCAGATGCTCTTTGACATAGGTCTCGCGGTCGCCGGTGAAGCTGGCGATCACACTCTCGCCCTCGGCAAGCAGAATATCAGACATAGGTTCCCTCCGGGGCGTTTTGTTCGGCTTTCAGATTGCGGGCCAAGAGGTCCATCGCGGCCATGCGCACCGCCACGCCCATTTCCACCTGTTCCTGGATCACCGAGCGATTGATGTCGTCGGCGATCACCCCGTCGATCTCGACCCCCCGGTTCATCGGACCGGGATGCATGACGATGGCATCGGGTTTGGCATGGGCGAGCTTTTCGGCATCGAGCCCCCAGCGGTGATAATATTCGCGCTCCGACGGGATGAAGCCGCCATCCATCCGTTCTTTCTGGAGCCGCAGCATCATCACCACATCGGCGCCCTCAAGCCCTTCGCGCATGTCGTCATAAACCTCGACACCAAACTCTCCAATCTGGCTCGGCATCAGGGTGGGCGGGCCGACAAGCCGCACGCGGTTTTCCATCTTGCCCAGCAGGATAAGGTTCGAGCGCGCCACGCGGCTATGGGCGATGTCACCACAGATCGCGATGGTCAGCCGGTGCAGCCGGCCCTTTTCGCGGCGGATCGTCAGCGCATCCAGCAGCGCCTGCGTCGGGTGCTCGTGCTTGCCGTCGCCTGCGTTCAGCACCGCACAGTTCACTTTTTCGGCCAGCAAGTTCACCGCGCCGGAATGGGGATGACGCACCACCAACAGGTCCGGATGCATGGCGTTCAGCGTCAGTGCCGTATCAATCAGGGTTTCGCCCTTTTTGATCGAGCTGGCCTGCATCGCCATATTCATCACATCGGCCCCAAGCCGCTTGCCCGCCAGTTCGAAACTGGCCTGGGTGCGGGTGGAGTTTTCAAAAAACATGTTGATCTGCGTGAGCCCGGCCAGCGCATCCGAGCGCTTGACCGGCTGACGGTTCAGATCGGCATATTTGTCGGCAAGATCAAGAACGGTCGTGATCTCCTCCGGGTGGAGGGGTTCGATCCCGAGCAGGTGGCGGTGGCGGAAGGTCATGGGCAGCGCTCCCCGTTTTCGGCTGAATAGCCTCGCACGGCGTTTCGGGCAAGGGCTGGTCGGCCTCAGAACCGCCAGGTGAGCTGCGCAGATATGGCGTGATCGACGGAATTTCCCGAAAACTCGCCGGAATAGCCGAGCGAAACCGTCGCACCCGGAGCGATTTCAACGCCAATCCCGACGCCGATCAGCAAAGCATCCTGCGCCAGCGATGCGCCGGTTACAGAAAAGGCGCCGCCACTGGCAAAGCTGTTGCTGGCACCGGGGCTGGCGGCAAAGGCATGGCGCCAGCCGATCATCCCCTCAAGCCAGCCCGTGCCGCCATTGTCGAGGGCAATCTCCTGCCGGGCGCGCAAGCCCAGAGTGGTGACAAACGCATCATACGAGCCTGCCGCAGAAGACAGCGCCGCCGCCCCGCCGGTTTCGGTGAAAGCGTCAAAACTGGTATGGACGAATGCGGCGCGAGCAAAGGGCGTGAGGGTGGTCGCGCCAAAATCGAAATCATAGGAAACCTCGCCAAACACCTGCGTGGTATAGGCCGCATAGCTGGCGGTGAGGGTGTTGGAAAAGCCGGTCAGGCTCACCTGACGCTCAGAGCTGATCTGATGCCGGGTGATGTCACCGCCAAAGGCAAAGGTCAGACCGTCAAAACGGGCGCTGCCGTAGAAACCCGCGCCAATATCAGTGCTGCGAATGCTGGTGGCGCGGTCGGGGAGGCTCAGCCGGGTTTGCCCGAAATGCACCGCAGCGCCAAGGGTGAAGTCCCCCACCCCATGATCGTATCCGATCACCATACCATCGGTGGCGAAATTAGCCGCTGCCGCGTTGCCATCGCCCGCAAGGGTGCTGCGCGCGCTATAGGCCGTGGCCCAGCCGCCGGTGCCCGAACCCTGCGAACGCCCCAGCATCGCCTCGCGCGTGTAGCGACTGGTTTGCAGTGCGGCGCTGGTGAAGGTGGCAAAGCCTTCGCCGGACGTCGCATCGAAGGCATCGCGGGCCTGTTGCGTGGTGGGCAGTGTCAGCGCTGCGTTATAGAGACTGTTGCCGAGGCCCAGAGCATCGATCGCGCCCGCCGAGGCGGTTTGGTTGGCGGTACTGGCCGCACTGGCAAAGCTGTTCACCTGCGACGAGGTCAGAAAGACGTTGGTGCTGTTATAGCTCAGCGAGAAATCCAGAAAGGCGAAACTATCGCTGACGCTTGTGAAGGTGCCGGTAACCCCGCCGGCTGCGGTGATGATGGTATAGGTGCCGGGCGTATAGGTCGCGCCGGTATCGGTGCCGTTGACCGGCGCCACGCTCACCGCACCGCCGGTCAGGGTGACGGTGCCCGTGGCGTTGATGAAGTCGTTGTTGGTACCCGCAACAAAGCCGCCATCGTTCAATTCGACCGCATAGGTCGATCCGGCCGCAAAGCTGGCATTGGCAACGTTCAGCGTGCCAATGGAATTACCCGGCGCGATGGTGCTGCCGGAGGCGGCATTTATCGTTCCCACATTGCCCGAGCCACCCAGTGTGCCACCCGACAGCGCCACATTCCCGGTAATGCTGCCGTTCACCGCAAGTGTCCCACCATAGACCGTAGTGCCGCCGGTATAGGTGTTGCTGCCGGACAGGATGGTTTTGCCGGAATAGAGCGCAAGCGATCCCGCGCCGGAAATATCGGCACCGAAATCGTAACTCGTGTCGGTATGGTTGAAGACGATCAGCCCGGTGCCATCGCCAAACACCACCGACCCCGCGTTCAATGTGCCCGCCGCCACCGCCGCGCTGCCCGCCGCCGCGCCGATATTCAACGTGCCGGTCGAGCCGGAATAGGGGCCGATATCAACCGTACCCGTCCCGGAATTGACAGTGACCAGGCCGCCATTGGACAGGGTCAGCGTGCCAGTCCCGCTGCTCCCGACTTCCAGACCGGCTACGTTGGTCCATGTCGAGCCAGACCCATCGACCGTGACCGTGCCTGTGGAACCAGCAATATCGCCAATAAAGCCATAATAGCTGCTGACCGCTCCGCCGGAGGAAATCGCCAGCGTGCCGGTCCCTTCACTGCCGACAAACAGATAGCCATTATTCGTCCAAGTGGCCCCATTGCTGACCGTCACGGTACCCATGCCCGTTGAAAGATCACCGATATAGGTAAACCAGGAGGACATACTCGCGCCATCATCGAGCGCCACAGATCCGGTGCCATAGGCACCGACCGAAAGGGAGGCGGTTGACGTAAGTAGGGTTCCGCTCCCGGTTGCTGTAAGAGTACCGCTGGCGGTATCATCAAACCCCAAATAGATACTAGATGAAGTGAGCTTCGCCCCTGCTTGGAGCGTGAGCACGCCGGTTCCGCTGGCACCCACGAAGGTTCTGTCGGCACTCACCGTCGCGCCAGTCACCGTCATGCTGGCGGTGATGCCACTAGCGTCCCCAATACCAAGGTCATTGCTCACGGTCAGCGTGGTGGCGCCACCGGTAACCGACAGATCCGCACTGGCATCCGTTCCCAGAGTCAGATAGCGCGCATCAGCATTGGCGCCGATCACGGTCGTCGCAGGTATTCCATTATTGCCGAGATAGGTGAAAGTGGACGAGGTTGGAACGGCCGAGGTCCAGTTGCCAGCCGTTCCCCAATCGGAAGACCCCGCCGCCCCCGTCCAATACTCCTGTGCCTGCGCGGCCTGCGGATAGGCCCAGAGCGTAGCTATCACGGCTGGTAAAGCGACCAGCGATGCGATGCGCTGTTTCCGATACAAAATAGTCGGACGCGCGGAGCTCAGATAGGCTGCCAGCATTGAATTGCCCGTTAAAAATCTATTCGTCGTATTGTCGGTCGAAGGTGCACACAGACCGGAACGTTTCTTTTCGGCTTAAAAAATCACCAGTTCTGCATACTAATATACCAGTTTTTGACCAGAAAGTCGAAAGCTATTCGTAAGGAGAGGTAAGCCCCGCTACCGGGGTCGCCGGTGGTACCTTTCGGGGGCGGCGCGCATGGGGTAGCTTTACGCATGGAATCGGCACTGGACTGGCATCAGGCGAAAGCGCTTCTGGAGTGGTATGTGGAGCTTGGCGCGGTCGACGCGGTGAGCGACAGCCCGGTGAATCGCTATGAGCTGGCCGATGCCGCCCCGAAGCCCGTGCGCCAGCGGGCTGGAGCCCAACAGCCTCCCACCCCAGTGGAACCGACGCGCACCGATTATGCCGCCGAGGCCAAACAGGCCGCGGCAGCGGCGGGCAGTCTTGAGGCTCTGGCCGAGGCGATGCGGGGTTTTGAGGGGCTGGAACTGAGGAAGGGCGCGCGTAACTTCGTGTTTTCAGACGGAAATCCAGCGGCGCGTGTGATGATCATCGGCGAAGCCCCGGGCGCGGAAGAAGATCGGATTGGCAAACCTTTCGTGGGCCGGGCCGGGCAATTGCTCGACCGGATGCTGGCGGCCATCGGCCTCGACCGCGCCAGCGGTGACGCCAAAAGCGCCGCCTATATCACCAATGTTCTGCCCTGGCGTCCGCCCGGCAACCGCACCCCGACGCCGGAAGAAATGGCGATGATGGTGCCGTTTCTGGAACGTCATATCGCGCTGGCCAATCCGGAGGTTCTGATCCTGATGGGCAACACCCCCTGCAGCGCGCTGCTGGGGCGCACGGGCATCCTGCGGATGCGCGGCACATGGACGCAGGCGGTGGGAAAACCGGCAATGCCGACGACTCACCCGGCCTATCTCTTGCGCAATCCGGCGGCGAAACGCGAAGCCTGGGCCGACCTCTTGGAGGTTCAGGCCAAGCTCAAGGAGGGCGCATGAAGATCCTCGCCTTTTCCGACCTGCATCTCGACCAAAACGCCGCCGCCGCGCTGCTCGACGCCGCCACCGAGGCCGATCTGGTGATCGGGGCGGGGGATTTTGCCCAGCGGCGCGAGGGGCTCGAGGCCTATATGGCGCTGTTCGAGCCGATTGCCGACAAGGCGGTTTTCGTGGCCGGGAACAATGAAAGCGTGGACGAGCTGCGCGCCGCTAGTTCGGCCGTGATCCTGCATGGCGAGGCCGGATGGATTGAGGGGCTGACCATCGCGGGGCTGGGCTCGGCCGTGCCGCCCTTGCCGCCGCTGCCCTGGGCCTCATGTGATATCACCGAGGATCAGGCGCGCGATCTTCTGAACGAGATCGCCCATGCCGACATCCTGATTTCACATTCTCCGCCCTTCGGTGCCTGCGATAGCCTGACCGGGTACGGGCATATCGGATCGCAGGCGGTGCGCGAGGCCGTCGAACGGCTGCAGCCGAAGCTGGTATTTTGCGGGCATATCCATGACAGCTGGGGCACCGAGGGGCTGATCGGCGCCAGCCGGGTGGTCAACCTTGGCCCAACCGTAAATTGGTTTGAGGTAGAGATATGAACCAGATCACCGATGCAGATAGCCGCGACTTCATTCCGGTACGCATTGCCGTTCTCACCGTGTCGGATACCCGCACGCTGGCCGATGACCGCTCTGGCGATACGCTTGCCGCGCGGATCGAAAAGGCCGGGCATCTGCTGGCCGACCGCAAGATCGTGCAGGATGAGCGTGCCGAGATCGCCGATATTCTGCGCGCCTGGAGCCTTGATCCCGAGATCGACGTGGTGATTTCCACCGGCGGCACCGGGCTGACCGGGCGCGACGTGACGGTCGAGGCGCATCGCGATGTCTACGAAAAGGAAATCGACGCCTTTTCGACCCTGTTCACCCTGATCAGCTTTCAGAAAATCGGCACCTCGGCGGTGCAAAGCCGCGCCACCGGCGGCGTGGCCAATGGCACCTATCTCTTTGCCCTGCCCGGCTCGACCGGCGCCTGCAAGGATGGCTGGGACGAAATTCTGGCCCCGCAGCTCGATTACCGCCACCCGCCCTGCAACTTCGTCGAAATCTTCCCCCGGCTCGACGAACACAAGCGACGGAAATAGCCCGCGCCTGCGTTTAATCGCAAAATCGTGTGTCATTTGACCAATTGCGCACGCCTCAGCGGCATTGCACTGTGTCTGGTGACCCCTATTGGAGCGAAGCATCCATGCGTTTCCTGCGCCGTGGCCTGACCGGGCTGTTCCTTCTTGCCATCACCATCGCGCTCTTGGCGCTGGCGGGCCAAACCCTGCGCAACTCGATCAGCGCGCGGCTGGCGCAAGAGGCCCGTCAGGCCCCGGCGCGCGAGCGGGTCTATGCCGTCAATCTGATCACCGTCACCCCCGCAACCGTTGAGCCGGTGCTGGAAACCTTTGGCGAGGTCCGGGCCCGGCGCACGCTGGATTTGCGCGCCCAGATCGGCGGGCCGATTGTGGCGCTGGGCGACGGGTTTGAAGATGGCGGGCAGATCGAAGCCGGGCAGCTTTTGCTGAAGGTCGATTCCACCGATCTGGAAGACACGCTGGCGCTGGCGCAAACCGATCTGGCGCAGGCCGAAGCGGAAAAACGCGACGCCGAAGCGGCGCTGGCGATTGCCAAAGACGATCTGGCAGCTGCCCGCCGTCAGGCCGAGCTGCGCGCGCAGGCGCTGGCCCGGCAGAAAGATCTGGCGAGTCGCGGCGTGGGCACCGAAGCCGCGGTGGAAACCGCCGCTTTCGCCGATGCCTCAGCCCAGCAGGCGGTGCTGTCGAAACGTTCGGCGCTGGCCAATGCCGAAGCACGGGTGGCGCAGGCGGCAACCGGGCTTGACCGCAAACAAATCGCAGTGGCTGAGGCCGAACGGCGGCTGGCTGAAACCGAGCTCAGCGCGGCCTTTTCCGGCACCCTGTCGGATGTGACCGCTGCCGAGGGCCGGATCGTGACCGCGAATGAAAAACTGGCAACGCTGGTGGATCCTTCCTCGCTGGAAGTGTCGTTCCGGCTGTCGACCGCGCAACATGCAAGGCTGCTCGACGCTTCGGGCCAGCTCATCCGCGCCGATGTGACGGTGAAACTCGCCGTGTCGGGGATCGAGCTGTCGGTGCCGGGCAAGATCGACCGCGAAAGTGCGGTGGTGGTCAGCGGCCAGACCGGGCGGCTGATCTATGCCCGCCTTGATGCAGCACCGGGGCTGCGCCCGGGCGATTTCGTCACCGTCGAAATCCGCGAACCAGCGCTGGAAGGTGTTGCCACCCTGCCCGCCGCCGCGCTGGGCAGCACCGACACGGTGCTGGTGCTGGGCGAGAATGACCGGCTGGAAGAAGTGCCCGTGGAGGTGTTGCGCCGTCAGGGCGACAGCGTGCTGGTGCGCGCCGCCGATCTGACCGGGCGCGAAGTGGTGGCCGAACGCCAGCCGATGCTGGGCGCCGGCATCCGGGTGCGCCCGTTCCGCGACAGCGCTGCGCCCGAGGACGGTGCCACCAACACCCCGGCCCCCGCGCCTGCCCCCGAAACCATTGCGTTGGACGACGCCCGGCGGGCCAAGCTCATCGACTTTGTTCAGGCCAGCACCCGAATGCCCGACGAGGCCAAAGCCCGGCTCTTGGAACAGCTCAATCAGCCCGAAGTCCCCACCAGCGTGGTCGAGCGGCTGGAAAGCCGGATGGGAGGCTAAGCCATGGCCACGCCCAAACCGCCCGCTGCGCACGGCATTCTGAGCTACTTCACCCGCCACGGCACCGCCTCGAACCTGCTTCTGGTGGTGCTTTTCGCCATCGGTCTGGCGATCCTGCCCAAGATGCGGGCGCAGTTCTTTCCCGATGTGGTGATCGAGCGGGTCAATGTGACCGTGCACTGGTCCGGCGCCGGAGCCGATGACATCGACCTTGGCGTGGTGCAGGCGCTGGAACCGGCGCTTCTGTCGGTGGAAGGCGTCACCTCCACCAGCTCGCGCTCGACTCAGGGCAGCACCCGCATCGCACTGGAATTCGAACCGGGTTGGGATATGTCCCGTGCGCTGAACGATGTGCAGGATGCGGTAGACGGGGTCAGCACCCTGCCCGCCGAGGCCGATACCCCGGTGGTGTCGCGCACCAACTGGCGCGATCCGGTCACCGATGTGGTGATTTCCGGCCCGGTCGGCATCGACCAACTGGCCCGCTTTACCGACGAGATGATCTCGCAGCTCTATCTCAAGGGCGTGACCCGCACCACGATCCGGGGCATCGCCGCGCCGCAAACCGTGGTCGAGGTCGCCACCGCCGATCTGATCCGTAACGACATCACCATGACCGAGATCGCCAATGCCATCGGTGCCGAAGCGGTGGCCGATCCGGCGGGCAACATGGCCTCAAGCGGGGCACGGGTCAGCACCGGCGTGGCCAAGCGGCGGCCGGAAGAGATTGCCGCGATTGCCCTGCGCTCCAATCCCGACGGATCGACCCTGCGGGTGGGCGATGTGGCCACGATCTATGCCGAAGGGATCGACCGCAATATCGCCTATTTTTCGGGCGGCACACCGGCCTTGCAGATCGCTGTCAGCCGCTCGGCCGAGGGCGACGCCATTGCCATTCAGCACAGCGTCGAAGCGGTGGCGAAAGAGATGAAGCGCAGCCTGCCCGCATCGGTGTCGATCGACCTGATCAACACCCGCTCCGAGGTAATCACCGGCCAGCTTGATGTGCTCAAGCAAAACGGCGTGGTGGGGCTGGGGCTGGTGGTGCTGTTGCTCTTTCTGTTCCTCAACACCCGCACCGCCTTCTGGGTGGCGGCTGGGATTCCGGTGTCGATGCTGGTGGCGGTGCCGATCATGTATCTGTTCGGCCTCACCTTCAACATGATCTCGATCTTTGCGCTGATCATCACGCTGGGCATTGTGGTGGATGATGCCATCGTGGTGGGCGAACATGCCGACTTTCGCTCGAAACATCGGGGCGAGGGGCCGATTGCCGCCGCTGAAACCGCCGCACGGCGGATGTTTGCCCCGGTGCTGTCCTCGACCCTGACCACGATCATCGCCTTTTATGCGCTCGTCGCCATCGGCGGACGCTTCGGCGCAATCGTCGAGGATATTCCGATTACCGTGATTGCGGTGCTGACCGCCTCGCTGCTGGAATGCTTTCTGGTTCTGCCCAACCACATGGCCCATGCGCTGACCCATTCGAAAGACCACCATTGGTACGATTGGCCCTCGCGGCAGGTGAACAAGGGCTTTCGCGTGGTGCGCGAACAGCTGTTCCGCCCGCTGATGCGCTTCGTGATGTGGGCGCGCTATCCGGTGCTGGCCGGGGCGGTCTGGCTGCTCGCCAGTCAGGTTTCGCTCTTGTTCAGCGGCGATGTGCGCTTTCGCTTCTTCAACGCCCCCGAGCGGGCCAATGTCACCGCCAACTTTGCCATGGCCCCCGGCGCGACCCGGCAGGACACCCAAGACATGCTGTCGCTGCTGGAAGACACAGTGAACGCTTACGGGCGCGAGATGGAGCAGGCACACGGTACCAATCCGGTGCTCTACGTGCTCGGTCAGCTGGGCGGCAATGCCGGGCGCGGACTGGCCTCATCTGCCGATAAGGAACCCGATCAACTCGGGTCGATCTCCATCGAGCTGATCGATGCCGATGACCGCCCTTATACATCGTTCGATTTTGTCAGCGGGTTGCAGCAGGAAGTACCGCATCACCCGATGCTGGAAGAGCTGAGCTTTCGCGGTGGCCGCTTCGGCCCCGGTGGGGATTCGCTCAGCGTGAACCTCTCGGGCGCCAATGCCGATGTGCTGAAAGCCGCAGCGGAAGCGCTGAAAGACACGATGGCGCAATATCCCGAGGTTTCGGCACTGGAAGACAGCCTGGCCTATGACAAGACCGAGCTGGTCTTGGAGCTGACCCCGCAGGGCAAGGCGCTGGGCTTTTCCATCGACACGCTGGGCAAGGAGCTGCGCAACCGGCTGGGCGGGCTCACCGCCGCCACCTATCCCGACGGGATGCGCTCGGCCACGATCACCGTGCAATTACCACCCGACGAGCTCTCGGCCGATTTCCTTGGCAAGACCATGCTGCGCGCCACGTCGGGGGTCTATGTGCCGCTGGGCGATATCGTCACCGTCAGCCAGAAACCGGGCTTTGCCTCGGTGAACCGCGAAAACGGGCTGCGGCTGGTGACGGTGACCGGCGATATTGACGAAAGCAACGCCGACCGCGCCGCCGAGATCAACGACACCCTGAAAAACAAGATCCTGCCGACCCTGGCCGAGGATTACGGCATTCAGGTCGAGCTGGCGGGGCTGGCGCAGCAACAGCAAAGCTTCCTGGCCGATGCCCAGTTCGGGCTGGCGATGGCGCTGCTCGGGATCTTTCTGGTGCTGGCCTGGATCTTTTCCAGCTGGACGCGGCCGCTGGTGGTGATGGCAATCATCCCCTTCGGGCTGGTCGGCGCGCTCTGGGGCCATCACAGCTGGAACGTGCCGATGAACCTGTTTTCGGTGGTGGGCATGATCGGCATGGTCGGGATCATCATCAATGACAGTATCGTGCTGGTCTCGACCATCGACGAATATGCGCAGGATCGCAGCCTGCGCCACGCGATTATCGATGCGGTGGCCGACCGGCTGCGCCCGGTGTTTTTAACCACCGCCACCACGGTGATCGGGCTGGCGCCGCTACTGTTTGAAACCTCCAGTCAGGCGCAGTTTCTCAAGCCCACAGTGATCACCCTGACCTATGGGCTGGGGGCTGGCTTCGTTCTGGTGCTGCTGATCGTGCCTGCGCTTCTGGCGATGCAGGAAGATCTGAGCCATCAGCTCCGCGCCCTGAAAGCGCTGATCAAGACCCGTCACCGGCTGGCCCGTATTGCCTCGCGGATCGTGCTCGGCTCAACCGCGGCGCTGATCGCGCTGTTCGTGCTGACGCTGGGCTGGGTGCTGGTCCGCGGCGCGCTGCCCTTTGGCCTCTGGGCGGGCATTGCCCAGCCCATCGTACCAGCGGCGATTCTGTTCGTGCTTGGGGCGGCGCTGATCCTTGGCCTGGCCTGGATCGGGGCGGTGATCGGCCACCTGATCTATTGCAGACGTGTGCAGCCCTGAATATCGACCGCGCGCCCGTCGGCGATGACGGTAAGGCGCAGGGTTTGGGTATCGAATTCGAAGGGCTGCGCGCTGGACGCCACCAGATCGGCACTGGCGGTCAGCCTGCCACCTTGCCGAGCCTGTTCGGCCTGAGACACCCAGATCGTGCGGTCCTGCGGCTCAAACACCATAAGCTCTTCGGGCCCGACTTGCGGCAGGTCAAGCTGGGCCGTCACCCGCAGCCCGTCTGAAATCGGCGCAACGCTGCAGGAGGCCGCGACCAGTCCGGCCATATCTGCCGATTGCGGCTGGGCGGCCAGCGCCGCCTCGATGCGCGGATCAGCCGTGGTTGCCCCTTGCGGCAGAGCGGCAGACAGCTGCGCTTCCACCGGAACACAAACATCGTTGCAGATCCCCATCTCGATGGCGCCGCTCAGCACGATATCGGCCCCCGGATCCTTCGGGGTGATCTCGACCGGCAGTACCAGATCACCGTGATAGCCCAGCGTCGTCATGTCGTTGGAGGCAATCACCTCCGGCACCGGCCAGTGAGGGACAAGGGCAGCGACATTGCGCGAGGCCGACCAATCGAATGAGGGCGGAATGCCCACTTCGCCCGGCGCGCGCCAATAGGTTTTCCAGCCGTCATCCAGATGGATATGCAACGCAGCCATTTGGGTGCCCGCCTCGGTCCGCCACCCAGGCAGCAGCTCAAGGCTGGCATGGGGCACGTTCACCGGGGCGGCAAGCAAGGGCGTGGCCAGAAGCGTGGCCAGAAGCGAAAGGACAATCTTTTTCATACCTCCCGATATAGGGCGCGTATGGATTAGGGGAAGTCACATTCACGAGACAGCGCCGAGAGGTCGCAGCCCCCCTTGCAAAGCAGGCGGGCTCATGCCCATCTTTAAGATATGAGTGCGAACACAACATCCGACGAGCTTTCAGGCCAGCTTCTGATTGCGATGCCCAGCATGGGCGATCCGCGATTTGATCATGCCGTGGTGCTGATCTGCGCCCATTCCGACGATGGCGCGCTGGGGATCATCGTCAATAAAAAGGTGCCCGAGCTGATGCTCGACGATCTGCTGGAGCAGCTCAACATCGAAACCAGCCCGGCCAGCCGCGATGTGGCTATACACTTTGGCGGTCCGGTAGAAGGCGGGCGCGGCTTCGTGCTGCATTCCATCGATTATCCGGGCAATCCCTCGACCCTGAAAGTCGATGAAAGCTTTGGCCTGACCGCCACCAAGGATGTGCTGGAAGATATTGCCCGGGGCAGCGGCCCACGTGCGGCCCTGACGGTGCTGGGCTATGCGGGCTGGGGGCCGGGGCAGCTGGAAAGCGAGCTGCAACAGAATGCCTGGCTGACCGTGAGCGCCGATGAGGCGATCGTGTTCAACCCCGATGATCGCAGCAAATGGTCGGGCGCGTTGAAAAAGCTGGGGATCGAGCCCCTGATGCTCTCGGCCGAAGGCGGGCGGGCCTAGCCGCCGTTCATCTCCGCAAGCCCAGCGCGCAGTGCCGTCACCTGTGCCAGAAACTCATCCGCCCCGGCGCCCAGCGCGGCGGTCAGCTCTGCCTGATAGGCGGCAGCCAGCGGGGCCAGCGTATCGATCATTTCGCGGCCCTTCGGGGTCAGTGACAGCGCCACCAACCGCCGGTCGTCGGGATTGGCGAGTTTGGTCACATAGCCCGCCGCTTCCAGTCGGGTTGCCGCGCGGCTGACCTTCGGCTTGTCCATCGCCACCCGCCGACAAATCTCGCGCACCGATACGGCCTCTTGCTGGCTCAGATGCGCCACCACCCGCCATTCGGCCACCGAAATCCCGTAGCGCTCGCGGTAGTGACGCGAAAACTGCGCACTGACCTCGCGCGACAATTCGGCAAGCTGATAGGGCAGAAATGCCTCAAGATCGAAGTCCATTGCGCGCAATTCCCAATGACTGGCCCCAGTGACTGGCCAGATATGACCCAAGCGCGCCACAGCGCGCAAGGGCCGAGGGGCACAAGGCCGAGAGGCAAGAGGAAAGAAAAAGGCCGGAGCATTGCCCCGGCCTCTACTATTCGTGATCAGGCGGCCTTGCCGCGCCGGGGGCGGCGGCGTTTCTGGCCTTGCCCCGCGCCTTGCCCCTGACCCTTCGCGGCGCCAAAGCCGCGCGGCTTGGAGGGGCCACCCCGGCCAGAGCCACCGCCGCCGCCGCGACCATTGCGCTTGGGTGCGGCAACCTCGGCGGGACGATCGCCGCCCAGTACCGGGATCTCGATCTTCATCAGCTTTTCGATCTGCTTCAGCAGCCCGATCTCTTCGCCGCTGACAAAGGAAATCGCGTCGCCATCGGCCCCTGCCCGGGCGGTACGCCCGATCCGGTGAACGTAGTTCTCGGGCACTTCCGGCAGGTCAAAGTTGTACACATGGCTGACACCCGGAATGTCGATCCCACGCGCGGCCACATCGGTGGCCACAAGGATACGGGCCTTGCCATCGCGGAAGGCTTTCAGCGCCCGGTCGCGCTGACCTTGCGATTTATTGCCATGGATCGAGACCGCATCGAAGCCCTCGGCCACGAGATGGTTCATCAGCCGCTCGGCGCCGTGCTTGGTACGCCCGAACACCAGCGCCAGCCCGTCGGGGGCGGCGGAGAGGTGGTTTTTCAGCAGAACCGTCTTGTGGTCCTTGCCCTTGGCCCAATGCACACCTTGGGTGATCTTGTCGGCGGCCTTGCCGGGGGCGGCAACCTGCACACGCACCGGATCGGTCAGATAGGCCCCGGCAAGCTCGCCCATCTGTTTCGGCATCGTGGCCGAAAACAGCATGGTCTGGCGCGGGGTGCCCAGCTTCGGCGCAATCTTACGCAGCGCATGGATGAAGCCCATGTCGAGCATCTGGTCGGCCTCGTCGAGCACCAGGAAGGTGGTGGCATCAAGCCGCACCGCGCCGCGATCCATCAGGTCCATCAGCCGGCCCGGCGTAGCGACCAGAATATCGGTGCCGCGCTCCAGCGTGTCGGATTGCCGTTTGATCGACATCCCGCCCACGACGGTGGCGATCTTCATATGGGTGCCCTTCACGTAAAGGCGCAGCGTGTCGGCGATCTGGTTGACCAGTTCGCGGGTCGGCGCCAGGATCAGCGCCCGCGCGGTTTTCGGCGCGCGCTTGTCGTGGTCGCCCAGAAGCTTGTGGATCAAGGGCAGGCCGAAAGCGGCGGTTTTGCCGGTGCCGGTCTGGGCAAGGCCCATCACATCGCGCCCTTCAAGCACGAGCGGAATGGCCTGAAGCTGGATCGGCGTGGGCTTGTCGTAGCCCGCGTCCTTGACAGCAGCGAGCAGTTTCGGGGCAAGCCCGAGCGATTCAAAAGTCGTCATCATTGTCTTTCTGCGGGCACAGGCCCGCCAAACGGGTCCGGAGCGCAGGAATGCGCCTCGGCATGAAGGTTCGGGAAAGCCTCACGACTGGACCCCTGCCCTGTCGCCGTCTGGCCCGATGACCCCCCGCGTGAATTGGGAACCTGTGTGGCGCTGCCATAATGGCCCGCGCCTGCTCATCGTTCTGTGCCGCTACTCTTGTAATCTTCTAAGCGGCGGTGGCTCACGCGGCCACCAGAGCGATGCGCCCTCATCACAGCATGTGGCCTCTGAGTCAATGTAAATCAACGTCCCCCTTTTACCGCAGCCCCGTTTGAGGTATCAGCGCCTCCGGTCTGATCCAGACTCATACAAAGGAGACCCAAATGGGCTACAAGGTCGTCGTCTGCGGCGCCACGGGCAACGTGGGCCGTGAAATGCTGAACATTCTGGCCGAGCGCCAGTTCCCGGTGGATGAAATTGCCGCACTTGCTTCGCGCAAGTCGCTGGGCACCGAAGTCAGCTTTGGCGATAAGACTATCAAGACCCAGGATCTCGACACTTTCGATTTCACCGGCTGGGACATGGCGCTATTCGCCGTGGGCTCGGAAGCCACCAAGAAATACGCGCCGAAGGCCGCGAAAGCGGGCTGCACGGTGATCGATAACTCGTCGCTCTACCGCTACGACCCCGATGTGCCGCTGATCGTGCCCGAGGTGAACCCGCAGGCGGTGCATGGCTATGCCAAGAAAAACATCATCGCCAACCCGAACTGCTCGACCGCGCAGATGGTGGTGGCGCTGAAGCCGCTGCATGATCGCGCCAAGATCAAGCGCGTCGTGGTCTCGACCTATCAGTCGGTCTCCGGCGGCGGCAAAGATGCGATGGACGAGCTGTGGGACCAGACCAAAGGCATGTATGTGCCCGGTCAGGAAAAGGCCCCGGCGAAATTCACCAAGCAGATCGCCTTCAACGTGATCCCGCATATCGACGTGTTCCTTGACGATGGTTCGACCAAGGAAGAATGGAAGATGGTCGCGGAGACGAAGAAAATCGTCGATCCGGCGATCAAAGTCACCGCCACCTGCGTGCGCGTGCCGGTCTTTGTCGGCCATTCGGAAGCGGTGAACATCGAGTTCGAAGACTTCCTCGATGAAGACGAAGCCCGCGACATCCTGCGCGAGGCACCGGGTATTCTGGTGGTCGATAAGCGCGAAGATGGCGGTTACGTGACCCCGGTGGAATGCGTCGGCGATTACGCCACTTTCATCAGCCGCATCCGTCAGGACTCGACCGTCGAGAACGGCCTGAACCTGTGGTGCGTCTCGGACAACCTGCGCAAGGGCGCGGCGCTGAACGCGGTGCAGATCGCCGAGCTGCTGGGCCGCGAAGTGCTGAAAAAGGGCTGAAGCCCCACACAAGATTTCGGATAGGCCGTCGGGGAAACCCGGCGGCCTTTTCATATGCGCGGTTCCGCCGATGCGACAATCGTGGGCTAGGACAATACCCGGCGGCGGGATAGCCTGCCCTCAATTGTTCCAGGAGAGGTTCCCATGCATCGTCTTAGTATTTCCCTTTTTGCCCTACTTGCCGCTTTTCCGGCCTTTGCCGAAGATATCTACACGCAAGCGCCAGTAGTGGCGGCCACGGTCTATCCGCAGGGGGCCACGCTCACCCATCGCGCCACGCTGGATCTGAGCGCGGGCACGCATCGGGTGCTTATGCCCTATGCCGCGATGAACGGGGCCGGTGCCCTGCCCCGGATCAAAACCTCGGATGGGGTCAGCATCGGGGCGCTCGGTTTTCATCCGGGCATGACGATCGACCGCGAAGCCCTGTTCACTGAGGCGCAGGCCGAGGCCTGGGCGGCGGTTGAGGCGGCGCAGGATGCGGTGACCGCGAAAACAGACGAGATCGCCACCGCCAGCGCCAAGATCGACGCGCTGAAAGCCCGGATCGCTTTTCTGGGCGAGGTGAAGCCTGACAGCGCCGCCAGTGCCGAAGACCTGCTATCGCTCGCCGATATGGTGCAAACCGAAACCGGTGCGGCCCGGGCGGCATTGATCACGGCTCAGGCCGGGCTGCGTCCCTTGCAGGACGCGCTGGATGAGCTCAACCAAACCCTGACCGCAGCACAGGATGAGTTCGAAAAGCTCACGCCCCCATCAAACTTAGCCAATATGCTAAGTGTTGATCTGAAGGTCACCGAAGCTGGCCCCGTCACGCTGGAACTGACCGAACAGAACCGCGCGGCAAGCTGGCAGATGGATTACGACCTCGATCTTGATCGCGACGCGGGCAGCCTTGCGATTGCCCGCAAGGTGATCGTGACCCAGCAAAGCGACATCGCCTGGAACGACGTGGCCCTGACGCTCTCCACCGCACGACCGGGCGAGGAAAGCAGCCCCAGCGATGTGTCGCCCGATCATGCCTGGATCGAGGAAGAGATGGATGATGGCTTCGCCGTCGGCAGCCTGTCGCGCAGCATGGAAGCGGCCCCCATGCCCATGGCCGAAATGGCGCTTGTCTCCGAACCGGAAATAGCGACGGCCGAACTACAGATCGACGGGCTGGCAATCTCCTATCTCTACCCGACCCCGGTGACCATCGCCCCGGGCAGCGGCGCTGAGCTGGCGCTGGACGAGCTCACGCTGGAGGCCACGCCATTGGTGCTGGCCAGCCCACGCACCGATGAAACCGCCTTTACCGTCGCGCGGTTCAGCAATGACAGCGGCGAGGCGATCCTGCCCGGGCAGGCCAATATCCTGCGCGACGGGCATTTCATCGGACGCCAGCAGATCGACCTCATCCCCGCCGGAGCCGAAACCGAGCTGGGCTTCGGTGCGATCGAAGGGATTCGGCTTCAGACCATCTTCGACCGCAACGCCGAAGGCGATACCGGCATCATCAACCGCTCCAACACCCGCACGCAGACCATCAGCTTCAGCGTCGAGAACCTGACCGGCGAGGCGCAGGATGTGCGCGCGCTGTTCCCGCTGACCTACTCGGAACAAGAAGACCTGAATGTGCGGATCAATGCGTCTCCGGCCCCGGATGAAAGCGATATCGACCATCGGCGCGGTGTTTCGGCCTGGGATCTGGCGCTGGCCCCGGGCGAAAAGCGCACGGTCTCGATCGACGTGAAACTGGATTGGCCGCAGGACCAGATTCTGCGCTGGTATCCGTAAAATTCGAAACGCCATAAGTTCGAAACGCCACAAAAATGACAGGCGAAACTGCTCACATGTTTGGTGCGGTTTCGCCCTCGGCATTCGGCGCGATAAATCGATCAGTTTATATACAGTAAATTTCTCGTCTTTAGACTAAATTTTGCCACACTTCCGCGCATTTACCGCCGGATTCCCCCCCCAATCTTCAATCATCGGCAAGACGAATTGCCGCCTGGCAAAGCCAGCGAGTGCCTTGAAGGCCCCTACCGGAAACCGGTGCTCCAGATCCGCCATAACCAAGACGCGCAAAGTGCGCACAACAGAGTAGGGAAACACCATGTCGTCGAATGTCATCGCTTTCACCGGTCGCGCCGCCAACACCAACATCCAGCCCGTGCCCAGCAGCTTTGCCAATGCCCGCGACAACGTCGTTTCGCTTGCTCAGTGGATCGGGAAAGCCATGCCGCACCGCACGCCGACCGGTGTTTACTTCACCACCCGCGTGCTTGTTGCGCCCGGTAGCCTCGCCTGAGCCCCGCCAGAACAAGAACAAAAAAGACAAAGGAACACATCATGACCACATCCCTTCTTGAAAAAGCCCGTGCAGGTCGCCGCGCCGCTCTTGCTTCGCTGAACGCCCAAGCCGCCATCACCAGCGAAAACGTGGTTTCGCTTTTCGAAGGTCTGCCGCAGCCGCGCAAAACCATGCCGGAATTCCGTTCGGTCCGCCGTCATGCCGACACCGAAGCCGCCCCGGTTCTGATGCTTACCGAACGCCTCGCCGCCTGAGCGCAGCCTACGCCCAGATGAACGACCGGCGCGAAAAGCCGGACAACAGGAGAGAAACCATGAAATCCAACGTCATCGCTTTTGATCGCGCCCGCAAAACCACCCGCCGTGAGGCCGTTTCGCGCCCGGCAACCGAGTTGACCGATAAAAATGTCGTCTCGCTCGAAGACTGGAAATCGAAGACCCATGCGCGCCGCACTGCTTCGGGTGTGTTCTTTACCACCAGCGTTCTCGCCACCTTGGGCAGCGTAGCCTGACCCTTTCTTTCAATCGAAACGATCTCTGTGAAACAGGACCAAAATGATGTCGAATATCAGCTATCTTGATAAAGCCCGTGAACGTCGCCGCACCGCTCTTGCCCAGCTGGATACCCGCACTGCAATCCGCAGCCGCGACGAAGCGCAGCCGCTGCACCTGCTGCCCGCTGACATTTCCGACGCCGAATTGCAGAGTCTGGCCGCCTGATCCTGCCCCGTTTCCCCGGCGCGATACGCATAACCGGGCAACCAACGGAGGCTGCGAAGGTGCATATCCTGCTTCTTTCCGCCCTCACCGCACCGGCATGGCATGCATCGCCTCGCAAGATTTGATCGCATGACGCGCGCTGGCCCGCCATATGCCCGCTATCCTGAGGTTCGCGCTCAGAGATCAGACCAGTTGAAAGCCCTCGGCCTGCGAATCGTACCAGAACAGATCGCCCTCGCCGATATCGTGCCAGAGCCCATGAAGGGTCAGCTCTTCGGCTTCCACCGCCGCCCGCACGAACGGGAAGGTCATCAGGTTGTCCAGCGACACGATCACCGCCTCGCGTTCCAGCGCATGGATGCAATCATTCCCAGAATGCACCTCTTTCACCCGCTCATAGCCAGGTTTCAAGAGGTCCATCCAGCGCCCGACAAAGCTGGTTTCCTCGACCAGTTCCGGCGCATCCCCCATGACCATATCGTAAAACCCGCGCACCCCGCCGCAGGCGGAATGGCCCATCACGATCACATGCGCCACTTTCAGCGCGCTCACCGCATATTCCAGCGCCGCCGAGGTGCCGTGCTGATGGCCATCGCTTTCATAGGGCGGCACCAGATTCGCGATATTGCGGTGAATGAAGAATTCGCCCTGATCGGCCCCGAAGATCGAGGTGACATGCACCCGGCTGTCGCAGCAGGAAATCACCATCGCCCGGGGATGCTGACCTTCCGAGGCCAGACGCCGATACCAGGCCTTGTTGTCGGCATAGCCGGTCGCCTTCCAGCCATGAAACCGGCTGACCAGCGTTGCGGGAAGGGCGCGCGCGTGTTTCATCCTCTACCTCATCGCTTGGATCGTTCCCAAGCTACTGGAAATTTGCATGAAATTCGAGGGACTTTCCGTTTGGTCGGAAACCTTTTCTTGAGGCTGCTTTGCGAGATTGGATGCGCTGAGGGAAAATTGGGGTGAGACCGTGACCACTATTCAAAGACTAAAATGCTCGGAAGCCGTCCGGCTCGATCAGAGCCAGCTCGAAGTGCTCTATCAGAGCCTTGGAGCTGTTGGGGCTGACAAGGTTGTAAATCATGCTCTGGAAGAGCTTGCGTCGTCTCTGATGCGGGTCGGAACGCAATACCGGTCCGGCGAGACCGACGAGCTGCGCACCTCGATTCGTGGGGTAATTGCAGCAGCACAACAGGTGGGAATGACCCTCTTGGCCCGGGTCGGGCGCGATGTGCTGGAACTGTCGCAAGGCTATGACGCCACCGCCTTTGCCGCCACCATGGCGCGGCTGGAGCGGATTGGCGAAAGCTCGCTGGTCGCTGTCTGGGAATTGCAGGATATGTCGATCTGATCCGGTTGTGGGTGGGGGGGCGAGACGCCCCCTCTTGCAGGCGGCGCGGTGGATTGTACTGTAGGGCGAAACCCCTACCGGAGGCATCATGCCCTATCGCTTCGCGCCCGCCGACACCAACTCTCTGCCCCTTCATCTTATTGATAAAGAGGGGCTTTCGGCATTCATCCAACGTCTTGATGCACCGCAGAAAGCCTGGGTGGAGGCGAATGAGTTCGCCGCCAAGCCGGGCGAGGTGCTCATGGTGCCGGGCCATGACGGCGGCCACGCGCTGGCGCTTGCCGGGCTGGGCGACGATGCCGCACGGGCCCGCAGCCGCTTTGGGCTGGGCAAGGTTCGGGCAGCCCTGCCGAAGGGCATCTATCATCTGGTGACCGAGCTGACTGGCCCGGCGCTGGAAGAGGCGGCACTGGGCTGGTTGCTCTCGGGCTATCGCTTCAGCCGCTACAAAGACACGCCCGCGCCCGGCGCCCAACTGGTTGCTCCTCAGGGCGTGGATGCAAAACGCCTTGTAATCATTGCCGAAAGCGAAGCCCTCACCCGCGATCTGATCAATATTCCGGCCTCGGATATGGGCCCGGCCGAGCTGGAGCTGGCCGCGAGCAAACTGGCCGAGGAATTTGGCGCCGACATCACCACCATCACCGGCGAGGCGCTGCTGCCTGCCGATCTGCCGATGATCCATGCGGTCGGGCGCGCCGCTGCCCGCGCGCCCCGGCTGATCGACCTCACCTGGGGCGATCAGGGCCCGCTGCTGACCCTCGTGGGCAAGGGCGTGTGTTTCGATACCGGCGGGCTGAACCTGAAGCCCGGCAGCTCTATGGGGCTGATGAAAAAGGATATGGGCGGCGCCGCCACGGTGCTGGGGCTGGCCCGGATGATCATGGCGCTGGATCTGAAGCTTCAGCTTCGGGTGCTGATCCCGGCGGTGGAAAATTCGGTGTCGGGCGATGCAATGCGCCCCGGCGATATTCTGACCAGCCGCAAGACCCTGACCGTCGAAGTGAACAACACCGATGCCGAGGGCCGTCTGGTGCTGGCCGATGCGCTGGCGCTGGCCGATGAGGGCACGCCCGACCTGATCATCTCGATGGCCACGCTCACCGGTGCGGCCCGGGTGGCGGTCGGCCCCGACCTTGCGCCTTTCTATGCCACCCAGCCCGATCTGGCCGCTGCGGTGAAAACCGCCGCCGCGCAGGTGGCCGATCCGGTGTGGGAAATGCCATTCTGGGCGCCTTATGAGGCGAAGATCGAACCGAAAATCGCCGATCTCGATAATGCACCAGCGGGCGGCATGGCAGGCTCAATCACCGCTGCGCTGTTTCTCAAGCGCTTCGTCACCGCCACGCCGCGCTACATGCATTTCGACATCTATGGCTGGCAGCCGGAAGAGGCCCCGGCGCGGCCGAAAGGCGGCGTGGGTCAGGGCGCGCGGGCGCTGCTCGCGGCCCTGCCGGAGCTTCTGGGCCTATGACCGACCAACCTGTGACCGACCAACCTGTGACCGACCGGCGCCTGACCCCCGCGAATACCCGCGTGGCGCATATCTCGCTGCAAGGCGTGGTTGAGGCCGAGCGCTTTGTCGAAGGCGAATGGCGGCAGGTCGCGGGCGATATCCTGCCGCTTCTCTCGGCCCCCGATGGCAGTCGCGAGCGCGAATTGCTGATGGGCGAAGGCTTTTGCGTGCTGGAGGAAACGCCTGATGGCTTTGCCTTCGGCTTTGCCCGGCGCGATGGCTATGTCGGCTGGGTCTTTGCCGATTACCTTGCGCCGGATTGGCCGCATACCCACCGCGTCAGTGCCCCGCGCAGCTTCTGGCAAGAACTGCCGGACATCAAACAGGCGCCGCGGATCTATCCGCTCTCGCTCGGGGTGCGGCTTCAGGTGGTCGAGCAGCGCGAAAGCTGGGCGCGGTTCCGGCTGCCCCACAATCCGGATACGCTGGGGCCGGTTGAAGGCTGGATCCCCAGCGCCCATATCGCCCCGCTCGACACACCCGCAACCGATCCGGTGGCAGTGGCCGAAACCCTTCTGGGCACGCCTTACGTCTGGGGCGGCAATTCCGGCTTTGGCATTGATTGCTCGGGCCTTGTTCAGGCGTCCCTACTGGCCTGCGCCATCCCCTGCCCCGGCGACAGCGATTTGCAGATGCAGCTTGGCGAAGAAGTGGCGGGCGACCTTGAACGCGGCGATCTGATCTTCTGGAAAGGCCATGTGGCAATGGTTGTGGACAGCACCCGGCTGATCCACGCCAATGCCAATGATATGGCCGTGGCCTATGAAGGCATCGACGCCGCCATCGCCCGGATCGAGGCACAGGGCGGCGGGCCGGTTCTGGCCCGACGGCGCGTGCGCGGGTGAGTGGGTTTCAGATCCGGCATAGATGACCTTATCTTCGTCAACCGGCCCAAAACCCTTCAGTTCGCGCTCAATGCAGCTGCTTTTCTGTTATCCCGGCCTGCGTATCTTATTGGTTGCTGATCAATTGCAAGTGGGCCGGTAGCCTGATGGGTTCATAGCCAATGCACGCATCACTCTCAAAGGTCAGCCGAAACCCCTCGCAATAGCCGAAGACAGCTCCGTATTGAGCTATGTTCATCTCTCTTGTAGCGGCCAACAAACCGAGCTCCATGATTGCGCCATGAGAAATGATCAAGGTTCTTTGGCTCGTCTTACAGCTCTCAAGAACGCCTTTCCAAATCAGGTATTGCTCGTCGGAATACCGATATAGGTCCGGATTTTTCTCAACGCGCAGAGCTATGGAATCGATACTGTCGGGCCACCCGGATTGCTGAGCCAGAGTCTCGGATATTGCCCCGAGTCCCGAAACCGTCTCGTTTACGGCACATCCCAGCGCTACGGCCGTTTCCGCTGATCGTTCCTTATCGCTGCACGCAACATGGTCAAACTTGCCCAGGTCCTTTGAGACCGTCTGTGCCAGTTCGATTCCAGCTTGAGAGAGATGAACGCCGGGTTTGGCGCGCATCGTATGTCTTCGGATCTCAAGTATTCTCATATTACCGGTCAAACAGGTAACTCCCGTCACAAATATTGTAGCGTCTACGCTTCGACTTCGGTGGTGACCGCGAGACGTCTACATGTCCGTCAGCGAATGATTTGAGGCAGTTTACGGGCCTGCTTTTCAGCAAGATAGGGGATTTGTCGCAACCCGGTTTGGAGTGAGCTAACGAAGCGCAGGAAGCCGCAGCCGCCCCTACTCCACCGCACGGATCAGTTTGCGCTCCAGCACGCGCAGCACGGTTTTGAGGTCAGCCCCGCGTTTCAGTATGCGGCCATCGACGCTGATCACCGCATATTGCCCCTGCCGCCCTCGCAGGCGCGGGCGTTTTTCGATGCGATAGAGCGGAAACTCAGCCGTGCGGCGAAACACCGAAAACACCGCCACATCTTTCAGAAAGCTCATCGCATAGTCCCGCCACTCGCCAGCCGAGACCATCCGGCCGTAAAGCCCGAGGATGATAGCCAGTTCACCGCGATTGAAGGCCACTTTGTCGTCAATCGCGGGAAGCCGAGAGGGAGGCGGTGACTCCAGGTTCATAGGAAAAGGATGCGGCCAAGCGGGCTGTGAATCAACATCAATCCATCGTTTTCCGGCACCAATGCCCGAATTTCGCCGCAAAATAACCCCGCCTTTACCCTGTTCCGCCCCCATTGCCGCCCGGTTCAGGGGGCAAAAAATACCTATGTAGCGAGCGAGAAGCTCACCCCGGTGCCGCAATCAACAGCCCCCACCCAGTTCGCGGCACCGGGGGCTACGTTCCCTTCCAACCCCGCCCCCACAGGCGGGGTTTTCTTTTGCCCGGACATATTTCCACGACATCCGGACGAGCCGCACGGTTCTGGCCGCAGGCCAAAACGCTGCAGGCAGACCGCGATCCGCTCTGGCGCGCACAACATCATTGACCGTTCGGTCGGGTTTGTGCCACGCTCGGGGAATGGAGGAGGAGCCATGACCCCGGAGGAACGCGCAGCACTTTCGGCCAAGGCGATGTGGGCGGATGACCGCGCCAGTCAGGCGCTGGGCATTACGCTCAGCGATGTCGGCCCGGGCCGCGCAACCGCGGCCATGGTGGTGCGGGAGGATATGGCCAATGGCCACGGCATCGCCCATGGCGGCTACATTTTCGCATTGGCCGACAGCGCCTTTGCTTTTGCCTGCAACAGCTACAATGCCCGTGTTGTCGCTCAGCACAATTCCATCACCTATTTCGCGCCCGGGCGAGTCGGCGAACAACTCACGGCGGTGGCAATTGAAGCCCACCGCGCCGGCCGCTCGGGCATCTATGACGTGTGGGTGATGGGCGAAGACGGGCGGCAGGTGGCGCTGTTTCGCGGCCATTCCCGCCAGATCAGCGGCACGCATTTCGACGAGACCGGCACTGAGGCCGGAGAGGGAGGACCAGATGAAAGATCTCACCCCGCATAAGGACGAGCTGGAATATATCGAAACCGCCTCGCGCGATGAAATCATGGCGCTGCAGCTGGAGCGGATGAAATGGTCGCTGCGCCACGCCTATGACAACGTACCGTTCTACAAGGCAAAATTCGATGCCGCCGGGGTACATCCCGACGATCTGCATCATCTGGAAGACCTCGCCAAATTCCCCTTCACCGTGAAACAGGACCTGCGCGACAATTACCCGTTCGGCCTGTTTGCGGTGCCGCGCGATCAGATCGCCCGCATCCATGCCAGCTCCGGCACCACCGGCCAGCCCACGGTGGTGGGCTATACCGCGCATGATCTGGATATGTGGGCGGGGGTGGTCGCGCGCAGCTTGCGGGCCTCGGGTCTGCGCCCCGGCGATGTGCTGCACAATGCCTATGGCTATGGGCTTTTCACCGGCGGACTCGGGGTGCATGGCGGGGCCGAAAAGCTCGGGCTCACTGTGGTGCCGGTCTCAGGCGGCATGACCCAGCGCCAGGTGCGGCTGATCGAGGATTTCGGCGCCAAGGGCATCACCGTGACGCCGAGCTACATGCTCTCGATCCTTGATGAATACGCCGCTCAGGGGCTCGACCCGCGCAAAAGCCCGCTGGAGGTGGGGATTTTCGGCGCCGAACCCTGGACCAACGCGATGCGCCGCGAAATCGAAGAGGCCTTCGACATGCACGCTGTCGATATCTACGGGCTATCGGAAGTGATCGGCCCCGGCGTCGCCAATGAATGCGTGGAAACCAAGGATGGGCTGCATATCTGGGAAGATCATTTCTATCCCGAGATCATCGACCCCATCACTGGCGAAGTCCTGCCCGATGGCTCGCCCGGCGAACTGGTTTTCACCTCTCTCACCAAGGAAGCCTTTCCGATCATCCGCTACCGCACCCGCGATCTGACCCGGCTTCTGCCCGGCACCGCGCGCTCGATGCGGCGGATGGAAAAAATCACAGGGCGCAGCGACGACATGATCATCCTGCGTGGCGTCAACGTCTTCCCCACCCAGATCGAAGAGCAGCTGATGGAAATGGCCGAGCTGGCGCCGCATTTCCAGATCGTCCTTGCCCGCCCCGACCGAATGGACGAAATGACCATCCATGTCGAACTGGCCGAGGGCGTATCTGCCGACCCGGTGCAGGTATCGCACCGCTTCAAGGGGCTGGTGAAAAGCCATGTGGGGGTGAGCGTGAAGGTAAAGATCGAGGCGCCCGGCGGCGTCGAGCGCTCGCAGGGCAAGGCGGTGCGGATCGTCGACAACCGGCCGAAGGTCTGAGCCATGCCAAGAGGGATCGCGCGCGACCACGACCAGAAACGCGAAGCCATCCGCAAGGGGGCGGCGAGCTATTTCGCCACCCACGGCTTTGACCGCGCCTCGATGACCGGCGCGGCAAAGCAATGTGGCGTATCGAAGGCGCTGATCTATCACTATTATTCCTCGAAAGAGGCGCTGCTCCACGATATTCTCGACACCCATCTCACCGATCTGGTTGAAACAGCCCGCGAGGTGGGCAGCGAGGCCGGGCTGGGCGGGCTGATCCAGGCCATCTTGGAAGCCTATGAAGACGCCGATGCCGAGCATAAATTGCAGCTCGATGCGCTGGCGGTGCTGCCAGACGAGATGAAAGCCCCGCTGGTGGCGCTGCAACGCGAACTGGTCGAGATCATGAGCGCGACCCTGCTGCGCGAGGCCCCGGATCTGGCGGAAAAGGGTGTGCTGAGGCCGGTCACCATGTCGGTGTTCGGCATTCTCAACTGGTTCTACATGTGGCACCGCCCCGGCAAGGGCATGAGCCGCGATGACTATGCCGCGCTGGCTACCGGGCTGGTGCTGAACGGGGTGACGGGGCTGTAGACCGCGAGTCGGCGCTGGGCCATCTCAACCACTTCGCACGGCGGAACGACGGGCGACGCCCGACCCTCCCCCCGGGAGGGCGTTTGGCGACTCCAGACACAGCTGATCGGGCATCTATGCTTTCAAGCACAGCGCGTCGACCTGGCGCGGCACAACGCCCACCCAAGGTCGGGCGTCAGCCGTTTCTCTCCGATGAGAAGTCTGCTCCCCAGCGCTCACTCCCGCATCTTCAGCGGGCATTTATCCGTCCGCTCGGCATTGTCATCGCTGACGCCATATTGCCACCACTCGATCTCGCCCTTCTGGTAGCTGCCCAGCTCCGGCGCGTGGGGGATACCGTCATAGGCTGCCGCACGGTCGCGGATCACCTGCCGCACGCGGTTGCCCTCGGGGGTATCGCCCGCCACCACATCAAACCGCTCGCGCGGGTTCATGATAAACAGGAAATGCGCCCCCAGATTACGGCTGCGCCGCTGCTGATGCGCAGGCGAGGAGAAATTCACGAAGATCTGCGTGCCACCGAAGCACATCGACCAATAGGGCGCCATCGGATCACGGGCGACCCCTTCGGGCCAAGGCGCAGGGTCATGATCGTGCCAATCCTGCAGCACCTCCCAACCGATGGCGTGATAGCCCTCGACGCTCTCGGCCTGCGCGGCCTCACGGGAAAACGCCACCACCAGCGGATGCGCTGTATTCACCTGCCCATCCCATGTCGCGGCGTCCTCCAGATAGACCAGAAGATCGGCACGCAGCTGCGCCAGCCCTTCGGCATCGCGGCGCTCAACAAAGATGAACCGCACCAGCCCGCGCCGAAAGGCATTCAGCGAATAGGTGCAGGGAAACTCCGACGGGGGCGTCAGGCGCGCGGCCAGATCGGCCACCACCTGGCGATGCCAGACCGGACCGGCGTAGTCGGGCGCGCTCAGCGTATCTTGGGCAATCACATTCATGAAACTGAACATGGCACGCCTGCCCCCGCCCGCGCCAGAAAAGAATTGCCGCAGCCCCGCCTCCCCGCATGGCGCCCCGCCGCGCAGTTTCGCCTCTCGCGGGGATGTGACTGGTCTTCCCCCACGTACCCGCTAGGGTGCCGCCGAACGCCTTCACAAAACAGGACTATTCATGTTCACGCTCAAAACTGCTCTCGCTGCCGGTCTGGTGCTCGCCACCACCGGCTTTGCACTGGCCTATTCGACCAATCCCGACGTGCAGAAGCGGCAGGAAACCATGGGGCTGATCGGTGCCAATCTGAAAAAGCTCGCCCCGATGGCGCAGGGCAAGGCCGATTTCGATGCCGCCGCCGCGCAAGCCGCCTTTGCCGCGCTGGCCAATCTGGCCGGGTCTGTGCCGGTGGTGTTCGAGCCGAAAACCACCGACCCGCAGAGCAAGGCCTCGTCCGACATCTGGGACCACTGGGACGATTTCACCGCGAAAGCCGCCGCGCTGGAAGCCGCCGCCAAGGCTGGCGCGACGGTCGACACGCCCGAAGCCCTGCAAGCCGCCTTCGGCCCGATGGCCGGAGCCTGCAAAGCCTGCCATTCACAGTACAAGAACTAATCCGGCGCGCGGCGGCCTTATCCGCAGGTCAGCCGCGCGATCCGCCCATCGGCGCTGATCTCGATATTCAACCGCTCGGGGTTGTAGTCCATCGTCACCGCCATGCCGGGCCGGATGACGCGCTTGGGGCCAGCATAGGTAATCCCCGCCGCCATGCTCTCGCTTTGCCCCACCAGCGCCGACAGATCGCCCGCCGGGCAACTGCCCGCATAGGCGAAAGGCCCGCCAGAGGGAAAACATCCGGCAAGGGTGAACGGCAGGGCAAGGGCAATAGCGATCCTCAGCATGGGTCGATCAGGCCATAATCGCGGCTCTGAGACAAGCCTGGCGCGCGGGCGGCGCGAACGGACGGGCAGAAAGAGCGCAGGAACAGCAGTTTGCCCTTGTGCCCGACGCCCCGCACCCCCACGTGACCCAGATGACAAATAAAAATTCTCCGTTGCTCGCCGTCCTCATCGACGCCGACAACATCCCGGCCCGATTTGCCGAAGCCATTTTGAAAGAAATCACCTCATACGGTGAACCGGCCCTGCGCCGCGTCTATGGCGACTGGTCGTCGGCTCGACTGAAGCCCTGGTCGGAAAAGGTGCACGCGCTCGGCCTTGTCGCGCATCAGGAAACCGCCAATACCAAGGGCAAGAACGCCTCGGATATCGGTCTGGTGATCGACGCGATGGACCTGATGCACACGGGCCGCTTCAATGGCTTTGTGCTGGTCTCCTCCGACAGCGATTTCACCGCGCTCGCCAATCGCATCCGCGAACAGGGGCTCGACGTGATCGGCATCGGCGAAGGCAAAACGCCCGAGAGCCTGAAAAACGTCTGCTCGCGTTTCGTGATGATCGAGAACATCATCGAAGAACCCGCCGAAGCCCCCACCAAAGGCAAGCCTGCCACGCCGAAACCCGGCAAACGCCCGGTGATCGAGGCGATACCGTTGATTCTGGCGGCGATGGAAAAGATCGACCAAGACGACGAGTGGTATCAGCTTGGCCGCATTGGCCAGACCATCCAGGCCGATATGCGCGATTTCGACACCCGCACCTATGGCAAAGCCAAGCTGTCCGAACTGGTGTCCGAGCTGAAACGCTTCGAGACCAAGCGCGAGGGCAACCACATCTACCTGCGCCGGGTCGACTGAGGCGTTCTGGGCCGATGCGCCGGTCTTTGCCGCCGGGGCGCTGATCGGCGGCGGCTGACCGGAAAGCGCCGGGCCCGGGCCTAACGTACGGCGTCTGCGAGCCAGCTCACCGATTGGAGCGCTGCGCTGAATGCGCCGTCGGCGCTTTCGAATTCCTGCGCGCCATAGTAGCCGATGCTGTACCAGCCGCGCCCGTCTTCCGGGTCGCGCCGGAATTCATCAAACCCATAGGTCCCGTTCGGGCGAAGGAAAACGTCAACACAGACGGTCTCGCCATCAAGATTGATTGAGCGAAGCACTTTGTTGATATGAGCCACTGTTGCTTTCCGCCTACACGCTCAGCCGCAGCCCGAAGCTCGCCAGCAGGGCAAAGAAGGCGATGACCAGAACGGCGAGCACCAAATCGGCCCGCGTGCCTTCGTCATCGGCGGCGTGATGGCTGTCGATCCGGCGGCGCACGATATGCATTCGCACATAGGCCAGCGCCACCACCATCGCCCCGGCCCCCAGCACCAGCGCATCGGCCCAGGGCGCAGAGGTGGCCCCGGCAAAGCGCGCCCCGGCGATGCCAAAGCCGACAATCGCTATTGTGGTGCGCACCCAGGCGAGAAAGGTGCGTTCGTTCGAGGCATGTTCATCGAAATTCTCGATCATACCCCGATTGAACACCCGGCATACGCGCCTGTCCAGCCTCGACCCACGCCCGATCCCGCGCTATGAGGCCTCATGATCTATGTCGATGCAGATGCCTGCCCGGTGAAATCCGAGGCTGAAGAGGTGGCGACCCGCCACAAGTTGAAAATCGCTTTCGTCTCGAATGGCGGGCTCCGGCCCTCGGCCAATCCGCTGGTCGAGATGGTCTATGTCTCCGAAGGGCCGGACGTGGCCGATATGTGGATCGCCGATCGTGCGGGAAAATCCGATGTGGTGGTCACCGGCGACGTACCGCTGGCCGCCAAATGCGTGGCCGCCGGGGCGCAGGTGATCCGCCATAATGGCGAGGCCTTCACCCAGGCCAATATCGGCAGCCAGCTGGCCAGCCGCGATCTGATGGCCGATCTGCGCGCGGCGGATCCGTTTCGTCAGGGCGGCGGGCGCGCCTTTTCCAAATCCGACCGCGCCCGGTTTCGCGACGCGCTGGAACGGGCGGTGCGGGCGGCGGCGCAACGCTGAGCTGTTCTTCGGATCGTTTCCCCTGAGAGATTTTCCCCGGTGAGATTTTAGCCAAACTTCCCCTCCCGTCCGGGAAGTGATTGATCTCTAACCACCCTGACCGGCGCAGAGCCGGACAGGACAGGACAGGAGAGAACATATGGATATCCTTATCGTTGCCATCATCGCCGGGGCCATCGGCGGCAATATCGCCGCGAGGATTCTGCCGAAATTCAGCTTCGGCACGCTGGGCAATTCGGTTGCCGGAATCATTGGCGGCGGCATCGGTGCGCAAATCCTCACCCTGCTTGGCGGCGCCAACCTGATCGCCGCTGCCGGTAGCGGGCTGAACCTCGCTTCGATCACGGCGTCGCTGATCACCGGCATTGTCGGCGGGGCGGTGCTGCTGGCGATCTTTGGCCTGATCCGCAGCATTTTGCGCTGATCCGGGTGACGCTGCGGCCCGGCGGGGCCCATTCCCCTTGCCTCGCCCGGCCTGCCTCTGTAGGCAGAAGCCGATATGCCGAGGGGAGTAATATGCCTTCAAGCGACCCGAAAACGCTGGTCAGCTGCGACTGGCTTGCCAAACATCTGAACGACCCTGATCTGAGGCTTTTCGATGCCTCGTGGCACATGCCCGATTCAGGTCGCGATGCGAAAGCCGAATATGCCGAGGCGCATATTCCCGGCGCCCGTTTTTTCGATATTGATGAAATCGCCGATCTGCGCTCGCCGCTGCCGCATATGGTGCCGCCGGTCGAGAAATTCATGAGCCGGATGCGCGCCATGGGCGTTGGCGACGGGCATCAGGTGGTGGTCTATGACAGCACCGGTATCTTTTCCGCTGCGCGGGTTTGGTGGCTGTTTCGCCTGATGGGCAAAACCGACATTGCCGTGCTCGATGGGGGCTTGCCGAAATGGCGCGAAGCCGGGCACAAGCTCACCGACGCCGCACCGGTGATCCGCGACCGCCACATGACCGTGACGGTGCAGAACGATCTGGTGAAGGATGTCACCCAGGTCGCAGCCGCCTCGAAGCTGCGCGACTGGGAAATCGTCGATGCCCGCGCCGCCGAGCGGTTTCGCGGCGAGGTGCCAGAGCCGCGCGAAGGGCTGCGCTCGGGCCATATCCCGAATTCGAAAAACCTCCCCTTCCCCGACCTGCTGAATGCCGATGGCACGATGAAAGATCCCGCCGCGCTGAAAGCCGTTTTCGAGGCCGCCGGGGTGGATCTGACCAAGCCGGTCATCTCGTCCTGCGGATCGGGCGTGACCGCCTGTATCCTCGATCTGGCCCTCACCCGGATCGGCCATGCGCGCCACGCCATCTATGATGGCTCATGGTCCGAATGGGGCATGTATAACGATCTGAAAGTCGCAACCGGAGCATAGGAGCTCTTCATGTTCGAACATCTGCACGACCTTCCCGAAGACAAAATCATCGCTCTGATGGGCAAGTTCCGCGCCGATCCGCGCGACAACAAAGTCGATCTCGGCGTCGGTGTCTATAAAACCGCAACCGGCAACACCCCGGTGATGCGCGCCGTGAAAGCGGCGGAAAAGCAGCTCTGGGAAACTGAAACCACCAAGACCTACACCGCGCTGGCAGGCGACCCGGGTTTCGGGCAAGCCCTGTCGGGGCTGGTTCTGGGCGATACGGTAGGGGCGGATCGTCTGGCCTTTGCCGCCCAACCCGGCGGCACCGGCGCGATCCACCAGGCGCTTGAGCTGATCAAGATGGCCACGCCCGAGGCCACCGTCTGGCTCTCGGCCCCGACCTGGCCCAACCACCCCTCGATCATCAAGCATCTCGGGATGAAAATGACCGAGTACCGCTATTTCGACAACGATGCGCGGGCGGTGGATTTCGACGGGATGATGGAAGACCTCGCCGGCGTGAAGCCGGGCGATGTGGTGCTTCTGCACGGCGCCTGCCACAACCCGACCGGCGCCAACCTGACGCTGGTCCAATGGGATGCGGTGGCGACTCTGCTGGAAGAAAAATCCGCCGTGCCGCTGATCGACATCGCCTATCAGGGCTTTGGCGACGGGCTGGAAGAAGACGCCGCAGGCACCCGCCTGATCGCCTCGCGCCTGCCGGAAGTTCTGATCGCGGCGAGCTGCTCGAAAAACTTCGGCCTCTACCGCGAACGCACCGGGCTGTTGATGGCGGTAACGCCGGGGCCGAAGCGCAAAGCGCTGACCCAGCAGACACTGGCGCATCTCAACCGCCAGAACTTCTCGTTCCCGCCCGATCACGGCGCGCGGCTGGTGCAGATGATCCTCGACGATCCTGCACTGCGGGCCGAGTGGTCAGGCGAGCTGGAAGAGGTGCGCAAAAGCATGCTCGGCCTGCGCGTGAAGCTCGCCGATGCCCTGCGCGCCCGCACCAATTCCGATCGCTTCGGCTTCATCGCCGAGCATCGCGGCATGTTCTCGCGCATCGGCGCAACGCCCGAGCAGGTGGAATACATGCGCGACAAACACGCGATCTACATGGTCGGCGACAGCCGCATGAACATCGCGGGCCTGAATGAGAACACCATCGACATTCTGGCCGACGCGATTGTGGATGCGGGCGTCTGATCCGACCCATCCTCACAAATGACAAAGGGCGCCATCATGGCGCCCTTTCTTTTTGCCGCGAGCCCCTCGCTATCCGAGGCCGGGGATCGGGACGCCGAAGACACCGGCCAGCAGCACGAAGTTCAGGCTCAGCACAATCGTAGCGCCCAGAATGGCCAGCGCCCGCACCGGCAGCCCGGTTACATGTTCACCCATAAGGTCGCGGCGCGAGGTGAAGATGATCAGGGCCACCATCGGCACCGGCAGGGCGATGGACAGCACCACCTGGCTTAGCACCAGCGCCTCGGTGGCGTTGACGCCCATCGCCACCACCACAAAGGCGGGCAGCATCGTCACCAAACGGCGCAGCCAGATCGGCACATGGAAATGCAAAAACCCCTGCATGATCATCTGCCCCGCCATCGTGCCCACCACCGAGCTGGAAACCCCCGAGGTGATCAGCGAAACAAGGAACACCGCCGCCGCCGCCGAGCCCAGAAGCGGGGTCAGCAGGTGGAACGCGGTTTCGATCTCTGCCACGTCGGAATGGCCGGTATGGAAGGCAGAGGCCGCCATCATCACCATCGCCATATTGACCATGCCAGCAATGGCCAGCGCGACCACCACTTCGATATTGGAATAGCGCACGACTTTGCGCCGATCTTCATCATGGCGCATATGGGTGCGCATCTGCGTCAGGCCCGAATGCAGATAAACCGCATGGGGCATCACCGTGGCGCCAATGATCCCAACGGCAATGGTCAGCGCCGTCGCATCCGGCATGATCGGCGTCACCAGCCCGGTGGCCGCAGAACCCCAGTCAATCGGAGCGATAAACAGCTCGACCAGATAGCACAGGCCAATGATTGCCACCATTGTGCCGATGATCAACTCCATCGGCCGGAAGCCTTTGCGCTCGAATATCAGAATTCCGTAGGTGACGATGGCGGTCACCACCATCCCCCAAACCAGCGGGATATTGAACAAAAGCGCGAGGCCGATGGCCCCACCGAGGAACTCAGCCAGATCTGTCGCCATCGCGGCCACCTCGCTGACCCCCCACATCCCCCAAACCACCGGGCGCGGGAAGTTGTCGCGGCTCAGCTCTGCCAGATTTTTTCCCGAGACAATCCCGAGCCGGGCAGACAGCGCCTGAAACAGCATCGCGATCAGGTTGGCCAACAGCACCACCCAAAGCAGCGTGTAGCCATAGCCCGCGCCCGCCTGAATATTCGTCGCGTAATTGCCCGGGTCGACATAGGCAATCGAGGCGATGACCGCAGGCCCAACAAAGGCCGAAAGTGCGCGCACGCCCTTGCGTTCGCCCGCCAGTACGGCGGACATCACCGCTCGGGTTCTGTTGGTTAAGCCATGGCTCATCTCGTGGTCTTCCTCGTTAATCCTGTCGCAGCAACGGAATGTAGCCAAGGCTTCATTTATTGCAAGAGGCAAATTCAGACGAAACGGGCTTTTCAAAATGTAGCCTCGGCTATAATGTCTGAAACTCCGGAGGAAGGACCCGCATGACCCAGCCAGACGACGCCGAACGGTTCACCCATGCCCGCAATGCGCAGGCGATGGCGGTGATGGAAGATTACGTCGAGATGATCAGCGATCTGTCGGCAGAGATGGGCGAGGCGCGGATTGCGGATATTGCCAACCGGATGGGCGTGACCCACCCGACCGCCACCAAGGCCGTGGCCCGGCTGAAACGCGAAGGTCTGGCGGTCAGCCGCCCCTATCGCGGGGTGTTTTTAACCGAAAACGGCGCGACGCTGGCCGACCGCGTGCGCGCCCGTCACCGGGTTGTGGTCGATCTGTTGAAAGCCGTGGGCGTGCCCGAACAAACCGCCGAGCTGGATGCCGAAGGCATGGAGCACCATGTCTCCGACGAAACTCTGGCGGCGTTCCAGGCGTTTTTGGCGCGGGGCTAGATCAGGCGGCCCGGCGCCAGCTTGCCACATAGCGTGGCAGCTCGGGGCGGTTTTCGCCCTCGGTCGAAAGCACCTCGACCTTGCCGTCGATGCCCAGCGCCTCGCAGCCCCATTCCCAATTGGCAATCCAGATGCCCAGCGCGACCATGGCGTAGTAGCGCGACTTGGTGGCGGCGCAGAAATCCACCCGGCTCACCTCGCCATGCTCCACCAGCGCCACGGCGCGGCTGGTCTGGCCGTTATAGGACGAGGGCGACCACTGGCAGATCTCGTAGCTGCGGCCAAACTCGGCATAGGGGGCCACAGCCGGGTCGAGCGGTTTGCTGAAACCGGTATCGGCAAAGAACAGCTCGCTCATGGCTTTGCGGTCGCTCATCGAGCGCGTCATGAACCGAACCGAGAGCGGTATGTAACGCGACTTATAGCCGATGGCGCAGACGCAGATCACGTGGTCGCGGGTGGCGTCGAAACGCGGCCCCAGATTTTCGGCGATGCTGCTGGGGTCAGCGCCCGGCCCGATCCAGCAGGTGGCGACGTCCATTCGCGTGGCCTCAAGCACCACCTTTTGCAGGCTCCGGCCAATATCGACCACCGCCAACTCGTGATATTCGCGCGGCGCGATGGCCACGAGAAATTCCCGCGCCCCGACGGTCGGCCAGACGGTGAGCGGCGCATTGAGATATTCAAACCGGATCGGGGCGTTGCCGATGCAGGCCTCCGGCTGCGCCGCCCGCTCTGCCAGCGCGATCAGCCTGTCACGATGCGCATCACTCAATTTGCGTTTCTGGAACGACCGGCAAGATTTCCGGGCGCGGGCCAGATCAAAGGCGTCCATCCCATCGCGCGCGACGGGCAGCTTTTCCGCCGGATGCCAGCCAAAGCGCACCGTCGCCACGTCAAACAGCGCATTGCCGTAGAGCAGCAGTGAAATGATCAAGAGCGGCCAGGCGGTAAACTTGGGCGCAATGCCGATCAGCGCCGCGATACCGGCCAGCAGCAGCACCAGCGTCGCGGCAACAAGGTTGGGGGTGTATTGCAGCCAGCCGGTCCACTGCAAACGCGCCTTGAGCCCATACCACCAGGTATCTTCAAACCAGGCTTCATGCGGTTTTTGGGCGGGGGTTTGGGCAGGTGCACTCATGACGGGCTCCGAATCTGCGTTATAGCAAGTATTGACTTGCAATAATCCCGCGCGACGGTTTATGCAAGTCATAACTTGCTAATACCCACAGCGACACTATGCTCGCCCGCAAAAAGGAGGCCCCCTTGCCCAAGGTCATCGACGTTTCCCTGATCCACAAAGCCGCGCTCGATGTGTTTTCCGAACGGGGCTACGAGGCTGCGACGACCAAGGAAATCGCGCGCCGCGCCGGGGTGAATGAGGTGACGCTCTATCGTCGCTTCGGCACCAAGGCCGAGCTGATCAAGGCGGCATTGGAGGCCGAGCTCAGCACCTCACCCTTCGGGCATCTGACCGCGAGCGATGATGTGACCGCCGACATCACCGCCATCGCCGCCGCCTATCTGGAAACCTTCAACAGCTTCGGCGCGGTGGTGATGATGACCATGGCTGAGGTGGCGAAAACGCCCGAATTTCGCGATGCCATGGCGGCGCTGATGCCCAATCTGCAAAACGCTGCCGGGATCATCGCGCGCCATCAGGCGGCAGGGCGGATCACCCCGGGCAATCCCTTTTCCAAGCTTCTCGCCCTGATCGCACCGCTGGCAATGACCGGCTTCCTCGCCCGCATCGGCGGCGGACCGGTCAGCGATCTTGGCCAGATCGACCCGGCAGAGGTTGCGGGCGATTTCCTGCGCGGGCACGGGGTCTAGACGCCGACCCCAAACGAAAAAGGCCCGGAGTTTCCCCCGGGCCTGCTCCCTGTAAGCACTCAGGCTCACATATTATAGGCGCTTTCGCCGTGGCTGGAGGTATCCAGACCGATACGCTCTTCTTCTTCGCTCACCCGAAGGCCAGTGATCGCTTTGACCACGTAGAGCAGGATCAGCGAGCCAACGCCCGACCAGACCAGCGTCACCAGCACGGCTTTGATCTGAACCCAGACCTGCAGCGCCATGCCGCCTTCGACCACGAAACCGGTGCCGCCCAGCGAGGTCGAGGCCAGAATGCCGGTGCCGATGGCGCCAACGATACCGCCAATGCCATGCACGCCGAACACGTCGAGGCTGTCGTCATAGCCGAATTTGTTCTTCACCTTGGCAACGAAGAAATATGAGACCGGCGAGACGACGAGACCCAGGATCAGCGCGCCAACCGGGCCGGAGGTGCCGCAGGCCGGGGTAACGGCCACAAGACCGGCAACCACACCCGATGCAGCCCCAAGGCCCGACGGACGACCGTGGAAGATGGCTTCCACCAGCGACCAGCTCAGCGCCGCAGCAGCGGTGGCGATAAAGGTGTTGAGCATGGCGAGCGTCGCGCCCGAGGTGGCTTCAAGGTTGGAGCCTGCGTTAAAGCCGAACCAGCCAACCCAGAGCATCCCGGCGCCAACCATGGTCAGCGTCATCGAATGCGGCGCCATGTTGTCTTTGCCAAAGCCAACCCGTGGGCCAATCACCAGCGCTGCCACCAGCGCCGCGATACCGGCATTGATATGCACCACGGTGCCACCAGCAAAGTCGATTGCGCCCCAATCGAGCACCAGGCCGCCCTCGCCCCAAACCATGTGAGCGATGGGGAAATAGATGAAGGTGATCCAGAGCAGCGAGAACAGCAGCGTCGCCGAGAATTTGATCCGCTCGGCAAAGGCACCAATGATCAGCGCAGGCGTGATCGCCGCAAAGGTCATCTGGAAGGCGATGAACACATATTCCGGCAGAACCACACCATCGGTGAAGGTGGCCGCCGTACTGTCGAGCGTCACACCCGAGAGGAACAGCTTATCAAGCCCGCCCCAGAAGGTGCCCGCGCCGCCAAAGGCGAAGGAATAGCCATAGAGCACCCAAACCACCATCGCCATCGCGGCGACCAGCGTAGTCTGCATCAGCACCGACAGCATGTTTTTGGTGCGCACGAGGCCACCGTAAAACAGCGCCAGACCGGGGATGATCATGAACATGACCAGAAGTGAGGCGGTCATCATCCAGGCCACATCGCCCTTGTCGACAATCGGTGCCGCTTCGACGGCGTCAACCATGGCGGACTGCGCAAAGGCGGCCAGCGGCGCAAGCGCACCAAAAGCGGCCATGGGAAGGAGTTTCTTCAGTTGCATTTGGTTTGTCCTCTCTTGAGCCGCGTCTTAAAGCGCGTCGCTGCCGGTTTCGCCGGTACGCACCCGACGGGCGCCTTCAACATCGAGGGTGAAGATCTTGCCATCGCCGATCTTGCCGGTCTGAGCGGTCTTGGCGATCACCTCGACCACCTGCTCGGCCAGCGCGTCGTCCACAACGGCTTCGATTTTGACCTTGGGCACGAAATTCACGGCATATTCGGCGCCACGATAAATCTCGGTATGGCCCGATTGCATGCCGAAACCTTTGATCTCGGATACCATCATGCCACGCACACCGATGCCAATCAGGGCCTCGCGCACTTCGTCGAGCTTGTGCGGTTTAATTGCTGCAATGATCAGTTTCACCTTGTCTCCCCTCTTTTTGCCGGGCGGGCGGCGCCCGAAGTCAATCTCGCCTTCAACAACGGCAGACCCGGTTATTTCGCAAGCAAAGCCGCTCAGGAAACGGGCGCATCGGGGAGACTGCGGGTATCTGCATAATTATTAGGCGGTTGCGCATATATTTTGCGCCAAATGCGCATAGGCTCGTCAGGCAGAGGCGACTCACGTGAAAAAGCCCGGGCGCTAACGCCCGGGCCTGTCTTACGGCTCGTGTTTGGAAAGAGATCAGCCGTTGGTGAATTCGGGATAGCACTCCATCCCAAGCTCGGCGCGGTCGAGACCCATGGCTTCGTCTTCTTCCGAAACCCGGATGCCCATGATGGCTTTCAGCAGCATCCAGACCACCAACGAGACCACGAAGGTGAAGACACCGACGATGACGATCGACTTGATCTGCACAAACAGGCTCGCATCAGAGTTGGTGATGACCACGGCCAGCGTGCCCCAGATACCGCCCACGAGGTGCACCGGGATGGCGCCAACCACGTCGTCGATTTTCAGCTTGTCGAGCAGCGGCACAACAAACACCACCAGCACACCGCCCACGGCACCGATTAGGGTGGCAGCACCCAGACCCGGGGTCAGCGGTTCGGCGGTGATCGAGACCAGGCCAGCCAGCGCGCCGTTCAGCACCATGGTCAGGTCGACCTTTTTGTAGAGGATCTGCGTCAGGATCATCGCGGCGATCGCACCACCGGCAGCCGCCGTGTTGGTGTTGGCGAAGATGCGCGAGATGTCGGCCACATTGCCTGCGGTATCCATGTAGAGCTGCGAGCCGCCGTTAAAGCCGAACCAGCCGAGCCACAGGATGAACGTGCCAAGCGTGGCGAGCGTCAGGTTCGAGCCCGGGAAGGCGTTGACCTTGCCATCTTTGCCGTACTTGCCGATCCGCGGACCAAGCACAATCGCGCCAGCCAGAGCAGCCCAGCCGCCAACCGAATGCACAACGGTGGAGCCAGCGAAGTCGAGGAAGTCGGTCACGCCTTCGGCACCCGGAGCCAGGAAGCCACCGCCCCATTTCCACGACGCCTGGATCGGGTAGATCAGACCAGTCAGGACAACGGTGAAGATCAGGAAGGGCCACAGTTTGATGCGCTCAGCCAGAGTACCCGAAACGATCGAGGCCGTGGTGGCACAGAACATCAGCTGGAAGAAGAAGTCCGACCCAACCGAGGCATAGGTGATATCAACATCGCCAGCGCCAACGCCCACCGGCTCCAGCGAAGTCGTCGAGAAGGCGCCGATAACGCCGTTAATCGTCCAGGCATCGCCCGGATACATCAGGTTGTAGCCGATCAGGTAGTACATGATCGCAGCAATCGCGAAGAGCGCGATGTTCTTGGTCAGCTGCATGGTCACGTTTTTCGACCGCACCAGACCCGATTCAAGCATCGAGAACCCAGCGCCCATCCACATCACGAGGAAGCCCGTGACCAGGAACATGAAGGTGTTCAGAATAAAGCCGACTTCAGTGCCAGCCGGCGAAGCGGCAGCTTCCTGCGCAAAGCCGAGGGTGGGCACAAGGGCCACCGCGGCTGCGAGGGGAAGAAATTTGGTGAGTTTCATCTCTTGTCTGTCCTCTTGTCTCAGTCTGGCCCGGCTTAAAGCGCGTCGCCGTCGGTCTCGCCGGTCCGCACGCGCAGCGCGCTGTCGACATCCAGGGTGAAGATCTTGCCATCGCCGATCTTGCCGGTCTGGGCGGTCTTGGCGATTGCCTCGACAACCTGTTCGGCGAGCGAGTCAGCCACGACGATTTCAAGTTTCACTTTCGGCACGAAATTCACCGCATATTCAGCGCCGCGGTAGATTTCGGTGTGCCCCGACTGAGTGCCGAAGCCTTTGATTTCAGTCACCATCATGCCGCGCACGCCGATAGCGGTGAGCGCTTCGCGCACCTCCTCGAGCTTGAATGGCTTGATCGCTGCAATGATCAGTTTCACGTTGTTCCCCTTTTGCCAGATGCGGAAAGCAGGCTCTCCGCGCGTCATAACGGCTCCACCCAACGCAGCTGGGCGGGGGTGCGGCAAGAAAACCGACAGGGTTGGGAAACAGGAAACGGGGAGCACGTCACATTTTTTGCACAATTGGGCATTTTTGATTAAAAATTAAGCGCCCAAAAGATGTGCACATTTCCGAACGTGCCCGGTTACGCCCTCCCCCCCTCGTCTTCTGCGCCCCGAGTCGCTATGGTGAGAAAAAACACGAGCAGGTCCGGTCAAACCCCATGGCACAGAACGGTTCGCGGCGCCGTCCGCTGGTCGCAGACAAACGCTATTCGTCCACATCTTCCGGCGGGAAACCTCCGCGTAAGCCACCCTCGGGTGGCGGCAAACCGCCGTCGGGCGGGGGCTCACGCAGGCCGCGCAAATCGCAAGGGGCAAAGCGTCGGACCCAGACCCGGCGTAAGTTGCCGCTGATCATCGCCCTGCCGCTGATGCTGCTGCGCGGCCTTCTGCACCTTGGGCTGCGGCTGGCCATTCTGAGCAGCGTGGTCCTCGCCCTGCTGATTGGTGGCGGCGTGCTCTATTTCGCCTCCTCCATCCCGCCGCTGACCGATCTGGTCGACGGCCGCGCGCGTGGCTCGGTCACGATGCTTGATCGCTACGGCAAGACCTTCGCCTGGCGCGGCGAGCAGTTTGCCGGGATCGTTTCGGCCGACACCGTGTCGCCCGCGCTGCGAAATGCGGTGATCGCCACCGAAGACAAACGCTTCTATCGCCATTTCGGCATCTCGCCGCGCGGCATTGCCGGCGCGATGATGATCAATATGCGCGAAGGGCGCGGGCCGCTGTCGGGCAATGGTGGCTCGACCCTGACCCAGCAGACCGCCAAGCTTTTGTGCGTGGGCGTGCCCTATGATCCCGCCTCTGGCCTGACCGAAGCGGAATACGAGGCCGATTGCCGCGAAGGATCACTGTGGCGCAAGATCAAGGAAGCCGTCTATGCGATGGCGCTGGAAACGCGCTTCAGCAAGAACGAGATCCTGACCATCTACCTCAACCGCGCCTATCTGGGCGCCGGGGCCTATGGGTTCGAAGCCGCCAGCGAGCGCTATTTCGGCAAACCTGCCTCGCAGGTCGATGTCGGCGAGGCGGCCATTCTGGCCGGCGCCCTGACCGCGCCCAGCCGCTATGACCCGACCAGTAACCTGCAACGCAGCTGGAACCGGGCGCTGATCGTGGTCAGGCTGATGGAGGATCAGGGCCTCATCACCGCCGAAGAGGCCGCCTATACCCGCGCCCATCCCACGGTGCTCTCGCAGGCCGCAGAAGCCCGCGCGGGCGGCTATTTTGCCGATTGGATGATGTCGACGGCGCCGTCTTTCCTGACCCGCGACACCACCGAAGACGTGATCATCAAGACCACCTTCGATCAGGACATCCAGACCGCCGCCGAAGAGGCGCTGCAATGGGTGTTCGACAACAAGGTCGAGAAAGCATCACAAGCTCAGGCCGCGATCGTCGTGATGAGCGCCGATGGTGCGGTGCGCGCGATGGTTGGCGGGCGGAACCGCAACGTGGTTGGCGGCTTCAACCGGGCGACCATGGCCAAGCGCCAGACCGGCTCGTCGTTCAAACCCTTCGTCTATGCCACCGCGCTCGATCTCGGCTGGCGCTATGACAGCCTGATCGAAGACGCGCCGTTCTGCATGAACATCCCCGGATCGGGCCAATGGTGCCCCGAGAACTATACCCGCAAGAATTACGGCTGGGTCACGCTCACCGATGCCCTGCGCAATTCGCTGAACGTTCCGGCGGTGAAGCTGTCAGAAGCGGTGGGGCGCGAGAATGTGCGCACCGTCGCCTCGATGTTCGGCATCCAGTCCGATCTGGCCGCAGGCCCGGCGCTGGCACTGGGGGCATCGGATTCGAGCCTGCTGGAAATGTCCGGCGCCTATGCGGGCATCCTGAACGGCGGATCGTCGGTCACGCCCTATGGGCTGGTCGATCTGCGCCTGCGCGGCGATTCCACCCCGCTGATGGAACAATCGGGCGGGATCGGCGAACGGGTCATCTCACCCGACGCGGCCAAACAGCTGATCTACATGATGCACCGGGTGGTGACCGACGGGTCCGGCCATCGCGCCAATCTGGAGACCCACGAAGTGGCGGGCAAAACCGGCACCACCACCGCCGCCCGCGATGCCTGGTTCATCGGCTTCACCGCCGATTACGTCGCCGGCGTCTGGATGGGCTATGACGACAACACCCCGCTGACCGGCGTCACCGGCGGCGGGCTGCCCGCGGAAATCTGGAACCAAACCATGAGCCGGGTGGAAAAGGATCTGCCGTCTACGCCCCTGCCGATGTTGCGCCCCAATGTGCCGCCGACAGTCGAGAACGGCACGGTCATGCCCGGCACCGCGGCGCCGCCCCCCACCACCGCCCCGGATGACGGGTCTCTGATGGGTGTGCTGCGCTCGATCCTTGGCATCGGCGGATAGGGTTTGGAGGTGACGCCGTGCCTCCAGACCGCTATCACTTAACGGGTATTTTGATAACGGCACGGTGGATATCCCATGGCCAAGGCAGGCATTTCCCTTATCCAGCGTGATCAGGCGCTCAGCGAGCTTGGCGCCGCCCGACGCGAGGGGCGGGCGCTGTTCTGGGCGGTCGGGCTGTTTTCGGTGTTCATCAACCTTTTGATGCTGACCGGGCCGCTGTTCATGCTGCAGGTCTATGACCGGGTGCTGGGTTCGCGCTCAGAAGCCACGCTTCTGGCGCTGGTGCTGTTGATGACCTTCCTCTTTGCGATGATGGGGCTGCTCGATTATGCGCGCGGGCGGGTGCTGGCGCGGATCGGCGCACGGTTTCAAGCCCATCTGGACCGGCGGGTCTTTGCCGCCGTGCTGCGCCGTCAGGCGCTGGCCAGCGGGGGCGTGCAGCCCACGAATACGTTGCGCGATCTGGAATCGGTGCAACGCTTGCTGTCCTCGCCGGCTTTCGCCGCCCTGTTCGACATCCCCTGGACCCCGTTCTTTCTGCTGGGCATTGCGATTTTCCACCCCTGGCTGGCTTATCTCGCCCTGACCGGCGGCGGGCTGCTGGTGCTGATCGCGGTGCTGAACCAGATCTACACCGCTGGCCCGGTGCGCGAGGCCAACCGCGCCCTGATGCAGGCCGATCACATGGCCGAGCAGCTGCGCAGCGAGGCCGAGATGGTGCGCGCGCTGGGCATGGCCGATAACGGCTTTGAACGCTGGCACCGCACCCGCAATGCCGCGCTGAGCGACACCATCCTGTCATCCGACCGGGCCGGGCAGTTTTCGGCGCTGTCGCGCACCTTCCGCATGTTCCTGCAATCGGCGATGCTGGGCCTTGGCGCCCTCTTGGTGCTGCGCGGCGAGCTCAGCGGTGGCGCGATGATTGCGGGCTCGATCCTCTTGGGTCGGGCGCTGGCCCCGATTGATCTGCTGATCGGCCAATGGCAGCTCGTGCAGCGCGCGCGGCAGGGTTGGCTGGCACTGACCGAACTTCTGGGCGAGGTGCCGCCAGAGCCGCCACGCACCCAGCTGCCGCGCCCTACTGCCAATCTCAAGGCCGAAAACCTGACCGTGGTGCCGCCGGGGCAATCGCTCGCCTCGCTGCGCATGGTGAATTTCGAGCTGAAGCCCGGGCAGGCGCTTGGGGTGATCGGCCCCTCGGGTGCGGGGAAATCGACTCTGGCGCGGGTGATCACCGGGGTCTGGACGCCAGCCGGGGGCAAGATCCGTCTGGATGGCGCGGCGCTCGACCAATACGATCCTGCGATGCTGGGCGCCCATATTGGCTATCTGCCGCAGCGGGTGCAGTTGTTTGACGGCACCATCGCGCAGAACATCGCCGGGCTGGCGGTAAACCCCGATGACGAAGCCGTGGTGCGCGCCGCAAAAAAGGCCGCCGCGCATGAGATGATCCTTGCCCTGCCCGACGGCTACGACACGCAGGTCTCGGGCGGCGGCGGGATGCTCTCGGGCGGGCAGATGCAGCGCATCGGGCTGGCCCGTGCGATCTATGGCAATCCGGTCATTCTGGTGCTGGACGAGCCCAATTCCAACCTCGACAATGACGGCAGCATCGCGCTGAACAATGCGATCCGCGAGATCAAGGCCGACGGCGGCGCGGTGATGATCATGGCGCATAGGCCCTCGGCGATTGCCGAATGCGATCTGCTTTTGGTGCTGGAACACGGCAATGTCCGCGCCTTCGGGCCGCGGGATCAGATCCTGGAACGCACGGTGCAGAACGCGCGCCAGATCCAGTCGAGTGCGGCCGAAGGCAAAACCGGCGGAGTAAGCTGATGCCCGAACAGGATGTAAAACAGGCATGGACGGCGCGCAGCCCGGTTATTCTGGGGCTTCTGGCGGTCGCGGTCCTGGTGGGCGGGCTAGGCACCTGGTCGGTGACCACGCAGATCGCCAGCGCCATCGTCGCCCCCGGCCTGATCGAGACCGAACAGAACCAGCAGGTGGTGCAGCACCCCGATGGCGGCAAGGTCGCCTCGATCGAGGTGCATGAGGGCGATGTGGTTGCGGCCGGTCAGGTGCTGATCCGGCTCGACGCGCAACGGCTTGATAGCGAACTCGCCATCACCAACAGCCAGATCTATGAGATGGCCGCGCGGCGTGGGCGGCTGGAGGCCGAACGTGACGGGGCGACCGAGATTACCTTCAGCCCCGAGCTGCTGGCCGAAGCCACGACCAATCCCGATGTCGCCGAGATGCTGGAGACCAACCGGCGGCTGTTTGTCCGGCGACGCGATAATCTGGCGGCCTCGGTGGCGCAGCTGGAAAAACGTAAATCACAGATCGCCAGCCAGAACGACGGGCTTGCCGCCCAGCTTGCCGCTCAGGAAGAACAGGTTGCGCTGATCGCCGAAGAGCTCGCCAATCAGCAACAGCTGCTCGACAAGGGGCTGACCCAAAGCTCCACCGTGCTGGCGCTACGGCGGCAGAAGGCGCAGCTGGAAGGCGCGGCAGGCGACATCATTGCCCGCAAGGCCCAGAACGGCGAACGGATCACCGAGATTGACCTGCAGATCCTGCAGCTTCAGTCCCAGCGCCAGGAAGAGGCGAGCACCCTGCTATCGGATCAGGAAGGCAAAGAGCTGCAATTTGCCGAGCACCGCCGCGCGCTGCTCGAACAGCTCGACCGGCTGGAAATCCGCGCGCCGCTGGCAGGCGCCATCCATTCGCTGCAGGTGTTCAGCGCCGGGGCGGTGATCCGGCCCGCCGAAACCGTGCTGGCCATCGTGCCGCAGGATCAGCCGCTGGTGATCGGCGCGCAGGTGCCGACGCTGAATATTGATCAGGTGCATATGGGCCAGAAGGTGCTGCTGCGCTTCCCGTCCTTTTCCACCCGCACCACGCCCGAGATTTTCGGCACGGTGATGTCGGTCTCGCCCGACGCGCTGTACGACCAGCGCAGCGGTGCCAGCTACTACCGGGCGCGGATCGAGATTGACGAGGGCGAAACCGCGAAACTTCCCGAAGGCTCGGTGTTGATCCCGGGCATGCCGGTCGAGGCTTTCCTCAGCACCGGCGAACGCAGCCCCTTCGCCTATCTGATGAAACCGTTCATGGATTATTTCGACAAGGCCTTCCGCGAGCGCTAGGCCCTGTCGCGCCCTGCCCTGCCGGTCAGTTCAGCCCGTCAGTTCAGCCGGGTAAAGACATAGGTCATCCCCGGCACCCCGCGCGCGATGATCGTCAGCGTGGTGCTATTGAGGTCGATCTCGTAATCGTAAGGCACCACAACCCCATTCGCACTTGGCGCCGGGCGACCGATGCCCAGCGCGGGCAGAACGGCGGTGGAGGCCACTTCAACCTCGGCGCCATCGCAATGCAACTCGGGTTTCTTCGAGGCTGCCTTGTCAATCGAGGCTTCCATCCACGGTGCTCCAATCGGATAGCCGCCATCGATATCCACGTAATCGAGATCGACATCGAAGGGCGCAAAAAGATGGCCAACCACCAGCCCACTAATCGTGCCATTCCCCAAGCAGCCGCCCGGCGCACCCGTTGGGAGCATCGCCGGGGGCGCGGTTGTTGGCATGTCGACGCCGTTCACCGCAATCGAGGCTTGAAAACTGGCAGGGCTGTAATCGAGCTGATAGCTGCCATCACCGGCCACGGTCATCACATGGCCCTTGGTTGGCCATTCGATTTCGCCCTGCGGGCTGCTCAGAACCGCGCTGACCAATTGCCACGATCCAACCCAGCCACTGTCGATCCCCTCGTATAGGAGCGTATTCCAATCCGTGCGCATACTATCCGGCGGATCACCGGAAAAATCGTCAAGCACCACGGTCACATCGTCAGTGTCTGAAAAGGCGGGCGTAGCAAGCAGGCATAGGGCAAAAACGGCTAGGTGGGCTTTCATCGAAAGCTCCTTTCACTCGGAAACGCGCGTGTCCAACCCTAGCAACAGCAGGGCCGATCAGGCAATGCGCCTGTCGAGCGTGGTAAACCGCCGATTAACCGGAAAGGGTCTGATCAGGCCGCGAGGCCTTTCGAGCCCATATCGAGGAATTTCTGCCGCCGGTCCTTGCGCAGGGCGTCGGGCTTTTTCTTCAACAGGGCTTTCAGCTCCACCTCGATCGCCACCCCAACCGCGCTGAGCGTCTGATCCGCGCCGCGATGCGCGCCGCCCAGCGGCTCGGCGATGATCCGGTCGATCACGCCCAGCTGCTTCAGATCCTGCGCAGTCAGGTGCAGCGCCTCGGCGGCTTCGCGCATTTTCTCGGCATCCTTCCACAGGATCGAGGCGCAGCCTTCGGGGCTGATCACCGAATAGATCGAATGCTCCAGCATCATCACGGTGTTGCCGGCGGCAAAGGCCACGGCCCCGCCAGAGCCGCCCTCACCAATGATCAGGCTGATCATCGGCACTTTCAGCGACAGGCATTTTTCGGTCGAGCGTGCGATGGCTTCCGACTGGCCGCGTTCTTCCGCGCCCTTGCCGGGATAGGCGCCTTGCGTGTCGACCAGCGCAATCACCGGCAGGCCGAAACGGTCGGCCAGATCCATCAGCCGGATCGCCTTGCGATAGCCCTCGGGCCGCGCCATGCCGAAATTGCGATCAATCCGGCTTTTCGTGTCATGCCCGCGCTCATGCCCGATCACCATCACCGGCTGATCGCCCAGCCGCGCCAGCCCGCCCATCACCGCGTGATCGTCGGCAAAGTTCCGGTCGCCCGCCAGCGGGGTGAACTCGGTGAACAGCGCTTCGATGTAATCCTTGCAATGCGGCCGGTCGGGATGACGCGCCACCTGACATTTCCGCCAGGGGGTGAGGTTCTTGTAGAGGTCCTCAAGCATCGACTCGGCCTTGCGGTCGAGCGCCGCGGCCTCTTTCTCGATATCCATTTCCTCGTTGCCCGCGGCCATCGCCCGTAGTTCGGCGGCCTTGCCTTCGACTTCCGCCAGCGGCTTTTCGAATTCGAGGTAATTGGTCATCATGCGCTCCCGCAGTTTTCGTGCCCCCGTATATGGCGGGCGGCGCGCCACTTTGCAACTCAGCAAGATTTGTGCCCTGCACTTATGCGAGCACAATCTGGCAAACCGGAGAGGACTTATGCACGTCACTTACGAAAAACGCCTGCTGCGGGTGCTGGACCATGTTTACGACCATCTCGATGGCGATCTGTCGCTGGACGAGCTGGCCGATGTCGCGGCGCTGTCACGTTTCCACTTTCACCGCGTCTTTACGGCGGTGACGGGCGAAACCGTGGCGCAGTTCACACGGCGGGTGCGGCTGACCCGTGCGGCGAATGAGCTGGTGCTCACCGACGCCCCGCTCGATCAGGTGGCGCGCATCTGTGGCTATCCCAACCCGAAAAGCTTTGCCCGGGCGTTTCGCGAGCATTTCGCGCAAACCCCTTCGGCATTTCGGGCGCGTGGCCTGCCCGCTCCGGCTTTGCGACTCAATGAACATGGAGATTACGAGATGTACGATGTGAGCATCACTGAGCTGCCTGCCCGCCGGATCGCCGGTATCGCGCATAAGGGCGATTACATGGAGGTTGGTCGCGCCTTTGAAACCGCCGCCACATCGCTGGCCGCACAGGGCCATGGCGCCCGGATGGGCAATATGGTGGGGGTTTATTACGACGACCCGCAATCGAAACCGGCAGATGAGCTGCAAAGCTTTGCCGCGCTGGTTGTCGGTGATGATGCGGAGGTCACGCCGCCCTTGCAGGTTCAGACCCTGCTTGGCGGCAAATATGCGGTGCTGCGCTATACCGGCCCCTATGCCGGGCTGGCCAAGGCTTATTCCTATCTGTTCGGCGAATGGCTGCCAGGATCGGGCGAAGAACCGCGCGATCAGCCGCCCTATGAATTCTATGAAAACACGCCGATGGATACCAAACCCGAAGATCTGGTCACACTGATCTCTGTGGCCCTGCAATAGGGCATCGGAATTTGAAAAATCCTGCTATCCTGCTGCCACGCGCGGCGGGATAGCTATGAGGATATTGATATGACACGCGAAATTTTCACCCTGCGCAATCTGATCTACGGCCTGCTCACCTGGGCCGTGCCGTTTTTCGCCGCCTTCGCGTTCTACACCCGCGAAGGCCAGCTCGCGACCGACATCTTTCTGTTCAAGACCGCGATGATCCTGATCGGCGGTGTCACCGGCGCTTGGCTGCTGACCCGCGCCTTCCGGCAGGTCACGCCCAGCTTTGCCTCCGGCCTGGCGCTCGGGCTGTTCTGGGCGGCGCTCAACTGGGCGCTCGATCTCGTGGTGCTGGTGGGGCTGATGGGCAGCCCATTTGGCCCCTGGCTGATCGGCGTCGGCCTGCGCTATTTGATGCTGCCAATCATGGCCTCGGCGATGGGTGCGGTCGGAGCAGCGGCGCGTGGCTGACCGGATCGCCGATCCGGCGGTGCAAGCCGCTTTCGACGCTTTTCCGATGCCGGAACGGCAGGCGCTTCTGATCCTGCGCGCCCGCATCCTTGATGAGGCCGCTTCCATGGGCGCCGGGCCGGTGGTGGAAAAGCTGAGCTGGGGCGAACCCGCCTACCGCGCCCGCCACGGCGCCACGCTGCGGCTGGGCCTGCCCAAATCCGGAGGCTTCGCGCTTTATGTCACCTGCACGACCAGCTTGCTGGACGACTTCCGCGCCGCAGTTGGCGAGGCGTTTCGCTATGAGGGCAACCGCGCGGTGCTGTTCGATGCGCCCGCGCAGGCCGAGGATGAGGCGCTTGGCCTGCTCATCCGCGCGGCGCATGGCTATCACCTGCGCTGAGGCCTCAGCCGTTTGCGATCATCTCTGATTGGCGCACGATCACTTCGGCCTGTTTGATGCTGGCGATATCCACCAACCGGCCCTTGTAGACCGTAGCACCGCTGCCTGAGGCTTTGGCCGCTTCCATCGCGGCGAGGATTTCGCGGGCCTCGGTCACCGCCGCTTCGGACGGGGTGAACACCTCATTGGCCAGCGCGATCTGTTTCGGGTGGATCGCCCATTTGCCGACCATGCCCAGCGTCGCGGACCGCCGCGCCTGCGCGCGGTAGCCTTCGTCATCAGAGAAATCGCCAAAGGGTCCATCCACCGGCAGCAGCCCATGGGTGCGGCAGGCGGCGACGATGGCGGTTTGCACCCAATGCCAGGGATCGGAATAATGCCGGGTCTCGCCATGCAGCATGTAGTAGTTTTCCTGCGTCCCGCCGATCCCGGTGGTCTGCATCCCCATCGAAGCCGCGTAATCAGCCGCGCCAAGGCTCATCGCCACCAGCCGGGGCGAGGAAGCGGCAATCTCTTCCACATGGGCGATGCCCGCCGCGCTTTCGATGATCACTTCAAAGCTGATCGGCTTGTCCCGCCCCGTTGCACGCTCAATCGCCGTCACCAGCGCATCGACCGCATAGACATCCGCGGCGCAGCCCACTTTCGGGATCATGATCTGATCAAGCCGCGGCCCGGCCTGCTCCAGCAGATCGACCACATCGCGATACCAATAAGGCGTATCCAGCCCGTTGATCCGCACGCTCAGGGTTTTGCGCCCCCAGTCGATGTCATTGATCGCCGCGATCACATTGGCCCGCGCCTGCGCCTTGTCATCCGGCGCCACGGAATCTTCCAGATCGAGATTGATCACATCCGCCGCACTCGCCGCCATTTTCTCGAACAGCTTCACATTCGAGCCGGGGCCGAAAAGCTGGCAACGGTTCGGCCGCGCCGGGGCAGTGGGTTGAATGCGGAAGGACATCGCGCTCTCCGGGTAAGTTTGTTACGTGTTGTGTTGGAATGTGGATAGAATATTGCGCATCCATCATCAAGACGATTCTCGCAGCTGCAGAATATTCCCGCCGCGACGCGGCAAATCAGATATCATATCTTCGACGATATTCCAATTTCGCGCAAAATTCTTCCAATGTTGGCGCTCTCATCATCGAATCTTGCGATTACTTCCCGCTCTGACTGCGCGATTCTGCCGAAGACAGTGGAGAACGCAACATGATCGAAACACCTTATCTGCTCTTCCTCGGCGATGCGCCGGACCAGCTCGCCGCCAAAGTGGCGCAGGGCATCAAAGACTGGCGCCCCGAAAACGCCGTTGGCCAGTTCCGCATGGACGGCTGCAAAGCCGATCTGGGCCTTGCCGACATGACCCTTGCCGAAGCCAAAGCCGCGGGCGCGAAAACTCTGGTGATCGGCGTTGCCAACCGCGGCGGCGTGATCAGCCAAGCCTGGAAAAAAGTGCTGGTGATGGCCCTGGAAGAAGGCTTTGACCTCGCCTCCGGCCTGCACAACCTCCTGCGCGACGAGGCCGATCTGGTCGCCGTGGCCGAGGCCACCGGCCGCGCCCTGCACGATGTGCGGGTGCCGGAAGTGCAATACCCGATTGCCAGCGGCGTGAAGCGCAGCGGCAAGCGTTGCCTGGCCGTGGGCACCGATTGCTCGGTCGGCAAGATGTACACCGCCCTTGCCATGGACAAGGAAATGCAGGCGCGCGGGATGAAATCGACCTTCCGCGCCACCGGTCAGACCGGCATTCTGATCACCGGCGATGGTGTGCCGCTTGATGCGGTGATCGCCGATTTCATGGCCGGGTCGATCGAATGGCTGACCCCCGACAACGACGACGACCACTGGGATCTGATCGAGGGTCAGGGCAGCCTGTTCCACGTGTCCTATTCCGGCGTGACCATGGCGCTGGTCCATGGCGGCCAGCCCGACGCGCTGATCCTCTGCCACGAGCCGACCCGCGCGCATATGCGTGGCCTGCCGGATTACACCCCGCCGAGCCTTGAAGCGCTGCGCGACACCGCGCTGAACCTCGCCCAGGTGGCCAACCCGGCCTGCCAGGTTGTGGCGATCTCGGTGAACACCCAGCATATGAGCAACGACGAAGCCGAAGCCTATCTGGCTGAAACCGAGGCGCGTCTGGGCCTGCCTGCCACCGACCCCTACCGCTTTGGCGCGGCCAAGCTGGTGGATGCGCTGGCCGCGATCAGCTAAACCCGGACCAGTTCGGGGGCACTGCCCCCGGACCCCCGAGGTATTTTCGGACCAAAGAAGGATAAGCGATGCGCCTGAGTGTCACCGCCGACACCTTTCCGCTTGCGGAAGTGTTCACCATCTCGCGCGGCTCGCGCACCGAGGCGAAAGTGCTGACCGTGCGCATCGAAGAGGGCGGGCTGACCGGCTGGGGCGAATGCGTGCCCTATGCCCGCTATAACGAAACCCTCGACAGCGTCACCGCCGAGATCGAAGCGCTGCCCGCCGCCTTTACCCGGCAAGAGCTGCAAAGCCTGCTGCCGGCCGGGGCTGCCCGCAACGCCGTGGATTGCGCGCTCTGGGATCTGGAAGCCAAGCGCGCCGGCAAGCGGGTCTGGGAGCTGGCAGGCCTGCCCGCCCCTGGCCCGGAAATCACCGCCTATACGCTAAGCCTGGCCGAGCCCGAGGCGATGCGCGCGCAGGCGGCGAAAAACGCCCACCGGCCGCTGCTCAAGATCAAGCTTGGCACACCCGACGATATGGCGCGGCTGGAAGCGGTGCGCGCAGGTGCTCCGACATCCCGGATCATCGTCGATGCCAATGAAGGTTGGAGCGCTGAGGTCTATGCCGATCTTGCCCCGCATCTGCTGCGGCTTGGGGTCGAGCTGGTCGAACAGCCGCTGCCCGCCGGGGATGATGAAGCGCTGATCGGCATGGAGCGCCCGATCCCGGTCTGCGCCGATGAAAGCTGCCACGACCGCGCCAGCCTTGCGGGGCTGAAAGGCAAATACGATGTGGTAAACATCAAACTTGATAAAACCGGCGGTCTGACCGAGGCGCTGGCGCTGCGCGACGCCGCGCTGGCCGAGGGCTATCAGGTGATGGTTGGCTGCATGGTTGGCAGCTCGCTGGCCATGGCCCCCGCCGTTCTGGTCGCCCAAGGCGCGATGGTAACAGACCTTGACGGGCCGCTGCTTCTCGCCCAAGACCGCGAACACGCTTTAACATTCGACGCGGCTGGTGTGCATGCGCCCGACGCCGCGCTTTGGGGATAACCCGGAAAGGAGACCGAGATGAGCCAGATCGTTTACGTAAACGGAGAATATGTGACCGCAGCCGATGCAAAAGTCTCGGTTTTTGACCGTGGCTTCCTGATGGCCGATGCCGTTTACGAGGTGACTTCGGTGATCGGCGGCAAGCTGGTAGATTTCGACGGCCACGCCACCCGGCTGCAACGCTCGATGAGCGAGCTGGAAATGGTGTCGCCGGTGACGATGGAAGAGCTTCTGCAAATCCATCGCGATCTGGTCGTGAAGAACGATCTGGATGAGGGCGGGATCTATCTGCAGATCACCCGTGGCAATCCGGGCGTGCGCGATTTCGCCTGGCCCGATCCGGAAGAGGTGGCCTGCGGCATCGTGCTGTTCACCTTTGAAAAGTCGATGATCGACAGCAAGGTGATGGATGAGGGGATCAAGGTGATCTCGCTGGACGATATCCGCTGGGACCGGCGCGACATCAAAACCACGCAGCTTCTGTTCCCGTCCTATGCCAAGATGCAGGCGAAGAAAAAGGGCTGTCAGGATGCCTGGCTGGTTGAAAACGGCACCGTCACCGAAGGCACCGCGAACAATGCCTACATCGTCAAGGATGGCACCATTATCACCCGTCAGCTTGGCACCGATATTCTGCACGGGATCACCCGGGCGGCGATCCTGCGCTTTGCCAATGAGGCGCAGATGAAGGTTGAGGAACGTCCCTTCACCATCGCCGAAGCGCAACAGGCCGATGAAGCTTTCGTGACCTCGGCAACCGGGTTCTGCCAGCCGGTGATAGAGATCGACGGGGCGCAAATCGGTACCGGTGTGCCCGGCCCGATCGCCAAACGTCTGCGCGAGATCTATACCGAGGAAATGCGCAAAGTCGCGATCTGATCTGCGCCACAGAATTACAAAAGGCCCCGGAGAGGATCCGGGGCCTTTTTGCTGAGCGACGTCGCGCGTCGCGCGGAGGAGCGGTCAGTCGAAGCGCCAGCTGGAGGCGGTGACGCCGCCGAAGATCATTTTCTGATGATAGATCCGCGTGGCCTTGCCGGTCTCAGCCGCGCCCAGCGCGGAGAACAGCGGCACAAGGTGATCTTCCCGCGCGTGGCAGCTGCGGGCATAGGGGGCGCTTTCCCAATCCAGCAGCGCCGCCGTGCGGGCCTCGGGCGCTTTCGCCAGCGCCGCATCGAGCCAGGCATCGAAAGCCTCTGACGGCACCTTCGCGCCGGGACCAAACTGGCGCAGATTGTGATAGCTGAGGCCAGAGCCGATGATCAGCACGCCTTCTTCGCGCAGCGGTGCCAGCGCCCGGCCAAGGCGGAAATGCGCCTCGGGGTCATAGCTTTTCAGCATCGAGACCTGAAACACCGGCACATCGGCCTTGGGATACATCACATAGGTCGGCACGAAATTGCCGTGATCAAAGCCCTGATCCTCGTCCAGCGCCACCGGCAGCCCGGCAGCCCCGATCAGCGCCGCGGCCCGTTCGGCCAGTTCCGGCGCCCCGGGGGCGGGATAGGTGATGCCATAGGCATGCGGCGGGAAACCGGAATAATCATAGACCATCGGCGGCTTGGCGGCGTGCATCACGCGCACCTCATCGGCCTCCCAATGGCCCGAAATCATCAGGATCGCTTTCGGCGGCTCGGGCAGTTGCGCCGGAATATCGGCCAGCGCCTGTTCCAGCGGCGCCAGCGCGGCACGCATCTCGGGGATCCACGGCCAGGGGCCGCCGCCATGCGAGATGAAATAGCTGGGCATAAGGGTCATGTGAGCCTCCGTTTCGGGTTGCGCCTAATCTAGACGCATTCCCACCCGCACAGAACAGACCGAAACGAACAGAAATTGTGCAATGCTGCGCAAACCGGCTCAGCCCTTGTCTTTCAGCACGTTTTCCTTGAACGCCACTTCAAACTCCGCCTGTTTTTCCGGGCTGGCCTCGGTCTGGTTCTGCGCCCGCCAATCGTCATAGGGCATGCCGTAGAATGCTTCGCGACCCTCAGCCTTGCTCATCGGAATGCCGCGTTCATTGGCGGCCTCTTCGTACCAGCGGCTGAGGCAGTTGCGGCAGAACCCGGCCAGATTCATCAGGTCGATATTCTGCACATCGGGGCGGTCTTCCATCAGGTGCTGTTGCAGCCGACGAAAGGCAGCGGCTTCAATCTCGATCCGGGTCTGGTCGTCCATCGCGCGTCTCCTACAACTCTCGTTTGGTATATGTGGCGCTCAGCTCGATCACATCAATCGACAGGCAGCCCACCGTTTGCAGCCGCGCCGCCATGGCTACGAGCATCAGATCGGCCAGCTCGGCCTTGGTCTCCGCATCGCGCCCCGCCAGCAGCTTCAGATCGGCATGGACAAAACTCTGCCCTTCACGGCCGTTGCGCCAATAGGGGCACGGCAGCGCCCGGATTTTCAACGTTGACGGATCGGGCACCGCCGGATGAGCGGCCAGCGCCTGATAGATGTCTTCGCAGAGCGCCTGAAAATCGTGATCCTGATCCAGCTCGGCGGTGTATTCGATGATGATATGCGGCATGGAACGCTCCTATAGCCCGGTTGTGGCGAGCACCTCGGCAAGGATCGGCGCAAGGCGGCGGCCCCAGTTTTGTTGCTGCTCTTCGGTGCGGATCAGGTCGTTGCGCAGCTCGATCAGCACATTCGCCCGCCCCGGTTTGATCGCGTGACGATCGACGCTGTCGCCGTCCAGATGGCCGCCATAGGGTTCGTTTTCCCCCACACACAGATCAGGCTCCTGCCGCAGCCGATCCAGCAGCGGCAAGGCAAAGCGGCTGTCATGCCCATAGAGCACACCGATATGCCAGGGCCGCGGATCACGGCCGCGCAGTTGCGGGGTAAAGGAATGGATGGCCACATAAACCGTATCGTCGCGCCGCGCCGCCAGCCGCGCCACCGCACCATGATAGGGCCGGTAATAGGCGTTCAGCCGATGCTCGACCTCGACCGCGTCCACATGGCGGTTGGCGGGCACGATCGTGCCGTCATAGAGCTTCATCACCAGCGTCGGGTCGTCTTCGCCCCGGTTCGGGTCGATCACCAGACGCGAGAAATCCGACAGGATCACCGGCGCGTCCAGCGCTTCGCCCAGCGCCACCGAAACCCCCGCTCCGCCGGGATCGAAGGCAATGTGACGGGCCATGTCCTCGGCAGGCAGCCCCAGCGTGCCGCCATTCACGGCCTCTGGCACGCGGTTGGACGCATGGTCGCAGGTGATCAGCCAACGCGAGGCGCGCCTTTCGCCCAAAATATGGTAGGATTGTTCAGTCATGAAAGCTTCATTCGTTTGCGGCATAGGCTTTCTAGGCGAGGCGGAAAGAAAGCGCCAGTTGCGACTGTCAGGGATTTGGGGCATAGAGCGCGTGCCGCCGTTACCGCAAACATGATACCGAACTTATGAAGGATGAAGGCATGCATCGCCTCCGCAACGTCAAGATCGTCGCCACTCTCGGCCCCGCTTCCAACGATTATGACACCATCCGCAAACTTGTCGAAGCCGGGGCCGACGTGTTCCGCATCAACATGTCTCATGGCACCCATGAGGAACATCGGGTGCGCCACGAGATCATCCGCACCATCGAGGCCGATCTCGGCCAACCCATTGCCATTCTCGCCGACCTCCAAGGGCCGAAACTGCGCTGCGGCACCTTTTCCGCTGGCGCCGCCGATCTTGAGGAAGGGCAGGATTTCCGCTTTGACCTCGATCCGACCCCGGGCGAAGGCCACCGCGTACAACTGCCGCATCCGGAAATCTTTGCCGCTCTCCAAGAGGGCGCAACCCTGCTGGTGAATGACGGCAAGATCCGCCTGAAGGTGAAAGATCACGGCCCCGACTACGCCAATTGCGAAGTCATGGTGGGCGGCACGATTTCCAACCGCAAAGGCGTGAACGTGCCCGATGTGGTTCTGCCGCTGGCCGCACTGTCCGATAAAGACCGCGAAGATCTGGAATTTGCCTGCGAGCTGGGTGTCGATTGGCTGGCGCTCTCGTTTGTGCAGCGCGCCGAAGACGTGGAAGAAGCCCGCGGTCTGGCCAAAGGCCGCGCTGCAGTGCTGTCGAAAATCGAAAAGCCCGCTGCCGTCGACGCATTTGACGAAATTCTGGCCGTCTCTGACGGGATCATGGTGGCGCGCGGCGATCTGGGCGTCGAGCTGCCGGTGCAAAACGTGCCGCCGATCCAGAAACGCCTGATCCTGTCCTGCCGGGCGCAGGCCAAGCCGGTGATCGTGGCCACCCAGATGCTGGAAAGCATGATCGAAAGCCCGGTGCCGACCCGCGCCGAGGTCTCGGACGTGGCCAACGCGATCTATGACGGCGCCGATGCGGTGATGCTCTCGGCCGAATCGGCTGCCGGGAACTATCCCTGCGAAGCGGTGAGAACCATGGATAACGTGGCCATCGAGGTGGAAAGCGATCCGACCTATTGGCGCGGCCTGACCACCAGCCGCACGGTGAAGCGCGAAAGCGTGGCCGATGGTGTTGTGTCTGCCGCGCGCGAAATCGCCGAAGCCGCCGACATCAAGGCCATCTGCTGCTTTACCCAATCGGGCACCACCGCGCTGCTGACCTCGCGCGAACGGCCCCGCGTGCCGATTCTGGCGCTGACCCCGCTGGAAAGCACCGCGCGGCGTCTTTGCCTGTCGTGGGGGGTGTCCTGCGTGCGCACCACCGAGCCGGTCGATCGCTTCCGCATCGCGGTGATTCTGGCGGCCCGGGCAGTGCGCAACGCCGAGATCGCCAGCGAGAATGATCAGATCGTTGTGGTCGCCGGTGTGCCCTTCAACGTGCCCGGCACCACCAACATCCTGCGCGTGGCGCCCTGTGCAGAACGGTTGATTTTCGCCGCCGACCCCGAATAATGCGTAATGGGCCTCTTTAAGATTGCACAAGGGCCCTCAAAAGGGGGCCCTATGCTTCAGTTCGACCTTATTCTTGTCTCCGGCCTCGTGGTTCTCATTCTGTCGCTGCCCGCCATCGTGTCGGCCGTGACCGAAAACCGGGCCCCGCGCGTGGCCGCCATTGCCCTGTTACTGGGCGGGGCGATGATCGCTTATGCCACCACGCAAAAGCCGGGCGGCTACACGCTGGAAGACATTCCAGGTGCGGTTTTGCGGGTGGTGGCGCAGCTGACCAAATAGCCGCGCCACCGCTTTGGCCGGCCCCGCGCGCAGAGCCCGCGAAAAACGCTGTTTTTCCTTGCCTGCCCCTCCGAACCCGCCTATACGGCCCACTCCAACCGCACGGCCGGCCCCAGTGGCATGCCGAGTCGTGCAGACCTAGGTAACCTCAAAGGAGACCGAAATGCCTAAGATGAAGACGAAATCGAGCTGCAAAAAGCGGTTCAAAATGACGGCCTCGGGCCGCATCGTGGCCGCCCAAGCGGGCAAGCGCCACGGCATGATCAAACGCACCACCAAATTCATCCGCCAAGCGCGCGGAACCACGACGCTGTCGAAGGCTGATGAGCAAATCATCAAGCCGATGATGCCCTACTCGCGCTAAGGAGGCTTGAAGTATGTCCCGTGTTAAAGGTGGTACCACTACCCACGCCCGTCACAAGAAGGTCATTAAGGCAGCGAAAGGCTATTACGGCCGCCGCTCCAATGCCTACCGCACCGCGACCCAGGCCGTCGACAAGGCCAACCAATACGCCACGCGCGACCGGAAACAGCGTAAGCGGAACTTCCGCGCGCTGTGGATCCAGCGGATCAACGCCGCTGTGCGCCTGAACGACGAAGCGATGACCTACTCGCGCTTCATCAACGGCCTGGCGAAAGCTGGCATCGAAGTTGACCGTAAAGTTCTGGCCGATCTGGCCGTGAACGAACCGGACGCCTTCACCGCCATCGTCGACAAGGCGAAAGCCGCGCTGGTCTGATCGCTGACGCAGAATTTTAAGAGCCGCCGCACCTTCTGGGTCGGCGGCTCTTTTCGTTGAAACCGCCCCCCCCTTTGCCGCATCCCGGCATTGCAGGGCGGCACCAGTTCGGGCAAGCCTGCCGTCAAACCCCAACTGGGGATTGCCCCGGCGCCGCACAGGCGTCAATCTGTGGCGGCAGAGCGAAACAAGGACCGCAGCAGCGCCATGAGCTTTACGGTATTCGTCAATGGCGTGGTGATCCTGTTCATGGCCGCCCTGATGGCCATCAACGCGCTGATCTTTCCCGATAGTGCCGATGTGTTCTTTCTGTCCTTCGGGCTGGCGGGCACCTTCGGGCTGCTCCTGACCATCGCCACCGCCCGCCCCTTCACCGGTATGCCCCGGGTCTACACCTTCCTGCTGACGGTCTCGGTCTGGCTTTCTGCCGCTCTGGCGGGGGCGCTGCCGCTCTGGCTGTGGAAGCTCGGCCCGGTCGATGCGGTGTTCGAGGCGATCTCTGGCATCACCACCACCGGCTCGACCGTGATGTCGGGGCTCGACACCACCCCGCGCGGCATCCTGATGTGGCGGGCGATCCTGCAAGGCGTCGGCGGCGTGGGCTTCGTGGTCACCGCCATGGCGCTGCTGCCGATCCTGCGCGTCGGCGGGATGCAGCTGTTCCGCACCGAAAGCTCGGATAAGGGCGACAAGGAACTGGCCAGCGCCACCCGCTTCGCCTTTGCCACGCTGCTGGTCTATATCGGCCTGATCCTCTTGTGCGTTCTGGTCTATGTGACCGGCGGCATGTCGGTTTTCGACGCCGCCGTGCACGCGATCACCACGCTCTCGACCGGGGGCTATTCGAATTACGACGCCTCGTTCGGCCATTTTGACAGCGCCTACCTGCAATGGTCGGCGACGCTGTTCATGCTGGCGGGTGGCCTGCCCTTCGTCTGGTATATCCGCATCTTCACCCGCGGCACCCTGCGCTCGGAACAGGTCTCGGCGATGGTGAAAAGCCTCGCCGTGGTGATCGGGCTGATGACCCTCTGGCTGATGCACCAGACCGGCGACGATGTGTTTACCTCCGTGCGGCGGGTCGCCTTCAACGTGGTCTCGGTGGTCACCACCACCGGCTATGCCAGCGAAGATTACATGCTCTGGGGCCCGGTGGCGGCGGTGGTGTTTTTCCTGCTCACCCCGGTGGGCGGTTGCACCGGCTCAACCGCAGGCGGGGCCAAGGCGATGCGCTGGATCATCTTTGGCCGTCTGGCGATTGAGCGCATCCGCAGCATTCACAACCCGCACGGGGTCTTCGTCACCCGCTTTGAAGGCCGCCCAGTTTCCGACGACGTTCTGGCCGGTGTGATGAGCTTTTTCTTCTTCTACGTCGCCACCATGGCGGCGGTGGCGCTGGCGCTGGGGCTATCCGGGCAAGACCTGACCACGGCGATCTCGGGCGCGATGACGGCGGTGGCCAATGTCGGCCCCGGGGTGGGCCATGTGATCGGCCCGGCAGGCAATTTCGCCTCACTGCCAAGCTATGACAAAATCATTCTGTCCTTCGGCATGTTTGCCGGGCGGCTGGAAATGCTCACGCTCTTTGTGCTGTTCACCCCGGCCTTCTGGCGCGAATTCTGACAAAACAGCAGTTTTTCGGGCGCTTTGAAGCCCCGGAACTTGTCGCGCCCCGGAAGCTGCGCTAGCAGGGACGCAACCTGACGAAGGACACCGAGATGGACGATCTGAGACAGAAATATCTCGACGCGATTGCCGCCGCCGATAGCGAAGCGGCGCTGGAAGATCTGCGCCTTGCCGCCGTGGGCAAGAAGGGCGAAGTGGCGCTGAAAATGCGCGAGCTGGGCAAGATGACGCCGGAAGAACGGCAGATCATGGGGCCGAAGCTGAACGCGCTGAAAGACGAGATCAATTCAGCCCTCGCCGCCAAGAAAGAAGCGCTGGGCGATGCGGCGCTGGACCTGCGGCTGAAGGCCGAATGGCTCGACGTGACCATGCCGGGCCGCCCGCGTGCCCAGGGCACCATTCACCCGGTCAGCCAGGTGACCGAGGAAGTCACCGCGATCTTTGCCGATATGGGCTTTGCCGTGGCCGAGGGCCCGCAGATCGAAACTGACTGGCACAATTTCGACGCGCTCAATATTCCGCCGCACCACCCGGCACGGCAGGAGTTTGACACCTTCTACATGCACCGTGCCGAGGGCGACGAGCGCCCGCCGCATGTGCTGCGCACCCATACCAGCCCGGTGCAGATCCGCTCGATGCTCGAACAGGGCGCGCCGATCCGCATCATCGCGCCGGGCCGGGTCTATCGTTGCGACTACGACCAGACCCATACCCCGATGTTCCACCAAATCGAGGGTTTGGCGATTGGCAAGGATATCTCCATGGCCAACCTGAAATGGGTGCTCGAGGAATTCTTCACCGCCTTCTTCGGCACCTCTGTGAAAACCCGCTTCCGCGCCTCGCATTTCCCCTTCACCGAGCCTTCGGCCGAGGTCGATATCCAGTGCAGCTGGGAAGGCGGCACGGTGAAAGTGGGCGAAGGCGACGACTGGCTCGAAGTGCTGGGCAGCGGCATGGTGCACCCGAATGTGCTGCGTTCGGCGGGCGTCGACCCCGACGAATGGCAGGGCTTTGCCTTCGGCATCGGCATCGACCGTCTGGCGATGCTGAAATACGGCATCCCCGACCTGCGCGCCTTCTTCGACAGCGACCTGCGCTGGCTGAAGCATTACGGGTTCTCTGCGCTGGACGTGCCGACGATGCGAGGTGGGGTTTCGCGGTGAGTGCTGAGATGGCAGACCTCCAGGAGACCTATCCGGGCGCAGAGACGTTCAAGTTTGGTGACGGTCCCGCTCTTTGCGGCGAGCTGATCGACCTTGTGCGCGCGGGCAAGAAGACCGCGAGCTGCGGGGCGCTGGCCGAGTTCGAGGATGGCTCCGAGGCGATGCCCGTGGTCGGGCGCTGCGATATCGCCGCCAACTGGGACGGCACCCCGGCGCTGGTGATCCGCACCGTCAAGGTCGAGCAAATCCGCTTTTGCGACGTCACCGAAGAGATGGCGCTGGCCGAGGGCGAGGATGACGATCTTGCCGGATGGCAGAAGGGCCACGAGGCTTTCTTTACCCGCAACGGCGGATTTGACCCCGAGATGATGCTGGTATTTGAACATTTCGAACTGGTCGAGGATCTGGCCAACCGTTGAACAGTGCTGAATGAGGATACGGACATAAACTTCGCATCCTCTTGTTTGAAAATTCACCCCGCCACCAAAAGGCTCCCCCAATGACCGACACACCCGAAGACATGGAAGACCTGCAAGTCACCTACCCGGGGGCTGGCACCTTCAAGTTTGGCGACAGTGCCAAGCTTTCGGCGCGGCTGCTTGAGCGGGTGCGGGCGGGGCAGAAGCGGGCGATGTCGGGGGCGCTGGCCGAGTTTGACGACGATCCGGACTCGATGCCCAAGGTCGGGCGCTGCGATATTGCCGCCAACTGGGATGGAACCCCGGCGCTGGTGATCCGCACCGTCAAGGTCGAGCAGGTCCGCTTTTGCGATGTCACCGAAGAGCTGGCGCAGGCCGAGGGCGAAAGCCTTGAAGGCTGGCAGCGCGGCCACAAGGCTCAGTTCGAGCGTCAGGGCCTGTTTGACCCCGAGATGATGTTGTTGTTTGAACATTTCGAACTGGTCGAGGATCTGGCCAACCGCTGAGCGGTGCCGATAGAGGAAACGAAACGATGAAATTCACACTCTCCTGGCTGAAAGATCATCTTGAGACCGAGGCTTCGGTGGACGAGATTGCCGAAGCGCTGACCGACCTCGGGCTTGAGGTCGAGGGCATTGAAAATCCGGCGGCGAAGCTGGCGGGCTTTACCCTCGCCAAGGTGAAAAGCGCCGAGCAGCACCCCGATGCCGACCGGCTGCGGGTCTGCGTGGTGGAAACCGACGAGGGCGACAAGCAGATCGTCTGTGGCGCCCCGAATGCGCGGGCTGGCATCACCGTGGTGCTGGCCAAGCCCGGCGATTACGTGCCCGGGATCGACGTGACGCTGAGCGTCGGCAAGATCCGCGGCATCGAAAGCCATGGCATGATGGCCTCGGAGCGCGAGCTGGAACTGTCGGACGAGCATAACGGCATTATCGAGCTCGCTTCGGGCGCGGTGGGCGACAAGTTCATCGACTGGCTGGCGGAAAACGACCCGGTGAAGGTCGATCCGGTGATCGAAATCGCCATCACCCCCAACCGCCCCGATGCGCTGGGTGTGCGCGGCATCGCCCGCGATCTGGCGGCGCGCGGTCTGGGCGTGCTGAAGCCCATGAAAGAAGCCAAGGTCGAGGGCACGTTCGACAGCCCGATCAAGGTCACGATCGACGAAGACACCCGTCAGGAAGGCTGCGAAGTCTTCATGGGCCGTCTGATCAAAGGCGTGAAAAACGGCCCCAGCCCGGAGTGGCTGCAACAGCGGCTGAAGGCCATCGGGCTGCGTCCGATCTCGGCGCTGGTCGATATCACTAACTTCTTCACCTACGACATGAACCGCCCGCTGCATGTGTTCGATGCCGATAAGGTGCAGGGCGATCTGCGCGTGCATCGCACCAAGGGTGGCGAGACCCTGCTGGCGCTCGACGAGAAAGAATACAGCTTCGCGCCGGGCATGGTGGTGATCTCGGATGATACCGGCGTGGAAAGCATCGGCGGCATCATGGGCGGCGAGCATACTGGCTGCACCGAAGAGACCGTGAACGTGTTCCTCGAAGCCGCCGTCTGGGACATGATCCAGATCGCCAAGACCGGCCGCGCGCTGAAGATCAACTCCGACGCCCGCTACCGCAACGAACGCGGCATTGATCCCGCCTTCAACGCCCCGGCGATGGAACTGGCCACGCAGATGATCCTCGATCTTTGCGGCGGCGAGGCCTCGAACGTGGTCACGGCGGGCGAAGTGCCCGATACCGACCACGCCTTCAAGCTCGACACCGACCGGGTGATCAGCCTTGTCGGGATGCAGATCCCGGCAGAAGAGCAGCGCGCCACCCTCACCGCACTCGGCTTCCGGCTGGAAGGTGACATGGCGCATGTGCCCTCGTGGCGGCCCGATGTGATGGGGCCTGCCGATCTGATCGAAGAGGTCGCTCGGGTGGCCAGCCTGACCAAGCTGGTCGGTCAACCGATGTCGCGCGGCGCCGTTGGTGTGCCGCAGCCGGTGCTGACCCCGATCCAGAAACGCGAAGGCATTGCGCGGCGGACCATGGCCGCGCTCGGCTATAACGAGGCGGTCACCTATTCCTTCATCGACAAGGCCAGCGCCGAGCTGTTCGAAGGCGGGGCCGATGAAACCATGCTGGAAAACCCGATCTCCAGCGAGATGAGCCATATGCGCCCCGATCTGCTGCCCGGCCTGCTGCAGGCTGCGGCCCGCAATCAGGCGCGCGGTTTCATGGATCTGGCGCTGTTCGAGGTTGGCCCGGCCTTTGAAGGCGGCGAGCCGGAAGAAAGCCATCTGCAAGTGACCGGCCTGATCGTCGGTGCCACCGCCCCGCGCGATCCCTACGGCTCGCGCCGCCCGGTCGATGTCTATGACGCCAAGGCCGATGCCGAAGCGGTGCTCTCGGCGATTGGTGCACCCGCACGGGTGATGATCCAGCGCAATGCGCCCAGCTGGTGGCATCCGGGCCGCTCTGGCCGGATCAGCCTCGGGCCGAAAAACATCCTCGCGGTGTTTGGCGAGCTGCACCCGAAAGTGCTTGAGAAGATGGGCGTCAAAGGCCCCGCCATGGCTTTCACCATCTATCCCGAGCGCGTGCCCTTCCCGAAATCGAGCTCGGCCAGCCGTCCGGCGCTGACCGCGTCCGATCTGCAACCGGTCGAACGCGATTTTGCTTTCGTGGTCGATACCAATGTCGAAGCGCTGACGCTGGTGAATGCCGCTCAAGGTGCCGACAAAGCGCTGATCGACAGCGTGCAGGTGTTCGACCAGTTCACCGGCGACAAGGCCGAGGCGCAGATGGGCCCGGGCAAGAAAAGCCTCGCCATCACTGTGCGCCTGCAACCGCGCGAGAAAACCCTAACCGATGCCGAGATCGAGGCGGTTGGCGCCAAGATCATCGAAAAGGTCTCGAAAGCCACCGGCGGCGTGCTGCGGGGCTAACAAAAACTGGCACCGACTCACCTGCGGTGCCAGACTGACCCCATGTTCAGAAATCGGACAGATGCGGGCGAACAGCTCGCCGACAGGCTTGCCGGGGAGGATTTGACCGACCCGGTGGTGCTGGCACTGCCGCGTGGCGGGGTTCCCGTGGCGCTGCCGATCGCCGCCCGGCTGGGCGCGCCGCTTGATCTGATCCTCGTGCGCAAACTGGGCGTGCCGGGCAACCCGGAACTGGCCGCAGGCGCGCTGGTCGAGGGGGCAGACGCGCCGGTCTTCAACCCCAAAGTCCTGCAAGGGCTCGGTCTGCACCGGGCCGATTTTGACGCCGCCATTGCCGCCAAACGCCGCGAGATCGCCGCGCGCCGCACGAAGTGGCTGCAGGGCCGCGCGCCGGTGCCGCTTACGGATCGCAGCGTGATCGTGGTCGATGACGGCATCGCCACCGGCGCCACCACCCGCGCCGCCCTGGAGGGGCTTGAGGGCCGCGGTGCGCGCGAAGTGGTGCTGGCGGTGCCCGTTGCCCCACCTGAGGTATTGGACCAGCTACAACCGCTTTGCACCCGCATCCTCTGTCTGGAACAGCCCCGGCTCTTCATCGCCGTGGGCGCGCATTACCGCGAATTTGCGCAGGTCGCCGATGATGAGGTCACACGGCTTTTGGCCGGGTCGTAACCCCGCCAGAGCTTGACCAATCCCCGGAAATCCGCGATTCGCAGGAGCATGGCCCATGTCGGGCAATATGTGGGAACCGGGCAAAGCCCGGCAGTTGGAGTGCGTCATGCAGGATATTTTTACACAGCTCGAAAGCTACGGACCGCTCGTGGTCGACACCATCAAAGCACTGCTGGTGCTGGTGGTTGGCTGGAGCATTGCCGGGGTGCTGGCGGGATTTGTGCGCCGTCAGGTGCGGAAATCGGAAAAGATCGATGACACGATCGGGGTCTTTGCCGCCTCTGTCCTGCGCTGGATCATCCTGATCATCACCTTTGTGGCTGTGCTCGGGCTGTTCGGCATTCAGGCCACCTCGCTGGTTGCCATTCTCGGTGCTGCCACCCTGGCCATCGGCATGGCGCTGCAAGGCACGCTGTCAGACCTTGCCGCCGGGTTCATGCTGATCCTGTTCCGCCCCTACAAGATTGATGATTATGCCGAAATCGGTGGCTCGGCGGGTACGGTGGTGGATATCAACCTGTTCGTGACCGAGCTGGTGACGCCCGATAATGTGCAAATCATCATCCCGAACGGGCAGGCCTGGGGAACGGTGATCACCAACTATTCCCACCACGCCACGCGCCGCGTCGATCTGACCTTCGGAATTTCCTATGACGATGACGCCGATAAAGCGATGGCGGTGATCCGTGAACTGGCCGATGCCGATCAGCGGGTGAAATCCGATCCGGAACCCTGGCTGCGCGTCACCAATCTGGGCGACAGCTCGGTCGATATCACCGCGCGGCTCTGGGTTGATGCGGTGGATTACTGGGATGTGAAATTTGATCTGACCAAACTGGTGAAGGAAGGCTTTGACAAAGCCGGGATCAGCATCCCCTTCCCGACCCGTTTCATCGTGCAGGCCAAAGACTGAGCCTGCGCGCTGCCCGGGCCGGGCATTTACCAGCCCGGGCAAATTCCTTCGTTTTCCGCGTTGACACCACGCCCGCGCGCGGCTATCTCGCGGCTCGTGTGAATGGCGTGGTAGCTCAGTTGGTTAGAGCACAGCACTCATAATGCTGGGGTCGGCGGTTCAAGTCCGCCCCACGCTACCACACGAAACCCTCCGAAAATTTCATGTGACCTGTGTTGCAACTGGCTGTAGCCTGCTCTCAGGCTCGGCCCGCGCCTCCCCCCTCCATCGGGGCAGTATTTCATACGGGGCCATTGTCACATCGCACCCATCCCGGGCCGCGCAGAAGGAGGCATGCGTATCGGCCCCTGTCGGGAGGGAATGATGAAACTGTCTGCCCCAATTTTCCGCCTCAAATACGAGGCAAAGCGTATGGCCCGCGCCGAGGGTATCAAGCTCAACGAAGCACAGGCCCGTATCGCGCGGCGCGAAGGCTTTTCCGCCTGGAGCCTGCTCGCCGCCTGGGCACAGGAGGCGCGGCCTGCCCGGGCCGTGCTGAGGGAGTTGGATAATGGCGATCTGGTGCTGGTCGCCGCGCGGCCCGGGATGGGCAAAACCCTGCTCTCGCTCGGGTTGGCGGTTGAAGCCATCGCGGTAGGGCGGCAGGCCTATGTGTTCTCTCTGGAAGAAACCGAGGAGGCGCTGCGCCACCGTTACGCCCGGATGGGCGGTGGGGCCGGGCCGCTCATGCTCGACACATCCGATCACATCGACGCCGCCCATATCGTGTCGCGCCTCGAAGGCTCTGCGCCGGGAACCTTGGCGGTGGTGGATTATCTGCAACTTCTCGATCAGCGCCGCGACAGCCCGGAGCTGAACGATCAGGTGGCCCAGCTGTCGGCCTTCGCCCGGCGCTCCGGCACCATCATCGCCTGCATCAGCCAGATTGACCGGCGGTTTGAGGAAAGCACCCGCACCCGCCCGGGGCTTGCCGATCTGCGCCTGCCCAACCCGCTCGACCTCGGCCACTTCGCCAAAGCTTGCTTTCTGGCTGGTGGCGAGATCGACCTTGTAAGGCTCTAGGTCACCTGCCCAGAATCACAAAAGGCGCGAGAGATGTCCCCCGCGCCCTGATCTTACTGCTTCGGCGGTGCGCGCTTAGGCCTTCAGCGCCAGATGCGGGGCCAGAACATCGAGGCCCTGCGCCTTGCCGACCGGGTAGCAGGTCAGCTGACCGGCATGGGTGTTGAGGCCGTTCAGCAGGTGCTCGTCATCGGCGCAGGCCTGCCGCCAGCCCTTGTCGGCCAGCGCCAGCATGAAGGGCAGCGTGGCATTGCCGAGCGCCAGCGTCGAGGTGCGGGCGACGGCGCCGGGCATGTTGGCGACGCAGTAATGCATGATCCCGTCGACCTCGTAGATCGGATCTTCATGGGTGGTCGCGCGGGAGGTTTCAAAGCAGCCGCCCTGATCAATCGCCACATCCACCAGCACCGCGCCGGGCTTCATCGTGCCCAGCATCTCGCGGCTCACCAGCTTCGGCGCGGCCGCACCGGGCACCAGCACCGCACCGATCACCATATCGGCCTCGGCCACCTTCTCGGCAGTATAGGCCGCCGTGGCATAGCCGGTCGAGAACTCGCCCCGGAACATGTCGTCGAGCGCGCGCAGACGCGGCAGCGAGCGGTCCAGCACCGTCACCTGAGCGCCCATCCCGGCAGCCACGCGGGCCGCATGGGTGCCAACCACCCCGCCGCCGATCACCAGCACCTTGGCCGGGCCAACCCCGGGCACGCCGCCCATGAGCACACCGCGCCCACCATTGGCCTTCTGCAGCGTCCAGGCGCCCACCTGCGGGGCCAGCTTACCGGCCACTTCCGACATCGGCGCGAGCAGCGGCAGCTGACCATTGCGATCGGTCACGGTTTCATAGGCAATCGCGGTCACGCCGCTTTTCAACAGGTCCTGGGTCTGCTCCGGATCGGGTGCGAGGTGCAGATAGGTGAACAGCAGTTGCCCTTCGCGCAGGCGCTTGCGCTCGATGGCCTGCGGTTCCTTCACCTTCACGATCATCTCGGCGCGGGCAAAAACCTCTTCGGCAGTCGCCACGATCTCGGCCCCAACGGCAAGGTAATCGTCATCGGGGAACCCGGCGCCAACCCCGGCCCCGGCTTCGACGATTACCTGATGGCCATGCGCGATGGCTTCGGCAGCAGCGCGCGGCATCAGGCCAACACGAAACTCCTGCGGTTTAATCTCTTTCGGACATCCGATCAGCATGAAATCCTCCCTGACTGATTTGCCCAGCCTGCACCGCCTTGCGCGCAATTGCTTTGAATTCCCGGCCACTTCCCTATATGGATACACGCCAAATGCTTCATAATTCACCCTGATGCCGCAAGGATCTTCGACAGATATGGATATCGACACACTGGATCGTCGCATTCTGGCCGTTCTGCAGAAGAACGGGCGCATCTCGAATGCCGAGCTGTCAGAACGCATTCACCTCTCGCCCTCGGCCTGCCACCGGCGGGTGCAGCGGCTGGAAAAAGACGGCTATATCCGCGACTACGTGGCGATGTGCGATCCGCGCAAGATCGGGCTGGCCACAACGGTGTTTGTCGAGATCAGCCTGTCCGGGCAGGCCGACGAGATTCTGGATGCCTTCGAACGGCAGGTCGCGCTGGTGCCCGAAGTGCTGGAGTGCCACCTGATGGCGGGCACGGCGGATTACATCCTGAAAGTCGTGGCCGCCGATACCGACGATTTCGCCCGCATCCACCGGCAATATCTGGCCCGGCTGCCCGGCGTACAGGGGATGCAATCAAGCTTTGCCCTGCGCACGGTGTTCAAGACAACCGCGCTGCCAGTGTAACCTTTTCATCATCATTTTCGGTGGTTATGCACGGCATATGAGCGAAACCCTTCACGATATTTATCACGCCCACGCGGCGGCGGGTGCGTTGACGCCCGATCCGGCGCAAGCGGCGGTGCTGCCGATGCTCGAGGATATCCGGCATCACCTCGAAGCCACCCGGCTGAAGCGCAAAGGCATTCTGGGCGGGCTGTTTCACAAGCCGGAAGAGGTGCCGCAGGGGCTCTATCTCTGGGGCGGGGTCGGGCGCGGCAAGTCGATGCTGATGGATCTGTTCGTGGGCGAGCTGGGCATCCAGCGCAAACGCCGGGTGCATTTTCATGCCTTCATGCAAGAGGTGCATGAGGGCATGCACAAGGCCCGGCAACAGGGCGTGCAGGATGCGCTGGCGCCGGTGGCCGACAAACTGATCCGCGAGCTGCGTCTGCTGGCGCTGGACGAGATGCAGATCACCGATATCACCGACGCGATGATCGTCGGGCGCTTGTTCGAAAAGCTGTTCGAGGCAGGCGTGGTGGTGGTGACCACCTCCAACCGCCCGCCCGAAGACCTTTACAAGGACGGCCTCAACCGCCAGCTTTTCCTGCCCTTCATCGAGCTGATCCGCGAACGGCTGGTGGTGCACGAACTGTCCAGCCCGCAGGATTACCGGCAAGACAAGCTGGCAGGCGCACAAACCTATTTCGCCCCGCTCGATGCCAAGGCCCATGCCGGGATCGAGGCGATCTGGCAGAGCTTTGCCGCCGACGAGACCCCGCGCCCACTGTCACTCACGGTGAAGGGCCGCGAAGTGGTCCTGCCCGCCTTCTGTTCCGGCGTGGCGCGGGCGAGCTTTTACGACCTCTGCGCCAAACCGCTCGGGGCGGCGGACTACCTGGCCATTGCCGAGCGGGTGCGGGTGCTGATCCTGGAAGACATCCCGGCCCTGTCGCGCACCAATTTCAACGAGGCGCGGCGTTTTGTGGTGCTGATTGATGCGCTTTACGAGGCCCATGTGCGGCTGGTCGCCTCGGCGGCGGCAGAGCCGGACTATCTCTATCTCGAAGGCGAAGGCAGCTTTGAGTTTGAGCGCACGGCCAGTCGGCTCAGGGAAATGCAAAGCGAAGGCTGGGGGCAATAACCCGGCGCCAATCGGGTGGATTTTCACGAGATCCGTTCAGGCGGCGTGATCCGCGCCTTGTCCCTCGACGCGGTATCACTTGAGATCACTTCGCCAAACTGCGGCGCCGCCCATTTACTGCCTGTCCTGCTCGACAGAGTCGTTTACGCCCGTGTGAAATCTCGAAAATCGACACCTACATTTAGCGTCATTGCGTCTTTTGCGTCAATATAGCCGCCCGAATCACTCGCGACTCAGCCAAAGCCGCAAAAACTGATTCGCAACAATGGGTTGAGTCGGCAGCGCGTCTTTCACAGTGATGACGGGGCGAAAAAAGTTTTCGGGCACCCCGGCGAAAAAGCCGCCGAAACGCCCCCTCAGCCGTTTTCGCGAAGCACCTGCCCGGCCAGATAAAGCGAGCCACAAATCAGGATGCGCGCCTCCGGATCCCGGGCGATGATCGCCTGAACCGCGCTCAGAACATCCGGCGCGGTGCTGCTCTCCAGCCCCGCCGATTGTGCAAAGCCCGCCGTTTCCTCGGCCGAGAGCGTTGCCGCCTCACCGGGGATCGACACCGCCGTCAAGCTGCCCGCCTTGCCCGCCAGCGGTGCCATATAGCCCGTCACATCCTTGGTATTCAGCATCCCGCAGATCAGATGCGTGGGCCGGTCGCGCAAGCCTTCCAGCACCTTTGCCAGCATCTCGCCCGCCGCCGGATTATGGCCGCCATCGAGCCACAGCTCGGCCGCCCCTGCCGCCTCGATCAGCGGGCCCGTGCGCAGGCGCTGCATCCGCGCAGGCCAGACCACGTTCAGCATCGCGGATTCGCACTCCGCCTCGCCATAGCCCAGCGCGCGCAAAGCGGCGATGGCCGCCCCGGCATTCTGAATCTGATGATCGCCGATCAGCACCGGACGCGGCAAATCGAGCAGCCCCGTTTCATCCTGAAACACCAGCCGCCCGCGCTCTTCCCAGACATGCCAATGCTGGCCATAGGCAATCACCGGAGCGCCCAGCTTCGCCGCCCGCGCCTCGATCACCTCAAGCGCCTCGTCAGGCTGCGGACCAACCACAACCGGCACGCCGCGTTTGATGATCCCGGCCTTCTCGCCTGCGATCTCGGTCAGCGTCTCGCCCAGAAACTGGGTATGGTCGACGGAGATCGGGGTGATCACCGACAGCGCCGGGTCCACCACATTGGTGGCATCCAGCCGCCCACCAAGCCCCACCTCCAGCAGCGTGTAATCCGCCGGGGTTTCAGCAAAAGCCAAAAGCGCCGCGACAGTGGTGATCTCGAAATAGGTGATGCTTTCGCCGCCATTGGCCGCGTAGCACCGATCCAGCACCTCGGTCAGACAGTCTTCGCTGATCAGCTCACCCGCCACCCGGATACGCTCGTGAAAACGCGCCAGATGCGGCGAGGTATAGGCATGCACCCGCTTGCCAGCAGCCTCAAGCCCGGCGCGGATCATCGCCTGGGTCGAGCCTTTGCCATTGGTGCCCGCGATATGGATCACCGGCGGCACGCGCCGCTCAGGATGATCCAGCGCCTCAAGAAGCCGCCAGACACGATCAAGCGTCAGGTCGATCACCTTCGGGTGCAATGACATCATCCGGTCCAGGATGACGTCCGAGCCGGGAGCGCTCACTTGGCGTTGCCTTCCACCTCAGGGGCCGCCTCGGGGCTGGCTTCGGGGGCAGGCAGATCGCCCTGCACCGCCGGGCTCTGGCCCATCAGCATCCGAATAATCGTCACCAGCTCGTTTTTCATCGCTTTCCGGTGGGTCACCCGGTCGAGCATCCCGTGATCGAGCAGATATTCCGCGCGCTGGAAGCCCTCGGGCAGCTTTTCGCGGATCGTCTGTTCGATCACCCGGGGGCCAGCAAAACAAATCAACGCGTTGGGTTCCGAGATATGCACATCGCCCAGCATCGCATAGGAGGCCGTGACGCCGCCGGTGGTCGGGTGGGTGAGCACGACGATATAGGGCAGGCCCGCCTCTTTCAGCATCTGCACAGCCACGGTGGTGCGCGGCATCTGCATCAGGCTCAGAATACCTTCCTGCATCCGCGCGCCCCCGGCGGCCGAGAACAGCACCAGCGGGCGTTTCAGCTTCACCGCGCGCTCTGCGGCGGCGATGATGGCGTTGCCGACATACATGCCCATCGAGCCGCCCATGAACGAAAAGTCCTGCGCGGCGGCCACGATCGGCGTGCGCCCCATTTCGCCTTCGGCCACCAGCATCGCTTCTTTCTCGCCGGTCGCCTTCTGCGCGGTCTTCATCCGCTCAGGGTAACGCTTCTGGTCGCGGAATTTCAGCGGGTCATCGATCGGCATCGGCACGTCGACTTCCGAGAAGATCCCACCATCGAACAGCGCCCGGAACCGGTCGCGCGGTGTGATCGCCATGTGGTGATCGCAACCCGTGCAGACCCGGAGGTTATCCTCCAGTTCCCGGTGAAACAGCATCTGCCCGCATTCGGGACATTTGATCCACAGGTTCTCGGGCACCTCGCGGCGCGAGAACAGAGAGTTGATCTTGGGCCGGACGTAGTTTGAAATCCAGTTCATGGGGCTCCCCGTTTGTTCAGCCCTAACTAAGCTGCACCTGCGTCATTTGCAATCCGGCGATGTCGCCCCATCCAACGCCACCAGATCAAAAAGCCAATGATCAGCACGACACTCTGGGTCAGCATCGAATAGGCGGCATAGAAGCTTTGCGGGTCGACATCGGCCAGAAACAGCGAAAACCCCGCCGGGCTTCCGGTGGCGCCAACCAGAACCATCGTGATGTTATTGCCGAAATGCAGCCCCGCCGAGGCGCCCAGATTGCCGGTGCGCAGGGTGATGAAGGCGGCCAGCGTGCCCGCAACGGTGGCGTTCAGCACATAGACCAGCGCATTCACCATGCCATAGGTGCCGGGGCTGAAATGCAGCCCCCCAAAGATCAGCGCGGGCAGAACACCCCAGATCAACGGCGAGCGGAAGCGCGCCCGCAACTGCTGCAGCAGATAGCCGCGAAACACCAGCTCTTCGCCAAGGCTCTGCACAAAGATGAGCCCCAGCGCAGGCCCCAGCCCCAGCGCCCAGCGCTCGAGCGGCATGGCCCCCACCACCGGCGGATTGCTGCCATGGGGCAGGAACAGCGGCTCCAGCACCGTCAGCGCCGACAGCAGCGCAAAGATCACCAGCACCGCCAGCAGCCCGCGGCGGAAATGACGCCAGTCCAGCCGCCGCGCCGGGCCGAAAAGGCTGAAATAGCTGCGCCGATGCAGCACCGGCAGCATCAGCGCCAGCCCGAGATGAAAGGCGGCAAAGGTGGAAAACACAATGCTCGTCGCCACAAAGCTTTCGCCGCGCGCGATCACCCAAACCGGCAGATCGAACCAGAGACTCGCCCCGATCACGATGGCATTGGTCGCGGCGTACCAGAAGGCCATGACCAGCACGAAGCCCAGAATGGTGCGCCAGATCTGCGGACGGGCGTCGGCCGGTTGCCAGAATGGCGCGTCGATCATGCTGCTCTCCTGCCTCGTGTCGGGCCTCTTGCCTGGCCTCGTACCTGGTCTCTGACCGGGTGCGACCAGATAACCATGCGGCGGCTTTGCGTCCAGCTTGCACCCGGACTATCGGACGGAATATGCTCCTGCCATTGACCGGGGGGTAAGACGTGACACAAAAATATCGGCGCAAAATCGCGCTGGCTCTGGCCGGGCTAACCCTTGCAGGCTGTTCGGCTCTGAGCGGATTGGGCTTTGGCGACAAGCGCGAACCCGCGCCTGCTTCGGTGCAGGTGCTCGGTCAGGGCTTCACCGTCACCGGCCCGCAAGGCTTCTGTGTCGATGAAAGCGCCACCCGCGACACCGCCGAGGGCGCCTTTGTGATGCTGGCCAGCTGTGCAGCGCTGTCTGGCAACGTCTGGGATCCCCGCCCGCACCGTCCGGCCATCCTCACCGCCTCGATTCTGCCCGCCAGCGCCCCGCTGGGCGAAGCCGAGCTGGACCGGATGACCGCGTTTTTCTCAACCGAACAGGGCCAGACCGCACTGGTGCGCCCCGGTGGCGCCGGGCCGGTGACCGTGCTCGATCTGGGCCGCGAGCCCGGGCTTTTGCTGGTTCAGGCCCAGGAACAAACCCCACCCGCCGAGATGGCCCCGGACTATTGGCGCGGCGTCTTTGCCCAAGGCAATTACCTCGTCACCGTCACCGCCAGCGGCTTTCGCCCCTCGGCGCTCTCGGCCCAGGATGGCCAGGCGCTCCTGCAAAGCTTCCTGACCAGCCTGCGCGCGGCCAATGGCGGCGATGAAACCGCCCGGATGGCGCAGGACGGCGGAATATTGGCTTCGATTTTCAACTATTTGCGGAATTGAAACGTTTTGGACTAAGTATGGAAACAGTCCATTTGCAAGATTGATTCCCTGACCATGTCAAAACGCGCTTCCGGTCCCCTCAGCCGCATCCTGCATCGCCGTGTCACGCGCCGGTGGGAGGCTATTGCGCAAAAGGCAGGCACCCTCCGGCTGTCAGAGCTGCGCCATATCCGGGCCAGCGCGCTGCAACTGCGTCAGGTGCTGGACCGGGTGCTGTTCGTGGCCGATTCCCGGCTGACCCTGCCGCTGATCGGCTCGAACGCCTTTCAAAAGCCCCTGCATGTGGATTGGGCCTGGCGCCCGCAGCTCTGGCGCGGCCCGATCTTTCCGCCCGGCAAGGCGGCGGCGGAAACCAAAACCGGCTTTGGCGACGAGGCCACGCTGTTTCACGATTGCCGGATTTCCGAGCTGACCGTGCGCCAGGTCCGCAACAGCCGCGAAAGCGATCTGGCCCCCTTCGGCCTCAGGATGGATGTGTACAATTTCGACGGCTCGTTCCTGTCGCTGGCGGTGCAGCTGCCCGACGAAGCGGTGCGCGGGCTGGAACGGCGTCACGTCATACGGATGAATGCGGTGGTCGAAACCGAAAAGCCGCTGGAGATTTTCGTGCGCCTCAATGTGCGCCACGGCCCCAACACCGAACAGCTCGTGCGCGAGCTGCCGCTGGGGGCAGACGAGGTGATGGTCGAATTCGACCTCGCCTATACCAAACTCAATGAAAAACGGGTGGAAAGCGCCTGGGTCGATCTGATCTTCGAACGGCCCGAGATGAATCAGGTCATCCTGCGCGATGTCACCTTCAGCCGCCGCCCGCGCGCCGCGCTGTAACCCGAGGAGAGCAGAATGGCCGAGCTGCAACTGACCAAAACACGCATTCAGGCCGGGGTCTGGGAAGGCGTGCTGACCGGCGCCGAGGGCGTGCCCGAAATCGAGGTGACCCATCTGGCCCATCCGCTCGACGGCGTGCACCTGCGCGAAGACCCTGCAGAGCCGGGGCAATTTCTGCTGCAAGTGCCAATCCCGGCAGAGCTGTTGTCGGAAGGCGTGCAAACCTTCCTGATCACCGACAAGCCCAGCGGCGAAACCCTGTCGAGCTTCACCGTCGTCACCGGCCAACCGATGGAAGAAGATTTCCGCGCCGAAATGGAACTCCTGCGCGCCGAACTCGACCTCCTGAAACGCGCCTTCCGGAGGCATTGCGTCGAGACGATGTAAGCGCGGGAGAGGGCTGCTTGGCGGGACCAAGCGGCCATGCGAAATCAACGGAGGTCAAGGAATTTGCCTTGGAATTTTAACGGGCCGGACAATTCGAACGCCGTTTCTTTCCTCCGAAGCTTTTGCGCTGATTACAAGTCGTGGAATGATGCGGCGATGGCGACAACTAACGGGCTGACAGGAAACGAACACCTTACAGTGATGCAAGAGGCGAGCCGTGCTTACGCGCGTTTCCTGGCACCATTCATCGCGCCAGACATGGAGCCACAGCTTATTGCGTTTGGCTCGGATTCCACTTTCGATCCTTTGCGTCTGGAGATTGCGGCTGTGGACGGTGCGCCAAATGGTTGGATTGTGAAGTTTTCGATCAAACACCAACATTTGGATTTCCATGACGACTATGAGGCAGCAATCGAAGCCGCCTCTGGCGGTAAGCTCCTGCTGAAACAAGTTTGGTATCTAGACCCGTTCCCAGAAAATGGTCAGGAACGTCTGGCTTACCTTTAGCTTGGCCTCTCCCTTCCCCTCCCCGCCTGACGCCGTGTTTCGGGTGACACACGAAAAGAGGACGCGCGTTGCGCATGCTGATATCCGCTTTGCTTCATGGCACGTTCTGAACGGTTGGACGTTTTTCGCTATGTTTCACAAAAGGAGTAGGTGATCACCGAAGTAAACCCACTAGCGCGCCCGAAACCGAAGCGTCTCCATCCAGATATACAAACCGGCCATGGCGACCAGGATGGCGGCGACGCTGACCACGTACCAGTTCAGCAAGCCCTGTTCCCCGAAGTCGCCGGGGTTGGCAACGGCCGCGACAAGGAAAAGGGCATGCCAGAATGCCATGCTTTGAACGCCGATACGCCAGGACGACCAGCGCATATCGAAGGAAATGAACACGTTCGAAGCAGCGAGGAGCATCCCCCACCCCGCCAGGAGACGCGCGGTCAGCGGCCACAACACCCAGGGCCAAACCGTGATCAGGGCATGTGGCGCGATGAAACCGACAAGAGCCATTGCGCCAAGACCGAGGCCCAGACCTCTTACCGCGTATCGAACGAATGGGGGGACCTCGGCGTCGTGTTCTTCCATGATGCCGGGATCAGCCCGTCGATTGATGAACCAGAGCAAGGGCACGATGACCGGTGTGACCAGGTACAGGACCAGCCAGAGCTGGAACGGCAGGCTATCCAACGAATACCTGTTCCAATGTAAATAAGTCACCAAAGCCATGCTGAGCGTGAAGGCTGTTACCGCCGGAAAACCTGCGGCAATGCGATGCCAGCGTTTCCCGATCAAGACGTGCAGAAACAGATACGCCCCGCCAAGGTACCCGGCCCCGATATAGGCTGCCATGACGGGCGGGTTGATCCGATAGGCAAACCGTTGGCCGGTTTCCTCGGGGTAGAAATAGAGAATGATGAAGGCGAGCACCAGAAACGGAATGATGAGCGCCGCAACGGCCCGGGTAATGGGATTTATTCTGTCGTCGCCCCCCTGCTTCATTGATCGCCGTCCCATCCCATGCTCTGCGGTTTATACGCGCAAATTCGGTTTATGTAGAGTCATTGCGTGCTTTCGCGCCGAGCGTACTGCTTCATACTGAAACAGGCATTATACCCCAAAAGCAGTGGTGTGGCCCGATGCGACGCCAGCACGACCGTCCGCTTCGGGAAATGCTGCGGCACAGCAGAGACCCACTAGGCAAAGGTCCGGTAAGGCCGGTCGCGCCTCACACACACATCCAGGCGCCAGAACTTTGCAAAGCTCACTCCTGCGCATAGCCGCCATCTTGGTATAGCGCAGCACTAGTTACTCCGCTCTCATTCCTCCCCTCCCCGCCCCGCCTGACGCCGCGTTTCGGGTGACAAACCCCGTGCCCCCTCTATTCTCCCCGCACCATCTGGGAGGATCACATGGCCGCTTATCCGCATCTGCTTGCCCCGCTCGATCTGGGCTTCACCACCCTGAAAAACCGCGTACTGATGGGCTCGATGCATACCGGGCTGGAAGAGCGCGGCGATTGGGCCCGGGTGGCAGAATACTACGCAGCACGGGCGCGCGGCGGGGCCGGGCTGATCGTCACCGGCGGCGTGGCCCCGAATGTGGAAGGCGCCGTCGCCCCCGGCGCCACCGGCATGTACGGGCCCGAAGATGTGGCCAATCACCGGATCGTCACCGACCGGGTGCACGCGGAAGGCGGCAAGATCGCCATGCAGATCCTCCATGCGGGCCGCTATGCCTATGGCAAGGATTGCGTCTCGGCCTCGGCGGTGAAATCGCCCATTTCCCCCTTCCCCCCGCGCGAGCTGGACGAGGCAGGTATCGAAAAGCAGATCGCCGATTTCGCCAAGGCCGCCAAGCTCGCGCGTGAGGCCGGGTATGACGGGGTCGAGGTGATGGGCTCCGAAGGCTATTTCATCAACCAGTTCCTTGTGACCCATACCAACAAGCGCACCGATCGCTGGGGCGGATCGTATGAAAACCGGATGCGGCTGGCCATCGAGGTGGTGAAACGGGTGCGCGAAGCAGTGGGGCCGGATTTCATCCTGATCTATCGCCTGTCGATGATCGACCTTGTGCCGGATGGGTCGAGCTTCGAGGAAGTCGCCCAGCTTGCCGCCGAAATCGAAAAAGCGGGCGCCACCATCATCAATACCGGCATCGGCTGGCACGAGGCCCGGGTGCCCACCATCGCCACCTCGGTGCCGCGCGCGGGTTTCACCTGGGTGACGAAAAAACTGATGGGCAAGGTTGGCATCCCCCTGATCACCTCGAACCGGATCAACAGCCCCGACGTGGCCGAAGAGGTTCTGGCGGGCGGGTCGGCCAATATGGTCTCGATGGCGCGGCCGTTCCTGGCCGACCCGGATTTCGTCGCCAAGGCCGCAGCAGGCCGGGCCGACGAAATCGCGCCTTGTATTGCCTGCAATCAGGCCTGCCTTGATCACACCTTCTCGGGCAAGATCAGCTCCTGTCTGGTGAACCCGCGCGCCTGTTATGAAACCGAAATCACGCTGACACCGGCAGAAACGCCGAAACGCATCGCCGTGGTGGGCGCTGGCCCCGCCGGGCTCTCGGCCGCGATCACCGCCGCCGGGCGCGGCCACAATGTGGTGCTGTTCGACAAGGCCTCGCGTCTGGGTGGGCAATTGCATTACGCCGCCGCCGTGCCGGGCAAGGAAGAATTCAAAGGTCTTATCCGCTGGTTCGAGGTCATGGTCGCCAAGACCGGCATCGAAACCCGGCTCGGCACCGAAGCCACCCCTGACGACCTTGCCGGGTTTGACGAGGTGATCATCGCCACCGGCGTCACCCCGCGCGATCCGGCCATTCCCACCGATGCAGGCGCGCAGGTGCTCTCTTATATCGACGTGCTGACCGGTGCCGAAGTGGGCAACCGCGTGGCGATCATCGGCGCAGGCGGCATCGGCTTCGACGTGGCCGAATACCTCACCCATCAGGGCGAAAGCCCCACCGAAAACCTGTCGCTCTGGCAGGAAGAATGGGGCGTGGGCGATACCGAAGCCTTGCGCGGCGGGCTGGGCCAGCCGCACCCGACCCCGTCGCCCCGGCAGGTCACGCTTCTGCAACGCAAGGCGCAATCGCTGGGTCGGGGCCTTGGTAAAACCACCGGCTGGATCCACCGCGCCAGCCTGAAGATGAAGCGCGTCGCCATGGTCAGCGGAGTGAATTACGAGCGCATCGGCCCAGACGGGCTGCATGTCTCGACCGGCGAGGCCCATGACGATCCGCGCCTGATCGAAGCCGATACCGTGGTGCTCTGCGCCGGCCAACTCAGCGAGCGCGGTTTGGCCGATGCGCTGACCGCCAAGGGCATCGCCGCCCATGTGATCGGCGGCGCAGATGTCGCCGCCGAACTCGACGCCAAGCGCGCCATAGATCAGGGCGTACGGCTGGCGGCGGGGCTTTAGGTTTCGATCAAAATCCGCGCGGCTGCGGTTTTCATCGCCTCGACATAGCGCGCCTGCGTCCAGCCACAAACAAGGCGGAACTGCTCCCAGCCGCGCATTGAAAGCAGCGTCCAGAGTAGATCGGTTGCCTCGTCCTGGGTGAAGCCGTCCGCGAGGTCACCATCGCGGGCGAGATCGGCAATCACCGCGGCGCAGCCGTGACGCACCGCCTGCATCCGGTCATCCCAGGCGGCACGGGCCTCGGCATCCGTTTCCCTCATCGCCGTCAGAGCTTTTCCGACGCCGTATATCACAGGGATGTAGTTGCCCCAGATCTCTATCCAGAGGCTCAGCCGCGCGCGCCCTGTGGCGGCGCTGCGGCTTGGGATCAGCAAGACCTCGACATCATTCACCTCGTCGATCCGGCGCACCGCAGCCACCAGAAGCTCGGCGCGTGTGGGGAAGTGCAGATAGACCGCCTGGCGGCTGAGCCCGGCGGCCTTGGCAATGTCGGTCATGCGCACGGCACTTCCGGTGCCGCTCTCAAGCAGCTGGAGGGCGGTATCGAGGATTCGGTCACGGGTGGGGTTTTTTATACTTGACATGATGTAAAGTTAGCGTCATTTGTCGCAATGTCAACTTTACACGGTGTAAAGTCCGCAAACAGATCGAAAGGAAGAGATCATGAAGGTTATTGTTTTTGGCGCCACCGGCACGATTGGAAAGCTCACCGTCGAGCGTCTGCTGGACGCTGGGCATCACGTAACGGCATTCGCCCGCTCCCCCGGCTCGCTCCCCCTGAAGCACGATCGCCTCACGCGTGTCGCGGGCGATGCAATGCAGGCTGCCCCTGTTGCCCGTGCCATCCAGGGCCACGATGCCGTGGTTGTCACGCTGGGGTCGGGCCTGTCGCGCAAAAGCCTGATCCGCTCGCAAGGCACGGCCAATGTGATCCGCGGCATGCAAAAGCATGGGGTGCGCCGGCTGATCTGCCAATCGACCCTCGGCGCGCGCGAGAGCTGGGACAACCTCAACTTTTTCTGGAAGCGCATCATGTTCGGCGCGCTGCTGAAGCCCGTCTTCCTCGATCACGAGCTGCAGGAACGCCTTGTCGAGGTGAGCGGGCTCGAATGGACCATCGTTCGCCCCGGCGCCTTTACCGACAAGGCCCTGTGCATGAACTACAAAGAAGACGTCGCACCGGACGCGCGCAACCTGCTGCTCAAGATCGCCCGCGCCGATGTGGCCGCCTTTCTTGTGCGCCAGCTTTCGGACCGGCGCTATGAAGGCCGCGCTGTGGGCATCACTTGCTGAGCCGGGTGGCTGACGGCCATGAAGACAGATGAAATCAGGCGCTGGTGTTGCAAAGCATCAGCGCCTGAACCTACCCATGCTCTATAAGACGCTTACCGATTTGGGGCCTCGTCACGATCGGCAAGCCCATAGTCCCGCATCACCTCGGCCACGCGCAGGCGATAATCGGCAAACAGCCCGGACCGCCCGCGCGCCTGCGCCGCTCCATGCTCCGATTGCGCGCGCCACGCGGCCACTGCGGCCTCATCACGAAAGAACGACAGCGACAGAACCTTGCCGGGCGTGGTCAGGCTTTCGAACCGTTCCACCGAAATAAAGCCATCGACCTCTTCGAGCAGCGGTTTCAGCCCGGCGGCAATGTCGAGATAGCGCGCCTGCGCCCCTTCGGCGGGGGTCACCTCGAAAATGACGGCAATCATCCCCGTCCCCCATGTGGTGCCGAGACGCGCTTGAGAAAGGTCCGGTCTTCGCGCAGCAGGAACTTTTCGCGTTGGGCAAAGTCATAATTTTCGCGCCCGAGCGGATCGGCGGCCAGCCGTGTACGATAGGCTTCGTATTCCGCCAGGCTTTCGACATTGTAGATGCCGTAGGCCAGTGTTGAAGAGCCCTCATGTGGCGCGAAATAGCCCACGAGGTCGGCCCCGCAACGCGGGATCGCTTCACCCCAGTTGCGCGCATATTGCGCAAACTCGGCTTTCTTTGTCGGATCGATCTGGTAGCGGATGATGCAGGTCAGCATGGTGTCTCCTTTGATTACCAGCCGTGCATAACGCATGGACCCACGACCATGCTTCGCTTACGATCGAACTATGAAAGAAGGACCGGATATCGCAGCCATCGCCGCCCTGATCGGCGATCCCGCGCGGGCAAACATGCTCACCGCGCTAATGTCGGGCAAGGCCCTGACGGCCCGCGAACTGGCTGATGAGGCGGGCGTGACGCCGCAAACGGCCTCGTCGCATCTGTCGCGGCTGGCCGAGGGCGGGTTGCTACAGGCGCGCAAACAGGGGCGGCACAAGTTTTTCGAACTGGCCAGCGATGACGTGGCGCAGGCGCTTGAGGCGCTGATGGGGCTGGCGCGCGGCACCGGCCAGTTGCGCACCCGCCCCGGCCCGAAGGATGCCGAGTTGCGCCACGCGCGCGTGTGCTACAATCACCTCGCGGGCGAGCTTGGCGTGCAGATGTTTCAATCGATGCTGCGCCGCGGCTTTCTCGCGCTTGAGACCGAGGACGTCACCCTCACCCCGGCAGGCGAGGCATTTGTGGCAACGCTTGGGCTCGACCCATCGGCACTGGCCCTTGGCCGGGCGCCCCTCTGCCGCACCTGTCTGGACTGGTCAGAGCGCCAGAGCCACCTCGCAGGCCGCCTTGGTCGGGAGATGCTCGCACATTTCGAAACAAAGGGTTGGGTCAAGCGCCACACCGCCTCGCGCGCCCTGCATTTCAGCCCCGAAGGCCAGGCGCGGTTCAATACTTTCTTCATATAACGGGCAGGCGTCCGTTTCCCCAACATAACCAATTCCCGCAAAAACCGCGTAATCGTCCGCTTCGCTCCACAGTCTTGCCTGATTTGGGAGGGATACAATTTCCCAATGGGGCGACGACTGTAGAAAGATTTACGATGGACCGACTGACCGAAATGGAAGCCTTCGCCACTGTTGTGGACCAGGGCGGCTTTACGGATGCGGCGCGGAAGATGGGGATTTCAAAATCTGCCGTTTCCAAGCATGTGTCGTCGCTCGAAGCCCGTCTTGGCGCGCGGCTGCTCAATCGGACCACGCGGCGGGTCAGCCCCACCGAGATTGGTCTGGCCTATTACGACCGCGCCCGGCGCGTACTGAACGATGCGGGCGAGGCCGACGCACTGGTCACCTCGATGCAATCGGCGCCTTCGGGCCTGTTGCGCCTGTCGGTGGTCACTGATTTCGGCGTCAATCACCTGTCGCCGGTGCTGGGTGAGTTCCTGTCGGAATTCCCCGATATCACCGTCAACATGGTTCTGAACAATCGCTATGTCGAGCTGATCTCGGAAGGCTTTGACATGGCCATTCGTGTGGGCGAGCTGGAAGACAGCTCCCTGCGTGCCCGCAAGATTAGCGAAACCACGCAGCGCATGGTCGGCAGCCCCTCGTATTTCCAGAAATACGGCCGCCCGATGCGGATCGACGATCTGAACGATCACAAGCTTCTGCATTATTCCAGCCAGGCCTCTGGCAATGTCTGGAAACTCCCGGCCTCGTCCGGTGAAGTGCGCCAGGTGCGCACCGCAGGCTGGCTTTCGGTGAACGATGGGCAATCGCTGCTCAACGCCGCCATTGCCGGGCTCGGCATCGCCTATCTGCCCAGCTTCCTTTACGCCGATGCGATGGCCAAAGGTTTGGTCGAAGACGCGATCCCCGATCTGCCGCGCGACGTGCAGGGCATCTATGCCGTTTATCCGCCGGGCCGGTTCACCCAGCCGAAAGTGCGCGCCTTCATCGACTTCCTGGTGAATGCCTTCGCCGACAAGGGCCCCGACGTCTGGTAAGCCCCGACCCGATCAGGTCAGATCAGCTCCAACAAAGCGCCGTGTGGTTCGCCATATCGGCGCTTTTTCTTTGGGAAAGACGGTGTGGAAAGACAGGCCGGAAAGACCGTTAGTTGGTCGAAACCAGAATAGCCTCGACCCGGCGGTTCGTCATCCGGCCTTCTTCGGTCTGGTTCGACGCCAGCGGCGCCAGATAACCGACACCATTGGCTTCGAGCTGCTCTGAAGTCACGCCGAAATTGTCAACCAGCCGCGCCATCACCGATTCTGCCCGGCGCTTCGACAGCGACATGTTGCCCGCGAGCGAGCCTTCGGCATCGGTATGGCCGATCAGCGCCACGCGCTTTTCGGAATGGGCCTTGAGATACTCGGCCAAAGCCGCCAGCGAGCTGAAATCGCCCGGGCCCAGATCGGCCGAGCCGGTTTCGAACACCAGATCGCTCAGCACATAGCGCCCGACCTGCTCCAGCGCCGGACCAATCGCCCCCGCAAGAACCGAAGGCATGGCGCTACCCGGTTGCGCGCTGGTCGAGGTCACCGGCTCCACCGGCACCGCCGCCATCGCGCCCACTTCGATCAGCTGCACAAACCCTGCCGAGGGCGAGCGCGAAACAAGCAGACTTACAGCATCGGCATCATCGCCGGGCATTTGCGCCGACAGAAACTGGTAATCACCCAGATCGACATGCATTTCCGGCTCGCCGATCACATCGGTGCCATAGCGGAAATCAAAGCCGCCGCAGCTTTTCGCGTCGCATTCATAGCGGATCTCGTAGCCCTCATCGGCGATCTGCTTGCGCAGCGACAAAAAGATCTGCGCCGCCGTCAGTCCGGTGCCGCCAATCCGCCAAGCCTGTCGGCTGATACTGCCAGAAATCCGTTCCGATGCTACGCCGGTGGCCTCAGTCCAAGGGCCGGTCGGCATCGCATAGCTGCCCGCCGGTTCCACCAATTGCTTGCGCAATTCGGCGCCCGCCGGAAGATCGAGCGCAAGAGACCACCCGGCCGCTGGCACTACGAAGAGTGCCATGCCTATGAGAAAGGTGGAGGCTCTGGTCATCTGCTCTGTATTTGATCTTGTTTCGTTGGAGGCGCGCAACTCGTGACAACTTTTCTGCCTTACCGCAGATGTACCATTTGGGAAAGTCTTGAGCCTGGAAATCCCGTCTTTTCGGCCGTTTTCAGCCGCCTTCGGGCAGGATTCTGTAATGATAATGGCCGATCAGGTTCATCCCCATCGAGGCATAGAGCGGATTTGCCGCATGGTTGCCCTGCGTGACGATGAGCGAAATTACCTCGGCCCCCTCCTCGCGCGCCCAATGCGCGGCAGCCCGCAGCAGCATCCGTGCCACACCTTGGCGGCGATGGCGTTCCTGCACATGCAGCGCATGCACCATCGCGATCCCATCGGACAGGCCCACATAGGCCACCCCCGCCGGATAATCGCCGAGCCGCGCCAGCACCGCCGTCTTCGCACAATCGGCGCGGTCCATCACCGCCAGCCGGTCGGCGCCGATCCCGCCTTCGGCCCAGATCCCGCGCAACAGCTCCAGCGGCGGCCACATACTGTAGGTCGCCGCGCGCGGCGGCTCCTCGTCCGTCATCGCACGCACCGGCGCGACCCAGATATTGACCGGGTCAATCACCTGGTAGCCATGGGTTTCCAGCAGCGCATCCAGCCGTTCCTCGCCCGTGCGGACCTGAAACAGCGGGGCTTGCCCCAGATCGCGCATCGCAGTCTCGGCGGTGGGCAGATCGGCATCGGTCACCGGCCAGTCTTCGGTGGCCGCCGACACCCGTTTGCCGCCGCCCTTGCCCTCGCGGATCGTCCAGGCGCCAAGGCGCTGGGTCTTGGCCGGGGGCCAAGTGGCCTCGCAAACACGCATCAGGGTTTCGGCATCGGGAAGATGGATCGGTTTGCTCATGCCAGTGCCTCCGGAAACAGTTGGCCAAGCTCGACCATCGCCGCGCTCACCTCGGCACCATCGCGCCCGCGCACCACGATATTGGAGCCGAACACGCCGTCCTTGCTGAACGGGTAAGACCCGATCGACAGCTCCGGATGCTCGGCGGCCAGTTTTGCCAGCGGGGTGGCAATATCGCCCTCGGGCCGCTCAACCCGGAAGGTCTGGCTCAGCAGCGGCTGACCGCCTTTGATCTTGGCCAGCACATTGGCCAGCATCGCCTCAAAGATCTTCGGCACCCCCGCCATCACATGCACATTGCAAAGGGTAAAGCCCGGCGCCACCGAGATCGGATTGTCGATCAGCTTCGCCCCCTCGGGAATGCGCGCCATGCGCAGCCGCGCCTCGGTCGGGGCCGCCCCGCGCGCCTCGAAAAAGCTCATAAGCAGCGCCTTGGCGTCTTCGCGCACGTCAATCGCCACACCAAAGGCCTCGGCCACGGAATCGGCGGTAATATCGTCATGGGTCGGGCCGATCCCGCCCGAGGTGAACACATGATCATAGGCCTTCGAAAGCGCCCGCACCGCCGCCATAATCGCCGGTGTTTCGTCCGGCACCACGCGCACCTCTTTCAGATCCACCCCATGGGCGGCGAGCTGACCGGCAAGGTGAAACATGTTACTGTCGCGGGTGCGGCCCGAAAGAATCTCGTCTCCGATCACAAGCATGGCGGCGCTGGGGTTTTGCATGATCTTCCCTCTTCGTTGTAGATCGAGACTAGTCGAGTTTTGTCCTTCCCGGAACTCCCGATTATCGCCTGCGCGCGCTTTGGCCGCTGATCTGGACATTCACCGCAGCCCCCCGCATGGTCGCGCCATGCAGTTTCCCACGCCTCTGATCCCCGCCACGCTGATCCGCCGCTACAAACGCTTTCTGGCCGATTGTCGGCTGGAGGACGGGCGCGAGATTGTGGCCCATTGCGCCAATCCCGGCGCGATGACAGGGCTGGCCGAACCGGGGCTGCGGATCTGGCTGGAACCCAATGACGACCCGAAGAAAAAGCTCGATTACGGCTGGCGGCTGGTCGAGCATGGCAACGGGCATTTCACCGGCGTCGACACCGCCCTGCCCAACCGGATGTTGAAAGCCGCCTTGCAGGCCCGCGCGGTGCCTGCGCTGGCGCACTATCCTGATCTGCGCGCCGAAGTGCCCTATGGCGAGAAAAGCCGGGTGGATTTCCTGCTCTCAGGCACGGGCCTGCCTGATTGCTATGTCGAGGTGAAATCGGTCACCCTCTGCCGCAGGCCGGGCCTTGCCGAATTTCCCGATACCGTCACCGCACGCGGGGCGCGGCATATGGACGAACTGGCGGCGATGGTCCGCGAAGGCCACCGCGCGGCAGTGCTGTTTCTGGTGCAGCGCACCGATGCGAACGCGGTGCAGATTGCCGCCGATATCGACCCCGCCTATGCCCGGGCTTTGACCGCAGCGCTTGAGGCGGGCGTCGAGGTGATCGCCCATGGCACCGCGATTTCGCCCGATGGCATCACCCTCGGCCCGGCCCTACCCTTTACGGCTCCCGATTTCTGACCCGCCCCCCACTGGTCCTTGGCGAAATTCTACCCTATTTAGGGTCCGCAAGCATGAAGGAGAGCCCAGTGGACACGCGCGGACGCATCACAAAAGACGGTATTCGCATCTATGAAGACGCGGATTTCGAGGGGATGCGCAAGGCCGGGAAACTGGCCGCCGAGATCCTCGACCGGATCATCCCGCATGTTCAGCCCGGCGCTACGACCGGCGAACTCGACAAGCTGGTCGAGGATATGGTCAACGAGGCGGGCGCGACCTCGGCCACCATCGGCTACAAGGGCTACAAACACGCCACCTGCATCTCGCTGAACCATGTGGTTTGCCATGGCATTCCCGGCTCGAAAGTGCCGAAGGGCAAGAATGAGAAGGGCACGCGCCAACATGACGAGCTGATCGACGGCGATATTCTGAATATCGACGTGACGGTGATCGTCGATGGCTGGTATGGCGACACCTCGCGCATGTATAAAGTGGGGAAAATCAAACCCTTCGCGGAAAAGCTGATCGACGTCACCCATGAAGCGCTGATGCGCGGCATCGCGGCCGCCAAGCCCGGCAACACCTTTGGCGATATCGGTCATGCCATTCAGAGCTTTGTTGAGCCGCAGCGGATGAGCGTGGTGCGCGATTTCTGCGGTCACGGGCTCGGCCTTGTGTTCCATGCTCCGCCGAATGTGATGCATTACGGCCGCCCCGGCACCGGCCCGGTGCTGGAAGAAGGCATGTTCTTCACCATCGAACCGATGGTCAATCTCGGTCGCCCCGACACCAAGGTGCTCGCCGATGATTGGACCGCAATCACCCGCGACAAATCGCTGTCGGCGCAGTTCGAGCATTCCATCGGCATCACCGCCGAGGGCGCCGAGATCTTCACCCTCAGCCCGGCAGGCAAGTTCTACCCGACCTGGGACTGAGGGGCTTCCATCAGTCGAACGACACCGCCGCGCGGTACAGGTGCCAGCTCGCATGGCCCAGCACCGGGAAGACCACCACCAGCCCGACAAAGGCCGGTAGCGCCCCAAGGGCGAGCAGGGCGGCAATGATCACGCCCCAGATTGCCACCGGCACCGGGTTGCGCGCCGCCACGCGCAGCGAGGTGATCACCGCCACCGGCAGGCCCACCGGCCGATCCACCAGCATCGGGAACGAGATCAGGCTGGTCACCAGCACCAACAGCGCCAGCACAAAGCCCACCACCGATCCAATCCCCGCCATCACCCAACCGGCTTGGGTGCTGAATGTGAGGCTCAGAAACGCCGCCACACTCGCAGGCTGCATCGCGCCCATCGTCGCCTCGTAGATCACATGGGCCAGAAAGATCCAGAAGCCGAAAATCACGAACAGATAGCCCGACAACACCAGAACCGGGCCAATGGTTTCGGCATTGACCACGCCAAACGCATCCGACAATCCGGCCTTCCCCTCCGCCTCGCGCTGCTTGCTCATCTGGTAAAGCCCGATCCCGGCCACCGGGCCGAGCAGGGCAAAACCGGTGATCAGCGGCACCGCGATATGGGCAAAACCGGCGTTCAGCGTGGTCGCCACCAGTAACAGCCCGGCAATCGGATAGATAAACACCAGCATGATCACATCGGTGCGCATCGCGGTGAAATCGTCCAGCCCGCGCCGCAGCGCCCGGCCAAGATCGGCCAGCGTAAGGCGATGCACCTTCGGGCGCAGATCGCTATGGCTGCCAATATATGAAACGGATGCGCCCAACAGGCGCGCCCCACCCACAGCGCCTTCCAGCGCCCAGCCGATGGGATTGCCAATAACCTTAACCATGTCGTCCTCCCTGGTTACGCAACGCGGGCCGTGCCGGATGGACGAATATAAGCCTGGCCGGATCTGCGGCCCGTGCGGCAAGGGTAGCACCCAAGGCGCTCACCGCCGCGTCACGATCCTGTCAGAGGCCCAGAAGAGCGGGAAGTTGCGCCATATCGGAAAACACTTCGGCGCCGGTTGCCGCCAGAACGGCATCCTCGCCATGGGCAGCATAGCCCAGCGTGCGAATGCCCGCCGCAACGCCAGCGCGGCACCCATTTACGCTGTCTTCCACCACCACGCAGGCTTCGGGCAGAACGCCAAGCGCCTTGGCGACATGAAGATAAAGCCCCGGATCGGGCTTCGGGCAGCCCAGCTCCTGCCCGGAATAGAGATGGGTTTTCACCCGGTTCCAAACGCCCGGATGCTGGCCCAGCGTGGTATGCATCTTTTCGGTCGAGCCGTTGGAGCCGACCCCATAGAGAATGCCCACCGCATCGAGCCGGTCGAGCAGAGCTTCGACCCCCGGGATCAACGGCGTGCCCTCGGCCAGCCGCGCATAGAGCCGCTTGTAAAACTGCGCCACCCAGTCATCGGGCAGATCGGCCCCCATGCCGCGTGCCTCGCCCGCAACGCCTGCCATGGTGCCACCAACAAAGGCGCTCATCACCTCGTCCAGCGTCATCTCCAGCCCGGCGGCGGCGAGATCATCACGGATCATCGCATTGGTCAGGCGCTCGCTGTCAACCAGCACCCCGTCGCAATCAAAAAGCACCGCTGCGGGTCTCATTCGGCCTCCAGAATGCGGATCGTGGTGTCGCCATAGCGGCGCTCATCGAGCAGGCTCAGCCCCTCGGGCGGGATCACGGCAGCGCTTTCCTCCCAGACCACCAGCGCCTCTTTGGCAATCCAGCCCCCGGCCAGCGCGGCAACCAGCGCCTTTTCCCCCAGCGCTTTGCCATAGGGCGGATCGAGGAAAATCAGCGTATAGGGCGCATCAGGATTGGGCCCCAGCCGGGTCGCGTCACGCGCCGCCAGCGTGGCTTCAGCCCCCGCCCCGCATTTGGTGATGTTCTCGCGGATCAGCCGCTGCGCCACCCGCCCGTCATCGACAAACAGCGCCGTGTCCGCCCCGCGCGACAGCGCCTCCAGCCCCAGCGCGCCGGTGCCTGCAAAAAGATCGAGCACCCTTGCGCCCTCGATCGGATCGCCAAAGCGCCCGCCCGCCAGCATCGAAAACAGGCTTTCACGAACCCGGTCGGTGGTCGGGCGCAGATGCGCGCCCTGATCGCCCTTGCCCAGGCTGGCCAGCGCCCGCCCGCGCCAGGTTCCGGCGATGATCCTCACGCTTTCAACAGCTCCTTGAGGTCGATCTCCGTGTTGGCCACGGCAGCCTTGTCGGGGCTTTTGCCCGCCTCGATCAGCCGTTTGCCGACCATATAGGCGCGCGGATCGTTCATCGCGTCGAGCGCCAGCAGCGTATCGCCCTGGTAATACCAGAAGCTGACCGTGGTCCCCTCGCCCCTTGTGACGATCTGATCGTAGCCGGTGTTCAGCCCGACGATTTGCAGTTTCACATCGTATTGGTCCGACCAGAACCACGGCTTGGCGGTGTAGCTTTTACCCGCGCCCATGATATTGGCCGCCACCAGCTCGCCCATATCAATGGCATTGCCGACGCTTTCCAGCCGGGCCCGTCCGCCCGTTTGCGGGAACGAAGCGCAATCGCCCGCCGCCCAGATCGCCGGATCCGAGGTGCGGCCTTCCGCATCCACCGCGATCCCGTTGTCGATCACCAGCCCGGCCCGTTCGGCCAGCCCGGCATCGGGGCGGATACCGACGCCGACAATGACGAAATCCACGTCCACACTGGTGCCATCGGTCAGCTCGGCCCCGGTCACGCGGCTCTCGCCGGTCAGCGTTTTCAGCCCGCAGCCCTCGCGCAGATCAACCCCATGGCTTTTGTGCAACTCGCGGAAATAGCTGGATGTTTCGGGCGAGGCCACGCGCTGCAAAATACGATCTGCCGCCTCAACCAGCGTAACCTTCAGCCCCTTCTTGGCCGCCACCGCCGCCGCTTCCAGCCCGATATAGCCGCCGCCAACGATCAGCACGCTTTTGCCTTCGGCAAATTCCGGCGCCATCGCATCGACATCGGCGAGCGCGCGCACGGTATAAACGCCATCCAGATCGCCGCCGATTGCATTGGGCAGACGGTTCGGCACCGAGCCTGTGGTCAGCGCCAGAATATCGTAGCTCAGGCTGTCGCCGCCTTCGAGCTGCAGCACCTTCTCCGCCCGGTCAATCGCGTCGACCCGCGTGCCCAGACGCAGCGCGATGTTGTTTTCCTCGTAGAAACTGTCCGCCCGCAGATAGAGCCGCTCCAGCTCCATCTCGCCCAGCAGATAGGCTTTCGACAGCGGCGGGCGCTGATAGGGGGGCGCGGCTTCTTCACCGATCACGGTGATCTCGCCTTCAAAACCAAGGCTGCGGGCCTTTGCCACAAGAGAGGCCGCCGCCTGCCCTGCGCCGATCACAACCAAATGGCTCATCTGGATCTCCCCCTTTGTGGTGCTTGGTGCGGCACACTAAATGTGGTCTACGGCTATGGCAACGCGAACAGGAGCAAATTCAATGACTATTTCGACAGGCGCCCGCCTGCCCGACGCCACGCTTACCCGGCTGGGTGCGGGCGGGGTTGAGCAGGCAGAGCTGGCCTCCATTCTGGCCGGGCGCAAAGTGGTGATCTTCGCCGTTCCCGGTGCCTACACGCCCACCTGCCACACCGCCCATGTGCCCAGCTTCATCCGGGTGATGGATGATCTGAAAGCCAAGGGCGTAGACGAGGTGATCTGCCTCTCCGGCAACGATCCCTTCGTCATGCAGGCCTGGGGCGAGAGCACCGGCGCCAATGCGGCCGGGATTTCGATGCTGGCGGATGCCGATGGCAGCTTTGCCAAGGCGATTGGCATGGAGATGGAAGCCCCCGCCGCCGGGCTTTATGGCCGCTCCAAACGCTATGCGATGGCGGTGGAAGACGGCGCGGTGACCGTCTGGCATCCGGAAAACGGCGCAGGCTGCGAAATCTCCGGCGGCGAAGCCATGCGCGACGCGCTTTAACCCGTATAGACCGGAGGCAGAGCCTGCCTCCGGTCGTCTCGGTTCAGATCGCGGCGATCACGGCCGCCATCATCTCGCGCACCTTACCCGCGACTTCGGTCAGGTCGGGGCTTTCGATCCCGGCCATCGAGGCCACCGGATCAACCGCCGAGACTTCGATCCCGTCCTCGACCCCGCGCAGGATCACGTTGCAGGGCAGCATCGCGCCCACTTTCGGTTCCAGCCCGATCGCCTGATGGGCCATTTTCGGATTGCAGGCCCCAAGGATCTTGTAGCTCGGCATATCCTCGTCGAGCTTGGCCTTCATCGTCGCCTGCACGTCAATCTCGGTCAGCACCCCAAAGCCGTTCGCGGCCAGCGCGGCGCGTACCCGGGGTTCGATCTCGTCCAGCGTGGCGCCGTCAAAACTGCGGTCAATCGTATAGCTCATGCGTCTCTCCCATTCGTTTCTTTGAATGTGGTTGCAGCGCGCCCTGCCGTCAATCCTCGCCGCGCCGAAACGGGCCCATCGAGGTGAGAATTTCGATATCCTCGTCCACCGCTTCGGCCTCATGTGTCACGAAATCCTGCACCGCGCGGCGAAAGCCCTCATCGGCGATCCAGTGCAGCGAATGGGTGGCCACCGGCAGATAGCCCCGCGCCAGCTTGTGCTCGCCCTGCGCCCCGGCCTCGACCCGAGCCAGCCCTTTTTCGATAGCGAAATCAATCGCCTGATAATAGCACAGCTCGAAATGCAAAAACGGATGGTGCTCGCTCTGGCCCCAATAGCGACCATAAAGCGTATCGGCCCCGATGAAATTCAGCGCCCCCGCAACCGGCCGCCCATCGACCAGCGCCAGAACCAGCAGCACATCGTCTGCCATGGTCTCGTGCAGGATGTCGAAAAACCGCCGGGTCAGATAGGGCGAGCCCCATTTGCGGCTGCCGGTATCCTGATAGAAATGCCAAAAGGCGTCCCAGTGTTCGGGGCGGATCTCGGCGCCGGTAAGCTGCACGATCTCGCCACCAAAGCCCTGCGCGCCCTCGCGTTCTTTGCGGATCGCCTTGCGTTTGCGCGACGACAGCGTGGCGAGGAAAGCATCAAAATCCGCATATCCATCGTTTTCCCAGTGAAACTGACTGCCGACCCGGTGGATCAGCCCCATCGCCTCACCCGCCTCTGCCTCATCTTCGGTACAAAAGGTGATGTGGACCGAAGACAGCCCCGCTTCCGCCGCCACCTGCACCGCGCCCTGGGTCAGCGCGGCCCGACCCTTGGCCTCCTGCCCGGGCTTGGTCAGAAACCGCCGCCCGGTGGCGGGGGTGAAGGGGGCTGCGATTTGCAGCTTGGGGTAATACCGCCCGCCCGCACGTTCCCAGGCTTCGGCCCAGCCATGGTCGAACACATATTCGCCCTGGCTGTGAAATTTCAGATACATCGGCGCGACGGCAAAGATCCCGCCCGCGTCGGCGGCGGTGATATAGCGCGGCTCCCAGCCGGTGCCGGAGCCAACCGAACCGCTTTCCTCCAGCGCGTGCAGAAACCTGTAGCTGGTGAAGGGATCATGGGGACGCGCAGAGCCTTCGGGGCAGGCGCAGCTATCCCACGCCGCCTCGCCAATATCTGACAGCTGCTCAAAGAGCCGAATTTCGATTTGCGCGTCACTCATACGGGGGGCATTGGAGCCCCCGCAGGATATAAGGTCAAGCGGGGAGCGCCGCCGGATAGGTTTCAAAGGTGATATTCACCGCCACCTCACGCGCCTTCGCCTCGTCTTCAGGCGAGCGGATGGTCCAGCACAGCACCGGCACACCAGCAGCTTTCAGCTCGGCCACGCGCGGGCTGGCCAGATCACGCGCGTCATGGCTGATGAAACAGGCCCCAACCCGGTCGAAATCCGGGATCGGGGCAAGATGCTCACGCACCGATGCGGGCAGATGCCCCCAATGCTCGGGCAGAAAGGCGCTGGTGGTCAGCCCGCGCGGAATATCCGGCGCCAGCTCGGCCAGCCTCGCAATCGCATGGGGGTTGAAGCTCATCACCGCCACCGGCCCCTGATAGCCTTCAAGCCCCTCGGCCAGAGCCTCTTCCAGCGGGCCAATATTCGGCCCCATGGCACCATCCTGATCCTTAATCTCGATCAGCAGTGGCACCTGACCGGCCACAAGCTCCAGCACCTCGCCCAGTGTCGGAATGCCCTCATCGCCACCGGTCAACGGGATCGCGCCAAGCTCGGCTGCTGTCTTCAGCCGCACCGGGCCGCGCTCACCCGTCAGCCGGTCGAGCACATAGTCGTGAAACACCATCGCCTGCCCGTCAGCGCTAAGCTGCACGTCAATCTCGATGCCATAGCCCCGCGCAATCGCAGCCCGGATCGCCGCGCGCGAGTTTTCGGGGCGTCCAGCCGTCACATCGTGATAGGCGCGGTGTGCAATCGGCAGGCGCAGAAACGCCTCAGGCAATGCGCTCATTTGATCTGGAAAATCCCTTCGATTTCCACCGCAACGCCGAACGGCAAGGAGGCCGCCGACACCGCCGAGCGCGCATGCCGCCCAGCATCGCCCAGCGCCTCAGCAAAGAAATCAGACGCGCCGTTGACCACTTTCGGCTGATCGCCGAAATCCGCAGTGGAATTGACAAAGCCGGTCAGCTTCACCACCCGCACCAGCCGGTCAAGATCGCCGCCACAGGCCGCTTTCACCTGCGCCAAAAGCGAGATCGCGCAGGTTTTCGCCGCCGCAGCACCCTCGTCCACCGACATATCATCGCCCAGCTTGCCCTTGATCATCTCGCCATTGCTGGCCGAGATCTGACCCGAGACATAAACGGTATCGCCCACGATCACGTAGGGCACGTAATTGGCGGCAGGCGCCGGGGCGTCGGGCAGGGTGACGCCAAGCTCGGCAAGGCGGGTTTCAAATTGGCTCATGTCGCGCTCCTTCTCACATTCGCAGCGACGCTACAGCCCCACGCCCGCGTCGTCCATGGCGGGAACGACCGCACAGAGCAAATTCGCGGCGCGTTACCACATGCGCGATTGGGCAGCTTCCGGATAGTCGCGATCATAGGTTTCGGCATCAAAGCCCGCATCAACCTCTTTGATGAATGCCCCGGCTGTCGGGAGCTGAGCGCCTTCGTCCGCCCCGGACCAAAGCCCGGCCCGCATGATCGCCTTGGCGCATTGGAAATAGAGCTCGCCGACCGTCACCACGATAACCGTTTTCGGATGCTTTCCACGCTGCTCGAAACGCCCGGTCAGCTCTGCATCCGCCGAAATGACCGCCGTCCCGTTCACCCGCACCACGTTATTCGATCCGGGGGCCATGAACATCAGGCTGATCCGACCGTCGCGGACGATATTGCGCAGCGTATCCAGCCGGTTATTGCCGCGCCAATCGGGCAGCAGGATGGTTTTCCGGTCGACGATCTGCACCACCGGGCCGTCATCGCCGCGCGGACTGCCATCGGTGCCTTCCGCGCCCACGGTCGACACCACGCAAAACCGCGAGGCTTCAATCCATTGACGATAGAGCGGCGTGATCACCGTGGCGACCTTGGTCAGCGAGGCTGGCACCGCCGCGTCATAAAGGGCTTCCAGCGCTTCGATGGTTTCAATCTTGCTCATGCGTCTTGCCTTTCCGGGCACCCCAGAGGGTGTAGATCACCAACAGCCCCGAAACCAGCGCCACGCTGAGGGTCCACCAGGTGGTTTCAGGGTCGAAGAAATCGTCCAGCCGCAGCCCACAGTTCTGCGCATTGGCAAAACCGCAGCCCATGCCCACGGCCCATGCCATGAACCGCCAATACAGACCGATCAGCAGCATAGCCGCGATCAGCGCGACAACGTGACGGGCCTTCACGATTTGGCCCCTTCGGTCGGCTTCGGCAGATCGGTAAATCCCGCCTCTGCCATCAGCCGGTTGGAGCCGCTTTCCACCGCCTCTTCCAGCGCGCCCATGAAATCTGCGGTTTCCAGCCCCTGCTCGATTGCGGGCATAAACTCCACCACCGCCGTGCCGGGCCAGCGCATGATGCCGTGGCGTTTCCAGAACACCCCGACATTGGTGGCGGTGGGCACCACGCTTTGCCCGGTTTCCTTGTAAAGCACCCCGGTGCCGATCTTGTAGGGCTTCTCAGCCCCGGCAGCCACGCGGGTGCCTTGCGGAAAGATGATCAGCTGCCCGGGCAGACTGCGGCCCTCTTTCACATCGGCCACCATCTTTTTCACCGCCGCGCCGCGCTTGCCGCGATCCACCGCAATGCAACCGATGGCCTTGGCGAAAAAGCCCACGATCGGGGTCCAAAGGATCTCTTTCTTCATGATGAATTTTGGCCGGGGCACCACCGACACGATCAGGATGATGTCGAAAAAGCTCTGATGCTTCGAGGCGATGATCACCTCACCCTCGGGCACCGTGCCGCGAATCTCGGATTTCAGCCCGACGATCACCCGCGCCGCCCAGCGCACGAAGTTGGTATAGCTGTGCACGGCGCTGAAGGCCCATTTCCGGTTCATCAAGCTGAGCGGAAAGAAGAACAGCGCCATCGCCGCCATGCCCAAATACATCACGATGATGAAGATGAGAGACCGAAGCCATTGGAGTGCGGTTTTCATCAGCTACGCTCCCTTAAGGTGGACAGGGCCGCGCGGCGGGTGGCGACAAAGGCCACCAGCGCCGCAAGCGGCGGAATGATCAGTGGCACCAGCCATTCGGCGCCGGAAAAGCCAAGGCTGGTCAGCACCCCGCCCGCCTGATCGGCGGTGGGCATCAGCGCAATCGCCGCCATGCTGAGCGCGGTGCCCAGCGCCGCCCCCGACAGCGCCCGCAGGGTGTAGCGGCGCACAAAAGCCCGGGCGATATAGCTGTCGCGCGCACCGACCAGATGCAGCACCCGGATCACCTGCGCATTGGCCGCCAGTGCCGCCGAGGCGGCCAGCGTGATCATCACCGCCGTGGTGGCGGCGATCAGCACGATCGCCGCAAGGCCCAACAGCCGCAGCCCGCTCGCCGCGCGCACCATCGGCACCCGCCAGCGGGTATGATCGTCCAGCACCGCCCCCGGCGCCTCGCCCGCCAGCCGCGCCCGCAGCCCCGCCGCGTCATAGCCATCGGCGCTTTCGGTGATCGCGATCAGCCGGGGAATCGGCAGGGTATCGACCGGCAGGTCCGGGCCGAACCACGGCTCCAGCAATTTGCGCTGCTCGTCGTCGCCCATCACCCGCGCCTTGGCGATGCCTGGCGTCGTGGCCAGCAGATCCATCACCGCCTGCACCTGCGCCTCCATCTGCCCGTCCGGAGCCGAGACGCGAATGGTCGAGCTTTGCGCCAGCGCCGAGCCCCAGCTCGTCGCCAGCCGCCCCGCCGCCAATGAAAAGGCCAGCACGAACACCGCCAGAAACGCCATCGCCGCCGAAGCAAACAGCGTCAGCCGCGCGGTAAAGCCGGTGGGCGGCACCACCCGGTCGGCCTGCTTGTCACCCGCGATCAGGCTCAGAAATACGACACTGATCTGCATCACAAATCCGCCCCCGCCAGATGCACCCGGTGATTGGAGATCCTCAGCACCCGCGCCTGCACCTGCGCCTTGGCGGCGCGGATCAGGTTCAGATCGTGGGTGGCAATCATCACCGCCTTGCCCATCCGGTTCAGCTCGATCATCAGCTGCAGGATTCTCAGCGACATTTCCCAATCCACGTTGCCGGTGGGTTCGTCGGCCACGATCACCTCGGGGCTCATGATAATCGCCCGCGCCAGCGCCGCCCGCTGCCGCTCGCCGCCCGAAAGCTGCGGTGGCAACGCCAGTTTCTGTCCCTCCAGCCCGACCCAGGCGATCAGCTCGTCCAGCTCACTCTGCGCGGTGGCCCGACCCGATACCATCAGCGGCAGCGCAATGTTTTCCGTCACGCTCAGATGATCGAGAAAGCGCTGATCCTGATGCACGACGCCGACCCGGCGCCGCATCAGCGCCATGTCATCGCGGCTCATCTCCCGGGCATCCTGCCCGAACAGCGTCACCCGGCCCTGCCCGGCGGTCAGCTCGCCATAGCAGAGCTTCAAGAGTGTGGTCTTACCCGCCCCCGATGGGCCGGTGAGAAAATAAAATGACCCCGGCGAGAGCTTCAGCGAAACCTCCGCCAATAACGGGGTGCCACCATAGCCGTAAGAGACTTTCTCGAATTCGATCACCTGGCTTCCCCCGGTATTATTGGCGACAGTTTTGCCCCACCGACCGGATTGTTGCAATCATGGGATTGCAAAGGTTTGATTTTCCGGCTTTCCCTGCCCATAGTAGCGGGCGCGGGGGCAGCTACTCCGGTATGCCACACCGGAAATGCAGGGAGCAGAAGATAATGCGACTGGTTTGTCCAAATTGCGGTGCGCAATATGAGGTGGACGATCGGGTGATCCCGGATAGCGGGCGTGACGTGCAATGCTCGGCCTGCGGGCATGGCTGGTATCAGATGCCCAAAGGTATGGCCGCTGAGGGCGAAGAGCCCGGCAGCGAAGAGCCCACGCCGTCCGAAGAGGAACCGGCGCCGGTTGCCGCTGCGCCGGAAGAAGCTGACGCGCCTGACACAGACCGCGCCGAAGACGAGGCGTCCTATGACGCGCCCGTGCCGGACGAGATTGAACCCGAGGCCGAACCGGAACCCGAAGCCGCAGACGACATCGAAGCGCCGGAGGAAGAGGAACCCGCCCCGGCCCCCGATCTGTCTGAAGAGGGTGAAGAAGACAGCATCGCCGCCACGATTGCCGCGCATATTGCCCCTGAGGCCGATGATTATTTGCCGGAGGCGGACCCCGAAGCGGAATCTGAGGCCGAGCCGTTTCAGCCGCCGCGCCGCCCGCGCAGCATTGATGAAGGCGTGCGCAGCGTGCTGCGCGAAGAGGCCCAGCGCGAGATCGAAGCCCGCGAGTCCGAGCGCCCCCGCGAGCCGGAAGCGGTGGAAACCCAGCCCGATCTGGGCCTCGACACCGCCCCTTCGCCCGACGAAGAGCGCCGCCGCGAGGCCCGCGCGCGCATGGCCAAGATGCGCGGTTATGAGGATGAACCGCCCGAGGCCGATTTCGACATCGCCGACGAGGCTCCGGAACCGCCCGCCCAGGGGCGCGACCTGTTTCCCGATATCGAAGAAATCAATTCGACCCTCGACAGTCACGACGCACCCGCCAATGGCGCCGAGCCCAAGGCCGAGCAACAGGGGCGTGGCTTCAGCCGGGGCTTCTTCCTGATCATCTTCATCGCCGCGCTGCTGCTGACGCTCTACCTCATCGCGCCGCAACTCGCCAAAACCGCCCCCGCCCTGAAACCGGCGCTGACCATCTATGTCGATACGCTGAACAGCCTGCGCGGCACGCTCGATGCGCTGATGCGGGGCCTGATTGCCCAGATCAACGCCTTCACCGGCACTGCCGAATAAGAGCCTGACCGGCTCAGAACAGATCGAGCAAGCGTTTCAGATAATCGCGCTCGATCTGGGGCCGGTCGGTTTCGCCTGACCGGCGGCGCAGCTCTTCGGTCAGGTCCTGCGCCCGGCGATACACATCCTCACCATCGTTCAGCGGCCCGTTCGTGCCCATGCCGCCATCGCCGGTGCTGGGGGCGCGGCCCAATGGGTCGGCCCCGGTGGCACCACCGCCCGACTGGCCCACCACCTGCCCCTGCTGGCCGGGATTGCCTGCCTGACGCATCGCCTCGCCCAGATTGCGCATCCCGTCGCGCAGCGCTTCCATCGCCTGCGCCTGACGGTCGAGCGCGCCAGCGGCATCGCCCCCCGCCAGCGCATCGGCAGCATCGCCCATCGCCCGGCCCGCCTGATCCAGCGCCTCGCGCGCGGCCTCGCCCTCTTCGGTACCGGCACCCGGCAATTGGGCGCGCTGATTGTCCAGCTCATCGGCCAGCGCGCGTTGCCGCTCGGCAAGGGTCTGGCCGTTTTCCGCCCCCGGCTGCATCCCGCTGCCGCCGTCATCCTCGGTGCCCGATGGCCCGCCCTGCCCCGGCGAACCGTTTTGCCCCTGTTGCTGCTGAAAAGTCTCGTCCGACAGCGCCTGCTGATCGCGCAGGGTTTGCCCCAGCCCGTTCATCGCCTGCTGGCCCGGCCCCTGCCCACCTTGCCCCTGTCCGCCCTGCGCAACCTGCGCGTTTTCCATCATCTGCTGCAACTGATCGAGCAATTGCTGCGCCTCGGCCATCCGGCCCTGCTGCATCAGTTCGTCGATTCGATCCATCAGCGCCTGCAACTCCTGCTGGCTCATCGACAGGGTGTCTTGCCCGCTATCGGGCTGATCGGTGCCATCATCGGGGTTTTGCGCCTGAAGCTGGCTGGTATAATCGCGCATCGCCTGCCGGTATTCGTCCATCAGCTGGCGCAGCTCTTCGGGCGAGGCCCCCTGCCGCATCGCCTCCGACAATCGCTCGCGCGCCCGGCGCAGGTTTTCCAGCGCATCGGCCAGCGCGCCATCCTCGATCTCGACCGCCACCTTCCACAGCGCCTCAGCCGCCGCATCGCGCGCCTCTGCCGTCAGCGCCCCGGCCGACAATTCACGCGCCACCGCCTGCAGGGTGAGATAATGCGCCTCCTTGGGAAACAGCCCCTCAGGCCGGTAGGACAGCGCCCGCAAGATGCGGGTCACGCGCGGAGCATTGCCACGGCTCCACATGAGATCGCGGCGCTGTTCCACAATCGCCGCCGCCACCTGATTGAGAAAGCGCCGCCCCGGCAGCACCAACTCGCTGGGTGCCGATTGCCCCGCCTGCCCGGCGCCATCGCTGACACTCAGCGTGATCACCACCGGCAACCCGGCCCAAGGATGGGTGGCGAGGTTTTCCACCAATTGCTCGGCCACCGCCCGCCGGTCACCGCGATAGGGCAGCGGCAGATCGACGATAATCTCGTCGCGCGGCTCGGGGGGCACGGCCAGCCCATAACGACGTGAAACATGAGCCAGATCGAGGCTGATCCGGGCCTGCCCGGCGCTGATGCCGTAATCGTCTTCTGCACTGAAGGGCAGGCGCATCTCGCCGGCCAGCGTGCGGGTCATCTCACCCGGCAGCGCCACCTCCGGTGCCCGATCCGGGATCGCGGTGATCTGCCAGATCTCAGCCCCGATGCGCAGCGCGCCATCGTGGGAAATGCTGAACGCGCGAGTCGCAGCAGGCTCGGTGGGCGCAACCGGCGAAAAGCTTTCCTCCACTGGCACCGCGCCCGGTTTGCCGTAAAGCCGCAGGGTAATCTGGCTGCCCACCGGCACCGCAAGCGGCCCGCTGGGCTGGTCGGCGAGGTAAAGCGTGGGCTTGCCGGTATAGGCGGGCGGGGTGATCCAGCCCTCCCAACTCGCCTCGGCCCCGATCGGCACCGCCCCCGGCGCCAGCGCAGCCAGCTCGCCCGGCCGGGTGCCCGCCCCGAAAATCAGCGCCGATGCCAGCGCCGTGGCCGCGATCAGCCGCAGCGCATAGGGATCGCGCGCAGCAAGGCGGATCTGCGGTTGCGGCGCTTTCAGCCCCTCCAACGCGGTCATCATCCGCGCCCGATGCGCCGCCCAAACCGCCCGGCTGGCCGGATCCTCGGCCCCAATCGCCTGACTGTCGGTGAGGGCGGCAATCGGGCTGTCGGGCAGATCGGCATCGAGCCGCGCCAGTGCCTCAGCCCGGCGCGGGTGCCGATAGCGGCGCAAGCCATAGATCAGACTGCCGATCCCACTCAGCGCCAGACCCACGATCAGCGCCTGTCCCAGCCACAGCGGCGCATAGCCCGCCACCCCGAAACGCCAAAGCGCCGCAGCACTCATCGCCACCGAGGCCAGCGGCCAAAACGCCCGCGCCCCGCGTTCGGCCACAAGCGCCCCGCGCGCCAGCCAAAGAGGCCGGGCGAGGCGTTTCATCAGATCGTCACTGTGCCGGTTGCGTTTCATCAGGGCCTTTCGCGGCCCCGGAGGATCAGAGCCACGCGGGAATTGTATCGCGCCCCAGCATCTCTTCATAGCTCGGGCGCGCACGGATCACCGCAAACTGATCGTCCTGCACCAGAACCTCAGGGATCAGCGGCCGCGAATTGTATTCCGACGACATCACCGCGCCGTAAGCCCCCGCCGAGCGGAAGGCGATCAGATCGTCGGGGCCAAGGGGCGGCAGGTTGCGCCCCTTCGCAAAGGTATCGCCGCTTTCGCAGACCGGGCCGACGATGTCGTAGGGGGCCTGTTCCACCCCCGCTGCGGGTTGTACCACCGGCTCGATATCGTGATGCGCCTCATACATGGCCGGGCGCACCAGATCGTTCATCGCACTGTCAAGAATGACAAAATTGCGCCCTTCGCCCTCTTTCACATAGATCACCCGGCTGACCATCACCCCGGCATTGCCGGCGATGTTGCGCCCCGGTTCAATCTCGATTTCGCAGCCCAGATCGCCCAAAGTCTCGCGGATCACCGCGCCGTATTCGATCGGCAGCGGCGGCGCGGAATTGGAGCGCTCATAGGGAATGCCCAGGCCCCCGCCGAGGTCGAGCCTTGTGATCTCATGCCCCTCGGCACGAAGTTGCCGGGTCAGCTCCGCCACCTTCTCGAAGGCCATCCGGAAGGGCTCAAGATCGGTCAGCTGCGAGCCGATATGCACATCGACCCCCACCACTTTCAGCCCCGGCAGGCTGGCGGCTTCGGCATAGGCGGCCGAGGCTTTGGCGATGGGAATGCCAAATTTGTTCTCGCTCTTGCCGGTGGCGATTTTCGCATGGGTCTTGGCGTCGACATCGGGGTTCACCCGGATCGTCACCGGCACCGTCACGCCCATCGCGCTGGCAATCTCGGAAAGCTGGAGCATTTCCGGCTCGCTTTCGAGGTTGATCTGCCGGATGCCGCCTTCCAGCACCAGCCGCATTTCTTCGCGGGTCTTGCCAATGCCGGAAAACACGATGCGCTCGCCCGGCACGCCCGCCGCTTTGGCGCGCAGATATTCGCCGCCCGAGACCACATCCATCCCGGCGCCCAGATCGCCCAGCAGTTTCAGCACCGCGAGGTTGGAATTGGCCTTCACCGCGAAGCAGACCAGATGCGCCATCCCCGCCAGCGCTTCGTTGAACAGCTGGAAATGCCGGGTGAGCGTGGCGGCGGAATAGACGTAGAACGGCGTGCCAACGCTGGCCGCAATCTCGGTCAGCGGCACATCCTCGGCGTGAAGGATGCCGTTTTTATAGTCGAAATGATCCATGGCGCGCCTCGTGAGATTGGTCGCGCCGTCATAGCACGAAGCGGCGGGGGATCAATTCGGATTCAGGCCGGGGGTTTCGCACCCCCCCGGACCCCCGCGAGGTATTTGTGGACCAAAGACGGCGATTACCCCAGCTTCGCGCGCCAGTTGGCCACCTGCGCGCGCACATTGGCGGGCGCAGTGCCGCCGTAAGAGATACGCGAGGCGACCGAGGCTTGCACCGTGAGCACGTCAAACACGCCCTCGGTGATCGCCGGGTTCACCGCCTGCATCTCGGCCAGGCTCAGATCGGGCAGATCGCAGCCCTTCTTCTCGGCCAGCGCCACCAGCGCCCCGGTCACATGGTGGGCATCGCGGAACGGCAGCCCGGCCTCGCGCACCAGCCAGTCGGCCAGATCTGTGGCGGTGGAAAAGCCCGAGGCGGCGGCGGCTTCAAGGCTCGCCACATTGGCGCTCATATCGCTGACCATGCCGGTCATCGCCGCCAGCGCCAGCATCAGGCTGTCGGCGGCATCGAACACCTGTTCCTTGTCTTCCTGCATATCCTTCGAATAGGCCAGCGGCAGCCCCTTCATCACCGTCAGCAGCGCCACATTGGCCCCGAGGATGCGGCCGATCTTGGCGCGGATCAGCTCGGCGGCATCGGGGTTTTTCTTCTGCGGCATGATCGACGAGCCGGTCGAGAAGCGATCACTGAGGGTCACAAACCGGAACTGCGCCGAGGACCAGATCACCAGCTCTTCGGCCATACGGCTCAGATGCACCGCGCAAATCGTCGAGGCCGAGAGGAATTCCAGCGCGAAATCGCGATCCGACACCGCATCGAGGCTGTTGGCCATCGGCCGATCAAAACCCAGCGCCTCGGCGGTCATGTGCCGGTCGATATTGAAGCCGGTGCCTGCCAGCGCCGCAGCGCCCAGCGGGCTTTCATTCATCCGGGTGCGCGCATCGCGGAAGCGGCCCAGATCGCGGCTGAACATCTCGACATAGGCCATCATGTGATGGCCCCAAGTCACCGGCTGGGCCACTTGCAGATGGGTAAAGCCCGGCATCACCCAATCGGCCCCGGCCTCGGCCTGATCCAAGAGCGCCCGGATCAGCGCCCCGAGCCCTTCCATCGCCGCATCGGCCTGATCGCGCACCCAGAGGCGGAAATCCACCGCCACCTGATCGTTGCGGCTGCGCGCGGTGTGCAACCGCCCGGCCGGCTCGCCGATCAGCGCCTTCAGCCGCGCTTCCACATTCATGTGGATGTCTTCCAGCGCGGTGGAGAACTCAAACGCGCCGCTCTCGATTTCTGACAGGACCGTGAGCAGCCCTTCCCTGATCGCCTCGGCATCGCTATCTGTGATGATGCCCTGCGCCGCCAGCATGGCGGCATGGGCGCGCGAGCCCGCGATGTCTTGCCCGGCAAGGCGCTTGTCGAACCCGATCGAGGCATTGATCGCCTCCATGATCGCATCCGGTCCGGCAGAAAAGCGTCCGCCCCACATGGCGTTTGCGGATTTTTGTTGGTCACTCATGGCGTCCGGCCTCTGGAGAAGAAAATGCTTTTGCGTTCCGCCCTGCTATACGCGGCCCTTCTCGCGGGTGCAAATACCGCCATGGCCGATCAGGCCCTGCCCGACAGCCTGCGCGTGGGGGTGATGAAACGGATGATGCTAACCGCCACGCCGAAACCGGCAAGCACCGCCAGCTTCACCGATCCGCAAGGCGCGACGCACAGCCTGTCTGATTGGCAGGGCAAAGTGGTGCTGTTGAATTTCTGGTCGGTCTCCTGCGTGCCCTGTCGCGAGGAAATGCCTGCGCTCAACGCGCTGCAGAAACAGCTGGGCGGCGATGATTTCGCGGTGGTGCCCATCGCCTATGGCTACAATCACCCCGCCGGGCTGAAGCGCTTTGTCGAGAAGTACCAGATCGACGCGCTGCCGATCCTGCTGGACCCGAAAAGCGCGGTGTCCTCGCAAATGGGGGTGATCGCGCCGCCGGTGACCATGCTGCTCGATCGCGACGGCAACGAAATCGGCCGGTTGATCGGCGGGGCCGACTGGGCCAGCCCCGAAGCCCGCGCCCTGATCGAAGCGGCCATCGCCGCCCGTTAGACCCGCCGCGCCGGACAGTCGATAATGTGATCGTTGACCAGCCCGCAGGCCTCCATCCAGGCGTACACGATGGTGGGTCCGACGAACTTGAACCCAGCCTTGCGCAAATCCCGAGAGATTCGCTCGGAAAGCGGTGTTGAGGCGGGAATCGCCTCTAGGTTGCAAGGTTTGTTAACCAAAGGCTGGCCATCGACGTAGCTCCAGATCATTTTAGAAAACGTTTCCGAACCGCCCAGAGCCAGATAGGCGCGGGCATTGCCGATGGTGGCTTCGATCTTGCCGCGATGACGAATGATCCCCGGATCGGCCAGCAGCTGCGCCACCTCATCCTCGCCCCATTCCGCGATAATCTCAGGCTGGAACCCGGCGAAGGCGGAACGGAAATTATCGCGCTTTTTCAATATGGTAATCCAGGATAGCCCTGCCTGAAACCCATCCAGGATCAGCTTTTCCCACAGCGCGCGGCCATCATATTCCGGCACGCCCCATTCCTCGTCGTGATAGGCCACATAGATCGGATCTTCCCCGCACCAGCCGCACCGTTCGCCCATTTCACCCCTCCTGCCGCCAAGAAAAAACGTCGTACCATTAACTTTGTGCCCAGTCTTTTACAGCTTGTTAGCGTTTCTTGGGCTTTCATGCACCTACGGAGAAGAGGTGAACATGATCGACAGAGACTCAACAGATCCACTTGAAGCGGATACTTTGGAATACAGCAGCCCGCTTTCATTCGCGATCGCCCAGCGCGATCACGATACCCTGTCCATGGTGCGTCGCGCTGTCGAAGCCAAGCAGGTGCAGCTTGCGTTTCAGCCGGTTGTGCGCGCCTCGAACCCGGAAGTACCGGCCTTCTATGAAGGGCTCATCCGGGTGCAGGATCACACCGGGCGGATCATCCCGGCGGGCGATTTCATCGATTCGGTGGAACGTCATGAACTCGGGCGCCAGATTGATACGCTAGCGCTGGAGCTGGGCTTTCAGGCTCTGGCTCAGGAACCGTCGGTGCGACTGTCGATCAACCTCTCGGCCCGGTCCATCGGCTATCCGCGCTGGATGGAGGCGCTGCGAAACGGGCTGGAAAGCTGCCCGACCGCTGGCGAACGGCTGATCCTTGAGATCACCGAACGCACCGCCATCGTGATGCCCGATCTGGTGCAGGTGTTCATGGGCGAAATGCAGGGCTATGGCATTTCCTTCGCGCTCGATGATTTCGGCGCTGGCTACACCGCGTTCCGTTACCTCAAGGATTTCTACTTCGACATCCTCAAGATCGACGGTGCCTATATCCGCGATATCGCCAGCAATCCCGACAATCAGGTCATCACCGAGGCGATGCTGTCTCTGGCCAGCCATTTCGATATGGTCACCGTGGCAGAAAGCGTCGAAAGCCTTGAAGATGCAGAGTTTCTGATGAATGCGGGCTGCGATCTGATGCAGGGTTATTTCTTTGGCTCGCCCACCGTGCGGCCCTGGTGGAACCCGGAAGACGAACGCCGTCACGCCTGAGGTCAAACCTCGTCCATCCTGTCAAACCCGCCTGCGGCTTGATTTATGCTGCAATGCAGAATAGGGATTCTGCAGGCGCGCGGGCGGAAAATCCACGCCAATACCGTTTTATCCGACCGGGAGGAGTACCGTCGGAGAAACGGGGCAAGCGCTGGCGCCGACTGACAGGAGAGGAAAAAACATGACCAATGTTGTAATCGTTTCTGCCGCGCGCACCGCTGTCGGCAGTTTCAGCGGCGCCTTTGCCAGCACCCCCGCGCATGATCTCGGATCGGCCGCGCTTGAGGCCGCCGTCGCCCGGGCCGGGATCGACAAATCCGAGGTGTCCGAGACCATTCTGGGCCAGGTGCTGACCGGTGGTCAGGGCCAGAACCCGGCGCGTCAGGCCCATATCAATGCCGGGCTGCCGATTGAAAGCGCCGCCTGGGGCATCAATCAGGTCTGTGGCTCGGGGCTGCGCGCCGTCGCCCTTGCCGCCCAGCACATCCAGCTTGGCGATGCCTCAATCGTTGCGGCAGGCGGGCAGGAGAACATGAGCCTCAGCCCCCATGTGGCGCATCTGCGCGCCGGGCACAAAATGGGCGACATCAAATACATCGATTCGATGATCCGCGACGGGCTGTGGGATGCGTTCAACGGCTACCATATGGGCGTGACCGCCGAGAACGTCGCCGGACAATTCCAGATTTCCCGCGATATGCAGGACGAATTCGCCGTGGCCTCGCAGAACAAGGCGGAAGCGGCGCAGAAGTCGGGCGCCTTTGCCGATGAAATCGCCCCGTTCACGGTGAAAACCCGCAAGGGTGATATCGTCGTCGATCAGGACGAATACATTCGCCACGGCGCCACGCTCGACGCGATGCAAAAGCTGCGTCCGGCCTTTGATCGTGATGGCACGGTGACGGCGGGCAATGCCTCGGGCATCAACGATGGCGCCGCAGCGCTGATCCTGATGTCGGCGGACGAGGCCGAAAAGCGCGGGCTCACGCCGCTGGCGCGGATCGCCAGCTGGGCCACGGCGGGCGTCGATCCGTCGATCATGGGCACCGGCCCGATCCCCTCCAGCCGCAAAGCGCTGGAAAAGGCGGGCTGGTCTGTTGCCGATCTCGATCTGATCGAAGCCAACGAAGCCTTCGCCGCTCAGGCCCTCGCGGTAAACAAAGAGCTGGGCTGGGATCCGGCAAAGGTCAATGTGAATGGCGGCGCCATTGCCATCGGCCACCCGATTGGCGCCTCCGGCGCCCGCATCCTGACCACCCTGCTTTATGCGATGAAGGCCCGCGACGCCAAGAAAGGCCTCGCCACCCTCTGCATCGGCGGCGGGATGGGCGTGGCGATGTGCCTCGAACGCCCATAACGCGAGCAAATTGCCTGCAAAATGTTGAAAACGGGCGCTTCGGCGCCCGTTTCCTTTTGCACATGCAGAAATTTGTTGCGCAACATTATTGCGTATGTTCTACGTGTTTGAGCAATAGCATTACCTGCGCGAATCGGATCAGGAGAAGTTTATGTCAAGAGTTGCACTCGTCACGGGCGGCACACGCGGTATTGGTGCCGCCATTTCCAGGGCGCTCAAGGCCGCGGGCTATCAGGTGGCGGCCAGCTATGCAGGTAACGATGCCGCAGCGAAGGCCTTCACCGAAGATAGCGGCATTGCCACCTACAAGTGGGACGTGGCCAGCTACGAGGCCAGCGCCGCCGGAATCGCCCAGGTCGAGGCCGAGCTGGGGCCGATTGACGTGATCGTCGCCAATGCCGGCATCACCCGCGACGCACCGTTTCACAAGATGACCCCGCAGCAGTGGAAAGAGGTGGTCGATACCAACCTCACCGGCGTGTTCAACACCGTCCACCCGGTCTGGCCGGGGATGCGCCAGCGCGAATTTGGCCGGGTGATCGTGATCAGCTCGATCAACGGGCAAAAGGGCCAGTTCGGCCAAGTGAACTATGCCGCCACCAAGGCGGGCGATCTGGGCATCGTGAAATCGCTGGCACAAGAGGGCGCGCGCTTCGGCATCACCGCCAATGCCATCTGCCCCGGCTATATCGCCACTGAAATGGTGATGGCGGTGCCCGAGCAGTTTCTGGAAGCGATCATCGAACAGATCCCCACCGGCCGTCTGGGCGAACCCGACGAAATTGCCCGCTGCGTGCTGTTCCTCGCCGACGACAAGTCTGCCTTTGTGAATGGCTCGACCATCACCGCCAATGGCGGGCAGTTCTTCGTCTGAGCACCGCTTTGGAAAACCGGCCTTCTAGGGCCAGCCCTTTGCAGTAAATGCTGTAGGTGAGACCCATAAAGGCTCGAAGCGCTATGGCCGCTTCGAGGCTTCTTCGTCGGATGCTGCGGAACCCATGTGCGACCGCATTGAAGAAAGCAACATCAGCAGTATAGCATTCGCTCCATGGATACTCATCACAACGCTGCCCTGTTTCAGCCGATTACACTGCCCTGCGGGGTGATCTTAAAGAATCGCATCGCCAAGTCTGCGATGTCGGATTCGCTCGGCGACGGACGGGGAGATCCGACAGATGCGCAAATCCGGCTTTACCAACGTTGGGCGGAAGGCGGGCTAGCGGTCTCGATCATTGGCGAGGTACAGGGCAATCCGCATTTCGCCGAGAAGCCTGGGAACCTTCTCCTTGATCCCGCCTCCGATCTCGAACGATTCCGCGCGCTCGCCCGTGCAGGGGCAAAAAACGGAGCGCAGCTCTGGCTCCAGCTCGGTCATGCCGGTGCGATGGCGCATCCTCCGATCAGCCACCCCAAAGGGCCAAGCGCGCTCGACCTGCCCGGCCTGACCTGCGCGGCGCTGACCTTAGAAGAAATACGCGCCCTGCCCTCCGAGTTCGCCCGTACCGCTCTTATGGCCAAGGAGCTTGGCTTCGGCGGCGTGCAGATACATGCAGCCCATGGCTTCCTGCTGAGCCAGTTTTTGTCACCCTTGTTCAACCAACGACAGGACGAATACGGCGGGTCCATCGCCAACCGTATGAGATTGCTGCTCGAGGTTGTGAAGGAGCTGCGCACCGTGGTCGGGCCAGGTTTCCCGATCGCAGTCAAGCTGAACGCAACAGATCAGCTGGAGGGAGGTTTTGCTGAGGAGGATGCTCTTGAGGTGATCGCCGCGCTGGACCGGACGGGGATCGACCTGATCGACATCAGCGGTGGGACATATTTCCCGGGCGCCAAATCGGCCTCCGACAGTGTGGGCGGCGGGCCGTACTTCCTCGACTTCGCAGAGCGGGCCCGCCCGCTCACCGACAAGCCGCTTATGGTGACGGGCGGTTTCAAGACCGTTGGGCAGATGACGGATGCGCTTGATCGCGGCGTTGACATGATCGGCCTTGCCCGCGCCCTCGCGCTCGACCCGGCGCTTCCAAGCAAGTGGCAAGCCGGCTCGCTGGAAAATCCAGCTTTTCCGCGTTTCCAAGACCCGCCGGAGGGCGGGATCACCGCCTGGTATACGATGAGGCTGACTGAGATCGGCGAAGATCGCGAAACTGCGGAGGTTGGCGACCTGTGCGAGGCTGTGCAGGCCTATGACGCGCGCGACGCCGCTCGCATCGACATCTGGAAAGCGCGCGCCAAGACGTAATCTCCGTTTGAGGGAAAGCGGGACCGGTCGATAAAGGCCACTCCATACCCGGCCATACCCGGCATCGAAGGGCCGCTCCGTCCCGCATCTGCGACATTCATCGCAAACAGCGCCCGAAGAAATCTTCGGGAGCTGCTGTTCGACATGGTGCTGTGCCGACAACCTGTTCAGCCCCACGCTGCATCATTTTCTGTAACGGGCTGTCTTCCGGGGCCGGTTTTTTTGTGCCATCTGGGCAGGATGACCCGCTCTCTCGCCACCACAATCGGCTTTTCCGCCGTGCTGCTCTGGGCGCTTCTGGCGCTGTTCACCGTCGCCACCGCGCCGGTGCCGCCGTTTCAATTGAACGCCCTGACCTTCGCCATCGGCGGCACGGTCGGGCTGATCTGGAGCTTTGCCAGCGGCGGCATTGGCCAGCTGCGCCGGGTTAACTGGCGGGTCTACGCTTTCGGCACCGCCGGGCTGTTCGGCTATCACGCCTTCTATTTCACCGCCCTCAGGCTGGCCCCCGCCGCCGAAGCCGGTCTGATCGCCTATCTCTGGCCACTGCTGATCGTGCTGCTCTCGGGGCTTCTGCCCGGCGAGCGGCTGCGCGCGGGCCATGTGATCGGCGCGCTGGTGGCGTTTTCCGGCGCGGCGCTGATCGTGGCCGGAGGCATGCGCGGGCTGAGCCCCGGCGCGCTGCCCGGCTATGGCTTTGCCGCGCTCTGCGCGCTCACCTGGTCGGGCTATTCGGTGCTGTCGCGCCGCCTTGGCGCCACGCCCACCGCTTCGGTGGCCGTGTTCTGCCTGGCCACAGCCGCGCTCTCGGCGCTGGCGCATGGTCTGTTTGAACAGACGGTCTGGCCCGCAACCCGCATGGGCTGGGCCGCAATTCTGGGGCTTGGCCTCGGCCCGGTGGGTCTGGCCTTCTATACTTGGGATGTTGGCGTCAAGCGCGGTGATATCCAACTGCTCGGTACGGCTTCCTATGCCGCACCGCTGCTTTCAACACTTGCGCTGATCCTCGCGGGCATGGCCCAGCCACACCGCGAGATCATTCTGGCCGCGGTTCTGATCACCGCTGGCGCCGCACTTGCCGCCCGGGCTGGCCATCGGGCCAACCGCAAGGCCTAGCCTAGCCTGAGGTCAGGCTGCCGACAAACGCGAGATTTCTTCCTTCAGGCGCAGCTTTTCCTTTTTCAGCGCTATGATTTCCAGATCATCCACTGCCGGACTCTGTTGCATCTTTTCAACCCGATCGGAAAGGACTTCATGCTTCTTGCGAAGTTCGTTGAGATGCGAGTCAACTTTCATGGCCGTCTCCTTGTAGTGTGGGGGCATTCTTATGTCGTCAGTGCAGCACAAATTCTGAGTCTTGTCACGAATTCGTTGCAATCGATGCACAGGGATCAGCATCAGCTTGCCGACGTGGCTCTACCACATCGGCAAATGGGCGCCTTCACGCAGAATTGCAGACACCTCGCGCCGATAGCTTTCCTTGTCGCCGACATGTTCGGCGCCATCGTGCAAAATCAGCGGTGTCGCCAATCGGAAAGCACCGCGCCCGCCCTTGCGGGCCTGAACCAGCACCAGAATGGCAGCCCGGCCCTCACGCGGCGACAGCGGCTTGACCAATACCGAGCCAAGCCGGTCGTCCATCGCATCCAGAATCTCGGGCAGCCGCTCGACCTTTTGAATCATGGTCAGATAACCGCGCGGCTTCAGCCGTTTGGTGGCCACATCAACCCAGTCTTTCAGCGGCGTGTCTTCAAACAGCGCCGCCTCGCGCCCGGCATCCTCTGACGTGGTGGAATGCTCGCGCAGATGATAGGGCGGGTTCATGATGACGTGATCGAAGCTTTCTTCTTTCGCCTCGGCCGGCAGTTCGCGCAGATCGGCGGCGTAAATCTCCATCTCAACGTCATTTTCAAAGGCGTTGATCCGGGCCAGATCGGCATAGTCTTTCTGCCGCTCAACCCCAACCAGTTGCAGCCCTTTCACCCGCGTCGCAAGGCACAGCGCGGCGGCGCCAACACCGCAGCCCAGATCGAGCACACGCTCGCCCTCATGGGCGGCAATGGCGGCGGCCAGAAAAACCGGATCAACCCCGGCACGGTAACCACCACGAGGCTGCTTGAGCATCAACTGCCCGCCCATAAACTTATCATTCGTCAGGTCAGCACGGGCAAATCCCATATTATCGCTCCTCGCACTCAATTCCATTATCTCTCAATACACGACGTGCACGCGTGATATCGTCTGGATGGACCATAAGACGACGGGGTAAAATTCCTATTGATCCCTCCAACGCGCTCATATGGACGTCCATGGCAAAGGTCGTTATACCTTCGCCATCTAAAAGCGCCGTTGCAAAGGCTATGACTGTCGGGTCGTTCGTGCGAATAAGCTCTTTCATATTAGGAGCTTACCTTCTTTTAGGGGAACGAGTCGAGTGAAACGGGTCCGGGATGGGGACACAGAGTGGTGATGATGAAGGACGTCGCAGCGCATCAGCCGCATGATCGGCTAGCTGAATTTCTTGTGAAAGATCTCACCGCCGTAAACGACCTGATTCGTTTGCGCATGTCTTCCGAGCATGCCCCGCGCATTCCGGAAGTCACCGCTCATCTGATCGAAGCCGGGGGCAAGAGGCTGCGCCCGATGCTCACCCTCGCCGCCGCCCGGCTGATGGGTTACGACGGCCCCTATCACATCCATCTGGCCGCGACGGTCGAGTTCATCCACACCGCAACGCTGCTGCATGACGATGTTGTTGATGGCTCGGAACAGCGGCGCGGGCGGCCCACGGCCAACCTTTTGTGGGATAACAAATCCTCGGTTCTGGTCGGCGATTACCTGTTTGCCCGGTCGTTCCAGCTGATGACCGAAACCGGCGAAATGCGGGTGCTGCGCATTCTGGCCAATGCCGCCGCCACGATCGCCGAGGGCGAAGTGCTGCAACTGACCGCCGCGCAGGATCTTGGCACCAGCGAAGATGTTTATCTGAAAGTCGTGCGCGGCAAGACGGCGGCTTTGTTTGCCGCCGCCTGCGAAGTTGGCGGAGTGATCGCCGGGTCGGACGATGCTCAGGTGCAGGCGCTGAACGACTACGGCAACGCCATGGGAATCGCCTTTCAGATTGCCGACGACCTCTTGGATTTCTGGGGCGATGACGGGATCGGCAAGAACCGGGGCGACGATTTCCGCGACCGCAAGCTGACCCTGCCGCTGATCAAGGCCATCGCGAAAGCCGACGCGGGCGAGCGCGCCTTCTGGCAGCGCACCATCGAGAAGGGCCAGCAGAGTGAGGGCGATCTGGAAACCGCGCTTGAGCTGATGGAAAAGCACGGCGCGCTGGCGGCCACCCGCACCGAGGCGCTGGCCTGGTCGACCAAGGCCAAAGCCGCGCTCGAAGTCCTGCCCGAGCACGAGCTGCGCGATCTCCTGTCAGACATTGCCGATTTCGTGGTGGCGCGACTGAACTAAGCGCGGATCGGGGCGCTTCCGGCCCCTGCTTCCACCCCTAGCGTAGCGTCGCCGGTTTCACCCACCAATCGGGCTGGGCCGCAGCCAGAAGGTCTGCGGCTGCATCGGCCTCGTCACGACTTTCAAACAGCGCAAAACACGTGGCCCCGGAGCCTGACATCCGGGCCAGCCGCGCATTCGGCAGCTCCGCCAGCGCTTTCAGCACATCACCAATCACCGGGGCGATGGCAATCGCGGGCGCTTCCAGATCGTTGCGCTGTTTCGCCAGCCAGTCGATCGCTGACCAGGTGCCACGCCAGCGCGGGATGCGCTTGGGCAAACCCGGATTATTCTTGTCGTCCAAGGCCTTGAACACCTCGGGCGTAGAAACCCCCACGCCGGGATTGGCCAGCACCGCGTAAAGCTCGGGCATCCCTTCGACGGGCGTCACATCCTCACCAATACCGCGCATCCGGGCGGCCTGCCGGATCAGGCAAACCCGCAGATCGGCGCCCAGATCGGTGGCGCCCTCGGGCAGCGTGGTGGTGCCCATCAGATCGGTCATCGCAAACAGCGTGGCCGCCGCATCCGAGCTGCCGCCGCCGATCCCCGCCGCCATCGGCAGGTGCTTGTCGAGCCGGATCGCAACCGGCAGATCGAACAGACGCGCGGCTTTCATCACCAGATTGCTCGCATCCGTGGGCACCCCGGCCGCCATCGGCCCGGTGACTTCAAGCGAGGTCTCCTCGGCCCGCATCACCGTGATCCGGTCGCCCAGATCGGCAAAGACCACAAGGCTGTCGAGCAGATGATAGCCATCGGACCGCTGGCCGGTCACATGCAGACACAGATTGATTTTCGCCGGAGCAAAGGTTTTCGCCATCATTTTGCGAGCGGCTCCCCGCCTTCTTCTTCGATCACCTTGTCGAGACCAACCTCAAGCTTGCGCCGGATCCGGTCGGGGTTCAGCTCGTCCAGATCGGTGTCATCGGTGATGAACGACAGCGCCCGGCGCCACTGAAACTCGGCCTCACGGGTGCGCCCGACAGCCCAGTAGCTGTCGCCCAGATGATCGTTCAGCACCGGATCGAGCGGCAAAAGCTCGACCGCGCGCTCCATCTCTTCCACCGAGTCGCTGTAGCGGCCCATCTGAAAATCGACCCAGCCAAGGCTGTCGCGGATATAGCCATCATAGGGCCGGGCGGCGACGGCGCGCTGGATCATGCCCAGCGCCTCGTCCATGTTCTGCCGTTTCACCACATAGGAATAGCCCAGATAGTTCAGCACCGATGGCTGATCGGGCGACAGCTCCAGCGCCTTGCGGAAATCGGCTTCGGCGGCAGGCCAGTCGCCGGTGCGCTCGTTGCACACACCACGGGCGAAATAGGTCACCCACTGCTCGGGCGTCTCGCCGGCAAACAGCGCAACGGCGGCATTGTAATGCGTCAGCGCCTCAGCATAGCGCTGTTCAAAACGCAGCGTATCGCCCAGCGCCGATTGCAGCGATGTGCTTTCGGGCCGCGCTTCGGTGGCGGCGGTCAGCACCGCAATCGCCGCTTCGGCATCGCCCAACTGGCGCAGCGCCGTGGCCTGCCCGATCTGGGCCTGCACATAGATGCGCTCGCTTTTCGGAATACGGCCATAGGCCTCGGCCGCCAGCGCGTAATTCTGCATATCTTCCAGCACCAGCGCCGACAGCATCATCGCGCCGATGTTTTCGGGGTCGAGATATTCGCCCACCCGCGAATAAACCAGCACCAGCCCCGGATCGGTCTGACCCTGGATCGACTGGCCGACCTCGTAGAACAGTTGCGACAGCGCCTCGCGCGGGCCTTTCACCACGTCGAACGGCACCGGCGCCCCTGCCGCCAGAGCCGCGCGCAGCTTGGTGACTTCGGGGTCGGTGGTGCCCGGAAAGGCCTGATCAATCAGCGCCACCGCATCGGGGTTGCGCTCCAGCTGGCTCAGCACCTCGGCATAGGCCACGATACCGGGCCGGTTCAGCCGCAAGCCCCGGATATTACCGCCCAGAATGCTCGCCGCGCCCTCGTAATCGCCGACCAGCGCCAGCGCCATGGCCTTTTGCAAAAGCGCCAGTTGGGCAGTGCCAGTGTCGGCGGCGATGTCGTCGAACAGCTCGACCGCCTGGCTCATCTTGCCTTCGCCCACCGCGACCCAGGCCCGCACCAGATGATCGGTCAGCCCGCCCATCGAGATGCCCTGATCAAGCACCGCCGTGGCCCCAGCCCAGTCTTCGCGTTTCAGCGCATCGGCCAGTTGCACCAGCCCGGCAATCTGGCTGCTGTCGTCGAGCGCTTTCAGCTCAGCCGCCACCGGCACCGCCTCGCCGATCTGGCCAAGCCCGATCCGGGCGATCAGCACCCCTTCCATCAGCTTTGTGTTCTCTGGGTCCAGCGCCAGCGCCTTGGTGCCATAGTCCACCGCAGCCGGATAATCGGCGGCCATATCAGCAGCCTGCGCGGCCAGATAAGGCCCGGCAAACTCCTCCGCCGCCTGCGCAGGCAGAGACAAGGCAAAAAGCACCGCGGAAAAACCGAGCGGGCGAAGGAAACGCAGGTTGGGCAAGGGGAAGCTCCGGCAAATAAAACTTGCCCCGACCCTAATGGGCACGGCCCGGTGGATCAATGCGTGATCCACCGGGCCGTTACGAGGCTGACGAAGCTGTGACCGGGATAGAGCCCCCGGCCCGCCTCGGCTTACATATTGCCGTAATTCGGGCCGTCGCCGCCCTGCGGCGTGGTCCAGGTGATGTTCTGCGCCGGGTCTTTGATATCGCAGGTTTTGCAATGCACGCAGTTCTGGAAGTTGATCTGGAATTTCGGGCCATCTTCGCCCTCGATCACCTCATAAACCCCCGCCGGGCAATAGCGCTGCGCCGGTTCGTCATACTCCGGCAGGCTCAGCGAAATCGGCAGATCCGGGTCTTTCAGATGCAGGTGGCAGGGCTGGCTTTCCTCGTGATTGGTCGCGGCAAAGCTCACATTGGTCAGCCGGTCAAAGCTCAGCACCCCATCGGGCTTGGGATAGTCGATTTTCGGGAAATCCTTGGCCTTGCCGGTGGCGGCCGCATCCGATTTGCCATGCTTCAGCGTACCGAAGACCGAGAAACCAAACAGCTGGTTGGTCCACATGTCGAAGCCCGACAGCATCAGGCCGAACTTGTCGCCAAAACGCGTGGTCAGCGGCTTCACGTTGCGCACTTTCAACAGGTCTTTGGCCACCGGACCCGAACGCAGATCGGCCTCATAGGCCTCCAGCACATCACCAGACCGCCCATCCGCAATCGCCGCCGCAGCCGCTTCCGCCGCCGCGATACCCGACAGCATGGCGTTATGGTTGCCCTTGATCCGCGCGTAGTTGACCAGACCCACAGTGTCGCCCAGCAGAGCGCCACCCGGGAAGGCCGCTTTCGGCATCGACTGATAGCCGCCCGCACTGACCGCCCGCGCGCCATAGGCCACGCGCTTGCCGCCTTCCAGCATCGCCGCAATCTTCGGATGATGCTTCATCCGCTGGAATTCCATGTAGGGATACAGATGCGGGTTCTGATAGTTGAGATGGGTGATCAGGCCGATGAACAGCTGGTTGTTCTCGGCGTGATAGGCAAAGCCACCGCCATGAGCGTTTTTGCCCAGCGGCCAGCCCATATAGTGCTGCACCATACCTTCCTGGTGTTTGGCCGGGTCGATATCCCAGATTTCCTTGATGCCGATGCCGAATTTCTGGAAATCGCGGTCTTTCGACAGCTCAAACTGGCTCATCACGTGTTTGCTCAGCGAGCCGCGCGCGCCTTCGGCCAGGAACACATATTTGCCGATCAGCTCCATACCCGGTTCGTAGGACGGGCCGGGGGTGCCATCGGATTGCTTGCCGAACTCGCCGGCCACGACGCCTTTCACAGCGCCATTGTCGTCAAAGATCAGCTCAGAACACGACATGCCCGGATAGACTTCCACGCCCATCGCCTCGGCCTGCTCGGCCAGCCAGCGGGTGACCTGCCCCATCGACACGATGTATTTGCCGTGGTTCGACATCAAGGGCGGCATCGGCCAGTTGGGGATTTTCCAGCCGCTTTTCTCGGAGAGCACCAGAAACTGGTCGTCGGTCACCTCGGTGGTGATCGGCGCGCCCTTTTCTTTCCAGTCGGGGATCAGCGCATCAAGACCAATGGGGTCAAGCACCGCGCCCGAGAGAATATGCGCGCCCACTTCCGAGCCCTTCTCAAGCACAACCACCATCAGCTCTTCGTTGAGCTGCTTCAAACGGATCGCCGCCGAAAGGCCCGCAGGGCCTGCCCCAACGATGACCACATCGACTTCCATCGCTTCGCGTTCGATCTCAGACATGGATTCCCTCCTGGCACATTTCGGGTTTCGATAGCGGGCCGTCTTTCTTGGGTCAATCAGAACTCAACGTGACAGTTCTGCGCTGCGGCGATTTATGGCATCAAACTGCCATTCGCCCAACAAATCCGTTGCAATGGCGGCGATTTTGCTTTTCTTTTGGCCGGACCTCTGCGCCTAGAGAAAGGGTGCAATTTGACGTGTTTGCCCGCTGACGGGCGCACCACCAAGAACGACCGAAGATCGAGAACACCGTCCTATGGAAAAGATCCTACTGACCCGCGCGGGCCACACCGCGCTGAATGACGAATTGAAGCAGCTGAAATCGATTGAGCGCCCGGCGGTGATCAAGGCGATTGCAGAGGCGCGCGAGCATGGCGACCTGTCGGAAAACGCCGAATACCACGCCGCCCGTGAAAAGCAGAGCTTCATCGAAGGACGGGTCAAAGAGCTTGAGGCCGTTCTCGGCCTTGCCGAAGTGATCGACGCGGCCAAGCTGTCGGGCACGGTCAAATTCGGCGCCACGATCAAGCTGGTCGACGAAGACACCGACGAAGAAAAGACCTATCAGATCGTTGGCGAACCCGAAGCCGATCTGGAAAAGGGCAAGCTCAACATCAAATCGCCCCTCGCACGTGCCCTGATCGGCAAGGACGAGGGCGACTCGGTTGAGGTGAAAACCCCCGGCGGCGAAAAGAGCTACGAGATCCTGTCGATCAGCTTCGTCTAGACCGACACACGGGAGAGGCGCATGGCAGAGGATAAATGGCCCTTCGACCTCGGCATTTTCGGGCGTCGCAACGGGCGGCCGCTTGGCGGGTCTGAGACCTTTGCCATCGTGCTGTCGGTGATCTGGCTTCTGGCCTGCCTGATTTTCTTTGTCCTGCTCGGCGGTGCCGATACCGGTGTCTCGACCGGCCTGCGCTTTGTGCTGGTGCTTCTGGCCACGGTGCTGCCGGTGGCGGTGATCTGGCTGGCCGCTTCGGCGGCGCGCTCGGCCCGGATCATGCGCGAGGAAAGCGCCCAGCTTCAGACCGCGCTGAACACCATGCGCCAGAGCTTCGTCGAGTTGCAGCAATCCCATGCATTTGGGGCGCGGCCCTCGGACCTGACCCGCAAGCTGGAAGAGATTTCGCAAAAACAGACCCAGACTCAGGATGCGCTGGCCACTTTCGTATCGGCCCGTCCGCGGATGGAACACCCGCTGCCCCCGCCGCCAAAACTGATCAGCGAAGCGCTGCCCGAGGTCGAGGAAACCGGGCAGGCCCGCCTTGCCCTTGGCACCCCGGCCGAAGCGCTGGCTGCTCCGCTGAACATCGACGACCTGATCCGCGCGATCAATTTCCCGGAAAACGCCGATGATGAAGAAGGCTTTGCCGCGCTGCGCCGGGCGCTGGCCGACCGCAAGGTCGCAGGCCTGGTGCAGGCCGCGCAGGATGTGCTGACGCTGCTCTCGCAAGACGGGATCTATATGGACGATCTGCGCCCCGATCCGGCCCGGCCCGAGGTCTGGCGCCGCTTTGCGGCTGGCGAACGCGGGCGCACGGTGGCGATGCTGGGCGGTATCCGCGACCGTTCTTCTCTGGCGCTCACCGCCGGACGGATGCGGCAGGATACGATCTTCCGCGACGCCGCCCACCATTTCCTGCGCCGCTTTGACGATGTGGTCTGCACCGTTGAACCCGCCGCCAGCGATGAAGAGCTTGCCCGTTTGGGCAACACCCGCACCGCCCGCGCCTTCATGCTTCTGGGTCGCGTCACCGGCACCTTCGACTAACCACCTACTGCCCTGACAGGATCGCGCGCGCCTCGGCCAGATCGTCGGGGGTGTTGATGTTGAAAAACGGGTCAGGCGCAACGCCCGGAAACTCCGCCCGCGCCGCCCCCTGCCCCATCGCCCAGGCCGCCACCTTGCGCGTGCCCGCCTCCAGCGCGAGGCGCAGATCGTCGCGCAGGCTCACCGGCCAAAAGCCGCAGGTCGGGTGCAGCCCATCCGTACTCGCCGCGAGCGCGATGGGTTCGTGCCCCTCGATCGCTGTGTGTGCCAATCGATCCACCAGATCAGACGGCAGAAACGGCGTATCGGCGGCGGCAGTTACGATATGGTCCGCCCCGGCCATTGCCGCCCAGTCCAGCCCCGCCAGCACCCCGGCCAGCGGCCCCGGAAATCCTTCCACGCTATCGGGCAGCACCGGCACGCCAAACTGCCGAAACCGGTCCGGATCACCATTGGCGCTAATCGCGAGCCCGCCCACATGCGGGGCCAGCCGGTCGATCACATGCGACAGCAGCGGTCGTCCGCCGAGATCAAGCAGCGCCTTGTCGCCGCCGCCCATCCGCGTGGCCTGCCCACCCGCCAGGATCACCCCCAAAGGCCGTTTCACAGCCACGTTCCAATCCCGAATTGCATCCCGCCCGAAAGCCCCCTACCGTTCCTGCATCACACCCTAGGACCAGCCATGCCCCGCTCCAAGCTGAAATCACCGGCGCTCGCCGGGCTGCGCGATAGCCTGCCCTTCGCGCTTGTCGTTTCGCCCTTTGGGCTGCTCTTCGGCGTGGTCGCCTCCGAAGCCGGGCTGAAGATCGTCGAGGTGATGGGAATGTCGGTTCTGGTCATCGCCGGGGCCGCGCAATTTGCCGCCCTGCAACAGATGCTGGCCGATACGCCCACGCTGATGGTGATCCTGACCGCGCTCACGGTAAACCTCCGCATGGCGATGTATTCCGCCTCGCTCACCCCGCATCTGGGCGGGGCGCCCCTGTGGAAACGCGCCTTTGCCGCCTATCTGATGGTCGATCAATCCTATATTCTGGCGATCACCAAGTTTGAAACCGAACCGGAAATGACCGCCTCGGACAAGCTGCGCTATTACTTCGGCACGATGATCCTGATCACCCCGGTCTGGTATGCGGCCAGCCTTGCCGGAGCGCTGCTGGGCAAGGCGATCCCACCGGAATTTGCGCTGGATTTCGCCGTGCCGATCACCTTTCTCGCCATGGTCGCACCGATGGTGAAAACCCTCCCCCATCTCGCCGCCGCGCTGGTCTCTGTCACACTGGCGCTGGCACTCGCAGGCCTGCCCTACGCGCTTGGCCTTCTGGTCGCGGCGATTGCCGCGATGATCACCGGCGCGCTGGTTGAAACCGCGATGGAGCGCAAACCAGCATGAGCCAGTCCCCGTTTGAAATCTGGGTGATCATCCTCGGCATGGCGCTCGGCACCTTCCTGATCCGCTTTTCATTTCTGGGGATCGTCGGTGACAGACCCTTGCCCACATGGCTTCTGCGGCTGTTGCGCTATACGCCGGTGGCGGTGATCCCGGGGCTGGTCGCACCTCTGGTGATCTGGCCCGAAGCCACCGATAGCCAGCCCGACCCGGCGCGGCTGATCGCGGCGGCGGTGACGATTGCGCTGGGACTAGCTTTGCGCAACACGCTGCTGGCGATCCTTGGCGGTGCCGTCACCCTGTTTGCGATGCTCGCGCTGATCGGCTGACCGTGCTCAGATCCCGCGTCAGATCCCGTGGGCGATGATGGTGCCGTGATTGTCGGGGTCGTTGTCGTGATATTCGCTGGTCACCACGCCGGGCCGGTTGGCAAAGGCGTTTTCCAGCGGCACCGGGAAGAAGGTGGTCCCGATATCCTTAAAGCCCGGCAGTTGATGCAGGAGCGAGGAAATCGAATTGGCGCAGAAGGCTTTCGGCACCGCGCCGTTTTCCTTCACCAGCCGCAGCGCCAGTTCGGCCACGGCGGGGCTAACCACAAGATCCTGCTTCACCACCCGCCAGCTTTCGCGCGAATGGTAGTCGATATAGAAATCCACCGCCGGATCGCTCATGCCGAACACAACGTCGTTGCGCTCGGGCAGGCGCGGATGGTGAAAGCTGCCCGCCGGGTCGAACAGCACCCGTTCGGACGGGGCCGAGACCAGCAGCGAACTATGCCCGCCATTGCCCGACTTCACGTTCACCACGGTGAACAGGGTCAGCGTCGGCGGGGCACTGGTGGCGAAACGCGCATTGGCAACGGCTTCATCCGGAGCCCACACCGGCTCGGCGCCACAGGCTGACAGCCCGATCAGGGCAAGAAGCAGAATGAAAATACGTTGCATGGGCGCAATCGTCCCGTTGTAAAATGGCTTTGTTGGTCAGAGCCTTTAGGCGCCGACGAGTGCCAGCACAACCAGAATTCCGATAATGACCATTGCCGAACGCGCCGACAGTTTCATGAAACCTTCAAAGGTTTTTTCGTGCACGCGGGTATCCATGGTGCCGTGTTGATGCTCAGACATCTTTATATCCTCGTCCCTAGATCGGTTCGGAAGAGAGGATTAGACGATTTGTCGCACCCTGTCACGGGGCGGAATGCACGAAGGCAGCAGAATCAGGCCGGTTTTTCGCCATCCTCATCGACAACCTTGCCCAGATCGGCGGCCAGCCGGAAACCGATGCGCATCGGCGGTTCGTCGTCGGGGTTTTGGCGCGGCAGGGCGCGCAGCATCACATTCAACTGGCTGACATGCTGAATAAGCTGGGTTTTCGCCCCGTCCGGCCCGGTGCCGTAAAAGCTGACGATATCGGGATCGAAATAGCCGATGCCTTCGACCCGAAGCGTCCCCGCCTCGCCCCCAACAAAGCCCATGGCGACCTCATGCGCATTGTCGAGCTGTTCTTCGAAGCTCTGGATATAGAGGATGATCCGCTCATAAGCCCATTCCGCCGGGCTTTTCTCGTCCAGCGGCACGTCGGCCACGGCCTGTGGCAGCGGTTTCTGCTCGGCGGTCAGCGGCGCACCTTCATCGCATTTCGCGACCCGTGCCAGCGGGCGGGCAGGCTTTGCATCCATCATCACATGTTCCTTTTCTGCCAGAGCCAGGCGTCGTCCTCGCCGCGAATACGCGTGACCTGCCCGGTCTGGTAGAGATGATTGAGGTGCCCCATCGCCTCGACCAGCGCGAGGCCATAGATCCCCTCGTTGATTTCGCGTTTGTAGAGCACCGGAAAGCAGTCGGCGGCGGTTTTCGGCGTGTCGAGATAGCGCGCCAGCCGCTCCAGCGCCGAATGGTGGTTGTCGATCAGCTGACGCATCCGCGTGGGCAAGCCGCGATAGGGCAGCTTATGGCCGGGCAGCACCAGATGGCTGTCTTCGGCAAAAGCCGAAAGCCGCTCGCAGCTTTCCAGCCAGTCGCCCACCGGATCGGCCTCGGGTTCGGTCGCATAGACCCCCAGATTCGGGCTGATCGTGGCCAGCAGCTGATCGCCGCCCACCACCAGATCGCAATCGCGGCTCCAGAAGGTGGCATGTTCCGGCGCGTGGCCATTGCCGATGCGCACATCCCAATCGCGCCCGCCAAAGCGGATCACATCGCCCTCTTTCACCCGGCGAAAGCCAAGCGGCATATCAGCGACAATATCAGCGTAATTGAACGGCCGCTCTTCCTTGCGCTTTTCATAAACCTCGCGGTGCATCCCGGCCGAGCGCCAATAGGCCAGGGTTTCGTCCACCGGCTTCATCTGCTCGTCCAAGAGCAGCATCCGCGCAAACAGCCAGGCGGTGCGGGTGGTGATCAGCTCGGCGCCATGTTCCTTTTGAAACCAGCCGGCAAGCCCCACATGGTCGGGGTGGTGATGGGTCACGATCACCCGCGCCACCGGGGCACCGCTTAACGGCCCTTCCAGTAGCTTGGCCCAGATCGCCCGGGTGCGTTTGCTGTCAAAGCCAGTGTCGATGAGCGTCCAGCCGTCGTCGTCGCGGAAGGCGAAAACGTTCACATGATCCAGCGCCATCGGCAACGGCAGCCGCATCCACAGCGCATCGGTGCCGATCTCGATGGCCTCGCCCTCGGCCGGGGGCGTCTCCCAGGGAAAGGAGAACGGCGCGCTCACGAAGCCAGCTCTTCGGGGCTGAGGGCATAAAGCCCCGCCGCACCCGCCTTGGTCTGGGCGATCATCGCCACATGCTCAGGCAAAAGCCGCTCGATGTAATAGGCCGCCAGCGCCGTGCGCGGCCCTTTGCCACCTTCGGCATGGGCGGCTTTCAGATGGTAGAACGCCCCCATCACCCGCGCGCAGGCCCATTGGAAGGGCACAGCCCCGGCGAAACGGTCCTGCAGATCCTGCTCCACCAGCCATTCGACGCATTCGCGTAGGGTTTCGGCGGCCGCCCAGACGCATTCGGCCAGCCCCGGCACGGTGTCCCGCGCGGCTTCGGCAGTCGCCTCGCCCTCCTCGAACAGCCGGAAGGCCGCTTCGCCCTGATCCATCATCTTGCGCGCCACAAGGTCCATCGCCTGAATGCCGTTGGTGCCTTCGTAAATCGTCGTGACCCGCACGTCACGCGCATATTGGGCCGCGCCGGTTTCCTCGATGAAGCCCATGCCACCGTGCACCTGCTGGCCGATATAGCTGACTTTCACGCCAATATCGGTGCCGTAGCTCTTGGCAATCGGGGTCAGCAGCGCCGCACGCGCGGCCCAATCGGCCTCGCCGGTAGCCTTCTGCATATCGATCGCCACGGCACAGTCCAGCGCGATGGCACGAGCAGCGAAAATCTCGGCCTTGGCCTCGATCAGCATCCGGCGCACATCGGCGAAATCGACAATCGTGCCGGTGCCACCTTCAATCGGCGAGCGGCCTTGTTTGCGCTCCAGCGCATATTCCAGCGCGTGCTGATAGGCACCTTCGGCCACGCCGATGCCCTGCACGCCCACTTGCAGCCGCGCATTGTTCATCATCGTGAACATCGCGGCCATCCCGCCCTGCTCCGGGCCGACCAGCCAGCCGGTGGCACCCTCAAAGGACATCACGCAGGTGGGCGAGCCATGCAGGCCCATCTTGTGCTCAAGGCTCACCACTTTCAGACTATTCGCCACGCCGGGATTGCCCGCCGCATCGGGAATAAGCTTCGGCACCATAAACAGGCTGATCCCCTTGGTGCCCTTCGGCGCATCGGGCAACCGCGCCAGCACCAGATGGCAGACATTCTCGGCCATGTCGTGATCGCCCCAGGAGATAAAGATCTTCTGCCCGGAAATCGCATAGGTTCCGTCGCCGTTCGGCACCGCCTTGGTGGCCACCGCGCCCACATCGGTGCCCGCCTGCGGCTCGGTCAGGTTCATCGTGCCGGTCCATTCACCCGAGGTGAGCTTGGGCAGATAGAGCGCCTTGATCTCGTCCGAGGCATGTACTTCCAGCGCTTCGATCTGACCTTGAGTCAGCAGCGGGTTCAGCCCCAGCGCCAGCGCCGCGCCCGAAGCCATATCGTTGAACAGCGCATTGAGGGTGAAGGGCAGGCCCATGCCGCCATGCTCCGGATCACCCGCCATGCCAACCCAGCCGCCCTCGGCCATCGCTCGATAGCCTTCTTTGAAGCCAGGCGACGAGCGCACCACGCCGTTTTCCAGCACCGCGCCCTGGGTGTCGCCCGCCCGGTTGAGCGGCGCCAGAACCTCGTCATTCAGCTTGGCCGCTTCGGTCAGGATCGCCGCAACGGTTTCCGGCGTGGCCTCGGCAAAACGCTCGGTCGCTGCCACATCGGCGAAGCTGACAACATGATCGAGCATGAACTGGTAGTCGTTCACGGGGGCACGGTAGGACATGGTTGAACCTTCTCTCGGGCTTCACAAGGACGCGCGCGACCTGTAGGCAAGCGCGTCAGGAACCCTAGTCCGGGGCGGGGGCAAAACAAGGGAAACGCAGCGTCATGGCCGAGACGGAACTTCTGCACCCCGATGCGGCGGGGCTTGCCCGGGCGGCAGAGCTGCTGCGCGCCGGTGGGCTGGTCAGCTTTCCCACCGAAACCGTATATGGGCTTGGCGCCGATGCCACCAACGACACCGCCGTGGCGCGGATTTTCGAAGCTAAGGGTCGCCCGCATTTCAATCCCCTGATCATCCACCTTCCGTCGCTGGAGGCGGTGGCGCGATATGCGGTGCTGAAGGGCGACGCGCTGCGTCTGGCCGAAGCCTTCTGGCCCGGCCCGCTAACCCTGGTCCTGCCGATTCGCCAAGGCTGTGGCCTGTCGCCGCTGGTCTCGGCGGGCCTGCCCACAGTGGCGGTGCGCCTGCCCGATCATCCGCTGGCGCGGGCACTGCTCGCTGAAACCGACCGCCCGGTTGCCGCGCCCTCGGCCAATCCCTCAGGCCGGATCAGCCCCACCGAGGCGGGCCATGTGCTGGCCGGGCTCTCGGGCAAGATCGACGCGGTGCTCGATGGCGGGCCCTGCGCGGTCGGGGTGGAAAGCACCATTGTCGGCTTCGATCCGGCGCCGGTCCTCCTGCGCCCGGGCGGGCTGCCGGTGGAAGCGATTGAAGCCTGTCTCGGCGTCGAATTGGCGCGCATGGCCGGGGATGCGGCGATCAACGCACCGGGGCAACTGGCCTCGCATTACGCGCCCAATGCCACGATGCGCCTGAATGCCGACACGCTTCAGCCCGGCGAGCGCCTGCTGGGCTTCGGCCCGGTCACAGGGGCGGCGCTGAACCTCTCGCCCTCCGGCGATCTGGTTGAGGCCGCCGCCAACCTGTTTCACCACCTGCACCGGCTCGACAGTGAAGGCGATACCCCGATTGCGGTGTCACCGATCCCCGAAACCGGGCTCGGCCGCGCGATCAACGACCGCCTGCGCCGCGCCGCCGCGCCGCGCGATTAAGCCTTCCGTAGTGCCTTCACCCGCTGATAGGCAGGCCGCGCCTGAACCCGGGCGACATAGGCGTTGAACCCGTCCTGTTCGAGCGGAAAGCCCAGCATTTTCGCCCAGCCCGCACAATGCACCGCCAGAATATCGGGCACGCTCATCTCGTCGCCCATCAGATAGGGGCCATCTCCCAGCCGCCGCGTCAGCTCATCAATGCTGCGGGCAAATTCCTCCATCACCGGCGCCTTGATCGCTGGCACCCGCTGGTCTTCCGGGTAAATCATCGAATGGCGCGTCACGATCCACAGCGCCGCATCCAGCTCGTCATTGACGAAATTGGTAAACCCATCCTGCCGGGCGCGCTCGATGCTGCCGCAGGGCGCGGTGAAGGCACCGTGCCGGTCGGCCAGAAAGGTCAGAATCGCGGTGGAATCGGTCAGCGCCTCGCCATCGACCACCAGCACCGGCACCTTGCCCGCCGGGTTGAGCGCGCGAATGTCGTCCGAGCGCGGGTTGGCCTTATGGTGCTCATAGGGCAGCCCGAGCTCTTCGAGCATCCAGACCACCCGAAACGTGCGCGTCCCGAACGGACCATAAATCTGATACATGGTGTCCTCCTGTTCGCTGAAACCTGTTCGCTAAAACTCGGCCCGGTCGCCTAGCCGCGCGCCAGATGGGCCAGCCGGATCAGGGCGCGTTCCACCAGCGCGGCCTGCGGGGTGCGCGACGACGAGCGCAGGGTCAGATCGCTGTCGATCAGCAATTCCAGCGCCGTTTCCAGCCGCGCCACGCCCCATTTCTGCGCCTGCCGCACCATCCGGTCGCGCGATTTGAAATGCACTGGCGGGCGGGCGGTGGCGATGCCCTTGGCCGGTCCTTCCGGATGCGAAGCCGCCAGATGCAGGGTGCGGAAATGCCGGGTCGCGGCAATGCACAGCCCCACCGGCTGCACCCCCTGCGCCTCCAGCCGGATCATCAACGGCCCCAGCTCGCCCGCGCGCCCTTCGGCGGCAGCGTGCAACACATCGTCCATTTCCGCCTCGGTCGAGCCCGGCGCACAGGCCATCACATCGGCGGGCGTTGTCGGGGTTGGATCGCTGAGCTTGTAAAGCGCGAGCTTTTCGATGGTCTGGCGAAAATCGCCGGGATCGAGCGCGCGCGACAGGGCAGTGATGTCGGTCATCGCTTCAGCCGAGACCTGTTTCAGCCCGGCCTTGGCAAATTCCGCCTCGATCTCGGCGCGCGAGGGCGGATCGTCATAGATCGCCACCGCATATGTATTGCGATGGTTTTCGAAGTATTTCCGTAAGGCCGAGCGCGGGGTCAGGCTGCCTGCGGTGATCACCGCCGTGGCGTCGCCCTCAGACCAATCGTCCAGCGCCGGGGTGATCGCCTTGGCCAGCGTATCGGTGGCATCTTCGACGAAGGCCACCCGCGGCCCCGGGAAAAACCCCTGCGCCTTCAGCGCATCCGACAGCTGCGCCGGATCCTTGCGCAGATCGCCGCCGGGAATGCGGGTCAGCCGCATTTCGGCCTCGCCCTCCGGCCCGACCAGCCCGGCAATCAGCTCCTGCCGGCGCAGCGCCACCCGCATCGCGTCATTGCCATAGATCAGCACGCCGGTCATTCCCGGCTTGGGCTTGGCAAAGAAACCCGGCGTGTCGCGAGGCGAGAGTTTCATGACCGGCCCTGCTGCGGCTGAGGGTGACGCCCGACCCTGGGGGGGCGTTGTGCGGGTGATACGCGACGCGAAGCCCTCAAAAGCATCCACGTCGTATGTACTGCATATGGCATTTTCACACGCCCTCCTGGGGGGAGGGTCGGGCGTCGCCCGTCCTGAGGACGGGCGAAAACGTATCTGCTACGCATGGCACCATGATACGCGACATCCTACGCATCGTTGCCGATTACGCCACCACGTTGACGATACGGCCCGGCACCACGATCACCTTTTTCGGTGCATTGCCATCCAGCGCGCGTTTCACGCCATCGGTGGCCAGAGCCAGCGCTTCGATCTCGGCCTTGTCCATATCCTTGGGCACGGTGATCTCGTCACGCCGCTTGCCGTTCACCTGAATCGGCATCGTCACGCTGTCATCGACCAGAAGCGCCGGATCGGCCACCGGCCAGGGCGCATTCGCCACCAGCCCTTCGCCACCCAAGAGCGCCCAGACCTCTTCCGACAGATGCGGCACCATCGGGGCCAGAAGCTGCGCCATCACCTTCATCGCCTGTTGCCGCGCCTCAGCCCCCGCGCCAGATTTCTGCAGCACATTGGCAAAGGCATAGAGCCGCGCGATCGAGGTGTTGAAGGCAAAGCCCTCAATCCCCTTGGTGACCGCGTCGATGGTCTTGTGCAGCTCGCGCATCAGCGCGTCATCATTGTTGCCCTCGCCGGTTGCCCCGGCAATCTCGTCGGCCATGCGCCAGATCCGCGCGAGGAATTTCGAGGCCGCATCAGCCCCCGAGGCGGTCCATTCCACATCCCGCTCGGGAGGCGAATCGGACATCACAAACCAGCGCGCGGTATCAGCCCCGTAACGCTCGACAATATCGACCGGGTCCACCACGTTTTTCTTCGATTTCGACATCTTGGCCGAGGGAATCACCTCAACCGCCGCGCCGCCCTCTTTCAGCACCACGCCCGCATCGGTCACATCGACCTCTTCCGGGTAGTGATAAACCGCCCGGCCATTGGCATCGCGGGTCTGATAGATCGCGTGGGTCACCATGCCCTGGGTAAACAGCGCGTTGAACGGTTCCTTGGCGCTTTCCGGCAGATGGCCGGTCAGATGCATCGCCCGGGCAAAGAAGCGCGAGTACAGCAGATGCAGAATCGCGTGCTCGATGCCGCCGATATACTGATCGACATTCATCCAGTAATTCACGTCTTCCGCCACGGTGGGCGTATCGGCGTGGGGATTGGTGAAGCGCGCGTAATACCACGAGCTGTCCACGAAAGTGTCCATCGTGTCGGTCTCGCGCCGGGCGGGTGCCCCGCAAGAGGGGCAGGAGCAATCGCGCCAGCTCGGATGCCGATCCAGCGGGTTGCCGGGGATCGAGAAGTCGATCGGTTTGCCGCCCTCGTCATAGGGCAGGCGAACCGGCAGGTTTTCTTTCTTCTCCGGCACCACGCCGCAGGCCTCGCAATGCACCACCGGAATCGGGCAGCCCCAATAACGCTGACGGCTGAGCCCCCAGTCGCGCAGCCGGAATTGGGTCACGCCGGTGCCCCAGCCCGCCTTTTCGGCAAAAGCAATAGTGGCTTCGAGGGCTTCGTCGCCCGTGGCCACATCAAGCCCGGCGAAATGGTTGACCCATTTCACCTTTTCCGATTTCGGCGGCAGGAAGGCTTCGTTTTCCACCGGCTTGGGATCGTTCAGGTCAAAGAAGGTGTCGATCACCGGCAGCCCGTATTTGCGGGCGAAATCAAGGTCGCGCTGATCATGCGCCGCCGAGCCGAAAATCGCCCCGGTGCCGTAATCCATCAGGATGAAGTTGGCGATCCAGACCGGCAGCTCCCAGTTCGGGTCAAGCGGATGCTTCACCCGGATGCCGGTATCCATGCCCAGCTTCTCGGCGGTTTCAATTGCCTCTTCGGTGGTGCCGCCCTTGCGGCACTTGGCAACAAAGGCCGCCACGTCGGGGTTGTTCTCTTCCAGCGCTTTGGCAATCGGGTGATCGGGCGAAATGCCGACAAAGCTCGCACCCATCAGCGTATCGGGCCGGGTGGTGAACACCTCGATGGCCTCACCGCCATCGCTGCGTTCAAAGCCGAATCGCAGCCCGCGCGATTTGCCGATCCAGTTCGCCTGCATCAGCCGCACTTTTTCCGGCCAGTCTTTCAGCGTGTCGATGGCCTCCAGCAGTTCTTCGGAGAAATCCGAGATCTTGAAGAACCATTGCGTCAGCTCGCGCCGCTCGACATCGGCGCCCGAGCGCCAGCCTTTGCCGTCGATCACCTGTTCGTTGGCCAGCACGGTCATATCGACCGGGTCCCAGTTCACCACCGCGTTTTTGCGATAGACCAGACCCTTATCCAGCATGTCGATGAACATCGCCTGCTGCTGGCCGTAGTATTCCGGATCACAGGTGGCAAATTCGCGCGACCAGTCGAGCGACCAGCCCATCGGCTTCATCTGCACCTTCATGTCGGCGATGTTCTGATAGGTCCAGTCTTTCGGGTGGCCCCCGCTCGCCATCGCAGCGTTCTCGGCAGGCATCCCGAAAGCATCCCAGCCCATCGGGTGCAGCACCGAAAAGCCCTTGGCGAGTTTGTAGCGCGCCACCACATCGCCCATCGTGTAATTGCGCACATGCCCGATATGGATGCGGCCCGACGGATAGGGGAACATCTCAAGCACGTAGAATTTCGGCTTGGACTCATCGCGTTTCGCCGCGAAGGTTCCGGCCTCTTCCCAGACCTTCTGCCATTTCGGCTCGATAGTGCTCGCGTCGTAGCGGGACATGTATTGCTCTCCGGATATGCAAACGCCGGGCTAGGGGCCCGGCGCTGGTGTAATCTGACGAATCGGCAGGGTCCAGTCCTGGCTCAGAGATTGCGGTCCTGGATCCGAAGCTGACGGGCGCGGGCCAGAATGGCATCTTCCACCGAATGAGCGGTCTGGGCCGAAACCGGGCCGCCACGGGTTTGCAGCGACACTTCGATCGAGCGCGCATCCAGCGCCGGATCGCGTACATAAACAGTGGCTTTATAGGCCTGACCGCCACCCGGCGGTGTGCCGTAACCAAAGACCATCACCCCGGTGAACGGGTCTGCCGATTGCAGCGGCAGGAAATCAAGCACATCAAGCGCGCCGTTCCACAGGTATTTGTTCACTTCAACGGTGGTGCTGGCATCGGACTGATTGCCGAACAGATCCCAGATCGTCGAGCGTTGCGGCTGCGCTGGCCGACGCGGCGGTGTCCCGGTCGATGCGGTCTCAGTGCCGCCGCCGAAAAGATTGCCAAGCCCGCCGCTGCAGCCCGGCAGGGTCAGAGCCCCCGCCAGAAGAAGAGCCGTTACCGTGGTCCGCCCGATCTGCATGAGACTGCCCCATCCTCCAAGTTCCGTCCCTAAGTAACCAAGGGTAAAAGTCGCGGCAAGCGTTTTCCCGGTCGCAGGTCTCCGCGTCGCTCTCACAGAGCGCTATATATAGAGTCCTGTCATAGTCTTAGCCCGGCTGACGCCCAACTGTGGCATTGCTGCACCATCCCCGACCACAATCGCGCATCGATTTCCGGATCGCTTGCAATGACCCGGCGAAAGAGGGAGGAAACAGCATACTCAATTCGGATTCCCCTGAATTGAGGTGCACCTTTTAGAAAAAAACGAGGGAAACCGAAATGAAAAAAGTTCTTCTCGCATCGACGATCCTGGTGGGTACCGCTGGCTTCGCTGCTGCTGACACTGCAAACTTCTCCTTCTCGGGCGCTGCCGACTTTGGCGTTGCCTACAACACCGCAACCAAGCTGTTCACCCCGACCGTGGGTGCCAACTTCACCGCCGGCATGTCGACCTCGACCGACATGGGCCTCGAAGCCGGTGCATCGGTTAAAGTGACCGCTTCGGGCATGAAAATCGGCACCGACAACACCTCGACCACCTTTGGTGTGGCCGCGATCGAAGCCGGTGGCGTCGACAAAGCTTCCGCTTACATGTCGGGCGACTTCGGCAAGCTGACCGTGTCCTATGACGCGAAACTTGGCGACGTGAACTACCGTTACGCCTACACCTTTGGTGACTTCACCATCGACGCTGGCTACGACTGGAACACGGTCCTCACCCCGGCGACCAAAGACGATGCTGCCAGCCTGAAAGTGACCTATGCTTTCGGCGACTACAAAGTCTACGCCGGCCTGAAGGCCGCCGAGTTCTCCACCGGCACCACCGGTTGGGTTCTGAACGAGTACGACTTCGGCGCCAGCGCCACCATGTCGGGTTTCTCGCTCTCCGCTGACCTCGCCTATGTCGACAACGACGCCATTGTGCCGAACACCCACACCCCGAACACCCTGAAATGGAAAGTGGCCGCGAGCTACGCCTCGGGTGCTTACTCGGTTGGCGCCTTCGTGCAAGACGACCTCGGTGCCAGCACCAGCTTCGACTACGGTGTGAACGCTGCTTACAGCCTCGGCGGCGGTGTGTCGGTGAAAGCCGCCTACACCTACGACGCTGACACCGCGACTGGCCTGGCCACCGCCGGCGTCGCGATGTCCTTCTAATCCCACCTGGGATCAGAGACAGAGAGAGCGGGCTTCGGCCCGCTCTTTTCTTTTTGGGCCCGGTATGATCTTTCGGCAGGAAAGATCCGAGGAGGCCCCAATGCCACTTTCCGACATTCTCGACCGTATCCATGCCGAAGAGGCCCGTACCGGCCGTGCGCCCGGCAGCGCCCGGCTGATTGCCGTGTCCAAGGTCCAGCCGGTCGAACGGGTTGTTGCGGTGCTGGACGAGGGCCACCGGCTGTTTGGCGAAAACAAGGTGCAGGAGGCAGCCGGAAAATGGCCTGCCCTGCGCGAAACCTATCCCGGGGTCGAGCTCCACCTCATTGGCCCGCTGCAAACCAACAAGGCCCGGCAGGCGATGGAGCTGTTCGATGTGATCGAAACCCTCGACCGCCCCAAGCTCGCCCAGACCATCGCCCGTCTGAAGGTCGAACTCGGCCATTGCCCCCGGCTGTTCGTGCAGATCAACACCGGCGAGGAAGACCAGAAGGCAGGGATTCTACCCGCCGAAGCCGATGCTTTCATCGCCGAATGCCGTGCTCTGGGGCTCGAAGTCGAAGGGTTGATGTGCATCCCCCCGGTCGAAGAAGAACCCAGCCTGCATTTTGCCCTGCTGGCCAAGATCGCGGCCCGCAATGGCATTTCCGAACTGTCGATGGGCATGTCGGGCGATTTCGAACGGGCCGTGGCCCAGGGCGCAACCTATGTGCGCGTTGGCTCGGCGCTGTTTGGCGAACGCAGCTACAGCTAGGGCGAAATTCCCCACACGTTATGCGAATCATGGCATCCTGCGCCTATTGGTCACGGAGGCCCCATGCGTCTGCTCAGTCTGATCACCGCCGGTTTTGCCGTGGCCGCCAGCGCTGCGGAGGCCGATATGCAACTCTCTTTCAGCTGGGGCGATATTCCGCTCTGTACCTCGGGCCAGCCGAATATCGTGCCAAACCCGGTCTTTGAGCTTTCCGGCCTGCCCGCCGGCACCACCCATATCGCCTTCAAGCTCACCGATTTGGACGTGCCACAGTACAATCACGGCGGCGGCACGGTGGCGATGAGCCAGGATGGAACCATTTCCCCCGGCGCTTTCACCTATAAAAGCCCCTGCCCGCCCGGCGTGGTGCATCGCTATGAATGGCAGGCGGTGGCGCTGGGGCCGGATGGACCGCTGGAAACAGCAATCGCCAACCGCCGCTATCCGGAGTGATCAGCCGCGCAGGATGATCCGGCTGTCGCGCTGCCAATGCTCCACGATCCAGCGCAAATGGTCGGGGCGAAACCCCAGGCAACCCGCCGTTGGATAGCGCGGGCGGCGCCAGTGATGCACGAAAATCGCCGATCCCCGCCCCGGCAGCGCCAGAGGCCAATTCCAGTCGCTGACCAGAACGATGTCGTATAGCGGATCGGCGCGGCGCAGGCGCTCGTGTGAAAACGGATAATCCCGGCTGCGCAGCCAGCGATTATAATTCAGATCCTCGGGGTCATCGGCCCAGATATCCGCCGGACCTATGGCTCCCAACGGAATTGCCCCGCGCGGCGGCACCAGCCGGTCGGCGCGATAACCGCCCATCATCAGATGCCAGACGCCCGCCGGGCTGGCCCCGTCACCCTCGCGTTTGTCCTGTGTAATCCCGCCCCGGCCAATCGACACCGGAAACCGCCGCCCCATGAACCGCGCGCCCCAACGGGTCACCACCATATCGGCGCGGCGGGCGATCACAGCAGATGCCCGGATTTAGCCGCCTTGGTGGCCAGATAGGCGCGGTTATGCTCGCCCTCGCCCACCTTCAGCGGCACGCGCTCGGCCACCTCGATGCCATGCTCCTGCATCATCGCCACCTTCTTGGGATTGTTGGTCATCAGCCGGACCGCCGAAAACCCCATCGCCTTTAAAATCTCGCTGCCGATGCGGAAATCGCGCTCGTCATCTTCAAAGCCCAGCCGGTGATTGGCCTCGACCGTGTCAAAGCCCTGATCCTGCAAGGAATAGGCGCGCATCTTGTTGGCCAGACCAATGCCGCGCCCCTCCTGATTGAGATACAGCAGCACCCCAGCCCCCTCGGCCCCCATCGCCTCAAGCGCGGCATGAAGCTGCGGACCGCAATCGCATTTCAGACTGCCCAGCACGTCGCCGGTGAAACAGGCCGAATGCAGCCTCGCCAGCACCGGCTTTTCCCGGTCAGGCCGCCCAATCTCCACCGCGTAATGTTCTTCGGTGCCATCGCCGGGGCGGTAGATATGCAGCCGCCCGGCCTTGCTCACCGCCATCGGCACCCGCGCCGCCGATACCTCGGTCAGCCTGCCGATCTCGCCCAGATCCTCGACGCCCGTGAGGTCGAGCCAGGTCAGCCCATGCGCCGCCGCCGCCGCAGGGCCGTCTTCCACCGGCACCAGCAGGGCAGCCGGCAGCAGATGCGCGGTCTTGGTCAGCGCCACCGCCGCGCGGGCAATCCGCTCATCTCCACCCCGCTCGGTGCTGAGTGGCCCCTTCATCGGCGCCATCAGATCGTCGGCGGGGTCGGCAATGGTCTGGATCCAATCCGCATCGGCCTCCTCGGGCACCATCACCCGGGCCACATGTTCAGAATAGGCGCGGGCCTTCAGCGTTTCCGCCCGGCGCGGGGTGATCGCCAGAACAGGTGCCCCGATCAGGCGCAGGGCCGCCAGCCGCTCGGCACTCAGGGTTTCCGCCGAGGCCACCAGCGCCGCCGCCCCGTCAAGCCCCAGCACAACAGGCACCCCCACGCGCAGATCGGCACGGGCGCGGGCGGCAAGCTCTTTCGGATCGGGATGAAGCGGCATTCGGACCTCTGCTTTTGTAGTCTAGATACGCCGTTCCATGGAAATGTGAAACATTCTACCTGAATCCGACACGAAGCCGTGAGGGCTTTGCAGCAAAACTTGCCAGCGGTGTGATTGCACCACAGATGAAACGCAGCACAGATGGAGGCCGACAATGAGCACACTGAAAAATGTTCTTCTGGTTGATGACGATGAAGACCTGCGCGAGGCGCTGGCGGAACAACTCGTGATGACCGAGGAATTCGACGTGTTCGAGGCCGGGAACGGCTCCGAAGCGATGCAGCGATCGAAAGAGAACCTCTACGATCTGGTGATCCTCGATGTCGGCCTGCCCGATACGGACGGGCGCGAGCTGTGCAAGCTGATGCGCAAGCAGGGGGTGAAATGCCCGGTGCTGATGCTGACGGGGCATGACAGCGACGCTGACACAATTCTGGGCCTCGATGCGGGTGCCAATGATTATGTCACCAAGCCGTTCAAATTCCCGGTGCTGCTGGCTCGTATTCGCGCGCAACTGCGTCAGCATGAGCAAAGCGAAGACGCGATATTCCAGCTTGGGCCGTATTCCTTCCGCCCGGCGCAGAAGATGCTGATCACCGAGGCCGAGAAAAAGATCCGGCTGACCGAGAAAGAAACCAATATTCTCAAATACCTCTACCGTGCCCCCGAAGGCGTGGTGGCGCGCGATGTGCTGCTGCACGAGGTCTGGGGCTACAATGCCGGAGTGACCACTCACACGCTGGAAACCCATATCTACCGGCTGCGCCAGAAGATCGAACCCGATCCCTCGCACGCCAGGTTGCTGGTGACCGAAAGCGGCGGATACAGGCTTGTGGCATAATCGCCACAGGGCCTTTTAAGAGCCTTATTATTGCCTATATTTTAGGGTACCCTAAACTCAACCTCGAATTGTTTCGATGGGCAGTATTCAAGTTCCCTTGTCCGCGTCGGGGTAATGATGCGGGATCCTCCCTGTTGGACTGGCCCGGGCTTGCCCGGGCCGTTTTTTTGGGGCCTACGCTATTTGCGGCACTCGTTTCGGCCCCTCAGCCCGGATGCTCCGGCGTCGGGGCCTCATCCCCCAACAGATAGCGCGGCCCAGAGCCCTTGCCTTGCGCACTATCGTCAGGGTTGTATAGCGCACATTTTTCCAGCGACAGGCAACCGCAGCCGATGCAGCCATCCAGCTTGTCGCGCAGAGCGGTCAATTCAGCGATCCGCGCGTCCAGATCGCTCCTGATCTCGCCCGACAGCGCCCGCCAGTCGCGGGCATTCGGGGTGCGCCGATTGGGCAGCGCCTCCAGCAGGCTGCGGATGCGCGCCAGCGGAAAACCCAGCTTCTGCGCGATCATCACGAAAGACAGCCTGCGAATGTCCGACCGCAGATAGCGCCGCTGCCCCGTCGCCGTGCGCTCGGGATGCACCAGCCCTTCCTCTTCGTAATAGCGGATCGCGGAATGGGCGAGGCCGGTACGCTCAGCCAGGATGCCAATGCTGATTTCATTGCGACGGTGGGTCATACGATTTCCTTTGACCTCAAGTGAACTTGAGGAATTATCACCATCCCATCGAAGACGAATCAAGGAGCAATTTCGATGGCGAGACTTGAGCATGTGAACATCACCGTGGCCGACCCCGACACGACGGCCGCCTGGCTGAACCGGGTGTTTGGCTGGAACCTGCGCTGGAAGGGTTCGGCGATCAACGGCGGCATCACCGCCCATATCGGCAGCGATGATCATTACATCGCCGCCTATGCACCGCCCGATCAAAGCGGGGACGCCGTGGATACCTATCATATTCGCGGCGGGCTGAACCACGTGGGCGTGGTCGTCGATGATCTCGACGCCACCGAAGCGAAGGTCATCGCCGAAGGGTTCACCCCAACGAACCACGCCGATTACGAGCCGGGGCGGCGGTTTTATTTCGACGATAGCGACGGCGTGGAATGGGAAGTCGTGAGCTACGCTTGAGGCCTGCCTCCCAAACGCTTAGGGTCTTCTGACAGCGAACAGGAGACCCGCATGAGCTTCACCCTTGCCACCTGGAACATCAATTCCGTGCGTCTGCGCGAGGCGCTGGTCGCCAGGCTGATGACCGAAGAAGCCCCCGATGTGCTGTGCCTGCAGGAATGCAAAAGCCCGGTGGAAAAGATGCCGCTGGAGGCCTTTGCCGCCCTTGGCTATGGCCATGTCGCCGCGCGCGGGCAGAAGGGCTATAACGGGGTCGCGATCCTGTCCAAACTGCCGCTGGAAGAAGTGGGCAGCGAAGATTTCGCCAGCCTCGGCCATGCCCGCCATATCGCCGCGAAGCTCGAAAACGGCGTGACCATCCACAATTTCTACGTCCCCGCCGGTGGCGACAAGCCTGACCGCGAGGTGAACGAGAAATTCGGGCAAAAGCTCGATTACCTCACCGAAATGCGCGACTGGTTCCGCAAGGAGCAGGTCAAGAAGTCGATCATGGTTGGCGATCTCAATATCGCCCCGCGCGAAGACGATGTCTGGAACCACAAACAGCTTTTGAAAATCGTCAGCCACACCCCCATCGAGGTGGAGCATCTGGCCGAAACCCAAGAGGCTGGCAACTGGGTCGACATCACCCGCGCGAATATCCCCGAGGGGCAGCTTTATTCCTGGTGGTCCTACCGTGCGAAAGACTGGGACATCGCCGACAAGGGTCGGCGGCTCGATCACATCTGGGCCACCGCCGATATTGCCTCAGCCGGGCATGACAGCCGCATCCTGCGCGCGGTGCGCGGCTGGGAACAGCCCTCGGATCACGCCCCGGTCTTTGCCAGCTTCGACCTCTAGTAGCTTTCGCGCAGAGTCTCGGCCACCGCCTTGCCCAGCGCCAGATGCGCCTCGGCCTCGAAATGCACCCCGTCTATCGGGCTGACCTCGATCACCTTTCCGGCGTCGAGAAAGCCGATGCCGCGTTTGGCGCAGTAATCGCGCAGCACCGGGGGCAGGTTGCGGCTGACCTCGGATCCATCCTGAAACTCGCCTTTCAGCACCCCGACCTCGACCACCGGCGGCGGGCAGATCAGCATCACCTCAAACCCGTCATGGCGCAGCTGGTAGTCTTCGCGCAGCGCCATATCCACCAGCCCCGCCAGCCCGGCCGTGATCAGCTCCGGCGTGGCCATAAAGCGTTTCTTGGCGTCATTGGTGCCCAGCATGATCGCCAGCATGTCGATCGGGCCGTGGCTTTCCAGCGCGATGCGCAGCCCCGTGCGCCCGTTCATATGCGCACCGTTCACCGGATCATCGAATTGCGCGGTGCGCCCCGGCAGACCCTCAGCCACCACCTCCCAATCGGGGGCCAGCTCGCGCGTCACCACATTCGGCCAGCGCGTTTCGGCATCATACCGCCCGGGCGTGCCCAGCTCGGTCATCGGAATCGCCCCGTAAGTATTGGAATCGCCGAAAATCAGCAGCGAACGAGTCATGGCATGGCCTTTCAAATATCTGTTTGAAGATGTTAGAAAACCGCAACGATGAGGTAAAGCGTCGCGACCGGCCCCCGGGTCTTGGAGCGCGGCGATCTGAGGCCCATATAAGCCTCAACGCGAAACAAGGAGCATTCGATGCTTGGAATGGAACAAAACGGTGCCGCCCCCGCGGCTGATGCACTGGTCAAGGAAATCTCCGAAGCCACCTTCATGGAAGACGTGATCGAAGCCTCGAAAGAGGTGCCGGTGATCGTCGATTTCTGGGCGCCCTGGTGCGGCCCCTGCAAAACCCTCGGCCCGGCGCTGGAAGAGGCGGTGAATGCCGCTGGCGGCAAGGTGAAGATGGTCAAGGTCAATGTCGACGAAAACCAGCAGATCTCCGGTCAGCTGCGCATTCAGTCGATCCCCACGGTCTACGCCTTTCACGAAGGCCAGCCGGTCGATGGCTTCCAGGGCGCATTGCCGCCGAGCCAGGTGAGCCAGTTCGTCAACAAGATGGCCGCGCTCTCCACTGAAGGTCCGCTGGCCGCTGCCGTTGCCTCCGCCGAAGAGATGCTGGAGGTCGGTGCACTCGAAGATGCCGCGCAAACCTTCGCCGCGATCATCGAGGAAGACGAAAAAATGGCCGCCGCCTATGCCGGGCTGGCAAGCTGCCATATCGCCATGGGCGATCCCGATCAGGCCGAAGCGGTGCTGAACGGCGCCCCGGCCGAAATCAGCTCTGCGGCCGAGATCGAAGCCGCCTTCGCCAAGGTGGCGCTGGCGCGGCAGGCCGAAAAGGCCGGGCCGGTGGAAGAGCTGCGCGCCAAGGTGGCCGCCGATCCCGCCGATTTTCAGGCCCGGTTCGAGCTGGCGCAGGCGCTGCACGCCTCAGGCGATGTGCAGGGCGCGGTGGACGAGCTTCTGGATCTGTTCAAGCGCGACCGCGAGTGGAACGAAGGCGCGGCCAAGACCCAGCTTTTCACCATTTTCGACGCGCTCGCGCCGAATGATCCGGTGATGCTGGCCGGGCGGCGCAAACTCTCATCCATGTTGTTCGCCTAAGATGATCCGGCGGCGCGACCTCCCCGAGCGTCTGGCGCTGTTTCCCCTGCCGGGGGCGCTGCTTTTGCCGCGTGCCCGGCTGCCCCTGCACATTTTCGAGCCACGCTATCTGGCGCTGCTCGACGATGTGCTGAAAACCCCGGAACGGATGATCGGGATGATCCAGCCCGCCGACGAAAGCGGCGATCGGCTGCATGCCATCGGTTGCGCCGGGCGGATCACCTCCTTCACCGAGACCGACGATCATCGCTACATGATCACCCTGACCGGGGTCAGCCGGTTCCGGCTGGGCGATATCGAAGAGGGCTTTGCCCCCTACATGACCACGCAGGCGGGCTGGGAAGCCTTCCAGCGCGATCTGGGCGGGGCCGAGCACGACAGCAGCTTCGAGCGCGCGCACTTTCTCGACCTGCTGGCGCGGTTCCTCGATCTGTCCGAAATGCGCACCGACTGGGACAGCCTGAAAGACACCGAAGACGAGCTCCTGATCAATTCGCTCTCGATGCTGTTGCCCTTCGACGCAGAAGATAAACAGGCGCTGCTAGAGGCGCCCTCGCTCAGCACCCGGCGCGAAACGCTGGTGGCGCTGATGCAATTCACCCTCGCCTCGCAGGGCGGCAATGGCTCAGAGGACAAGATGCAATGAGTGACACCCCTTCCTATAACCGTCAGATGCTCGAAGCTCTGGTCTGCCCGCTCACGCAGGCGCGGCTGAAATATGACGTTGAGAACCAGGAACTGATCTCGGAAGCCGCCAAATTGGCCTTCCCGATCCGCGACGGCATTCCGATCATGCTGGTGGACGAGGCGCGCAAGCTCGACGATTAACCGCCGCGTTTCACCATCTCGGAATTGATCGAGAAGGTCGCGGTCGGATAGCGCTTGCCCTCGGTGGTCTTGCCAAGGATCACGGTCGTTTCATCGCCCGCCCCATCGGTAATCACCCATTGCCGCAGCGCCACCGGGTCGGCGGTAAAGCTCAGCCGGATATTGCCATATTCCGGATGCTCTGGATCTTGCGCGGTCACCACCGTGGCCATGCCGTCAAAGCTCTGCCCCACCACCATGCCGTTTTGCGCAAGGTTGATATTGCTGCCCAGGATCAGGTTCAGCGGCGTCTGCCTCAGCGGATATTGCTCAGGCCCGGTATTGGATTTGCCATCAAACACCGCAAGCTGCTGCCCGCCCGCAATCACCAGAATCTGCTCCGGCGGATTGTATTCAAACCGCGCCCGGCCCGGACGCTGGATCATGATCGTCCCGGTCGAGATGGTCTGATCAGCATTCACCTGGGTGAACTCCGCCTCCAGCGTGCTGATCCCGTTGAGATAGCGCGAAATATCGTCAAGCGACAGCTGCCCGGCAAAGCCCGGAACTGCAGCGAGGGCCACCACAGCGGTGGCAAGAAATGTGCGAAGAACCTTCATGAGCCCTACCTAAGAAAAAGCGCGGGCGATTTCATCCCGCCCGCGCTCACTTTCGTCTTTTTCCGCCGTGATAAGCGATAACACGCCGGATTATTGCTGCTCGGGCACCAGAATTTCGCGCTTGCCCACATGGTTAGCGGGGCTGACCAGCCGTTCGTCTTCCATCTGCTCAACCAGACGCGCCGCCTTGTTGTAGCCGATGCCCAGTTTGCGCTGGATGTAAGAGGTCGAGCATTTGCGATCCTGAATGACAATCGCCACCGCCTGATCATACAGCGCATCTTCGCCATTGGTGTTGCCGCCGGTGTTCAGCCCCAGCACCGCGTCGATATCCGCCGCCTTGTCTTCGTCCGGCCCTTCGACCACGCCCGACACATATTCGGGTGCACCAAAGCTCTTGAGGTAGTTCACCACCTCTTCGACCTCTTCATCGCTCACGAAGGGGCCGTGCACGCGGGTGATCCGCGCACCGCCCGCCATGTAGAGCATATCGCCCATACCCAGCAGTTGCTCGGCACCCTGCTCGCCCAGAATGGTGCGGCTGTCGATTTTCGAGGTCACCTGGAAGCTGATCCGGGTCGGGAAGTTGGCCTTGATCGTGCCGGTGATCACGTCCACCGAAGGCCGCTGCGTGGCCATGATCAGGTGGATCCCCGAAGCCCGCGCCATCTGCGCCAGACGCTGGATCGCGGCTTCGATCTCTTTGCCCGCCACCATCATCAGGTCGGCCATCTCGTCGACGATCACCACGATATAGGGCAGCTTTTCGGGGGCAAACTCTTCGGTCTCGAAGATCGGCTCGCCGGTTTCCTCGTCAAACCCGGTCTGCACCGTGCGCGAGAACATCTCTTTCTTGCCCTGCGCCTCGGCCACGCGACCGTTATAGCCTTCGATGTTGCGCACGCCCATTTTCGACATCTTGCGGTAGCGCTCTTCCATCTCGCCCACGACCCATTTCAGCGCCACGACGGCCTTTTTCGGGTCGGTCACAACCGGGCTCAGCAGATGCGGGATGCCGTCATAAACCGACAGTTCCAGCATTTTCGGGTCGATCATGATCAGCCGACATTCTTCCGGGGTCAGCCGGTAGAGCAGGCTCAGGATCATCGTGTTGATCGCCACAGATTTCCCCGAACCGGTAGTCCCCGCAATCAGCAGGTGAGGCATCTTGGCGAGGTTGGCCACGATCGGGTCGCCGCCGATATCCTTACCCAGCGCCAGCGGCAGGCGCATGTTGCCATCGCCGTAATCGCGCGCCGAAAGGATCTCGCGCAGCACCACTTTTTCGCGTTGTGCGTTCGGCAGTTCGATCCCGATCACCGAACGTCCCGGCACCGTCGACACCCGCGCACTCAGCGCCGACATCGAACGGGCAATATCGTCGGCCAGGCCGATCACCCGGCTGGCTTTCAGGCCCGGCGCAGGCTCCAGCTCGTACATCGTCACCACCGGACCGGGGCGCACGCTGACGATCTCGCCCTTCACGCCGTAATCGTCGAGCACGGTTTCCAGCATCCGCGCATTCTCTTCCAGCGCTTCGTCCGACAGCACATGGCGCTGGATCGATTCCGGGCTGGCCAGCAGCCCCAGCGGCGGCAGCTCGTAATATTGCGAGGGATCAGTGAAGTTCAGCTTCGGCTGCGCCTCGGCCACGGCCCGGGTCGACAGCGCGGTGCGGCGGGTGTTGTGCACCACCTTGCGAGCCTCTGGCGCAGGCGTCAGCGGCGCGGCAACGGGGGCCGCAGCAGCGGGCGGCACAGCGGCACTGGCGGCAAAGCTCGCCTCGTAATCCGGCTCGAAGTTGCCCCCCAGATCGGCGCCCCAGTCATAGCCCTGATCGGCTTCCACCAGCGGCTCGTCCAGATCGCGCGCAAAGATGTTGCTTGCTTCCAGCTCCGGCTCGCGCGGCAGATCGTGATGGGCGGTAGGCACAGCGCCACGCATCACCGGCGGCTCGGCGCGGCGTTCCTGACGCTCACGCGCCCGCGCGGCAGCATTGGCAATGGCAGCCGACATCGGCGACAGCGGCTCGCCCTCAGGCGCACTCATCGCAGCAGGTTCCGGCTCGCCATCGCGCATCCGCAGCGCATGGGCAATCTTGGCGCTGATCCGGTCGGAATCGCCCAGCCCCTCGGCCATCTGACCCTGATCGCGCTGTTCCGGCTCGGCATTGCGGCGTGCCAAACGGGCCAGAAGGCCCTGACGCGGCGCCGGTTCAGCCTGGGCGCGCTCGGGCGCAACCAGCCGTTCGGTTTTCGGAGCAACCGCCGGACGGTCCGGGACAGCCATCGGCGGCTCGGCCCGGATCACCCGCTGGGTGTTAAAGGGCGGCGGGGCCGAAAATTCATCTGCCTCGGCCAGCTCATGTTCATGGGCGCAGAACTCTTCCTGCGCCACCCAGGCGGCCTCTTCGGCGCGGTGCTCGGCCCGGCGGGCTTGCACAAATTTCACCCCGTTCACGGCACCCTTGGCACTGCTGCGCAGGCCAAAACGCGTGGCGGCGACCATGCCCGCATAGGTGAACACCACCCCGGTCATCAGAAAGCGGCCAAAGCTGCGCAGCTCGGGCAGGGTTACGCCAAAGGCAAAGCCGCCCACCATCAGCATCATTAGCCCCACGACCAGCGACATGGTTTTCAGCCCCAGCGCCGGATCGACCGGCAACACGCCCAGAACCGCCCCCAGCACCGTATCACCAAACATCCCGCCAAGCCCGAAGGTGTGGCTCCAGCCCGGCCCCGGCACCAGTGTCGAAGCATAGGCGGCGGCCAGCGCCACCGCGATCGGGGCGAAGATCGCCCGGCCCATGACCCGATCGTCACCGCGATGGGTGACAAAACGCAGCCCCCAGGCGGCAAAACCCAACACGATGGCCCAGGCGCCCTTGCCCAGGATCACCGCCAGCGGCGAGGCAATCGCAGCCCCTATCCCGCCCAGCAGGTTATGCGAGGCCCCTTGGGTAGCCGCGAGCCAACCCGGATCGTCGGGTGAATACGAGCCTACGGCGAGCGCCAGCAGGAATGCCACCACCAGTAGCCCGAAGCCCAGAAGCTCTTTGCCCCGTTGCTCAAGCAGCGCCTGTGTGGTGCTGTCGAAAATCGGGTCCCGCCCCTTCGCCTGATATGCCATGCCTCACCTCGTTGTTATTCGTAGAGACAGCGCCGGATCGTTGTCAGCGCCTGTTTCGTCTCGTCGATTGGGGCCACAAGAGCGACCCGGATATAGGGTTTGCCGGGGTTCACCCCGTCAACGTCACGCGCCAGATAGGCACCGGGCAACACCCGGATACCAGTCTCGCACCAAAGCTTCAGTGCCGCCGTCTCGCCATCCTCGACCGGCAACCACAGGAAAAACCCGGCCTCGGGCGGGAAATATCCCGGCACCTCTGCGAACACCTCGTCGGCAATCGCGTATTTCTGCTGATACAGCGCGCGCGACGCTTCCACATGCGCCTCGTCGGCCCAGACCCGCTCGGCCACCCGTTGCAGCGGCAAGGGCAGCGGCGCACCAGCATAGGCGCGTAGCTGCTTCACCCGCGCGATGCTTTCCGGCCCGCCCGCCACAAAGCCAGAGCGCAGCCCCGGCAGGTTCGAGCGTTTCGAAAGCGAATGGAACACCAGCACCCGCTCAGGATCGGCGCCACCCTCCTGCGCCACTTCCAGCGCACCGGGCGGCGGCGTGTCGCGGTAGATCTCGCTGTAGCATTCGTCGGCAAAGATCTGAAATCCGAACTTTTCGGCCTGCGCGATCAGCCCGGCCAGATCGTGGCGGCTCGCCACAGCGCCCTGCGGGTTCGACGGCGAACACAGATAGGCAATCGCGGCGCGGTTCAGAATATCGCGTGGCAGGGCGGCGAAATCGGGCAGAAAGCCGGTTTCGGCGGTGGCCGGTACAAACACCGGCTCGGCCCCCATCGCCTGCGCGGCAATGGCATAGACCTGATAAAACGGGTTGGGGATCAGAACGACAGGCTTTTGCCCACGAATGTCCTCAGGGCACAGCGCCACGGCGGCATTGAACAGCCCTTCACGCGTGCCATTCAGCGCCATCACCTGCGTTTCAGGATCAATATCAACACCATAGCGGCGATGCAGCCAGGCGGAAATCTCTGCGCGCAGCTCGGGCGTGCCTTCATTGGGCGGGTATTTGGCAAAGCCATCAAGGTTTGCAGCCAGCACCTCGCCGATGAAATCCGGCATCGCGTGGCGCGGCTCGCCAATGGTCATATGCAGGACAGGCCCGCCCGGCGCATGCGCGTCGAGAAGCTTCCGCAACCGCGGAAACGCATATTCCGGCAAGCCGGAAAACCGCTCTGGGAACGTCAAACTGCTCATACTGCCTCAGTGTCGGGATCATTTACGCCCCGATTTGCACCCAGATTAGCGCGTCCCGCAGTCAGGGTCCAGAAAAAGGCAGCGAATCCCGCCGCTTGTTCACAGCTTATGTGGTATTTTGATCAACCCAAGGGCGAAATGTCAGGCCAAAGCCGCCTCTGCCGCCGCGCCGATCCGCAGCAAACGCTCTTCGCTCATCGGCGCGCCCAGCATCATGATGCCGGTCGAGGGCAGGCCGGTGGGCAGGGTCAGCGCCGCGCCCCCCATCAGGTTGCCGATGCGGGTATTGTCCAGCGTGGCAAGGTTTTCACTCACATAATAGTCATGATCCGCCAGCAGCCGCGCCGCATTGGGCGGCATGATCGCCGAGCTGGGCAGCAGCACCGCATCATACCCGGCCACCAGCCCATGGTACTCGGCGCGAAGCACCTTCAGCCGCCGCCAGGCCGCGATATAGTCCGAGCCGTTGAACTGCCCGCCCGCCCGGAACCGCCCGAGGATCTCGTGAAACATCTTTTCCGGCGCGCCTTCGATCACATCGCGCCAAATCGCATAGGCTTCGGTCACGAACAGGATCGCCGACATCGAAAGCGCCTCGTCGATCTGCGGAATATGCGCGTGGCGAATATCCGCCCCGGCATCCATCAGCCGCCCCACCGCGCTTTCAAACCCGGCACGCGGCTCGTCGCGCACATTTGCCAGCCCGTTTTCAAGGATCAGAAAGCGCGCGCCTTTCAGCGTCGCGTCGCCGAGATCGGGCGATTTCGCATGGCCTTCCAGCGCCGCCAGCATCAGGGCAGCATCTTCGACGTTGCGGCAAAGCGGCCCGACCGTATCGAAGCTTTCCACCAGCGGCACCACGCCTTTCGTCGACACCCGGCCCGAGGTGGTTTTCAGCCCCACCAGATCGTTCCACGCCGAAGGAATGCGCACCGATCCGCCGGTATCCGACCCGATCCCCACCGGGGCCAACCCGAAAGCCACCGAGGCCGCCGCGCCTGACGACGATCCGCCCGGCACCGCCTCGGCATCGTTCACGCAAGGCGGGGTTTCGGTGCTGGGGTTCAGCCCCAGCCCGGAAAAGGCCAGTTCCGACATATGGGTCTTGCCCAGCCCCACCAGCCCCATACCGGTGGCGTTTTTCACCACCTCGGCATCTTCACCCGGCACCCGGCCTTTCAGCAGGGCCGATCCGGCCTCGGTAGCAATCCCGGCGGTGTCGAACAGATCTTTCCAGCTTACCGGCACCCCATCCAGCGGCCCAAGCCGCAGCCCGGCCCTTGCCCGGCGCGCCGCCGCCTTGGCCTCGGCCAGAGCGCGGGTTTCGGTCAGGCGGGCATAGATGCGCTGTTGCAGGGGATGCGCGCGGATCGCGTCGAAAAACGCCTCGGTCAGCGCGACCGGATCAATCTCGCCCGCGCCAATCCCGCGCCCGAGATCGCCCGCACTCATGCTCAGCCATTTTTCCGCCATTCAGCCGCTCCCTCTGCGCTCTGCCCGACGCTAGCCGTGGCGCGCCTATTGGGCAATGCTCAGAGCTTGCCGCACATCCGCAGTTGCAGATCATAGGTCACCGCCCGCGCCGCCACCTCGTCGGCAATCCGCATCAGCCAGCTTTTGCGCTTATAGGTGCCGCGCCGATAGCCCGCGCGCCCCTCGTGATAGGCCAGATACTGATTGCGGGCATCGGTCAGCTCCACATCGGCCTCTTCGCGGGTCTGGGCCATGTACCAACCGATGAAATCCGTGGCGTGAAAGATGTTGTCGCGCTTGGCAGACCAACCGCCCTCATCGCGCTTATACTCTTCCCAGGTGCCATCGAGCGCCTGCGCATAGCCATAGGCCGAGCTTTGCCGCCCCATCGGGATGATCCCCAGCGCATATTGCACCGGCGTCCGGTTGTTCCCGATGAATTTCGATTCCTGATAGATGACGGCCATCTGCACCGCCACCGGCACCTGCCATTTGCGTTCGGTGTTCTGCATCGCCCGCAGATATTTCGGCCGCTCGCGCACGATCACACAAGCATCATCAAGATTGCTGGGCGCGCGGAAGTCGCTGTTGCCACAAGACGCGACAAACAAAAGAAGTACCACTGCGCGAAGAAGTCTGCTCATAGCCCCTCGCAAATCGTCTTATTTTTTTTCGACCATAGCGCAGGCCGGGCCACGGCGAAACTGCTTAGACAAGAAAGGCCAGTGTCAGGGGGATTGTTGCCACAGCGCTCAGCGTCGAGACCACCACAAGCCCCGCCACCGATTGCGCATCGGCCCCGTATTTTTCGGCCAGCATGTACGAGGTCACCGCCACCGGGGTCGAGAGTTGCAGCACCAGCACCGCAAACGGCACCGGCCCAAGGCCGAACAGCCGCCCGATGGCCCAGCCCAGCGCCACCGTCACCACCACCTTGCCCAGCGCCAGCAACAGAGCACGCGCCAGCCCTTTCGGATGCAGCCGGGCCACCGCCACCCCCAAGGTCATCAGCATCAGCGGAATGGCGATCTGTCCGACCAGATCCAGCGTGTTGGTGATCACCTCGGGCGTCTGCCAGCCCTGCCACAGAAACAGCGCCCCCAGCAGCGTCGCCCAGACCAAGGGTTCGCGCAAAGCCTTCAGCGGCGATCCGCCCCCGGCCACCACCCAGACCCCGAAGGTGAACGACCACACCGCCATCACCGCGAACACCACCACCGCATAGCTCAGCCCGGCCTCGCCAAAGGCGAACATCGCCAGCGGCAGGCCCAGATTGCCGGTATTGCCAAAGATCAGCGGCGCCAGCCAGGTGCGCAGGTCGAGCCGGAACAGCCTGACCGCCACGAAAGCCGCCAGCGTGATCGCGCCATAGCCCGCAATCGCGGCCAGCGAGAGGGTGGTCAGCGCAGCCGGATCGATTCGGGTTTTCATCAGAGCGGTGAAAATCAGCGCCGGCACCGACAGGGTCATGGTCAGTTTGGTGATGAATTCGATTCGGTACTCAAAGCCCAGTTTCACCCAGGCAAAGCCAATTGCCGCCAGAAAGAACACCGGCGCAACGATTTCCAGCACTGTTACAACAAGGTTCACAATCTGTTTCCGCGATTTTCCGCCTGCCCGCATGGACAAGCCCGGTTGCGAGGATCTAATAAATGTTTAAGGGCTGTAAAACTATGTTGAAATCTCGCGCAAAATATCACCTGGGTCAGGTCGTGCGCCATCGGAAGCATCCCTTCCGTGGCGTGGTCTTCGACGTCGACGCCATGTTTTCCAACACCGAGGATTGGTATGAAGCCATCCCCGAGGAAAGCCGGCCGCCGAAAGACCAGCCGTATTACCACCTGCTGGCCGAGAATGATCAGAGCTACTATGTGGCCTATGTCTCGGAACAGAACCTGATCGCCGACTATTCCGGCGAGCCGGTCGATCATCCCGACCTGCCCGACCTGTTCGGCGATTTCGAAGATGGGCAATACCCGCTGCACTTCCGCCTGAACTGAGGCCGGGCTGGCCGAAACACCGACCGCCTCAACCCCCGCTGACTTTAATAGCCGAGCGCCGCGCCATCCTTGCGCGGGTCCGATGCGCCTTCAAGCACACCCCGCGCATGGTCGATGCGAATGGCCTGCGCCCCGCCCAGTGGCTCTTCCGGCACCTCCACCTTGTGCCCCATCGCCGCCAGCTCGGCGCGCACCGCGTCGCTATAGCCGCGTTCCACATTCATCACCCCGGCATCGGAAAAGCTGCGCGGCGCGTCGATGGCCGATTGCGGATCCATCCCGTAATCCACCACATTGGTCAGCACCCGGGCATGGCCATTGGGCTGATAGGCCCCGCCCATCACCCCAAAGGGCATCACCACCCGGCCCGCCTGTTTCAGCATCGCCGGAATGATCGTGTGCATCGGCCGCTTGCCGCCCCCGGCCTCGTTCGGATGGCCCGGCTCCAGCGTGAAGCCCGCCCCGCGGTTCTGATAGAGCAGGCCGAATTTTTCCGAGGCCAGCCCCGAGCCGAAGGAATGATAAACCGAATAGATCAGCGACACCGCCATCTGATTGCGATCCACCACGGTGAGGTAAACCGTATCCTTATGCACCGCTTCGGTCAGCGGCGCGGCGGCCTCCATGGCGCGGCTCGGGTTGATCAGCGCCGCCAGACGGCGCGCGGTTTCCGGCGCCAGCATGTGATCCAGCCGCGTGGTGCGGTCGGCAATGAAGCGATTACGGGCATCATAGGCGAGCTTGGCCGCCTCGGCCTCCAGATGCGCGCGTTGCGCTCCGAACGGGTCAAGGCTGGCCAGATCGAATTCCTTGAGGATATTGGCCATCAGAATGGCCGTGGCCCCCTGCCCGTTGGGCGGATGCTCGAGCAGCTCAACACCGTGATACTCGCCCGAAACCGGCGCGCCCCATGTGGCTTCGGTCGCGGCGAAATCCGCCAGCGTATGACTGCCGCCCAGCGCGTTCAGCGAGGCCACCAGATCTTCCGCCACCTCGCCCTCATAAAAGCCTTTGCGCCCATCGGCAGCGATCCGGCGCAGCACCTCGGCCTGCTGCGGCGCTCGAAACAGCGTTCCCTGCTCGGGCGCGACACCAGCCTGCAAATAGAACCGCCGCGCGGCATCGTTGACCAGATAGCCCTCGCGCGCGCCGATAGCCCAATCGAACCCGGTGCGCGGCGCAACCGGCACGCCCTCTTCGGCATAGCGGATCGCGGGGGCCAGAACCTCAGCCAGCGGCAGGGCGCCATGCGCCTCCGACAGGCGACAGAACGCATCGACGGCCCCGGGCACGGTCACCGCCGCCGCATCGCGGATCGGCATCGCCTTGTGCCCAGCCTCGCGCAAAGCCGCAGCATCCAGCCCGGCAGGCGCGCGGCCCGATCCGTTCAGCGTGATCACCTCTTCGCTGCCCGCAGGCTTCACCAGCGCAAAGCAATCGCCACCCAGCCCGGTCATTTGCGGCTCGCAGATATTCAGCACCATCGCCGCGCCGATCACCGCATCCACCGCATTGCCCCCCGCCTGCAACAACGTGATCGCCGTCAGCGAGGCCAGCGGATGCGAGGTGGCGGCAAGACCATTGGTGGCGAAAACCGGCGAGCGGCCGGGGAAATGAAAGTCACGCATATCTCTACTCCCTGTCGGGGCGAGACTACGAACGGTGTTGGGAATTGCAAGCATAGGAGCCTCGGCACCGCGAACTGGGTAGGGGCTGGATTACGCGGCACCGAGGGAAGCCTATGCAGCTACAGGCCAAAACTGGCGCAGCAATCTGTCAACTCTAGGGTCACTATCAGGCGTTTCCGTGGCGGAAAGACAGAGCGTTGCGTCGGGGATATTGAAAGGGTGGAGGTGCCGTGCCGTGGCAGGCAGGCCGAAAACCGTCAGGCCTTCGGATCAATCCCATGAGCCGGGATCGGAACGCGAAAACACAGCTCGTTGTGGGTTTCGTCAAGCCGCCGGTAATGCAGACCCACGGTCAGCTCGTGGATCAGAAACCAGCCATAGCCGCCCTCCGGCAGATCTTCGAGCGCCACATTCAGATTCTGCGGATCACCAGCGGGCACAACCCCCTGTGGCATCGGCAGGCCCTTGTCCTGCACGCAAACCCTCAGCTCGCCGCCGGTCTCGGTGATGTCCACCTCGATCGCGCCGTCATGATGATCGGCATAGGCGTGTTCGACGATATTGTTCAGCACTTCCGCCAGCACCAGCTCTGCCGTCGATTGCAGCTCGGCGCTATGGCCAAAATCGCTCAGCTCGGCCACCGTGGTACTCAGCGCATTTCGCACCGCCTGATCATCCCCCGGAAATTGCAGATGCAGGCGTACCAATCCCTGCTTATTTGGTTCCGGTCTGTTTGCCCGTACCCGTTCCATACCCAGCCTGCCTTCAAATGGCATTATGAGAATTCACCGTCGCCGCGGCGGCATCCGGATGGATGGTGAAAACGGAATCGAGTCGGGTCAGACGGAACACCTTTTCAACCGCAGGCGTCAGCCCGGCCAGCTCCAGCGAACGGTCCGGCCCTGCCTGCTTTTTCGCAGCCACGACGGCGCCGATCCCCGAGGAATCGAGAAAGGTCACATGCGACAGGTCCAGCAAAATGCGCGATGGGCCGTTTTCGGTGGCCTCACGCATCTTGTCCTTGAACTGAATGGCAACGGCCGCGTCGATCCGCGCCTCGGCCACTTTGATCAGCCTGACGTCATTGAAGTCTTCGCAGACAAGTTCCATCGTTCTCTCCTGTTGCAGCGCATTGCGCCCCTGAATTTAGGCGGGCTTCCTTACAATTCGGTAAGCGCCGGGGCGATTTTCCGCCCCTGGTCTTGCCAAGCGCCCAAACGCGGTGAAAACTCGCCCGGATCAGAGCGAGGCGACCATGCGAGCAGATTACCCAACCCTGAAACAGACCGTTGGTGCACTCTGCGCCGGTGAAACCGATGCGGTGGCGCTGATGGCCACCATCGCCTGCGAGCTGCATCAGGCCGACGACCGCTTCAATTGGACCGGGTTTTACCGTGTCGTAGCGCCGGGCCTGTTGAAAATCGGCCCCTATCAGGGCGGCCATGGCTGCCTGTCCATCGCGTTCGAGCGCGGGGTTTGCGGCGCGGCGGCGCGCACCGGCGAGGTGCAGCTTGTCGATGATGTCGACGCCTTTCCCGGCCATATCGCCTGCGCCACCTCCACACGGTCAGAGCTGGTTCTGCCCATTTTCAACGGCGCGGGCACCCTGATCGGGGTCTGCGACATCGACAGCGACCAGCCCGCCGCCTTTACCGAAACCGATGCGCGCGAGATCGGCGCCATCCTTCACGAGGCGTTTCGGCAATGCTGACCGGCTCCTGCCTCTGCGGCGATATCCGCTACACCGTCACCGCCACCCCCGAAGGCGCCGCCGCCTGCCATTGCAGCCAGTGTCGCAAGCAGTCGGGCCATTATTGGGCGGCGGCCTGGGTGCCGCTATCGGGCATTGAAATCACCGGCACCCCCGCCTGGTATCAGGCCAGCGACGCCGCCCGGCGCGGCTTCTGCCCGCGCTGCGGATCGTCCCTGTTCTGGCAAAAACTCGGCGGCGATGTCATCGACTTCTCCCTCGGCTCTGTCGACGGTGCCACCGGCCTGCATCTGGCCCGACATATCCACACCCAAGACAAGGGCGATTATTACGCTATCCCCGCAGGCGAGCTGGGATGATTGCCGGGCTGGAGCCGGGCGCTGTCGCCGGGTTTCTGGGTGCCGGGCTGCTTCTGAACCTCACCCCCGGGGCGGATGTGATGTTTGCCTCGGCCTCGGGCCTTGCCGGTGGGCCGCGCGCCGGGGTTGCGGCGGCTTTTGGCGTGGCTTTAGGCGGGCTGATGCACGCCTGCCTTGCCGCCGCCGGGCTCGCCGCGCTGCTGGCCGCCGCCCCCGCGCTGTTCACCACCCTGCGCTATCTTGGTGCCGCCTATCTGCTTCTGCTCGCGGTGAAGGCATGGCGGGCTGGCCCCGCTGAACCGCGAACCGGCGCGGCACGGCTGACCCACGCCATCCGGCGCGGCTTTCTGACCAATGCGCTCAATCCGAAAGTGGCGCTCTTCATCCTCGCCTTCCTGCCGCAATTCACCAACCCCGAGACCGGGCCGGTCTGGCTGCAAATCCTCCTGCTCGGCGCGCTCTTTTCCACCACCGGCTTTTTCGTCACCGCAGGCTATGGCGCGCTGGCAGGTCTTGCCGGAACGGGGCTGACCCGCGCGGGCGGTTGGCTCAATCGGCTCGCTGCGGTGGTTTTTGGCCTACTGGCGCTGCGGCTGGTCTTTGACTAGAGCCGCCAAGCCTGCCACATGACGCCCATGAGCGATTACAATCCACCCGATACCCCGCTGAGCATCGTCTATCACGATCACGAACTTCTGGTTCTGGACAAACCCAGCGGTCTGCTTTCCGTGCCCGGCAAGGGCGAACATCTGGCCGATTGCCTGATCGCCCGGGTGCAGGCGGTGTTTCCCGAAGCGCTTCTGGTGCACCGGCTCGACCGCGACACCTCGGGCATCATGATCTTTGCCCTCACCCCGCACGCCCAGCGCCATCTCGGCCTGCAATTCGAGAAACGTCAGAGTAAAAAGGTCTATGTCGCGCGGGTCTGGGGCAAGGTCGAGGAAAAGACCGGCACCGTCGACCTGCCGCTGATCGTCGATTGGCCCAACCGGCCCCTGCAGCACGTGGATTTCGAAAACGGCAAACAGGCCATCACCGATTGGCGGGTGGTGAAATATGAGGGCGACAATACCCGGATGCGGCTTTACCCGAAAACCGGGCGCAGCCATCAGCTTCGGGTGCATATGCGCGAGATCGGCCACCCCATTCTGGGCGATCCGTTCTATGCGACCGGCGAGGCGCGCGATTTCCCCCGGCTGATGCTGCACGCCGAAAGCCTGAAACTGCGCCACCCCGACGGCGGCAAGGGCATGGAATTCAAAGCCAAATGCCCGTTCTAGGGGCGGGTGACCGCTCCGCTCGGCCACAGCATCACACCGGCCCCGGTCCCGGGCTCGCCTTTTGGAGGGCTTGATTAAGGCCGTTTGATCTGATTTCTCACCGCGCAACCTATTGATGTTATTCATTTGAAGGAAACGCGCGTGAGTGCATTGAACCTGACCCGAAAAGCCATTTCGATCTTCATCCGCAATGCTTCGGTGCTGGCACAGCTGACATTACCAGCTTTCGGCGTTTACCTGTTTGCCAGCATCATCTTCGCTTCTCTCGGTCACAGCTCAACCAACCCTATCTATTACGCCGGCTCCCTTCCCAGGATGGGTGGGGCCGAGCCGTTTTCTGGTTTGGTTCTGCTGTTTCGCGCATTGGTGATCGCTTTCATTGCCGTCCTGACGCATCGCTACATTCTACTTGAGGACAAGAGCTATGCACGCGCCCTCTCTCAGCCGGTCTACGGTAATTACCTGTTGCGCGCGCTCTTTGTGGGGCTAGCGCTGATTGCTGTGGTCGTCATTTTGTTCGGTTCGGTCAGGCTGGCTGCATCGCTTATCGCCCGCAACAATACAGGCTTCACGGTACTGGTCGGCGCCGCGTCCCTTTCGGCCTATCTGGCGTTGTTTGTGTTTGCAGCGCGCTGGAGTGTAGGGCTGCCCGCCGCGGCGCTCGGCGCCCATATCGATCTGCGCAGTAGCTGGGATCTGACCCGAGGCCTGACCTTGCCTATTCTCATCACCGTCGGAGCGACCGCGATTGGCAAATTGGCCCTGTCCTTTCTTTTGCATCTAACGCCCTATGGCATGTTCAGATCGATCGCGCAGGCGCTGGTCGACTGGCCGATCATGATCTTCGGCGCGGTTGTCCTGACCACGCTTTACGGCCGCTGCGTCGAGGGCCGCTCTCTGGAGGCATGAGGGCATAAGAAAAGCCCCGGTCCCATGCCTGGCTTTTGAAGAGGTTTCTCAGGGCTGACTGGTCTGGTTTTTCACCGTACAATCCATTGATGTTGTCCAATCAAAGGAAACGCGCGTGAATGTTTTGAACCTGACCCTGAAATCCCTGTCGATCCTCAGGGGAAATGCCGCCACATTTGCCCGGCTGACCGCGCCGATCTTTGCCCTCTATGCCGTCATTCAGGCGGTTCAGGCCTATCAGCTCACCGGCCTGATCCCCAATTTGATCGGGCAAGTGAATACACCGCACCTCACGGCCTTGGGTATTGTCACCATGTACGCGGCGATGTTGATCTCTCTCATCGTCAGTGCGCTGATGGCCATCCAGGTCCATCGCTATGTGCTCAGGGAAGATACCAGCCTTGCCCATGCCGCTGCCGCCTCGATCTATGGAAAGTATCTGTTGCGGGGGCTCGTTCTGGGGCTTGTTCTGATCGGCATGATGACTGTCGCAATGCTCCCCATTGGGATTGCAGCCGGCATCACGGGCGCCGCCTCTGGCGGCAGTGGTAGTGGCACGATCCCGCTCGCAGCCTGGGCGCTGATCATCGCCATCGGCGCGGTTGTCATGGTTCTGTTTCTGCGCATGGCGCTGGTGCTTCCCGCTGCGGCGGTCGGCGTAAAAATGACCCTACGCGAAAGCTTTCGCGCCAGCCGCGGACAAAGCCCCGCCATTTTCGTCGCCCTTTTGGCAAACTGGGCCAGCGCCGTGGCATTGGGTCAGATCGTCGGCCATGTGCTGCCCTTCCCCCTATTCGGCTGGCTCGCTCAGATGCTGGTGGGTTGGCCCTTCATGGTCTGGGGCGCAGTGACCCTGACCACGCTTTACGGCCATTGCGTCGAGGGCCGCTCTCTGGATGACTAAGGCGCATGAAAAAGCCCCGGCATTGGCCGGGGCTTTTAGCTGTTCAGGGCAAGGCTCAGTCTTCGTTGATATCGTGGTCGAAGGTTTTCACCTGTCCGGCCCTCAGCCCGAAGATCTTGCGCAGCACCACCCAGGACACCACCGAGGCGAGGGCGAAGACCACCAGCGCCCAGGCGAGGCTCAGCGCAAGGCCGACCAGCATCAACAGCCCCACCAGCACCGCACCGATGGCAAAGCCGATAAAGATGAAGCCCGGCGCCAGCACTTCAAGAATGGCCAGCCCGATCCCGACCGCGACCCAGGCCCACCAGATTTCCCAGATCATTTGCCCGCGCCTTTCAGCATGGTGAAGGCATTGGCGAAGGCATCGAGCGCATTGGCGGGCAGCAGCACCGTCTGATTGCCCGGGCCCTCGCCGACTTTCGCCAGCGCCTCGACCTGTTTCAGCGCCACCTGATACTGCGCCGCTTCGATCCCGTTCTTGGCAATCGCCTCGGCCACGACTTCGGTCGCATAGGCTTCGGCCTCAGCCGAAACGCGCCGCGCCTTGGCGGCCTGTTCAGCGGCGTAAAGCTCGGCATCCGCATTCAGCTCAACCGCCCGCTTGGCCCCTTCCGCCCGGGTCACCTGCGCACGGCGTTCACGCTCGGCATTCAGCTGCTGCAACATCGCGTCGCGCGTCGCCTGATCGAGGTTCACGTCAAGGATCTCGGCCCGCGTCACCTCAATGCCCCAGTTATCCACCGCATCGGCGACCTGCTGCTTGATCTGGGTAATCAGCTCCTGCCGGTTCGATTGCACCTCGTCCAGATCCATCTCGCCGATCCCGGCCCGCACGATCCCGGCCACGGTGGTGGCGATGGCGGCGTCCACATCGCGGATACGATAGACGGTCTTTTCCGGCTCAAGGATGCGGTAGAACACCGAGGTTTCCACCTGCACCAGCACGTTATCCTTGGTGATCGCGTCCTGTTCGGCGGTGGGCAGCTGGCGTTCGAGGATCGAGATCTTATGCGCCACCCGATCGAGGAACGGGATAATGAAGTTGATCCCTGGCCCCAGCACCTTCTGCAACCGGCCAAACCGCTCAACCACGAATTTCTGGCTCTGCGGCACGATCCGCACCCCGAGGAAAACCGAAACAATAATGAAGGCTGCAATCAGCAGCGGCACGATATTCGAGCCAAGAAACTGGCTGATCAATTGGTCAACAGGCATGATACTCTCCATACGGATGCCGGAATGTGGCCCCTGGCCGGAATATGAGCCTTAGCGCCCCGGTACTCAATCGAACTCTTGGGGGGAAATTTGGGGGATGGCTCACCCTTGGGGGGAGGATGCGCGACGCCTGCAGATTCTGGTTTGGCCCTTAGCCATGAAGGGTCCACCAGTGAAGGGCCGATGGCGCTGGTCGCGCCGATACCGGAGCAAGCTGGTCCGAATATCGTGACGTCAACTACTGGACCCACAAATTGGGCTGGGATCAAAGATGTAAGGCCGCATCCTGACGGGGACATCAAAGGAGGATCGGTTGCCCAAGGTATCAAACCTCCTGACTAGGCAGAATTAGACTTTGGGAGGATCACGTCTGGTCGACCGGTGACGATTCTAGACAGTGGCGCAAGAAGAGGTGAAACTGAGAGCGGAGAAACCGTTGTTATTGGAGTGAACACAGGAAGCAATGACAGATCCAAGGGTGGAAGGACGACAATTTGGGGTGATGGGTAGAAAATTAGATATGAAGACAGACCGTGATATTTTTGGGCTAGGGGAGGAGCGCGTTGAGAAGGTCATACCAATTGTGTTGGGAACGGCTTCTCAGGACAGTGGGCGAAGAGTTGGAGACTTGTGGTTCCTTTTTTGTGAATCAGGCAAGAAATCTAGTGTTTTTTTCGAAAACACTTCTTCGGTACTATTTTATGATGAGGTTTTCTGCGGTGACACTGTGTATCCATACCGAAAAAAGGCAAACTTTGAATATGGCCTGTATGAGTGTATCGGATCGTCCTATTTAGAGCGCTTGAGGGAAGATGAACGCTTCTCAGGCGGCTTATTCAAGGATCATCGCCATTTTGTATATTTCGACGATGTGTTTTGTTGGCATATCACAGCGACAGGTGTGACTGTGAAGTGTCAGCAAGCGTAGGACGGGCAACCATGGGCAATTCAAACAGAGCTTGGTTTCATGTGTATTCGGATATCTGCGGTGCAGCTGAAATAAGTGAGAGAGTGGGTATTCCTTTACCGCCGCCCAGCTCGCGAGGAAAATCTCTGGCACGAAAGAGCCTTCCAGTTTATAGCGAATCCCGTATCTCTGTTGTTGATCCGATAGAAAACCACCTATATTGGCTGCTGGATTACGTAGAAAATGAGCAGAGGCTTCTTGAATTCCTTTCGGAAGATGGGAATAGTTCGGAGCTACTGCTGTATGTGCAAACCGAGTTTGATCAGGTATGCTTCGAGATCACGCCCGAGGTTATCGGTAGAATAGCTGCGATAGGATGTACGTTTTCGATGAAAACTGAAACGTATAAATAAACTGTTGTACACACCTAAATTTCGCACACCGACCAAATAGCTCTTAAAGCCCTAGCCCTCCATGGAATATACTCCCCCATCGCTGCCGCCGAGTGAAGCCCCCCGAGCATACAGGCACGGTGCACGAACCCTTCTCTCTCTGGGCAGCAAGCGTAGGATGGTCGCTCGTGCCCATCTTCCTGCTCTGTTCCAAATTGCGCTTGTCATGATGGGTGAAGATCACCCATCCTACAGCTCGCAGAGCGACCCGTGACGTCTCTAGACAGTGGTGCAAGAGGAGGTGAAACTGAGAGCGGAGAAACCGTTGTCATCGGAGTAAGCACAGGAAGCAATGACAGATCCAGGTAACGCAGCGATGAAACAGAGACACAGATGGTTGGTCGCTGGTGTTCTGGTATCGGCTTTCTCTGGTTTTGCGTTATTTTCTCTTACCGGGCTCAGGGATTATGTTCGCTCCCGCCGGATCGACTCGGTGTCACGAGTGGAGATCTTGGCGCGAGGGACACTAGAAGCGCAACTCTGGAATCCGCGCCTCAAGGGCAAGTGGTCACAGTCCGCTTTGCAGGAGCTCGAAATCACCAAATCGCAGGACACGCTAGCTGCTGCTGTGACTTTCCGCGCGAACCGATCATCCGATGAGGTGCGCGTATTTCTCGCAGAGGACTGTGTAAGCACAGTGACTTTTACAAATAGATAGGCAAACTGCTGTACGATGGGGGCACACACTCATCATGCGTTCTGAAGCTTATCGAGCTAGCTGGCACGGCGAGTGAAACCGGCAAGCAGTCTCACCCCTTCCCCAACGCCGCCAGCCCCGCCGCGACCTTGGGCTTGAAATGGGCAATGGCGCGGGGATGGGCCAACCAGTCCTCCGGCGGCATCAGCGCCCAGCCCTGCCCCTCGTCGCCAAGCACGATTTCCTCGGCGGCGCGGGCGGGCAGGGTGGCGGCAAACCACCAGGCCTGACTGCCCGGCACTGTCGGGTTGGGAAACCGCGCCTTCCAGCGCAGATCGGACACGCTCAGCACCAGCCCCAGCTCTTCCTGCAGCTCGCGCAGCACGCAGGCTTCGGGGCTTTCATCGCCCTCGCGCCCGCCACCCGGCATGTCCCAGCAATTCGGATGGGAAATCTGCGGATTGTGATCGCGCAACAGCGTCAACAACTTGCCCCCGATCAGGCAAACGAGCTTGGCCCCGCTAAACTCCATATCCCCTCCTACCGCCGCAGGGCGCCAGCCAGCGCAATCACCGCCGTGGCCAGAACCGCCAGCACCAGATAGGAAAACCGTACCGAGCTGGCCTGCGCCACAAAGCCCAGAAACGGCGGCCCCATCAGAATGCCACCATAGCCGAGGGTCGAGACGCTGGCGATGGCAGCACCCGGCGGCATATGCGGATCGTTCGCCGCGCGCGAAAAGGCCAGCGGGATCACCAGCGCATAGCCAATGCCCATCAGCCCGAAGCCGATCATTGCGGGGGTAAAGGCGGGCATCAGCACCACCAGCAGCGCGCCGAGCGCGGCAGAGCTTCCGGCAAAGCGCGCCGATGCCACCGGGCCGAAGCGGGCAATCACCCGTGCCCCGCTCAGCCGCATCGCCACCATCAGCACCGAATAGCTCGCATAGCCCAGCGCCGCCATCGCCTCGCTGGTGCCCGCCTCGCGGATCAGGAAAATCGCGCTCCAATCGGCCATGCCGCCCTCGCCAATCGCCGAGCACATGGCAATCGCCCCGACCGCCAGAAGCGGCCCGCGCGGAAAGGCAAAGATCGGGCCGTCATGCGGGGCGGAAAGGTCTGACCGCCACGGGATCCGCGCCAGCCCGATCACCGGCAGCGCCATGATCAGCCCGGCGATGATGAAATGCGGGGCAATGCCCACGCCCGCCTTCACCGCGATATAGCCGCTGCCCGCGCCCAGCCCGGCGCCAAGGCTCCACATCGCGTGAAACGACGGCATGATCGGCTTGCCGCTGCGCTTTTCCACCTCGCCCGCCCAGACATTCATCGCCACATCCATGGCGCCATGCCCCACGCCGAACAGAAACAGCGCCCCGACCAGCGCCGCGAGGTTCGGCGCCAGCGCCAGCAGCGCCATCGCCACCAGATATACCAGCGCCATCCACCAGGTGACGCGAAAGGCGCCAAAGCGGTCGGCCCCACGCCCGGCCAGCGGGAAAGACAGGATCGCCCCCGCCGCCATCATCAGCAGCACCAGCCCCAGCGTGCCGGGTTCCAGCCCATGCCGCGCCGCCACCGCAGGCACCCGCGAGGCCCAGATGCCGAACAGCCCGCCATTGAAGGCGAACATCGCCGAAACCGCCCACCAGGCCTTGCGCCCCTCATCCATCTTGCCCCTCCAACCCGGCCGCACGCCGGGCCGCTGTCTCGATGTCATCCGCATCTGTCAGCGGCAGGTCAAGCGCTGAGATCGACCGGCCCCATCCCGATCCGCCGAGATCGCCTTCGCCCTCCAGCGCACGCTGCCCCCGCGCCGCTTTAACCCCGCCGCGCCATCCTTCCCGCATGACCGACGCCATCCAGCTCATCCCCACCGACCAGATTAACGCCGAGGCCCTGCCGCGCGATCGCTCTGTGCTCGACCCCGCCGCGCTCACCGAATTGCAGCGCTCGATCTCCACCTCCGGCCTGCGCCTGCCGATCGAGCTGTTTCCCACCGAGGGCGGCTATGGCCTCATCTCCGGCTACCGGCGCCTTGCCGCCTTTCGCGCGCTCGAGGCGGCGCGGGGCGACGGGCGCTTTGCCGCCATTCCCGCGGTGCTGCACCCGGCCGAGGCCCTCGCCACCGCCTTTGCCCGCGTGATCGAGGAAAACGACATCCGCGCCGGGCTGAGCGCGTGGGAGCGGGGCCGCACCCTGATCGTGGCGCGCGATCTGGCCGGGCTCACCGGCTTCGATGCCGCGCTCGACGCCCTCTACCCCCATGCCAACCGGCGCAAACGTCTGCGGATCAGGATGCTGGCCGAGGTGGTCGAGGCCTTCGACGGGCAGATCGACGCCCCCGAGCGCTGGTCGGAAAACCGGCTGCTCCGTCTCGGGCAGCTCTTGCGCTATGGCTGGGACGAGCTGATTGCCACCGCCTTGGAGGGGGCCGTGCCTGGGAGCGAATGGCGGGCCATCCTGCCGATCATTGCCGAGGCCGAAAGCCTGTCGCCAAGCGCGCGCAAAACCCCGAACCGCCCCCGCCGTCTGGTCCGCCTGCCCCGAGACCTGACCCTGCGCCGCGAGCGCACCGCCAAAGGCTACCTCCTCTACATCACCGGCCGTCAGGCCACCGACGCGCTGGTGGGCGAGGTGATCGACGAGATCGAGCGGATGTTTGAGGGGTGAGGGGGTGAGCGGGGGGTAAGTTGGCGCTACGCGACCATGCGGATGAAATCTGTTGTACTGGATGCATTTTCGGGTTCCCATGGTTTATCTGAACTACGTATCCACAGCGCCGCCTGAACCAATGAGTGAGCAAGGTCAGACGTATCGAATTCTACCGCGTTCAACTGAAGAAGCATTCTAACAAGCTGGTATTTGTAGAGAAAAGACCTGACAAAACGCGGTGTCATCGGGGATTCTGCCCCCTCGAAAGCATACGTCAGCGCTGTTCGAATGGCGTTTCGCTCTTCAAGTGTTATGACAAAATCGGTGTGCAGCTCGATCGGGCGTTGTCTATCATGATTAGAATTCATTTCCCCACGCTCCCCTTTTGATGACGAAACCCGGACTTCATCATCGTCTGCCTTCAAAGCTTCCAAGCCAAATTCCTGCGAGTAAACAGAAACTAGATCAGCAACATTGTTGCTGGTTAGTTTGGGCAGATGCGCGTGGCACAAGAAAACCTTTTCCATATGCTCTCTGATCGCTTCTATCTTGCGCGTATCGCCTTTGTCGTCGGCTAGATCCTTGAAACGTTTTCGTATAGCTGCATCGAGAATGGTGTCGTCCGCCAAGACGAGAGCTTGAACCACCTTTCCGATGGTTTCGTCGTCGGTCATCAATTTTATGCCATCTATCAAATCAACAATCTCTTCCTGAGGGCATCGGTCTAGGTCATCGATAACAAGAAGGATACGATCAACGCGTCCAGTCTTGCAAACGACCGAAGAAAAGAAAACAGCACCTGCAACACTCCAGATCATCCATCCAGCGACAGAAGCGATACCGAAAGAATAATTTACGGAAAAACCCAGAAATATCGTATCATCCCAGTTAAACCTGAAAAAGGTTGAAAGCCAAATTAAGGAAACTAGGGATGTGACTATTCCTAGAGTATTCTTCTCCCACGGATTGAAGTCATCTGATTTACCCCAGGACGCGACAAGTCGTTGAAGATCCAAGCCAATAACAGCCTGCATTCCCAAGTGTTCACGGTGGGACTTGATAACTCCATATTGGTCATAGAGGCGCCGCAGTGAGCCGTACCAACGATGTGCTAACAGCACTAAGCCAAAGCTCCCTGCCACACCGAACACAGCTTGAGAAAAAGGAAAAACGAGAGAAATCCACATTAATGGGAAAGCTGTCAATGCCAGCAATAGTAGCTCGAATAGGGCTTGGAACACCCCAATTTTTCGGATGTTGACGCGGGCAGTTTTTAGAACCTTCTCGATCCAGCCACAGTTAAGATATTCAGTCAAAAAGCTCTCATACAAATATACCCAGAGCTCAGGTTTCTGTCTGTATCGCCATGCGTTGAATTGCACGGTTTTATATTCTAGCTGATCGCATTTTTCGCCGGGGTCACTGCCAAAGGTACTTCGAAAATCACGCTGGTAACTTGCGGGTTCCTGAAGGTAGCCACTCACAAGACTGGCAATCGACGTCTTTCCACTGCCCCAACGTCCCAACAGCGCGAACGAAAACTCCCCCTCGGCATTTTTGAATAGTCGGGCCAGTGCCAAGGCAAAGCCTTTTCCATTCAATACTATTTCCTCTGCCTCTCTCTTGAAGTGAAGTCCAAACCCCTTCTTGCGAGCGGTGTCTAACTGAGCCTGTTTTCGATTGAGTTGCGCTATCTCGGAAGTAATTGAAGTTAGATAAGTCAACGCTGCGTCAGAAGCGCTTCTCTTTACCTTTTCGATGCCATTTTCACGAGCCTCGGCACTATTGTAGCTTTCCGAGGTGCCGATGACCTGGCCGTTGGCGGCTTTCAGGTTGAACATGTGCTTCCCAGAAGGGGTTCCCTTTCGCTCGTAGCGGGCGTCTGCAGGGGCATTGCTCTGGACTGAAGTGATTGCATTCCGGGCGCTAGCTATCTGCTTGAAGCCTTCGCTGGCGAGAATGATCTCGCCGTTTCCAGCTTTCAACCGGTAACGGTATTCGCCAGCTTTGTCTTGATAGATTTCAAATTTCCCAGCCATAGCAAGCCATTTCCAAATCAGTTTGTTGAATAAGAGAATACTCTTTGTAGGCCGCAGGATAGCGTCAAAAAATATCTTAGATACAATGAAATTTGCGGCACCCAACTGGCAGCCTGAAGTGCCCGATTGGATAAACGCTTGCACCTACCCCGTTGATCACGCCGCACACCCCTCTCACCCCCTTCCTCCACCAAAACCAAAACCTCCCCCGCAGGCCGGGCGTCTGCCCGGCCCCGGTGTCGCCCCTGCGGGGGCCGCGCTGCGCCGCTCCGCCGCCCTCTCCGCCTCGCCGAATCCGCCCCTCCCGCACCCCGATTTTTGCCGAAACCAAAACTTCGCACAGTTAGCGGTAACACCATATATTTCATAGACTTATACCACTGGGCGAGTTCGCCCACCCCTGCTATACTGGCCCCATGCCTGCTCTTTGCCGCGATTGTTTTGCCCGGTTTGAAACCGGGGCCCGCTGCCCCGCCTGCCGCAGCCCGCGGGTGGTGGCGCATCCCGAGCTTTTCGAGCTTTCCATTGCCCATATGGATTGCGATGCCTTCTATGCCTCGGTCGAGAAGCGCGACGATCCCAGCCTTGCCGGGCGGCCGGTGATTATAGGCGGCGGGCGGCGCGGGGTGGTCTCCACCGCCTGCTATGTCGCCCGGATCCGGGGCGTCCGCTCCGCCATGCCGATGTTTCAGGCCCTGAAGCTCTGCCCCGACGCGGTGGTGATCCATCCCCGGATGAGCCATTACGTGGCGGTCTCGCGCCAGATCCGCAGTTTCATGGAGGCGCTGACCCCGGCGGTCGAGCCGCTCTCGCTCGACGAGGCCTTTCTCGACATGACCGGCACCGAAAAGCTGCACCACGCCCCGCCCGCCGAAACCCTCGCCCGTCTGTTGAAGCGGATGGAAGACGAGCTGGGTCTCTCCGGCTCCATCGGGCTCAGCCACAACAAATTCCTCGCCAAGGTCGCCTCCGATCTCGACAAGCCGCGCGGGTTTTCGGTGATCGGCAAGGCCGACACGGCGGCGTTTCTGGCCGACAAGCCGGTCAGTCTGATCTGGGGCGTCGGTCTGGCCACCAAAACCGCGCTGGAAGCCGCCGGCATCCGCACCTTCACCGATCTCCTGCGCTGGGAAAAAGACGATCTCCACGCCCGCTTCGGCGCGATGGGCGACCGGCTCTGGCATCTCGCCCGCGGCCAAGACACCCGCCGCGTCTCCGCCGACCACCCGATGAAGTCGATCTCCAACGAAACCACGTTTTTCGAAGACACCAGCGACGCCGACCTTCTCGACGGCCATCTCTGGCGGCTCGCCGAAAAGGTCTCGGACCGCGCCAAGGCGATGGATCTGGCGGGCCGGGTGGTGACCCTGAAACTGAAACGCGCCGATTTTCGCAGCCTCACCCGGCGTGTCTCGCTGCCCGACCCAACCCAATCCGCCGACCGCATCTATCGCACCGCGCGAGATCTGTTCGCGACAGTGGCCCAAGAGGCGCCGTTCCGGCTGATCGGGGTGGGCATTTCCGAGCTTGGCCCGGGCGAAAGGGCCGATCTTGAGGGCGACTTGCTTGATCCGCAGGCCACAAAGCGCCGCGCCGCCGAACGGGCCTCGGACGCAATCCGGGCCCGGTTCGGCAAGGATGCGATCGTTAAAGGTCGATCCATCCGGTAATATTCCGATTTACCTATATTTAACACCTCTTCGGCAGCGTCCCTATACACGTTTAACGAGTATGGATTTTTAAAATGCCGAATACAGACCTGTCTCCACAGATCCGCAAAGCCATTGGCGCGCATGGCGCCTGGAAGATGAAATTGAAAACCGCGATCAACACCGGTCGCATCAACGTTTCGCCCGATGAAGTCGCCTGTCACAGCTGTTGCGAATTCGGTCGCTGGCTTGAAGGCTCCGATATTCACCCGTTGGTGAAAGAGCGCAAACCCTATCAGGTCATTCACCGACTGCACCGCGATTTTCACCAGACGGCAGGCGAGATTATGCGGCTGGCCGCCATTGGCGACGAAAGCGGCGCGGTTTCTCTGCTTGGCAGCGACTATGTCGAAAAAACCGAAAAGCTCTCGCGCGCACTTCTGAAATGGCTGCGCGAACAGCCTGGCCACAACCCGCTCCATCTGGACTGATCCCGCAGGGGCGCGTGCAAGGCGATCCGCGCCTTTCCTTCGAATCGTAGCGCTTTTAACGCTTTCTTCGTGCTCCTGTGGCACAGTTGCTCCGCGCGAAACAAGGCGGAGAAGATAATGCAAAACAAGGAATTTGAACGCGAGATTCGCGATGCGCTCGGTGCCCATGGCGCGTGGAAAATGAAACTCTCCACGACCATCAAGTTCGGCCATAGCGACAAATCTCCGGATGAAATCAAGGATGCGTCGGCCTGCGCTTTCGGGCAATGGCTCAACAGCTCTGCGATGGACGCAACTGTTCGCGCGGGCAAACCCTATCAGGTGATTTCGCGTCTGCATCGTGAATTTCATGAATGCGCTGCCAACGTGGCACAGCATGCTCTCGAAGGCGATCCGGACGGGGCAACGGCTTTGCTGGAGAACGAGTTTAAAGACCGTTCCGACACGCTGAAGCGCGCCCTGATGAAATGGGATGGCGAAGTTCGGCGCGGCGTATAAGCCCGCCTATCGGCCTATTCGGCGGCCAGCGGCAGCTCTGCCGCCGGACGGCCGAGATCGGCGATCATCTTGACGATGCCCGAGAGAACCTTCTGCAAGGGCGCGAAATTGTCATTCGGTTTGATCCGCGCTTCGTCCATGTAAAGCGATCTGTCGATCTCAATCTGAACCACATGCTGCCGCCGCGACGGACGGCCATAATGCTGCGTTGTAAAGGCGCCCGCGAATGGCGCGTTGCGCGCCACCCGGAACCCGGCGTCGCGAAAGGCCGCCTCGATCGGCTCAATGATGGCCGTCCCGGCAGCGGCACCGAACCGATCCCCCAGCACAATTTCAGGTTTCACCGCATTGCGCGCACAGAGGGTTTCGATGGCTTCATGCGGCATCGAATGGCAATCAATCAGAATCGCCTCGCCATAGAGCTGATGCGATTGCCCGATCAGCTCATGCAGCGCCCGGTGGTAGGGGTGCCAACAGGCATCCAGCCGGTTCTGAGCTTCGACCAAAGTCATCTTGCCCCGATAGATCTCGCGCCCACCGGCCACAACGCGGGGGATCACCCCAAGACCGGACGAAACGCGCGGGTTCTGCGTGGTGCGGGCCAGCCCGCGAATCAACGCCGGATCAAGCTCTTCGACCCCGCGGTTCAAATCGACATAGGCGCGCGGAATTTTCGCAGCTATCAGCGGCGCGCCATGGCTAGGGGCGTCGGCAAACAACTGATCAACAAAGGCATCTTCCGACGAGCGTAGACGAAGCTCGTCAAGCATCGTGCGGCGAATAAAGCCCGGCGCATAGTGACTGCCGGAGTGCGGCGAGGCAAAAACCGCGCTCGTCGAGCGGGATTCGGGGCTGAATATCTCGTAGGCCGACTGCGGCATGACGGGTTCTCCTTGTCGCACTATGAGGTATTTCTTGTTGCGCCAAAAGCCCCTTGCTTCCCCCACCGACTCCTTCTATAGACACCCGGACTGGCGCGGGCTTTCCCCGCGTCTGTTTGTTTGAATGGCTCACCCGGGCTGTTTGGGCAGAAATTCAGGGTGATTAGCTCAGCGGTAGAGCACTTCGTTGACATCGAAGGGGTCACTGGTTCGATCCCAGTATCGCCCACCATTCACCGTCCGGAAACGGACATAGGTTTCTTAGGCGCTCCCGGCGCCGCGACACAGAGGAGAGGGCCATGAAAGTCCGTAACTCACTCCGCTCGCTGAAGAACCGGCATCGCGACTGCCGCGTCGTGCGCCGGAAGGGCCGCGTCTACGTCATCAATAAGACGCAGCGCCGCTTCAAGGCTCGTCAGGGCTGATCTTCACCAAGCTGGTGCTATGACCGAAAGGCCGCCGGAATTTCCGGCGGCCTTTCTGTTTGTGTCATCGCTCTATCGGTGCCCGGTCAACGCCCGAGCATGAGGCGCACCATGGTGGCCTGGGTCACGTAGCCCGTCACCTCAAGCCCCTGCGCCTGCTGGAAGCGGCGGATTGCCCGGCGCGAAGCCTCGTCGAAGCTGCCGTCGATACGGCCCGGATCGAAACCGGCCCCCTTGAGCTGATTCTCGACCAGAAGCCGGGTGATCACATTCCCGGCCACACCGGCCTCTTCAGCCTTGGCCCCTGCAATCGCACCAGACTGATCCGCTGCCGCTGTCAGCTCGGTCAGCCGCGCCTGAGCCTCTTTGGCAAAGGCGCCATTGGGGTAGCGATCCAGATAGGAACGATAGCTGTCGGCCTGATCTTCGGCACGGACCTTGTCCCAGAAATCACGCTCTTCAGCCGCAGCGGTGTCACGCTTCACAGCCTCGATCTCGGCAAGCCGTTGGCCGGCGATTTCGGCAAACAACCCGTCGGGGTAGCGATTCAGATAGGCGCGCAATCCGGCCTCATCGCTGCCGCGCCCGGTTTCCCGCCAGTAATCGGTATCCTTGCGCTCGTCTTCGACCTTGCGCGCGGCAGCTTCGGCTTCCAGCTTGGCGGCCCGGTCGGCAGCGGCGGCGGTAAGCGCATCAAGCTCTTCGCGGGTCAGATAGCCGGTGACCGCATAGCCCTGTTCCTGTTGCCAGTCTGACAGAGCCGCGCGGGTGGCCTTGCCAAAGATGCCGTCGATCCCATGCGGATCATAGCCCAGCAGCGCCAGACCACGCTGGATCCCGGCGCGGTCGTCCCGGCTGAGGCCCAATTCGTTTTCGGTATCCGCCTCGCTCGGTTCGGCAATCGTTACCTCAACCGGCGCAGCGTCTGAGACAGCAGGCAGGAAGGGCAGTGCGTCTGACAGAAAGCCCGACGCCACCACACCGCGCGGGGCGCGATCGAGAGCGCTGGCAGGCTGCGCGCCGGGCACCAGAACCACCTCATTGGCCACCCGCATCACCCCGGCAAAGGGACCGGTGACCAATGTCACCCCCTGCGGAGCGGTTACCGCGACACCCGGCGCAAGGCCGGGGCCAGCCACGCCATTATCGGCAGAGACCAGCATCACCACCGCCTGGCCGGGATGCCCGTCGGCGATATCCAGCACCGGCCCCAGCGGCAGCGCCATGCCGCCCACCGACAGATCGGTCGGCGCATCGGCCTGACGGGTCAGCAGCCAGCTTTCGCGCGGGGTCGAGACCATGTGCCCGGCCAGAAAGACAAACACCCGGTCAGCCCCGGCGGCCTCGTCGCGGAATCGCTCGACGGCGCTCCAGGCATCTTCGGCCCCCTGATCGAATGACGAGGTGACGCGAAAGCCCGCCGCGTCGAGGCTTTGCGCCAGCGCCGCAGCGGTATTGGCCCCAGCCTGATCGGGCAGGCGGGCATAATTGCTTTCAACAACAATCAGGGCCGCATCTTCGGCAACGGCAATATTGGGTAAGGTCATAACGGCCCCAAGGGCCAAACACTTTGCAAGCAACAATTTCATCAGAGTCCTCCTATGGCTTTGACAAATCATGTCAGCCGGATAACGACGATTAACAGGTTGCTATGCAATAACAAACGGCGCTCCGCCGCCAGTCCGGGCGTCGGACTGGCGCGCAGAGCGCAGAAATCCGCCTAGGGCAGCGTGCCTTTTACCTCCCACGCATTGAGCGAGGATCAAAGATCGGCAAGCACGGCGCTGTGATGTTCGACATTCTGCTGCTTCCGCGGGCCGGGGGCGCGATAGCCGGTCTTTTCGCTGTGATCGAGCAGACGCAGGTAGCACCACAGGCCGACAGCTCCGCCGAGAACGGCCAGAAGCCCGGCAACCAGCATCTGGCCCGGCTGGGTCGCTTCCGACGTCACCGCCAGATAGCCAAAGGCCCAGAAGCCGCCCCAGGCGATCACATTCAGTATGGCAATCCGTTTGCTCATTGGTTCGGCTCCTCCTCAGATACACGAAAACATTTCTGCAAAATTGCAGTTTCGCCCCATCGAATGGGCGGCTTCGTGTTAATTTCCTCCTCCTGCATCGGCGCTGCCGATGCCCTGATCGCGCTAACGGTCAGGTATTTTCGAAGTCTTGCAGAAGAACCTGAGCGCGTCAAAGGTTTCTGCCAAATACGTCAAGAGTACAGAATGTCGCAGGTAGTGCGACAGGGCGTCGCATCTTTGTCCATTCAGCCCCGCGAAGCGTCGCTCGCGGGGGTTTTCTCCTCGGTCCAAGCGCGGTAGCAAGCGACCAGCGCGAAGGAACCGACATGACCGAGATCACCCTTATCCGCCACGGCCAGGCCAATAACACCGCGACCGATGAAGAGGGCTATGACAGCCTCTCTGATCTGGGCCGTCAGCAAATTCGCTGGCTTGGCGAGCATATGCGCGCAAATGGCGAAGGCTTTCAGAGGATCTATGCGGGCAGCCTGAACCGCCACCAGCAAAGTGCGGCGGAATGGGGGGCAGCTACGAGCGAGGTCGAGACCGATCCACGGCTGAACGAGTTGCGCTATTTCGAGCTGTCGGAGCAGATGCATGAACAATTCGGCCTGCCCGCCCCGACCAGCCCGGAGGGATTTCTCGATCATCTCGCGCTGACCTTCGCCGCCTGGCAGGAGGGCAAGATCGAAGGCGCTTCGGAAAGCTTTCACGAATTCCAGAGCCGGGTGAGCGACGCGCTGCACGAGATTGTCGCGCGGGGAGAGAAGGCCATCGTCTTTACCTCCGGCGGGCTGATCGGCATGGCCACGCGGGTTGCAATGGGGCTGGAACTTGGCCCCTTCACCCGTGCCATCCTGCCGATCATGAATTCCTCGGTCCACCGCTTCGCGCCGCATCCGGCCGGGCTCTTGATGACCCAGTTCAACGCCGTGCCGCATCTGGAACACCCCGACCGCCGCCACGCGCAAACCACTATCTGAGGTCAGGATGCGTCTTTTCTACGCCCCGCAGACCATCTCGGTTGCCACGGCCATCGCGCTGGAAGAAGCCGGGCTGGCCTATAAGCCGGTCAGGCTCGATTTTTCCAACGCGGAACAATCTCAGCCGGATTATCTGCGCCTCAATCCCAAAGGGCGGGTGCCTGCGCTGGTGATCGGTGACGAGGTTCTGACCGAAACCGGCGCGCTGCTGGAGTTTATCGCCAACCGGGCGCCAGAGGCAGGGTTGGTGCCTGCCGATCCAATGGCGGCCTTTCGGATGCGCGAGGTGATGTTTTACCTCGCCTCGACGATGCATGTGAACCACGCGCATAAATTGCGTGGCACCCGCTGGGCGGACCGGGCGGAAAGCTGGCGGGACATGACCGCGAAAGTGCCTGAGACCATGGCCGCGTCCTGCACCTATCTGCAGGAAAGCTGTGCCTTTGCACCCTATGTGCTGGGTGAGGCCATCAGTCTGGCCGATATTTATCTTTACGTGATCTGCACCTGGCTTCCGGGTGACGGGGTGCAGATTGCCGATTTCCCCTCTATCGAGCGTTTCATGCGCGCGATGGAGGCGCGAGCCTCAATCAAGGCGGTGAAGGCCGCCGGCATGCTATGACAGGAGAGACCATGACTCATCTCTGGGTCCGGGCCGAGCAGCGCCCGAATGAAGAACGGGTGGGGCTGACGCCCGAGGGGGCGAAGGCGCTGATCGCGGCGGGGCTGCGGGTGAGCGTCGAAGAAAGCTCGGTGCGGGCGATCCCGATTGATGGCTATGTGGCGGCGGGTTGCGAGATCGTGGCGGAAAATTCCTGGCCCGACGCGCCGGAAGACGCGATCATTTTCGGGCTGAAGGAATTGCCCGAGGATGGCACCCCCCTGCCCCATCGCCACATCATGTTCGGCCACGCCTTCAAGGGCCAGCATTCCGGGCGCAAGCTTCTGGAGCGGTTCAAGGCCGGGGGCGGCACGCTCTATGATCTCGAATATCTGGTCGATCCCAGCGGGCGGCGGGTCGCGGCCTTTGGCTATTGGGCGGGCTATGCCGGGGCGGCTATTTCTCTGAAAAGCTGGGCCGCGCAACAGGATGGCGGCATCTGCCCGGCGGTCGGCACCTATCCCGGTAAAGACGCCTTGCTGGCTGATCTGGGCCAAGACCTTGCCGCCAGCGGCAAGCCCACGCCCAGCGCCATCGTGATTGGCGCATTGGGCCGGGTTGGCACAGGGGCTGCCGATCTGTGCGAGGCGATGGGAATGGAGGTCACCAAATGGGATATGGCCGAAACCGCGAGCGGTGGGCCGTTCCCGGAAATCCTCGACCACGACATCTTTCTCAATTGCATCTTCGCGCGCCCCGGCACGCCGGTTTTCGTGCCGCGCGAGGCGCTGACGGCAGAGCGTGCCCTCACGGTGATCGGCGACATCGCCTGCGATCCCGATAGCGACTACAACCCGGTGCCGGTTTACGACCGCGCCACCGACTGGCAGGCCCCGGCCCTGCGGGTGCATGACGACCCGCCGCTGGATGTGATGGCGATCGATAATCTGCCCTCGCTTCTGCCGGTAGAAAGCTCGGAAGATTACGCCGCCCAACTGCTGCCTTCGCTCGCCACACTGGGCGATCTAGAGGCTGGCGTCTGGGGCCGGGCCAAGGCTACATACGACGAGAATATGAAAGGGATCTGAGATGACGATTCATTGGTGTGGTACCGGGCTTTCTTCGATCCCCGGGCTGAAGAAGCTGATCGAAGACGGGCAGGATGTGCTGGTGTGGAACCGCACGGTTGAAAAAGCCCGCGAGGCTGTGGGGGCGCTGACCGACAAGATCCGCGCCTATACGCCCGAGGCGCTGGCCGAGGCCGTGGTGCCCGGCGATGTAGTGGTGTCGATGCTGCCCGCTGACCAGCATGTGAGCCTGGCCGAAATGTGCATCGAAAAGGGTGCCAATTTCGTCTCGTCGAGCTACATCGCCCCCGAGATGCAGGCGCTGGATGCAAAGGCCAAGGCGGCTGGTGTGGCGTTGGTCAACGAAGTTGGGCTCGATCCCGGCATCGACCATCTGATGGCGCATTATCTGGTGGACGATTACCGCAAATCGCCCGCCTTTGACCCGAAGAACGTGATCAGCTTCATCTCCTACTGCGGCGGCGTGCCGAAACACGCCAACGCCTTTCGCTACAAGTTCAGCTGGTCGCCGCTTGGGGTGCTGAAAGCGCTGCGCTCGCCGTCGCGGTCGATCCGCGCGCATGAAGTGCTTGAGGTCGCGCGGCCCTGGGATGCGATCAGCCGCTATGATGCCCCGCTGCCCACGCCGGAAAGCTTCGAGGTTTATCCCAACCGCGATTCGCTCCCGTTCATGGCGCAGTATCATTTCGATGAGGCCTGGCCGGTAAAGCAATTCGTGCGCGGCACGCTGCGGCTGAATGGCTGGGCCGATGCCTGGGCCGATGTGTTTCGCGAGATCGAAACCCTCACCGGGCCCGAGGGCGATGCGCGGCTGAAAGAGATGTCTGACCAGTTCTGGGACGAAAATTCCTATGACGAAGGCGAGCCGGATCGGGTGGTGCTCTGCGTCGACCTGAAGGCTGAGAAAGACGGCACGCCGGTCTATCACAAGACCTATCTGCTCGATGCCCATGGCGATGCGCGTGGCACCGCGATGGCGCGGCTGGTTTCCCAGACCGTGGCGTTGGCGGTGATGTCGGTCGTAAACCGCGAAATCGCCACGGGCGTGTCGGCGGCCCCGTCGGACGAACGTCTCGTCAAAAAATGGCTCGACGCCATCGACGCTCAGGCGCAACATATGGAGATTGTCGACCGCCTGAGTTGAAGGAGACCGCGATGACCGACACCCGGCCCCGGCCCACCTGGACGAATTTCGAGAATGCCACCCGCGAGGATTTCCTCGCGGTGATGGCCTATGACGCGGAATTCAACGCGGGCCTGGTCGACCGATTGCTCGATGCCCTGCGCGGGCTCGACGAGGCGTGGACGGCCTACCCGGTCAATCGCTACCAGCACTCGCTGCAATCGGCCAGCCGTGCCTATGACGACGGCGCCGAGGAAGAGATCGTGGTCGCCGCCCTGCTGCATGACCTCGGCGACACGCTCTCGCCGTTCAACCACAGCCAGCTCGCCGCCGCGATCCTGCGCCCCTATGTCTCGGAGCGGACCTACTGGATCGTGCAGCATCACGGCGTGTTTCAGGGCTATTACTACAACCACTATCTCGGCGGCGACCGCCACGCCCGCGACCGCTACAAGGACAGCCCGCATTACGAGGCGTGCAAGGAATTCTGCCACAAATACGATCAGGCCGCGTTCGATCCGGACTATCCGACAAAGCCACTGGAGTTTTTCGAGCCGATGCTGCGCCGGGTGTTTGCCCGCAATGCGAGTCATCTCGAACTGGAGGAAACCGCCGAGGGCTGAGATCGCCCCGTGCCGGGGAGCCCGCCCGCGCTTTTACTTCATATGGTCGTCGATCAGCTCTTCGGCGTTATAGCCCAGCGCCTCCAGCCCCGAGGACAGGAAATCCGACAGAAGCGGAACGCCCAGAAGATAGTCTTCGGTCGGGGTGACCCGTTCGGATTTGGCGGTTTCAATCGCCTCTTCCAGATCGTCGGCGGTGAAGGTATCGCGCCCGATCCACATCAGCGCCACAAGGCTGGCCTGCTCGTCGCTGTTCAGATCGGAAATATAGGACCGCAGCTCGGCCTCGGTCGCATCCGAGCCACGGGTTTCAAGGATCGAATCTGCGTCGGCATCATCGCCCGGCAGATCCCAGCGCCCGGTCTTGGCGTCAATCTCGCGGGCGCGGATGATGATCCGGGCAACCTTGGACGGGCGAATTTCAAGCATCGTCATTCCTTCACTAGCCACAAGACATATATAGGCGCTTATCGGTGAGTGTGAAACGAGTCTGCTTAAGATTCAGCCAACGGCACCACTACGGGCGTGTCCGTCTCGGGCGCCAGCTCTTCAAAATCGAAATTATCAAGCTTGGCCGCACGTTTGCCCGCGCGCTCGGCCGCGGTGCTGATCCCTTCAAGATCGCTGCGCGCCTGAGTGAAATGGGTGTTGAGCTTTGCCACCCGGTCCACCACCAGCTCGACATCGCGATGCAGATGTTTCAGCGTCTTGCGGATTGCGCCTGCCTGTTCGCGCATCCGCGCATCTTTCAGGATCGCGCGCATGGTGTTCAGCGTGGCCATGCAGGTAGTGGGCGACACGATCCAGACCCGCGCTTCAAACCCCCGGCGCACTACATCGGGCAGGTTGGCATGAAGCTCGGCATAAATCGCCTCGGAGGGCAGAAACATCAGCGCCCCATCGGCGGTTTCACCCTCGATGATGTATTTCTCGGAAATCGCCTTGATATGCACCAGAACCGCGTCTTTCAGCGCTTTCGAGGCCGCTTCGGCTTCGGGCTTGGTCTCGGCCCGGCGCAGCGCCTCATAGGCTTCCAGCGGGAATTTGCTGTCGATCACAATCGGCCCCGGCGGGTTGGGCAGATGGATCAGGCAATCGGCGCGCTTGCCGTTGGAGAGCGTGGCTTGCAGCGTGTAGCTGTCGGAGGGCAGCGCCTTTGAGACGATATCGTGCAGCTGGATCTCGCCAAACGCCCCGCGGGTTTGTTTGTTTGACAGAATATCCTGCAGGCTCAGCACATCGCCCGAGAGCCGGGTGATGTTTTCCTGCGCCTTGTCGATGGTGGCGAGGCGTTCCTGCAACTGGGTCAGCGATTGCGTGGTTTTCACCGCGCTGCCTTTCAGGGTTTCGTTCATCCTCTCCTGCATCTCGCTCATCGAGCGGGCGGATTTCATCGCGTTGTTATGGAGCTGTTCCTGCATCTGGCGCTGCACTTCGGCCAAGCGCTGTTCCATCGCCCGCACCATCTGCGTTTGCCCATTGGCCTGCGCGTCTGATACGGTACGCAAGCCCCCGGTCAACTGCTCCTGCCCCTGACCAAGATACTGTACCGCCTGCCCCAGCCCGGTCATCTGCTGGGCCAAATTCTCGGCCAGCCGCGCTGAGCGCCCGGCCCGGGCAATGACAACGATCAAGAGCAGCACCACCAGCACGCCAAAGCCATAAGCGGCGAGCAGCAGCGGGTTATCGAGGGGAAGCGGAAAATCGGTCATGTGCGGCCAAACAATCTTTCAATATCGGCGAGCTTCAGCTCCACATAGGTGGGGCGCCCGTGGTTGCACTGGCCGGAATGCGGCGTAGCCTCCATTTCGCGCAGGAGGGCGTTCATTTCCTCGGCCTGTAGCCGCCGCCCAGAGCGCACCGATCCGTGGCAGGCGACCGTGGCCAGCACCGCCTCGATACGTTCCTGCACCCGGTTGCTTTCGCCCAGATCGGACAATTCGTCGAGCACATCGCGCAACATCGCCTCGGCATTCACATTGCCCAGAATCGCCGGGGTTTCGCGCACCGCCACCGCACCGCCGCCGAAAGGTTCGATCACCAGACCAAGCCGGGCGAGGTCTTCGGCCATACCCAGCAGGATCTGGGCTTCGGCCTCGGACAGTTCGACGATTTCCGGGATCAGAAGCGCCTGCCCGGCCACGCCGTTTTCGGCCATCTGCACTTTCAGCTTTTCATAGGTCAGCCGCTCATGCGCGGCATGGCCATCGACGATCACCATCCCGTCTTCGGTCTGGGCGATGATGTAATTCTCGTGCAGATGCGCGCGGGCGGCCCCAAGCGGGCGGTGCTCATAGGCCGGTTGCGCCTCCAGATGCGGAACCGGCTCGAACCGGCCAGAGGGCTGCGCCGCCTCGGCAAAGCCCATGGGCTGCGCGGGCTCGGGCAGCGGGTAGTCCGGGGCCTGCATCTGGCGGGCAGTGTAAAGCGCGCCGGGCGCGGGGCGATCCATCTGATAAAGGCGCGGCTGGGCGGGTTGTTCGGGCCGCATCGCCCCAAGCGTCGCGCCTGCAACGGTGGTCGAGGCGCGATGCCCGGCTTCGGCCAGCGCATGACGCAGCCCCGAGACGATCAGCCCGCGCGCTAGCCCTGGCTCGCGAAACCGCACTTCGGATTTCGCCGGATGCACGTTCACATCGACCAGATGCGGATCGCAGGTGATGAATAGCGCCGCCGCTGGATGCCGGTCACGGGAGAGGAAATCGAAATAGGCCGCACGCAGCGCCCCGGTCAGCAGCTTGTCACGCACCGGGCGACCGTTGACGAAGAGATACTGCGCCACCGCCGCGCCGCGCGAATAGGTGGGCAGGGCGGCATATCCGGTAAGCCTGAGACCCTCACGCTCGGCATCAATCGCCAGCGCGTTTTCGGCAAACTCCCGGCCCAGAACCTGCCGCAGCCGCCCATGCAGCGCGTCGAACAGATCGCCGCTTTCGGGGCTGGCCTGAAACAGGATGCGCCCTTCGCCACCGCCCGACACATCGCGTAAGGTAAAGCCCACATGCGGCTCGGCCATCGACAGCCGCTTGACCACATCGCCAATCGCCTGCGCCTCGGCGCGATCCGAGCGCAGGAATTTCAGCCGCGCGGGGGTGGCAAAGAACAGATCGCGCAGCTCAACCACGGTGCCACCATTCAGCGCGGCAGGCTTTACCGGCTCTGGCGCGCCCCCGGCCACGCGAATGCTCGCCGCCTCATGCCCCGTAGTCCGCGAGGTGATGGTCAGCCGCCCCACCGCGCCCAGCGAGGGCAGCGCCTCGCCGCGAAACCCGAAGGTGTGGATGTCGAGCAGATCGGAGCCATCAATCTTGGAGGTGGCATGACGCGACAGAGCCAGCGGCAGCTCGTCGGGCGGCATGCCAATGCCGTCATCGGTGATGCGGATCAGGGTTTTGCCGCCATCGGCATAGGCGACATCAATGCGCGTGGCCCCGGCATCAATCGCGTTTTCAACGAGTTCCTTCACCGCGCTCGCGGGCCGTTCCACCACTTCGCCCGCCGCGATACGGTTGATCGCGGCATCGTCGAGCTGACGGATCACCGGGCGGGGCGTGCTCATATGGGGGGCGGTCTCTGACATACCACAATAGCTAGCATGAACCGGGCCGATTCTGCCAGCGGCAGCGGTCAGAGTACAAAGTCGGATTTGGCGTAGCCCTGCAGGTAAAGAAGCGCGGTCAGATCGCCGTGATTCACCCGCAGATCGCATTGGGCGGCGACGCTGGGCTTGGCATGAAGCGCCACCCCGGCCCCGGCAAGGTCGAGCATGCCCAGATCGTTGGCGCCATCGCCCACCGCCAAAACCGCGTCATGGTCGATCCCCAGCCGCGCCGAAATGTCTTCAAGTGCCGCCACCTTGGCGGCGCGGCCCAGAATCGGCTCGACCACCGAGCCCGTGAGCTTGCCATCGGCAATGTTGAAGGTGTTGGCGCGGTTTTCGTCAAAACCCAGATCGGCGGCGACCTTTTGTGTGAAAGCGGTAAAGCCGCCCGAAACCAGTACCGCATAGGCGCCACCCGCGCGCATCGTGGCCACCAATTCGCGCCCGCCGGGGGCGAGGGTGATACGCTCGGCCAGCACCTTTTCGATCACCGAGGCGTCCAGCCCGGCCAGCAGTCCGACGCGCTCGCGCAGGGCGCCTTCGAAATCCAGCTCGCCATTCATCGCGCGGGCGGTGATGTCAGCCACACGCGGGCCAACGCCTGCTTCATCGGCCAGCTCGTCAATGCATTCCTGCGCGATCATGGTCGAATCCATATCCGCGAGCAGCATCTTCTTTTGCCGCCCTTCGCTGGGCTGGATCAGCAGATCCACACCCATCGCTTGCAGATCGTCCCAGACCTGCCAGCGATTTTCCGGGATCGCGCCCAGCCCGAACTCCGCCGCCTCGTCTGCCGCCAGCCAGATGGCCGTGCCGCCGCCCCAGGCATTGCGAAGGGTTTCCACCAGCGAGGTATCGAGCCCGCCCGGCTTGGCGATGAGGGTCGTGGTAAACATGGGCCTCTCCCGGATTGCGCGCGGCACGCATAGACCGCTCGGATCAAAAGCGCCAGCCCTGCCCGGCTTTCTGCCAAAAGTTTCCGATTGGCTCCATTTGGTGTCGGTATTGATCGCTGATCAGCCGCTACCGGACCATTTTCTCTATTGTGCGGTCCAAAACACCTCTCTATCCAAGTCGGTGGGACACGCCTCCCCAACGAGGCGCGACTATCTGGAAGGATACTATCAATGGTCACCGAGACTCCGGCCACGCGGCCGGCCAATCCGCGTTTTTCGTCTGGCCCCTGCGCCAAAAATCCCACTTACAGCCTTGATAAACTTGCCGACGCGCCGCTGGGCCGTTCGCATCGGGCTGGCGTGGGCAAAGCCAAACTGAAAGCCGCAATCGAAGAAACCCGCGAGCTGCTGGGTATTCCCGCGGACTATCGGATCGGCATCGTGCCCGCTTCTGATACCGGCGCGGTGGAAATGGCGCTCTGGTCGATGCTGGGCGCGCGCGGCGTGGAAATGCTGGCTTGGGAAAGCTTCGGCGCGGGCTGGGTCACGGATGTGGCGAAACAGCTGAAACTCGATGCCACGGTGAAAACCGCCGAATACGGCCTGCTTCCCGATCTTGCCTCAGTCGATTTTGCTAATGATGTTGTCTTCACCTGGAACGGCACCACCTCGGGCGTACGCGTGCCGAATGGCGATTGGATTGCCGCTGATCGCGAAGGGCTGACGATTTGCGACGCCACCTCGGCGGCTTTCGCGATGGACCTGCCCTGGGACAAGCTCGATGTGACCACGTTCAGCTGGCAGAAGGTGCTGGGTGGCGAAGCGGCGCATGGGATGCTGGTGCTCAGCCCGCGCGCGGTGGAACGGCTGGAAAGCTACACCCCCGCCTGGCCGCTGCCGAAGATCTTCCGCATGACCAAAGGCGGCAAGCTGATCGAAGGCATCTTCGAGGGCGCCACGATCAACACCCCATCGATGCTGGCGGTGGAAGATTACCTTGTGGCGCTGGACTGGGCGCGCGCGGTGGGCGGGCTGAAGGGTCTGATCGCCCGGGCCGATGCCAATGCGCAGGCGATCTTTGATTTCTGTGACGCCAAGCCGTGGATTGCCAACCTCGCTGAAGATGCCGCAACGCGCTCGAATACCAGCGTCTGCCTGAAATTTACCGATGATCGCATCGCGGATGGGGCAGCCTTTGCCAAGGCCGTGGCCAAGCGGCTGGAAGGTGAAGGCGTGGCGCTGGATATCGGCGCCTATCGCGACGCGCCTGCAGGTCTGCGCATCTGGTGCGGTGGCACGGTGGAAACGGCTGATGTGGCCGCGCTTCTGCCCTGGCTCGACTGGGCGTTCAACGCTGAGATCGCCGCGCAATAAGCTCTTTGCCCGCCTCGCTCGGGGCGGGCCCCTTCCCCATTCCGATATAGGAGCCCTATCATGGCCCCCAAAGTTCTCGTCTCCGACAAGCTTTCCGAAACCGCTGTTCAGATTTTCCGCGACCGTGGTGTCGAGGTCGATTTTCTGCCCGATCTGGGTAAAGACAAAGACGCGCTGATCGCCAAGATCGGCGATTATGACGGGCTGGCGATCCGCTCGGCCACCAAGGTGACCGCCGATGTGCTTGAAGCCGCGACCAACCTGAAAGTGGTCGCCCGGGCCGGGATCGGGGTGGATAACGTCGATATTCCCGCCGCCTCGAAAAAGGGCGTGATCGTGATGAACACCCCGTTCGGCAACTCGATCACCACCGCCGAGCACGCCATTGCGATGATGTTTGCCGTCGCCCGCCAGATCCCCGAAGCCGACACCTCGACCCAGGCCGGCAAATGGGAAAAAGCGAAATTCATGGGGGTTGAGGTGACCGGGAAAACCCTTGGCGTGATCGGCGCCGGGAATATCGGCGGCATCGTCTGCGACCGGGCCCGCGGGCTGAAGATGAAGGTCGTCGCCTATGACCCGTTTCTATCCGAAGAGCGCGCCAACAAGCTGGGCGTTGAGAAAGTCGAGCTGGACGAGCTGCTGCCGCGCGCCGACTTCATCACCCTGCACGTGCCGCTGACCGACAAGACCCGCAACATCCTTTCGGCCGAGGCGATTGCCAACACCAAGAAAGGTGTGCGGATCATCAACTGCGCCCGCGGCGGGCTTGTTGACGAGGCCGCACTGGCCGACGCCATCAAGTCGGGCCACGTCGCGGGCGCGGGTTTCGACGTTTTCGAAGTCGAACCCGCGAAAGACAGCCCCCTGTTCGGGCTGAAAAACGTTGTCTGCACCCCGCATCTGGGCGCCTCGACCATGGAAGCGCAGGAAAACGTGGCGCTTCAGGTGGCCGAGCAGATCTCGGATTACCTGCTGACCGGCGCGGTGCAGAACGCGCTGAACATGCCGTCGGTGACCGCCGAAGAAGCCAAGGTGATGGGGCCGTGGATCAAACTGGCCGGGCATTTGGGCGCCTTTGTGGGTCAGCTGACCGACGAGCCGATCGAAGAGGTCAACATCCTGCTGGATGGCAACGCCTCCGAGATGAACACCAAAGCTCTGGATTGCGCGGTGCTGGCCGGGCTGATGAAACCCGCCAATCCGGATGTGAACATGGTTTCGGCGCCGCTTATTGTGGCGGATCGCGGCATTCAGACCTCGGTGACCACGCAGGCCAAATCGGGCGTGTTCGACGGCTTTATCAAACTCACCGTCAAAACCCCGACCCGGGAACGCACCCTTGGGGGCTCGGTGTTTGGCGACGGCAAACCGCGCTTCACCATGATCAAGGGCATCACCATCGACGCCGAGATCGGCCACCATATGCTCTACACCACCAACAAAGATGTGCCGGGCATCATCGGTGCGCTGGGTGCGACGACGGGCGCGCATGGGGTCAACATCGCCAACTTCACGTTGGGCCGTAATGTGCCGGGTGGTGACGCGATCGCGCTGCTCTATGTCGATGCGCCGGTGCCGGATGCGGTTCTGGAAGAGCTGCGGAAAACCGAGCTGTTCCAGATGGTTCAGCCGCTTGAATTCGACGTCTGAGCGATCCGCAAAGCAAAACAAAGCCCCGGTAGAAATGCCGGGGCTTTTTGCATAGAGAGGGGCAAACAGGAGCGCGCCATGCCTATTTACGCTATCGGAGATATCCACGGCCATCGTGACAAGCTGGAACAGGTGCACGCGCTGATCGCGGATGACCGGGCGCGCGAAGGGCTGGCCGATGCCAAAGTGGTGCACGTAGGCGACCTGTGCGACCGCGGGCCGGATACCAGGGGCGTGATCGACTTTCTGATGGCCGGGCAAGCGCGCGGAGAACCCTGGCTGGTGCTGAAGGGCAATCACGACCGGATGATGGAGATGTTCCTCGAAGACTATCCCCGTCAGGACAGCTATCTGATGATGGGCTGGGACTGGTTTCACGAAGGCATCGGCGGCATCGAAACGCTGACCTCCTATGGTATTGAACCCGGCGAGAAAGAGCGGATTTTCGAGTTTCATGCCCGCGCCCGCGACGCGGTGCCCGAGGCGCATCGGGCCTTTGTGGCAGGGTTGCTCACCAGCTTTGAGACCGACGAGCAGATCTTTGTTCATGCCGGGATCCGCCCTGGCATTCCGCTGGCTGAACAGAGCGAAACCGATCTTCTGTGGATTCGGCACGAGTTTCACGACGACAAGCGCGACCATGGCAAGCTGGTGGTGCATGGCCACACCCCCATCAAAGCCGTGATCCATTATGGCAACCGGGTGAACCTCGATACCGGCGCGGGCTATGGCAAAGCCGTCAGCGCGGTGGTGATCGAGGGGCGTGATGTGTGGCTGCTGACCGATCAAGGGCGGGTGCGGATTGCTCCGACAGATCACAGCTAGGCGCTCCCCGACAGAATGTTAACCACGGGCTGATAGGATCTGCCGAAGTTCTTCGGAGTATCAGTGTCATGCGTGGTTTGATTTTTCTGTTCACCTTCTTTCTTCTCTTCAGCACCGCCGCACAGGCCGAAGGGGACAGCGTGCCCCTTGCCGGGGACAAATACGACTATGCCTTCAGCGTGCCGATGCAGGTGACCGAAGTCGTGACCGCTGGCTGCCCAATGCCCTGCGCAACCCCTGAGATCCGCGACATCGATCTGTTTCTGGAAGGTGGGTTCAATGTCACCGGAAGCGGAACGGTTTCTGGCAAGGGCACGATCTCGATCCATGGCGATCCGATCTGCCGGATCATCTCGCAAGGCGGTGCAGGCGCGGGCGCCAATTGCCGGGTGGTGGGCAGCAAGCCGGGGCATTTTCTGGTGTCGGGCCTGCAAACCGGGGTCAAAAGCGCCACGGGCACCAGCTTTGCCCCGACGCTGAGCCTGAAACTCGACATCGCCACCCAGGCCGATCTGTTTGTGGACTTCTCCATGGCTGGCATGGCGAACCATGTTGCGGTCAATCATTATCAGGGCTCGTTCACCAAGCTGATGACCGATAGCGGGTTGGTCGGTGCGGCGATTGAAATACAGCCGGTGCTTGGGGCAGAGCAGCAGTTCTCGGCAGCTTTCGGATTGCCCGCGCCGGGATTTACGCGCGAGCTGAGCGCAGACGCGGCGCTGTCATTCTACAAATCGCCCTTCTGACGCCCGATAGCCCGGCAGACCCAACAAAAAGCCCCGGTGTTTCCACCGGGGCTTTCTCTTTAGACTGTCAGAAGATCACTCTTCGTCGTTCTTTTTCTCTTCCGGGGCTTCTTCAACACCGGTTTCCTGGTTCACCATCTTCATCGCCAGGCGCACCTTGCCGCGGTCATCAAAGCCCAGAAGTTTCACATAGACTTCCTGACCTTCCTTCAGCACATCCGACGGATGGTTCAGGCGGCGGTTTTCGATCTGGCTGACATGGACGAGACCATCGCGCTTGCCGAAGAAGTTCACGAAGGCGCCGAAATCGACGATCTTCACGACCTTGCCCTTGTAGACATGGCCTTCTTCCGGCTCGGCCACGATCGAATGGATCATGTCATAGGCCTTCTGGATGGCTTCACCGTTCGGCGAGGCGATCTTGATGATGCCGTCGTCGTTGATGTCGACTTTGGCACCCGAGACTTCGACGATCTCGCGGATCACTTTACCGCCCGAGCCGATCACTTCACGGATCTTGTCGGTCGGGATCTGCATGGTCTCGATGCGCGGGGCGTGAACCGAGAAGTCCGCAGCACCCGAAAGCGCTTTGTTCATCTCGCCGAGGATATGCATCCGGCCCTGTTTGGCCTGAGCCAGCGCCTGCTTCATGATCTCGGGGGTGATGCCCTGAACCTTGATGTCCATCTGCAGCGAGGTGATACCGTTTTCGGTGCCTGCCACTTTGAAGTCCATATCGCCAAGGTGATCTTCATCGCCGAGAATGTCGGTGAGCACCGCGAACGAGCCGTCGTCTTCCAGCACCAGACCCATGGCCACACCGGCAACCGCCGATTTGAGCGGCACACCGGCATCCATCATCGACAGCGAACCGCCGCAGACGGAGGCCATCGAGGACGAGCCGTTCGATTCGGTGATCTCGGAGACCAGACGCAGGGTGTAGGGGAAGTCGGTCGCAGCCGGCAGAACCGCCTGCAGCGCGCGCCAGGCGAGCTTGCCGTGGCCGATTTCGCGACGACCCGGACCACCAACGCGGCCCACTTCACCAACCGAATAGGGCGGGAAGTTGTAATGCAGCATGAAGTTCGACTTGTAGGTGCCGGTCAGGGCGTCGATCATCTGCTCGTCATCGCCAGTGCCAAGCGTGGTCACCACGAGGCCCTGGGTTTCACCACGGGTGAACAGCGCCGACCCATGGGTCCGCGGCAGCAGGCCGGTTTGAGCAACGATCGGGCGCACTTCATCCAGCGCACGGCCGTCGATCCGCTTGCCTTCCTTCACCACGGTGCCACGCAGAACCACCGATTCCAGCTTTTTCAGCGCCGAACCAAGGTTGGCATCGTCCAGCTGCTCTTCGGTGAGCCCAGCTTTCACTTCGTCTTTCACCGCAGCAACAGCGGCAGTGCGTTCCTGCTTGTCGGTGATCGCATAGGCGGCGCGCATCTTGTCTTCGCCCGCAGCTTTCACCGCTTCGTAGAGCGCAGAGTAATCCGGCGGGGTGAAGTTGAAGGGCTCTTTCGCCGCATCTTCGGCCAGCGAGATGATGCAGTCGAGCACCGGCTGGATTTGCTCATGCGCAAAGGTCACGGCGCCGAGCATTTCGTCTTCGGTCAGCTCATAGGCTTCCGATTCCACCATCATCACGGCGTCTTTGGTGCCGGCAACGATCAGGTCGAGACGCTGATCGGGGTTGTTGCGCAGATCGTGCATGTCGTCGCAGGTCGGGTTGAGGATGTAATCGCCATCCTCATAGCCCACGCGGCAGCAAGCGATCGGGCCCATGAAGGGCACGCCCGAGATGGTCAGCGCAGCCGAAGCGGCGATCATCGCCACAACATCGGGGTCGTTGACCAGATCGTGCGACAGCACGGTGCACATCACGAGAACTTCGTGTTTGAAGCCCGGCGCGAAAAGCGGACGGATCGGCCGGTCGATCAGACGCGCGGTCAGCGTCTCTTTCTCGGTCGGGCGCGCCTCGCGCTTGAAGAAGCCGCCCGGAACCTTACCGGCTGCATAGTATTTTTCCTGGTAGTGAACCGTGAGGGGGAAGAAGTCCTGCCCCGGTTTCGGCTCTTTCGCGAAGGTCACGTTGGCCATGACAGAGGTTTCGCCCAGAGTGGCGATGACCGAGCCGTCGGCCTGACGGGCAACTTTACCCGTTTCAAGGGTAAGAGTTTCCTCACCCCATTGGATCGATTTCGTCGTAACGTTGAACATATAGATATCCCTAAGGGAGCACTCCCGGCCCTCCGGGTCTCCCGTTTCTATGGCGGCCCCATTGCCGCCGACCCCCTCATCCTTTTCGAGCGCCGGGGTCAGGGCGCTGCGTCTCAGATGCCGGGGCCATACAGGAAAAGGGCGTGCGAGGGAAGAGGCTTGGTGTCGCCCTGCCTTTCTGTTGATGCAGATCATGGTTGGCACCGCGATCCGACCCTACATATTCCTCTATTGGAATGTTTAGAGGTTCAACGATGAAACGTATCCTGCTCGGTGGCGCCGCCATCACCCTTTTCGCCCTTCAAGCCGCCAGCGCCGGGCCGGTTTCGGATTTCGAAGCCAGCTACCGGCAGATGTATGGCAGCTACCGGGCCGCGCTGTTTAAAACCAACTCCGGCGACCAGCAGGGCTCAACCGGGGCGATGGGTCAGTTCGCCAGCCAGCTTGCCGCCCTGGACGCCGCCTATGGCGATGCGCCGCCGCCGCAATATGCCGATGACCCGCTCTGGGGCGAGGCTATGAGCGAAGCCGAACGGCTGACGGCGGAAGCACAGGCCCAGATTGGGGCTGGCGACCTGGCCTCGGCACATGTCACGCTGGAAGGCGTGCGCGAGGTCTTTGGCGAATTGCACAGCCGCAATGGGGTCGAAACCTTCTCTGACCGGATGAACGCCTATCACGCCGAGATGGAAGCCGTGCTGGGGCTGGATATGGCGGTGCTCGATGAGGCGATGATCGGCACGCTGCACGAACAGGCCGCCGTGCTCGACTACCTCGCGCGCGACCTGCTTGGCGCGCCCCCGGCAGAGGCTGCGAACAACCCGGACTATACGGCGCTTTCCACCGCGTTCGAGGCGTCCGTCACGGCGCTGCTCGATGCGGTGCGCGCGGACGACCCCGAACAGATCCGCGCCGCCGTGGCGGGGCTCAAGGTGCCCTATTCGAAGCTGTTCCTGAAATTCGGCTGATCTGACTGAAAACGAAAAACGCCCGCGCATCTCTGCGCGGGCGTTTCGAATTCCAAAGCTGTCCTGCCTTAGCGGCGGATGCCGAGGCGTTTGATGAGGTCCTGGTAACGGGCTTCGTCTTTTGCCTTGGTGTAGTCCAGCAGCTTGCGGCGCTGAGCAACCATCATAAGAAGACCACGACGCGAGTGGTTGTCTTTCTTATGGGTTTTGAAATGCTCGGTCAGCGTCGAGATGCGCGAGGTCAGGATGGCCACCTGGACTTCCGGCGAACCGGTATCGCCTTCTTTGGTGGCGAATTCTTTCATCAGGCGGGCTTTTTCTTCCGGCGTAATCGACATCGGGGTCTCCTTCACGGATTAAGGGTTGATGGCACAAGCCGGGATGTCGTCCAGCAGGGCCCTTGGAGAGGGTCCACCCGAAGGCGGATGCGCGCGTATAGGAGATTCCCGCCGCGATGAAAAGCCTATTATTGCGGGGTCTGGATCTGGTTGACGATCTGATTTGCCCAGTCACCGATCACCGGAATGAAATCGATCGAGCCGAGAACCCTGATCAGGATCGCTACCAGAATGGTTGCCCCCACCACTGAGCCGAGGCCGAAGGCGAGCCCACGGGTGAGATTGAACATCGCAATTCGCCAGAGCGAGCTTTGCAGCTTGAAATAGCGGTGATTGTTCAGCCGGTTAAGCTCGGCATTCAGCACCTGCAATTGCTCGGCGATTGCCGTACTGCTTTCGCTATTCTCCGTCACGCTCAGCCCCTTCATGATCCGTGTCGAGCCTAACCGGAACCGGGCCAAAGGCAAGGCGTAGCACTGCCGCAGATACTCCCGGATTTGGAAACAAACTCCAATTTTCACTACTATCTTTTTCCGGATTGAGGACATTCATGCTAGTCATAATAGCCTGCTTGCGAGTGCTAAGATGATCTTCGCTTTTCTCTTTCTCGGGCTGTTGCCCCTTGTCTTTCTGACCGATGCTTTCACCGGCACAAGTGACGGAGGGGATGACGCAGCCGATGCTCATGATGAGACGGCGCAGGAGAATGACGCCGGTCGCAATGGCGATATGCTTACCCCAAACAATGGTGATGACGATCCCGGCGCGGGCGATCCGGTCGATGGTCCGGTGCTTCAGCCCTCCAATGGCGACGATGAGCCGGTGGTGAGCGATCCGATTGATCCGGCCACCCTCCTCGACCCGTCCAACGGCGGTGCCACCGATTTCCCGTCCACCGGCGATGGCTCGCTTCTGCAGCAGCTTTTGGCCTCTGAGACCGATTTCAATATCGGCAGCGGTTATCTGGACGAATATGGCAGCGCGACGAGCGACACCGAACTGACGGCGGGCGATGACAGTTTTGCCGCGACCGATGACGGGATCGCAGGCAATGGCGCAGGGAGCCTGGGCGATTGGGATGGTACGCCGGTTCTGACAGATGACGCCCCGGTCGCGGTGATTTCCGGTGGCGCGGGCGACGATCAGATCAGCCTTGGCGATGGCGCGGCCTATGCCTTTGGTGGCGATGGCGCCGACGCGCTTCACGCCGGGGATGGCGCAGCGGCGCTGTTTGGCGGCGCGGGCGACGATACGTTGACAGGTAGTGATAGTGCCTCGGTCTGGATGGATGGCGGCGCAGGCAGCGACATCATTCTGGGCGGCGCAGCGGATGAGGTTTTAAGAGGTGGTGAACATATCGTGAACGACCCAAGCCAACCCGATGATGATGTGATCGACGGCGGCGGCGGCAACGATAGTATCAGCGGCGGTTATGGGGCCGATACACTTTCAGGCGGCATCGGCGATGATGTGATTGATCATCTGGGCCGGGTTGATCAGGAGATCAGCTGGGAGCGGCACGAATTCGGCTGGCATATCGACAACGAGGCCGACACGCTGTCGGGCGGCACAGGCAATGACACGCTGATCATGGACCGGGCCGACAGCGCCGAGGGCGGCGAAGGCAACGATACCTTCTGGGTGTATTTTGACACCGGATCAGGCAGCGGCGCTGCCGATATCAGCGACTTCACCTCTGGAGAGGATTTTCTGCGCATCACCCTCAACCCCGACATCGTGAAAAGCGATCCGGTGATTTCGGTTGGCCCCTCCGAGGATGGGCAAGATGGGCTGGTCACCGTCAATGGCGAGACGGTCGCGATCCTGCGCGGCGCCCCCGGAGCAACCGAAGCCGATATCTATGTTGAGGTGGTGGATAATGTATTCGGGGGCTGAGCGGCCTAGCCCCAGAGCTCCGGCTGCCTGTCGTAGCCGATATAAAGCGGATGCTTCGGATGGCCTGCCTTGGTCAGCCCGAGATGAAACAGTGGCAGACCGGTATCGCGCAGCAGCTTTTCCACCGCCGCGCCGCGTTCCAGATGTTCGCCATGGGTGCCCCAGGCGCAGATGATCTGGTTGGCCCAGCCCGCGCTTTCGGCAATCGCCGCATCGTTTTCCGGCCCCACCGGATCGGTGGCGGCGCGCATCTTTTTCGGGTCGGTATCGCGCCAGGCAAAGATATTCGTCACCCGGAAACTGCCAAAGCCCAGCGCCCGCGCCCGCCGCTCGCAGCGCTCAACCGTTGGGTCGTTCTGCACCTCGGTGGCGGTCGAGGGATTCAGCATCACAAACAGCGCGCGCTTGCCCGATGGTGCCCAAATGCGGGTGAGCATATAGCGGTAACGCTCGCAATCCGAATAGATCGCAGTCGAGGGCGCATCGTCCTTGATATGTTCGCGGATAATCATGCAGGTCTTGTGGCGGGTTCGGTTAAAAATGGCAAGCAATGGCCCTTGCGGAATTTGTCCAAAGGGTCAAAGCTGACGGCAAGGAGAACCGCTATGCTGATTCAGGAAATCATCCGCCACAAACGCGATGGCAAGGAACTGGGCGCCGACGAGATCGCTGCCATGGTGAAAGGGATCGCCACCGGATCGGCGAGCGAAGGACAGGTCTCTGCCTTTGCGATGGCGGTGTTCTTTCAGGGCATGACCCATGCCGAAGCCGCCGCGCTGACCCTGGCGATGCGCGATTCCGGCGACGTGTTTCACTGGGATCTGCCCGGGCCGGTGGTCGACAAGCATTCCACCGGCGGGGTGGGCGATAACGTGTCCCTGATGCTCGCGCCCATTGTGGCGGCGGCGGGCGGCTATGTGCCGATGATTTCGGGCCGGGGGCTGGGCCATACCGGCGGCACGCTCGACAAGATGGATACCATCCCGGGCTATGTGAGCCAGCCCGACAATGACCTGTTTCACAAGGTGGTGGCCGAAGTGGGCTGCGCGATCATTGGCCAGACCGCCGCGCTGGCCCCGGCCGATAAACGCTTTTATGCCACCCGCGATGTGACCGCGACGGTGGAAAGCGTGCCGCTGATCACCGCCTCGATCCTGTCGAAAAAGCTCGCCGCCGGGCTGGATGCGCTGGTGATGGATGTGAAATCCGGCAATGGCGCCTTCATGGACAGTTTTGATCGCGCCGTGGAGCTGGCGAACAGCATCACTGGCGTGGCGCGCGAAGCAGGCGTGGCCTGTAACGCGCTGATCACCGATATGAACCAGCCGCTGGCGAGTGCCGCCGGCAATGCGCTGGAAGTGGTGAATGCGGTCGACTTCCTGACCGGCGCCCATCGCGACGCAAGGCTGGAAGAGGTAACGCTGGCACTGGCCGGTGAAATGCTCGCGGTGACCGGGCTGAGTGCTGACCGCGCCGCCGGGCTGGCGAAAGCCCGCGACATTCTGGGCAGCGGCAAAGCGGCAGAGATTTTCGGCCAGATGGTCACCGCGCTTGGTGGCCCGGCGGATTTCGTCGAAAACCACGGGAATTATCTTGCGAAGGCGAAGCTGACCCGCGAAGTCGCAGCCCCGAGCGCTGGCTATATCGCCGCGATTGAAACCCGCGATGTGGGGCTTGCGGTGGTCGAGCTGGGCGGCGGACGGCGCCGAGCCGATGATGTGATCAATCCGGGCGTTGGCCTCACTGGGCTCGTGGACCTTGGCGTGAAGGTCGAAAAGGGCGATCCGCTCTGCCTGATCCATGCCGACAGCGAGGCCGAGGCGGATGCCGCCGAAGCGCGGGTGCGCGCCGCCTATTCGATTGGCACCGCGCCCGACGTGCCGGACCCGGTGCTGAAAATCATCGAATAGGAAAAGGCGCGGGGCCTACTGGTTGAACACCCGTGACGGGTGAAATTCGCCAAATCCCAACTCCACCGAGGTCGTCGGCCCCGTGCCCGAGCGACGTCGCGCGGAGGAGCGGCGGGTTATTGGTTGAACACCCGGCTGGGGTGCAGCTCACCGGCTTTGTAAATCCCCACGGCCACCGCTTTGCCCTCAAAGCTCGCCCAGGCTTCGTCGCCATATTCCACATCTGACGCGATCACCATGCCCGGGTTGCCGTGGCGCAGGCGGTTGGCGCCTTCGGGGGTGCATTTCAGCTCGGGCAGATCGTCGAGCCCCTGTTCGAGCGGGCGCAGATAGGCGTCAAGCTCGGGTGATTTTGCCAGCTCTTCGACCTGATCCATGCTCACGCCCTCGTCGGCCTCAAACGGGCCAGACCAGACGCGGCGCAGCTTGGCCACATGGGCATGACAGCCCAGCGCCGCGCCAAGATCGCGAGCGATGGCACGCACATAGCCGCCTTTGCCGCAGATCATTTCCAACACCACATGGTCGGCGTCGGGACGCTCTACCATCGTCAGCTCTTCCACCCAGAGCGGGCGCGCGGCGATCTCGAACTCTTCGTCGTCGCGGGCAAGCTTGTAGGCGCGTTCGCCGTCGATCTTCACCGCCGAAAACTTCGGTGGCACCTGCATGATGTCGCCGGTGAGGGGCAGCAGCGCCGCCGCAATCTCGGCATCCGACGGGCGCAGATCGGAAGAGGCAATCACCTCGCCCTCGGCATCATCGGTATTGGTGGCTTCGCCCAGCTTCACGGTGAACCGGTAGGCTTTCATCGCGTCGGTGATATAGGGCACGGTTTTGGTGGCTTCGCCCAAAGCGATGGCCAGCACGCCGGTGGCTTCGGGATCGAGCGTGCCCGCGTGGCCCGCCTTCTTGGCATCAAACGCCCAGCGCACCTTGTTGACCACAGCGTTCGACGTAATACCGGCGGGCTTGTCCACGACCAGCCAGCCGTGCACATCGCGCCCCTTCTTCCTGCGGGCCATTATTCTTCCTCGTCGTGTTCCACGTCGCGCCGCACTGTTTTATCGGAAAACAGCCTGCGGGTTTCGTCCATCTGATCGAAGGTCTCGTCGATCACGAAGCGCAGATCGGGGGTATGCCGCAGGGTTGTCGACTTGCCGAGCAAACGCCGAAGCTCGCCCTTGTTGCGGGCCAGCGCCTTTACCGCTTCATCGCGGCTTTTGCCGCCCAGCGGCATCACATAGGCGGTGGCGATCTTGAGGTCGGGCGACACGCGCACCTCGCCCACGGTAATCGACAGACGGTTCAGGTCGGGATCATGCACCTCGCCACGCATCAGCGCATCGCTGATGGTGCGCCGGATCAGTTCGCCGACGCGAAGCTGACGTTGCGAGGGGCCTGAGTTGGAATCGAAGTGGTTCTTTGCCATGGCGCCCATCTAAGCCTGATTGCGATGCCGCGCAACAGGCCTTAGGAAAAGGGTAAAGGGGAGAGCGACATGAGCGACGTGCCGGGCATTGTGATCAACGGGGTATCGGGCCGGATGGGTCAGATGCTGGTGAAGGTGGTGAGCGAGAGCCAGAACGCCCGGCTGGTCGGAGCGCTGGTCCGGACTGGCCACGCCTGGATCGGTCGCGATGTGGGCGAAGCCATGGGCGCCGCGCCGCTGGGCGTGACCGTGACCGACGACCCGCTGGAAGCCATGGCCAAGGCGCAGGCGGTGATTGATTTCACCACGCCCGCAACCACCGTGGCGCTGGCCATGATCGCCGCACAGGCGCGCGCCGTGCATGTGATCGGCACGACGGGCCTGACCGGCGAGGACCTTGCCAAGCTCGACGCCGCCGCACGCCATGCCATCGTGGTGCGGGCGGGGAATATGAGCCTTGGGGTGAACCTGCTGGTGCAGCTCACCAAAAAGGTTGCCGCCGCGCTGGATGAAAGCTTCGATATCGAGATCGTCGAGGCCCATCACCGGCACAAGGTCGATGCGCCCTCGGGCACCGCGCTGATGCTGGGCGAAGCCGCCGCCGAGGGGCGCGGAGTGTCACTGGACGATGTGGCCGACCGGGGCCGCGACGGGATCACCGGCGCGCGCGAAAGCGGCCATATCGGCTTTTCCGCGATCCGTGGCGGCGATGTGGTGGGTGAGCATGACGTGATTTTCGCCGGGATGGGCGAGCGGGTGGTGCTGCGCCACCTCGCCACCGACCGCGCGATCTTTGCCCGCGGCGCGCTGAAAGCCGCGCTTTGGGGCGTCGGACAGAAGCCGGGCAGCTATGACATGATCGACGTGCTGGGGCTGTAACGCGCCGCACGCTTCCGATCAGGGCAGAGCTATATCCACCCAAACCAGATGATGACGGCTGGCCTTGGCCACGATCTCGGCCAGCGGATCATCCACGCCGGGCCAGACCACGCCCGCGCCCGTCACCCGAAGCGTCGCATCAGGCAGCACGTAATCCACCCGCAGATTACCGGGCTTCGGATCATTGAAATCGGCGGTGTCGAGCGCCGGGTTGCCCTGCTGGCCGGGATTTGCTGCCGTTGCACCGCCCGGGCTTGTTGGCTCAGGATCTTGCAGGCGCGGATCGGTAAGCAAGCTGAGGATCGCCTCGCGTCGCCCGTCGCCATCTTCGGGGTCAAGATTGGCATTGCCCAGCACCACGACCGGGCGCTGAGGCGATGCCATGGGTAGGACGCCATCGAGAAACCGCTGCCAGAAAGCTACCTCGTCGTGATTGCGCCGCCCGTTCAGGTCTTCCGGCCCATCGAAAACCGGAGTAGTGGCGCTGAAGGCTAGAAGGTGCAGCACCCCGTTCGGCCTTTCCACCGGTACATCCCAATGCGCCACCGAAGAAAGCCGCTGCGCCGCCTGTGCCTTGGCTGAGGGGAAGGGATGCCCGTCGACCATCGGCAGGATCGCCCCGGGCAGATCGGCCCAGAGGAAGGATGAGAAATCGCGCACCTCGCCCAGCGGCAGGCGCGACAGCACCGCCATGCCCCCCTGCCCGATGAAACGGCCATAGCCCTGCGCATCGCGCGCTTCGCCCAAGCGGCCATTACCATCGAGGTCCAGCCCGCTTTCCAGCCCGGCATTGGGCCGCGCGGCAAAGCGGAACGGGTATGAGGCGCCGGACTCCTCCAGCGCATCAGCAAAGGCAGTGAGCGCATGACCCTCGGTATCGTAGTCAAAACCGGTAAGCAGCAGCACGTCCGGCGCGGCAGAGGCGATGACCGCGACCACTGCCTGCACCTGAGCTTCACCTTTCAGGATATCGGCCAGCAACAAGCCGGGGCCCTTGCGGGTAAGCTCGGGATCATAGGTGGCAATGCGCAGCGTTTCGCCCTGCGCCGCCCCGGCCCAGACAAGGGCAAGAAGGGCAGCGAGGCGCAAAAGCCGGGGCATCAGGCGGGCTGCAATTCGCCGGATTGATCGGCGGCCAGCCTTTGCCGCTTTTCCCGGATCATCATGGCGATCCGCTGCATCGCAAGGCCGCGCATGAACAGGCTTGCCGGCAGGAACGACCAGACCGCGACGGTCCAGACCAGTGTTTGCGGATTGGCCATCGACAGCTCGCCAAACAGGCTGGCGGCGGCCTTGGTGACGGCGGGCATCAGGAAGGGCAGGACAAAACCGAAGGCAACGTTTACGAGCGCATCGCGTTCCAGCCGCGCCACCACATCGCCCCCGGCTGTCGGGTCGAAGGTGGGCAGGTTGATCCAGACGTTGAAGCTCCGACCGTTATTCGGCCAGTTCGAAGCGCGCATCACGATGTAGAAGAACGCCACGGTCAGCAGCGAGACCATATAAGCCATGCCCGCCGTCGCGCGCAGGGTGGCCACAGCATGCAGAGGCGCATCTGTCGGCAGCATCAGCACCACCAGCCGCACCGGGCTGTAGGGGAAATCGGTGGCCTGCCCCATCAGAACTCCGACGGCGCGGATGAATTCCGAGGTTGTCGCCTCATGCCCTGGGCCGCGCACGATGACCGCGAGCAGATACACCGTGGCCAGAAGCCCGACGAATCGGATGCGGTTGAAGGGCGGCGCGTTGCGAAATTCGACGAGGCTGGGATAGTCGGTCGCATATTCGAACAGCGTCAGCGCGGCGACGAAGATCGCCACCAGCACCACGAACTGAGTCGCGTCCGGGCCGACTTGCGGCAGAATCAGAGCGGGCGTTGCCACCAGCAACACCATCAGAAATGCACGCGCGACCGCGCCAAAGAGACGTTCAAACACTGCTTTTTCCCTCAAACTGGCCAGGTGCGATACGCTGCCGCGACCCTTGTTCCACTTTGATACCGTCCGTGGGACGGCCTGCCTCATATTTGCCACATTGTTGCCCACTTCCGGCCTTCACCGCAAGGAACAGGTTAATTTCATGCGAGATTTCCGGCGCTATTAGGGTGGGAGTGGTGCCTTTGTGCATCAATTTCAGTACAAAATCTGGGCCGCCTTGAGGGGCGGCCCAGATCTTGCGGTAGCATCACAAACCCCGCCGAAATATGGTTAACACCCCGAAAGGGGTCGGGGATCAGACCCAGGGGCGTTCCTGTGCCGCTTTGGCTTCGAACGCGTCGATGGAGGCTTTTTTCTCCAGCGTCAGCCCGATATCGTCGAGCCCTTCCATCAGGCAATGCTTGCGGAACGGATCGACATCAAAGGGAACTTCGCCGCCATCCGGGCCGGTGATCACCTGATTTTCAAGATCGATCGTCACCTGCGCATTGGCGCCGCGTTCAGCGTCGTCCATCAGCTTATCGACATCTTCCTGCGGCAAGACGATCGGCAGAATGCCATTCTTGAAGCAGTTATTGAAGAAGATGTCAGCGAACGAGGTCGAGATGATCGCCTTGATGCCGAAATCCCGCAGCGCCCAGGGGGCGTGCTCACGCGACGAGCCGCAACCGAAATTGTCGCCCGCCACGATGATCTCGGCGTTGCGATATTGCGGCTTGTTCAGCACGAAATCGGGGTTTTCGTTGCCCTCGCGGTCATAACGCATCTCATCAAACAGGTTCACGCCAAGGCCCGAGCGTTTGATGGTCTTCAGAAAGACCTTGGGGATGATCATGTCAGTGTCGATGTTCACCAGCGGCATGGGCGCCGCGACACCGGTGATTTTTTCGAATTTTTCCATCTTGGTTATCCTACCAATCTTGTCTCAGGCCAGGGTGCGCACGTCGGTGAGTTTGCCGGTCACAGCCGCAGCGGCGGCCATGGCGGGGCTCACGAGGTGGGTGCGGCCTTTAAAGCCCTGACGGCCCTCAAAGTTGCGGTTCGAGGTCGAGGCACTGCGCTCTTCCGGGGCGAGCTGATCGGGATTCATCGCAAGGCACATCGAGCAGCCCGCGAGCCGCCATTCCGCACCCGCCGCGATGAAGATCTCGGCCAGGCCCTCTTGTTCGGCCTGCTCACGCACGAGGCCCGAGCCCGGTACGATCAGCATCCGAACGCCATCGGCCACTTTGCGGCCATCGAGGATTTTCGCCACTTCGCGCAGGTCTTCGATACGCCCGTTGGTGCAGGAGCCGACGAACACCGTGTCGATGGAAATATCGCTGAGCGCCATACCGGGGGTGAGGCCCATATAGTCGAGCGCGCGTTTCACCGCCTCGACCTTGCCGCCTTCGAAATCTTCCGGCGCGGGCACTTTCGCGGTGATCGGCAGCACGTCTTCGGGGCTGGTGCCCCAGGTCACGCAAGGCTCGATCTCTTCGGCTTTCAGGGTGATCACTTTGTCCCAGACAGCATCGTCATCGCTGAACAGGGTTTTCCACCAGGTCAGAGCGGCTTCCCATTGCGCGGCTTTCGGGGCGTGCGGGCGGCCTTTCACGTATTCAAAGGTGGTTTCGTCAGGCGCGATGATCCCGGCGCGGGCACCGCCTTCGATCGCCATGTTGCAGACGGTCATGCGGCCTTCCATCGACAGCGACCGGATCGCCTCGCCGGTGTATTCGATCACGTACCCGGTGCCGCCAGCGGTGCCGGTGGCGCCAATCACCGCCATGGTGATGTCTTTCGCGGTGACGCCCGGCTGCAGTTTACCGGTGATCTCGACCTTCATGTTTTTCGATTTCTTCTGGATCAGCGTCTGCGTGGCGAGCACATGCTCAACCTCAGAGGTGCCGATACCATGCGCCAGCGCACCAAACGCACCATGGGTGGCAGTGTGGCTGTCGCCGCAAACCACGGTCATGCCCGGCAGGGTCCAACCCTGTTCCGGCCCGACGATATGCACGATGCCCTGACGCACATCGTCCACAGGGTAATAGTTCACCCCGAATTCGCGCGCGTTCTTGTCGAGCGCCTCAACCTGAATGCGGCTTTCTTCGTTTTCGATCACGCCCGAGGCACGGTCGAGCGTAGTGGGCACGTTGTGATCCGGCACAGCAATGGTTTTTTCCGGCGAATGAACAGCGCGGCCCGCCATGCGCAGCCCTTCAAAGGCTTGCGGGCTGGTCACTTCGTGCACGAGGTGGCGGTCGATATAGAGCAGGCAGGTGCCGTCTTCGGCTTCATGGGCCAGATGGGCATCCCAGATTTTGTCGTAGAGTGTCTTGCCAGACATGCGGTCTTCTCCCGTGGGGAATGTGTGATTTTGGATAAGCAGAAAGAGAGGCCGCGATCAGAGTCGGGCCAGCACACTCAGCGTCGCACCGAAGAACCGCCAGGGCAGACGGGCGCGATCGTCCATATCGAAAATCTGTTTCATGCTTGGCGATATAGGTGATCGGCCCGAGTCGGGCAAGCGACTGCGCGTTTGCCCCCAAAGATCCTTACGACCACACACCCGCGCCTTTCGTTGCCGCCGTGCTGGACAGCGCGGGCACAATTGGCCACGCTGGGCGAAAAGGAGCAATGATGAACGAAGCAGTGGGGCAAAGCCTGAACGGCGCGGATACCGTAGCGGCAGACGCGGCAAACGGCGCAATACAGGCACCGCAGGACGTGGCGTTGGGCCTGTGGGATCAGGCGCTGGACTTTCTGCAAGGCCTGTTGCGCCCCTGGAACGCCTATCAGGTGCTCATCGTCATCGCGATTTTTCTGGCCGCGCATTTGGCCGCGAAATACGCCGCCCCGCGCTGGGAGGCCTGGCTGCGCAGCCGTCAGGGCTGGCCGAAATGGCGGATGCGCTTTGGCGTGCTGGTGCGCGACCGGATGCGGCTGATCGTGTTCGTGGGGCTGATCTGGCCACTGGTCTGGATCATGCGCGCCGAAACCTGGCCTTCACGCAGCTATCTGCTGACGATTGTGGGCCAGCTTGCCTTTGCCTGGCTGTTCATCGCCATCGCCGCGCGGCTGATCTCAAACCGGCTGTTGCGCCGTGCCGTGAGGCTGATCGGCTGGGCCTGGGTAACGGTTTCAATTCTCAACCTCGATAGCGATGTAGTTACCATTCTTGATGGAATCGCCGTGCATCTGGGCGAGCTGCGCCTGTCGGTCTGGATGCTGGCGCAGGCGGTGGTGATCATCGGCGCACTGTTCTTTGCTGCGCGGTTCATCTCGGCCAATGCCAGCCTGCAGATCCAGAAGAACGAAGACATCAGCCCCTCGATGCAGGTGCTTTCGATCAAAATGCTGCAGGTGGTGCTCTATGGCGCCGCCTTTTTCATTGGCTTGCGCGCAGTTGGCGTTGATCTGACCGGGCTTGCGGTGCTGTCGGGTGCCATCGGCGTGGGGCTTGGCTTTGGCCTGCAAAAGGTGGTGTCCAACCTCGTTTCGGGGATCATCCTGCTGCTCGACAAGTCGATCAAGCCGGGCGACGTGATCAGCCTTGGCGAAACCTTCGGTTGGATCGCGCAGATGGGCGCGCGCTACGTCTCGGTGGTCACCCGCGACGGCAAAGAATTTCTGATCCCCAATGAAGACCTGATCACCGGGCAGGTGGTGAACTGGTCGCATACCAATGCCTTCGTGCGGCTCGATATCTATTTCGGCACCGCCTATCATAGCGACCCACATGAAGTGCGCCGGGTGGCGATCGAGGCTGCGGGCAGCGTGGACCGGGTGCTGACCTTCCGCCCGCCGGTCTGCCATATCGTCGGCTTCGGCGATAATTCAGTGGACTATATTCTGCGCTTCTGGATCGACGACCCGACCGGTGGCCTGACCAATATCCGCGGCAATGTCTATCTGGCGCTTTGGGATGCCTTCCAGGCGCATGGGATTGACATCCCCTTCCCACAGCGCGAAGTGCGGATGCTCAAAGACGATGAGGTGTAATTGCGTCACCCTACGGGGCTGTTTCAGCGCCCCCGTTGAGAAGAGGCTCGCGAATTGCTATCTTATCTACATCCCGGCGCCGGGGAAGATCGGCGTGCTACGAAGGAGGACAATGTCCTGTCTCAACGATCAGACGCGGCCCAATCGGTGGCTGCAACGGGGGGTGGCGTGACTACGGCACCCACAAACGGTACGAGTGCCAACCTGCTCGACCGCATTATTGACTCACTGGAAGACGACAAGGCCGAGGAGATCGTGGCGATCCCGCTGCGGGGCAAATCCTCTATGGCCGATCACATGGTGATCTGCTCTGGCCGGTCTTCGCGCCAGGTGGGTGCCATTGCGGAAAAGCTGACCGACCGGCTGAAACAAGAATTCGGCATCTTCAGCAAAGTCGAGGGCAAGGATCAGGGCGATTGGGTTCTGATCGATGCGGGCGATGTGATCGTTCACGTGTTCCGCCCGGAAGTGCGCGAGTTCTATCAGCTTGAAAAGATGTGGATGGCGCCGAGCATGGAACCGTCGCCCACGACCGCCTGATGCGGGTTCATATCGTTGCCGTTGGCCGGCTCCGACAGGGGCCGGAACGCGCACTGATTGACGATTATCTCACCCGGTTCGACCGGACCGGGCGCGCCTTGGGGCTTGGCCCCGCGCAGATCATCGAAGTTGAAGACAAAAAGGGCGGCGGCATGGCGGCAGAAGCGGCCCTGCTGGAAAAAGCCCTGCCTAAAGGCGCGGTCATCTGCGTGATGGACGAGCGCGGGCAGGTAATGCCCTCGCCGGATTTCGCCAAGCGTCTTGGCGCCTGGCGCGATGCCGGGCAACAGGATCTGGCCTTTATCATCGGCGGCGCCGACGGCATTGACCCCGCCCTGCGCGCCAAAGCCGATTTCGCGCTCAGCTTCGGCCAAATGGTCTGGCCGCATATGCTGGTGCGGGTGATGCTCACCGAACAACTCTACCGCGCCGCTTCGATATTGGCGGGCAGCCCCTATCACCGGGCCTGACCTGTGGCATCTCCCACTCCGATCAGCCGCCGCTGCGCACCGCACTACTTCTGGCAGGAGATTTGCGAGGGCTGGCGGCTGGTGGATGGCGAGGATCTGTCGGTTATCCACGAGCGCATGCCGCCGGGCACCGCAGAAGAGCGCCACCGGCACAGTAAGGCCAATCAATTCTTCTTTGTGCTCTCCGGGCAGCTCAGTATGGCGCTGGAGGGGGAGCTGCACCATATCGGCGCACAGGAAGGGCTGAGCGTGCCTGCGGGCGCGGTGCACCAAGCGCGCAATGACTGCGATGTGGCGGTTGAGTTTCTGGTGATCTCCGCACCCACAACGCGCGGCGACCGGATGCCAGTCGCCGACTGAGGGCTATTTCTCGCGCGGGTGCCATTCTGAGGGCGGGCGGTTACGACTCTGACGGCGCAGGGCAAAGCCAAGCGCCACGCCCACACCAATGGCAACGGTCAGATCAACCATCACCGTCAGCGCCATGGTCAGAAAGATCAGAAAACGATCCTGTTTCGGCCCGTACCAGTAGGAATGCCATTTATCCGGCTCTGACATGTTCCAGGCGGTCAGGATCAACAGCGCGGCCATGGCGGGCATGGCAAGCTGGCTGGCCAGCGGCGCGGCGATCAGCATGACCAGCAGAATGGTCGCGGCATGCACGATCCCCGCCATCGGGGTGCGTCCCCCGGCATTCACATTGGTCGCCGTACGGGCAATCGCGCCGGTCACAGGCATGCCACCCATCAGCGACGAGGCGATATTGGCAACGCCCTGCGCGCGCAGCTCGGCGCGCGGGCGGTGGCTGCCATCGACCATCCGGTCGGCCACCACGGCGGAAAGCAGCGATTCAACCCCGGCGAGGAAGGCGATGATAAAGGCAGACGGCAGCAGCTCTTGCAGCTTGGCCAAGCTGATCTCAGGCACCGCAGGCATGGGCAGCTGATTGGGCAGCTCGCCAAACCGGCTGCCGATGGTATCGACTGTCATCCCCGGCAGCAGCGCCAGCGCCGATCCGATGCCAACGGCGATGATCAGCCCGGGCACTTTCGGCGGCAATTTGCGGCGCAGAGTGAAGATCAGCACGCCGGTAATCAGCCCGACCACCAGCGCATGCCAGTCAAAGCTCGCCCGCGCCGCCCAGAGCGCTTCCAGCTTGGCGAAAAACTCGGCGGGCAGATCGGCAGTTTGCAGCCCCAGAAGATCGCGCAATTGCGAGGTGGCGATGATCACCGCGATGCCAAGGGTGAACCCGTTGATCACCGGCTCGGGCACATAGGCGACCAGACTGCCCGCACGTAAGACGCCCGCAATCATCAGAATGATCCCGGCCATCAGCGTGGCAAGCACCAGCCCTTCAATCCCGTGATTGGCGATAACCTCATAAACCACGACGATAAATGCCCCGGTCGGGCCACCGATCTGCACCCGGCTACCGCCCAGCGCCGAGACGAAGAAGCCTCCGATAATCGCGGTGATCAGGCCCTGGGCCGGGGTGGCGCCCGAGGCGATGGCAATGGCCAGGCTCAGGGGCAGCGCGACAAGGCCGACAGTAATGCCGGCCATGAAATCAGTGGCAAACGCGGACCAGCTATAGGTCCGCATCGTGGTGATGATCTTGGGGGTCATGATGCGAATGATTCTTGGATTTCGGCGCAGATTAACTTGTGGCGGGCCTTTGCGCACGCAGAAAATCTGCGGATCGCCCGCTTGTGATCACGAATTTACAGTTGTGATCACAAATTGGAGACTCCGATGCCAATTTCGAGTTCCGTACAGGGCTGCACCGCTCGCCAGAAATTTACTGATAGCACCGGGCCAGCCCTTGGCGGCACGGGGCTGCAAGGCCGGTTGTGCCCCACCCTGCTTGCGACTAGATAGAAAGCAACAGAAAGCGAGGCTCCTGATGTCCACCCCCAAACCCGTTTGCCTGTGTATCCTTGACGGTTTCGGTATCCGCGAAGCGCGTGAAAACAACGCCGTGAAGCTGGCCAATACCCCGACATTCGACAAGCTGATCGAAACCTGCCCGCATGCGACGCTGAAAACCGACGGGCGCGCGGTGGGCCTGCCCGAGGGGCAGATGGGCAACTCGGAAGTGGGGCACACCAATATCGGCGCCGGGCGGGTCGTGGCGATGGATCTGGGGATGATCGACCTTTCCATCGAAGACGGCGAGTTCGACACGCAGCCTGCCTTCGTGAAATTCATCCATGATGTGAAACAGGCAGGCGGCACGGCGCATCTGTTCGGGCTGACCAGCCCCGGAGGCGTGCACGCGCATCAGGATCATATCGTGGCAGCCGCCAAGGCGATTGTGGCCGCTGGGGTGCCGGTGGCGATGCACGTGATCACCGATGGGCGCGACGTAGCGCCGAAATCGGCCCGCGAGCAGGTTGCGCAATTCGAGGCCGCTCTGCCGGAGGGCGCGACGGTGGTCAGCGTTTCGGGCCGCTATTACGCGATGGACCGCGACAATCGCTGGGAGCGCGTGACCCTGGCCTATGACGCGATGATGAAGGCGATGGGCGAAACCGCCGACAGCGCAGACGAGGCCATCGCCAAGGCCTATGAGCGCGGCGAAACCGATGAATTCATCAAACCCACGGTGATCGCAGGCCATACCGGCATTCACGATCATGACGGGGTGTTCTGCCTGAACTTCCGCGCCGACCGCGCCCGCGAAATTCTGCGCGCCATCGGTGAGCCGGGCTTTGCCGAATTCGACGTGGGTGTGCGCCCGAAATTCTCGGCGCTGCTTGGACTGGTGGAATACTCGGTGCGCCACAACGAATACATGACCACGGTTTTCCCGCCGCGTGACATCGTAAACACGCTCGGCTCCTGGGTGGCCCAACATGGGCTGAAACAGTTCCGACTGGCCGAAACCGAGAAATATCCGCATGTGACCTTCTTCCTCAACGGCGGCAAGGAAGAGCCGGAAGTGGGCGAAGATCGCTATATGGCGCCCTCGCCGAAGGTTGCGACCTATGACATGCAGCCGGAAATGAGCGCCGCCGAAGTGGGCAACAAATTTGTCGAGATCATTCATTCGGGCTATGACCTGATCATCACCAATTTCGCCAACCCTGACATGGTCGGCCATACCGGCGATCTGCAGGCGGCGATCACGGCGGTTGAAACGGTCGATACCCAGCTTGGCCGGGTGATCGAGGCGCTGGCCGAAGTGGGCGGCGCGGTGATCGTGACCGCCGATCATGGCAACTGCGAAACCATGGTCGATCCGGAAACCGGCGGGCCGCACACTTCGCACACCACCAACCCGGTGCCGGTGGTGATGTTTGGCGGCCCCGACGGGGTAAGCCTGCGCGATGGCAAGCTCAGCGATCTCGCCCCCTCCCTTCTGGAGCTGATGGGGCTTGAACAGCCGGAAGAAATGACCGGCAAGAGCCTGATCGTACGGTGAGGCTGGCAGCGCTCGTTCTGGCGGGCGCTGTGGCGCTCACGCCGTTTGCAGGATGGGCGCAATCCGACCCTACAGCCAGCGCCGAAGCGGCCATGCAGGCCCTGCACGACGCTGGCGATGCCTTGCTGGCCGCCGAGGGCGCTCGCAACAGGGTGGCGGCGCTCACCCAGACAGTGCAGGCCTATGAGGCCGGGCTGGCCGCCCTGCGTGAAGGGCTGCGCCAGGCTACGATCCACGAACGCGCCATCGAGGGCGTGTTTGCCGCCGAAAGCGACAGGTTGTCCGAGCTGCTGGGGGTGCTGGAAAGCATCGAATCCGCGCCGGAGCCTGCTTTGCTGCTGCATCCCGACGGGCCGCTGGGCAATGTCCGGGCGGGGATGATCCTGTCGGATGTCACGCCTGCGCTGAACCGCGAAGCCGCCAAGCTGCGCGACGCATTGCAGGAGGTCGCAACCCTGCGCGCCTTGCAAGAATCCGCAGTGAAGACCCTGCAGGAGGGGCTGACCGGAGTGCAGACCGCACGTACCGAGCTCAGCAAGGCAATATCCAACCGCACCGATTTGCCCAACCGGCTGATCGCCGATGATGCGGCGATGGAAAACCTGATCAGCTCTGCCGATACGATGGAAAGTTTCGCCAACGGGCTTCTGTCGACCTCGGCGGTAGACAACTCGGTCGAGGTGAGCCTGCCGGACTTCACGGCTGCGCGCGGCACGCTCGCCCTGCCCGTGCTCGGCCGGGTGATCCGGGCGTTCAACGAGGCCGATGCCGCCGGGGTACGCCGCCCGGGCTGGGTGGTGGCAACCCGCCCACTGACCCTTGTGACCACGCCCTGGCCCGCGACGATTCGCTATCTCGGGCCATTGCTTGACTACGGTCAGGTGGCGGTGTTGGAACCGGGCGAGGGTTATCTGCTGGTTCTGGCCGGGCTCGGCGAGCTTTTCGGCCATGTCGGGGATGTGCTGCCCAAAGACACCCCGATTGGCCTTATGGGAGGGGCAGCACCCGGTGCTGATCAAGGCAATTTGATTTCTTCTCCCGAAGGAGGTGGCGCAGAAGCGTCAGAGTCGCTTTATATAGAGCTGAGATGGAATGGCGCGTCGCAGGACCCGGCAGGGTGGTTCACGGGCCCCAACGAATGAAGGATCCGAAGCTGACATGAAGAAATTTTTGATGGCCGCGCTGGGCGGCACCCTTGCCGGGGCCGTGCTGACCACGCAGATAGCGGGCCCGCTGATCGCGCAGGATGCCGCAAACAATGCCAGCGTCTATCAGCAACTCGATCTGTTCGGCACCGTTTTCGAACGAATCCGCTCGCAATATGTCGAGGAAGTGGATCCGCAAGAGCTGATCGAAGCGGCGATCAACGGGATGCTGATCTCGCTTGATCCGCATTCGAGCTACCTGCCGCCGCGTGCCGCGCAAAACATGCGGACGCAGACTCGTGGCTCGTTTGGCGGCCTTGGCATCGAGGTGACGCAGGATCAGGGCTTTATAAAAGTCGTCTCGCCGATGGACGGCACCCCAGCTGCCGAAGCGGGCATGCAGTCGGGCGACTACATCACCCATGTTGATGGCGAAAGCCTGATGGGCCTGAACCTCAATCAGGCGGTTGATCTGATGCGTGGGCCGATCGGGTCCGAGATCGTGATCACCGTGGTGCGTGAAGGCGTTGACGAGCCTTTCGATGTGTCGATCGTGCGCGACGAGATCAAGCTGACCGCCGCAACGGTGCGCACTATCGGCGACACCATCGTCGTGCGGATCACCACCTTCAACGATCAGACCTACCCGAACGTGTCTGACGGCTTCACCAAAGCCGTTGAAGAGCTGGGCGGATTTGACAAGGTATCAGGTGTGGTGCTTGACCTGCGCAACAACCCGGGCGGGCTGCTCAATCAGGCGATCAAGGTCTCGGATGCCTTCCTTGATTCGGGCGAGATCGTTTCGACCCGTGGGCGCAATCCGGAAGATACCGAACGCGTGAATGCCACGCCGGGCGACATTACCCATGGAAAACCGATAGTACTCCTGATCAATGGCGGGTCGGCCTCGGCGTCGGAAATTGTTGCCGGGGCGCTGCATGATCATCACCGTGCGGTGGTGGTTGGCACCAAGAGCTTTGGCAAAGGCTCGGTGCAGACGGTGATGCCGGTGCCCGGCGACGGCGCGATGCGTCTGACCACGGCACGCTACTACACGCCCTCGGGCCGCTCGATCCAGGCGCTTGGCGTGAGCCCCGATATTGTGGTGGAACAGCCCGTGCCCAGCGCGGCGGACACCACGGCGTCCTCGGACACCCCGATGAGCTCGGAAGCCGATCTGCGTGGCAGCCTCAACAATGACAGTCTGACCGAGGATGAGATCAAGCAGATCGAAGCCGAACGCGCCGCTGCCGAAGAGGCCGCCAAGCTGCGCGATGAGGATTTCCAGCTGTCCTATGCGGTTGATCTGATCAAAGGGCTGTCGGCCATGGCCGCGCCCGATACCAGCAACTGATCGGCGCAATCCCCGATAACAGATCAGGCCGCCCCCAGCCGGGCGGCCTTTTCTTTTGGCCGCGAGACGCGCTAATTTGCCGGCAAAGCAGGAGAGCCGAATGACACCCGAAAAGATCGCCAAACTGCCCTATCGGCCGAATGTGGGCATCGTGCTGGCCAATGCGCAGGGCCGTATCTTTGCCGGGCAGCGCATTGATGCACCGAAGCTCGGCACGGATGAAACCGCCTGGCAGATGCCGCAGGGCGGGATTGATGCCGATGAGGCCCCGCTTGAGGCGGCGCTCAGAGAGCTGGAAGAAGAAACCGGCGTGCACCGCGATCTGGTGACCGTTGAAGCCGAATACCCCGACTGGCTGACCTATGATCTGCCAGACGAGGTGATCGGGCGGATCTGGAAAGGGCAGTATCGAGGCCAGCGGCAGCGCTGGTTTCTGATGCGGTTTCATGGCGCCGACAACCAGATCATCATCGAAACGCAGCACCCGGAATTCAGCCGCTGGACATGGATGGACCCGCGCGATCTGGTGGAAAAAATCGTGCCGTTCAAGCGCGATATCTATGCCCAGGTGATCGCGGAATTTTCTGACCAGCTGTAGGCCGTGGCCGAACATGGCAGCGGGCCGGAAAAGCTGGGCGTCGCGCCGGCAGCGTGATAGAGCACCCGCAACTTAGTGAAGACGGAGACAACCATGCCCTTCGACCGCTCGATCAAGATCGCGCCCTCGATCCTTTCTGCCGATTTCGCCGATTTCGGGCGGGAGATTCAGGCCATTGAGGCCGAAGGCGCCGACTGGGTGCATGTCGATGTGATGGACGGGCATTTCGTGCCCAACCTCACCTTTGGCCCGCAGGCGGTAAAAGCATTTCGTCCTCATGTGAAAACCTTCATGGACGTGCATCTGATGATCGCGCCGGTCGATCCCTATATCGACGCCTATGCCGAAGCCGGGGCTGATATGATCACCGCGCATGTCGAGGCCGGGCCGCATATTCACCGCACGTTGCAGGCAATCAAGGCCACCGGCAAGATGGCTGGGGTCAGCCTCAATCCCGGCACCCCGCTGGAGAGCATCGAGCATGTGCTCGACCTGTGCGACATGGTGCTGATCATGACCGTGAACCCGGGCTTTGGCGGGCAGAAATTCATTGCCTCGCAAGTCGCGAAAACCCGTCGCCTGCGCCAGATGATCGGCGACCGGCCTATCCAAATCCAGATCGATGGTGGCGTCACCACCGAGACCGCGCCGCTGGTGGTTGCGGCCGGGGCGAACGTGCTGGTGGCCGGGTCTGCGGTGTTCAAAGGCGGATCGGTGGACAATCCCGCGCCTTACGGCGAGAATATAAGGGCAATCCGCGCGGCGGCCGAGGCCGCTCAGGGCTGACAGCGCCGAACGGATCGCGGTTTCACAGGAGGATAGCATGGCTGAGATTCCCCCCGTCTGCGATTTCGATGCCCCGATCCACGATTTCGCCCTGCCCGAACCCGCCACCGGCAAGGTGGTAACGCTCAGCGATGTGACCGGCAAAGCCGGCACGCTGGTCATGTTCATCTGCAACCACTGCCCCTATGTGAAGGCGGTGGTCGACCGGATCGTGCGCGACGCGAAAGAGTTGCAGGCGCTGGGTATTGGCGTGGTGGCGATCAGCGCCAACGATACTGCCGCCTATCCGCAGGACGCGCCTGAAAAGATGGCGGAATTTGCTGCCGCTCATGGCTTTACCTTCCCCTATCTCTATGACGAGAGCCAGGATGTGGCGAAGGCCTATGACGCCGTCTGCACGCCCGATTTCTTTGGCTATAACGCGGCGGGCGAGCTGCAATATCGCGGCCGTCTCGATGCCTCGCGCAAAGAGGCCGGGCCTGCCGAACTGCGCCGCGACCTCTATGAAGCGATGCGGGAGATTGCCGAAACCGGGCGCGGTCCGGCCGAGCAAATCGCCTCGATGGGCTGCTCGATCAAATGGAAATCGCCCGCGTGAGGATTGTCTTCGATCTCGACGGAACTCTGGTCGATTCCGTGGGCGACCTGCGCAATGCGGTCAACCAGATGCTGGCCACCGAGGGGCGCGCGCCGCTTGATCCTGCCGAAACCATGTCTTTCGTCGGCAACGGGCTGCCGAAACTGGTGGAACGGGCGATGCAGGCACGCGATCTGCCGAGTGAAGAGCACGCCCGCCTGAGCGCGATGACGCATGAGTTCTATATGGCAGCGCCTGCCGACACGACCCACCCCTATCCGGGCGTGGTGGCGGTACTGGAGCAGCTTCGGGAAGCGGGGCATCAGCTCGGCATCTGCACTAACAAGCCCGACGAACCGGCGCGCCAGATTCTCGATCTGTTGGGGCTGTCTGACTTCTTCGGTGTGGTGATCGGCGGCGATACCCTGCCGGTGAAAAAGCCCGACCCGGCCCCACTGCATCAGGCCTTCGCCGCGCTTGGCGAGGGGGCGATGTTTTATGTTGGCGATAGCGAGGTCGATGCCGAAACCGCGGTGAATGCCGGTATTCCTTTCGCGCTGTTCACCGAGGGCTATCGCAAATCGCCAGTCGAGGCTCTGCCGCATGATCTGCGCTTTGCCGATTTCGCCGCCCTGCCGGCCCTTCTGGCCGAACGCGTTGTGGCGGCGGTCTGAGGCCTACAAAGCCGAATGGCGCAGCGCCTTCAGCAGGCTCAGGCTCAGAAACCCATCTGCCGGAAGGCCATTTTCGCTTTGCCAGGCACGGGCGGCCCGGATGGTATTTGGCCCCTGCAACCCATCGATTCCCAGAGTATTGAACCCGGCCGTGGTCAAAAGCTGCTGAACTTCGCGCATTTCACTGCGCAGCGTCAAAGCCTCGCCCACCGGCCAACGCCCTTGAAACGCCTTGCCGCCGCCGATCCTGTTGCTCAGATGCCCAACAGAAATCGCATAGGCGTCGGCATTGTTATAGGCGAGGATCACATGGAAATTCTTCAAGACCAGCAGCGCCACGCCATTCGCACCGGCGGGCAGGCAGATTGAACCCGGTCCGTAATCCGGCATCGGTTCGCCGTCGGAAGCTTTCAGCCCAAGACTGCACCATTCCGCGATCGAGCGCGTCTGTCCGACGCCGACCAACCCGTAATCGAATCCGTCGGGCAGCACGACCTCAAACCCCCAGGGCTGGCCTTTTTTCCAGCCGTGTTTCTTGAGGTAATGCGCCATAGAGGCCAGCGCATCGTCCGGCGCATCGCCACATAGGTCGGCCTGCCCATCGCCATCGAAATCGACGGCAAAATTCTGCACCGAGGAGGGCATGAACTGCCCGTGGCCCAGTGCACCAGCCCAGGAACCATGCATCCGGTCGGGATGACAGGTGCCCGATTGCACCAGACGCAAAGCCGCGACGAATTCATCCTCAAAGAAGCTTGCCCGGCGGCCCCGGAAGATCAGAGTGGCCAGCGCCGAAAGCACCGGGATCTGCCCCCGCTTGGCGCCAAACTGGCTTTCGATGCCCCAGATCGCGGTGAGAATCTCGGCTTCCACCCCAAAGGCCTGCTCCAGCCGGTTGAACAGGTCGCGGTGGCGGCGCAGGGCCTGACGAGCGAGCCGTATCCTCTGATCCGAGGCGGTAAGAGCGACATAATCCCAGATCGGCATCAGAACCTCTTTCTGATGCGTCTGATGCTCAAGAACGGCGGGCAGAAATTCCAGATGCGCCGCGACCCGATTGAAGGTCGATGGGCGAATCTGTTGATTCAATACACGCGAACGCAGATCCCTTTGGATCCAGATCTGAAATTCTTCAAAATCGGTAACACTTGCTGGCTCAAACACCTGCCATGCCCCCCCGGAAACCATCACATCAATACGGTCTCAGCATAGATCATTTCCGGCGGCGTTTGACCTTTTTTGCGGTCTTTTCGGATTTATGGCGGGATTTTGCGCCTTTACGTGACACCGGCGCACCACGACGCGGATTGGAACGACCGGAGCGGACCGTGGCGCCGTCCACCTCAAGCAGCTCCATCATCAGCCCACCGGTCACCGGCACGGCCTCTGACAGGCGCACCAAAACCGGCTGGCCCATGCTCAGGGTAAGTTTGGAACGCTCGCCGGTCAGGGTCTGGGCATCGGCGTCATAGCGGAAATACTCCGCGCCAATGGTCGAAACAGGCACCAGCCCGTCGGCGCCGGTTTCATCGAGCTTCACGAAGGCGCCGAAGCGCTGGATACCCGAAATCCGCCCGGTAAATTCGTTGCCCACACGATCCGACAGATAGGCGGCAAGATAGCGATCGTTGGTATCGCGCTCGGCCACCATCGAGCGCCGCTCGGTCTCGGAAATATGCTGCGCGGTGGCTTCAAGCTGGTCGATATCGTCAGGGCTCAGCCCATCCTTGCCCCAGCCATGGCCCGAAATCAGCGCACGGTGCACGATGAGGTCGGAATAGCGGCGAATGGGCGAGGTGAAATGCGCGTAATTGCGCAGGGACAGCCCGAAATGCGCAAAGTTTTCAGGGCTGTAATAGGCCTGGGTCATCGAGCGCAGGGTCGAGATGTTGATCAGCTCGTCAAACTCGCTGCCCTCGGCCTGAGCCAGCAACTGATTGAGGTGGCGGGTTTGCAGCACCTGTCCCTTGGCAAGGGTAAAACCTGACGCCTGCGCCACTTCACGCAGGGCTTCCAGTTTTTCCGGGCTCGGCTCTTCGTGGACACGGAACAGAAGAGGGCGTTTCAGCCGGTTCAGCTCTTCCGCCGCTGCCACATTGGCGAGCACCATGAATTCTTCGATCAGCCGGTGGGCGTCTAACCGTTCGGCAAAACGTACGCTTGCCACCTTGCCATCATCGCCGAGCACGATCTTGCGCTCAGGCAGATCGAGATCGAGCGGCTGACGCCGAGCACGGGCCAGTTTCAGCGCCTTGTAGGCCGCGTAAAGCGGATGGATCACCTCATCCATCAGCGGCGCACATTTCTCGTTCGGCGCCCCGTCTTCGGCCTGCTGCACTTCGGCATAATTCAGCGAGGCCGCGGATTTCATCAGCCCCCGGATGAAGCTGTGCGAGCGCTTTTCGCCATCGGCACCAATCACCATGCGCGCGGCAAGGCAAGCGCGCGGCACACCCTCATGCAGGCTGCACAGATCGCCCGACAGCCGGTCGGGCAGCATCGGCACAACACGGTCGGGGAAATAGGTCGAGTTGCCCCGCTTGCGCGCCTCGCGGTCGAGCTGCGAGCCGGGCGTGACGTAATGCGCTACATCGGCAATGGCGACCCAGAGCACGAAACCGCCGGGGTTTTTGGGGCTTTCATCGGGGTGCGCCCAAACCGCATCGTCATGATCGCGGGCATCGGCCGGGTCGATGGTCACCAGCGGCAGATGGCGCAGATCTTCGCGGCCCTTCAGCCCGGCGGGCTTCATCGCGTCGGCCTCGGCGATCACCTCATCGGGGAAGCTGTCGGGAATGCCGTGCTGATGGATGGCAATCAGGCTGACGGCACGCGGCGCTGTCGGATCGCCCAGCCGGGCCACGATCTTGGCTTTCGGCAGGCCCATGCGCGATTTCGGCCCGGTTTGCTGAGCTTCGACCAGCTCGCCGTCTTTCGCGTTATCCTCGGCCCCGGCGGGCACCATCCACTCCTTGTCGGCGCCCTTGTCGATCGGGACCACGCGGCCGCCCTCGGCAGCCTTGCGATAGATGCCCAGAATGCGGTTCGCGGCCTGACCGATACGGCGGATCAGTCGTGCTTCATAGGCATGATCTTCGCCCTGCACCTCGGTCATCCGGCACAGGATACGGTCGCCGGGCGCGAGGGCGGGATCGCCGGTTTTGGCAAGAAACAGCACACGCGGGGCTTCCCCTTCGCCCTGCCATTCCAGCGGGCGGGCAAAAAGCTCGCCCTCGGGCGTGAGCCCGGCCACCTCCAGCACCGAAACCGGCGGCAGCTTGTCGGCGTCGCGATAGGTTTTCTTACGCTTGGCCAGGTGCCCCTCGTCTTCCAGCTCGTGCAGGAGACGCTTCAGATCAATGCGCGCTGCGCCCTTGATGCCGAAGGCCCGGGCGATGTCGCGCTTGGCGCTTTGAGTGGGGTTTTCAGAAATCCAGTCGAGGATTTCCTGTTTTGAAGGGATACGTGTCATATCCCAGCCCTAGCATGTAGGGCGGGAAAGGCCAGCGTGAAACGTGGTCGCGCTGGCCCTCGAATCAATCGGGAAAGCCCGGAGCCGGGCGAATATAGCCGGTGACGATTTCGCGCCAGTTGGTGATCGGGGCGTTGAGATATTTCAACGTCGCCGGATGATCCGGGTCAAGAACGCCAGAGCGTACCAGAAGCGCGGCAATCGAGGCTTCCGCCGCGCGGGTGCCGCCATCGGCAATTTTCAGCGCAATGCCCAGCGTCTGCTCGGGCAGCATCGCCACGAACACCGCCTCGGCCCCGGTCTTGATCGCCACACCGCCTTGCATCGCCCGCATCAGATCGGTGCAGGCGCGATCTTCGCCAGCCACCAGTGCGGGATGCGCCGCCATCGCCTTGCGCAGCCGGGCCGCCGCGCGTTCGCGCGGGGTCTCGCCCGCCTCATCGGCGCGCGCATAAAAAGCCATCGCCCGGGCGATGCCTTTCAGCGAAGTGGCAAAATTCGGGGCCGAGCAGCCATCGACGGCCCAGCCGGAAATCGGCTCGCCGGTCACATCTTCCCAGGCGTCGCGAATCGCCATTTGCAGCGGATGGTCGATCTGATCGTATTCCGGACCGGCCCCCAGATGCTTGGTGAGCGTCAAAAAGCCCGCATGTTTGCCCGAGCAATTGTTGTGGATTTGCCTAGGCTTGGAATCGGAACAGGTGATCTCTTTCGCCGCCAGCTCGTCTTTCGGCATATGCGCGCCGCAGCGCAGATCGCCCTCGCCCATCCCCAGCTCTGCCAGCCAATTTTCCACCCGGTCGGTATGGATATGCGCGCCATTATGCGAGGCACAGGCCAGCGCCAGATGCTCGCTGGTCAGCCCGGCCGCATCGGCGGCGCCACTTTCCACCAGCGGCAGCGCCTGAATCATCTTCGACGACGAGCGCGGATAGATTACCATATCCGGGTCGCCCCAGCTGGCAACAATGCCGTCGGGCCCGGCGATTACCGCATGGCCAAAGTGGCGCGATTCGACCCTGTCGCCGCGCCAAATTTCCGTCATCAGAACGGGTTCGTTCATGTTCGCTCCTTCATCCCTAGGGAAACGCGCGGTTTTCCGCCAACGGGGCTTTTAAAATCCTACGATTTTAAGTTAGTGTCACGGCGCAGAGTGGAACAGGCCTGGGCCAGAAGAACCTCATCAGAGGGCAAGGCGCAAGGGCCACGAGGCAGGGGCAGCTGGAGGCTGAATTAGACATGACATCGAGATTCACACGCGGCCTAAGCATTGCAGCGTTTTCGCTTATGGCAATGGGCGCGTTTGCACAGGAAAGTTCGAACCGGGTCGCGGCCAATACCGATTGGAGCGTGTTCGTCGAGAACAACCCGAAGGAATGCTGGAGCGTATCGAAACCCAAGGAAACCGTGAACACCAAGAACGGCAGCGTCGTTGCGGTGAAGCGCGGTGATATCCTGTTGTTCGTAAGCTACCGGTCGGGCACGAATGGCGAGGTCAGCTTTACTGGCGGCTATCCGTTCCGGGACAAATCGACCGTTTCGCTTACCGTGGGCAGCGACACCTACCAGCTGTTCACCGATGGTGAATGGGCCTGGTCGAAAAAGGAAGACGACGCCAAGATCATCGCCGCGATGAAAAAGGGCGCGACCGCCGTTCTGGTCGGCATGTCCGGGCGCGGAACCCGCACGCAAGATACGTTCTCGCTGCTGGGCTTCACCGCCGCTTCCGAGGATGCCGGTGCGCGCTGCAAGTAAGCGCGACCAAGCGATTTTCAGGCGCCCCGGCGGATTGTCGGGGCGTTTTCTTTTGTAACCCGCCAAAAAACCCCTATATGGGCGCCAAAGCGAGGCCCAGACATGACCGACCCACAAGCTCCGATCACTCAGGACGTTCTGACCATTCCCCGCAAGGATGGCGAGGGCACGGGAAAGGTGAACCTTGTCGGGCTCACTCGCGACGCGCTGCGCGACGCGCTGATCACCGCAGGCACGCCCGAGAAGCAGGCGAATATGCGCGTGGGGCAGGTCTGGCAGTGGATCTACCATAAGGGTGTGCGCGACTTTGCTGAGATGACCAATCTGGCCAAGGATTACCGCGCAATGCTCGCCGAGCATTTCGAAGTGCGGGTGCCCGAGCTGGTGACCAAGCAGGTCTCGGAAGACGGCACGCGCAAATATCTGGTGCGCATCGCCGGTGGGCATGAGGTCGAGATCGTTTATATCCCCGAGGAAGACCGGGGCACGCTTTGTGTCAGCTCGCAGGTGGGCTGCACGCTGACCTGTTCCTTCTGCCACACCGGCACCCAGAAGCTGGTGCGCAACCTGACCGCAGGCGAGATTGTCGGCCAGATCATGCTGGCGCGCGACGATCTAGGCGATTGGGTGCGCCCCGGCGAAGGCATGGGCGAACGGCCCCGGCTGGTTTCGAACATCGTGCTGATGGGCATGGGCGAGCCGCTGTATAATTTCGACAATGTCCGCGACGCGATGAAGATCGCGATGGATGGCGAGGGGATCAGCCTCAGCCGTCGCCGGATTACCCTTTCGACCTCGGGCGTGGTGCCGGAGATCGCGCGGGCTGGCGATGAAATCGGCTGCATGTTGGCGATCAGCCTTCACGCCACCACCGACGAGGTGCGCGACAAGCTGGTACCGATCAACAAGCGCTATAAGCTGGCCGAGCTGATCGAGGCGCTGAAAGCCTATCCGAAACTGTCGAATTCCGAACGGATCACCTTTGAATATGTGATGCTGAACGGGGTGAATGACAGCGACGAGGACGCGCGGCGACTGCTGAAGCTGATCGAGGGCATCCCGGCCAAGATCAACCTGATCCCGTTTAACGAATGGCCCGGCGCGCCCTATAAACGCTCTTCGAACAACCGCATCCATGCCTTTGCCAATGTCATCTATCAGGCCGGTTATGCCAGCCCGATCCGCACCCCGCGCGGCGAAGACATCATGGCGGCCTGCGGACAGCTGAAATCGGCCACCGAACGCGCCCGCAAGTCCAAACGCGAGATCGAGGCGGAAGCGGGAATAGGCGAGATCAGCATCGGCTCCTGCGAAACGAGCTGACCGGGGCCTTAACCCTCCGGAAACTGTTTAACCTTAGAGAAACCATGCTGGGTCATACTGATCCCATGGAATCCGTTACGTTCAAACTTCCCAAAGACCTGATCGCTCGGCTTGAGAAGCTGGCGCGGGAAGAGGATGTGACCATTGGCCAATTGCTGCGGCTGGCGATTGAACGCGATATGCGGCGGCGCGAAAGCTTCCAGAGCCATCCCCAGATCGAACAACGTTTGCTGGCGCCGGTGAAGACCGAGACCGAGCGCGATTTCATCGAGGCGCGCGGCTGGGCCGAGCTGAAAGACCGGCTGGCAGGCAAGGGCTATTGCTTACGCGAAGCCGGGGGCGGGCTGGCGCTGCACGAGCTGATCAGCGGGCGGTTCATCTGCCGCAGCTCGGAAATCGGCTTTGGCTATCCCAGTCTGCTGCGCCGCTACGGCACCCCATTCCCCGGCCACAGCCACACCTGGCTGCTGGATCGGATCAATGCGGTGCCGGTTTTCGCGCGGCGCTGAGGCCGCGCACGGAGCGGCTCAGGCCTGCCCGCCGCCATTGCCGTTGCCATTCCCGTTCGGGTGCTCTTTCTCCCAAGCCTCAATCGCCGCCGCCGCCTCTTCGGCGGTTTCGACGAACCGGAACAGCTCAAGATCCTGAGGTGCGATGGTGCCCGCCTCGGCCAGCGCCTGCCAGTTGATGATCTTTTCCCAAAACGCCCGGCCAAAAAGCAGAACCGGAATCTGTTTCATCCGCTTGGTCTGGATCAGGGTCAGGCACTCAAAGGTCTCGTCCAGGGTGCCGAAACCGCCGGGAAACACCACCAGCGCCTCGGCGCGCATCAGGAAATGCATCTTGCGGATAGCGAAATAGTGGAAGTTGAAACAGAGCTCCGGCGTCACCCAGGGGTTGGGCGCCTGTTCATGCGGCAACACGATATTGAGGCCGACGCAGATACCGCCCACATCGGCCGCCCCACGCGAGGCCGCCTCCATCACCCCGGGGCCACCGCCGGAAACGATCACCTTGCGATGATGGCCGTTGTGATTGGCCTCTTTCGAGATCAGCTGCGCAAATCGGCGCGCCTCGTCATAGTAGTGGCTGAGCGCGGCCAGCCCCGCCGGGGCCTTGTCCTTGTCTTCCGGTCGGGGAATGCGCGCGCCGCCGAACAGAACCACCGTGCTTTCGATCCCGTGCTCCTGCATCACCAGATCGGGCTTCAGAAATTCCAGCTGCAACCGCAACGCGCGCATTTCGTCGCGCAGGATGAAATCCAGATCGTCATAGGCCAGCCGGTAGGTGGGCGAGCGGGTTTGGGCGGTGTCCGGATACTGATGCGAGGCTTCGCGGTCTTGCCCGGAATGGCGAAAAGGGTGGCGGCGGGTCGTATCAGTCATCTGCTCGATCTTTCTTGTCTGATTGCGCGAAGGCTTTTCAGTCCTTATAGCCTTGGCCCAAACGGGAAAGAACCGAAATTGAGGAATACCCATGTCTAATGCTCAGCTTGAAACTGCCATCGAAGCCGCCTGGGAGGCCCGCGATACGATCACGCCCTCGACCGGAGGCGAGACCCGCGAGGCGATTGAAGCCACGCTGAACGCGCTTGATTCGGGCGTGCTGCGCGTGGCCGAGAAACAGGCCGACGGCAGCTGGCACGTGAACCAATGGGCCAAAAAGGCGGTGCTGCTGGGGTTCCGTATCAAGGATATGGAGCAGCAGGATGGCGGCCCGCAAGGCGGCGGCTGGTGGGACAAGGTCGACAGCAAGTTCAAAGGCTGGGGCGACAACCGCTGGCGCGAAGCGGGCTTTCGCGCCGTGCCCAACGCGGTGGTGCGCAAATCGGCCTATATCGCCCCCGGCGTGGTGCTGATGCCGTCTTTTGTGAACCTCGGCGCCTATGTCGATGAAGGCACGATGGTCGATACCTGGGCTACGGTTGGCTCCTGTGCGCAGATCGGTAAAAACGTGCACCTCTCGGGTGGCGTCGGCATCGGCGGCGTGCTGGAACCGATGCAGGCCGGGCCGACGATCATCGAAGACAATTGCTTCATCGGCGCGCGTTCGGAAGTGGTCGAAGGCTGCATCGTCCGCGAAGGTTCGGTGCTGGGCATGGGCGTGTTCATCGGCCAATCGACCAAGATCGTCGACCGCGAAACCGGCGAAGTGATGTATGGCGAAGTGCCGCCCTATTCGGTGGTGGTCGCAGGCTCGATGCCGTCGAAAAACGGCATCAACCTCTACTGTGCGGTGATCGTGAAACGGGTCGACGAGCGCACCCGCTCGAAAACCGGCATCAACGAACTGCTGCGCGACTGACGACGGAATCTCCTTCCTGCTGCGTTTTGTCCCACACAACGCAGTAGGGAGACGATGATGTTGAAAGCAGGTTTTTACGCAGTTGCGCTGGTCGGTCTGACCAGCGCTCCGGCCATGGCGCATGGCAATCAGGTGGATATTTCGGTGACAGGCGATCAGCGCTGTATCACCTCGAACGACACCCCCACCCACGCGATCGGGCAATTTCCGACGCGGGGCAATCCCAACAGCTTTCGCGCGCAAAATATCTCGGTCTGCGTCGATGCAACCCCCAGCCAGACCGGGCGCGTGACCACCCAGACCAATGCGTCGGGCATCACCCTGTCGGGCATTCCGATCCGGCCGAATACGGCGGAATGCTACGATCCGACCGGGCGTGGCGGGTTCAGCCGCAATTGCGCCTCGGGCTGGCATGTCGAGGGGATGGCGAATGCGGGCAAGCTGGGCATTGATGCCAACAACGCCCATGTCGATGGGCGCGGGCTGTATCACTATCACGAGGTGTCACCCGGCCTGCTCGAATCCGCCCAGGGCACGCTGATCGGCTATGCCGCCGATGGGTTTGAGATCCATTATGCGGGCAGTGCGGTGCAATCGTCCTATGAGTTGAAACAGGGCACGCGCCCCTCCGGCCCCGGCGGGCGCTATGATGGCAGCTATATCGAAGACTGGACCTATACGGCTGGCGCGGGCGATCTGGATGAATGCAATGGCGGGATCTATCAGGGCCACTATGTGTATTTCGCCACCGATACCTATCCGTTCTTCCCCCGCTGCTTCAAAGGCACCGTCAGCCGCGACTTTCTCGGACGGCCTTGATCTCGTGCGCCATGCCTCGTAGGAGCGGGGCATGGCAAAACCGGATAGCAAACAAAAGGTCTATACCCTGCTCGTGGAAGTGGGCCGCAAGGATGGCGACGGGTTGCCCGACGGCAGCACCGGCGCCGCGCTGATGTGCTACGCCTCCGGCGTAGACGAAGCCGAAGCGGTGCGCGAGACGGTGGCGATCCTGAAACAGGCCGAGGTGGCCCCGCTGGACGTAACAGGCTACGGCACGCTGGAAGAACGGCTGGACGAAGGCCACGATATCCCGGACGAAGAGCGCGAGCTGATGGTGCGGGCGCTCGAAGAAAACTCGGTGATCGTGGCGCAGATGACGCCGTTTTACGACGAGGCCTGACCGGGCAGCGTGACCGCCATCGGGCAGAGCAACTGCATTTGTGCGCGCAACTGATCGCGCAATGCACCCAGCCCGACGATCCGTGCATCAATCTCATCAAGCTTGCGGGCAAGGATTTGGGCGATCTCGTCCTGACTCAGCCCGCCGCCGGTGAGTGCTGGCATCTCTTCACCGATCTCGGCAAGGGTAAAGCCCAGCCCCTGCGCGGTGCGGATATAGGCCACCAATACCTCGGTGCCTTCAGGGAAATCGCGATAGCCATTGGCACGCCTGTCACTGCGGATGAGCCCACGCTCCTCGTATAGCCGGATCGCATCGCGGCTAACGCCTGTCATCTCTGCCAATTTACCGATACGCATTTTTTGTTTGACCTTGGACTATAGTCAAAGGTTTATCAGTTCCGGCATCTGAACAACAGGAGAATTCGGATGCTGAAGAAATCCACCTATCTCAAACTTATCCGGCTCAGCGCCTGGTATGACCTGATCGTCACCGGTGGTTTTGCCACGCCCTGGAGTCTGGCGCTGATCATCGGCAGCCTGAATAGGCTGCACCTGTCGCTTGGCCTGCCCGGTGAAACGGTCGTGCTCACCCCCTATGCAACGCTCTTCGGCAGTTTCTTCGGCTCGGTGGTTATGATCTGGTCGGTTTACCGGCTGCGCCATACCTCAGTTACGTTAGGGCGCTATGATGGCGTCGGGCGGGTGCTGTTTTCGCTCTGGCAGGTGAATGCGCTTCTGAACGGCGCCAGTCTGCTGTTGCTGCCAGTCCTGATGGTCGAGATCGGTTTCGGCATCGCGCAATGGCTGCCGATCTATAACGATACTGACGGGTGAATTGACAATCGGCGCGAAACAGAGCCTTTTCGCCCCATGCGAACAGTTTTTCTCGACCTCGACGGCACGCTGACCGATCCGAAACCCGGCATCACCCGCTCGGTGATCCATGCGCTGGAGGCGCTGGGGATGGCAGCGCCGGAGCCGGATGATCTGACCTGGGTGATTGGCCCGGCGCTGATCGACAGTTTCGCTCGGCTGGGGGTGGCTGACCCTGAGGAGGCGATCAGGCTCTATCGCGAGCGGTTTTCAACCGTGGGACTGTTCGAAAACAGTGTCTATTCCGGGATAAATGAGGCTTTGGAGGTGCTGTCCGCCCGCTACCGGCTCTGCCTTGCCACCGCCAAACCGCGCGAATTTGCCATCCGCATCACCGCGCATTTCGGGCTGGACCAGCACCTTGCCGCGCAATTCGGACCAGAGATGGACGGCACCCGCAACGACAAGGGCGATCTGCTGGCCTATGCGCTGAATGAGCTTGGGCTTGAGGCGCGCGATTGCGTGATGGTGGGCGACCGGCATCACGATATTGATGCGGCGAAAAAGGTCGAAATGCCCAGCATTGGGGTCACATGGGGCTATAGCGCGCCGGGTGAGCTGGACCATGCGACGCGGCTTTGCGGCACGCCCGAGGCATTGCTGCAATCCATCCAAGATGTGCTGGAATGAGCGGCTGGCTGGAATTCACGCTCGCCTTTCTGGCCTTCTTTGCCTCACACGCGATTCCGGTGCGCCCGGCGGTAAAATCGCGCCTCGTGGCGCGGATCGGTGCGCGGGGCTTCACCCTGGCCTATTCGACCCTATCCTTGGGGATTTTGACCTGGTTGATCGGCGCTGCGGCCCGCGCTCCCTATGTTGAACTTTGGCCGCGCGCGCTTTGGCAAACGCATATCCCGCTCAGCATCATGGCGCTGGTCTGCGTGATCATCGCCCTCGCCCTGCTGCGCCCTAACCCGCTTTCCTTCGGCGGCGCGCGAAACGCGGATTTCGACCCGGATCACCCCGGCATTATTGGCTGGATGCGTCATCCGCTTCTGGTCGCGCTGGCCCTGTGGTCAGGGGCACATATCGTCCCGAATGGCGATCTGGCGCATGTGATCCTGTTTGGCACCTTCTTCGCCTTCTCACTGCTCGGCATGAAGCTGATCGACCAGCGCAAACGCCGCCATATGGGCGATGACTGGGGGCGGCTTACGAAAACCGCCCGACGGATCGAGATCACACCGGGCGGCATCATTCGTGTCGTGCTGGGGCTCGGGCTTTACGCGGCGCTTCTCATGCTCCACGCCCCGGTGATCGGGATCAGCCCGCTGCCCTGATCAGCTACCGGGTTTCAGCAGCACAAAGAAATCTTCCAGCGGTTCAGGGTTGTCTTCCAGCATCCTGCTCAATGGCACCACATAGGTGGCCTGCTTGCCGTCATCCGAAATTGCCCCGTTGGTTTCAACGATTTCAGACCCTTTCACATTGATAGTGCTGGCATGACCGGCAAGGGCTTCAGCCAGTTTCGCCTTCATCTGATCGGGGATCTCGGGGTCTTCGGACGGAGTCCGGCGCGAGGTTATGCTGGCCACATCGAAAGCCACATAGATCAGCCCGCCATCGCGGCGTTCGACGGCCATGCCTTCAGTGGCATCGCTATGCTGCATGAAATCATCAAGCGTGCCGGACTTGGTTTGGATGCAAACATAGCTGCCATCATCCCGCCATTCGCTTTCGCCACCCTCGCACATGTCGTCACTATTCTCGGTGGACAGCGAGTAGTACTCCGTGCTGGCAGTTAATACCTCGACCACTTCAACGTGGTCCGCATCGGGGAAGGAAATTGTCATATCCTGGTCGAAACAGGCGGCCAGCGTCAGGGCTAGAGCAAAGGGTAAAAGCCGGGTAAATCTCATGATCGGAATCTCCGTTTGGAAAATATCTGCGTGCAAATAGACGCAGGTCAGAAAGCTTGTCTAGGTCGGGATAGGACATCACCGAGGCTACGAAAACCGCCCGGCGGATCGAGATCACACCGGGCGGTTTCATTCATGTCGTGCTGGGCTTGGGCATTACGCGGCGCTTCTGATGCTCCACGCCCCCGTGATCGGGATCAGCCCGCTGCCGTGATCAGCTGCCGGGTTTCAACAGCGTGTTGAAGGTTTCCGGCAGGTCCGGCTGATCCTGCAGCATGGTGGTCAGCGGAATCTCGAAGGTCGCGGTTTTCCCATCTTCAGAGATGGTGCCGTTGGTCTCAACGATCTCCGACCCAGCCACATTGATGGTGATCGCATGACCGGTGAACGCATCCTGCAACATGCCCTTCATTTCATCGGCGCTGTCCTGATCTTCTTCCGGCGGAACCATATCGCTGGTCAGGCTGGCCAGATCAAAGGCAACGTAAATCAGCCCGCCATCGCGGTGTTCCAGGGTCATCCCCTCGCTCATGTCGGGATCGGCCATCAGCTCTTCGATCGTGCCGGTCTGGGTTTCCGTGCAGACAAAGCTGCCATCATCCTGCACCACACCTTCGCCGGTCTCACAAAGGTCTTCGTCGCCACCTTGCTGTGACATCGCGTAGAATTCGGGGCTGGCAGTCATCACCGAGACCATCTCTGCGGTATCGGAATCCGGAAACTTGACGGTCATATCCATATCGAAACAGGCGGCAAGCGGCAGTGCCAGGGCAAGCGGCAGAAAACGGGTAAACTTAATCATCGGAGGCTCCATGCGGTAAAATCTCTGTGAGATTGGCAGCGGAGGCCAGTCCTGTCTAGCCGTTCTGCGCGCCGAACCACTTCTGACGGATGGCTTCATAGGTACCATTTTCACGAAGTTTCAGCAGATCCTGATTGATCTGTTCGGCAAGAGGGCTGCCAGTGGGAAGCGCAATTCCGTAGTTTTCGCGCAGAAAAGCCGCCCCAGCAAGCTGACTGCGGCCATGACCCGACCTGTGGATATAGTAGGCAAGAATCGGGGCATCGAAGACCACCGCATCGAGATCGTCGCGCTCAAATGCCGCAATGAGCGTGCTGAAATCGGGAAATCCGTCGTAGTGCAGATCGCGCCGGTCCAGAAAGGCCGCAGCGGTCGAGCCGGTGGTGGTGCCAATGCGCCGACCATAGAGATCGTTCACCGAGTTCACCGAGCTCTGGATGGCGTTGATGGTCATGGTCGCGGTGATCTGGGCAACGAAGAGCGATACCAGAAACAGCGACGAAACCACCATGAACACGGCCAAGAGCCGGCCCAGCGGGCTTTGCGGCTGGCGCTCTTCAAAGCCGCCATTCACCACCAGGTTCAACGCCCACCAGAAGGCGGGAAACAGCGCTTTGTGCGGTGGGTGATCGAAATAGGCCTGCTGGCGGCGTTCAAACAGCCACATCAACATGCCAGCAAGCAACAACATCCCGAAGGCCCCGGCAATCGCCATCAACACATCACGCGACAGCAATGCCGACAGGAGCGACACGCTGCCTGAGCTTTCAGCCGGAATCAGAATGCTCAGCCCCGATTCAAAAATCGGCTGCGAGAAGTCCATCGTGCTTTCACGGTCGGCGGTGATCGAAATATTGGCCGCGGCAGCATCGACCTCGCCCCGGCGCACCAACTCGAGCATTTCGGAAAAGGACTCAACCCGCACCACTTCGGTTTTCACCTGCATCTGGTCGGCAAGCGCGTTCCACAGATCAATGCTGAAGCCGGTCTGGATGTTCCCCTCTTCCATCGAAAAGGGCGGCCGTGTCACGGTGGCCAGACGCAGCACTTTGGCGCCCGAATCTGTGGCAGACTGCGCGTCGCTGGCCGTGGCCACGACCAAAGCGCAAAACGCCCACAACGATGTGAGTATCCACCGAATCAAGTTCGCCCCGCCTTCCATCCGCGCGCGACTATGCACACGTTGCCAAGGCGCGACAACCGCTCAGGCCCGCAGCGTTGCCGCGAGCGACCGCGCTTCGACATCGGAAAGCCGGTGATGGCTGAACGCCCGATGTTCGGGCAACGCGCTGGCCGGAAGATCGCCCAGAACCGTGGTCGCCGCCACATCCGGGCGACGCCGCAGCGTGCCAATGAACAGGCTTTCGGTCCAGAGCCCCTGCTGCAGCAAACAATCATGCACGTCGAGTAGCACCTGATAATAGGTCACGAGCTGCATCGTGTCTTCGTAGCGGGCCTGTTTGCCATTCACCAGATGGGCGGCGGGCAGCAACACGTCATCGGTGCCCAGCATGTAGTCGGCATCGGCGAAGTCGAGGCGTAGACGGTGTTCGGGCGCCAGCAGAACGTCACGTTCGAGGCCAAAGAAGGGTGCGCGCAGCCGCACCGGACGCAGGCTGCCCATGGCTGGCACCTCGCGTTTGCCGATCCAGCGAACGGATTGCGCACCAGAGGTGGCGGTGATGACCTCATCGCCCAGCCGCAACCGCTCGACCGGCACCGTACCATGGGGCGTTTCAACCCATGTGCCTGCGGTCACACCGATGCCAAAGCCCACCGGCTCAATCGTATTGGAAACGGCAATGAACTCGACATCCGGGTTGATCCGGCCCCGATTGGATTCGGCGACAAGTTCTTGGATGTCCTCAAGTGGCAACGGCAAGGGATCCCGAACCGCCACCTGAAAAAGTTGCCCCATATCCAGCAGCTCCACCGTGAGCCTGCCAGAGCGCTCCGGAGCATTCCACGAATAGCTGATCCGCATCCGGCTATCGCGCGGCGGCATCGGAAGGCGGATCGCCGCCCGCGAACGTGCGTCTCCCTGACGAAAGCGCAACACCAGCAACCCGTCTGCCTGCCATTCGACGACGATCACCCGCAGCCAATCCGCCTTGCGGCGCAGCTTGACGATCCGGTACGCGTTGCCCGGCTCAGCGGTGTTGCGCAATTCGAGCATCAATGTGCCAACCGGCAGAATGTCATTCGTCGCCGCGGGAAGGGCCTGTTGGCTATCTGGCTTCGACGCCGAAATTCCGTTGTGATTGAACTCGCGCGACGTCAGATCGGTCAGCGCAATCCAAGTCATGCTGCGGCCTCCTGAGAGCCGTGACGCAATAATAGCCGGGTTTCGTAGCTGCGCAGTGTGCGCCGCGCCGAGGGCGGATAGCCAGCGCCGGTCGTGGGATCGAGCTCGGGGAAGATCGTGCAGATTTCCTCGATCACCTCACGTTCGAAGCTCTTCGTGGTTTGCGGACCGGGCAGGAAGCTTTCGGTGGCGAGCCCTTCCGAAAACACCACTTGATGACTGTCGAACAGGATGTGGACATATTCCACCTCGCCGCCGACAACCGGGCGCACGTTGTGATCGTTGACCAGATCCTTTGCCGCGACCAGCACTTCCCGTTCGCCGAATAGAAGCTCGGCCAGCGCATCACGGATCAGCACCCGGTGCTGAGGCGACACCAGCAAGGTGCGGTGCTGGCCATAGGTGTTGGCGGCGATGCGGATGGGCGCAAGACTGCCCTCAGCCGCAATCCGGCGGCGCCCGATCCAACGCACTGGCTGCGGGCCGCTGTCATGGGTCAGCACCAGATCACCCGGCACAAGGTCTTCGACCGGGCGTTCTCCATCGGGTGTGGCGATCAGCGTTCCGGCAACGAAACAGGGCACTGAGTTCAGCGTGACATAGGCGGTATCGGTAACGCCGTCCGCGTCAGTGACCCCATAGGTGAAATGCACGGATTCTATGTCGTTGTCGGCAAGAGCCGTGAACGTGCCATCGGCATTCAGCGTGATCGCTTGCCCGGTGGACAGCGTCACCGTATCGCCAGCCACGACATCAACCCCATTGATCTGGGTAATGGTGATCGACGAGCCGGTCGTGGAATGATCGTTGGCAAGCGGATCAAAGGTCTTGCTGCCGCCCGGAGCAACATTCACCACGTCATCTTCGGCGATCAGGCTGGTCTGCCCTGAATCAGCGGCGATCAGCAGGGTGGAGTCGTATTGCGAGTCGCTAAGGTCGGCGACACCGATCCGGATCGAGTTCACCTGATCGGGGGAAACGTGCAGCTTCACGGTCATCGTCACCGTAAAGCCATCCATCTCGGTGTTATATTGGCTTTGCGTGTTGTCGATATAGAGGTTCTGGTTTTGGGTGTTGGTGGCGTTGACATTGGTCACGCTCGTTTCACCAACACCTACGTTGACCGGGGCGCCGTTCACCCAGACCCCGACCATGTCGTTGTATATCGACCCGGCAAATTCGGGGTATTCTTCCGACGAAAACACGAATTGCAGCGAGATCGTATCGCTGTCAGGGATCACATCAACATCAAGGACCGAGGCATCATAGGTGTTGGTGCCCGCCAATGCGTTGAACGCAGGATCGTGGTTGATGCCGTGAGTATTGCTCGAGGTGCTGGAGGAGTGGTTTGCCGCACCCCTGCCATGCGTGAAATTTTTCAGATAGCCGGTTGAAAGCATCACCCCGCTATCGGCCGGCGTAACCCCGGGCGAGGTTGTATCGCCACCGGTATAGACGCCCGAAGAACCGTTATCGCCATTATAAGACGCACCAACCACAGAAACCCCATCACCAAAGATGGTGTTGGCCATGGTCATGGCGCTCGCATTGGTGTTGATCGACAGCTCAGATGCCGCAACCATTATCCTGCCTCCTGCCCCAGTGAGGTCAGGACGCGCAGCACACCGGCGGCTGAAGCCGCTCTATATTTTGTGTATCTGCTCGTACAGGCCCGCTTATTTTGCGTTTATTTGCCTGCGCCCCTGCCTCGGGTTCGTTTTGTGTAACTCTGCATTAAAATTAACCATTTGTTAAGCCCTTGAAATCACGTTTGCATCTCAAGCCAAAAGCTGAGGCGTGGGTGCCACATTTACCCAACCCGCCAGCACGTATATCAAGCAAGCACAATCACGGGAGCCTGATATGCCAAACCAATCCGGAACCGACGCTGTTGCGCTGACGAAAAGCCTGATCCAATGCCCTTCTGTGACGCCCAAAGAGGCCGGGGCGCTGGTGCTTTTGGAAGATGTGCTGACCCAGGCCGGCTTTACCTGCACCCGCGTCGATCAGGAAGGCATCTCCAACCTGTTCGCCCGCTACGGTAGGCAGGGGGCGACACGCAGCCTCGGTTTCAACGGCCATACGGATGTGGTGCCGGTGGGCAATACCGGCGACTGGAGCGTTCCGCCGTTCAGCGGGGAAGAAAAAGACGGCTTCCTTTGGGGCCGGGGGGCGACCGATATGAAATCGGGCGTGGCGGCCTGGGTGGCGGCAGCGGTAGATTTCGCCCCCGACCTGCCCGATGACGCGGCCCTGATCATCGCGATTACCGGCGACGAAGAAGGCGACGCGGTCAATGGCACCACCGCCCTGCTCGACTGGATGGTCGCCCATGACGAGACCATGAACGCTTGCATCATCGGCGAACCGACCTGCCCCAACCAGATGGGCGAGATGATCAAGATCGGGCGGCGCGGCTCGATGACCGCCTATTTTACCGCGACCGGGGTGCAGGGACATTCGGCCTATCCGCACCGGGCGAAAAATCCGGTGCCGGCGATGGCGCGGCTGGTGGCGCGGCTTGATGCGCATATGCTCGACGAAGGCACCGCACATTTCGACCCGTCAACGCTGGCGGTGACCACCATCGACACCGGCAACCCGGCGAACAACGTTATTCCCGCGCGCTGCGTAGCCACGGTAAATATCCGCTTCAACGACGCCCATTCCTCGGCGGGGCTGATCGCCTGGCTGGAAGAGGAAATGGAACTGGTCGCGGGTGAGACCGGGATCGACTTTTCGATGAGCGTAAAAGTGTCGGGCGAAAGCTTCCTGACTCCGCCGGGGCCGCTTTCGGAAGTGGTCGTGGCGGCAGTGAAGGCCGAAACCGGGCAGATGCCCGAGCTGTCCACCTCCGGCGGCACCTCGGATGCGCGCTTTGTGAAAGACCTCTGCCCGGTGGTGGAATTCGGCCTTGTCGGCAAAACCATGCATCAGGTCGATGAACGGGTCGAGGTGGAACAGATCCACCAGCTCAAGCGGGTCTATTCACGCATCATGCGAGACTATTTCGCCTGAAATGACGGCGGGTCAGTCGGTGCTTTCCACACCCACCGGCTTGCCCACCACCACAAAACGCAGATTGTCGGGCTGAAACAGCCGTGCCGCCACGCGATTGGCTTCGTCCAGCGTGACCGCCTCAATCCGGGCATTGCGGTTTTTCACGTAATCCGCCGGATAGCCCTGAAGCTGCATCCCGATGAGAATGCGCGCGATCGGAGCGTTGCCATCAAAGCGCAGCGGATAGGCGCCGGTCAGGTAGGTCTTGGCCGTATCCAGCTCGTCCTGCGTGATCCCATCTTTGGCGATCTTCGCCCATTCGTCGCGCACAACATTGATCGTCTCGCCCATATGGTCATTCGTCGAGGCAACGACGCCAACCAGGCTTTCGGAATAATCCGAATCCACCAGATAGGTGCCGATCCCATAGGTCAGCCCGCGTTTTTCGCGCACCTCTTCGTTTAGGCGGGAATGATAGCCCGAGCCGCCGAAAATGGTGTTGAGGATATAGGCGGCAAAGAAATCCGGATCTTCCACCGAAAGGCCGGGCTGGCCAAACTGCGCCACCGATTGCGGCGTATCGAAGGGCACAACGGTAATGCCGCCGGTCGCTCCAAACGCCACCGGCTGGGGCTTCGGTGCGCCGGTTTCCGGCAAGTCGCCCAGCAGCTTGTCCAAAAGCGTGCCCAGCTCCTCGGCGGAAATATCGCCCACCGCCGAAATATAGATCTGATCGCGGGCAATCGCACCCTTGAAGGCGGTGACGATATCATCGCGGGTCAGCGCCGCCACGCTTTCGAGCGTGCCGCCATAGAAACTGCCATAGGGATGATCGCCATATGCGAGCTTGTCGAAGGTCGCCCCCGCCAGCGCATTGGGATCGGTGGCGCGGTTTTTGAGCCAGGCCTGAATTTGCCCGCGCACACGCTCGATCGCATCCTGATCAAAGCGCGGCGTGGTCAGTGCGTCATGCAGAAGCGCCAGCGCGTCGTCACGATTTTCGGTGAGGAATTTCGCCGAAACCGCCAATGTGTCGTCACCAACATTAAACCGGAAGCTCGCCGCCAGCGCATCGCGCGCTTCGGCAAAGGCGCGGGCATCGCGATCACCTGCCCCCTCTTCCAGCAGCCCCGTCATCAGATCGGTGGCACCGCGTTTGCCGGGCAGATCGAGCGAGGCACCGCCCCGAAAACGCAACTCCAGCGCTGTGAACGGGATCGAATGCTCTTCCACCAACCAGGCGTGCAACCCGCCGGGTGAGGTGACCTCTTGAATATTCACATCGGCCCGGGCCGGCAGGGCGGCGATGAGCAGCAGGATAAGGGCGGTCGCAATCCGGTTCATTTCGGCATCTCCGCTGCTTTCGGCTCCAGCCAGCCGGTCACCGAAGCCTCCGGCACCAGCACATCGCGGGCGGCGGCCATTACATCGTCAGCGGTGACGGATTGCAGCACATCGGGCCAGACCTGCACGTCTTCAATCGTCAGGCCAGAGCTCAGCGCACGGCCATAACGGTCGGCCAGACCCTGCACATTGTCGAGCGCATAGATCTCAGATGCATGGATCTGTGCCTTGATCCGGGCAAAGGCCTGCGGATCGGGCCCGGTGTCGAGGAATTTGGCAAGCTGTTCGTCCAGCGCAGCCTCGGCGTCGGTGAGGCTCACCCCACTCGCCGGGACCACCACCAGCGAAAACGCGGTTTTATCGAGCGAGGTGCCGGAATAGCCCGCGCTGGTATGAACCGCGATCTGGCTGTCGAACTGCAAAGCCCGGCCCAGAACCGAGGTCGCACCGTCGCCGCCCAGAAGCTCGGCCAGATAGACCAGCGCGGCAGCCTCTTTCTGGTCGCCCGGATTGCGCTCGGGTGCCATATACAGCCGTTCGATCATCGGCTGGGCGACGCGCGGATCTTGCATGTCCAGACGCCGGGCCGCGCGCGAGGGCGGATCTTGCGGGCGCAGGCGCGGGGTGAGGTTTTCGGTTGGGGCAAGGGGGCCGTAATACTGTTCGGCCAGTGTTTTCACACTCTCCGGCGTCACATCGCCCGCCACGATCAGCGTGGCATTGTTCGGCGCGTAATAGCGTTTGTAGTGAAACAGCGCATCCTCACGGCTCAGCCCTTCCATTTCGCGCCGCCAGCCAATCACCGGAATGCCGTAGGGGTGGTTGCGATAGAGCGCGGCGCGCATTTCCTCATCAAACAGCGAGCCCGGTTCATTGTCGACTCGGGTCGAGCGTTCCTCAAGGATCACGTCGCGCTCGGTATCCACATCCTCTTGCGTCAGTTTCAGATAGCGCATCCGGTCGGCTTCCATCTGCATCATCAACCCGAGCCGATCCGCCGCAACGCGCTGGAAATAGGCGGTATAGTCCTGCGTGGTGAACGCGTTGTCAGAGCCGCCATTGGCCTCGACCACCTTGCTCAACTCGCCCGGTGCCATATGCTCAGTGCCCTGAAACATCAGATGTTCGAGAAAATGCGCGATGCCGGATTTGCCCGGCTGCTCATCGGCCGCACCGGTGCGATACCAGACCATATGCACAACAACCGGCGCACGATGATCCTCGATCACCACCACATTCATCCCGTTCTCAAGGCTGAACGTGGTCACATCACCCGCCGCCAGTGCGGGCAAAGAGATCAGAGATGACAGAAGGAAGACGAGGGCGGGGATCAGATTGAAACGCATGAACTTCCCTTCGATTGCCCGGCCAAGCTAGGGATTTCGGGAGAACACGCAAGCCACGCGCGCGCAGATGTGATCAGACGGACTGAATTGGGATCAGTTCAGACGCACCTGCGGATCGGGCGGCGCGGTCGGGGTTTTCACCCCCAGCGCACGCAGCCGCGCCAGTTCTTTATGCTGATCCAGCGCCATCGCCACATAGGCTTTGAAATAGACGTTCACGCTGAAAAGCTGTTCCAACAGCAGACCATTGTGATTGCGTCGCCAGTCCAGATCTTCCGCCGCCAGCGTGTCGCGAATATCGCCGGGCACGCCAAAGCGGCTGGCATAAGAGATGAGCCCTTGTTCACCCGCCCGAATCTGCGTGCTGTTCACCAGATCCGGATTGCCGCCCAGCGCCGCGACTGCATCGGCTTGCGGAGTCGGGTCGACGAGGTTGGTACCGCCCGGCGTTGGTTCCGGCAGGTCGGTGAAATTGGCCGGCTGTTCGAGCGGTTTACTGGGAAGAACAGAAAACTCATCGGGAGTATCGGAGCGGACATTCATCAGCTTCGGATCACCATCCTCGCAGGCTGAAAGCGCCATCAGCCCGGCCAAAGCCATGACCGAAATGCTGAACTTGCCCCGCATAAGCCTCTCCTTACCCCAGCTTCGCATCCTCTTTACCGCATTCATTCTGGCGCGTCACGGGGTCTTGTCGCCGCTTTTCTCCGCACCCGAAGAAAGCACCAGCGTGACGGCCCCAAGAAAGATCGCGGCATCGGCGATATTGAACGACCACGGGTTGCTCAGACCCGGAACCGACATGTTGAGAAAGTCGGCAACCGCGCCATAAATCAGCCGGTCGAGCACATTGCCCAGCGCCCCACCGACCAACAGCCCGGCGCCGATCTGCGCCAAAAGACCCAGCCCGTCGCGCCGCACCCACCAGACCACCCAAGTGGAAATAGCCAGCGCCACCCCAATCAGCAGCCAACGGGCCAGATCGGCGTTCGAAGCGAAAAGGCCGAAATTCATCCCGCGATTCCACGCCATGCGGAAGGTGAGCAGGGGCGGGATCACGTCGATCTGCCCCCGCGTCTTGAGATCAAGCAGCTGGACGACCCCGATCTTGCTGATCTGGTCGAGCGCGAGCGTCAGCGCCGCTGTTTTGGCCATCCAGCGCATCGGGTCAGTGCCGGAAATGGCGCATGCCGGTGAAGACCATGGCGAGCCCGGCCTCGTCGGCCGCCGCGATCACCTTGTCATCATTCATCGAGCCGCCCGGCTGGATCACGCAAGTAGCCCCTGCCGCTGCCGCTTCCATCAGCCCGTCTGGGAAGGGGAAGAAGGCATCAGATGCCACGGCGGAGCCAACCGCCGGGCTTTCGCTGAGGCCCAGCGCATCAGCCATGCGTTGCGCTTTCACGGCGGCGATATTGGCCGAATCCACCCGGCTCATCTGCCCTGCGCCCACACCGACGGTGGCGAGGTCTTTCACATAGACGATGGCGTTGGATTTCACATGCTTGCCGACCTTCCAGGCAAACAGCAGATCGCGCATCTGCGCCTCGGTCGGGGCTTTCTTGGTGACCACTTTCAGATCAGAAAGATCAATGAAGCCGTTATCCTTGCCCTGGAACAGATAGCCACCCGAGACCTGCCGGATGGTCTGGAAGCTGGTCATCGGATCGGGCAGCGCTTCGGTGGTGAGCAGGCGCAGGTTTTTCTTCGCCGCGAAAATCGCCTTGGCCTCGTCGGTGGCGCCGGGGGCGATGACGACTTCGGTGAAGATCTTCACGATCTCTTCGGCGGTTTCGGCATCAAGCATCTGGTTCAGCGCCACGATGCCGCCAAAGGCCGAGGTGCTGTCGCAGGCCAGAGCCTTTTGATAGGCCTCGGTCAGGGTCGCGCCCCGCGCCACGCCCGAGGGATTGGCGTGCTTGATGATCGCGCAGGCCGGGCTTTCGGCGGGCGAAAATTCCGCCACCAGCTCAAAGGCCGCATCGGTATCGTTGATATTGTTATAGCTCAGCTCTTTGCCCTGATGTTGCACTGCGGTGGCCACGCCGGGGCGGTTCGACCCGTCGACGTAGAAGGCTGCCGTCTGGTGCGGGTTCTCGCCATAGCGCAGGGTCTGTTTTAGCTCGCCCGCCACAACCCGGCGACGCGGCGACTCGTCACCAATTGCGCTCGCCATCCATGTGGATACGGCCGCATCATAGGCGCCGGTGCGGGCATAGGCATTCATCGCCGATTTCTGCCGGAAGGCATAGGAGGTGGCGCCATCGTTAGCGTCCAGCTCGGCCAGCAGCGCGGCGTAGTCTTCCACATCAACGATGGTGGTGACGAAGCCGTGGTTTTTGGCCGCCGCGCGGATCATCGCCGGGCCGCCAATATCGATATTCTCGATGCAGGTGTCGTAATCGGCGCCCTTCGCCACGGTTTCTTCGAACGGATAGAGGTTCACCACCAAGAGGTCGATCGCGCCGATCCCGTGTTCTTTCATCGCAGCAACATGTTCGTCATTGTCGCGCAGCGCCAGAAGCCCGCCATGCACCATCGGGTGCAGGGTTTTCACCCGCCCATCCATCATTTCGGGAAAGCCGGTAACGTCTGCCACATCCTTCACCGCAACACCCGCATCGCGCAGCGCTTTGGCCGAACCGCCGGTGGAAAGAATTTCAATCCCCCGCGCCTCAAGAGCCTTACCCAGATCAATAAGTCCGGTTTTGTCGGAAACGGAAATGAGCGCACGGCGCACGGGCGAAAGGTCGGTCATATCGGACACCTTTTTGGCTGTGAGGATGAGGCTGCAATAGCCCAAATCCCCGCCGGATTGAACAGCTGAATTGCAGCAAGTGAAAAGCTCATTTCACCCGGGTCAGCGTATAGCGATAGGCGACGTCAAAATACTGCACCGGGCTATCGGATCCAACGTGGAAAGGCTGAGTGCCCTGGGTCAGATTTAGGCTATGCCCGCCGGCGCGCTGAAACACATCGTCGTCCTCGATCGAAAAGCTTCCCCCCTGCGTGCGCAGCGCTTCGCAGGCGGTAAACCCTTCACCCGGCGGACAAGGATGATCGAACTTCGCGGTGATGGTGAAAACGGGTCTGATATTCGACCAACTAAGCCGGAGCGTGGTACCGTCGCTTTGACCATTGATCGGTTTTCCCACCAGCGCGGCAACACCGTCACAGCCACTGCAAGACGTGCTCAGAACGGTATGCACGGGCGGGTTTTCCACATGCTGGGGCTGCACGCTGGCCTGAGTGATGGTGCCGTCGCGGTAGCGCCATGCGCCTTTGCGCTTTTCCAGCGTCACCCGCGCGTTCAGGTCATAGGTAAAGATCGCACCTTCGTCATAAGGTCGATCGATGATCGTGCTCGCCACGGGATTATAGTCGATCCATGACTTATGGTAGATCAGCTGTCGCACGGCGTTCAGTGCCACATCCCAGACCTGCGTTTCGCGCTCGAAATCAAGCGTGTAGGTAATACTGCCCGAGCATGAGGTGCCCGGCGCGAGTTGCACGTTTTGGTGGCTCACACTCACGCTGGCCCCCGGATCGAGCGGGATCACCACCGGATTGGCGCTGGTGGGTACAAATGGCGAGGGGCCGTTCATCACCCCTTCCCCCTGATAAATCCACTGGCGATAGGTCACCTGCAGTTCGGCATCGTCGCGCACCATGCCACCAATCTCTGACGCACCTGCAATCGAGTAGCCATTGCCAAGGCTCGAATAGCTGCCCTGCGCGGAAACCGCGCCATCGGATTCAGGTAGGGTGAGCGCAAAGCTGTCGGTCGAAATCTGATGATCGAGGAAATTCGGATAGGTGCAGGTCAGGTCGCCTGTCACTGTAAGCTTGGCTGGGCGCGCGCCACTTTGGGCAAGCAATGGCACGGCGGTGAAAAGCAGAAAAACAACACTGAGTAAGCTACGCATAAAGCACCTGTTACATTGGTTTGTGACCTAATCCTGAACCAGATCGCGCAGACCAATCGGGGTATCCTGCGCCTTGGCGAGCGACCAGCGAATGCGGGTTTCGTAATCCAGCGCCACCCCGGCCAGCACCACCTGCTGCGCGGCACGCGGCTTTAACCGGCCCTTTTCAAGATAAACGCTGGGTTCCAGCTTCAGCTCGGCCGGGCCTTCATAGCGAAACACCCAGATCTCACCGGATTTCAGCGCCATCGAAATGGCTGCGCCGCCCAGATCAACCGCCGCATCCACGTCCGGGTGCAGATGGAAATGCACGGCAAAGCGGATGCCGGTCAGCCCGGTGCGGCCCAGCGCGGCGCGAAACAGGTCCTGATCAGGTTCGTTGACCGCGATCAGTTTTTCCTCGCCTGTCAGAATGCGCCCATCGACGCTCATCTCGATCCGGCGGGTATAGCTCAGCCCGTGGCTGGGCACATAGGCATCGTGCCCGGCCGCCACCCCGCTATGGCCGGTTTCGGAAAAGCTCTGGGCATAGACCTCCTGCGGGCCGCCTTCGAGCGGCGCGCGCGCCCCGTCGCCCGACCCGCGCGAGGTGCCCAGTTGCGATGACGACCAGCCGCCAAGCCCCAGCACCGAATGCGATGGCGTGGCCCGCCCCGCCTTGCGCCAGGCATCGCCGAAATCCACCCCGGAGCCGCAGCTCACGATCAGCGGACGCCGCCCGGAGGTGATTTCAATCGCCAGGGTCGAGGCATGGGCATTGATCGAGGCCACGCCTTTGGGCGGTGCTTCGGCATCCATGATCAGACTGGTGCGCCCGCCATGCAGCCGCGCATAGCCCATCGCCAACCCGCCGGTCAGGATCGAGCGCACCCCCGAGGAGGCCAGCGCCTGATCCAGCCGTCCTTCGGCTCCGCGCCCACCGCCGTGAAACCGCGCCAGCCCGCCATCGGCATGACGCAAGGCCCGCAACGTTGGTGCGATGCGTTCGATCGCCTGAATGTGCTCGGATCGCGGCAGCATCCCGCTTTCGGCCAGAGCCAGCGCCGCCCAGTTCAAGAGCGTGAACACTTCCAGCAGCTCTTCGGGATTGCGGGTGGGAATGCCGCCCGCCGCACTGATCTGATCGGTGCATTCGCGCGCCAGCCCTCTGGTGGCAGGCTCGACATGATCTTCCATCCCGGTCAGCGCGAGACCAGCATAGATCAGCCCGGTCAGGGCCTCAAAGCGCGGCAGGCCGGGCGAGGCATGGGGCCAGCGTTTGGCCAGAAACAGGCATTGCTGCCCGAGCGAACGGTAAAAGGCTTCGGCGGCATCTGCCTCCTGCCCCATCAGCAGAAACAGCGCATGATTGATCCAGCGGATCAGGCGCCGCCCGGTCAGATCGGGCGTCCAGCCCGGCCCTTTGCCCCCGCCGTAGCGTTTGATCCAGTCGAAGGTCCAGGCCTGCGCCCGCTCGCGCGCGGCTCTGTCGCCTAAAGCCGCCAGATCGTCCATCCAGCCAAATCCGTGCAGGGCATCGGCAAAAGCGTCAGAGGGGGGCGTGACCTCCCAAAGCGGATCGCCCTGCACCTCGATCAGATGCCCGGCAAACAGCAGATTGCCCGCCACAAGCTGCTTGCCCCGCGCAAAGCTACCGATGGTGCGGGGTTCGGGCTGCGAGACAAATCCCGTCGGCACTTTGGCCCGCGCGGCTCGGCGGGCGTGCCTGCGGTTCATCCAGCGCGTTCTACGCGCCGAAAAAGGGTCTTGTCGTGACACGGATTCGCCTCGGCTCGCTGACTTACGCCCCTTTACGGGATCTTTGGCACATCTTAGCGAGCGCGCAACCGGGAGTCATCGTCCTATTCCGGTTTCCTGAAACAGGTGATGAAAAACCCATCCATCCCGCCCAGATCGGCCCAAAGGTCGGGACGCAGGCGGATGCCAAGCGCGTCGTCGATCTGGTCTTCCGGCAGGCCAAGGCTATGGAATCCCTCCGGCTCAACCGCCAGCCCCGCATGGCGCGCAAGTGCGTCGCGCACCTGCTCTTCGCCCTCGTCGATCAGCAGGCTGCAGGTGCAATAGACCAGCCGCCCGCCGGGTTTCAGAAGCGCCAGCGCCCGGTCGATCAGATATTCCTGCAGCTCGAACAGGCCGGGGAAATCGCTGCCATCCTTGGCATAGGGCAGATCGGGGTGACGGCGAATCGTGCCGGTCGCGGTGCAGGGCGCATCCAGCAGCACCGCATCGAACGGCCCGCCTTCATATTCCAGCGCATCGGCCGCGACGATGTCTGCCTCAAGATCGCAGCGGGTAAGGTTTTCTTCCAGACGTTTCAGCCGACGTTCGGAAATATCCAACGCCGTCACCTCGGCGCCGGTTGCGGCAAGCTGCATCGCTTTGCCTCCCGGAGCAGCGCAAAGATCGAGCACCTTTTCGCCGGGCTTTGCTTCAAGCAGTTTGGCGGGCAGAGCGGCAGCGCCATCCTGCACCCACCAATCGCCAGCATCGTAGCCCGGCAGTTGCGAGACCTGCAGCGCGCCGGTCAGCCGCACCGAGCCGCTGGGCAGAAGCGTGCCACCCGTGGCCTCGGCCAGCGCCGACGGATCGCCCTTGGCGGTCAGATCGAGCGGCGCTCCGGCGTAATGCGCGGCCTCCATCGCCTCGACAATCGCCTTGCCATAATCGTCGATCAGCGGTTTGCGCAGCCATTTCGGCAGGCGGGGCACCGGCAGGCTTTGCCATTTCGCGGCCTCATCCGCCACTTTCCGCAGCACCGCGTTCACCAGCCCGGCCATCCCGGCGGTCTTACGGTTCATCCGGGCAATCTCGACAGCCGTATTCACCACACCATGGGCGGCGGCACCCTCTTCGCAAATCTCGATCACGCCAAGGCGCAGGATGTTCAGCACCCGCGCCGGGGGGCGCTTTTGCAGATGCGGCCCCAGCATCCGGTCGGCGCGATCCAGCCCGCGCAGGGTGGTCAGCGTCAGCCGCTGCACGCGCGCGCGCTCGTCCGGCGCCAAGCCTTCCACACGTTTGGGCAGCACTTCGGAAAGCAGCTTACGGCTTTCCAGCACATCCCCGATCAGGTCCACCACCACTTTACGTGGGCGCGTCGCATCGCTTGCCATTTGCATCCTTTGCCTTTGTCTGGATACGGGCCTATATCAAGCGAAGAAAACAAGGAAGAGCGCCATGAGCGACGAGACCAAACGCGATTTGCCGCCGGAAGCCATCCGCGCGCTGGCCGAGGCGGAAGAACGCCGGAAAAACGCAAAGAAACTCGAGCTGCCGACCGAATATGGCGGGCGCGATGGGCCGGAGCCGGTGCGCTTTGGCGATTACGAGAAAAAAGGCATCGCGGTCGATTTCTGAGGGCGGGTGGTCCTGACGGGCCTACCAGCGCTTCAGCGCGTCTTCGTCTTCGTCTTTCGCCGCCACCCATTCGGCACCATCTGGGCCGATTTCCTTCTTCCAGAAGGGGGCACGGCTTTTCAGGTAATCCATCAGATAGTCTGCCGCCTCGAACGCCGCCTTACGGTGACGGCTGGCAGTGGCGACCATCATGATCTGCTCGCCCGGGGCCAGTACGCCGTAGCGGTGGATCACAATGCAATCGGCCAGATCCCAACGGCGCATCGCCTCTTCGGCAATCGCGGCAATCGCGGATTGGGTCATGGCGGGATAGTGCTCGATCTCCATCCGGGAAAGCCCGCCGGTGCCCCGCACAAGGCCGGTAAAGCTGACCACTGCACCGGCATCGCCACCGGCACCGAAACCCTCAAGCTCGGCACCCAGATCGAAGGGCTCGGCTTGCACGCGGATTTTCATCAGCCACCTGTCATCGGCGGAAAGAAGGCCACTTCGCGCACCCCGGCAAGCGGCGCATCGAAATCAGACAGCTCCTGATCGACAGCCACACGTAGGGCCGTGAGATCGGCAAAGGCCAGCGCATAGCGTTCCTCGCGGGCGCGTAGCTCGTCCACCAGATCTGCCACCGTGGCCGCTTTGGTCTCAACCTTTTCGCGCGGCTCGCCGATCCGTTCGCGCACCCAGGCAAAATACAGCACATCAAGCATCGGGCGTTTCCCTCAGAAATGGCATCGCCTTGCGGAAATAGTCCCAGCCGGTGACTGTGGTCAGCCCGGCAGCAAGCCACAGTAGCACGATCCCCAGATTCCCCGAATTGTTCGCCCAGGTCATCCAGCCATTGGCCGCACCTTCCAGAAGCGCGTGATGTTCAAACACGCCTTTGGCGAAAAGCAGGGTGATCGCCACCATCTGCGAGGTGGTTTTCCACTTGGCCAGATTGGTCACTTTCAGCGCGCGCGCCTTGTCGCCCAGGGTTTCACGCAGCCCCGACACAAAGACTTCACGATAAAAGATGATCGCCGAAGGCAGCAGGATCCAGGGTGTCATCCCAGCATAACCATTGATCACCAAGAGCGCGATCATCACCAGCGCCTTGTCGGCAATCGGATCCATCGCCGCCCCAAACAGCGATTCCAGCTTCCAGGCGCGGGCCAGATAACCATCAAGGTAATCGGTGATGGATGCGATGATGAACAACACCATCGCATACCAATCTGCCCATGGGCGCGCGAAAAACAGAAACATCACCGGCAAAAGCGGCACGGCAATGAGGCGACCGATGGTCAGAATATTCGGCAGGGTCCATTTCATGGGAGATCAATAACCCGTCTTGCCCGCGGGGGGAAGGCGGTCTCAGCCACGGCGCAGCGGACCTTCAGGCCGGTAGCTGTCCATCACCGCATCAAGCTTGTCATTGGTGATGTCGGAATTCGCCTTTTGCAGGCAGGGCAGCAGGATCGACTTGTTGGCGCGCTGGGTGTCACCATTGGGGGCATGCGTCATATCGGGGTTCACATTCCAGAAACAGGCGGTGAACTCACCTTCCGTAATCCCCAGATCGGCAGCGATCTTGTCACTGGGCCGGTTCGGGTCGTTCCTATTCAGCTCTTGCGCATAAAGCGGCGATGTCAGGGCGGCGGTGGCAATGGCAAGGCTCAGGATGGCAGGGCGTATCATAGTCTCTCCTTCAATTTGAATGAGGGTGATACGGGCGGGTAGCAGCGTTCCGTCGCAATATTATTTTAAAAGCGTTCTGCGTCCGGCAGACCGGTCGATGGCAGACCCGAACCTTAGCCCTTTTCCTGAAAATACCCGTGAATGGCCTCGGCCATCGCCGCCGAGATGCCGGGCACGGCTTGCAGATCGGCGAGGCTGGACCGCGCCACCGCCTTGGCCGAGCCGAAATGGTTCAGCAGCGCGCGCTTGCGGGTTGCACCCACGCCGGGAATGTCATCGAGCGGCGTGGCCCCCATCGCCTTGGCGCGTTTCGCCCGGTGGGTGCCGATGGCAAAACGGTGGGCCTCGTCGCGCAGGCGCTGGATGAAATAAAGCACCGGGTCGTTGCGCTTCAATGCCATCGGGCGCTGGCCGGTACGGTGGAACTCTTCCTTGCCCGCATCCCGGTCAATGCCCTTGGCGACGCCGACCATGGCAATGTCTTCAACCCCCAGATCTTCGAGGATCTCCTGCACCGCACTCACCTGCCCGGCGCCACCATCGATCAGAAGCAGGTCGGGCCAGGCCTCGGTTTCGCGGTCCGGGTCTTCTTTCAACAGCCGTTTGAAGCGCCGGGTCAGAACCTCTTTCATCATCCCGAAGTCGTCGCCCGGGGTCAGCTCGTCACCCTTAATGTTGAACTTGCGATACTGGCTTTTCATGAAGCCCTCAGGGCCCGCCACGATCATCCCGCCCACCGCATTGGTGCCCTGAATATGTGAGTTGTCGTAGACCTCGATGCGCTTCGGCGCGTCTTCCAGATCAAAGGCTTCGGCCAAGCCCACCAGAAGCTTGGCCTGAGTCGCGGTTTCCGACAGTTTGCGGCCAAGACTTTCGCGGGCATTGCGGACCGCACCCGAAACCAGCTCGGCCTTTTCCCCGCGCAGGGGCACGGAAATCTCGACCTTACGCCCGGTCTTTTCACCCAGCGCCTCTTCCATCAGCTCGCGGTCTTCAATCGGATGGCTGAGCAGAATCAGCTTCGGCGGCTCTTTCTGGTCGTAAAACTGGCCGACAAAGGCTTGCAGCACCTCGGCCTCGGCCGCGCCTGCCCCGGTACGGGGGTAAAAATCGCGGTTGCCCCAGTTCTGGTTGGCGCGAATGAAGAACACCTGCACACAGGCCTGCCCGCCCTCCATATGCAGCGCGATCACATCGGCCTCGGCCACCCCGCGCGGGTTGATCCCCTGCGAGCTTTGCACCTGCGTCAGCGCGCGGATCCGGTCGCGCAGCATCGCCGCACGTTCGAACTCCATCGCCTCGGAGGCGGCCTGCATTTCATCGGCCAGTTCTTCCTGCACCTTGGTGGTGCGGCCCGACAGGAACCGTTCGGCATCGCTGACCAGCCCGGCATAATCGGCCTCGCTCACCTTGCCCACGCAGGGCGCGGCACAGCGTTTGATCTGATGCAACAGGCAGGGCCGGGTGCGGCTTTCAAACATCGCATCGGTGCAGTTGCGCAGCAAGAACACCTTCTGCAGCTGATTAAGTGTGCGGTTCACCGCGTCGGCACTGGCGAAGGGGCCGTAGTAATGCCCCTTCTCTTTCTTCGCGCCGCGATGCTTTTTGATCTGTGGATAGGTGTGAGCGGTGACCAGGATATTGGGGAACGATTTGTCGTCGCGCAGTAGCACGTTGAAATGCGGCTTCAGCTGCTTGATCAGGTTTTGCTCCAGCAGCAGCGCTTCGGTCTCCGACTTGGTGGTCAGAAACATCATCGACGTGGTCTGGCTGATCATCCGGGCGATCCGCGCCGAATGGCCGTGCGGCTTAGCGTAGTTCGACACCCGCTTTTTCAGGTTCTTAGCCTTGCCGACATAGAGCACCCGGCCCTTGTCATCGAGCATCCGGTACACCCCGGGGCTGCCGTCGAGCCGCTTCAGCTCGTCAGCAATCAACCGATGGCCGCGCAGGGGCGGTTGGGACGGGGTTTCCGATCTTTCGTCGCTCATAGCCATTGCCTACTGATTCCCTTTGCCCCCTGCAATCATGAGGCGAATAGTTCAAGAGAAAACATGCCCACAGAATCTGTGGATAACTTGGTGGACAGGTTCCCGGGGCAAGCGGGTTTCAGTTTGTTTCGATGTATTTCCAGAACCTGCACAATATTTGTGCACCACCATAACCCGTTGTAAAACATATGAAAAAATATGAAGGTTTAGTAAACTTCTGAAATCATTGAGATAAATCGGCCTTCGCCCCGCCTTGCTGCGGCTGCGTGCACAACTTGTCGCAGCGGCAAGCCTTCGCAGCTATTCCGGGCCGAGAATATCCGGGGTCTTCCAGCCCAGATGCTGACCGCCATCGACCGCAATCAACTGGCCTGTCACGGCTTTTGCATCGAGCAGATAGCCCAGCGCGGCGGTGATATCGTCAGGGTTCGCGCCACGACCCAAAACCGTGTTGGCGCGCTGGCGCGTGAAGTGATCTTCGCTCTGGCGGGCCCCGATCAGGGTGGGGCCCGGGCCAATGGCATTCACCCGGATTGCCGGGGCCAGAGCCTGCGCGGCGGTGCGGGTAAGGGTCCAAAGCCCCATCTTGGCGAGGGTATAGGTCATGAATTCCGGCGTCGGTTTCAGCACCCGCTGATCGAGCATGTTCACCACCAGCCCGCTGGCCAAAGGTTCGCCCGCATCGCAATGGTCATGGCCCGGCACCTGATCGGCAAAGGCCTGTGTCAGAAAGAACGGCGCGCGCAGGTTGGAACCGATATGACGCTCCCAACTGTCGGGAGTCGCGGTGGCGAGCGTGTCATACTCGAAGATCGAGGCGTTGTTGATCAGCACGGTCAGCGGCCCGCCCAGCGCGGCGGCGGCACGCGGCACCAGCGTTTCCAGAGCGGCATCGTCGAGCAGATCGGCTTGCAGCGCGACGGCTTTTACACCCGCCGCCTCGCAGGCCCGCACGGTTTCGGCGGCCCCGGCTTCGGATCCGGCATAATGCACAGCTACATCATAGCCACGGCTCGCCAATTGGAGAGCCATGGCCTGCCCCAACCGTGCGCCCGCCCCGGTTACCAGCGCCCGCTTTTCCATCATCTCACTTCCCCAGAAGCATCAGCACATAGGTGATATAAAGCACCGCAAAGACGATGCCCCAGCGCCGCCCCATATACCAGCCCCGGAACACGAAGGGGGCGATCAGCAGCGACGAGGCAAACATCACCCAAAGATCAATGTGCAGCACCTCGGGATCGACCGGGATCGGACCAACAAAGCTCGCAATCCCGATGATGGCGAGCAGGTTGAACATATTCGACCCGATCACGTTGCCCAGCGCCACATCGGCCTGATTGCGATAGGCGGCCATCACTGTGGTGGCGAGCTCCGGCAGCGAGGTGCCGGCAGCCACAAGGGTAAGGCCAATCACGGTTTCCGACATGCCGTAATGGCGGGCGATATGCACCGAGGCTTCGACAAGGATATTCGCGCCGATCGGCAAACCGACAAGACCCAGCGCAAGAAACAGGATCACCTTGGACCAGGGCATGGCCGGGTCGGCACCTTCAAGCTCGCCCTCTTCCTCGGCTTCAATTTCGCGTTCGGCTTCAGCCAGAAGCGCATTGGCTTCGGCCTTTTCATCTGCCGCGCGGATCTCGGCCTGCCGGTTCAGCGCAACCTCACGCCGATGCGCCATCGCCTCCTGATAGGCGGAGGTCAGCATCAACCCGAGGCCCGCCAAAAGCACGATGCCCTGCACCCAGCCGAACACATGTCCGGTGGCCAGAAGCATGAACAAGGAGGTCGCCGCCATCATCGCAATGTAGTTGCGCCGCGTGTCGCAAGTGGCGGTGCGCAGCCCGGTCAGCATCGCAGGCACCCCCAGCACCAGCAGGATATTGGCCGTGTTCGAGCCGACCACATTGCCCAGCGCCAGTCGCGGCGCATGTTCCAGCACCGATTGCACCGCGATCAGAAGCTCCGGCGCAGACGTGCCAAAGGCCACAATGGTCAGTGAAACCACAAGCGCGGGCACCCCGATACGCAAGCTGAGATTGACCGCCCCGCGCACAAGACTGTCGCCCGCGAGCAGCAAAATGATCAGTCCGAGAACTGCGTAGAAAAAATCCAAGCCTCAGCCCTTCTTTTCACAGGCGCAGGGGCCTGACCCGATCCGGTAGCGCCCGCATCGGGGGCACTTCATCCCGGAAATCTTCTTTTGCCCGGGAAACCGCAGGCGCCCGAAAAGCGCCAGCACCATCATGAAAATGAGAAAGAACGTGATGAGTTTCAAGGGCATGTCAAAGACCGAACCGTGCCCAGAGGCTGCGCTCTTCCGCCACGCCGATCAACTCGCTGGCAATCGACGCCCCAAAGCGGCGCAGCAGCGGGCGTTTCGGCCCATAAACCGAAAAACGCACCTTCTCGCCAAAAATCTCTTTCATCTTCGGCACCAGATGACCCAGCCCATCAGCCAGCCCCAGCTCAACGGCACGCGCGCCAGTCCAGAATTCGCCGGTGAACAGATTTGCATCCGCCGTCAGCCTGTCGCTGCGCGCGGTTTTCACATGCTCGATGAAGGCGGCATGAATATCGCCGCTGATCGCGGTAATCCGCGCCACATCTTCAGGGTTTTCCGGCTTGAACGGATCAAGCTGGGATTTGTTTTCACCCGAGGTATAGACCCGCCGCTCGATCCCGTGGCGGGCAATGAAATCCTGCGCGCCAAAGCCCGACATGATCACCCCGATGGATCCGACAATCGACGAGCGGTCGACAAAGATCTGATCCGCCGAACAGGCGAGCCAGTATCCGCCCGACGCCCCGGCATCTTCGATGAAGGCATAGACCGGCAGGTCTTTTTCTTCGGCCAGCCTGCGAATGCGGGCGGCGATCAGGCTGGACTGCACCGGCGAGCCACCGGGCGAATTGATACTGAGCGCCACCGCATCGGGCCTGCCTCTGGCAAAGGCTTTCTCAATCGCGGGCGCAAGGCTCACGTCGCTGATCTGCCCACGCGCGCCCGCAGTGATCGTTCCGTGCAACCGGACGACCGCCACCCGGGGGGCGGTTTTGAGAAAGGGGATGAAGCGCTTCATGCTGCCTGATGTAGAGGCGCCCCGGCACAACAACAAGTCCGGGGGCGCCGTTTCGTCACCGCGTTGTTTTCCTGCCTCATGTTCTCAGCCGCCAGCCGGTACGGAAAATCGCCCAGATCCCGGCAAGGCACAGCCCCGAGAACAGCGTGATGGCAGCCAGCGAAGCACCCACATTCACGTCGGCCATCCCGAAAAACGCCCAGCGGAAGCCAGAGACCAGATAGACCACCGGATTGAACAGGGTCACGTTCTGCCAGAACGGCGGCAGCATCGAGATCGAGTAGAACGAACCACCAAGGAACACCAAAGGCGTGATCACCAGAAGCGGCACCAGCTGAAGCTGCTCGAAGTTCTTCGCCCAGATCCCGATGATGAAGCCCAGCATAGCAAAGCTGAAACAGGTGAGGACGAGAAAGGCGACCATCCAGATCGGATGCACGATGTGCAGATCGACAAAGAAGGTTGAAGTCAGAAGAATGATCAGCCCGATCATCAGCGATTTCGTCGCCGCCGCCCCGACATAGCCGATCACCGTTTCCAGCACCGTGATCGGGGCCGAGAGCAGCTCGTATATCGTACCGGTGAATTTCGGCATGTAGATGCCACTGGCCGCATTGGCCACCGATTGCTGCAGCACCGTGAGCATGATCAGCCCCGGCACGATGAAGGCGCCATAGGCCACCCCATCAACCGTATCGATCCGGCTGCCAATCGCCGCACCGAACACGATGAAATAGAGCGAAGTCGAGATCACCGGCGACACAATCGACTGCCACAAGGTGCGGAAGGTACGGGCCATTTCGGTTTTGTAGATTGCCCAGATTGCGGTGAGGTTCATTGCGCATCCTCCTTCACGAGGCCAACAAAGATATCTTCGAGCGAGGATTGATGGGTTTTCAGGTCGGCCAGTTGCAGCCCCGCTTCGCGGATATCGGCCAGCAGATCGGTGATGCCCTTATGCTCGGCCGCCGTATCATAGCTGTAGCTGAGTTCGCGTCCGCCATCGGCCAGCACGACCCCACGCGCAGCAAGGCTCTCGGGCAGGCTCTCGGCCGGGGCACTCAGCTCAATGCTCAGGGTTTTCTGGCCCATCTGCTTCATCAGCGTTGCGGTGTCTTCAACCAGCAAAAGCTCGCCGTGATTGATCACACCGACGCGGTCGGCCATGGCTTCGGCCTCTTCGATATAATGAGTGGTGAGGATGATGGTCACGCCCTGCGCCTTTAGTCTGCGCATCACCTCCCACATCTCGCGCCGGAGCTCGACATCGACGCCCGCCGTGGGCTCATCCAGAAACAGCACGCGCGGTTCGTGCACCAACGCCTTGGCGATCATCACCCGGCGCTTCATCCCGCCCGACAGCGCGATAATTTTCTCGTCGCGCTTGTCCCACAGGGCGAGGTCTTTCAGCACCTTTTCCACCACAGCATCATCGCGCCGCTTGCCGAACAGCCCGCGCGAATAGGCGACGGAGTCGCTGACGGTCTCGAACATCGCCACGGTCATTTCCTGCGGCACCAGCCCGATCAAGCGGCGCGCAGCGCGGAAATCGCGGGTTACATCATGACCGCCCACTTTCACCGTGCCGGAGCTGAGGCTCGTCAGGCCGCAAACGATGGAAATCAGCGTGGTCTTGCCAGCGCCATTGGGACCCAGAAGCGACAGGACTTCACCTTCGCGGATCTCAAGATCGACGCCTTTCAGCGCCTGAAATCCGCCCTCATAGGTCTTTTTCAGACCCTGAATCGAAACGATGGATGTCATCACGCCCCCTTTTTGATTGTTCGGTCAGAGATAAGCCATTCCCCGCCCGCGGCAAGGTGCCACAGGACAAATCCGGCAGATGTCGGGGGATCAGACGGTCTTGCGTGCCTTCAGGGCCGCACTGATGGTGCCATCATCGAGATAGTCCAGCTCGCCGCCAATCGGTACGCCCTGCGCCAGCGAGGTAACGGCACAACGCTCTTCCAGCTCTTCGGCAATGTAATGCGCGGTGGTCTGGCCGTCGATTGTGGCGTTGAGGGCCAGGATCACCTCAGAGATCCCTTCATCCGCAACCCGGGCGACCAGCTTTGGAATACGCAGCTCGTCCGGCCCGACCGCATCGAGCGCCGAGAGCGTGCCGCCCAGCACATGGTAGCGGCCCTTGAACACCCCCGCGCGTTCCATCGCCCAAAGGTCGGCCACATCCTCGACCACGCAAAGCTCGCCATTGGCGCGCTTTTCCGCACGGCAGATATCGCAGATCTCGCTGGTCGAGACATTGCCGCAGGTGATGCATTCGCGCGCGCTCACCGCCACCGCATGCATCGCATCGGCCAAAGGGTGCAACAGGATGCCGCGCTTGCGGATCAGATAAAGCACCGCGCGCCGAGCAGACCGCGGGCCGAGGCCCGGCAGTTTGGCCATCAGCTCGATAAGGTTTTCAATCTCGCGCGGAGCGTCAGTCATTGTGGCCTCAGGCAAATGGGTTTTTCATGCCGGCAGGCAGGCCCAGCCCTTCGGTGACCTTCGCCATCTCCTGCTCCATACGCTGCGCGGCTTTCGCCTGTGCATCCTTGATCGCGGCAAGGATCAGGTCTTCCACCACTTCCTTTTCATTCGGGTCAAAGATCGACGGGTCGATGTTCAGCCCGACCAGCTCGCCCTTGGCTGTCGCCGTGGCCTTGACCAGCCCGGTGCCCGCCTCACCCTCGACCACGATCTGATCGAGCGAGGCCTGCATCTCGGCCACCTTGCCCTGCATCTCCTGCGCGGCCTTCATCATCTTGGCCATATCGCCAAGCCCGCCCAAACCTTTCATCGTGGTATCTCCTTCTTATCCGTCCTCGAACGGATCCCAATCTTCATCGACTTCTTCCATCTCCGGCAGCGCCTCGGCCTCGGCCAGTGCGGCGAGGTCTTCCGGCGTGCGGATCTGGGTGATTTTTGCTTTCGGGAAGGCCGCAATCACCGCCTGAACCAGCGGATGCGCCTTAGCTTCTTCTTCCAGCGCCAGCTGCGCGGCATCGTTGGTTTCAGCAATGGTCGGGGCCGTGGCACCCTGTACCAGCGTCACCCCCCAGCGCACCCCGGTCCAGGCCTGCAGCCGCGCGGCAAGCCGCTGGGCAAGGTCGGCCGGAGCATCCGGGGTTGGGGTAAACTCGATCCGTCCCGGCTCATAGCGGGCCAGGCGCAGACCGGTTTCGATTTCCACCAGCAGTTTCACGTCGCGGTTGGCACGCACGAGGGCCACCACGCTTTCAAACGTAGCATATTGGGCCAGAGCGGTTTCCTGACCCACCGCCAGAGCCATGGCACCACCGCCCCCGTTCCCACCGGCACCCGAAGGCGCATAGCTGCCGCGGGCCTGCGGAGCATTACCGCCTTGCGGCGCCGGGGCACCACCGCCCGAGGGCGGCATCGGCGGCGGCGGGGTATCGGCGAGCTTTTTCACCAGCTCTTCGGGGCTGGGTAGATCGGCCACATGGGTCAGTCGGATCACCGCCATTTCGGCGGCCATCATCGCATTCGGCGCCTGCCCCACCTCTTCGATGGCTTTCAGCAGCATCTGCCACATCCGGCTGAGCACCCGGATCGGCAGCCCCCCGGCCAGCGCCTGACCGCGCATCCGCTCATCCGGGCCGATGGTCGGATCTTCCACCGCTTCCGGAGTAATCTTGATCACCGATACCCAATGGGTGATTTCGGCCAGATCGCGCAGCACCGCCATCGGATCGGCGCCATCGGCATATTGCTGGGCCAGCTCGGTCAGCGCCGCCGAGGCATCGCCCTTCATGATCATGTCGAACAGATCCATCACCCGGGCGCGGTCGGCCAGGCCCAGCATCGCGCGCACCTGATCGGCGGTGGTGACCCCGGCGCCGTGACTGATCGCCTGATCCAGCAGCGATTGCGCGTCGCGGGCCGAACCTTCGGCGGCACGGGTGATCAGCGCCAGCGCATCATCGGCAATCTCGGCGCCCTCGGCTTTGGCGATCCGGGCCAGCATCGCCATCATGTCTTCCGGCTCGATCCGGCGCAGGTCGAAACGCTGGCAGCGCGACAGAACCGTCACCGGCACCTGCCGGATCTCGGTGGTGGCAAAGATGAATTTCACATGCGCGGGCGGCTCTTCCAGCGTTTTCAACAGCGCGTTGAAGGCGCTTTTCGACAGCATGTGAACTTCGTCGATGATGTAGATCTTGTAGCGCGCGCGGGTGGGAGCATAGGCGACCGAGCCGATGATCGCCTCACGGATGTTATCGACCCCGGTATTCGAGGCCGCGTCCATCTCGATCACATCGACATGGCGCCCCTCGGCAATCGACACGCAATTCTCGCACTGCCCGCAGGGCTCGATCGTCGGCCCGCCGGTGCCATCAAGGCCGGTACAGTTCATCCCCTTGGCGATGATCCGCGCGGTGGTGGTTTTGCCGACCCCGCGAATGCCGGTCATGATGAAGGCCTGCGCGATCCGATCCGCCTCGAAAGCGTTGCGCAGAGTGCGCACCATGGCTTCCTGACCGACAAGATCGGCGAAAGTTTCCGGGCGGTATTTTCGCGCGAGAACCTTGTAGGCTTTTTCCTGCGCTTGCGACATGCTGCTCCCCGGGCTGGTTTCCGGGCAAATCTAGTGTGCCCGGCGGGCGGCGTCCACTGCCGGAGGGAAGAATGCGCGGATTTCAGATAGCAGTGCTGCCGATAGGGGCCGGAGAGCTGGGCATCTGCCCCATCCCCGGCCGTCATGGCGACTATCCGGGCGATCTGTCACAGGTGCTGCGCTGGGGGCCGGGGCTGGTGCTGACCATGGTTGAGCAAGACGAGCTGAGCCAAGTCGGCGCCGCCGGGTTCGGGACCGATCTGGCCGACGCCGGGATCGACTGGCACCATCTGCCGATTGGCGATTTTGGTGCACCGGGGGCAAAGGCGCTGGACGGTTGGCCCGAAGCCTCCGGCGCGGCGCATGATGTGCTTGGCCGAGGCGGGCGGGTGCTGGTTCATTGCTTTGGCGGCTGCGGGCGCTCAGGCATGGTGCTGTTGCGGCTGATGATCGAGGCGGGCGAAGCGCCGGAAACCGCCCTGCTGCGGCTCAGAAGCGCGCGGCCCTGTGCGGTGGAAACCAGCGCCCAGCAGGTCTGGGCCTATGCCGGGCAGCCCGATGGACCAGAATTGTAAAAGAGGGCAAAGGTGAGAGGCTGGACATCGACCCAAGCGGGGCTCGTTACGGCTGCTTCCTTCCGGATCTGACCGGGTTGGCGAGGCGCCTGCCCGCGCCAACCTCTCGACCGGCGATATAGGCAATGCCAGCCCGGCTTGCAAGCTTAGAGCTTCAGCCGATAGCGCATGAAGCCATCAGGCTCGCGCGCGATCGGCGTCAGATCCAGCCCGACCAGCTCGCCAATCAGCATTTCGGCCTGCGGAGCCGAGACCAACGTGGCGCTGGCACCGGGCACGCGCCCCAACCGCCAACTGGCCCAGGGCTGCGCATCGAAGGGTCCGGTTTCCTCGATGTATTCGGCGATGATGTCGCGGATATTGACCGGAATATCGAGAATGATGCGATCGCTTTCCGGCGCTGGATAGCCCCCGCCGCCAACCACACGATAGGAATTGGTCATCATCACCACTTCCTCATCGGGGCGAAGCGGACGACCGCTGAGCCGGAGGTCGCGCACACGGTGATGCTCGGGATGAGTCAGCTTGCCGTCCGGGCCGTGGCGCGGCGGTACGGTAAGATCAATCTCGAAATCCACCCCAGCGACGCTTTCGAACCCATAGGCCGGGGCCTTTGGCACGCAGAGCGGAACATCGTTCTCGCCCGGCAGGATCTGGGCAAACAGGCTTGCCGACCGTTCCAGCCAATCGGCGAGCTGCGCGCCGGTAAGCCGGAGCGCGCACAGGTCGTTGGGGTAAGGATAGAGATCGCTGATCATCGCCTGCGTCATCGGTCCGGGCGGAATATCGGTATAGAACCCCGGCCCGGCCAGACCTCCGGCCTTGAAGGGGGCGGTCGAGGCGAGCAGTGGCAGATCACCGAACGGACTGCGCGCCAGCTCACGCGCACCATACCAAGCCATCGCCCGGTGCACGATATCGAGTGCCGAAGAGGGCGCGACGGTGGCGAAATAGCTGTGCAGCCGCTGCCGGGTTTCGCCCACCGGATGGCTGGACCGTGCAATCATCGCCCGGCGGAACTTGTCCAGACGCCTCAGGATACCAGGATGTGGTTCAACCTCTTCGATGACAGCGCCGGTCTCGCAGTCGCGCCGGATCACCGGGCGGGCCTCTACCCGCGCGTGATTGACCAGCCAGCCGCCATTCGGATCGCGCTCCAATTGCAGGTCGATCAGCCCGAGATGCGAGCCCCAGAAGCCCGGCGAGACCACGGGAATCCCGTGAATGAAGCCCGGTTCGGCATCGACGCCTTTGGGCCATTGCCCATGCGGCGAGGGGAAGACCTGATGCGCATGACCGGCGATGATCGCATCAATCCCCTGCACCCGCGCCAGTGGCACAACCGCATTTTCAAGGCCCGGAGCAGCCAGCTCGGCGCCAATCCCGGAATGGGCCAGCGCGATGACGATATCGGCGCCCATCGCCCGGATCTGCGGCACCATCGCCTGCGCGGTATCGACAATATCGCGGATATGGCCCTGAAAGGCCGTGCTGCGCAATCCGGTGATCGAGCCCGGCGGCAGCATTCCCAAGAGGCCGATTTTGACCCGGTGAACGTCGCCGTTTTCATCGACCATGTCGCGCTCAAGAATTTTGAACGGCACCGCAAAGGGTAAGGGCGCAGGCCCCGCCTTTTCGCCGGTATGGGTGATTTTCAGGTTCGAGATGACCACCGGGAAGGGCACCGACTTCAACACCTGCCCAAGATATTCCACGCCATGATCGAAATCGTGATTGCCCAGCGTCATCGCGTCATAGCCGAGATGGTTCATCGCCGCGACGATCGGGTGGATGCCACGCGGTTCACGCCGTCCACGCAACACGCTGCGGGTGATGGCGTCGCCCATCGGCGTGCCATGCAGGAAATCTCCATTGTCAAACAGCAGGGTGTTCTTCGCATCCAGACGCGCGTCCCGGATCAGCGCCGCCGTACGCGCCAGACCGACGGTGGGCGAGGGCAGATCGGACACGTAGTCATAGGGCAGCAGATGCATATGCAGATCGGTCGTGGCCATGATGCGCAAGGCCAGACCGCACTGCGCCGTGCTGTCAGCTATATGGGCGGGGCTTTGCAAACCACGCCTCCTTCCCTTGAAGAGACCCTGCACCAAACCCGGGTTTGTCCCATTCCCCGGGGGTCGCCACTCCTCAGAAGGGCGAACTCAATACCTATTCAAAGTGATAGTGTGCAACTTATGAGCGAGCAAGCCCCAACCCGATTTGACATGCGACCCTGAACACCGGATATGCGGGCTGTGTCGATCCGGGCACAGAAAGTGAAGCGGGACCATGCAGGCGGCAGAGACGGTATCTTTCGGCGGAGGCGGGTTGAATCGCGATGCGCATCGGCGCAACGCGGTGCAGGATTTTGCCTCTGATCCGGCTAGCCGGGTGCTGCCGCTCTGGCGCGGGCGACCACTCGTAATAGGCGAGCACTCCCCTCGGCTTCTGACCCTGCCCCCCGATCATCCGGCCCTTACCTCTATTTCCGGCGAAAGCGTGTTTCTGGGTTCGGCAGCGGGTGTGGACCATTTCGCCTGCGACATTTCCCGCTGGGACCCGCCCACCGAAGCCGCAACCGACAGTGCGCCAGGGCGACCCGGACAAGACCAGCCCGCCACCGGGTTGCCGAATTTGGACAAAACCGCGCGGTTTGCCGATCTGCGCGAGTTGATCACGTCCCTGTCGCCGCTTGAGGGCGAGCTTGCCGCCACCGCCCGGGGCATTCTCGAATGGCACCGCTCGCATGGCTTCTGCGCCAAATGTGGCGCCAAAACCGACAGCACCGAAGGCGGCTGGCAACGGCGCTGCCCCAGCTGCGAGGCCCGGCATTTTCCCCGAACCGATCCGGTGGTGATCATGCTGGTGACCCGGGGCAATACCCTGTTGATGGGGCGCGGCAAAGGCTGGCCCGACGGGTTCTATTCGCTGCTCGCGGGCTTCATGGAACCGGGCGAAACCATCGCCGCCGCCGTACGCCGCGAAGTGCAGGAAGAGGCCGGCATCGCCACCGGCGCGGTGCGGATATTGGCCAGCCAGCCCTGGCCCTTTCCCGCCTCGCTGATGATCGGTTGTCAGGTCGAGGCGACCAGCCACGAAATTCACGTCGATCCGGTTGAGATGGAAGATGTCGTCTGGGTCAGCCGTGAAGAGGCGCTGGAGATCGTGGCCGGCCAGCACTCGTTCATCGCGCCACCACGCCGCGGCGCAATCGCGCAATTTCTGTTTAATATGTGGCTTGCAGACCGTATTGATTGAGGCGACATTCTGCGAAATCGTCCAATTTGCCAAAACATAACAATATAGAGAGATCCTGATGAAGCTGGTAGCGCGCGAAGATATCTCCGCCCCGATCGAGGCGGTGTTTGAGCAGCTTTCAGATTTCGACGGGTTCGAACGCTCGGTTCTGCGGCGCGGGGCTGAGATGTCGCGCCTGGATGCGCTGCCTGCGCCCGGCGTTGGCATGACTTGGCGCACGGCGTTCGATTACCGGGGGCGTCCGCGTGAGGCGCTGATCGAGCTGACCAGCTTTGACGGGCCGGATCGCATGACCCTGATCGTGAAAAGCTCGGGGCTCGATATTGATTTGCTGGTCGATCTGGTAGCGATGTCGCGCACCCGGACGCGGATGAGCGTTTCAACCGAAATCCGGCCCCGCACCCTGCCCGCGCGGCTGTTGTTGCAGTCGATGAAACTGGCACGCCACGGTATGTTGACCCGCTTTCGCCGGAAGGTCGGGGAATTTGCAGTGGATCTGGAAGGGCGTTGCCGCACCAGCGAAAGCTAGGGCACGCCTCCGCCCTTCTGGCCTACAGAGAATGGCGGCGCGGATCGGCGGGATAGACGCCAAGAATATCCAGATTGTTGGTGAAATACTCCAGCTCTTCAAGCGCGCGCCGCACCGGCGCATCGTCGGGATGGCCCTCGATATCGGCATAAAAGCGGGTCGCGGTGAAGCTGCCGTCGATCATGTAGCTTTCCAGCTTGGTCATGTTCACGCCATTGGTGGCAAAGCCGCCCATCGCCTTATAGAGCGCTGCCGGTATGTTGCGCACTTCGAAAACGAAGGTGGTCATCATCCCGTCATCGCCGCGCCGGGTCAGATCCAGATCGCGCCCCATCAACACGAAACGGGTGGTGTTATGACCGTGATCCTCGATATCGCTGGCCAGCACCTCGAGCCCATAAATCCCACCCGCCAGCGCTGAAGCTAGCACACCTTCGCCCGGGGTTTTCAGCCGGGCAAGCTCTGCCGCCGCCCCGGCGCTATCGGCAAAAGCGATGCCTTCAATGCCATGCGCTTTCAGAAAGCTGGCCGATTGCGGCAGCAGCACCAGATGGGCGCGCACCAGCTTGATATCGTCCAGTTTCGTGCCCGGCACACCCAAAAGCGAGATCCGCACCCGAACGAAGGATTCTTCCAGAATATGCAGCCCGCTTTCCGGCAGCAGACGGTGAATATCGGCAACCCGGCCATAGGTGGAGTTCTCGACCGGCAGCATGGCCAGATCGGCGCGGCCCGTGCGCACCGCATCGATCACCTCTTCAAAAGTATGGCATGGCAGAGGCTTCATATCGGGCCGCGTGGCCACGCAAGCCTCGTGCGAATAGGCGCCAAGTTCCCCCTGAAACGCGATCTTTCCGCTCATATCGTCGCTCCCTTTTCACATTCTTCGCCGCTTCGCGCGCCGATTACCACCCGGCATACCTGTCATCGGGCCTCATATCGCTTGAAACATTGCAAGGGAAGCGGATAGAAGGCTCTGGACTCAGGGAAGCTACGGGACGCGACATGTTCAACACAAACAACCTCATCAAGTTCGGCGCCAGCGTCGCCGGCGCTCTGCTTATCTTTCTCTTCACCAATTGGGGAGCCAACGTGGCCTATAACCTCGGCGAGGCCGAAGGCGAAGGGTCGGAAGAAGCTGTGGTTCAGGGCTATGTCATCGCCCCGGAAGCTGCCACCGAAACGGCTGCAGCCGAAACGGCGGCCCCGGAAGTGACCTTCGCCGACGCCTATGCCAGCGCCAATGTGGCCAAGGGCGAAAAGGTCTTTGCCAAATGCAAAGCCTGCCACAAGATCGAAGCGGGCGTGAATTCGACCGGTCCGTCGCTGTTTGACGTGGTCGGGCGCGACGTTGCCTCCGAAGCTGGCTTTGCCTACTCCGACGCGATGCTCGCCCATCAGGGCAGCGCCTGGACGCCGGAGCTGCTCGACGAATGGCTGGCCAAGCCGAAAGACTTCGCGCCGGGCACCAAAATGACCTTTGCCGGTCTGAAAAAGATCGAAGACCGCGCCAATCTGATCGCCTATCTCGCCACGCTCACGAACTGATCGCGCTGAAACCTGATACAAACGGCCGCTTCGGACACCTCCGGAGCGGCCGTTTTGCATTGTAGTCCGGTCTGTTCACGAATTCTCGCCTTGAACATAAGCCGCGCAGCGCTTTAGCTTGCTCCAAAGAATAACAAGGCGCGATGCGCCGACCAACGGAGAGTCAGATGCAGCCCATGAGCTCGCGCGCCCGCGCCCAGACCCGTGTCACCACCCGTCAACGTGCCAAAGGGCTCGACCTTCTTCAGCTCGTCACCCTCACCGCGCTTTTACTGGTCGCAGCCATCGCAGCCCATGCCGAAGACAGCGTTACGGTATCCCATGCCTATTCGAATTTCGGTGAGGTGAAATATCCGGCCGGGTTCGCCCATCTCGACTATGTGAACCCCGATGCCCCGAAAGGCGGCGAGATTTCGATTGCCACCTACGGCACCTTCGACAGCTTCAACCAATATGCCCGCGACGGCGTGCCCGCCGCGCTGAACACGATCACCGGAGAGTCGATCCTGTCCGGCACCTCCGACGATGCCTATGGGTCGTACTGCTATCTGTGCACCACGATGGAATATCCCGAAGACCGCTCCTGGGTGGTCTTCAACCTGCGTGATGATGTGCATTTCTCCGACGGCACGCCGATGACCGCCGAAGATGTGGCCTTTTCGTTCAACCTGTTTCTGACCCAGGGCATCGCCGAATATCGCAATGTGGTTGAGGGTTATATCAAATCAGTTGAGGTGCTCGATCCCTACAAGATCAAGTTCACCTTCACCGATCAGGCCCCGCCGCGTGAACGGATCGACTTTGCAGGCGGCACCGTGGTGTTTTCGAAGGCCTGGTTTGAAACGACCGGCACCCAGCTCGACAAAGCCTCTGATGCGCCCTTCCTTGGCACCGGCCCCTATGTGCTCGATGCCGCCAAGACCAAGATCAACGAACGGGTGGTCTACAAGCGCGATCCGAACTGGTGGGGCGCCAATCATCCGCTGAATATCGGGCAGAATAATTTCGACACGATCCGGGTGGAATATTTCGCCGACCCGACCGCGCAATTCGAAGGCTTCAAGGCGGGTGCCTACACGTTCCGCAACGAAAACGTCTCGAAACTCTGGGCCACCGGCTACGACTTCCCTGCCGTCACCAACGGTTGGGTAAAAAAGGCCGAACTGGCGAACCAGAATATCGGCTACGCGCAAAGCTTCGTGTTCAACCTCGATCACAAGACATTCGACGACATCCGCGTGCGTAAGGCGCTGGGGATGATGTTCAACTTCGAATGGTCGAACGAAGCATTGTTCTATGGGCTTTATGCCCGGGTCGATAGTTTCTGGCCCGGGTCGGATCTGGCCGCCAGCGGTACGCCCTCGGACGCCGAAAAGGCCGTGTTGCAGCCGCTGGTCGATCAGGGGCTGCTCGACGCGTCTATCCTGACCGATGAAGCGGTGATGCCGCCGGTGAATAGTGCCAAGCAGAACCAGCCGTCGCGTGCGGTTTACCGTGCCGCGGGTAAGCTTCTGGACGAGGCAGGCTGGACCGTGGGCGATGACGGCAAGCGCCGCAATGCCGAGGGCGAATTGCTTTCGGTGGTGATCCTTGAAAACAACCCGCAATTCGACCGGATCATCAATCCGATCGTGGAAAACATGCAGGCGCTCGGGGTGGATGCGATGCTCGACCGGGTCGATACCGCGCAATATGTCGAACGCAGCCGCTCTGGCGATTTCGACCTCATCAACCACGGTTTCTCGATGGGCTTCCAGCCGGGTAACGGTCTGGAACAATGGTATGGATCGAGCACCGCCGACAGCAGCTCGCGTAACCTGATGCGGTTGCGCAACCCGGCGGTGGATGCGCTGATCCCGGTGATCTCGCAGGCCAAAACCCTCGACGAGCTGTCCACCAATGTGCACGCCTTTGACCGGGTGCTGCGCGCACTCAGCTTCACCATTCCGGAGTGGTACAAAAACGTCTACACCGTGGCCTACTACGATATCTTCGATCACCCCGAAATGATGCCGCCTTACGATCTCGGTTATCTGAGCTTCTGGTGGTACGATCAGGCCAAGGCCGACAAGCTGAAAGCGGCCGGGGTGCAATTCTAAAGGCAGAGCAGAGCCAGGAAGCACAAGCCATATGGGCGCCTATATCCTTCGGCGGTTGTTGCTGATCATTCCCACTTTGTTCGGGATCATGGTCATCAACTTCACGCTCACGCAATTCGTGCCCGGTGGGCCGGTGGAACAGATCATCGCCAACCTTGAGGGTCAGGGCGATGTGTTCAGCGCGATCACCGGCGGCGGAAACGAAGCGGGCAATGGCCAAGACAGCGCAACGGGCGGCGATTCCTACCTCGGCGCCCGGGGGCTGCCCAAGGATTTCCTCGATACGCTGAACATCGAAATGGGCTTTTCGCGCATCGTCTGCGATCCGGGCCACGAGGGCGTGCCCGACCTGAAAGCCGAGGATTGCCACGCCGAGAAAATCCCGGCGCTGGAACGGTTCCTCAACATGATGTGGCGCTATCTGCATTTCGATTTCGGCCAGAGCTATTTCCGCTCGGTCGGCGTGTTCGAACTGATCGCGGAAAAGCTGCCGGTGTCGATCACGCTGGGGCTATGGTCGACGCTGATCGCCTATCTCGTTTCGATCCCGCTGGGGATCAAGAAGGCGGTACGCGATGGCTCGCGCTTCGATACGGCCACTTCCAGCCTGATCATCGTGGCCTATGCCATTCCCGGTTTCCTGTTCGCCATCATGCTGCTCGTGATCTTTGCCGGGGGCAGTTACTGGCAGATCTTTCCGTTGCGAGGCCTTACCTCCGACAACTGGTCCGAAATGAGCCTGATCGGCAAAGTGCTCGACTATTTCTGGCACATCACCCTGCCGGTTCTGGCCTCGACCATTGCCAGCTTTGCCACGCTCACCCTGCTGACCAAAAACAGCTTCCTCGACGAGATTAAAAAGCAATACGTGGTCACCGCCCGCGCCAAGGGGGTTAGCGAGGCCAAGGTGCTTTATGGCCATGTGTTCCGCAACGCCATGCTGATCGTCATCTCGGGCTTTCCGGGGCTGTTCATCGGGGTGTTCTTCGGCGGCTCGCTGATCATCGAAACGCTGTTCTCGCTCGACGGGCTTGGGCGGCTGGGTTTTGAGGCGGCGGTGGCGCGCGATTATCCGATCATCTTCGGTACGCTGTTCGTCTTCGGCCTTGTCGGGCTGCTGGTGGGGCTCTTGTCAGACCTCATGTATGTCTTCACCGATCCGCGGATCGACTTTGAAAAGCGGGAGACATGAGATGAAACTCTCGCCGCTCAATCAGCGCCGCTGGCGCAATTTCCGCCGCAACAAACGCGCCTTCTGGTCGCTGATCCTGTTCAGCATCCTGTTCGGCCTGTCGCTCGTGGCCGAGTTCATCGCCAATGATAAGCCGATCCTCGTGCACTACGATGGCGGCTATTACATGCCGGTGGCGAAGTTCTATCCGGAAACCGCCTTTGGCGGCGATTTCCGCACCGAGGCGGTTTATGGCGATATCGAGGTGCAGTGCCTGATCATCAGTCAGGGGCAGGATACCTGTTTCGACGACCCTGAGGGCGTGATCGACGATGCCGCCGATAGCGAGGTGAACGGGCAAAAGATCAGCAAGGGCTGGATCCTCTGGCCGCCGATCCCCTACAGCTACAACACCATCAACGATATTGGTCAGGCCGCGCCCTCGCCGCCCGACGCCCGACACTGGCTCGGCACCGACGATACCGCCCGCGATGTGCTGGCCCGGGTGATCTACGGTTTCCGCCTGTCGGTTCTGTTCACCCTGATTGTCACCGCGCTGACCTCGCTCGTCGGTATCGCTGCTGGGGCCATTCAGGGCTATTTCGGCGGCTGGGTCGATCTGGTGTTCCAGCGGATGCTGGAAATCTGGGGCTCGACCCCCTCGCTTTATGTGATCATCATCCTGTTTGCGATCCTCGGGCGAAGTTTCTGGCTTCTGGTCTTCGTCTCGGTCCTGTTCGGCTGGCCCGCTCTGGTGGGCGTGGTGCGGGCGGAATTTCTGCGGGCGCGCAACTTCGAATATGTCCGCGCCGCCCGTGCGCTGGGGGTGTCCAACCGGGTGATCATGTTCCGCCATATGCTGCCCAACGCGATGGTGGCCACGCTGACCATGCTACCCTTCATCATCACCGGCACCATCGGCTCGCTCGCCGCGCTCGACTTCCTCGGCTATGGCCTGCCCAGTTCTTCGCCCAGCCTTGGCGAGCTGACCCGTCAGGCTAAGGCCAATCTGCAGGCACCCTGGCTCGGTTTCACCGCTTTCTTCACCTTCACCATCCTGCTCTCGCTGCTGGTGTTCATCTTCGAAGGCGTGCGCGATGCCTTTGATCCGCGAAAGACGTTCAAATGAGGCTGCTCGACGTAAACGATCTCTCCATCGCGTTTCGTCATGACGGCGCGGCACATCCGGCGGTGAAAGGCGTGAGCTTTTACATCGACAAGGGCGAGACAGTGGCGCTGGTGGGCGAGAGCGGATCGGGCAAGTCCGTCACCGCGCTTTCAACCGTCAGCCTGCTGCCCGATAGCGCCGAGATTTCCGGCTCGATTGCCTATGCCGGGCGCGAGATGGTGGGTGCCTCTGAAACCGAGCTGCGTGCCGCCCGGGGCAATGATGTGAGCTTCATCTTTCAGGAGCCGATGACCAGCCTCAATCCGCTGCACACGCTGGAAAAGCAGTTGCGGGAATCCATTGAGCTGCATCAGGGGCTGAAAGGCGACGCGGTGCGGGCGCGGATCGTCCACCTGCTCGAACGGGTGGGCATTCCCAACCCGGCGGAACGGCTTGACAGCTATCCGCACCAGCTTTCAGGCGGGCAACGTCAGCGGGTGATGATCGCCATGGCGCTGGCCAACAGCCCCGATCTTCTGGTGGCCGACGAGCCGACCACGGCGCTGGACGTGACCATTCAGGCGCAAATCCTCGACCTCTTGGAAGACATCAAGCAGACCGAGGGCATGTCGATGCTGTTCATCACCCACGATCTGGGGATCGTGCGGCGGATCGCGGACCGGGTTTACGTGATGAAGGATGGCGAGATCGTCGAGGCCGGGCCGACCGCCGAAATCTTTGCCAATCCTGAGCACCCCTATACGCGCATGCTGTTGTCAGCCGCCGCTGCCGGGCGGCCCGATCCGGTGCCGGAGGGGGCCGAAGTGATCGCCAGCGCCGATAAGCTGCGCATCTGGTTTCCGATCACCCAGGGGCTGCTGCGCCGCACGGTGGGCCACATCAAGGCGGTGAACGCGGCGAGTTTCTCGGTGCGGGCGGGCGAGACCGTGGGGATTGTCGGGGAAAGCGGGTCAGGCAAGACCACACTGGCGCTGGCGGTGATGCGGCTGATTTCGTCCGACGGGCCGGTGCTGTTTCTGGGACAGAACATTCAGGGCCAGACCTCGCGCCAGCTGCGCGGGCTGCGGCGCGACATGCAGATCGTGTTTCAGGATCCCTACGGGTCGCTGTCGCCGCGAATGAGCGCGGAAGAGATCATTGCCGAAGGGCTGGGCGTGCATGGGCTGGAGCCGGGGCGCGACCGGCGCGAGATGGTGGCGGAGATCATGCGGGAGGTCGGGCTGGACCCGGACCTGATGCATCGCTACCCGCACGAGTTTTCCGGCGGCCAGCGACAACGGATCGCGATTGCCCGGGCGATGATCCTGCGGCCAAAGCTGGTGGTGCTGGACGAGCCGACCTCGGCGCTGGATATGACGGTGCAGGTTCAGATCGTCGAGCTGCTGCGCGACCTGCAGAAAAAGCACGGGCTGGCCTATCTGTTCATCTCGCACGACCTGCGGGTGGTGCGGGCGTTGGCGCATCAGGTGCTGGTGATGAAAGACGGCGATATCGTCGAGGCGGGCACGGCAGACGCGATCTTTGATGCCCCGCAAACCGACTATACCCGCGCCCTGATGGCGGCGGCTTTCGATATGAAAGCGGCGGAAGGCGTATCAAGCTGACCGACTGGATCCGCGCGAGGGGTGCCCGAACTCGAACACTACCTTAAGTCCTTGATAGTATAGATGTTACCGCTAACTGTTCGAAAAAAGACTTCGCCGGAAATCGAAGCCCTGATCCGCCGAAAAAAAGCGCCTTATCAGGTGGGACCGAGCACTTTGCAGCTGGTATCGCGAGCCTCAAGACGACGGCAAGCCAGCTCGGCGCCTTCCTGCGTGAGCCCGACAAAGTTGGCCTCGAATCCGCGCGAGCTGCGCGCCACTTTGCGCAGTGCATCGCCTAGTGTCGACAGCTCGGCCAGCGCGGTTTTCAACAACACCCGCTGCGCCACGAATTCGGTGTTATAGCGCCCCACATTGATGCCCCAGTGATGCCCACCCGACGTGGAAACGCGGGTCACGACCTCGGTCGGTTGCGGCGCATCGTCAAAGCCGGGTTCGGCGGCGGCCAGAATAAGTTCGTCTGCCGCAAGGTTGCGCGGCGCAGGGGTCGGGGTTGGCGATTGAGTGGGGACCGCTGCCTGTTCCGTGACAGCGACTGCAATGGCCGGTGCGGCAAGGACGGGGGCTTCCAGGTCTTCTTCGGTGATGTCAGCTTCGGCAGACAGGTCAGCTTCTGCAGGGGTGTCGACAATCGAGGGGGTGTCGACGATGGCGGGCGTATCGAGTGCGGCTTCGACACTGGCCAGCACCGGCGCGGCCTCGGTTTCGGGGCGCGGTTCGGGCCGGATGGAGGCAAAGGCCGGAGGCGTTGCTGCAGCGGGGGCCGGTTCGGGCGCGACCGCTGTCGGGGCTGCCGAGGTTTCAACCACGTCGGCAATCAGGGCGTCGATTCCCAGATCAAGGGCCGCCACCAGATCTTCGGGCGGGGCCGCGACCGGGCGCTGCCGGGGACGGATCGACGAGGTAGGCGCGACGACCACGCGGATGATCTTGCCCGCAGCCCCGGTCGGAACTGCTCCATTGGCCGCAACCACCACCGTATTGCCGCTTGTGGGGCCCAGATAGGGCGGCCGGGCAGGTTGCCGCAGCGATACCCGCATCGGCGCCTTACGAAAGCCCAGATCCATTAGCTCGGCCACTTTTCTATTGCGCTGCAAAGTCGAGGTGCCGCCGAAAACCGTGGTGATGATGCGCTTGCCGTCACGCTCGGCCGAGGCCACGAGGTTGAAACCCGCCGCCGAGGTGTAACCGGTTTTGATCCCGTCCGCGCCACGATAGGCATTGAGGAAACGGGTATTGGTATTGGGAACCTCACGCCCGCCCACATTGGCGGTGCGGCGCGAGAACAGATTGTAATATTGCGGGTAATCGAAAAACAGATGGCGGCCCAGAATGGTCATGTCGTGGGCGGTGGACAAGTGACCCGACAGGGTAAGGCCATGGGCATTGCGAAAATGCGTGTGCTTCATGCCCAGCGCCGCTGCGGTGCGGTTCATCCGGGCGGCAAAGCCATCTTCCGAGCCTCCGATGGCCTCGCCGATGGCGGTGGCCGCATCGTTGGCCGATTTCACCGCCGCTGCGCGGATCAGGTAGCGCAGCTTGATCCGCTGCCCCCGGCGCAGGCCGAGATGCGAGGGCGGTTCGGCGGCGGCGTTCCTCGAGACGGTGACCATTGTATCCAGACTGATTTCACCGTGCTCGATGGCCTCGAAGGCGATGTAGAGCGTCATCATTTTGGTGAGTGAGGCCGGATAAAGCTGGGTCTCGGCGTTTTTCGAATAGAGCACCTCGCCGGTGCGCATATCCATCACCATGGCCGCATAGGGCGCAGCCCATGCTTGCCCGGTGAACAGCACCAGAATCAAAAGGGAAAGTCCGAAACGGACTGCCTGCACAAGACGTGTCGTCACGTCGCCACCTGTATCTGCCTCTCGTGCCAGGTCTTTTGCCCGGCTACTTTATTTGAGCGTAACAGATCGTTTCTGAGCAGAAAACACCTTATTTTCAATAAGATTCCATGCAAAAATTGCGATATGGCACATCTTGTGGTTGAGAATGGCCGCACCACAAGATCGGTGCGAACCCCGGCCATATTGCGGCGTTTCGCCCGATAGCAGGCACTGCTTTGCCGGGGCCGGAGGTGTGGCCGGGCGGACGCAGAGCGGCAAGCTACCGCGTTGTTCACAATGATACCTACGGGGGCCTTTTGAACTGCGGGTTTCCGCGTTATATAGGGCATTCTGCAATTTCGTGGACAGCACCAGACGAGGGCCCGTGGCGAACGACCCCTATAAACCGATCCTGATGAGCTCTGGCGGGGATAACCCCGACGGGGAAAGCGGTATTGCGGTGCAGACCAAGGCCCGCACCAAACGGCCGCCGATGTATAAGGTGATGTTGCTCAACGACGATTTCACTCCGATGGAATTTGTCGTGATGGTGCTGGAGCGGTTTTTCGGCATGAACCATGCGCAGGCCTTCGAGCTGATGCTGACCGTGCACAAGAAAGGTCTGGCGGTGGTTGGCGTGTTCTCTTACGAAATCGCCGAGACCAAGGTGAACCAGGTGATGGACGCCGCGCGTCAGCACCAGCACCCGCTGCAATGCACCATGGAAAAGGAATAGCGGCGGCCCGCCCCCCGCACAGATCCGATGACACAATCCCGACTTTCCCTCGCGCTTGAAACCGGCGCGCTTTCACTGCCCGAGGGGCGCGTGGCCGTTTTCGGTGCGCCCTGGGGCTACACTCTGTCGGCGCTCAAGCGCGATCAGGTGCAGGTGATCAGCCAGTTCTTTCCCGATCATGCCAGCTGGGCACGGGCGGGCTATGCGGTGGCGCGGGCGCCGGAGGGCGATTTTGCCGCCGCACTGGTGGTGCTGCCCCGCGCCAAGGACGCCGCGCGGGCGTTGATTGCTGAAGCTGCCAAGATTGCGCCGCTGGTGCTGGTCGATGGGCAGAAGCTTGACGGGGTGGATTCGATCCTGAAAGCGGTAAAGGCCAAGGCGGCGCCGGAAGGCGTGATCTCGAAGGCGCATGGCAAGCTCTTTTGGGTCAGCGGCGGCGATTTTTCCGATTGGACCGCGCAGGACCATCAGGTTGATGGCTTTGTCACCCGGCCCGGGGTGTTTTCCGCCGATGGGCCCGACAAGGGCTCGATGGCGCTGGCCGACGCGCTACCGCCGCTGCGCGGGCGGGTGGCCGATCTCGGGGCTGGCTGGGGCTATCTGGCCCGCGCCATTCTGACATCGGATGCCGTCACCCAGCTTGACCTGATCGAGGCCGATGCGGTGGCGCTCGATTGCGCGCGTGAAAACATCACCGATCCGCGGGCGCGGTTTCACTGGGCCGATGCCACCGATTTTAGCCCCGATGCCGGTTATGACGTGATCGTCACCAACCCGCCCTTCCATGTGTCGCGGGCGGGTGATCCGGGGCTGGGCCGCGCCTTTATCGCCGCCGCCGCCGCGATGCTGACCCCGCAGGGGCAGATCTGGCTGGTCGCCAACCGGCACCTGCCCTATGAGGCGGAACTTGCTGAGCTCTTCCGCGATGTCGCTGAAACAGGCGGCACGCCGGGCTTCAAGGTGATCCACGCCACCCGGCCCCATCGCGCAAAACGATAAACCCGGCTAGGGTTGCGTAAAGGAATCAGGAGACCTCCATGTCCTTTTCCATTTCCGGCAAGACCGCCATCATCACCGGGGCGGCCAACGGCGTTGGGCTTGCCATCGCGCGCCACTTTGCCGAACAGGGCGCGAATGTGGTTTGCGCCGATCGCGACGAGGCCAAGCTGATCGATGAATTTGGCGACAACCCCGAAAGCGAAAATGGCGGGGCGGATGCCGAGGAAGTGCGCAACATCCGCATCTTTGCCGGGGATCTGCGCCAGAAGCTGACCATCACCAACCTGATCTCGGCCACCATCGACGCCTTTGACCGGGTGGACATTCTGGTCAACGCTTCGCGGCAGGTCGCCACGTCGGACCCGCTGGATATGTCGGACAAGACCGTGCAGGTGCTCTTGGATCAGAACATGATGACGGCCCTCAGGCTGAGCCAGGCGGTGGCGAAACGGATGATCCAGCAGGGCGAGGCGCTGCCGGATGACAGCGTCGATCCGCTGGGAGCGATCGTGAACCTGTCGTCGATCGCGGCGACCCGCACCCAGCCCGGGCTGATGGCGTTTTCCATTGCCGCCGCCGCACTGGAACAAGCCACGCGGGCGCTCGCCGTGGCGCTGGCGCCGCAGCGCATCCGGGTGAACGCGATCAGCTTTGGCTCGGTGATGAGCGCCAGCCTGCAGGAAGCGCTGCGCGACGACCGCGCAATGCGCGAGATGATCCTTGAGGGCACGCCGCTGGGCCGGATCGCCAAGGCCACCGAAGTCGCCGAAACCGCGCGGTTTCTGTCGTCTGACGGATCCGGCTTCATGACCGGGCAAATCCTGACCGTCGATGGCGGACGCACGCTGGTTGATGCCGTCGGCGCGCCTGCTCACTGATCACCCCATCCGTTGAAATGTCTCGGAAAGCGCCTTTTCCACTGGAATAGGCTCGAATTCTGGCACGATTTCTGCCAACCGCGCCCCATCAAGCCGTTGCGGCAGCGACCAGAGATAGCGCATCTCCATGATACCTTTCAGCACCGGCATAAAGGGTTTCAGCAGATAGAACGGCCACCAGGTAAAAGGCTTCACCCGCACCTTGCGCCCCAGCGCCCGCGCGCTTGCCTGCGCCAGCTCGTGCCCGGTCAGCGTGTAGCCCGCAAACGGCACATCCTCGAACCGCCCCAGCGTGGCGCGTTTTTCGGCCAGGGCCACAACGGCGCGGGCGGCATCGGGCAGATAGGCCCAGGCATGGGGCACGTCCGGGTTGCCCGGATAGGCGATGACCCCCTTTTGCGCCTTCCCGGCAATATAGCTTTCAAACCAATTCCCCTTGGTTTTGCCATCAAAGAAATCGCCCATGCGCAGGATGATCACCTGCGCGCCGCTGTCGCGATAGATCGCCTCCAGTCGCTTGCGATAGAGGCCCAGCGGGTTGTCGGCCAGATGCGGCGTGTCGGGTTGCCACGGGCTTGGCGCCTTCGGGCCGTAGACATAAACATTGCCGGGCAGGATCACCGTAACGCCCTCGCGCGCGGCGGTTTCGGCCACCTGCCGGTGCTGATCCAGCAGTGCTTCGGTCCAGAGATGGTAGCCGGGTGGGTTCCACGCCGCCACGACCACATCCATGCCGCGCATCGCTTGGGCCAGATCGTCTTGTTTGCGATTGAAACTGTGCACCTGCCAACCGGCCTGCTGAAACGCCGTAAGAGCGTTGCTGCCAAATTTGCCAGAGCTGCCGAGTATAAGAACGGATTGGGTCATTGCTGTCTCCTGTGTTGAGACAAAGATAGCCATTCCCAGAAGAATGCGAATTGCCGAAAACTCTGCATGTGATATTCAATATTGAATGGATACTGCCCTAACATCCCTCGACTGGTCGCTGATACAGGCCTTTCTGGCGGTGGCCGAAACCGGCTCGCTGTCGGCGGCTGCGCGCAGGCTTGGCTCAAGCCAACCGACGCTGGGGCGGCAGGTGGCGACGATGGAGGCGGCGTTGGGGGTTGAGCTGTTTCGCCGCCACGCCAAGGGGCTGGCGCTGAGCGACAGCGGCGCGGCGATGCTGCCTGCGGCGCAGGCGATGCGCGAGGCTGCCGGACAGATGGCGCTGATCGCGGCGGGCGAGGATCAGGGGCTGACCGGTACAGTACGGATCACCGCCTCGGTGGCGGTGTCGCATTTCGTGCTCCCACCAATCCTGGCCCAGCTGCGCCGCACCGATCCCGGGATCAGCATCGATCTTGTGGCCAGCGACAGCAGCGAAAACCTGCTGTTTCGAGAAGCCGATATCGCGATCCGCATGTATCGCCCCGAACAGCTCGACATGGTCACCAAACACGCGACCGACCTGTCGCTCGGGATCTATGCCGCGACGAGCTATCTTGATCACTGCGGACGACCCGCCACGATTGACGACGCGCTGGCGCTCGATTGGGTGGGCTATGACCGCAATGAGCTGATGATCCGCGAGATGCGCAAAGCCGGATGGCCGGTTACCCGTGATTTTTTCCGCCTGCGGACCGATGATCAGGCGGCGAATTGGCAGCTTGTGCGCGCAGGCTGCGGGCTGAGCGTGGCGCAACAGACGATTGGCGCGCGTGATCCCGATGTTGAGCAGCTATTGCCGGAGATCGACCTGCCCCACCTACCCGTCTGGCTGACCGCCCACGAGGCGCTGCGCCGGGTGCCCCGCGTGGCCCGGGTATGGGAGGCTTTGGTGGCCGGGCTTTCTGCGCTTTCTTGACCCGCCCGGTGCAAATGGGTAGGCCAGCGGCAACCTGACACTCAGCCCGAGGAAATACCCATGAACGTTGGTTCCCTTCTCATTCTGCCCGGCGACGGGATCGGCCCCGAAGTGATGGCCGAAGTGCGCCGGATCATCGACTGGTACGGCGAAAAGCGCGACCTGCAGTTTGAGGTGAGCGAAGACCTCGCGGGCGGTTGCGCCTATGACAAATACGGCACCCCGCTGGCCGACCACACGATGGCGAAAGCGCAGGACGTCGATGCGGTTCTGCTGGGCGCCGTGGGCGGCCCGCAATATGACAACCTCGATTTCAGCGTGAAGCCCGAGCGGGGCCTGCTGCGCCTGCGCAAAGAAATGGACCTGTTCGCCAACCTGCGCCCGGCCCAGTGCTTTGACGCGCTGGCCGATTTCTCGTCGCTGAAGCAAGAGCTGGTGGCCGGGCTCGACATCATGATCGTGCGCGAACTGACCTCGGGCATCTATTTCGGCGAGCCGCGCGGCATCATCGAAGAGGATGGCGAGCGCGTGGGGATCAACACCCAGCGTTACACCGAAAGCGAGATTGTTCGCGTCGCCCGTTCGGCCTTTGAACTGGCGAAGAAACGCGACAACCGGGTCTGCTCGATGGAGAAGGCCAATGTGATGGAATCGGGCATCCTCTGGCGTGAAGTCGTGCAGCGTGTGCATGACGAGGAATATCCCGAGGTCGAGCTGAGCCACATGTATGCCGATGCCGGCGGGATGCAGCTGGTGCGTGCGCCCAAGCAGTTTGACGTGATCGTCACCGACAACCTGTTCGGCGATCTGCTGTCGGACGTTGCCGCGATGCTCACCGGCTCGCTGGGCATGCTGCCCTCGGCCAGCCTTGGCGCGCCGATGGCGAATGGCCGCCCGAAAGCGATGTATGAGCCGGTGCATGGTTCGGCCCCGGATATTGCCGGGCAGAACAAGGCCAACCCGATTGCCTCGATCCTCAGCTTCTCGATGGCGCTGCGCTATTCCTTCGATCTGGGCGACGAGGCCGACCGGCTGGACCGCGCAGTGGAAAAAGTGCTGGCCGATGGCCTGCGCACCGGCGACTTGCTGGGCGACGACAGCACCAAGCCGGTTACGACCAGCGAAATGGGCACCGCAATCCTGGCTGCGCTCGACGCCAGCCTCTGAGCGTAGCGTTTACCTGATCTGCAATGGCCCGTGCCTTGCCGCGCGGGCCATTGTTATATCGGGCGTATGAAGATGCAGAATCGCTATCACCATCTATCCTGGCTTGACGGAATCGAGCTGTTTGAGGCTCGTTTCAGCAGCCAGACCTTTTCGCGCCATGCCCATGAAGGCTTTGCCATCGGCGCGATTGCCTATGGTGTGGGCGGATATTACTGCCGGGGCGAAGATATGGTGCTGCCGCCCGGATCGCTGTCGCTGATGAACCCCGAAGAAATGCATACCGCCCGGGCGCATAGCGACAAACTGCATTACAACATGCTCTATGTGTCCGAAGACGCGGTGCGCCGCCAGCTTGGGCTGGATCGGCTCAAGGGCTTTCGGGATGTCACCCCGCAAGATCGCGGGCTTTTGGTAATGCAGGCTCTCGATCAGCTGTCCACCGTCCTCAATGCCCCCGACCATCCGGGGCGACGGCTCGCCATTGAAGAGAGCACCCACAGCGCGCTTTCAGCGGTCTTCGCAACTCATGGTCGGGCGCAGTTGCGCAAACCCGGGCAGGAGCCCGGCGCCATCGCCCACACCCGCGCGGCGATCCGGGCGGCGGTCGAGTGCGGCGATGAGATCTCGCTCGACGGGCTTGCCGGGCTGGCGGATCTGCACCCCTCCTATCTGATCCGCAGTTTCAAAAAGGCGACCGGGCTGACGCCCCATGCCTATCTCATCCAGCGCCGGGTGGATCGCGCCCGCCTGGCCCTGATCGGCGGGGCAAGCGGGGCTGAAGCAGCCCAGATTGCCGGGTTTTATGACCAGTCGCATATGATCCGGCACCTGAAACGCCAGATCGGGGTCACACCGGCACGATTGCAGGTGCATTAAGCCAGACCGTAGAGGTCAATTCTGTCCAATCTTTCCTGGCCCGCGCTATGTCAGTCTCCGCCGAAACGGAGCCCCATATGCCAGATCCATCCATCCTTTTCGCCATGGCACTGTTTGCCCTGACCACTTCGGCCACGCCCGGTCCGGTGAATATCATCGGTGCCATGAGCGGCGCGCGCTACGGATTCGGGGCCAGCCTGGCATTCGTCACCGGCGCAACTGTTATCTTTGTTGCGCTTCTGCTGGCGCTCGGCACCGGCGCCATTGCGGGGATCGGCTGGATCGAAGCACTGGCGAAACCCCTGACCTGGATCGGAGCGGCGTATCTCATCTGGCTGGCCTGGCGCATCGCCGGGTCTGATGGGCCGGGCCAAATGGAGAGCGCTGGAAAACGCCCCGGCTTTATCGATGGCATCATGGTGCAGGGGCTCAATCCGAAAGCCTGGTTTGTCATCATGTCTGCCCTGACAACCTTTGTGCTGCCGCTGACCGCGCGCGGTACCGGGCTGATCGCCTTTGCCGGGCTTTATCTGGTGATCTGCTGGCTGTCGCTGGCCGCCTGGGCCTGGTTCGGCGCCGCCCTGTCGCATCGCGCCGGACGCGGGTTCAACCGCCTGATGGCGCTGCTGCTGGTCATGGCGGTGCTCTGGATGCTGGCGGAAAGCCTGATCGCCTGACCCGCGCTGATTTTTCACCTTGGCCCCGGCGGCGGCTCGTGATGAACTGACCTCACTCGAGCAAGGATCGACCCATGAAACTCCCCGGCCCCGTCTATGCCCTGATCGCCTTTGGCATCTACGCCACCCATGACGTGGTGATCAAAACCCTCGGCGCCCATTACGCACCGTTTCAGATCATCTTTTTCTCGACGGTATTTTCCTTTCCGCTGGTCATTTTCATGCTCATGCGCGACCCGACCGAAGGCCATCTGCGCCCGGTGCATCCCTGGTGGTCGGCGCTGCGCACCGGCTCGGCCGTGGTGACCAGCCTGTCGGCCTTCTACGCCTTCTCGGCCCTGCCCCTGGCGCAGGTCTATGTGATGCTGTTTGCCGCGCCCTTGCTGGTGACGCTGCTGGCGATTCCGATGATCGGTGAAAAGGTGGGCCTGCACCGGATGTTTGCCGTGCTCTTGGGGCTGATCGGGGTGATCGTAGTGCTGCGCCCGGGCAGTACCGATCTGAACCTCGGGCATCTGGCCGGGCTTTCTGCGGCCTTCTTTCTGGCGCTGGGATCGGTCATCATGCGCAAGATCGGTCAGGAAGAACGCGCAGCGGTGCTGATGCTCTATCCGATGCTGGCGAATTTCGTCGTGACCGGCGCGATTCTGGCGCTGGTCTACGAACCCATGCCGGTGGAGCATCTTGGCCTGACCGGAATCATCTCGCTGTTTGGCTTTATTGCCGGGCTCTTGATGATCGCAGCCTATCGCAATGGCGATGCGGCCGTGGTGGCGCCAATGCAGTATTCGCAGATTCTCTGGGCCACCGGCTTTGGCTATTTCTTGTTTGACGAAAATCTTGATATCGCTACGGGAATCGGGGCTGGACTGATCATTGTCAGCGGTATTTATATCGTCATTCGCGAAAGCCGGTTGGGGGCAAAATCCCAGACCCCGGTGTTGCGTACAAGGTCGCGCGCCTCTTCGGCTGCCTCGTTCCGCATCTCGCCCTGGCTCCGGCTGAAAAATCCTCGCGGATAGGCTATTGCAAACCCCCGCAAGCTGGGCTATCCCGCCCGCCACGGTCGGAGTGTAGCTCAGCCTGGTAGAGCACTGTCTTCGGGAGGCAGGGGTCGGAGGTTCGAATCCTCTCACTCCGACCAAATAACAAGGCGCCTTCGGGCGCCTTTGTTGTTTTTCGGGGTGTGGGTTTCTGGAACGGTCCCGATTATGCCCATATTCCACGCGTTTTGCGGGACTGCTCCGGTATCTTTCATTCCTGCAAAAGCCACCGGTCCGAGAGGACGCCCGCCGTGCGGGGGCAGTTCTGTTTGAACAGCCCTAACCTTTGATCAGGTTATGAAATTGCCCGGGCTTGATAGAGTGCTGACAATCGCCACGCATGTGGCAGTCAGCAGTTAGGAAGATCCGATGGCAACGCTCGTCACCATACCCGGCATCATGTCAGACGCACGCACCTGGGCCCCTGTCGCTCAAGCCCTGGAGTCGCAGGTGGACGGGGTTCACGTTGCAGATACCACAAAGGACGCGACGCTTGAGGAGATGGCCACACGGGCGCTGCGCGAAACCGAAGGCGATCTGATTGTCATCGCGCATTCCATGGGCGGCCGCGTCGCGATGGAAATGGGCCGTCAGGCGCCAGAGCGGATCAAGGCCATGGTCCTGTCCAGCACCAGCGCCGAAGGCCCCGGCCCGAACGAAAAAGACCACCGTGAGACCCGCATAAAAGAGGCCAATGCCGACATGGCCAGCTATGCGAAGAACTGGGCGCCGAAGGTTCTGTCGAAAGAGAACGCCCAGAACGAGGCCTTGGTCGCACGGATCCGGCAAATGGTAGAGGATTGCGGCCCGGAGGCGCATGAGCGCCAGAACCTTGCGCTTCTGAATCGCCCCGATGCGACGACCTATATCGGCGATTTCCCCTTTCCGGTGCTGCTGATCACCGGCGATCAGGACCATCTGTCGACCAAAGACGTGCATGACGCGGTCGCGGCAAAAATCCCCGATGCCAAGTCGCTCGTTCTGGCGGGCGCCGGGCACCTGCTGCCGTTCGAACAGCCGCAGGCGGTGTTGGAAACGGTGCGGAGCTGGCTGCAAGAAAAGTCGGTGATTTGACCACAGGTCCATCCCTGACCCTTGCCTATGAGGCGGCGCCCGACACCGGGTTGCCGCCTTTGCTTTTGGTGCATGGGCTGCTCGTCAATCGTGACATCTGGGCGCCGAATGCCGCCTTGGCGCGGCATTTCCGCCTGATCCGGGTCGATCTGCCCGGCCATGGCCAAAGCCCGATGCCCGAGGCCCCGGAGCAGGCGCGGCCGGGTGCCATCGTGGCAGCGCTCGACCGGCTGCGCAGATCGCTGGGGATTGCACAATGGCACCTCTGTGGCCAAAGCTTTGGCGCGGGTATCGTGCTGCGCTATGCGCTGGATCATCCCGCCGCCTGCACCGGTCTTGTTTTTACCAACGCAAATGGGGCGCTGCGCGAGGCGGAATCCGAGGCGCAACTTGAAGCGCGGCGGAGCCTTGTTGCTGGTCTGCGCGCAGGTGGCCTGAGCGCCCTGCGCAAGCTGCCCTATCATCCGATCAATGCCCGGCGCTTTCCGCCAGAGCTGCGACAACGGCTGTCAGACAGTGCAGATAACACCAGACCTGAGGATCTGGCGCTTCTTATGCAAGAGGCGCTGCCCCGGCTGTCGGTGCGCGATCGGCTGGACGCACTGTCCGTGCCGACCCTGCTGATCAATGGCCTCTATGAGAAGAAGTTTCAGCCGTCGCGGGACTGGCTGGCAGAGACCCATCCCAAGATCGCAATCACCGACCTACCCGGCGGGCATTCGGTCAATGTGGACTGTGCTGAGGCGTTCAATACGACGGCCGAAATGTTTCTGCGCGAGCGCAATTGAAAGACCGGCGCCGTGGTCAGGCGCCGGTCGCTGTTCGGGCCGTCAGATCCGCAACTCTTCAACCTTGTCAAAGATCGAGGCGCGCGCCGGATCGAAGCCGATCCGGATCAGATCCCCATCCGCCACTGGCGTCTGACCATCGACGCGGAAGCGCAGAGGCGTGTCTGCAAGCGAGGACCAGACGAGCGTTTCAGACCCCATCGGCTCGACCAGCTCGGCATGCACCTCGAATTGGGCGGGTGCGGCAGCTGCGGCCTCGCCCGTGACGATATGTTCGGGGCGAATGCCGAACCAGACATCGCCGCTCAGGCCGGGACGGGCGAAGTCGTAGCCCGACAGCGACACCTCCTTGCCAGCGATCACCACCTTGGGCGCCTGGGGATCTTCCAGCTTGACGTCAAAGAAGTTCATCGACGGCGAGCCGATGAAATCCGCAACGTATTTGTTGGCTGGCTTGTTGTAGATCACGCTCGGGGTATCGAGCTGCATGACAACGCCGCCCTTCATGATCGCGATCCGGTCGGCCAGAGTCATTGCTTCAACCTGATCGTGGGTCACATAGATCATCGTGTTTTCAAGTGTCTGGTGCAGCCGTTTGATCTCGACCCGCAAGTCGGCACGCAGCTTGGCATCGAGGTTCGACAAAGGCTCATCGAACAGGAACACATCCACATCGCGGACCAGCGCGCGGCCAATGGCAACCCGCTGACGCTGGCCACCGGACAGCGCCGCGGGCTTGCGATCGAGCAGCGGCTCGATCTGAAGCACCTCGGCGGCGCGGGCCACCCGACGCTTGATCTCGTCCTTGGGCATCTTGGCGTTTTTCAGGCCGAAGGTCAGATTACCCTCGACTGTCATCTGCGGATAGAGCGCGTAGGACTGGAACACCATGCCGATGCCCCGTTCCGAGGGCTCGGCCCAGGTCACGTTCTGACCGTTGATGTGGATCGACCCTTCGGTCGGTTCCAGCAATCCGGCGATGCAGTTGAGCAGGGTGGATTTACCGCAGCCGGAACTGCCCAGCAGCACCAGAAATTCGCCCTGCCCGATATCGAGATTGAGATCCCGCAGGACCGACACCGCGCCGAAATTGAGCTTGAGGTTCTGGATGGAAACGCTTGACTGCATGACGTTATCCTTTCACGGCGCCGGCTGCGATGCCGCGCACAAAGAGCTTGCCTGAGAGAAAGTAGATGGTGAGGGGGATCACGCCCGACAGCAGAGTCGCCGCCATGTTGACGTTGTATTCCTTCACCCCGGCGACCGAATTCACGATGTTGTTCAGCTGAACCGTCATCGGGTAGTTGTCAGGCCGCGTGAAGATGACCCCGAACAGAAAGTCATTCCAGATCGCGGTGGTTTGCAAGATCACTGCCACGACAAAGATCGGCACCGCCATTGGCAGCATGATCCTGAAGTAGATCGTCCAGAACCGGGCGCCATCGACGCGGGCGGCCTTGAACAGCTCTTCGGGCACCGACGAGAAGTAGTTGCGGAACAACAGCGTCAGGATCGGCATACCAAAGATCGTATGCACCAGTACCAGCCCGCCCAGATCGCCATAAAGCCGGATTTCGCGCAGCAGGATCACGATCGGATAGATCATCACCTGATAGGGAATGAACGCCCCGATGATCAGGATGGTAAAAAAGATGTTGGCCCCTTTGAACCGCCACATCGACAGCGCGTAGCCGTTGACCGAGGCCACGGCGATCGAGAAGAAAACCGACGGCACCGTGATCATGATCGAGTTCCAGAAGCCGCGCGACAGGCCATCGCAGTTCAGCCCGGTGCAGACCGTTGACCAGGCCTTCACCCAGGGCTCGAAGGTGATTTCCATCGGCGGGGCAAAGATATTGCCCATCCGGACTTCCTGCAGTCCTTTGAGCGAGGTCATCAGCATCACGTAGAAGGGCAGCAGGTAATAGACCGCCAGAACGATCAGGATGCCGTAGATGATGATGTTGTTGCGGCTGAACACCCGGCGGGGTTTCGGGCCAGAGGCGTTCGCTGGGCTCGGGCGTTGCAGGGGGTGCAGGTTGGCGGTCAGGTCAGCCATGTTTTTTGCCTCCGAATTCAAGGTAGGCCCAGGGAATGATGACGAAGATCACGGCGACCAGCATCATGGTCGAGGCGGCAAAGCCTTGGGCAAGGTTTTGCGAGATGAACATCATGTCGAAGACGAACTTGGCAGGCACTTCCGAGGCGAGGCCCGGCCCGCCGCCGGTTTGCGCGATCACCAGATCGTAAAGCTTGATGATGGCGGAGGTGATCAGGACCAGCGTGGTGATGAAAACCGGGCGCATCATCGGAATAACGACCATCACATAGGTTTTCCAAGCCGGAATGCCGTCGACCTTGGTGGCCTTCCAGACGTCTTCGTCAATGCCGCGCAGACCGGCCAGCATCAGGCACATCACAAGACCGCTCGTGTGCCACAGGCCCGCGATCAGGACGCCGAAGAGAACCACCTTCGGATTGTAGAGCGGATCAAAACTGAAGCTTTCGAAACCCAGGCTGCGCACCGCGTGCTGAATCCCGAATTCCGGGTTCAGCAGCCATTGCCAGACAAGGCCCGTGACGATGAAGCTCAGCGCATAGGGGTAAAGGAAGATCGTGCGGAAGCCGTCCTCGAAGCGGATCTTCTGGTCGATCAGCGCCGCCAGCAGGAAGCCGATGACCAGCGCGAGGACCAGCATGAGGATGCCGTAGATCCCCAGATTCTCGATCGAGATGAGCCAGCGGCGGGTGCTCCAGAGGCGTTCGTATTGATCGAAACCGACCCATTCGGCCCTCGGCAGGAGACGGGAATTGGTGAAGGAGTAGACGATGGTCCAGACAGAGCACCCGACAAACACCACGAGCGCTGTCAGCACCATCGGAACGGCGGCGATCTTGGCGCTCAGGTTTTTGAACAGTCCTGACGGTTTGCCGCTCTGCGACATTGGAAATCTCCGATTCTAGAGGAACACCAGGGAGGCGCGGGCCAGCATGACGCGGCCCGCACCGGGGGTGACTTAGTCGGCAGTGGCGATGATCTGGGCGAACTCTTTCTGCGCGGTTTCAGGCGTAAAACCCGGATCGGCGAAGAACTCGACCATCAGATCGGTCACCCGGCCAACGGTGTCCGGCGAAACCATCGTGTTGATGCTTTCGACGATGTGACCCGCCTTGAGGATATCCATGCCCTTTTGCATGCAGGGCGTCGCATCGATCAGTTCCACGTCGCGACGCACCGGCAGCGCGCCCTTCGCCTTGGTGAAAGCCACCTGAACGTTCGGCGAAACGATCACGCCAGCCAGGGCATCCTGCGCCGCAATGATCTCGGGATTGTCGACCTTCGGGAAGTAGAAGGCGTCGCCTGCGGCGGTGATGTAGTCATTCACACCCAGACCCGGCAGACAGGTAAAGTCCTTGCCTGCGGTCATCCCGGCTTGCGTGAATTCACCCTGAACCCAATCGCCCATGATCTGACCGGCGGCGCGACCGCTGATCACCAGGTTCGCGGCTTCGTTCCAGGCCTGAACGTTCGAGCCTTCCATCAGGTCGCGCGCCTCGGCGGCGGCCTTGAACACCTTGGCCACCTCCGGGCCAGCGGCATAGTCAGCGTCCCGCTTGGCATAGACCCGTTCAAAGAGATCAGGGCCACCGATGGAGACCATCAGCACGCTGAACATCAGTTGTTTCTGCCAGGATTGCTGCCCCTGAGCGAGCGGGATGATTCCCTTTTCACGCAGCGCCGGTGCGGCGGCGACGAACTCGTCCCAGTTCTGCGGAACGGCCAGGCCGTTATCGGTGAAGACGGCGTTGTTCAGCCAGAGCCATTGCTGCGAGTGAATGTTGGACGGCACGCAGTAGAGCTTGCCCTCGAACGTGCAGCTGTCGAGCAGCGACTGCGGGAAGATCTGGTCTTTCCAGCCCTGCGCTTCCGCGACCTCGGTCACGTCGCGCATGAAGCCCGCTTCGATCAACTCGCGCATCGCCTGACCGTGCGTGAACTGCGTGGCACCCATCGGATCACCGCCGGTAATCCGGCTGGTGATCAACGGACGGGCAACCCCGCCCGCGCCGGCGATAGCGCCGTCGACCCAGTGGTTGCCGGTCTTCTCGAAAGCGTCAGCAAGCACGCGAACAGCGGCGGCTTCGGAACCGGAGGTCCACCAATGGGTGACCTCCAGATCGGTTGCCAAGGCTGGCTGTGTGGCCGCAGCCGTCAGCATCCCCAGCGCGAATGTCTTGAATTTCGTCATGACTCTCTCCCTTTTCGTCTGTGGTTCTCACGGAGGCCTGCGTCAGTGCGGGGCCGTGAATTTTGTGGTCTCCGGCTGGTTTCTGCGCCGGGTCGTTATGCGTTCAAATGTCCGGCTCAGGGTTAATTCCGTCAACGGATCGGAGGTTTGCCGCGCCAAAACAATTTGTATTACCCTTTGTAATAAAAAGGTTTTTATGCTTGATACGGATAACTCCGCCGCCACTTTCGGCTTCTGGAAACGCGTCTTCAGACTTGGTTCAACCGGCAATCACCCCGGCCGCGCGCAGGCTGGCGATCTCGTCGCGGCTGTAACCGATTTCAGACAGAATCTGTTCGGTCTGCGCCCCTAGCTTCTGCGGGGGACGTTCCAGCGACGGGCCATCCTCTTGCATCCGAAAACCGGCCAGCGTGGTGGTCATCCCTTCGGGCGTTCCAGCTTCCCCGTCGAATTTATGCAGCACGGGTCGCGCCAGTATCTGCGCATCGTTCAGCGCCTCATCCAGACGCCGGATCCGGGCGCAGGGAATGCCGTGTTCCTGCAGCCACTCCTCCCAATAGGCCGCCGGGTGGTCCAGAAAGGCGGTTTGCAGCACGGCACTTTCGGCCTCATGCGCATCAAGCCGCTGATTGTTGTCCTGCTTGACCATGTCCTCGCGCCCGAGCAGGCGCCAAAGTCTGGCCTGCTGTCTGAGGTTCGAGGCCGAGACCATCATCAGCGCGTCGCTGGCCGGATACATGCCGATCGTCGCAAAGGCGTAGGTGTTGCCCCTCGGCGCCGGAATCTTGCCGTTCCAGAAATACGAGGCGACATGTGAGGTGGCGAACATCATCGCCACATCCAGCATCGACACATCGACGAAATTGCCGATGCCGCCGTTGCGCGCCCGCTGCAAAAGGGCCGCCGTGATCGCATAGGCCGTGGTGGTTCCGGCGGCATAATCCATGATCGGCGCACCGCATTTGAACGGCTTGTCGGGATCGTCCCCGGTCATTGCCATAAAGCCGGAAAACGCCTGAATAATGTTGTCATAGCCGCGCAATTCCCGGCGCGGACCCGTCGAGCCAAAGGCCGAGAGCGAGCAATAGATAAGCCCCGGATTGCGCCGCTTGAGATCCTCATAGCCGAGCCCCAGCGCCTCGAACGCCCCGGGCCGGTAGTTCTCGATGAAGACATCCGCTGTATCCAGCAAGCGCAGCATCGCCTCTTTGCCCTCGGGCGTCTTGAGGTCGATTGCGAGCGAAGATTTGTTACCCGCCTGCCCCAGAAAGGCCGTGCCCATTCCGATGCCATTCATCGCCCGGTCCGGTCCTTGCAAGCGGGCCTGATCGGGATCGTTCGGGTCTTCGACCTTGATCACATCGGCGCCAAGCGTGGCCAGTTGAAACGTCGCAAATGGCCCGGCCAACACATGCGTGGTGTCGATCACCCTATAGTTTTGAAACGCCTTCATCTGGGTCAACTCCGTCCCTATTCTGATCCTGCCAGCAACGGCTGTCGGCTGGATCACAGCGGTGCAATCTGGTTTCGCCTCTTATTGAAGAGACCAAACGGATGGTGATCAACGACGTTTGGTTTCCGAAATGTTGGGGCAGTTCTGACCTATGCGTTCCCCGCCATCGCAGGGGGTCGGCTATGATGGATCGAACAGGAACACTTGGCGAAACCGCGATATCCCATGACCACGAACAGCCTTCCCCTTTCAGATGAGACGCTCTGCGCGGCGCCCTTTCACCTGGATGCAAGGGGGTTGGACTGGGTCAAGACACAGTTCAACGCGCTGGGAGCCGAGGCGAAGATCCCGCAACTCATTGTGCCGATGTGCCGCGATCTGTCCGACGACAATATCGACGCAATGGCTGCGCTTGGGCTCGGCGGCGTCCACCGGTTTCCCAGCTATTCCGAAGAGGAGTTGCGCCGTTCTGCCAAGCGGCTGATGCAAAGCTTTGCCGTGCCGCCGCTGCTGACCGCCGATATCGAAATGTCGGAGAAGGCCAGCGTCAAGGCGGGCACCGCCTTTCCCAATCAGATGGCCGTTGCCGCGACGGGGGACGTGGAAAACGCGCGGCGCATGGGGACAATCGCGGCACGTGAGGCGAGCTATCTCGGCTTTGGCGTCAGCTGGACACCGGTGGCCGATCTTACCCTGAATTTCCGCTCCAACGCGGTGAACACGCGCAGCTTTTCCGACAAAGTCGACCAGACGCTTTCGATGGTCTGCGCCTATCTCGACGGGATGCAGGACAATGGCCTTGTGGCCTGCGTGAAGCATTTCCCCGGCGAAGGATTGGACGAGCGCGACCAGCATTTCGTCACCACCCAAAACACCATGACAATGGAGGACTGGCACGCCAGTTTCGGCAAGATCTACGCCGCTGCGATTGCCAAGGATGTTCGCCTTGTTATGGCCAGTCACGTCACCCTTCCGGCCTATCGCTCGGATCAGGGAGACGCGGCGCTGAGCGAGGCCATCCTCCCGGCCTCACTCAGTGCAAACCTGCTGCAAGGGCTGCTGCGCGGCGAGTTGGGATATAACGGCGTCATCGTCTCGGACGCGACGCTGATGGCGGGCTTCACCTCCTGCGGCGCACGCAAGGATATTGTGCCGCTCTGTGTCGAAAGCGGCTGCGACATCTTACTGTTCCCGCGCGATATCGCCGAAGATATTGGCTTTCTGCGCGACGGGCTGGCCAATGGCGCGCTGTCGCAAACCCGGCTGGACGAGGCTGTCTTGCGGATCCTTGCGCTCAAGGCCTCGATGGGGCTGCATCTGGACCAGCCTGCCGTTCCGGAAGAACGCGAACGCGCTGCGCTGCTTGGGACCGAGGAACATCGCGGCTGGGCGAAAGACGTGGCCGAAGCCTGCGTGACATTGGTCAAGGACAGCCAGAGCCTGCTGCCTCTCTCGCCCGAACGGCACCGCCGCATCCTGCTGGCCGAACTACGCGACCGGCGCAGCCCTTCTGCCCCGCTACCCGATCTGGAAATCCCCGCCATGCTGGAGGCACTGGGGTTTGAAATCACCCGCGTTGTTCCCGGAGAACCCATCGACGCGACGGGGCAAGACATTGGCCTTTACCTGATGGCCGAGGAAGGACTGTCGGGCAAAGAGCATCTCGGGCCGCATTGGGAACGGCTGCATGGAGCCTTTCCGCTGACGATGCAGCGCATGTGGCAGCATCTTCCCACGCTCTACGTCTCGCTCGGCTCGCCCTTCCTGACCTTTCACATGCCCGATTGCCCGACCTTCGTGAACGCCTACAGCGCCGTCCTTCCCGTGCAGCAGGCGGTCGTCGATGCCTTGACCGGTGTCATTCCGTTCCGGGGACAGAGCCCGGTCGAGCTGCCCTTTGGGCTCCCCGCCTGAACGCGGTCTGACCAGATCGTTTCGAGCCTCAAACGGACACTGTGTCAGACCGAAGCAGACAGGGTCTGCACAGCCGCAATCAAGCTGCCATCGCCGCGCGTGATCACGGTGATCGCACCATGATCAGAGACATGCACCATATCGCCCTGATTGATGTTGCCCAGATAAACCACATCACGCCGCAAAACCGGATCGGACCGCGCGGACCGGGTAAAGGCCGCCGTCTCGGCGATCCGCGAGAAGGTCGGGAAATAGAGCAGACCGACGGCGTTAAAATCCAGCGCCGGGGTTGGACGTTCGGAATAGAAAGCCAGCGCGCCAACCGGCGGCGCCTTGCGAAGACCGCGCGCAATGTCGCGCGCCTGACCATCCAGTTGCATCAACTCGACTCCGGCTGGCGCCAACTGCATGTCGCCCAGGACGGTATTGCGGAAAATCCGTGTGTTGGACCCGCTTGCGTCATGGCTGACAAAACTCGAAATCATCGTGAGCTCGGCGACGACCTTGCCCGCGACCATGACCTGATGCCGCGACCCAGTACGGGTGTCCGACACCGCAAACAGCCCTGACACAATCCGCGCATTCTGCCCCAGCAAAGGCTGGGACAGCGCATGAAACCGCAGCGAAGTTGCACAAAAGGCGGCATAGACCGGCCGCCCATCCGCAGCATGAAACACCGCCTCGTTCTGGCCAAGAGCCTTGGCGATCAGCGCCCAATGCTGATCGCCGCAGAAGCGCAGAAGCCACTGTTCGGACAGGCCCACCGGAGATAGCTGCGCCATGCCCAAAGGCAGGCTGACACTGTCCTCGACCGGGGCCTGCCGCGCGGCAAGGGCCAGAACCGCCATTATGCCACGGCCCGCTTTCCGGCGCTTTGCAGCTGCAATGCGATCTGCTCGGCAAGATAGGCACTGTCTTCTTCAATCCCGAGGAACCGGCCCGAACCCCAGGTGTTCAGCCAGCCGAGCCCGATGAAGTGGAAGCCCGGCACCTCGGTGACGCCGCGATTGAACTTCGGCTTGCCACGCGCGTCGAACACATCGACCTCGATCCAGTCATAATCCGGCCGGAAGCCGATGGCCCAGAGCACCGAGGAAATCCCTGCCGCTTTGGCGTCGAGCGCGGTGCGCTCCTCAGCGGGTTCCCAGACCTTGGTAAAGGGCGGCTCTTCGGGCACGTCGATACCATTGCGGGCAATATAAGCGTCGATCTGGTCGCGGATGCCAACATAGCTGTTATCCGCATCATCGAGGTTCTGTTTCAGATCCGGCAGGAATGTCAGCGCATGCCCGTCCATATTGGCCAGCGAGCCGTAAAGCTCGACCCCGTAGTCGACATGCCATTTGCGCAGGTCGATCTCTTTGCCGCCATCGCGGCCCGACATGTAGTGATTGGTCTGGGTGAGCGCCTTGACCGGATCGGGATGCGTGTCGATGGTGATCTCGTAATGGCCTGCGTCGTACAGCCAATCGGTGGCGTCGCGGCCGCGATATTGGCGCGGACTGCGCGGGGCGGGGCCAACGGCCAAATGCACACCGCGCCCGGCGCGCACGAAATCTTCCATGATCTGCACGCCCGATTGCCCGGTGCCGACGATCAGCACATCGCCGTCCGGCAGCTGCGACGGGTTGCGATAATCGACCGAATGCATCTGCACCATCGTCGGGTCCAGCGCCTGTGCATAGGCGGGCTCAATCGGGTTGTCATAGCCCCCGGTGGCGATCACCACCTGATCACAGGTCCATGTGCCGATGCTGGTTTCGACCAGATAACCGCCCTCCGGCAGATGCGCCACGCGGGTCACGGCCACATGCTCATGGAGGGTCGGCTCGAACGTCGCTGCAAAGGCATCGAGGTAGTCGGTGATCTCGCCCTTCAGCATGAAACCATCGGGGTCGGTGCCGCCGAATTCCTTGTCATAATGGAAATCCGGCAGGCGGCATTGCCAGTTCGGCGTGACAAGGCAGAAACTGTCCCAGCGGTTGACCCGCCACGAATGGAACTTTTCATCGCGCTCGAAGACAACACATTCGATGCCTTTTTTGTGCAGGTTATAGGCCACCGAAAGGCCAGCTTGGCCGCCGCCAACAATGACAACAGGCGTGTGCGGGATATGCGTATCTTTCATGGTCTCGGTCCTTTTCAGGTGATTGACAGGCAGGTGACATGGGCGTCCTGCTGGCCATCAAAGCCTGCAACCCGTGTTTCGATCCTGTTGAGTTGATCCATCGCCGAAGAGCAGGCGAAGCCGTATTTGCGCTCCACCCGGTTCGATGCGCGCTCCATCGCGATGCGGGCGCGTTGCAGGAATTCAGGCAAAGGATAGCTTTGCCCCGGTGTGAACAGCTCGGTGATGACGCTGGAGGGCGAATAGCAGCGCTCCTCGCTGCCATCGGGCCAGCGCAGGGTCCAATGCATCTCAGGCATGAGATTGCTCCTTTCGGGAAAGCGACAGGTAGGGGATTTGTGCGTGGTCCCAGAACAGCGCCGTCTCGCCGCCCTGTTGCAGGCTGACTTGCGTGCCTTGCGTGACCCTTCCGATGGGATCGGCCCAGATGCCGCGCGCGTGGAAGGCAAGACAGACCTCGGCGGCGTGCTCTGGCGCAACCGACAGCAAAAAGCCGAAGCTGGGAAAGCTGTGCAGCCAGCGTTGCAGCGGCACATCGGACGGCGGCGCGATCCGATCCAGATCCAGCACCATGCCAACGGAAGAGCTTTCGGCCAGCATCAGCGCCGTGCCCGCAATGCCGCCTTGGCTGATGTCCTTTCCGGCCCTGAGCAGGCCCCGTTCGGCAAGATCCGGCAAGATCGCCAGATCACCGCGCAGCCGGTCATGCGGCGCCTCGAGCGCGGCGCAGAAATTATCAAAATTCACGTAACGGCCCCGATGGTCGATGGCCGCCAACAGCACATCTCCGGGGCGCGCATCAAAGCTGGTCACCGGCTTTTGCGCCTTGCCCAGCACCGAAACCGCAAGGTTCAGCTCGGCCGCAGCGAAATTCGTATGCCCGCCGACCAGCGGCACACCATATGCCTCGGCCGCATCGCGCAGCCCTTTCATCAAAGGCGCGGCGGCTTCGGCATCGGGGGCCCAGACTTGGTCAATGAGCGCCAAGGCCCGCCCGCCCATGGCGGCGATGTCCGACAGGTTGACCATCACCCCGCACCAGCCCGCAAACCACGGATCAGCCGCGACGAAGGCGGGGATGAACCCTTCGCCTGCCAGCAGGTCGTAGCCCTCTGCCGTTGCGATCATCGCGGCATCGTCGCCCGGTCGACCGGCTGAGTGTCCGGTCAATCCCAGCATCCCGGCGGCCTGCGCGATCCCCAGCTTTGAGCGGATCGCCGGGTGCGCGCGCAGGGCTTCGGCCAGATTTGCCAGCGTCCCGCTCATGCCCGGCGGCCCGGTTTCATGAACCAACCCGAGGCCGGATCGTCGCAGGGCGGGTAGAAGGACAGATCGGCAGACATCTTGGCGTGCGGAACCCCGTGCAGGTTCACCTCATCCAGAACGGTCCATTTCAACCGGCGAAATAGCGTCACGTTCTGCATCTGAACATGTGCCAGAAAGGTATCGCAGCCGCGCGCATTGGCGGTGCAGACCGCCAGCCGGATCAGTTCGGAGCCAAGTCGTCCGACCTGCCGGAAACGCTCGTCCACCGCCAGCCGCGAGCCCCACCACAGGCGCGGGCTTTCTTCGTGGATGCGCACGGTACCGACCACCTGATCGGCCTCATGCGCATAGGTCGAGAGCGCCACAAGATGGGTGGCAACAAGGTCGATCTCGTCGCGATCATGGGCCTCGAATATCCCCTGTTCCTCGACAAAAACCCGACGGCGCAGGCTCTCGGCCCCGCGCGCCTCAAATGGTTTCGAGGCCGCACGGATATAATAGCCGGGGGATTGGAATTGGCGATGCTCAAGCTCGATCATGCCGGCACCTTCAGCTTTTCATAGGTCGACAGGGCCGAACAGGCGCCGCATTTGCCACAGCCCGCCTTGATGTCTTCTGACCGGATCCCGGCGCGGACAATCATCTCGCCCAAGGGACGCAGGATCGAGGCCATGAAGTCCGGCGTCGGCGCCGGGTGGCTTTCCAGCGGCGTGCCCGAGATCGGCACGAAGGGTACGACAAAGGGATAAACCCCCATATCGCAAAGCTTTTGCCCCATCTCGAGGATCGCCTCGCGGCTATCGCCCAGACCGGCGAGAATATAGGTCGAGACCTGCGCCCGGCCAAAGACCTTCACCGCCGCCTCGAAGCTGGATATGTATTTTTCCAGCGGCACCGTTGCCTTGCCCGGCATGATGCGTTCGCGCACCTCTTGCGTCACGGCCTCCAGATGCATGCCTAGCCCGTCGATGCCCGCGTCCTTCATGCGCTGGTGCCAGATGTCGTCATCGGGCGGCTCGCATTGACCCTGAAGCGGCAGGTCGACCGCCGCCTTGATGGCGCGCGCGCTCTCAACCATCACCGCCGCGCCGCGATCCTTGCCCTTGGGCGTGCCGGTGGTCAGCACCATATGTTTGACCCCGTCCAGCTCGACTGCGGCCTTGGCGACCTCGGCCAGTTGATCCGGCGTCTTGTGGGCAATCGTGCGGCCCGCAGCGAGGCTTTGACCGATGGCGCAGAACTGGCAGGTTTTCTTGCGGCTCTCATAGCGGATGCAGGTCTGCAGCACCGTCGTCGCCAGAACGTCGCGCGAATGCAGCGTCGCGATATGGCTGTAGGGTATGCCATCTGCGGTTTTCAGATCATAGAATTTCGGCCGCGTGGGAAACCGGACCTGGGCGATTTCGGCCCCGTCGCGGGTCACGCGGGACTGGCCGTTGGCATCCGGCGGCTCGACCAGGAAGGGCGATTCAAACGCGGGCGCAGTGTGGACGGGGACCATAATCGTGGTCTCGCCAATGGTGATGGCTTTGTGATCGGAAGGCCCTGCCCCGCCCCGCCGGGCCTCGTGGCCTAAGCTGGGATCAACCAGCCGCATGCCGTGGGATTGAAGATCGTTGATCAGGTCGGCATCAGACATTGCTCTGCTCCTTTTCATCACTATCCGACGCGATTTCCGGTTGCGGTGCAGGCGCAGCGCCATAGGCCACGCGCGCTTCAGCAGGGCGCGTGTCATGCACCAGATGCAGCAATTCGGGGCGCGCATAGTGGCCAACACTGTCCATCATCCGCTTGCGCTTGGTGATGAGCTTCATGTCCAGATCAGCGATCAGGATGCCTTCGCCCTCGGTCAGCGGATCTGCCAGATGGCGGCCTTCAGGCGAGATGATGCAGGTCATGCAACCGTCGCGCATGGCTTTCTGCAGCTTGGGATCGGGATGCAGCGATTGGATTTGCTCTTCCGTCAGCCAGCCGGTGGCATTGACCACGAAACAGCCCGCCTCCAGCGCGTGGTGGCGCATGGTCACCTCGATCTGTTCGCCAAAGATCGGCCCAACCAGCGAGCCGGGGAAATGCCCGGCATGGATTTCCTCGTGCTGGGTCATCAAGGCATAGCGGGCCAGCGGATTGTAATGCTCCCAACAGGCCAGCGCGCCAACGCGGCCCACTTTAGTATCGACCACCTTCAGCCCGGCGCCATCGCCCTGCCCCCAGACCATACGCTCATGGTAGGTGGGGGTGATCTTGCGCCGCTTCAGCGCCAGTGTGCCATCGGCATCGAAAATGAGCTGGGTGTTGTAGAGCGAGCCATGATCGCGTTCGTTCACACCGAGAACGACGACAACGCCGCGTTTGCGTGCCGCATCCGCCACTGCCTGCGTTTCCGGCGAGGGGACGACCACCGCCTCGCTATAAAGCTCCAGATGCGCGGCCCCTTGCTGAACGGGCGGCAGCACAAAGGAGAAATAGGGATAGTAAGGCACGAAGGTTTCGGGGAAGACGATGAACTGCGCACCTTTGTCGGCGGCGTCGGCAATCGCGTTCAACACGCGTTCAATCGTGCCCGCGCGCCCCGTCAGGTCAGGGGCTATCTGCACCGCGGCGGCGCGGATGATATCGGTTCTCATGGTCTCTTTCCCTTTTGCGAAGACGAATGTGCGCGGGAAGCCGGGCCAGTGGCGCGGCCCGGCTTCCAACTGCCTCAGACCGTCCAGGTGTCGAGGATGAAGGCGTTGTCTTTGCGGTGCAGCAGGATGCAATCGAGCACGTCCTGCGGCGCAATCGGGATGATCCCCGGCAGCAGCGACGGCTCGCCATGGCCATAGAGCGCCTGAAGGCCGAACCGGCAGCAATAGATCGTGCCACCCTCGTCCATGAATTTCTTGAGATTGACGGCAAAGTTCTGATGACCGGGGAAGGCTTCATCGCCTAGGGTCGGGAAACCGCGCTGGATGCCCAGGGTCACACCGGGGCCGTAGAGCAGGATCGAAGTCTTGAACCCTTTGCGTTGCAGACGAATTGCCTGCAGAATGTTGACCAAACCGACGGAGCCTTCAAAGGCAACTGTATGGAATGTTACAAGGGCTTTTTCGCCTTCCTCGGCTTTGACATCCTCAAAGAGTTTTTCTTCGTAATCCACGAAGAAATCACCGTCTTTATGCGCTTCTTTGGTAACTTTAGGCATCCTGAGTCTCCTGTTCGTTGGATTTCCCCACCATGCTAGCGGCACAGGACACACCGCAATATTGCAATCATTGATGAATCAATGATGCATACAATATAGCGTCTATTTGAGGAATCTTTAGGCATCCAGGCAGCGCCGCGGTGCTTTCTGATGCACCGCCACAATCCCGCGGCGACTCACTCCAAAAGGTTGCATGGACAGCTCCATACAATCCGCTTCAATTTTCCCGAGTCACTCGCTATCAACGGGTGACGACGGAGAACGACATGAAGAACTGGACGCCCCAGACCGAAGCCAACGGCAAGCCGCTCTATATCGCCATCGCGGATGCCATTGGGCAGGACATTAAGGATGGCGTTCTGTCGCCGGGCACCCGTCTGCCACCGCAGCGGCGACTGGCCGAGCGTATGGGCATCGACTTTACCACCGTCTCGCGCGGCTATAGCGAGGCGCAGTCTCGCGGCCTCGTCAAAAGCCATGTCGGGCGCGGCACCTTTGTTGCCGAACCCGCCGAGGTTGTCGCCGGGCCGGACCCGCTGCGCCTAGCCGAAGAAGACCTGTCGATGAACCTGCCGCCAGAGCCGACCGACCCGGCCCTGATCGCCAATATGCGCAGCGGGCTTGACTATGTCTCGGCCAACCTTCTGCAGCTTCTGCGCTATCAATCCTCAACCGGCACGGACAAGGACAAGGCCGCAGCCTCTTCGTGGCTCAGCATGCGCGGCATGATCCCCACCAGCGCGCGTCTGGTCATTTCACCGGGCGCGCATAGTGCGATCTGCGCCATCCTGACGATCCTGACGCAGCCCGGCGATACCATGTTGTGCGAACAGATCACCTATCCCGGCTTTCGCAACATTGCCTCGCGGCGCGGGCTGAACCTTGTTGGCATTGAGATGGACGATGACGGCATCCTGCCCGATGCACTCGAGGCCGCCATTCTGCGCCACGCGCCTAAGGCGCTATACCTGAACCCGACCCTGCAAAACCCGACCACGCTGACCATCCCGACAGATCGGCGCCTTGCCATTTCCGACGTGCTGAACAAACACGGGCTGCAATTGATCGAGGACGACGCCTACGGCTTCATTCCCGCCAAGGCCCCCGCCCCGATTGCGGTATCCGCCCCGGATTTGACCTGGCACATTGGCGGTCTGGCGAAGTGCATCGGCGCCGGGCTGCGCCTCGCCTACACGGTCGCCCCGAACGGTAAGCAGGCTTATTCGCTGGGCCAAACGCTCAAGGTGCAGGCCGTCATGGCCTCGCCGATCACAACGGCCCTGGCGACGCAATGGATCGAGGACGGCACCGCGGACCAGATCCGCCGCTTCATCCGATCCGAAACCTCGGCCCGACAGGCCATTGCGCGCGAGGTTCTCGAAGGGTGCAACTTCAAGGGGGCCGAGAACGCCTTCAACATTTGGCTGACACTGCCCAACGGCATCGGGCGCGCCGATATCGTGGCGCGCATGGCGGGGCGCCAGATCGGGATCATGCCATCGGACGCTTTCAGTGTCGGAATCGCACCCAGCGAACAGGTGCGGCTGTGCCTTGGCGGGTCGTTGTCGCGCGAGGCATTGCGCACCAACCTTTACTTCCTCGTCAACAGCCTCCAGCACAACGCCTTTATGGGGTAATACCCGCGCGCGGGGGCGTCCGTGGCCGTGCAGCCGCGTGCCACGACCATGCCCGACGGGATGGGCCAAAGATTGACCATCCTCCGCTTCCCCGGCATAATTCGCGGGCGCACTCTCGCCGTTCGAAGTGCATGATGATTGTCTGTTTTCGGCGCCAAGAGCGTTGCACGCTCCCCGCGCGCCATACATCGGATCCCGCAATGCCATCGACCCCGAACCGGACGCTTCCGCCGCTCAATCCGCTCAAGGCCTTTGAGGCTGCCGCGCGCCATAACAGCCTTACGGTGGCCGCCGAGGAACTGAATGTCAGCCAGGTCGCCGTCAGCCGTCAGGTGCGCGTGTTGGAAGACTATATGGGCGTCACCCTGTTCCGCCGCCTCAATCGTGGAATCGAACTGACCCGCGAAGGGGTGCTTTTGTTCAAAGGCGTTGCTCAGGCTTTTCAAGACATTGAGGATGCAACCAAACATGTCTCGCGCAGGGACCAGCGCAACATCCTCGCGATCCAATCTTACGTAACCTTCTCGCGCGGCTGGTTGATGCCAAGGCTTGGCGATTTTCACGAGGCCTATCCCCGGATCGAGGTACGCCTTTCCTCATCGCCCGATGCGGCAGATTTCGACACCGACAATCTGGATGCGGCCATCCGTGGCGGCGATGGCAATTGGCCCGGTCTGCACGCCGAGAAACTGGCGGATATGGAACTGATCCCCGTCTGCTCGCCCAGTTTTCTGGCGACGCATGAGCTGGCAAGCATCGAGGACCTTTCGAAGGTCAAACTGCTGCATTCCATGGCCCGTCCCAAGGACTGGCCAGCATGGCTCGACTCCGCTGGTGCGCGCTTTACCCCGAAAAACCGATTGCTGTTTGAAAACAGCTCCCTCGCTTATGAAGGGGCGCTCATGGATCTGGGCGTTGCCATCGCGAACCGTCATTTCGTGCAGCCCCAACTAACCGCCGGAACGCTGGTCGCGCCGTTCGATCATGGCTGCCGAACGGGCGAGAGCTATTATCTGACCTGGCCAAAGGACGAACCGCCCTCGTCACCGCTGCTGAAATTTCTGGACTGGATTCGCATCCACTTCGCCCCCGACGAAACCCCGAGCGCCGATGCAGATCAGGTGTCGGACGACTCCACGTCAAGCGCGCGCACCTGATTTTCGACGTCGATGCAGTCACGCATCCAATCAAGGAACTTGATCAAGGTGCGCGACGGCTCTGAATTCTTCGGCCAGGTCAGAAAGTACCCTTCGCCGCTATAGCAGCTCAGATCACCAAAGGGGGCCACCAGACTGCCGCTTTGCAATTGCCGTTTGACGAAGATCTTCACCGCCAGCGCGACACCGCCATCCATCGAGGCCGCCTCATAAGCCAGCGCCGAGTTTTCAAAGCGAATGCCGGGTTCGGGATCAACATCCGCGCCCACGCGCTTGATCCAGGCCGCCCAATCGGTGGGCCGCGCCATCGAATGCAGCAGGCGGACGCGGCGAAGGTCGTCTGGAACTGTCAGGGAATGCTGGCGCTGATATTCCGGCGTACAGATCGGGATCAGTTCGACATCCACCAGCTTCTCGCAATGCAGCTCCGGCCAGTCGCCTTTGCCCGCCCGGATGGCGGCATCCAGGTTCTGGCTTTCGAAATCGACTGGCGCGGTCGACGAGCTGAGACGCACTTCGATTTTGGGATGTTTATCGTGGAAATTGGTCAGGCGCGGGATCAGCCAGCGCTGCGAAAACGTCGTATAGGACTGAATGGCCAGAATATCGCGCCGCCCGCGCCGGGACACACGCTGCGACGCGGCGGCGATATCCTGAAACGCGTTGGAAATCCCCTCGTAGAGCTGACGGCCTTCATCCGTCAGTTCCACACCGCGATGCAGGCGCCGAAACAGGTTGACCCCGAAATAATCCTCCAGCGTCTTGACCTGACGGCTGACGGCGACCTGACTGACATTCAATTCTTCCGCCGCCAGCGTCAGGCTGCACAGGCGCGCCGCGACTTCAAAAGTGCGCAGCGGGTTGAGGGGCGGAAGGGGACTCGTCATCTGTCTTATCTGGTCGCTTGGGACGCCCCGTCACAGATCCGGATTGGATAGGAGGTCTGCACAACGGGATCACCAAAGGACGGTGCTCCGATCATCTCAGCTGTTATTCGAACAACTTGCCCGTTGTTTATACCCCGCCGACATTAGAAATCTAGCATCGTTTCAGCGCGATCGCGATGCCCTGACCCACGCCGATGCACATGGTCGACAGTGATATCTCACCCGGTTTCAGATCCAGCATCGCCGTACCCGTGATCCGCGCGCCCGACATGCCCAGCGGATGGCCCAGCGCAATGGCCCCGCCATTGCGGTTCACCCTTGCATCGTCATCGGCAATGCCGAGTTCGCGCAACGTCGCCAACCCTTGGCTGGCAAAGGCCTCGTTCAGCTCGATCACTGCGAAATCTTCTTGCCGCAGACCCAGACGCGCCATCAGCTTTTTCGACGCTGGCGCCGGACCAATGCCCATTATGCGCGGGGGCACACCGGCGGTTGCCCCGCCGAGCACCTTGGCGATCGGGGTCAGGCCATGGGTTTCGGCGGCCTCTTTCGTGGCCAGGATCAGCGCCGCTGCCCCGTCATTGACGCCCGAAGCATTGCCCGCCGTCACGGTGCCATCGGCCTTGACGAAAGTCTTGAGCCGCTGCAGATCCTCCAGCGTGGTCGCGGGGCGCGGATGTTCGTCCTCGGTCACAACAACCGGATCGCCCTTGCGCTGAGGGATGCTGACCGGGATGATTTCCTGTGCCAGCCGTCCGCTCTCCATCGCCGCGCCCGCCTTCTGCTGGGATCGCAGGGCAAAGGCATCCTGATCGGCGCGGTTGACACCAAAATCCTCGGCCACGTTTTCTGCCGTCTCCGGCATGCTGTCGACGCCATATTGCGCCTTCATCAGCTTGTTGACGAACCGCCAGCCGATGGTGGTGTCATGCACCTCGTTGGCGCGGGTAAAGGCCGCTGTCGCCTTGGGCATCACGAAGGGCGCGCGGGACATGGATTCGACCCCGCCCGCGATGACCAGCTCAACCTCTCCGGCCTTGATCGCCCGCGCCGCAGTGATGACCGCATCCATGCCAGATCCACAGAGCCGGTTCATTGTCGTCCCCGGCACGCTGTCCGGAAAACCCGCCAGCAGCAGCGACATCCGCGCGACGTTGCGATTGTCCTCACCGGCCTGATTGGCACAGCCAAAGATCACCTCGTCCACCGCCGCCAGATCCAGACCGGGATTGCGCTCGGCCAAGGCCCGCAGCGGGATCGCCCCCAGATCATCGGCCCGCACCGATGACAGCGCGCCGCCATAGCGGCCAATCGGGGTGCGGATGTAATCGCAGATGTAAACGTCTTGCATGTCTTTGATCCTTGGCGCAACAGAGCTCGGGCGACGAGGGAAACGACCGCCCGAGCCTTAGGAGTTTTCCTTTAGTCGAGAACAATAATGCTATCGCCCGCCCGTGTCCCCTGCCCTTCGGGCAGCACGAAGACCGGGTTGATCTCGGCTTCGCGCAGGCGGTCCTCCAGCGTCTCGGCCATACCCGAGAAGGCCACCATCGTGTCGATCAGCGCTTCGATATCCGCCTTGGGACTGCCCCGGAACCCTTTGAGCAAGGCGCCTGCTTTGATCTCGTCGATCATGTCGCGCGCGCTGGCGCGGTTCAGCGGCAAAAGCCGGATTGCCGCGTCCTTATAGAGCTCGGTCGTCACGCCGCCGGCCCCCAGCAGGGCATAGGCCCCAAGCTGCGGATCGCGGTTGAAGCCGAGGATCATCTCGACCCCGCCCTTGACCATTTCCTGAACAAGAAAGCCGTCGATCTTGGCCGATGTCGCGGCGCGTACACGCGCCAGCATGGCCGTGCATTCAGCCTCGACATCCGCCGGATCCACGTTCAGGGCCACGCCGCCCATCTCGGATTTGTGCAGGATCTCGTTCGACAGGATCTTGATAACCACGGGGGCGTCGAACTCCTTGGCTGCCTCTGCCGCCGCTTCGGGCGTCTCTGCCGCGACTTCACGGGTCACCGCCACGCCGAACCGGGCAAACAGCTTTTTCGCGTCCGCCTCGTTCAGCGATCCCGCCGCGATGTCGCTGCAATCAATGTTCTGTGCGTTCGATCCGCTGCCTTGCGATACACCGGTGGATGAGGCCAAGGCCTGCAACGCCGAGGCGCAGCTTTCGGGGGCCGCAAAGGCCGGGATGCCTCGGGTGTTGAGCGTGCGCACGATATTGGGCGCGTCCGGGCTGACATAGGCCAGGATCGGCTTGTCGGTCAGCGCCAGCGATTCAAGCACCGGCTGCGCCACCAGATCGGGCTGAGGAATCGACGACGAGCCGACCACCACGACAATCGCATCATAGCTCGGGCTTTCCACGAGGATCTTCAGGATCGAGCGGAACAGGTCGGGCCGCAGCCCGGCCAGCGTCACGTCAATCGGGTTGCGGTCCAGCTCGGCTTCCTTGAGATCCAACGCTTGCAACTTTTCACCGGTCTCCTGGTCGGGCGTGGGCATGTCCAGCCCGCTGAGACCCACATTGTCGGCCACCACGGTGGCCGCGCCGCCGGTCGAGGTAACAATGGCCACGCGCTTGCCCTTCATCAGGCGGCCCTGCGCCAGCGCTGCCGGAATATCCAGCAGATCGGCAAAGGTCTGGGCGCGGATGATGCCAAGCTGCTTGAACAGTGCGTCATAAACCTCATCCGCCCCGGCAAGCGCCCCGGTATGCGATACAGCCGAGCGCGCTCCGGATTCCGACCGCCCCACCTTGTAGGCAACGATAGACTTGCCAGCAGCGATCACCTTGGCCGCCGCCGAACGGAACTTGTTCGGGTTGCGGATGGTTTCGAGATAGAGCGCGATGACCTGCGTCGCGTCATCCTCGGCCAGAGCCTCAAGGAAATCGGAGACTTCCAGATCGGCTTCGTTGCCCGTTGCGACCATCTTGGAAAAACCGATACCGCGCGCGACGGCCCGCGACAGCAGAGAGCCAAGAATGCCGCCCGATTGCGACAGCAGGGCAATCTTGCCCGCCGGAAAGTCATCGACCTCCATCGCGCCGGTCGCCGTCAGCGGAATGCCGTCGGTCAGGTTCACAAGGCCGATAGTGTTCGGCCCAAGAATACGCATGTCGCCCGCCGCTTCGCGCAGCTCTTCTTGCCGCTTGCGGCCCTCTTCGCCTGCCTCGCCAAAGCCGGAAGCCAGAACGACCGCCGCCTTGGTGCCGCGCGCTGCCAGATCCCGCACCGCGTCGATCACCCGATGCGCGCCGACGAGCACAAGGCCCAGATCGGGCGCTTCGGGCAGCTCGGCGACATTGGCATAGCTTTTCAGCCCGGCGATCTCGTCATAGCGCGGATTGATCGGGTAAATCGCTCCCGGGAACCCCTGCTTTTGCAGGAAGGCAATTGGCCGCCCGGTCAGTTTGGCCGGATCGTTGGAGGCCCCGACAACCGCGACACTGGTCGGATTCAGGATGGCTTGCATGTTCGACATTTTGGCAGCCCTTATTTCGACATCTTGCTGAGGAAATCTTCGACCGATTTGCGGTGCTCTGCCGTGGTGTAGCAGACCGCCTGCGCCTCGCGGCCGAGGGCAAAGATCTCTTCATCCGAGCGCTCGAAGGTCTTGTCGATGATTTCCTTGGTCAGCGCGATGGCCGTGGCAGATCCAACGGTCAGCTCTTTGGCCCAGGCATGGGCCTCGTCCAGCAGCGCCTCGGGCGCGGCGACGCGGTCGATCATGCCGAGCGCCAGCGCCTCGTCGGTTTCCACCACCTTGGCCGAGAAGATCAGCTCTTTGGCCTTGGACAGGCCAACGCGGCGGGGCAGGAAGTACATGCCGCCACCATCGGAGACCAGACCGCGCTTGATAAAGCTCATCGACATCTTCGCGCCATCCGCCGCGATGATGAAGTCGCAGGCCAGCGCCATATCGAGACCAAGCCCGTAGGCTCCGCCATTCAGTGCCGCGATCACCGGCTTGGTGACGCCATGAATGGCCGCCACACCGCGATGCGTGCTTTTCTGTCGCTTCCAACCGTTGAACGCCACCTCACCCGTGGGCGCATCAAGCCGTGCACGCATCCCGCCGATATCGCCACCCGAGCAAAAGCCCTTGCCCGCGCCGGTCAGAATGATCGCGCGCGCGCTCTTGTCGGCATCCGCCTCGGCAAAGGCCGCAATCAGTTCGGCACGCATCTGGTCGTTGATCGCGTTGCGCTTTTCAGGGCGGTTCAGCGTGATCGTCGCGATTCCGTCATTGTGGGAAACGGTGATGAACTCGGGTAGAGTAATTGCGGTATCCATAGCTCTTCTTTCTCGTCTATACGCAGCTTTTGGCTGCATTTTCAGTAATCTCATCTGGCTTTCTTGGTCACGGCATCCGGTAGATCGGTGCCGTCAAAAATCACCCGACGCAGGCGCTCCAGCTCTGCCGGAGGCAGAGCCGGGCCAGCCAGCTCGTCGTATTTGGCCTGCAAATCCGCGAGCGAGATCGGACTTTCGGGATCGCCGCGCCGCGAAGGTTGGAAACGCGACAGGCTGCGCCCGTCCTTCAACGTCACATGCAGGCGCGCCATGCGCTTGCGCGGATATTCCGCCGCCAAATCCTCGGCGCGCTCCACCGTGATAAGCGGCATGAGCGCGCGAATATCGGGATTGCCCAGCGCCTCGTCGGAGAACGCGGCCAGCCGCACACCGCCCAACACCATCTGCGCCGACAGGCAATATTGCGCGCTGAACCGGGCGTCTTGTGCGAGTTGCGGATTGGGGCGATCGCACATTTTCTTGGTGGCGTCATAGCCCTCGATGCGGATCGCGGCGATATCGTCGGGGCCAAAACCGTGTTCGGCGCGAAGCACTGCCAGCGCATCGAGCGATGGGAAAATATGCCCGCAGCAGCCGTGAATTTTCACCGTCATGCGGGTGATCGGCGTCCAGTCGCCTGCCCCGTCGAAGGCCGCGTCCCAATTGCCGTTGCTATCGCTGGTCGCGGCGGCAAAGCCCTTGGGGCCGTCGAGACTGTCCCACGCACCGGTCGCGCCAGAGGCGGCGGCATAGGCGGCCAGTATCCCCGCATCGGCGGCATGGCCGGGATGCATCGCCTTGGCCATGCTCTGGCCTTGCAGGTTCTGTTGAATGCCACCGGCAAAGCTGGCTGCGATGGCAATGGCATTGGCGATCCCGTCGCGGTCGCAGCCCAGCAGCATCGCAGCAGCCGCAGCCGTGCCAAAGGTGCCGACCGTGCTGGTCGTGTGCCAGAATTCGTAATGGCTGGGTTGCAGCGCCATGGCGATGCGGCAGCCAACCTCGTAGCCGCCGATCACCGCGCGATCAAAGGCCTCCCGAGACGCGCCAATGTCCTGCGCCACGGCCAGCGTCGCCGCAAAGGTTGGCGAGCCGGGGTGATAGCCGCCATCCCGGAAAATATCGTCGAACTCAACCGTATGGCTGGCCGACGCGTTGATGAAGGCAGCGCTGCGCGGATCAATCCGCCGCTCGCTCGTATAGCACCAGGCCTCGCCATCGCGCGCCAGCCCCCCTGCCGCCAACAGGGTGGCCGGGGCCTGCAAGCTGCCCGGCAGCGTTGTGGCAAACCAATCCAGCGTCGCGCAATGGACCGCTTGGCGCAGCTCCGGCGAAATCGGAGCATCAAGCCAGCCAGCGGCCAGATCGGCCAATCTTTCGATCGCGGTTGTCATGCCCCTGCCTCTTCCAGTGATCCCGCTTGCGGGGCCTGCAAGGCCAGACCTGCCAGGCATAGCGCTTCGATTTCATCGTCGCCAAGACCAAGCGAGCTGAGAATCTCGGATGTCTGCGCCCCCACCCGCTGCGGTGGCAGGCTGACCCCGGAGTCGGATTGCGACATCCGGAACGCGAGCGACGGAACCTTCAGCCCTTCAAGGCGACCGCTTGGGTCTGCCAGCCGCAAGAATTGGCCTCGGGCCTCGGCCTGAGGATCGTTCAACGCCTCTTCGAGACGGCGAATGCGGGAGACAGGGACGCGCCGTTCCGACAGGAATTTTTCCCAATAATCCACGGGCATGGTCGAAATGATGGAGCTCAGCGCCTCGTGCTCGGCCTCGTAATCGTCGATACGGGACAGGTTATCCGATTTGACCAGATCCTCGCGGCCCAGCCCGATCCACAGCCGACGCTGTTGACGCAGGTTCGAGGCGGCCACCATCAGAGGGCCATCGGAGGCCTGAAACATACCCAGCGTGGCAAAGGCGTATTTGTTGCCTTTCGCCTTTGGATGCTTCCCCGTCCACAGGAAATCCGTCGCCGGAGAGGTCATCAGCGTCAGCGCGACATCCAGCATCGAAACGTCGATCCGCTGGCCTTTTCCGGTGCGTTCACGCTGGAACAACGCGGCGGATATGGCAAAGGCTGCGGTCAAACCCGTTGCATAATCGACAACCGGCGCGCCGCATTTCAGCGGGCGCCCATCGCCGTGCCCGGTCATATCCATGATGCCTGAAAAGGCCTGAATGACGTTGTCATATCCGGTCTGCGTCCGGCGCGGTCCGGTGGACCCGAAGGCCGATACGGAGCAATAGATCAGACGTGGATTGACCTTGGCCATATCCTCATAGCCCAAGCCCAGATCTTCAAATGCGCCGGGGCGGTAATTCTCAACGAAGACATCCGCCGTCTCGACCAAGCGCAGCAGCGCATCGCGCCCCGCATCGGATTTGAGATCCAGCGCCAGCGCCTTCTTGCCAGCTGCCTGCGCAAGGAACGCCGTGCCCATCCCTTCGCGCACCAGATCACGATCGGTGCCGTTATAGCGGGCCTGATCAGGCTCTTTCGGCGCTTCGACCTTGATGACCTCGGCCCCAAGCAGCGCCATCTGGTAGCTTGCAAAAGGTCCGGCAAGGACGTGCGTCGTATCAATGACCCGCAGGCCGGTGAATGCACCGGTCATGGTGGACACCTTCTTGAAAGTGAAAAACCGTCTTGGAATGGTCCCCCCGCCCTAGGACGGAGGGACCGGTTGCTTGTCATCACTCGATGATACCCGCTGCTTTGAGCTGCTCTTCGGCCACAGAACTCATCTGCTTGATGAAGGTCGAATATTCCTCGGGACCATAATCGCTGTCCTGAACACCGGCGGCACGGGCATAGGTCTGGTAGCTGTCGCTCGCCATGGCTTTGTGGATGGCGTCGGCGATCTGCTGCTGCAGCTCCAGGGGCATGCCCTTGGGACCAAAGACGCCGCGAATTTGCAGCCAGCTGGTGTCGACGTCATAGCCCTGCTCGCCAAAGGTCTGCATATCGGGCAGCGTCGACAGGCGGTTGTCGCCCAGAACACCAAGCCCCTTCAGGCGGTCTGCTTCAAAGAAAGACAATGCCGGACCGAGGTTGGCGACGCCGACATCCATATGCCCGCCCAGAACGGCGGCAATGATATCGGGGGTCGACTGGTGCGCGACCCAGTTGAATTTCACGCCAGCAGCTTTCTCCAGCATCGACATGCCAATGTTCTGCATCGAACCGACCGGGCCGAAACCGGCGATATTGACTTCGCCACCATTGGCTTTGGCCAACTCAACCAGATCGGTGATCGAGTTCAGCTCGGAATCCTTGGACACAAAGAACATGATCGGATCGATCTGTGCCAGGGCGATCCACTCGAAATCATCGGGTGAAAACGTGCCGCGAAGGTTGGTCTGCATGCCGGTCAGGTGGGTCACGGTGTTAACCCCCAGCGTCAGGCCGTCGGGCTTGGCGCTGCGCATCTTCGCCATCTGCGTGGCACCGCCGCCACCCGGCGCATTCACCACCACGATGGACTGGCCGATAATCGGCTCCAGTTCCTTGGCCAGCGTGCGGCTGAACACGTCCACGCCGCCGCCCGGCTTGGTGTGCAGGATCATGTTGACCGGACCTTCAGGTGCCCAGTCGTCGGCCGCCGCACCTTGTACGACGCCCAATGTCAGGGCCGCCGCGCCAGCGACACCGAGAACCAGTTTCTTTAGGTTGCTGAATGCCATTCGTTTTCCTCCCATAGCAGACTCTTTATTTTTTGGCGTTTCCACCTTTGATGAGTTTCGGCTTTCCCGTCGCCCGAGTGAACTGAGCGTTTGTCAGGCAACGGTGACTCGAAACTTGGTCAAACTTCCTTCGCGCGCCGACGCCGGGCCTGCATCAAGGACAGAGCGGGCAAGACAAAGGCCAGAATGGCGATGATGATCAGGATCACGGTCATCGGCGAGGTGTAGAAGATCGACCATTCGCCCTTGTTCGAGATCAGCGCACGGCGGAAATTGGTTTCCATCATCTCGCCCAGAACCAGCGCAAGGATGATCGGCGCCAGCGGGAATTTCAGCTTGCGCAGGATGTAGCCCAGGATGCCAAAGGCCGTCATGATATGAACCGGGAACATCGTGGTATGCGACGCATAGGCACCGACATAGCAAATACCGGCAACGATGGCAGCGATTGCCGGACGCGGGATATTCGCGACTTTGGCCCAGATCCTGGCGCCTGCAAGGCCGATCAGCACCATCACCGGCACACCAACCCAGAGAGAGGCAAAGACGGTGTAGGGGATCTCGGGTGATCTGGTGAACAGGAGCGGTCCGGGCTGGATGCCCTGCACCATCAGCGCGCCGATCATGATCGCGGTGGTTGGCGAGCCGGGAATACCTAGCGCCAGCAGCGGCGCAAGCGCCCCGGCCACCGCCGAGTTGTTCGCCGCCTCGGACGAGGCCACCCCTTCGAGCGACCCTTTGCCAAACTTCTCAGGTGTTTTCGATGTCCGCTTGGACACCGCATAGGATACGAAGGATGCGATAGACGCCCCCGCCCCCGGAATGACCCCGATCACATAGCCCAGAACCGAGCTGCGCAGGATGGTCGACTTGAGACCGAGGATGGACTTCACCGGCATCGCCAGCAGCCCGCCAACCGAAGCGCTCTTGAGCTTTTCCGACGGGCCGTCCTCGATCATGAACAGAACCTCGGACAGCGCATAAAGGCCCAGCAGGACCGGAACCAACGGCAGCCCCTCAAAGAACTCGGGGTCGCCCATGGTAAAGCGCGGCACACCGGTCTGCATGTCCAGACCAATGGTCGCCAGCGCAAGTCCGATGCCCATGGAAACCGTACCTTTAAGAGGCGATCCTTCGGACAGGCCCGCCACAAGGCTGAGCCCCACCAAGGCGAGGGCAAAATATTCGCCCGGCCCGAAGCGCAGCGCGAATTCCGACAGCGGAATGGCGGTCAGGATCAGAAGCAGCGTGGAGATGAAGATACCAGCGCCCGAGGAGAGGATCGACACGGTCAGCGCCTCGCCTGCCCGGCCCTGTTGGGTCAGCGGATAGCCGTCCCACGAGGTGGCCACCGCTGCGGCGGTACCGGGCGAGTTGATCAGAATTGCGCTGATCGCGCCGCCATATTCTGCGGCGGCATAAAGCGCAACAAGGCCGACAATCGAAACCACCGGGTCCATGCCGTAGGTGAAAGGGATGAGCAGCGCGACGCCAAGGCTGGGCCCAAGGCCGGGAACCGCCCCGATCAGGTAGCCGACCAACGCCCCGAACACGAGGGCGAACCAGACCATAGGGTCGCCGAACGCGGAAAAACCGATTGCGAGACTCTCGAGCATGTTTGTTCCTCAGGGCAGATTGACGGCAAGCGCCAGTTTGAAGACGACGTAGATGAAGGCCCCAAGGGCGAGCGGCACGCCGATCAGGTGCAGAGCGCGGCGTTCGCCACAGGCCAGCATCGTCAGGGCGGAAAAGATCAGGACGCTCGGCAGCGCGCCCAGCGTTTCAAAATAGATCGACTGCAGGATCAGAAGGCCAATCGTCGCGAGAACGAAAAGCGGACGCCGGATCGCCACCCAGGACACCGGCACCGGATCCAGCATCCGAATAACGGCAGCCACGGCCACGGCGGCGATGCCGATCAGAGTTGCGACCGCCAGCAGGATGGGAAATCCGCCCGCGCCGATGTCGATCTTGTTCAGCGGTGCCGGCAGCGCGGATGCCTGTACGAAATACCTCCAGAACACCGCCAGAAGTATGGCACTGCCCACCAGATCCAGCACGGGTAAAGAGCCGCGAACGAAATTGAGCTGAAGACGCCAGCCCAAAGCTTTCCTGTCTGTTTCCATTATACCCTCCCTCGCCGGGTCATGGCTCCACGCCCCGGCAAACTCCTCTGTTGCAGCATGGTGCCTCACAGCGGCTGTCGTGAACTAAGTATTTGTTAGTCTTGGGAACACTTCGGATTAGCCTCGAATTACCATGTAATTACAAAGCTTTAAGTATCATGCGACCGAAACTCGTCGACTCTGACGCCCCCAAACAGGCGGTAATCCTCGGCTGAAGCCCTGTGTTCAGTCCGCTTTGCGCGCCAAATACATTGGCCCGCCCTTGTGACGCGGAAACCCATAGCCGGTGATCATCACCACATCGATATCGTCGGCGCTTTCCGCGATGCCCTCGTCCAGAACCGCCTGCCCCTCGCGCTGCATGGTGCCAAGAATGCGCGCCATGATCTCCGGGGCGGTGAACGTGGTTCGTACCCGACCCGCGCGGGCGCTTTCCTCTTCGATAATCCGTGTGACCTCCGGATCGACCTCGGCCTTGCCAGAGGAATAATCATACCAGCCCTTGCCGGTCTTGCGACCCAGCCGCCCGGCCTCGCACAGCCGATCCGCGATCCGGGCATAGCGTTCGGCGGGGTCGCGCAGCGGCGCGCACGCCTTGCGCTGCGCCCAGGCGATGTCGAGACCGCTCATGTCCTGCACCGCATAGATTCCCATGGCGAAGCCGAACTCCTGCATCGCCGCGTCGATCTGCTGAGGCAAGGCGCCCTCTTCCAGCATGAATTCGCATTCACGCCGATAGGCTGCCATGATGCGGTTGCCGATAAAGCCATCACAGACCCCGGCCACCACCGGGATCTTGCGCAGCAGTTTGGCCAGGGCCCCACCGGTTGCCAGTGCCCGCACGCTCGTGGCTTCGCCGCGCACCACTTCGAGCAGCTTCATCACATGGGCGGGCGAAAAGAAGTGCAGCCCGAGGATGCGCGAGGGGTCGCGCGTCGTCTGGGCCAGCACGTTTACATCCAGATAGGAGGTGTTGGTGGCAAGGATCGCCTCGGCTGGCATGATCGCATCCAGCGTCTCGAACACCTGTCGCTTAACGTCCAGATCCTCGAACACCGCTTCGATCACCAGCGGACAATCTGCCAGCGCCGCGTAATCCGCGCCGGTGCTCAATTCTGCCAAGGCCGCTTCGCCCTTGGCCACGGGTACCACGCCGCGTTTGACACTGGCGGCGATGGTATCGGCAACACGGGTCCGCGCGATCTCTGCGGCGGCGGTGTCACGTTCGATCAGATGAACCTGCGATCCGGCCAGCAACAGCGCCGTGGCGATGCCCGCCCCCATTGTGCCGCCGCCGATCACACCGACGCGGGACAGATCGACCGGATCGGCCTGTGCCTGTTTCAGGCCCTTGCCCGCCGCGCGTTCTGCGAAAAAGATATGGCGCAGGGCGGCGGCCTCGTCTGATGCGGCCAGCCGCAAGAACCGCTCCCGCTCGCCCGCAAGGGCAACATCGACAGGGTCGCTTGCGGCACATTTCAGGGAGGCCAGCGCTTCGAGCGGCGCCGCCGCGCCCCGGCTGCGTTTGCGCAATTGCGATGCTTGCGCGTCCCAGTCTATCGGGCCTCCTGCCACGAGATCCCGCTCAAGTGCCGGTTTGGGACGTCCCATTTCCTCCAGATCCCGCGCCATCGCAGCCGCCTCGCCCAGCAGGTCTTCCCCGCTGAGACGATCCACCAAACCCGCGTCCAGCGCCTCTTGTGCGCCGATGGGTTTGCCGCTGGTCACTAGCTTGATCGCCGTGGTCATCGGCACCAGACGCGGCAAACGCACCGTCCCGCCAGAGCCGGGGATGATCCCGATATTCACCTCTGGCAGGCCCAGCTTGGCCGAGGGCGCGGCGATACGCGCATGACAGGCCATCGCCACTTCGAGACCGCCGCCAAGCGCCATACCGTTGATCGCCGCGATCCAGGGCACCGGCGCGGCGGCAATCGCGGCAAGGACATCGGGCAGGTGGGGTTCTGCCGGCGTCTTGCCCAGCTCGCGAATATCCGCCCCGGCAATGAAGGTGCGCCCGGCCCCTGTCAGCACCACAGCCTGCACATCAGCCTCGGCCAGCTGGGTTACAGCCGCCATCAGCCCCTGCCGAACACTCTGCCCCAGGGCGTTTACCGGAGGGCAGTCGATGGTCACCCAGCCAATCGCATCCCTGATCTCGACGGTTACGGTTTCCATATCGTGCCTCCAGCGTCACCACTCGCGGGCCAGCCGCGCATTTGCCACGGATATACGACGCAATGGGTTTGCCGTGACCAAACCATTCGTTGGGTCCAGACCAGCCCCGGATTTGGTATTCTGGTCCCGGCATTGTCGCGAAGGCGCGACGCAGCGCGCCCAGGGAAGACAAAGCGATGACCAGCACAGACCAGCCCCCCACCGGAAATCCGACCATCCGCACCATTGCCATGCCGGCAGACACCAACCCGGCGGGGGATATTTTTGGCGGATGGCTGATGAGCCAGATGGACCTTGCCGCAGGCTCGGTCGCGACCTTCACCTCTGGCGTGCGCAGCGCTACGATCGCGGTGGATGGGATGATCTTCCACCGCCCGGTCAAGGTGGGAGACGAGGTGTCGCTCTATGCCTCGCTGATCAAGGTCGGGAACACATCGATGACGATCCATGTCGGGGCCTGGCGCCGCCCGCGCGAAGTCAATTTCAGCGAAAAGGTCACCGAGGCGAATTTTGTCTTCGTCGCCCTCGACCCGGACGGCAAACCGATCCCGGTCAAGCACCTGCCGAATGCGCCGTAGCGACCGAAGCGCCCCTCCTCCCCACCAAACAACCCGGCAAGACCCGGCCCCCTTCCGAGGAAAATCACGTGTCGCTGCAAATCAAGGACATGCTCACCCTCGCCGCGCTTTATGCAGCGGCAAGCCTTGCCGGGTGGCTCTTTGCCCGCATCGGCATTCCGCTGCCGTGGATGATCGGGCCGCTGGTCCTGTCTGCAGCGCTCTCTGTCTCCGGCCTGCTCAGGGTCACCGTCCCGGTCAAGACCCGCCCGTTCGGCCAGATGACCATCGCGGCGCAGGTCGGGCTGGCCTTCACGCCTGCTGCGCTGGCCGCCCTTCTCGGGCTGGCCCCGATCATGATCGGCATGGCGCTGACCTCTGCCGCCTGCGCCGGGCTTATCGCCATCCTGATTGCGCGCAACACGAAAATCCGCCTGTCACAGGCGTTCCTCTCGACCTTTCCGACCAGCCCGATCGAAGCCGCGATCATGGCAGAGCGGTACAATTGCGATCCCGCCCCGGTCATTCTGGCCCAGACCACGCGCATTGCCGCCGTGGTGATCCTTGTTCCCATTGCGGTCTTTGCCATGGATGGCTGGCCGGACCGCACCGGCATCGCACGTGGCGGCAGCTTCGATCTGTATGGCAACGGGTTTCTGGCGCTCCTCGCCATCTCCGGCGCGTTGCTGTTCAAGCGCGTCGGGCTGTCCAACCCGTATTTCCTCGGGCCGCTGGCATTCACAGCCGCCGCAAGTGCGATTGGCCTCCATCCGACCGCCTTCCCACGCGAGGTTCTTTCCCTGGCCCAGATCGTTTTGGGGACATGGCTTGGCAGCACCTTTCGGCATGATCTGTTCGTAAACCAGGAACGTCAGCTGCTTACCATCCTCACGAGCACCATTCTGTTGCTTGGTCTCGTATCCGCTCTCGCGGTCGCGATAGCGATGCTTACCGGTCAACAATGGGAGGTCCTGGTCCTGGGGGCCGCGCCCGGCGGGGCCACGGAAATGGCGCTGACGGCAAAGTTCCTGAATATCGACGTCGCCCTGGTGACGGCTTTTCAATTGACCCGAATCTTCCTTTTCATGCCCAACATTCCCTGGATCATCCGCATGATCGACGCATATGAGCAACGAAAGCAGGCGCGTCGCTGATCCGGGGTGGTCTGGGGACGTTCCAAAAATCCGGCAAAAATGCCCCGTTTTCCAGCCTCCTTCGTCGCTTAAACCTCTTATTTTACTGACTTTATCTGTGCAAAATGTCTTCGGGAGGCAGGGGTCGGAGGTTCGAATCCTCTCACTCCGACCAAATAACAAGACCCCTTCGGGGGTCTTTGTTGTTTCTGGCGACCGGAACCCCCGAGGCCGCGTACAACCCCCGCCTTGCACCACCCCGCGCTGAAGTTTTCCCGCTTCGATCACGATGGCGGGCTGGATGCGCCGTCCATGACATCGCAAAGCGGCAAAGTACGGGTCAATCCGGGCGGCATGGTGGAATCGCGTGGGGTCTGAAGCGCGTGGAACGTCCGCCAGAGCGCGCACAGGGTCGGCTGGGGGGTGTGGGCGCCATACCGTGCTCCTTGGGGGTCAGGGAGGCATGGCGGCCCAGGCACCTCAGCCCGTGCAGAAGGACGAAGCGGACGTCACAACAAACGGCACCGGCCCGCCTTGGCGGACCGGCACAGGTCAGGCGTCGATTTCGACCGCACCGATGGGTTTTGAACAGCAGGCCAGGATATAGCCGTCGTCGATATCATCATCGGAGATACCGCCGTTATGGACCATATGGACCTCGCCCGAGGTCTTGCGGACCTTGCAGGTGCCGCAGACGCCGAATGTGCAGCCCGACGGGATGACGATCCCCGATCCACGCGCCACAGCCAGGACCGTATCGGTTTCATGGCAGTCAGCGGTGACATCCGACTTGGTGAAGGCGACGCTCGATTTGGCCTCTTCATCCGGCACCACATCGTCATGTTCGGGAAGCTGCTCTTCCTTCTTGACCGGAGCGCCGAAGCTCTCCTGATGGTAGCGGTCCATGTCATAGCCAAGGCCGATGAGCATTTCGCGCACCGCATCCATGAACGGTTCCGGCCCGCAGCAATAGACCTCGCGCTCCAGATAATCCCCGGCGATGAGGCCGATCATCAACTGGTTGAGCCGGCCACGAAGACCGGTCCAGACGCGATAGGGGTCATCTTCCTCGACGATGAAGAACAGTTTGAGTTCCGGAACGCGCGAGGCCATCTGCTCCAGCCGCTGGCGCGCGATGATGTCCTGCGGACGCTGCGCGCAATGCACGAAGGTCACGTCGATATCGGTGCCCCGGTCAAAGAGGTAGGTGGTCATCGAGAGCGACGGCGTGATGCCCGAACCCGCCGAGATGAACAGATACTTGTTCTGCTCCCGACGCGGCATAGTGAAAAGACCGGCCGGTCCCGTCGCCTTAAGCGCCATGCCCGGCTGCAAATGGTCGAGCATCCAGCGTGTGCCGATGCTGCCCGCCTGTGCCTTGACGGTGACCGAGATCGTCATCGGCCGCGAGGGCGAGGATGAAATCGTGTAGGTTTTCCAGACCGTGCCGCCGGGCACCGGAAGCTCCAGCGTCAGGAACTGGCCCGGCTCGTAGCGAAATTGCCGCCCTGACGGCGATACAAAGCTGAAGGTTGCTGTGTTCGGCGCCTCGGGCACCACGGAACAGCAGACCAGCGGCTCTGAATCCGTCCAGATCCCATCGTCGCCGGAAGAGGTGAGTTCTAGGTCCAATGCCATGGTTTTACTCCGCCGCTATCGGGGTTGCCTGACCGGTGATCGACCGGATCATCGTGTTTGCGTACCAGTCGGTGAACTGGATGTTGCCGCCCTCGTGGATCGGTGAATAGGGACCGGCTTCATAGGCGGGCGACTGAATGCCGCGCTGGTTGTTTTCGACCACTTCGCGGTCTTCGTCATTGGTGGCGATCCAGACTTCGGTCAGGCGCTTCAGGTCGTAGTCCTGACCTTCCACCGCGTCTTTATGCACCAGCCATTTGGTGCAGACCTCGGTTTCGGTCGCGCTGATCGGCGTGACGCGGAAAACGATGGCGTGATCCGACAGGAAGTGGTTCCAGGTCACCGGGTAAGCGAAGAGATGCAGCGATCCGGCATCCTTGAACGGCAGCTTGGAGTTCGGCTTGGTCACGGCGACCTTGCCGTCGAGCGTGTAGCTTTCGGCGGTGCCGAGCAGCGGGACGCGCACGAAACGCCAGGTGCCGTCATTGGACAGTTTGAAGGCGGAAGGGGCACCGGCGGCTTCGCAACGTTCGACATGCCGTTTCAGAACATCCGAGACCTCTTCGACGGAGTTGTTGCCGGTCGCGCGCGCGTCTTCGGGATAGGTGCGGCACAGGGAGGGGTGATTGCCCGAGCAATGATAGCACTCGCGGTTGTTTTCCCAGACCAGCTTCCAGTTGCCCTTTTCGACGATGGTGCTTTCATAGGCGATCTTGGAATTCTCAAGATCATGCGGCGCCAGATAGCGCGTCATTTGGGCGACGAACGCCTCGGTGGCGGGGGCCTCGTCGGCGAGGCAGATATAGACCAGGCCGGACAGGTTGCGGCAGTGGACCTGTTTCAGACCATGTTTCGAAGCATCGAATTCCGGCCCCATATCGCGCGCCCAGAGCAGCGAGCCGTCAAGCTCATAGGTCCACTGATGGTAGGGGCAGACCAGCTTGGGGCCGGTGCCCTTTTTGGATTTGCACAGAACCGAGCCACGATGGCGGCAGGAATTGTGGAAGGCGCGGATCTCGCCATCATTGCCGCGAACGATCACGACGGAATAGGCGCCGACCTCATGGACAACGTAATTGCCGGCTTTGGGGATCTCGCAGGCCGGGATCGCAAAGAGCCATTCCTTGTACCAGATATGCTCCATGTCGGCCTGGAACACACCGGGATCGCAATAGAGATCCTGGGCCAGCGAATAAGCTGGTTTTCGGCGCATCAACGTAGAGAGAACATCAGATTCGCGCAGCATTTGGCACCTCTAATCATTGCCTCCGCAGCACTGCGGAGAGCGGTGGTCATGTCTTTTTGTGTTCGGCTAAGAAAAGCCCTGTTCGTCAAAACCGCCTTCGCACGAGACAGCCCGGCAGACAGCCAGATTTGCGACCGACGACACCGAATTTACGACGACTCAGATGATCAGCTTGTCTCGCGGGCAAAATAGGCCCGTTGAACGGCAGAAAGACGCCGAGTTTTTCTGGTTTTGGCAGGCCATTTCACTGGCGCGGCGTCAAGTTGACCGCGTCACAGGCTCAGCCCGACTGCCCGTCCGTCATAGATCGCGGCGGCGGCCAGACGCGGGGCGGCGGCGTCGCCTATGGGGCGGGCATCGATCCCTTCTGCACGCAGGGCGTCCAGCAGGGATGTATCGCAGCGATTGCCGGTGGCCAGAACCAGCGAGTCGGCCTCGATCAAGCTCTCTTGCCCGGTCAAAAAGCTGACGCAGCGCGCGCCTTGCTGTGACCAGCCGGTGATGGCGCTTTCGGTGACGAATTGCACACCCAGCCCGGTGAGGGTCTGACGCGCGCCGAAATCTGTGGCGCTGCGTTCCAGCTCGCGGGCGATCATCGCGTCGGGGGTGACGATGGTGACCTCGTGACCGGCCTCGGCCAGATGCCAGGCGGTGCCGATGCCTTTCCAATGCCCGCCCTCATCCAGCAGCACGACGCGCTGGCCCAACCGGGCGGCGCGGCCCATGACATCGGCGGCTGACCAGACAGTGCCGAGCTCAATCCCCGGCAGTTCATCGACCTGCGGCAAGGCCTTCTGAAAGCCCGTTTCAGGCGGCAGCGAGCCGGTGGCGAGGATCACTACATCGGCTCCGAAGGCGGCAATTTCGTCTGCTTCCATGTAGGCATTGAACTGCACCGTCACGCCCAGCTTGTCCAACTGTCGGCCATACCACGCGATCAGGTCGGTGATCTGCGCCCGGCGCGGTTGCAGCCCTGCCAGACGGAACTGCCCGCCCAGCTCTGGCCCGGCTTCGCAGAGGGTGACCCGATGGCCGCGCTCGGCGGCAACGCGCGCAGCTTCGAGCCCGGCAGGCCCGCCGCCGACGACCAGAACGGATTTGGGATGATCCGTGGCGGTAAAGCAGTCGCCGCCCCACGCAAATTCATGCCCGGCAGAGGGGTTGATCAGGCAAGAGATATAGTAATCGCGTCCGCGTCTGCCCCAGCATTGTTGATTGCATGACAGGCAGCCGCGGATGTCGTCGCTCCGCCCCTCGGAGGCTTTGGCAACCAGGTAAGGGTCGGCGATCTGGCCGCGCACGATCGAGGTCAGATCTGCCTGCCCGGCCCCCAGCACGGTATTGGCGTTTTCCGGCGTGCGGATATGGGCTTCGGCGGTCACGCGGGCGCGCAATCCGGCCTGTTTCAGCCGCTCGGCCAGATCGACGCCAAGGTTTTCTGCATATTGAAAGCTGGGGATGATCCGGCGGAAATCGGCATAGCTGCCCGCGCCGACGGTGACGTAATCCATCAAGCCTTCGGCATCGTGCTGGCTGATGATGTCGACCATCTCGTCGCGGCCCGGGAAAAGGCCGGTGGTGGGGTCATCCGATACCGCCAGCCCGATGATGAAGTCTTCGCCGCACACTTCGCGAATCCGGCGCATGATCTCGCGCGAAAACCGGGTGCGGTTTTCCAGACTGCCGCCCCATTCGTCGCTGCGTTGATTGGAAAACGGCGCCCAGAACTGGTCGAGCAGGCAGTGATAGGCGGCCCAGACCTCGACCCCGTCGAACCCGGCCTTTTGGCAACGCACGGCGGATTGCACAAAGGCGTCGATGGTTTCTTCGATCTCGGCCACCGACATGGCGCGGCTGCCGTCATTGTCGTGATAGCTGGGCCCGCCAGAGGGCGACCAGTTGGCGTGCCAGCTATTGTCCCAGTCGCCATGGGCGCCGACATGGTAGAGCTGCTGGATCATCACCGCGCCTTCGGCTTTGCAGGCTTCGGTGATGCGGGCGAAATGCGGGATCACCTCATCGCTGGAATGGCGAAAATTGCCCCGGGTCAGCACGGCGGCGGGATGAACCGGCATGGGTTCGACCACGATCATCGCCGCCCCGCCCCGGGCGCGTTCAAGGTAATAGCCCAGATGCCGATCACCGGGCAGACCATCCTCGGCCATATTGGTGGTATGTGCCCCAAACACGATGCGGTTGCGCAACGTCTTGTGGCGCAGGGTGAGGGGCGAAAAGACGTGCGTGAGGGTCATGATCCAGTCTCCAGATTGTTCAGCCCATCGCGCAGGGCGTCGCGCATCCCGCTTTGCTCCAGCATCAGGCGCAGGCGTTGATTGTAGCCGCCCGGCGTGTTCAGCGCCTCGATCAGATCGGCGGTGCGGCTGTCGGTCAGGCTGGAGGCGACAAGCGTGCGAAGAAAGGCCTCGCCTTTGCTGGCATCCGTGACACGGCCCGCAAGCCACCCCGCCGCGTCGTCGATCATCCGCGCAACCGGCGACAGCACCGCCTGAGCGCAGAGATAGGCCTCCAGCTCGGTGGCACTGGCGAGGGCAAAGATCTGATTGCGCGCCCCGAACAGGCTGGTCACAAGTGCCTCATCGCCCAGCATCATGATCGCGGACCCGCCACGCGCAATGGCGGGAAAGGGCATCATGATCGCAGAGGCGCTGGCGGGGGCAACCATCGTGGCAACCTCATCGAGGCTAGCACCCGCCATGAAGCTGACGACCTTTTGACCTGAGCGGAAGGGCAGTGCTGAGAGGATGGCGGATGCGTCCTTTGCCATCAGGCCAAGAAAGATCACCTCGCTGCGCGCCACCACCTCGGCATTCGTGGCGATGGTGACATTCGCGAAGTCGCGCGCCAGGGCAGCCGCATTGGCGGAGCTGCGCTCTGAGACGGTGATCTCGTGCCCGTCCCCGGCGATCCCGCGCACCACTGCCGTGGCGATGGTGCCGGTTCCGACAATTCCAATTCGCATCTAGGCCCCCTATCGTTTGCCCGCGCCGATCTCAGATATCCTTCATCAGCCTTAGCGCATCATAGATCGCTGCGTGGGTGTTGCGGGCGCTGACGGCGTCGCCGATGCGGTAGAGCTGGAAGGCGCCTTCGGGGTTGCGCGATACCTCTTGCGGGGTGCCGGCGATCAGGGCGTCGTAATCGACCGCGCCGAGATTTGACGACGATGGTTTCAGATCGAAATAGAGATCGTCCAGTGGCAGGGTGCCGTAATTCACCACCACCTGATCATAGGTCTTCTCGGTTTTCAGATCGCTGTAATCGGTGCCGATCACCGCTTTCAGCCGGTTGCCATCGCGCGTCACGTCTTGCAGGCGGCGGGTGACGGTGAAGGTGACGTCCTTGTCCTGCAGCGCGCGCATATAGGGGACGAGGTTCATCCCCATGATGTCGGGTGCAAAGGTGCGGTCAGGCGTCATCACTTCCACCTTGGCCCCGGCATTGGCGGCCACTTCGGCGGCCATCAGCCCCGGGTGATCGCCGCTTTCGTCATAGATCAGCACATCCTGCCCCGGCTTCACATCGCCCGCGATCAGATCCCAGGCGGTGACGACCAGGCTCTGTTCCTTGCCGCTTTCATAAAGCTCGGTATTGGGCAGACCGCCGGTGGCGACGATCACCACATCGGGGGCGAGCGCGGTGACGTCTTCCGCCTCGGCCCATGTGTTGAAGCGGAATTCCACATCGCGGGCGGCACATTGCGACATGCGCCAGTCGATGATCGAGATCATCTCGCGCCGACGCGGGTTTTGCGCGGTCAGCCGGATTTGCCCGCCGGGATGGGGCTGGGCTTCGAACACCGTCACATCATGGCCGCGCTCGGCTGCCACCCGGGCCGCTTCCAGCCCGGCAGGACCGGCTCCGACAATCACCACTTTCTTGCGGGTCTCGGCTGGCAGAATCGTATGCGGCATGGTCAGCTCGCGCCCGGTGGCCGGGTTGTGAATGCACAGCGCCTCGCCCGCCTGATAAATGCGGTCCAGACAGTAGGTCGCGCCAACACAGGGGCGAATATCATCTTCGCGGCCTTCGATGATCTTTTGCACGATATGCGGGTCGGCCATATGGGCGCGGGTCATGCCGACCATATCAATCAGCCCCGCCGCCACCGCATGACGCGCCGTCGCCACATCGGGAATGCGCGCGGCGTGGAAGGTGGGCATACCTGTGGCGGCTTTCACCGCGCCGGCAAAATCCAGATGCGGGGCGCTGGCCATGCCCTGCACCGGAATGATGTCGGTCATCGCCGGATCGGTATGGATGCGGCCCCGGATCACGTTGAGGAAATCGACCATGCCGCACTCGGCAAGACGTTTTGAAATCTCCAGCCCTTCTTCGGGGCTGATCCCGCCCGCCTCGGCCTCGTCCGCCGTATAGCGCAGCCCGAGGATGAATTCCGATCCCACCCGGGCGCGGATGCCGGTCAGGACATCCATCAACAGCTTCATCCGGCTGTCGAGGCTCTGGCCGCCATAGGGACCGTCGAGATCATTGGTCAGCGGTGACCAGAACTGATCGAGAAGATGGCCATAGACCTGTAGCTCGACCCCATCCATGCCGCCTTCTTTCATCCGCTCGGTGGCATCGGCAAAATCGCTGATGATCCGCTCGATATCCCAGTCTTCCGCCAGCTTGGGGAAAGAGCGGTGGGCCGGTTCGCGGTGTTTCGACGACGACACCGAGGGCAGCCACTCGCCCTTGTTCCAGCCGGTGCGGCGGCCCAGATGGGTGAGCTGGATCATCACCGCCGTGCCATGTTCGTGGCAGGCATCGGTGAGATTGCGGATATAGGGAACAACCTCGTCCTTATAGGCCAGAATGTTGTTGAAGACCGGCGGGCTGTCTTTCGACACCGCAGCCGAGCCTGCCGTCATCGCCAGCGCCACGCCCGCTTTCGCCCGCTCGGCGTGATAGGCCGCATAGCGCGCTTTCGGCATCCCGTCTTCGGGATAGGCCGGTTCGTGGCTGGTGGTCATGATGCGGTTGCGCAGGGTCAGGTGCTTGAGCTGGTAGGGTTGCAGCAGCGGATCATTTGACATCGGAATCTCCGGTTTGGCTGAGAAGAGGATGGGGCAAAATGTTCACTTGTGTCAAGTTGCGGGTCACCTACGTTTGTCCTATCGTCAGGGCAGTAGAGAGAGGCCCGGAAAATGTCAGACAAAACCAAGGGTTGGCGCGGCTCGCGCGAAGTCTGGCTGGCCGCCGCCCGCGATGCCTTTGTGGAAAGCGGGCTGGATGCGGTGAAAATCCAGCCTCTGGCAAAGCGGTTGGGCCTGTCGCGCACCAGCTTTTACTGGTTCTTCGAAGACCGCGCTGCGCTGCTCGATGCGCTGCTTCAGGATTGGCGGGTCAGCAATACCGACAGCCTGATTGCCGCCGCCGAAGCCTATGGTGAAACCATCACCGAAGCGGTGCTGACCCTGATCGGAGTGTTTCTGGATGACGGCCCGTTCCAGTCGCGGCTGGATCTGGCGATGCGGGGCTGGGCGCATCAGGACGATAGGGTGGCCAGCGAGGTGAATGACGCCGACGCGGCGCGACTGGCCGCGATCCGGCAGATGTTTGAGCGCTTCGGCTATGACCCCAGCGCGGCGGATGTGCGGGCGCGGACGATCTATATGGCGCAGATCGGCTATATCTCGATGCAGGTGCGCGAAGACATGGCCCTGCGCATGGCCCGCATCCCCGATTACGTGCAAACCTTCACCGGCCTTTGCCCGAGCGAGAGGGAACTCGCCCGCTTCCACGCCCAGCACGGGTTTGCGGGGTAGCGAGGCTGTCGCGCGGGTATCAATACCACGCATCGGGCATCGATGCCTTTTTCTGCGCCACGAAATCACGCAGGGCCTCGTCAATACCAGCATCGAGCGGCGGGGCTTCGTAGGCATTGAGGGTCTCTTTCCAGCGCTGATTGGCCCGCTGCGCCGAATCAATCTCGCCTTGTTCAGACCAGGTTTCGAACGGCTGATCGTCGTTCAGCCCGCTATCCCAATAGGCGGTCTCATAGTGGCGCAGGGTGTGGTCGGTGCCGAACAGGTGCTCGCCCGGTCCGTATTGTGCCAGCGCGTCGAAACCCAGCGTATCCTCGTTGACCTCGATCCCGCGCATATAGGAATGCAGGGCCCCGGCCATATCGCAATCCATGACGAATTTCTCGTAGGACATCGACAGAAGCCCATCGAGGAAGCCCGCCGTATGCAGGATGAAATTCGCCCCGCCTTGCACCGCTGACATCATCGACATCATGGCTTGCTGCATGGCTTGCCCGTCGGGCCGTTTCGAAGTGCTGAAATTGCCCGCGCAGCGCAGGGGCAGGTTCATCCGCCGCGCTATTTGCCCCATGACCAGCGAGCCGAGCGCCGGTTCCGGCGTGCCGAAGGTCGGGCTGCCTGAGCGCAGGGACATCGACGACAGGAAGGCCGCCAGAACAGCCGGAGCGCCAGGGCGGACCAATTGGGTCAGCGCGGCTGAGGCCATGGATTCCGCCAGGCCCTGCGCAATCATTCCGGCCTTGGTCAGCGGCGACACGGCGCCCCCCAGAAGGAAGGGCAGGTGGATTGAGCCTTGATTTGCGGCGGCATAGGTGCGGATGCCCGCCGTGGTGACACCGTCGAGCACCATTGGCGAGGTCGTATTGAAATTGCCCATGATGACGCAGTTTTGATCGACAAAATCGGCGCCGAAAATGATCCGGCACATTTCGATACTGTCGGCGGCGCGATCCTGAGCGGTGATCGAGCCAAGGAAGGCCCGATCGGAATAGCGCGCATGGGCATAGATCATGTCGAGATGCCGTTTGTTCACCGGCACATCGGTCGGTTCGCAAATCGTGCCGCCCGAATGGTGAAGCCAGGGCGAGGACTGGGCGAGTTTCACGAAATTCTCGAAATCTTCGATGGTGCCGTAGCGGCGGCCTTTGTCGAGATCCATCACGAAGGGCGAGCCATAGGCCGGGGCAAAGACCACGGCATCGCCACCGATCTCGACCGAATTGGCCGGGTTGCGGGCGTGCTGGGTGAACTGCGCAGGCGCGGTTTTCAGAATCTCGCGCAACATGCCCGGCTCGAACCGCAGGTTCCAGCTATTGGCGGTAATCGGGGTGACTTTGGCGCCAGCCTCACGGTAGAGCCGCAGCGCTTCTGCATCATCGCGCAGCTCGATACCGATCTCGGCCAGCAGACGGTCGGCTGTCGCCTCGATCCGGGTCAGCGCTTCATCGCCCAGAATGTCATAGGTGGGAATGCCGCGGGTGATATAGGGCACGCGCAAATGGGTGTTCTGGCCCGGTGTGGCGCTGCGTTTTACTCTGGAATTCCCCCTGCGGGACCGGCGTGCAGGGGCATTGGTGGCGTCACGATCTAGCATGGGGATCTCCTGGAAACAGCATTGCGGCGCATGGTTGCGGGCCGCTTTGGGCTGACAGATTGATGCAGGTCGCTATCCGGTCTGGCAACGTCAAAAAAACTAGGCTAGGCTTACCTAAGATAAGCCATAGATTCCCAATACGGCTTCCTGGCCCTTCCAAAACGGGTTCCAGCCACATCATCACCGAGGTAGATTTGCCCAAACGCCCCTATGACCTGCCCCCGATGAGCGCGCTGATTGCCTTTGAGGCCGCCGCGCGCTGTGAGGGGTTCAAGGCCGCCGCGCAGGAGCTGAATGTCACCCCGGCGGCGATCAGCCATCAGGTAAAAGCGCTGGAGGCGGAGCTGAGCTGTGCGCTGTTCAAGCGCCATCACCGGGGGGTGGATCTGACCGAAACCGGGGCATACCTGCTGGTCGCGCTGCAACGCGGGTTTGAAGGGATCGACGATGCGGTCGATCAGCTGCGGCGGCGTTCAAACCGGGCCTCGGTGACGATCCGGCTGACCACGGCGGTGAGTTCGCTTTGGCTGACCCCGAAGCTGGCGCAGTTCTGGAAATCACATGCCGATATTTCACTGGCGCAGGTGGTCAGCGATATCGAGCCGGATATTCAGGATTGCGATCTGAGCATCCATTACGGCGACATCTCCCGCGATACAGGCGTGCGCAGCGTGTTGTTCCATGATCGGATCATGGCGCTTGGGAGCCCGAATTTTGCCAAGGCCCATCCCATCGCGGACCCATCCGAGCTTGCGCAGCTGCCGCTTATTCACTTCGATGCGAAGGTCACCGGCTGGCCCGAATGGCAGGACTGGTTTCACTCTGTGGGCTATACCGGTCCGGTGAAAGCCGGGCATAGCGTGAACAACTATATCATCGCGTTGCAGGCGGCCTGCGATGATATGGGGGCGGTGTTGGGCTGGGTCGGTTTGACCCATAGCTATCTCGACCGGGGCCAGCTCGTGCCGCTGCTGCCGCTGGAGGTCGAGGACGCGAAAGATTTCTATGTCAAACTTCACCCGCATGCCTCTGCGCGCGCGCGGCTGGTTTATGACTGGCTGGTAAATGCGCCTGAGTGAAATCATGACCAGCAGGTGAACAGATTAGAGTGATTTTTCAAAAGCTCTGCCTTCCAATCGTCAAAATTGGCTCGTAGTTTGGTTGGCAGATATGCGCCGCATGCAGATTGGTGAGGCTTGAATGGCCGACAGCAGTATAGCCTCCTCGACCTACAACCCGTTGAGCGGGATCGACTGGGGCAGCGCGCTGGCCTCGACCAGCGTGAATGTCTATTTTGCGCCAAACGGGGTTTCGTCGGCCGGCTACACATCGGAAGGCTTCAACGCCTACGAACAGACCCAGTTTCAGGACGCGTTCGACCTGATCTCCTCGGTTTCCAATCTCAGTTTTACCATCGTGGCCAGTCAGGCCAGCGCCGATTTCGTTCTGGGGCTGGACACCAATGGCGAATTGTCATCGAGCATTTTGGGCGCCATGGTCCCCCCCGGTTACAGCAATAGCGGCGAGGCGATATTCAACGGCGCCAACTCGTATTGGGATCGCACTGCCGGAGGTAACCTTGAGGGCGGCGGTTACGGATTTGCTACCATCGTGCATGAGCTGTTGCACGGGCTGGGCCTTGCCCATCCTCACGATACCGGCGACGGCTCGTCCACAATCTTTCCGGGCGTGACCAGCGCGTTTGATTCCTATGGCACCGCGCTTCTGAATCAGGGCGTTTACACCGCGATGAGCTACAATACTGGCTTCTATTCCGGGACGGTGGGCACCTCGGCCTGGAATTCGGGCTTTGTCGATTTCGGCTATGAATACGGGCCGATGGCGCTGGATATCGCGCTGTTGCAGAACAAATACGGCATCAATGCCAGCACCAATTCCGGCAACAACACCTATGTTCTGCCCGATACCAACACCAACGGCACATATTACCAAGCGATCTGGGATACCGGCGGCACCGATACGATCAGCTATTCCGGCAGCAAAAGCGTTTCGATCGACCTGCACCAGGCCAGCTTGCTCTATCAGACCGGCGGTGGCGGTTATATCTCAGGCGCCGCAGGCGTGGCCGGGGGCTATACGATTGCCAACGGGGTGCAGATCGAAAACGCCACCGGCGGATCGGGGGCCGATACGATTTATGGCAACGCGCTGGTGAATATCCTGTCGGGTAATAGTGGAAACGATACGCTCCACGGCCATCGCGATTCTGACATCCTGTATGGCGGCGGCGGGGCCGACCGGCTGATCGGCGGCAGGGGCGGCGATACGGTGATTGGCGGCACCGGCGATGACATACTGCGCGGCAAGCGCGGCGGCGATACGCTGAGCGGCGGTGATGGCAACGACCTTTTGGCCGGGGGCAAGGGCAGCGATACACTGAACGGCGGCACCGGTGACGACATACTGCGCGGTCGGGCCGGAAAGGATACGCTGAATGGCGATGCGGGCACCGACACGCTGACCGGCGGGGCCGGGGTGGATACCTTTGTGTTCACCGATGGCACCGGGCACGACACGGTGACCGATTTCACCCTCGGTACCGATCTGCTGTCTTTTGACACCGCGCTATGGGGCGGCAGCACGCTAACGGCGGCCCAGATTGCCGCGCTTGCCCATCTGGACAGCAGCGGCGTGAGCTGGGATTTCGGCGGCGGCGATGTGATCGATCTAAGCGGGCTGACCACGCTCGCAGGGCTGGACGCCGCAATTCTGGTCTGAGCACGCCCGGCACCACGCTAGACGAAACTGATCGCATCGCTCAAAAAATGCTCGATGCCCAGCAACAGCACCGATCCGTCATCCCATGAGATCAACGTTCCGTCCTGAACGTGGGTGATCGACACTTCGCCCCGGCCGATCCCGATCAGCTTGATCAGATCATGTTGTTTCTGAAAATCAACAATCCGGTCATTCCCTTCGCCATGGGCAAAGACAAAAGTGTCGTCGCCATGACCGCCTGACCGCGCAGGATGTCGTTGCCGGTATTGCCACGCAGCCGATCGTTGCCATTGCTGCCATAGAGCACATCGTTGCCCGGCCCGCCGAACATGTAGTCGCGCCCTCTGTCACCATAGAGCGTATCGTTGCCGGCATTGCCAAACAGGCGATCGCGGCCGCGTTCGCCATCAATGAAGTCATTGCCATCGCCGCCATAGATCCGGTCGCGCCCAGCGCCGCCACGCAGGGTATCATTGCCGGTCTGGCCCTCGATCCAGTCTGCGCCGCGATTGCCGGTGACGGTATCGTTGCCCGCGCCGGTGAGAATCACATCGTCATCCGCGCCGCCATAAACAGTATCGGCCCCGATGCCGGTGGTGATCCGGTCACGGCCCGCCTCGCCATAGATCGTATCGCCATCCCCGGCAGTGCTGGCATCGCGGTCGGAATAGACATCATTGCCGTCTTCCAGATGGATCGTGTTGGTTCCGGCGCCATCAAACACGATGTCGTCGCCCGCACCGGCCCAGACGGTATCGTTGCCCAGACCGGGGGCAATCGTCTCGCCCGCAGGCCCGCCGCGCAGCACATCGTCGCCCGAGGTGCCGGTCAGATCATATAGCCCGTCATCGGGAAAGGTGAGGCCGGACAGATCCATCGGTCGGTCAAGCCCCAGGATCACGGCATTGCGGACCTGACTGACCGACAGCGGCTGATGGGTCAGGCTGGTGATCGAAAGGGTTTCATCGCGCCAGATGATCGTGGCGCCTGTCGCGGTGGTGGCGATTGTCAGGCTGTCGGGATCGTGAAACATCGGCCAGGCGCTGAGATCGAACAGATCTTTCGTCGGGTCGAAATCAAGCACCCGATCGACCACGCCATCGGCACGCAGCACAAAGACATCGGCCCCGGCGCCGCCGGTCAACGCGTCCTGCCCGGCGCCATCGACAAGAATGTCGGCGCCGCTGCCGCCGAACAACTGATCATTCCCCTCGCCGCCGATCAGCACATCGTCGAGGCCGGTGCCATTGAGGGTGTCGCCAAACGGGCCCGCGACGTGCTGAACGCCCTCGCCTGACAGATCGACGGCAAGATCGGTGAGCCTGCCTTCGGATTGCGAAGCGACCAACACCCGCAATGTATTGCCAATGGCGGTGGCGGCGATGGCGGAAACATTGCTGAGGCCGATGGTCAGATCGTCGGCGATGCTGTCGATCAGCTGCAAATGGCCATCGGCGAGCAGCTGGAACAAGGTCACGCCATCGTCGCCGCCCCCCGCCACGACATAGGTGAAGGCGCCATGGGTGACGAGCTGAACATCCTGGACGCCGCCAAAACGGGTGGTGCGTGTGTCGAGCACATGATCGGTCGCGGTCAGGCTACCATCGCTGCCAACCTCAAACACGCTGAGGGCGCCGCTACTGTCTTGCGCCGAAGCAACCACGAGATAAGGCGTGCTGCCAATGGTGGCCGTCGCCATTGCGGTGGGGTGCATGATGCCAAGCCCCTGATCGGGGCCGTTGACATCGGCCAGCACCGGGCCGGTATCGGTGAGCTGATAAGAAGTGATCCCGTCTTCGCTGCCCGAGGCGGCAATCAGGATGGGCGACCCGCCCGCCTCGACCAGCGCAAGGGCCGAAACCGAGGCGATCAGCGTGTCGGCGCTGTCAGTGGCGGTGAAATCCTGCGCCAGCGTGAGGCCGGTGAGCGTGTAGCCGGAAAAGCCGCTGCTGCCGCCGATGAAAATCTGATCGCTGCCCAAAGCGGCAAGCTGGCTGGGCAGGTCGACCCCGGCGGGCAGACCGGACAGGGTTTCAAACCCGCCGATGGCACCGTTTGACCCCACCGAGACACTGCCAAGCCCGGTGGTGCTAATCCGGCCAAAGACCAGCCGCGCCCCGCCATAACCATCGTCGAGAAGCGCGATGCTGTCGGCAATGCCACTGGCCCAGCTTGGATTGAACACCGCGCTGTCGGAATAGGCGGCAAGGCCCGTTTCGGTGAGGGTATAGCTCGACAAACCACCAGTTGGGCCGGAGGTGGCGAAGACCGAGACACTTGCACCGCTTTGAAAAAGCGCAAGATCGCTGATCGCTATATCAAGCGACTCCTGTCCCGTTTGCACGGTGCCGCGAACGGTAAAGTGCATTGTTTAAGCCCCAAATTTACCCAGACCAGACCTGTGCTGGTTCCAGTCGCCAGCCCTGGCGACTGTTCCAGTTTGGGGGACAATGCTTTCGATTCAGTATAGGTTGTCGCCGCGATCAGCCTCGTGGGTCAGGCGAAATTCGTGGTCGTCAATCGCCTCGTCGAGATCGCCGAAATAGCGCAACTGCCCGGCTTCCAGCACCAGCGCGGCGCTGCAGAAACGCCGAAGCTCGCGCATGTTGTGGCTGACCACAATCGCGCTAGAGGATTTGATTCGTTCAAGAAAAACCGCGCGGCTTTTGCGTTTGAACGCCGCGTCGCCAACCGCCGTCACCTCGTCGATCAGGTAGGTATCAAAGCGAATGCCCATCGCCGCGCCGAAAACAAGACGTGCGCGCATGCCGGTGGAATAGCTGCTGACCGGCGAATGGAAATGCGCGCCCAGCTCAGCAAAATTGCGGACAAATTCAATCAAATTGTCTGTATCCACCCCATAGGTGCGGGCCAGAAAGCGCACATTTTGCGCCCCGGTCAGATCGCGGTGAAAGGCACCCGACAAACCAACCGGCCAGGAGACCAAGCCATCGCTGATCACCCGCCCGGTGCTTGGGCGCAGAGTGCCCGCGATCAGGCTGAGCAGCGTCGATTTTCCCGCCCCGTTGCGCCCCAGAAGCGCGATGGATTTGCCTTTCGGCAGGGTAAAGCTGACCGGCTCGATCACCATCTTGCGGTGGCCATCCACCGAAAAGCTTTTCGAGAGGTTTTCACAGCGGATCATCGCGGGCCTATTTTCGGTCGCGGATCGCGTAATACATTAGCGTGAGACTGGCCCAGGCCAGAAACAGAAACAGCGCAGCAATGCCAAACATCGTCCAGCGTTGCGGAAATTCCGCGGTTTGCGGCAGGGTGGGCTGAATGAAGGTGGCCAGATACCGGCTTTGACGCGCCGCATTGGCGCGGGCGATGTCCAGCGCGGCCAGCGCGGTGCGATACGCCTCTTCGGCAAATTCGCGATCCACGGTCAGGCGCTCATATTCGGCCAGAAGCGCCGGATAGGCTTCGCCGGTTGCGGTGCTGCCGGTGTCTTCGGAGAAATTGCGGCGCTCTTCAGCGATCCGATCCTGAATAACGGTGATGCGGCGCTTGGCCTGCACCACGCGAGTATCGGTTGCGGTAGTCTCCTGCGCGATCAGGTCGTAGTCAATCAGCGCCTGCGCCAATTGCTGCTGAAGCCCGTTCAGCACCCCCATGCGCCCCTGCAAATCACTTTGCGGATCGACGATCTGGGTGCGGGTGCGAAATGCCACCAGCGCCGCACGTGCCACTTTCACCCGCTCCAGCGCCGCTACAAGATCGGTTTCGGCATAGTGCAGCGTATCCTGCCGGGCGGTGGCGTTGAGCTGGTTCACCAATATCTGGCTCTGCGCGACGATCTGGCGGGCGACGCTTTGTGCCATCTCGGGCGAGAAGGCCAGAATCCGCAGGGTGATCAGCCCGGTGCTCTGATCATAGGAGACCCGCGCCACATGCTGCCAATAATCGGTGAGCATCTCGATGGAACTGTCGGGTGCCAGCGCAAAAAACGGGTCTTCATCATGAGGGGCGGCGTAATGGCCGCGCAGGTCGAGCGCATCGTCGATTGCCACAACGATGTCCTGACTGCGCAGGAAGCCGTAGAGCATATCGGCCTCGCCGCCATTGGAACTGCCGATGAACTTGCCGATGCCGGTGAGCATTGAAGACGGTGCGGCGGTATCTTCGCTGCGCACCGAAAAGCCCACGGTCGAGGCGTATTGATCCTTGGCAATGGTCCCGAGATAGATACCGATCACGGCCAGAGGCAGCGCCACAAAGAACAGGAAAGACAGCGCCAGACCCCAATGGCGCGCGCGCATCCCTGCCTTGCCGGAAACCGGGCGGATGATGACGATGGGCTCGGCCCCGTCTGACCCACGCCCTGCCCGCGCTTTCTTGCGTTTCGGAGGGGCATCGGCGGGGGGGCGATCCCCGATTTCACTCTGTCCCGTCAAACGCTTGCCTTTCGCAATCGGGTTTGAACTCAACAGATCTGTTCTACATAGTACAACCTGGAATTGCCAGAAAATTGGAGGCCCGGCATGGCCGACTCAGCGATCCCCAGTGAAAGCCGCCCCACCGAGCCCATCGGCAGCGCGCGCAACCGGCGCTTTGCCTCCGGGCGGGTGGTGCTGGCGCTGATGCTGCGCGAGATGTCGACAAGCTACGGCGGGACGCCCGGCGGCTACCTTTGGGCGATCATCGAACCGATTGGGGTGATTGTGGTGCTGGCCTTCGGCTTTTCGCTCTTGGTGCATCACCCTTCGCTCGGTCAGAGCTTCATCCTGTTCTACGCCAGCGGCTATCTGGTGTTTTCGCTGTTTCGATCAATCGAACAGGTGGTCACGCTGTCGATCCGGTTTTCGCGCCCGCTTCTGCGCTATCCGGCGGTGCGCTGGCTCGATGCCATTCTGGCGCGCTTTCTGCTGGCGTTTCTGACCCATGTTCTGACGATGATCCTGATCCTTGGCGGGATCTATCTGGTGCTGGGGCAATACGCGATCATCGACATGCGCCCGATTGCGCTGGCGGTGCTGCTGGCCGGAGTGCTGGGCCTGGGCATTGGCACGCTGAATTGCCTGCTGATCGGGAAGTTTCCGCCCTGGCAATCTTTCTACCGGATCATCACCCGGCCGCTGATGCTGGCCTCGGCGGTGCTTTACGTGCTAGAAGACCTGCCCACGCAGACTGCGGCGATCCTGTGGTGGAACCCGGTGGTGCATCTGACCGGGCTGATGCGGGAAGGGCTCTATTCCACCTATCACCCGCAATATGTCTCTATTGCTTATGTTCTGGGCGTTGCGCTTGGCACATTTACCCTGGGGCTATTGTTCCTGCAGGCCTATCACAGCGACCTGATCAACAAGGAATAGAGACAGATTTCGCACTCAGCGGTGGCTGCGGGCGATCTGTTGCACCTCGGCCAGCGTGATCGAGGTATCGCCCCGCAAACCATCCCGAAACGCCCGGCGCAGCAACGCGCGGAAGGCGGGGGCCTCTGCCCCGTAGCGGCGCTGGAGAAGCAGCCATTTTGGCAGGAATAGAGCCACAATTGGCCAGAATAGCGGGCCGGACACCTGACGATAGATCATGATCAGATTGCGATGGTGGTAATAGGCGCGCCAGACCGGCGAAAACACCTTTTGGCCCGGCAGCGACGCGGCGCAATCATGCTCAAAGCCCAGATCAGGGTCGAATTTCATCAGCCCACCCGCCCGGCGTAGGGCGAGGGTGTAAAGCACGTCTTCGCCATAGATGAACAAGGCCGGATCGGGATAGCCGACCATTTCGACCGCCCGGCGCGACAGGAATAGGCCGACGAAAGAGGTCACGTCGATCGGGCAGGGTTTGGGCCCGTTGAACTCATCATCCGATATGTGAAAGCCGCGCCGCCCGAACAGGAGCGCCCCGACAAAGCTGCGCAGATGCCAGAACGGATTGCGCGACGGGCGGTTCAGCTCGCAGAGCGTGCCATCGGGATAGGTGACTGCCGCGGCCCAGCCTTCGGCCCCTTCCCGGGGGTGCGCGTGAAAGCGGGCGAGTGTATCGGGTTTGGGGCGCGAATCGTCATCCATCAGCAGCAGCCAATCGGGACTGAGCCGCGTCATGGCGTAGCGCATCCCGGCCTCGAAACCACCCGCGCCGCCCAAATTTACCTCGTGCCGCAGCACATGCAGCCGCGCCTCGGGCGCCTCTGCAAGCCAGGCAGCAGTTGCGTCGTCAGAGCCGTTATCGACCACCACAACCGCGCTGAGCTCGGAGGGCGGCGCGGCCAGAAGACGGGCCAGTGCCTGCTGAAGCTGCGGCAGGCGATTGCAGGTGACGACGATGGCCACCAGCCGCCCGGCCCCAGTCTGTGGCGCGTTGGATGAGGGGTCAGTCATGCTATGCGGGCCAGCTGGTACCGGGACCAGGCTCAGGTGATCACGTCGGGTTTGGCGCGCCCGGAGATCGCGCTGATCCGGGCCAGCGCTTCGGCGGCGTCGATCACCGGAGCAAGGGCCGCCTGAACCTCTTCACCAAGCCCATCCGGGCCGGGTACGTAGCGTTCCAGATAGAGCCGCAGCGTGGCCCCTTCGGTGCCGGTGCCCGACAGGCGAATGACGAAACGCGAACCGCCTTCGAAACTGACGATCAGCCCCTGACGGGCGCTGACGGAACCATCGACCGGATCGGTATAGGCGAAATCCTCGGCCCCCGAGATAGTCAGCCCGGCCACCGGCGCACCGATCAGATCGGCCAGCCGCTCGCGCAGCCCGTCAACGATCTCGTTGGCCTGATCCACCGGCAGGGCATCGTAATCGTGGCGCGAATAGTAGTTGCGGCCATAGTTTTTCCAGTGATCCTCAAGGATATCGCTGACCGTTTCATCGCGTTCGGCTAGGATGTTGAGCCAAAGCAGCACGGCCCAAAGTCCGTCTTTTTCGCGGACATGGTTGGAGCCGGTGCCGAAGCTTTCTTCACCGCAGAGCGTGGCGCGGCCCGCATCGAGCAGATTGCCGAAGAACTTCCAGCCGGTCGGGGTTTGGAAATGCTCGACACCGAGCTTGGCCGCCACACGGTCGGCCGCTGCCGAGGTGGGCATCGAGCGGGCAACCCCGGCGATGCCATCTTTGTAGCCGGGGGCCAGATGGGCATTGGCGGCAAGCACCGCGAGGCTGTCGGAAGGCGAGACATAGGTATTCGCGCCCACCACCATATTGCGGTCGCCATCGCCATCGGAAGCGGCGCCGAAATCGGGGGCCATCGGACCAAACATCTCGTCCATCAGCTCATGCGCCCAAACCGGGTTGGGATCCGGGTGCATACCGCCGAAATCGGGCAGCGGCGTGCCATGCACCACGGTGCCTTTCGGCGCGCCAAGGCGGCGTTCGATGATCTCATGGGCATAGGGCCCGGTGATCGCGTTCATCGCGTCGAAGCGCATGCGGAACCCGCGCGCGAACATCACCCGTAGCTTGGGGAAATCGAACAGCGTTTCCATCAGATTGGCGTAGTCGATAACGGGATCGACCACCTCGACCACCATATCGCCCAGCGCGGTTTCACCGATCTCGGCCAGGTCGACATCCTGCGCTTCCAGAATGCGGTATTCGCGGATCTCGAGCGTGGCGGCATAGATCGCGTCGGTCACGCTTTCGGGGGCCGGGCCACCATTGGACATGTTGAACTTGAGGCCGAAATCCTCGTCGAGCCCGCCGGGGTTATGGCTGGCCGACATGATGAAGCCACCATCGGTCTTGTTCAGCCGGATCAGGTGGCTGGCCGCCGGAGTGGAGAGCAGCGCGTTCTGCCCGACGATCACCCGCCGTGCGCCGTTGGCCGCACAGATCCGCAGGATCACCTGCGCCACCTGCGGTGAGAAATAGCGCCCGTCGCCACCAAGCACGAAGGTTTTGCCCGCCGCCCCGCCGATGGCCTGCAAGGTCGCCTGCACGAAGTTCTCAGCGAAATGCGGCTCCATGAAGGTGCGGGTTTTCTTGCGCAGGCCCGATGTGCCGGGTTTCTGCCCCTCAATCGGCTTGGTCTCGATTGTCAGGATCGGCATTCAGCTTTCCTTCTTCAACTCGTTATTATCGGGATGGGCAAAGAGCACCACCGATTGCTCTGCCGCCTTGTAGGAATTCGAAACGGCCTTTTCCGGGGCGTCAGGATTGGCGCTGTCAATCACGCGCATCCAGTTTCCCGGCGGCAGGATCACATCGCGTGCATGACCGGCATTGTAGACCACAAAGACTTCGGGCGCGCCGGAATCGCGAATGGTTTCGGCCGAGGCCCGTACGATCACCCCGATCGCGTTCACCTGATCGTGCCAGTCGCTATCGACGGGGGTGCGGCCATCGGGATGCCACCAATCCAGATCGGGCAGGTCGTCGGTGTGGCGGCTCTGGCCATGCAGGAAATTGCGCTGGCTCAGCACTTTGTAGCGACGGCGCAGCGTTGAAAGATGCTCCACAAAAGCCAGCAGCTTTTCGTCAGCGTGTTTCCAGTCGACCCAGCCGGTTTCGTTATCTTGGGCATAGCTGTTGTTGTTGCCGTTCTGCGAATTACCAATTTCATCGCCCGACAGCAGCATCGGGATGCCCTGCGAGAAAAACAGCGTGGCGAGCAAAGCGCGCTGGCGGCGGCCACGGGCAGCCAGAATGACCGGATCGCTCGTTGGCCCCTCAACCCCCAGATTGTCTGAGAAGTTGGTGGCATGGCCGTCGCGGTTGCCCTCGCCATTCGCGTCGTTGTGCTTTTCGTTATAGGCAACCAGATCGTGCAGCGTGAAGCCATCGTGGCTGGTCAGGATGTTGATCGAGGCGGTGGCCGAGCGCCCGGCCTGATCGAAAATCTCGGGCGAGCCAAGGATCGCCTTGGCCAGACCGGGCAGCATGTGATCATCGCCCCGCCAAAAGGCGCGCACATCGTCACGATAGCGATCATTCCATTCGCGGAACGGATGCGGGAAGGTTCCGAGCCGATAGCCACCCGGGCCAACATCCCATGGTTCGGCGATCAGCTTGACCCGGGCAAGCACCGGGTCTTGCCGGACTGCATCAAGAAAGCCGCTGTTGAACCCGTCGTCACTGCGCGTAAGCGCCGCCGCAAGGTCGAAGCGGAAGCCATCGACGTGAAATTCCTCGACCCAATGGCGCAGGCTGTCCATCACCATGCGCAGCACCGCCGGGTGCGACAGGTTCAGCGCGTTGCCAGTGCCGCAATCATTGATGTAGTGGCGCTTGTTCGGGGCGAGCCGGTAATAAGAGGCATTGTCGAGCCCGCGCATCGACAAGGTGGGGCCGAAGCCATCGCCCTCTGCGGTGTGGTTATAGACCACATCAAGGATCACCTCGATCCCCTGCTTGTGCAGCTCGCGCACCATGATCTTGAAATCGTTCACATCGCCAGAGCGCAGATAGCGGGCCTCGGGAGCAAAATAGCCCAGAGTCTGATAGCCCCAGTAGTTGCGCAGGCCCCGTTCGGCGAGAAAGCGATCGTCGATGAAGGTGTGAACCGGCAGAAGCTCGATTGCCGTTGCCCCCAAGCGTTTCAGATGCGCGACGATCGGCTCTGAGGCAACACCCAGATAGGTGCCACGCAAGGACGGGTTTACCGCCGGATGCAACGCGGTGAACCCCTTCACGTGGGTCTCGTAGATCACCAGATCAGGCCCAACATGGGAGGGCGGCGTATCGCCCTGCCAGTCAAAGGGCTCGTCGCCCATCACCACGCATTTCGGCATGGCAAAGGCACTGTCACGGGTGGACAGGCTGAGATCGCCCAAGGGCGAGCCGACATGATACCCCATCAGCGCCCGCGACCAGCGCAATTTGCCGTCGATCTTGCGGGCATAGGGATCAATCAGCAGCTTGTTCGGGTTGAAGCGATGCCCGTTTTCAGGGTCATAAGGCCCGTGCGCGCGCAGCCCGTAGCGTGTGCCGGGGCCGATCCCTGCGATATGGCCATGCCAGACGTCGCCGTCGCGTTCGGGCAGCGCGATGCGCGTCAGCTCGGTGCGCCCGTCTTCGGTGAACAGGCAGATTTCGATCTTGGTTGCATTGGCCGAGAAAACGGCAAAATTCACCCCCGTCTCGTCAACCGTGGCGCCCATCGGCCAGGCTTGACCGCGTGTCAGCTCCAGTGAGGAAACACTTTCCGGAGTCAGGGATGGGCGCGGGGCTGTCACGCGAGAAGGCTCCTGTAGAGATCTGCATATTGGGCCGCCGGACCATCCCAGCCAACCTCGGCCTTCATTGCGCGTTTCACCAGCCGGGTCCAGACCGGGCTGTCCGCATAGAGGCTGGTAAGCCTGCGCAAGGCGCTGGACAGCGCAATGCCGTCAACCGGATGGAAGCTCACGCCGGTGGCGGCATTCGCCGACAGGCTGGCGGGCGAAGCATTGATGACGGTGTCGTTCAGCCCGCCGGTGGCGGCCACAACCGGCACCGTGCCATAGCGCAGCCCGTACATCTGGGTCAGCCCGCAAGGCTCAAACCGCGAGGGTACCAGCACCGCGTCGCCGCCGCCAAACATCCGATGGCTGAGCGCTTCGTCATAGCCGATGCGCACACCCACCCGGTCAGGCCAGCGATGGGCGGCTTCTTGGACGGCGCGCTCCAGCTCGCGTTCGCCCGAGCCCAGCAGAACCAGCCCACCGCCATTGGCGATAAAGCCGGGCAGCGCCTCGATCAGCAGGTCGATGCCTTTCTGCCAGGTCAGACGGCTGACCACGATGGCCAGCGGCCCATCGACAGTTCCGAGCCCGAATTCGTCCAGCAAAGCCGCGCGGTTTTCGGCCTTGGGCTTTAATTTCTTGGCGGAATAGGGTCTGATTTCACTGTCAGCCTCGGGCGACCAGACCGCGTCATCGACGCCATTCAGAATGCCGTGCAACTGGTTGGCGCGCGCGGCCAGAAGGCCCTCAAGCCCCATGCCAAACTCGGGCCGCATCAGCTCGTCGGCATAGGTGGGCGACACGGTGGTGATCGCATCGGCGGTCGACAGCCCCGCCTTCAACGTCGAGATATTGCCGTGATATTCGACCTTGTCCGGGGTCCAGGCATGCCAGGGCAGCTTCAGCGCGTTCAGCCGGTCGCCGCCGGTGACACCCTGAAAGGCGATATTGTGGACAGTGAGCACCGAGCGCACACCGCCACTGCCATCGAAATGCAGATAGGCCGGGGCAAGGCCCGCTTGCCAATCATGGGCGTGCAGGATGTCGGGCTTCCAGCCATCGCCTGCCCCGTCGCGCGCCACCGCAGCCGCCGCCCAGGACAGCGCGGCAAAGCGTTCGGGATTGTCCCAGTAATCGCCATCCGGCCCGGCATAGGGGCCGCCTTCACGGTGGTAGAGATACGGGGCGTCGAGGGCGAGCACGGTGATCCCGTCATTCTCGCCCTTCAACAGTCGTGCATGGCCGCCATAAAGGCTCCAATCCGCCCAGACTTCGGTGGTTTCACCCAGCTTATCGAGAATGCCCGGATAGGCCGGGATCATCACCCGCATGTCGATCCCCTGACCGGCCAAGGCCGCAGGCAGGGCGCCGACCACATCGGCAAGCCCACCCGTTTTGATCAGCGGAACGCATTCAGACGCGACGGAAAGAACCTTCATGATCTGTCCCTAACCCAGAGCCGCCTCACGCGCGAGGATCATGTCGCGGGTGATCAGAGTAACCCCGGCATCGGTGACGCGGAACCATTTCGCATCTTCGATCGGGTCTTCGCCCACCACCAGCCCGGCCGGAATTTCCACCCCGCTATCGACCACGCAATTCTGCAGCCGCGCCGAGCGGTGCACCTGCGTATGCGGCAGCAGAACCGAATAGGTGACCGACGAATAGGAGTGCAGCCGCCCGCCGGTGGAGATCAGCGAGTTTTTCACCACCGAACCGGAAATGATCGTATCGCCAGCAATCAGAGACGAAATAGCCGCGCCGCGCCGCCCGTCTTCATCGTGGATGAACTTGGCCGGGGGGACGATCTCGGAATAGGTCCAGATCGGCCAGGTGCGGTCGTAAATGTCGAGCTTGGGCACGAAATCGGTCAGGTCGATGCTGGCCTGCCAATAGGCATCAATCGTGCCGACATCGCGCCAGTAGGGCTCTTCTTCCAGCCCGGTGCGGATGCAGCTATCCGAAAACTTATGCGCGACCGCTTTGCCATTCTTCACGATTTGCGGGATCAGGTCATTGCCGAAATCGTGGCTCGAATGGCTGTCATCGGCATCGACCAGCAGCAGCTCACGCAGAAATTTCCAGTCGAAAATATAGATGCCCATCGAGGCCAGCGCATTGTCGGGATCGCCCGGCATATGCGGCGGCTTGGCGGGTTTTTCCATGAACTCGGTGATCTGGCCGTGTTCATCAACCGCCATGACACCGAAGGCCGAAGCCTCTTCCAACGGCACCGAGATACAGCCCACCGTCACATCCGCGCCGCTGTTGACGTGATGTTGCAGCATCACCTCGTAATCCATCTTGTAGATGTGATCACCCGCCAGAACGATGATGTATTCAACCTCGTAACTGTCGACGATGTCGATGTTCTGGCGCACGGCGTCGGCGGTGCCCTTGTACCAGTTCACCTCGTCGATGCGTTGTGAGGCGGGTAGAATATCCAGATATTCGTTCCGCTCGACCCGGAAGAAGCTCCAACCCCGCTGAACGTGCCGGATCAGGCTGTGGGCCTTGTACTGCGTGGCGATGGCCATTTTCCGAATGCCGGAATTCAGCGCATTGGATAGGGCGAAGTCGATGATCCGGGTCTTGCCGCCAAAATAGACTGCCGGTTTCGCCCGCCGGTCAGTCAGCTCTTTCAGCCGACTGCCGCGCCCCCCGGCCAGCACAAAGGCCATGGCCTGCGATGACAGCCTTCTTTGACGTAAACGTTCCACCATTATTACTACTCCTCCTGTCCTGTTGGACTTTTGTTTGGCGGGTTCTCCTCACCCTTGCCGAAAGACAACAACCGAAAGCGGAGGCAGCGTGATCTCGGCCGAATTGGCCTGATTGTGCCACCCTGTCGGTTGCGTCTCTATTCCACCGAGATTGCCCCGGTCACCGCCGCCATATTGCGCGGCATCTGAATTCAGGATCTCGCTCCAGCGCCCAGCCTCCGGGAAGCCAATACGGTAGCCCGTCCGCTCGACCGGGGTCATGTTCAGCGCCACCACGATCATCGGATCACCGGGCGCGCCTTTGCGCATGAAAACGAGGATCGAGTTTTCGGCATCGTTCGATTCGAGCCACTCAAAGCCTTCGGGGCGGCAATCGTTCAGATGCAGCGCCGGGTTGTCGCGATACATATGGTTTAGATCGCGCACCAGAAGCTGAATACCGCGATGTTCGGGAATGTCGGTCTGATGCCAATCGAGACTGGTTGCGTAATTCCACTCGCGCCCCTGGGCAAATTCCTGCCCCATGAACAGAAGCTTCTTGCCCGGATGGGTCCACATATAGCCGTAATAGGCTCTGAGATTGGCGAATTTCTCCCAGCCATCGCCGGGCATCTTGCCGATCATCGAGCCTTTGCCATGCACCACTTCATCGTGGCTGATCGGCAGGATGAAGTTTTCGCTCCAGGCATAGACCAGTGAGAAGGTCATCTCGTGATGGTGATATTTGCGATGAACCGGCTCTTTCTGGATGTATTCCAGCGTGTCGTTCATCCAGCCCATGTTCCATTTGAAGCCGAAGCCCAACCCGCCCATATCGACCGGGCGCGAAACGCCCCCGAAAGCGGTGCTTTCCTCGGCCACGGTCATGATGCCGGGATGGTCACCATAGGCCAGCACGTTGGTTTCCCGCAGCAGCGCGATGGCTTCGTAATTCTCGCGCCCGCCATCCTTGTTGGGCACCCATTCGCCCTCTTTGCGGCTGTAATCGCGGTAGAGCATCGAGGCCACGGCATCGACCCGCAAACCGTCGAGGTGATATTCCTCAAGCCAATAGAGCGCGTTGGCCTTGAGGTAATTGGCCACCTCAACCCGGCCGTAATTGTAGATGAGCGTGTTCCAGTCGACATGGAACCCTTCTTTCGGATCGGCGTGTTCGTAAAGCGCGGTGCCGTCAAACTGACCGAGCCCGTGGGCATCGGTGGGGAAGTGCCCCGGCACCCAGTCGAACAGCACCCCCAGCCCGGCCTCATGCGCGGCCTCGATCAGGGCGGAAAACTCCTGCGGGGTGCCGTGGCGGATGGTGGGGGCGAACATGCCAATCGGCTGATAGCCCCAGGAGCCATCGAAGGGAAATTCGCTGACCGGCATCAGTTCGATATGGGTGAAGCCCATCCAGCTGACATATTCGATCAGCTCTTTGGCCAGTTCGAGATAGGAGAGCGGGCGCTGGCCGTCATCGGTTTTGCGCCACGAGCCCAGATGCACCTCATAGATCGAAATCGGCGCGTCGACGCTGTTTTTCTCGGCGCGGGTTTTCATCCAGGACTTGTCGGTCCAGGCCCGATCCAGGCCCGGTTTGCGCACCACCGAGCCGGTGGCGGGCGGGTGTTCCGAGCCAAAGCCCACCGGATCGGCTTTCAGCGGCATGATCTGCCCGCCCAGCGCGCGGATTTCGTATTTGTAGATTGCGCCCTCTTCGAGGCCGGGGATGAAGATTTCCCACACCCCGGTAGCACCGCGCCGCCGCATCGGATGGGCGGTGCCGTTCCAGGCGTTGAAGCCCCCAACCAACGAAACCCGTTCAGCATTCGGGGCCCAGACGGCAAAATGCACGCCCTTGGTCTTGTCGATGGTTTTCAGATGCGCGCCCAGCGCCTCCCACAGCCGCCGATGGCCGCCTTCGCCCAGCAGGTATTCATCAAGCTCGCCCAGAACCGGGCCGAAGCGGTAGGGATCGTCAATCTCCCAGCTCACCCCGTCAGCGCTTTCAGCGATCAGCAGATAGGGTTTGTCGGCATCGACCGGCCCTTCGAAGAAACCGGGGCAAGCATCGTGCTGCACCAGATCTTTCGGCTTGGCGCGACCCTGTTTCAGCTGAAGCTTGACCGCCCCCGGCACCCAGGCGGCAAGCTCGCCGCCCTGCGGGCCGAGTACGGAAAACGGATCGCCATGCCGGCCTTCCGCGATAGCCCGGGCCTCTTCGTCAGAGACCCTGAAGACGGATGTCGCGGTTGGTCTTTTGGGCATTCTTTGGCTCCTCCCGAGTCACAGCGCCGACGAGACGCTCCAGATATCTTTCATGTAACCACGGATCGCACGGTCAGACGAGAAAAACCCCATCTTCGCGGTGTTGATCACGGCCATGCGCCCCCACCGCTCCTGGTCAAGATAGGTTTCATCTACAACCGCTTGCGCCCGCTGGTAGTCGGCAAAATCCGAGGTGACGAGGAAATAGTCGTGATGCCAGGCACGATCGACCACACCGTGATAACGGTCGGGCTGATCGGGCGAGAAACGGCCTTCGGCGATCATCTGCAGCACGTCGCGCAGCGCCTGACTGTGCTCGATGGCTTCGCGCGCATGGTTCACATTCTTACGGCGCATCTTCACCTCGTCGGCGGTCATGCCGAACAGGAAGAAGTTTTCTGCCCCGACCATTTCGCGGATCTCGACATTGGCGCCGTCGAGCGTGCCGATGGTCAGCGCGCCGTTGAGGCTGAGCTTCATGTTGCCGGTGCCAGAGGCTTCTTTCCCGGCGGTCGAGATTTGTTCCGACAGGTCGGCGCTCGGGATCAGACGTTCGGCCATGGTGACGTTGTAGTTCGGCGGATAGACCACCTTCAGACGCCCGCGCATGTCGGGATCGTTGTTGATCACCTTGGCCACGTCATTGATCAGGTGCACGATCTCTTTCGCCACCGCATAGCCCGGGGCCGCCTTACCGCCAAAGAATTTCACCCGCGGTGTGAAATCGCCTTCGGGATTCTTCTTGATCTCGTGCCATTGGGCGACGGTCTGGAAGATGTTGAGAAGCTGACGCTTGTATTCGTGCATCCGCTTGACCTGCACGTCGAACATCGCATCGGGATCAATATCAATCCCCATGCTTTCGCCGATCCAGTTGGATACGCGCACCTTGTTGTCGCGTTTCACTGCCATGAAGGCATCGCGGAATGCGGCATCTTCGGCAAGCGGGGTGAGCTCGTCGAGCCGATCAAGATCGGCCTCCCAGCCACCGCCGATCGTGCTGGTGACAAGTTTCGACAGGCCCGGATTGGCCATACGCATCCAGCGGCGCGGGGTCACGCCGTTGGTGACATTGGTCACCCGTCCGGGATGCAACGCGTTGAGGTCAGGGAACAGCGAGCTTTTCACCAGCTCGGAATGCAGCGCCGAAACCCCATTGACCTTGTGAGCCATGATGAAGGCCAGCTCGCCCATATGCACTTCGTTGTTGCGCACGATCCGGGTGTTGTCGGGACGGGTCGGGAAAGCCTTGGCATGGGCGGCGTCGATCTTTTCGATGATCTCCATATGACGCGGCAGCACGTTGCCCATCAACCAGGTCGACCAGCGCTCCAGCGCTTCGGGCAACAGGGTGTGGTTGGTATAGCCCAGACATTTCTGGGCGATGTCCATCGCGGCTTTGAACTTCATCCCATGCACGTCGACCAGCAGACGAATAAGCTCCGGCCCGGCGATGGCGGGGTGGGTGTCGTTCATCTGGATGGCGATATGCTGCGGCAGCTCGGTCAGGTCTTCATGCGCTTCGCGGTAGCGGCGCAGGATGTCCTGGATCGCGGCCGAGGTCATGAAATATTCCTGCTTCAGGCGCAGTTCCTTGCCCTGAAGGGTGGTGTCGTCGGGGTAGAGCACGCGGGTAATGGTGCGCGCCAGCATCTCGGGCTCGGCGGCGGCGGTGTAATCGCCCCGGTTGAAGCGTTCGAGATCGAATTCCATGGTCGGTTTCGAGCCCCAGAGGCGCAGCGTGTTGGCCCAGCGCCCCTCCCAGCCGACGACCGGCATATCGTAGGCACTGGCGGTCACGGTTTCGCCGGGGATCCAGACCGAGCGACCGTCCTGCTTTTCGACATGGCCTTTGAAGCCGATCGTATATGAGGCTTCGGGGCGTTCGAATTCGAAGGGGTGGCGCTGGTTCAGCCAGTCTTCCGGCGTTTCAACCTGATGACCGTCTTCAAAACGCTGGCGGAACAGGCCGTTTTCATAGCGCAGCCCGTAGCCATAGCCCGGACAACCCAGCGTCGCCATGCTTTCCATATAGCAGGCGGCAAGGCGGCCAAGGCCGCCATTGCCCAGCGCCGCATCGGGCTCGTCATGGGCAATGGCATCGAAATCCTGCCCCAGATCCATCAGGGCTGCGGCGGCGATGCCTTTCAGACCAAGGTTGATCGCGGCGTCTTCCAGGATGCGGCCGATCAGATATTCCATCGACAGATAGAACACCCGTTTGTGGTCGTGATCCCATGTATCTTTGGTCGACCCGAACCACGGCTCGACGATCCGGTCGCGAATTGCCAGCGAAAGCGCCAGCCGCCAGTCGTAGTTGGACGCATGGCCGGCATCCTTGCCCACCGCATATTTCAGGTGGTGCAGAATGTCGTTGCGAAAGCTTTCCCGTGTCAGGTTGATTGTTGTCATGTCTCTCACGGTTGTCCCTTTCCCGATGCAGCGCAACAATGCGTTCTGATAGCGCTATCAGTATAATTGTGCCAGACCTTCAGCCCGAAGCATGTACCAATACATACAGTTCCGCCACGCTCGGCTGGATTAGGCAAGAGGCTAAAGCTAGACAGAGGGCGAACCTGTAACGATTTCGTTTGCAGATGAGGCAATTTGCGGCGTTTCCTGCGACAAATCGACAAGGCCGGGCAGCGCGCAAATTTTTTTGACTGGAGATCACGGATGACGCAAAAAGCTGAGTGGATCGCGGTGGATTGGGGCAATACCAATCTGCGACTCTGGGCGATGCGCGACGGCAGAATCATGGCGGAACGGACCGCCGACAAGGGCATTTTGGCGCTGAGCGGCCCCGATGCCTTTGAACCGGTCCTGCTGGACCTCGCGGGGGAATTTCTGCACCCCGACCGGACCACGCCGGTGGTGATTTGCGGCGCCGCCGGGGCGCTGGGCGGCTGGGTGATGGCCTCCTATCGTGCCCTGCCCTGCGCGCCGCTCGACGCGTCTGCTGCAATATGTCCGCCGGTGACCGATCCGCGGATCAAGGTCCATATTCTGCCCGGGCTTTCGCAGAAAACCCCATCGGCAATCCTGCGCGGCGAAGAAACCCAGATGGCCGGATTTCTGGCCGAGGAGCCAGATTTCGACGGTGTGCTCTGCCTGCCCGGCACCCATACCAAATGGGTCCATATCTCGGCCGGTGAAGTGATTAGCTTCATGTCGTTCATGACCGGCGAGTTGTTCGAGCTGCTCAGCCGCCACTCCATTCTGCGTCTGACGCTTGCCGATAGCGGCTTTGACGAAGCGAGTTTTCTGGAGGCGGTGTCAGAAGCGATGAGCCGCCCGGAAAAGCTGGCTTCGGGGCTGTTTCCCCTGCGGGCAGAGGCCATTTTGGCAGGGTTAGACCCTGTTTTGGCCCGGTCGCGGCTGTCTGGTCTGTTGATCGGGGCCGAGCTTGCCGCGTCGCGGGTACACTGGCTTGGGCGCGATGTGGTGGTGATCGGATCGCCCGCTTCGGCCGGGCCCTATCAGGCGGCTCTGGCAGCTCAGGGGAGCGCGGTGCGCCACTATGACGGTGCCAAGGCCGTTTTGGCGGGATTGACCATGGCGCACGACACGCTCAGATAGCAGCGTCGAATTCACTCGGCTGCAAGGGCTTGCGAGACGGCGTAATCCGGGGTTCTGTCGGAAACAGGAAGGATCGATCAGCCAATGGCCAAAACAAGATCGTTCAACGAACGTTTGTTTGATCTGCGCTACGAGCGCAGCCGCGACGACCTGTTTGGGATGCTGAAGCGCCTTTATGGCCATCGCCCCGATTACGAAGCCTTTTGCGACGACCTGACGAAGCTGCTGCATGAGGCCTGGATCAGCCGCTCTGACACGTTGAAATGGCGCGACATGCAGCGCGATCTGGAGCCGGACTGGTTCCAGCGGCCCGATATGAACGGCTATGTGTTCTATATCGACCGGTTCGCCGGTGTGCTGGCGCAGGTGACCGAAAAACTCGATTACCTGCAAAGCCTTGGCATCACCTATGTGCATTTCATGCCCTGCCTGAAGCCCCGTCCGGGCGATAGCGATGGCGGCTATTCGGTGATGGATTACACCGAGGTGAACCCCGACTACGGCACCATGGACGAGCTGGAAGCGGTGATTGCCGCCTGTCACGACCGCGGCATTTCGGTGTGCATCGACATGGTGCTGAACCACACCGCGAAAGAGCATGAATGGGCGATGCGCGCCCGCGCCGGTGAGACGCGCTATCGCGATTACTATCTGATGTTCGTCGATGACACGTTGCCCAAAGCCTATGAGACGACGCTGATCGAGATTTTCCCCGAACACGCGCCGGGCAGCTTTACCCATTACGACGATATCGACCGCTGGGTCTGGACCACCTTCAACGAACACCAGTGGGATCTGAACTGGGCCAATCCGCAGGTCTTCCTCGAAATGGTGAAGGTGATGCTGTTCCTCGCGGGGAAGGGCGTCGATGTGCTGCGGTTCGATGCGGTTGCCTTCATGTGGAAGCGGATGGGCACGCGCTGCCAGTCGGAGCCGGAAGTGCATATGCTTTTGCACGCGCTGCGCGCCGCCAGCCGGATTGCCGCGCCCGGGATGATTCATCTGGAAGAAGCCATCGTCAGCCCGGCAGAAATGCTGCCCTATCTGGGCCGGGGCGAGCATGACGGCAAAGAGGGTAACCTTGCCTATCACAACTCGCTGATGGTGCAGTTCTGGTCGGCGCTCGCGGCGCGCGACACAAGGCTGATGACCCATGTCGTGCGGCAGCATTTCCCCACGCAGCTGACCAACGCCACCTACACCACCTATCTGCGTTGCCATGACGATATCGGCTGGGCCGTGACCGACGAAGATGCCGGTGCGGTGGGGGTTTCGGGCTTTGGCCACCGGGCGTTTCTGTCGGATTTCTACGAAGGCACATTCCCCGGTTCCTTCGCCAAGGGGGCGCTGTTTCAGTACAACCCCAATACCGGCGACAAGCGGATTTCAGGCACCACCGCATCGCTGGCCGGGCTGGAGCGGGCGATGGAGGCGAGCGATAGCGCGGGCATCGACCACGCGGTGCATCGCATCCTGATGGGCCATGCGCTGATCGCCTCTTATGGCGGCATCCCGCTGCTTTATATGGGCGACGAGATCGCGCTGACCAACGATTACACCTATGTCGATGTGCCGGAACATGCCCATGACAGTCGCTGGATCCATCGCCCGATGATGGATTGGGATCGGGTGGCGGCGCTGCCGGATGGCGGGGCGACGCCGGAAGGCCGGGTTTTCGAAGGCATCCGCGATATTCTGGCCCGCCGCGCCGAGGTACCCGCCTTTCATGGCGCAGTGCCCGTCGAGGTTCTCGATACCGGCCATGCTGAGCTGTTCGCCTTTGCCCGGCGCGCCCCGACCGGCCCGGTGATCTGCGTGTTCAACTTCACCGAACGCTGGACGGGCCTGTCGGCCACCTGGTTCCGCGAGCATGGTGCAAGCCAGCTTTACGACCTGCTCAGCCAGGCGCCAATCCAGGCCCCCGATGGCAGCATCCCCCTGCCCCCCTATGGCCGGATCTGGGTGATCTGACCCCAAGCCCTGGCCATGCGTCCGAGATCATCCGGTTTGAGCGGAAGAAATCGGTAACGCGGCGCACCGCGCAGGGGATCGTTTCAGGGGAAGTTTGGCGTGCATCCCCTGCCAATTCCCTACTAACCGACAAGACTACTGGGCTCCGGCTGCTCGTAGAGACACTATTCCCGTTTCCGGTAGCATGCGGTGCGCCGCCCACCTTTTTCAAAGTATTGAAGTTCAAAAATGCGGGCTTCGTTCACGACCTGCTGCCAACTGGTGCATCCATACTTCTCCGGCCGTTGTTCAGGATACCGCTCGGCAATCCACGTGACAGCCTCTGGCACGGTTGCCCATCCATCGACAGCTAACTCGTCGGCTGCCTCTTGCAGAACGCGCACAATACCAGCGTTGGGCCAGAACACGGTCCCATCGGGATTAATGCCATTCAAGAGCAAGTTAAGAAACTCATCCGATTGGACGAGCTGTGCTGCCTGGCCGCGAAGCTTTAGCATGTCTTCAGCCCACGTCCGGAGTTCATCAAAGTGGTGATTGATCTTGCTAAAGGCATCAACCAAGGCTTCGCGACCATGACGGCATCCGTCCAAGCTGCCGATGTCGTACCGCTCAATGAAGTGATGAACCAAGTCGTTCCGCAGGAGCACCAACTCCTTCAGGCCATTTTCCGTCCGCACGAAATCCTCCTCCGATAAGGAGGTTCGAAACCTTAAGCTTATTGAATTGGCAGCCTCTTGGGAGTCGACTGCTGCTTCCAAAGGAGAGTCGATCTGGTTGGCAACGATATATGATCCGAGGAGCTCTCCGACCAAGGTCCCAAGCGTCTTGCGTGCGGAACCATCTATGCGTTCGGCCTTTATCCTCTCCAAGTCATGAACTGGTCCTGAGATTTCGTGTTCGGCGATAATCGCTTTGAGCAGACCTTCATACTGTTGAAGTCGAAGCAGACATCGACCCAGCAAACGTTGGACGTCACGCTGAAGCTCCGGCAATGCGTCGTCAGAAGATGTCGTCATGTTGCAACTCGATTCTCAATTCATTCAAGCCAATCACATGTATGACCTGCCCCCTGAACTTTCATCCAGCGACGACCGGAGCCCGGTGTTGTTTACGTTTTGGGCTTAGTGAGAAGGATGGTGCCGGTGAAGGGACTCGAACCCCCGACCCCATCATTACGAATGACGTGCTCTACCAGCTGAGCTACACCGGCATCCTTCTCTTGCTAGGGCCATTCAGGCCCCAACCGTTCCGTCGTGCTGGGCGTTGATGCCAACCGGCACGTCGGGTGCCGGGTCTTTAGCACCGTGCGGGCGAGGTGTGTAGCCCTAATTTTCGCCTTTGTACGCGTCGTTTGAGCCAAACTCATCCGGATCGGCATAATCGGGATGCGGCGGCAGGATTTCGGCCTCGACCGGCTCTTCCGCGGCAGCTGGTGCGGGCTGATCCGATGGTTCCACCGACGCCTCTGCCTTGCCACCCCCGCCCGGCAGATCAACGAGCAATGGCAGCATCTCAGCCCCGCCGCGCATTTTCACCTCGCCCTCGGCGGGCTCTTTCCAGCTCAGCGTATCGAAGCCGCCGCAGCCCGCGCAAACCGGGCTCCAATCGGCATGGATCTGGTTGCACTTGTCGCACACCCACTGATCGCCACGCGAGGCGGTTACAGCGCGGGTCAGCCAGCCGCGCACCGCATCGTCGCCCGCACCCTGTCCGCGCTCGATCGCGGCCATCAGGGTGAGCGAACGCTGGGTTGGCTGCACCTCGGGCAGATCGCCCAGAGCCGCACGGGCGGCCGAAAAATCCTCGGCCGCGATGTTCAGCTCGGCCAGCAACATCCGTGTTTCGGGATGATCGGCATTGTGCTTGGTCAGCGCCTTGAAGCGTTTCAACCGCTCCTCTGGGCTTTCATCCGGTTTCAGCGCGGCAAAAGCGGCGGCGATATCGGGATGCGGTTGCACCTGCCAGGCCTTGGTGAGCACCCGGGTGGCATAGCGCGGGTTTTCCTGCTCCATATAGCTCTGCGCCGCCATCACCGCCGCCGGAATGAGGTCGGGTGAGAGCTTGCTGGCCTCGATCGCCGCTTCGCGGGCGCGGATCGAATTGCCCTCTTCGAAAATGCCCTTGGCCTCTTGCAGCGCCAGAACCGCATCGCGCCGCTTGCCCACATCTTTCGGCAGGGCACCGGCCTTGACCTTGGCGCCCAAAGTCTTGCGCGCGCCTGCCCAATCGGCCTGCGTGGCCTGCAACGCGAGCAGAATATCGCCGGTTTCAGCATGGCGCGGCTTCAGCGCAAAGGCCTTCTCGGCCAGCTTCATCGCGGTCGCGGTGTCGCCGTCTTCAAGCTTTTGCTTCATGATGCCGCGAATACCCACGAAGCGTGTGCGCTCATCGGCCAGCAGACGCTTGTAGGTCGCTTCGGCCTTCTTACGGTCGCCCGACATTTCGGCGGCCTGCGCGGTGATCAGATTGGTCAGCTCCGGACGGCGCAGAAATTTCTCGGCCCGCGCGGCCTTGGTCATCGCCACGCGTTCCTCGCCCGAGGCCAGAGCCATCAGCCCATCGGCCAGTGCCTCATAGCCCTTACGCTCGCGGTTGCGGTCGAAATAGCGCGAAATCGCGGTTTCGTCGCCATTGATGAATTTCACCACCGCCACCAGCAGATTGACCAGCTTGATCAACAGCCAGACGGCAATGACCAGCACGATCAGCCCGATCACCGCCTGCAGCGGGCCAAGGTTGAATTCCTGCGCGCCCATCGCGATGCGCACGCCACCTTCGCTTTCCATCAGCCAGCCGGCGCCAATGGCACCGGCAGCGACGAGCACCACGAAGAGAACGATTTTGAACAGGGACCAGAGCATCAAATCACCTTCACTTCGAATTCAGTTGCTGGGCGAGCGCGGCACCGGCTTCAATCGCCGATTTGCGGCTCTCGGCCTGGGCTTTCCAGGTCGCGAGCGCGGGCTGAGCGGCTTCGGGCAGGGCGTCAATCTCGCTCAACGCGCCGCTCAGATCGCCGCGCCGCAACGCATCTTCGGCTCGCGACAGAACTGCATCGGGATCGTCGCCCGTTTTCGGTTCCAGCGAGCGTGTGCCGAGCTGAATGCGCAGGAAGGCTTCAACCTCGCCGATTGAGCCGTCTTTCACCCCCGCCCGAATGGCCGCATCCAGCGCAGCACGGGCGGCCTCGGGGAAGGTTGCCTGCAAATTCGCCAGCGTCGACACACCCTCGACTGCGTGATCTGCCAGGGCGGCGGGCGCGGCGAGACCGCTCGCTGTGGTGAGTTCGCTGAGCGCATCGGTATAGGGCTGACCGCTGTCGAGCGCCGCCATGACCCGCGACAGCGCCGCTTGCCCGGTGGCCGCCTGCGCCGCTTGGGTGGCATTGGCTTCAAGTTTTGACGCATCTGCCTGCGCAGCTTCGATCTTTGCCAGCTCGCCCTGGAACATCTCGCGAAGCGCCGCCAGCTCGCGGTCATAGGCTTTCGCGGCCGCATCGGCGGCAGCCGAGCCTTCGGGCGCCAGTTTTTCGACCGCTGCCAGACGCGCGTCGAGCGCATCGAGCCGGGTGGTGGCCGCAGCCAGCGCGGCGGCAAGCTGATCGGACCGCTCGGTAAGGCTCTGGCGGGCATCTGCAGCGGAGCTGTCGTTTTGCAAGGCGGTGAGCGCGGCGCCAAGCTGGGCGGTTTCGGCTTTCAGCGCGGCAATCTCGTCGCCCTGCGCCGCCACCAAGCCGGGCAGAGGATCTTCTGCCGGGGCGGTGCCGGGGAAGGGCCAGCCTTCGGGCACCACATAGCGCGCCGCGCCAAAGCCGATTGCCGCCGCCGCGATGCCACCGATCACGAAGCCCGCGAAAGGCGCTACGCCGCCGCGTTTCTTGACTGGAGTGGCAGGAGTGTCAGCGGCGTCAGACGCGGGCTTTTCAGCGGGTGCCTCTTCCGAATCCTCTGCAACATCGTCGGGTTGCGCCTCAGGCTCATCGGCAGTGGCCTCATCTTCGGCAGGTTTGGCGTCGTGCAGCTCCGGTTCTTCCAGCACAACAGCCTCTTCAACCGGCGCGCTGGTTTCCTCGGGCGCCTGTTTTTCTTCCGCTGGTTTTGACGATTCCGGTGCGTTCGACATCTTTCACCTTCCAACTCTCCCGCGCGGCCAAGGGCCGACCTGCCTAACCTAGCCACCCCCCGGGAATGCCACAAGCCGACTCACCCCCGCAGGGCAGCGACAATCCGCGCGCGCATTTCTTCGCCGGTCGGGGCGGTCAGCCGTTCGGGCTGTTGCCCGGTGGCAGCGCTCCAAACCTCTGCTACCGCAGCGCTCATTGCAATTGTGTGAACCTGCGGCCCAACCCGGCGAAGCGCCGCCACCACCAGCTTGGCCGAGCGCGGCGAATAAAGCGGCAAAACCACAGGCGCATCGCCTTCGAGCAGCGCGCGCGCCTGATCGGTCAGCGCCAGCGCTTTTTGCTGGTAGATCACCGCCTCATCTGTCTCTATTCCGCCTGAATTCAGCCTTTCGGTCACATCGCCGCGCACATGTTCGCCATGCAGATGGATCAGCGGGCCGGGACCGGGGATTTGCGCCAACAGCGCCTCGGCATCTTCGGCCACGAGGGCAATCTCGGCCCCCGCCGCCCTTGCCGCCTCTGCGGTGCGTTTTCCCACGCAATAGACACGCTTTTTGGTGAGATCTGGGGCGAAGGGCACGGCATTGGCTGAGGTCAGGATCACCCCGCGATAGGGGGCCAGATCGGGCGCGGGGCCAGAGCCCGCGATCTGCATCACCGGAGAGATCAGCACCGCCACGCCATCGCCCAGCGCCGCCGCGATCGCACGCGATTGCGCCTCGGGTCTGGTCAGCACGAGCGTCGGCATGGGCATCCTCTCTGCCTCGCGGGATTGTCTGGGGCCTTCGGCGGTGTTACCCCGGCGTGACCCTCATCGCAACTGGCGTAACATGAGCAAGACGATCACCATTCTGGGGCTGGAAAGCAGCTGCGACGATACCGCCGCCGCCATCGTGCGCCATCGGCCCGGCGCGGCGCCCGAGATTCTGGCCTCGGTGGTTGCAGGCCAGACCGAGCTGCACGCAGCTTTTGGTGGCGTCGTGCCCGAGATTGCCGCCCGCGCACATACCGAAAAGCTCGACCTTTGCACCGAAGAGGCGCTGCAGGTTGCCGGGTTTGGGCTCTCTGACCTCGACGCCATCGCCGTGACCGCCGGGCCGGGGCTGATCGGTGGGGTTCTGGCGGGGGTGATGCTGGCAAAAGGGATCGCGGCGGGCACCGGGCTGCCGCTGATTGGGGTCAATCACCTCGCGGGACATGCCCTGACCCCGCGCCTGACGGATGAAATCGCCTATCCCTATCTGATGCTGCTGGTCTCGGGCGGGCATTGCCAGTTTCTGCTGGTGAAGGGGCTCGATAATTTTACCCGGCTCGGGGGCACGATCGACGATGCGCCGGGCGAAGCCTTCGACAAGACCGCCAAGCTGCTTGGCCTGCCGCAACCCGGCGGGCCGCATGTGGAGGCCGAAGCGCGCAAGGGCGACGCGAAACGCTTCAGACTGCCCCGGCCGCTGTTGGATCGTCCGGGCTGCGACATGAGCTTTTCCGGGCTGAAAACCGCGCTTCTTCGCAGCCGCGATCAGCTTGTGGCCGAACATGGCGGGCTGCACGTGCAGGACCGCGCTGACCTTTGTGCCGGGTTCCAGCAGGCCATCAGCGACGTTCTGGCCGAGAAATCGCGCCGGGCGCTGACCGAATACATGGCGCTGGCCCCGGCACAGCCGAGCTTTGCCGTGGCGGGTGGCGTATCGGCCAATATGGCCATTCGTGGTGCGTTAGAGACTGTTGCAGCCGAATTCGGCGCCACCTTCCTGGCCCCGCCGATGGCGCTGTGCACCGACAATGCCGCGATGATTGCCTGGGCGGGGATCGAACGTTTTCGTGCCGGACAGCGCGACGATATGAGCCTTGCGGCCCGCCCACGCTGGCCGCTAGACCAGACCAGCCCGGCCCTGCTGGGGTCGGGCAAGAAGGGGGCCAAGGCATGAGCACGATCTCGGTTCTGGGCGCGGGGGCCTTTGGCACCGCTCTGGCAATTTCACTGGGGCTGGACGGGCGCGATGTGACCCTCTGGGCCCGCGATCCGGGCGATATGGAGACCCGGCGCGAAAACCCGGCGCGTCTGCCCAGGCAGCGCTTTCCCGACAGCCTGCATGTAACCGGCGATCTGGCCGAAGCCGCGACCGCCGAGATCATTCTTCTGGCGCTTCCGCTGCAACAACTGGCCGGGTTTCTGACGGAAAATCAGTCTCTGTTTCACCAGCAAGTGCTGGTGTCCTGCGCCAAGGGGATCGACATGGCCTCGGGCCGTGGGGCCGCTGAGATCATCACCGGGATCTGCCCGAACACCACGCCTGCCATCCTGTCTGGCCCGAGCTTTGCCGTGGATATTGCCGCCGGGCTGCCCACCGCGCTGACGATTGCGGCCGATGATCCCGAACCGCTGCAACATGCGCTGAGCACCGGCAATATCAGGCTCTATCGCAGCACGGATATGATCGGGGTCGAGCTGGGCGGGGCGCTGAAAAACGTCGTGGCCATCGCCTGCGGCATCGCCATTGGGGCCGGGCTGGGCGAGAGCGCCCGCGCGGCGCTGGTGACCCGGGGCTATGCTGAGATGAGCCGGTTTGCCCAGGCGCGCGGCGCACGGGCGGAAACGCTAGCCGGGCTGTCAGGCTTTGGTGATCTGGTTCTGACCTGCACCTCGGAAAAATCGCGCAACTATGCCTTTGGCCTCGCGCTTGGCCGGGGCGAGCACGGCGCTGATGGGGTGACCATCGAGGGCCGCGCCACCGCCAAAGCCGTATCTGTTGCAGCTCAAAACGCCGATTTGTCGATGCCCATCGCCGATATGGTCGTGGCGCTCGTGGACGGCTCCATCACCGTGGCAGAGGCTGTTGATCTTCTGCTGTCGCGTCCCCTAAAGGAGGAATGAATGTACGCCATTATCTGCACCGACAAACCCGGCGCGCTTGAGATTCGCAAAACCAACCGCGACAAGCACCTTGCCTATCTGGCCGAAACAGGGGCCGCACTGGCCGGGCCGTTTCTGGATGCCGATGGGAATATGAGTGGCTCGCTGGTGCTGATCCCTGTCGAGACCCGCGAAGAGGCCGAAGCCTGGGCGGCGGGTGACCCCTATGCGCAGGCCGGGCTGTTCACCAAGGTCCGCATCGAGGCCTTCAAAAAGGTCATCGGCTGATGCGCTATTGGCTGTTCAAATCTGAACCCGGCACCTGGGGCTGGGATGACCAGCTCGCAAAAGGTGAGACGGGCGAAGAATGGGACGGCGTGCGCAACTATCAGGCCCGCAATAACATGCGCGAGATGAAGCTGGGGGATCTTGGCTTCTTCTACCACTCGGTGAACGAGAAGCGCATCGTCGGCATCGTTGAAGTGTGCAAAGAGGTGCATCCCGACAGCAAGACCGACGATCCGCGCTGGGAATGTGTGGACATCAAAGCCGTTCGCCCGCTTGCCGCCCCTGTGACGCTAGACATGTGCAAGCAAGACCCCCGGCTGGCCGATATGGTGCTGATCAAAAACTCGCGCCTGTCCGTACAGCCCGTCACCGCCGAGGAATGGGCAGCGGTGCTAGACCTCGCGGGTGAAAACCCATAGGGGAAGCGGCCCTCCTCCAGCATAATGTGGCGAAACGTCACAGTAGTGGGAGGAAATCATGGAACTCATCAACGTATTGGTCGCCGCTGCGGGATCGTGGGTGTTCGGCGCCATCTGGTATATGGCGCTGGCAAAGCCGTGGATGGCTGCTGCGGGAGTGGAGATAGACGACACGGGGCGGCCCAAGAACGGCTCCAGTCCGTTGCCCTTTGTTCTGTCAGCCATTGCGATGGTGGTGGTGGCTGGGATGATGCGGCATGTCTTTGCGATGTCGGGGATCACCAGCATGAGCACGGGTCTGGTCTCAGGCCTCGGCGTCGGGCTGTTCTTCATCACACCCTGGGTGATGATCAACAACGCCTATGCGATGCGGCCCTTCACCCTCACTCTGATTGATGGCGGCTATGCCGTATTCGGCTGCACCATCATCGGCGTGATTCTGACACTGTTTTGAAAAAAAAGGAGGGCCCCGACCGTATCGGAACCCTCCTTCCACCCCACGTGCTCCCTCAGCACCACACGTGTTCTTTGAAAAGGTCCGACCGTCCTGGCCTAGCTCTGACATTATGGGACGTTTTCGTGCGGCGCAACGATAGGATTACGACAATTTTCTTCAACGCTGGACCAGTTAACCTGAACAGGGTCTTACACCCCTTATCCTGTTATAAATACTGGCCTTCTCTACCAAATTGCCGCACCAAAAGGTAATAGATTACGGGCCTGAATTTGGTGGGTTCGGCGCGGCCATAGATCTCGATCACCGCGTCGATCGCGGCCTCAAGCCCGGGCCCATCGGCTAGGCCCAGCTTGCGGATCAGAAAGGCCTGGCGCAGATGCTCCAGCTCGGCCGGATCGCTGTCTACCAGCGTATCGCCACCGGGTTCATAGAGCGCCGGGCCACAGCCCAGCGTGATCTTGGTGAGCAGCGCCATATCCGGTTCGGTGCCGCATTTTTCGCGCAGGTCCCGCGCGTATTTTTCGATGAGTGCAGCGCGCTTGCCCATCAGACCCTCCCAAATTCACACGAATCGTAGAGGCGGGGCGGAAAATTGCAAAGAAAAACCCGGCGATCTTCATCGCCGGGCCAAATCTCAAAGCCGTGCAGGCTTAGTAGCGGTAATGGTCGGGCTTATAGGGGCCATCGACCGTGACGCCAATATAGGCAGCCTGCTCTGGGCTGAGTTTGCTGAGCTTGGCACCGACTCTGGCCAGATGCAGCCGCGCGACCTTTTCATCGAGATGCTTGGGCAGGATGTAGACTTCGTTGTTGTAGTCATCACCCTTGGTGAACAGCTCGATCTGCGCCAGAACCTGGTTGGTGAACGAGGCCGACATCACAAAGCTCGGATGGCCGGTGGCATTGCCGAGGTTCAGCAGACGCCCTTCCGAAAGCAGGATGATCTTGTTGCCCGAGGGCATCTCGATCATGTCGACCTGATCTTTGATGTTGGTCCATTTGTGGTTCTTCAGCGCGGCGACCTGAATTTCATTGTCGAAATGGCCGATATTGCCGACGATCGCCATGTCCTTCATCTCGCGCATATGCTCGATGCGGATGATGTCGCGGTTGCCGGTGGTGGTGATGAAGATGTCGGCGCTGGCCACTTCATCTTCGAGCGTGGTCACTTCAAACCCGTCCATCGCCGCCTGCAGCGCGCAGATCGGATCGACTTCGGTGACTTTCACCCGGGCGCCGGCGCCGCGCAGGCTGGCGGCGGAGCCTTTGCCCACATCGCCATAGCCGCAGACCACGGCCACTTTGCCCGCAAGCATCACATCGGTGGCGCGGCGAATGCCATCGACCAGCGATTCCTTGCAGCCATATTTGTTGTCGAATTTCGACTTGGTCACCGAGTCGTTCACGTTGAAGGCCGGGAAGGGCAGCTGTCCGTTTTTGTGTAGCTCATAGAGCCGGTGCACGCCGGTGGTGGTTTCTTCCGAAACACCTTTGATCGCGTCGCGGACCTTGGTGAACCAGCCGGGGCTTTGCGCCATGCGTTTCAGGATCTGCGCCTTGATCACCGCTTCTTCTTCAGAACCCGGCACCGGGATGATGTCTTCGCCCGCTTCAGCGCGCGCACCCAGCAGCACATAGAGCGTGGCGTCGCCGCCGTCGTCGAGGATCATGTTGGCGCCATCGGGGAACTGGAACGAACGGTCGAGATAATCCCAATGCTCTTCCAGAGACTGGCCCTTGATGGCGAAAACCGGCACGCCCGCGGCGGCAATGGCGGCGGCAGCATGGTCTTGCGTCGAAAAGATGTTGCACGAAGCCCAGCGCACATCGGCGCCCAGCGCCACCAGCGTTTCGATCAGCGCGGCGGTCTGGATTGTCATGTGGAGCGAACCAACGATGCGCGCGCCTTGCAGCGGCTTCGTGGTGCCGTATTCCTCACGCAGGGCCATCAGACCCGGCATTTCGGTTTCGGCAATATCGAGTTCCTTGCGGCCAAAATCGGCAAGCGAAATGTCTTTTACGATAAAGTCCTGGGTCACCTCGGACGCCTCCGTTCAACTGGGTTTTGTGGGAGTTAGCACCCAAGCGGTTAACAGGCAATGTGCGCCTTTGACCTGCAACCTGCGCATAACCGGCTTGCAGAATGAGCGTGGGCGCTTTTGCGCCATATCAAAGCTCCTCACCTGCGCCCCGCCTAGCTATGCGGCGATCGCGATCCACCGGCAGCGCCAGATGCTCTGGTTATCTGGCCGAGGAGCGCGGATCTGGCCCAGCCAGGCCAATATCTGGTCTTGCCACTTGCGACGGCCCCGCAAATCCGGGGTCTGAACGGGCCAAAGGTGACGAAATCAGACATCGGCTGGCTGGGTCGCAAAGTTCGCCGTTCATATCCGGTCTTGTCTCTCCCCGTAGCCGCTCGCTAGGAAAGAAAAAAGCGAGGGGGCGTTTCATGAAAGCACCGAGGGCGTGGCAACGAATGCTGTCAGGGCGCAGGCTTGACCTGCTCGACCCGACACCGATGGATATCGAGATCGAAGACATCGCCCATGGCCTTGCCTTCGTAGCGCGCTGGAATGGACAAACCATCGGCGATTGGCCGTATTCGGTGGCCGAGCATTCGCTGCTGGTCGAAGCGCTCTACACTAGGATGAACCCCGGCGCCCCGGCAAAATGGCGGCTTGCCGCGCTGCTGCATGACGCCCCGGAATATGTGATCGGCGATATGATCTCGCCGGTGAAGGCCGCCGTTGGCCCCAGCTATGGCGAGCTGGATGATCGGCTGATGGCCGCCATTCACATCCGCTTTGGCCTGCCCGCGCAGGTGCCGGTGGCGGTGAAAAAGGCGATCAAGAAAGCCGACCATATTTCCGCCTGGCTGGAAGCCACACAGATTGCGGGCTTTGCCGAGGCCGAGAGCAACAAGTTTTTCGGCAAACCCGATCCAGCGCTGATCGAGGGTGTCGAAATCCGGCTGCGCCCGCCCGTTGAGGTGCGCCGCGAATTCGTTTCCCGCCACGAAACCCTGCTGAAAGAGCTGAAATAGTGTCTGTTTCCGTTCGCCCGGCCACGCCCGCCGATGCGCGCCAGATGGTCGAGATTGCGGGCGGATCGGTTTCGGCGCATGAGCTGGCAGATTGGATCGTCGCGGCCGGCACCATCTGGCATATCGCTGAGGATGATGGCGGCAGGTTGCTTGGCTTTCAGAGCATCACAGCGGCAGGCGGGCAAACTTCCGAAACCTGTGAGATTGCAACTTTCCTGCGTCCCGACCTGCCGTTGGCCATCGGCTCGCGCCTGTTCGACCATACCGCCGATGCCGCGCGTAGAGGGGGCTACGATTGGATTGATGCCCGCATTTCCAAATCCAATCACGATGCGCAGAGATACTATCAAAGCCACGGCTTTCGACACTGGGGGCAGGATGGCGACGTGAAAATCATGCGATTTGATCTGGATTGAGAGAGAGGCATGACTGTTTTCACACGCCCCGCGACCCCCGATGATGCCAATACCATGTGCGGCGTGATCAACCCGATTATTGCCGAGGGCAGCACCACTGCGCATCGCAACTCGTTTGATGTGGCGCGGATGATGCGGCACTAGATCGCACCCGAACGGCTGGTCTCTCGCACCGTTGCGCAGGATGAAAACCAGATTCTGAGCTTTCAGATGCTTGAGCTTTGCGATCCCGATTGGGACGGGCCAGATCCGCTCCCCGCAGATTGGGCGGTGATCGCCAGTTTCGTTTCGCCCGAGGCACAGGGCAAGGGCGCGGGGCGTGCCCTGTTTGCCGCCACGCTTTCCGCCGCCCGTACCGCCACTGTGCCGGTGATCGACGCAACGATCCGCGCTGATAATGTGCCCGGTCTGGCTTATTACACGGCGATGGGTTTTGAGGATTATGGAATGTTGCGCGACGTGCCGCTCAGCGACGGCCAGATCGTCGATCGGATCCGCAAGCGCTACAACCTGTAGTAGCTAGACCTGTTCCGGACCAAAGATGTGGCGTGTGCCGCCACATCCGCTTTCTTTGCGCCAACCGCTGTGCAACCCCCGTAAAAACACAACGCTCCCGCACCCGCGATGCCCATTGCCGCTGGGAAGTGTAAAGCTAAGGTTAACTTACAGCGAGACCCAGGCGCTCATGTGGCGCAGGAGTTCGTATTGGGCGTCGTCATGCGCGATCTGATTGGGCAGCCGAACTTCACGGTATTGTTTGCGCGGCTTCTTGCTGGATTTCACATGGAAATCATCGTTGAAGGTCGCGGTGCGGATAACAGAGTTCATAATTCCGAGCATGGGCTATCTCCTAAATCGGGGTCCTGAATCCTATATGCGCCCGAAATTTGATTCGATGAAGTTTCTATGGTTTTTAAGTTGTAAGTTGTGCTAACAGTTTGTCATGGATTGGTCACATTTGCCCTCGCTCGCGGCACTGCGGGCATTCGATGCCCTGGCACGTACCGGATCGCTTTCGGCGGCAGCGCGCCAGCTGAACGTCACCCATGCGGCAATTTCACAGCACCTGCGCGCACTGGAAGCCTTCTTTGGCGAAACGCTTGCAACGCGCGACGGGCAGGCCATGCGCCTGACAACCACGGGGTATGAGCTGGCCAACGCAGTGAATGAGGGGTTTGACCTGATCGACGAAGGTGTTTCCAGCATTCTGAGCCGCACCGCCCGGCGCCCGGTGACGGTATCGCTGACCCCGTCTTTCGCCGAGGTCTGGCTGATGCCGCGGATCGGACAGTTCTGGGCGGCCCATCCCGATATTGAAATCCGGCTCGTGCCCACGGTGACGCTTACAGATATGCGCCGCGACGGGATTGATGTGGCCATCCGCTTTGGCTCGGGCGATTGGCCCGGCCATAATGTCGAACCGCTCGAGGTTAGCCGCTTTGTGGTGATTGCCTCGCCTGACTACACCAAGGCAAAGAGCCTTGAAGAACTTGGCAAGCTGAACGCGCATGACTGGTTCTTTTCCGCCGCCTCGCTTGAACAGCAGGTCTGGGGGCGGGCGATCGGGATCGATTTCAACAAGCTCGGCGCACAGGATATGGCAAATAACGGGCTGGTGGTCAGCGCGGTTCGGGCCGGGCTGGGCCTGTCGCTGCAATCGCGCACCCTTGTTGGCCCTGATCTGGCCTCAGGTCAGCTGGTAACACTCTACGAAGGCGATCCGGAGGGGCTGGGCTATTATATTGTCACCCGTCCGGGCGTGCTGTCGTCAGGCGCCCGAACATTCATTTCATGGCTCAGGAAATCGGCAAATGCGGTGAAGCAGGCCTGATCGGCCCGCCTCACGTTTGCCGCGCCGGATCAGATGTCGGCGATCACGCCCTGATGCTGCGTGCCAAGCCCTTCGATGCCAAGCTCGACCACGTCACCCGGTTTGAGATAGCGCGGCGGCTTCATCCCCAGACCGACGCCCGGCGGGGTGCCTGTCGAGATGATGTCGCCCGGCTGCAGGGTGAAGAATTGCGACAGATAGCTGACAAGGAACGGGATCTTGTAGACCATCGTGGCGGTCGAGCCGTCCTGCATCCGCTCGCCGTTCACATCGAGCCACATATGCAGGTTGTCGAGATCTTCGACCTCGTCCAGCGTGACCAGCCAGGGCCCGGTCGGTCCGAAATTGTCGGAGGACTTGCCCTTGGACCACTGGCCCGAGCGCTCGATCTGATAGGCGCGCTCTGACACGTCGTTGATCAGACACAGACCCGCAACATAGTCCATCGCATCGGCTTCAGAGACGTATTTTGCCGGTTTGCCGATGACAAAGCCCAGCTCGACTTCCCAATCGGTTTTTTCCGAGCCGCGCGGGATGATGATCGGGTCATTCGGGCCGCAGATCGCCGAGGTGTATTTGGCAAAGATCACCGGCTCCGGCGGTACATCCATGCCGCTTTCGGCAGCGTGATCGGCATAGTTGAGACCGATGCAGATGAATTTGCCGGTGCGACCAACGCAGGGGCCGATCCGCTGATCTTCGCCAATCACGGGCAGCGTGGTCAGATCGAGCCCGCGCAGCTTGTCGAGCCCGGCGGGGCTGAGCACATCGCCAGCGATATCGTCAACGACACTCGACAGATCACGGATCACGCCCTGATCGTCCAGAATGCCGGGTTTCTCTGCCCCCGAAGGGCCGAAACGCAGAAGTTTCATTGGATCATCCTCAAATTGCCCAGCCGCCATCAACAACATGGGTCTGGCCGGTGGTGAACCCGCTTTCGTCTGACGCGAGATAGGTTGCCAGAGCGGCGATTTCGTCGGCCCGACCAACCCGGCCCATCGGTTGACGGGCGATGAATTGCGCCAATGCGGTATCGTAGTCGCCGGTAGCGCGCAACCGATCGTGCAGGCTGGGGCTATCGACAGTGCCCGGGCAGATCGCGTTGCAGCGGATGCCTTGGGTGACGAAATCGGCAGCGATGGCCTTGGTCATCCCGATAACGGCGGCTTTTGACGCACAATAGGCAAAGCGGTTGGGCACGCCTTTGATCGAAGAGGCGACCGACGACATGTTGATGATCGAGCCAGCGCCCTTCTCTAGCATCCCCGGCAGAAGGGTGCGGATCAGGCGATACATCGCCTTCACGTTCAGATCGAAAGCAAAATCCCAATCGCTTTCGGAGCATTCCAGCACATTGCCGGAATGCACGAAGCCTGCGCAGTTGAACAGGATATCGGGCGTTCCGCAGGATGCTGTCACCTCGGCCACCTGAGCGGCGTCGGTCACGTCGAGCTTCAGCGCGGTGATGCCGTCGATACCCGAAAGCGTGGCAAGGGCCGCGTCATTGATGTCGGTTGCGAAAACCTGCGCGCCTTCGGCGGCAAACATCTCGGCAGTTGCCCGCCCGATGCCCTGCCCGGCGGCGGTGATCAGCGCTGTTTTTCCGGCTAGTCTGTTCACGGCTTCACTCCTCAATCCACATGAAACACTTCTTGCATTGTCGCCCAGTGTTCGCCCTCAGCGCGGGTCGCGAGCGGCGACTGGCACGGGTCGGTCAGGCGCCACCATTCCTGCGTGCGCGGGTCAGCGGCCATTTCCGCCATATCGGCGGCAAAATCCGAGCCGTGATATTCCATATAGCCAAACAGCAGGTTTTCCGGTTCGCGCAGGAAGATAGAATAGTTGCGGATATTGCTGCGGGAAATCTGCGCCAGAACATCGGGCCAGACCGCCGCGTGCAGGCGTTTGTATTCGTCGAGCTTCTCGGCTTTCACGCCGATCACCATCGCCATCCGTTGCATCGTCATTCCCCGTTTCGGCCTACATCACCGCGCCGATTTGCCAGGGCACGAATTCGACCCCGCCAAAGCCCTGCGCCTCGCTCTTGGTCTGCTCGCCCGAGGCCACTTGCAGCATGAGGTCAAAGATTTCCTGACCCTTGTCCTGCAGGCTAGCCCCCTCAAGCACATCGCCGCAATTGATATCCATATCGGATTCCATCCGGCGCCAGAGATCGGGGTTTGAGGCGATCTTGATCGAGGGCACCGGCTGATAGCCAGACACGCTGCCGCGCCCGGTGGTGAAGGCAATCAGGTTAGCTCCGGAGGCAACCTGCCCGGTGACCGAGCACGGATCGTAGCCCGGGCTGTCCATGAACACGAAGCCAGAGCGATCAATCGGCTCGGCGTAGCGATAGACCCCGGCCAGCGGCGCGACGCCGCCTTTGGCCACAGCGCCCAGGCTTTTTTCCAGGATCGTGGTCAAGCCGCCGCGCTTGTTGCCCGGCGAGGGGTTGTTGTCCATCTCGCCAAAATTGCGGGCGGTGTAATCTTCCCACCATTCGATCAGATCGACGAGCTTGCGCCCCGTCGGTTCGTCGACCGCGCGGCAGGTCAGCAGATGTTCAGCCCCGTAGATCTCGGAGGTTTCCGACAGGATCGAGGTGCCGCCGTGACGCACCAGCAAATCCGACGCCATCCCCAGCGCCGGGTTTGCCGTGACGCCGGAATAGCCGTCCGACCCGCCGCATTGCATCCCCAGAACCAGGCTGGAGGCGGGGGCTTCCGACCGGCGCGCCTTGTTGGCTTCCGCAGCCAGTTCGCGCAGGATCGCCACGCCCTTGTCGATGGTGGCCCTCGTGCCGCCGCTTTGCTGAATCGTCATGTAACGAAACCGCGCGCTGTCTTTGAGCGCTTTGCGGTCGATCAGATCGGGGATCTGCATGACTTCGCAGCCCAGACCGACCATCAGGATCGCGCCAAAGTTCGCACTGTGGCCGTAGCCCGCAAGGGTGCGGAACAGGGTTTCATAGCCCTCGCCCTTGCCCGACATGCCGCAGCCGGTGCCATGCACGATGGGCACAACGCCATCGACATTGGGGAATTCGGCCAGCCAGCCCTGCTTATAAACCTCTTCGGCGATGAAGCGGGCCACCGAGCCCGCGCAGTTCACCGAGGTCAGAATGCCGATATAATTGCGGGTGCCAACGCGACCGGATTCGCGATGAAAGCCCTGAAACGTGGCCAGATCCTGCGCCGGGGGCAGTGCCTTTGCCGCCGAGCCAAACCCGTAATCCTGCCGATATTCCCCCATGCCGAGATTATGCACATGCACATGGTCGCCGGGCTGGATCGCAGCGCTCGCCGCACCGATGATCTGGCCGTATTTCAGGATCGGCGCGCCCGGCGCAACGGCGGCAACGGCCACCTTATGTCCGGCGGGAATGTCTTCTGCGGCCGTGACGCTACCGATCAGCACCGTCCCTTTCGGGATCGGATGCAACGCGATCATCACGTTGTCCGTGTCATGCAGGCGAAGGGCTGCCTGCCCGTTATGCGATGAAGTGGCGGTCATGGTGTCACAAGTATCTTCACGATGTGATCGCGATCTTCAACTAGTTCCGGAAAGCGCGTCGGCAATTCCGACAGCGGCACGATGCCGGAAACGAGGGCATCGGTCGGGATGGCGCCGGAGCGCATCGCCTCCATTACGTGATCGAAATCAGATTTCAGCGCGTTGCGGCTGCCGATGATCCGGGCTTCGCGTTTGTGAAACTCAGGATCGGCAAAGGTGATGTCATCCTTGACCACGCTCACCAGAACCGTGCTGCCGCCATGGGCGAGCAGGGGAAACCCGGCTTCGATGGCGCGGGTGTTGCCGGTGGCATCGAAGACCAGATCGAACCCTTCGGCCAGATCGCCGGTCAGGATATCGTCGCCCGGTTTGTGCTGAAGCTCGAAGCCGAACAACTCGCGCGCCAGACGCAGCCGCTCATCGCTGAGATCCATCAGATGAACCTCGGCCCCGGCCAGACGCGCAAACAGCGCCGCCCCGATGCCGATAGGCCCAGCGCCGGTGACCAGCACCACATCGCCGCTGCCCGTGCCCGACCGCGCCACCGCATGAGCGCCGATGGCCAGAAACTCGGTCATCGCGGCCTGTTGCGGGGTCAGCCCGGTGGCGGGGTAAAGATTGCCCTCAGGCACCGCGATCCGTGAACACATGCCGCCATCGCGATGAACGCCGAGCACCTCGATCGACGAACAGCAATTCGGCTTGCCCCGGCGACAGGCCCGGCAGGTGCCACAGGACAGATAGGGATTGACCACCACCAGCTGCCCGGTATTCGGCCCACTCGCCACATAGCCCGACAATTCATGCCCGATCACCCGCGGGTAGTTCAGGAACGGGTGCTTGCCTTCAAAGATATGGTAATCGGTGCCGCAGATGCCGATGGCCGCGATATCAACCAGAACCCAGCCTTCGGGAGCGGTGTCGGGCAGCGGGCGCGGCTGAAGCTCGAACTGGCCCGGTTCAACACAGACGCCACACATCATGGTGCCGGTCATTCCATTGCCTCCACCAGATTGCGTGCCGACCAGTCGGCGGGCAGCTCGCCCTTCACGATCAGGCTCAGAACATCGTCCTTGGTCACTTCGTCAATCCCGTGGGCCCCGACCAGACGCCCCTTGTTCATCACCACAACCCGGTCGCACAGCTCAAACACATCATGCATGTCGTGGCTGACCAGAAAGATCCCGATCCCTTCAGAGCGAAGCTGACGGATCAGATCGGCGACCATTGCGGTTTCCGACGGGCCAAGCGCCGCTGTCGGTTCGTCCATGATCAACACCTTGGTGTCGAAATAGATCGCGCGGGCAATCGCGATCACCTGCCGCTGACCGCCGGACAGACGCGAAACCGGATCGCGCAGGTTTTTGAAATTCGGGTTGAGCCGAGCGATCACCTCGCGGGCGGCTTCCAGCATCCGCGCATCGTCAAGGTTGCCAAAGCGGGTTTTCAGCTCGCGGCCCAGAAACAGATTGGTCGGCGCGTCCAGATGATCGGCCAGCGCCAGGGTTTGATAGATCGTTTCGATCCCGACAGCGCGGGCATCGTTGGGCTCATGAAAATGCACAGGCTCGCCATTCACCCGGATCTCGCCGCCATTGGGAACCATCGCCCCCGACAGGATGCGCATCAGACAGGATTTGCCGGCACCGTTATGCCCAAGCACCCCTACAACCTCGCCGGCATTCAGCGACAACGAGACGTGATCCACGGCGCGAACACCGCCGAAATGCTTTTCGATATCAATCATTTCGACCAGCGGCGGATGGGTCATGGTGGGGCCTTTCATTCGTGGTTGGCGTGACAGGAGCCGGATATCCGGCTCCTGTCTGATCTTGATTAGTACAGAACGTTCTGCGCTTCGGGCGTATCGACGTTGTTTTCGTCGACAAGAACAACGCCGGTGTTGATGAAGCTTTCGACGGTTTGGCCGCCAATGATGTTGATGATGGTTTCAACACCTTTTTCGCCCATCGCGAACGAGCCCTGAACGGCGGTCGCTTCAAGAACGCCGTCGCGCACGAACTGCTGCAGGTCGCCGTTGCCGTCGAAGCCGATAGCCACCAGTTGGCCCGCTTTGCTGGCCTGAACGATGGCACGACCCATACCAACCGCGGTGGGTTCGTTGGCGCCGAAGATCCCGACGAGATCGGGGTTTGCGGCCAGAACGTCGGTGGTTTGGTTCAGCGCGGTCGCCATCTGGCTCTGCGAGTAGTAGGGGCCGACGATTTCCAGGCTGGAATTGGCAGCAAGGTAATCCGAGAAGCAGCCCACGCGGCCGATTTCCGAACCAACGCCCGCCACATAGGACATCACAGCAACTTTGCCCGTGGTGCCTGCGGCAGAGATCATGCGTTTGGCGACTTCTTCGCCAGCGGCGCAGTTGTCGGTCGACAGGAACGCCTGATAGGTGCCTTTCGCATCATCGCCCAGCGCGCTGTCGATGATCACAACCGGGATCCCGGCTTCGTAGGCACGATTGACGGCGGGCGCCAGCGCTTCGGTGTCGGACGGGGCCAGCACGATGCCGGAAACGCCACGGTTGATCGCGTTGTCGACAAGGTTCACCTCGTCAGCGATGGCGCTTTCAGCGGCGGGGCCGTCGAAGGTCATCGTGTGGTCGGATTGTGCAGCAATGGCAGCGGTGGCGCCTTTGTTCACGTTCTGCCAGAAGTTCGAGTTGGTGGTTTTCACGATAACCGCAATCTCGCCCGCATGGGCAACGCCAGCGACCAGCGCCATGGCCGAAACCATCATTCCAAGTTTAAGGGTCTTCATCTCATTCCTCCTCCGTTGAGATCTTCGTTTTTCGCGAACTCACTGGCGACTGCGGACCTGGTCGATCCAGACCGCACCGATCACCACAAAGCCGATCACGATTTGCTGAATAAAGGCGGAGACCCCCGCCATATTGAGGCCGTTGCGCAGGATGCCGATGATGAACGCGCCAATCATCGTGCCCGAGATCGTGCCGACCCCGCCTGAGAGCGATGCGCCACCAATCACGGCTGCGGCAATCGCATCAAGTTCATACATCACGCCTTCGCTGGGCTGCGCGGTCACAAGCCGCGACATCAGCACATTGCCCGCAAGTCCGGCCAGAGCACCCGACATCGTATAGGCGAAGAGCTTGGTCCGATTGACCCGCACGCCCGACAAACGCGCTGCCTCTTCATTTGAGCCGGTGGCGTAGATGTGGCGGCCAATCTGGCGGCGGTGCAGCATATAGGTTGCGCCCAGCGCCATCACCAAGAGCAGGATCGCCGGATAGGGAATGCCGGGAAACACCACGTGCGGCAGCCCGTTGGCCTGACGTTCGACCACCCGGAACAGCGCGCCATTGCCGAGAATACCAAACGCTTTGCCAAGCTGCGAAATCGGGGCGGCGCCCGTCAGCTGCAGAGCCAGACCGCGTGCGATCAGCATCATGCCCAACGTCGCCACAAACGGGGTGATCCGCATTTTGGTGATCACGAAGCCGTTGAAGGCCCCGCAAGCTGCACCAGTCAGAATGCCCAGTGCCATGCCCGGAAGCACCGGCAGACCGGCCTTGATCGTCAATCCGGTGACCACGCCAGACAGGGCCAGAACGGACCCCACCGACAGATCGATACCGCCGGTGATGATGACCATCGCCATGCCGATGCCGAGAAGCCCGATCACTGAGGTTTGCAGCAGCACTGTCATGCCGTTGTTGACCGAGAAGAAGGCGTGGCTCGACAGCGCAAATCCGAAAACCAGCAGCAGGAGTGTTGCCAATGCCGACAGGCGGTGAAGGGCATCCCCTCCAAACGCGCCGCCATCTTGTTTCGATAGCCGACGCTTTGCCTTGAGCACTTCCAACATCAGCACCTCCCTGTGTGTGGTTTTTTATTATTTAGTACTAATACTGCGGCCTTGATTATCGTCAAGTTGTTTTTTATGATTTAAAACAGAAGCAGAGAACCGAAACGGATTTCGGCGCTAACACATTGAAAGGCAGGCCATGGCACGCAGCGACACCCGGTTTCGTGAAGCATTCAACCAGATGCTCGATCTGTGCGATTCACTGCCCGTTGGTACAACCATGCCCTCGGAGAACGCGCTGGCTGATTCGGTCGGCGTCAGCCGCACAGTGATCCGACGCTGCCTGGACCGGCTTGAAGAGTTGAAGCTGATCGCCCGCGAAGGGCGCGGTAGGCAACTCTTGCGCCATGCTGTCGAGAGTGACCGGATCGACTTGCTGGATCAGCATGCATCATCCGTCGATCTGGAAGAGCGTTTTCTGACCTGGATTCTGCAATTCGATGTGCCGGCGAATACGCCGCTATCGGTGGCGGAGCTGTCGCGCACCTTTGATGTGCCGCAGCACGAGCTGAAGGAATTTCTGGCCGGTCTCAGCCGGTTCGGACTGGTGGCGCGGCGCAAACAGGGTGGCTGGCAGCTTCTGGGCTTCACCAAGGATTTCGCAGTGGAGCTGTCGGATTTCCGCAGTGTTCTGGAACAAAACGCGGTCAGCCTTGTGGCAGATGCGCCGGTCGATCATCCGATCTGGGCCGAGCTCGCCAAACTGCGCGAAGATCATCTGGCGCTGAAAGCATGCATCGACACTGATTTTCACCAGTTCTCGAAGCTCGACGAGCGGTTCCACGAAACCATCAATTCTTATATCAGCAACCGCTTCATCGCCGAGTTTCAAAAGGTGATCTCGCTGATTTTTCACTACCATTACATGTGGGACAAAACCCACGAGAAGGCGCGCAATTCCAACGCGATTGACGAGCATCTGCTGATCATTGATGCGCTGGAATCGCGCGATGCCGAGGCGGCGCGTGCGGCCACAGCCCGCCACATGCGCACCTCGAAAATCACGCTGCTATCGTCGCTGCGCCATCACGAGCTAGGCTAGCAAAACCTCGGCACCAGCAGGCAGCGGCGCGGCAAGCGCCTCAAGATTGCGCAGCAGAGATGACGGTTTTGCTGTGCCCAGCAGCACCGATGTGGTGGCCGGGTGGTTCATTGCATAATGCAGCGCGGTTGTGGCCAGCGGCAGCCCGAACGCGGCGGACTGCTGTTGCAGCTCGGCGACGCGATCCAGAACCTCTTGTGGGGCGGGGCCGTAATCATAGGTGGCCCCATCGACCGGCCCGGTGGCCAGGATCCCCGAATTGAAGATCCCGCCCAGAACGAGGCTGGTATTCTGCTCCAGACAGCGCGGCACCAGCGCCTCTTCGGCCGAGCGATCCAGCAGGGTCAGCCGCCCGGCAAGCAGGATCACGTCAAGCGGTCCGTGATCCATCACCTCAAGGCAGATCTCGCATTCGTTCACCCCAAGCCCGAAAGCCCCGATCCGGCCCTGCTCTTTCAGCCGCACCAGCCGTTCATAGCCCGAGCCCAGAAACGCCTCCATATGCGCCGCGTTGTCTGCGCCATGGGTGTACGTGCCGATGTCGTGGACATAGACGATGTCGATATACCCCAGGCCAAGGCGCGACAGGCTCTGTTCAAGGCTTTCTTCGATCCCGTCGCCGGAATAGTCGTAATGCACATCGTTCTGAGCGGGGTTGATGAACCCATTGGCCTCGGCAATCGGCGCCGCCGCCGGGGTCAGAACCCGGCCAACCTTGGTGGAAACGGCAAAGCCCTCGCGCCCGGCCAGGAACTTGCCCAGACGCATCTCGGACAGGCCTCGGCCATAGCGCGGCGCGGTATCGAAATAGCGAATGCCAGCATCCCAGGCGGCGGCAAGAACTTCCGCGGCCTGGTCATCGCTGATCTCACGATAGAGGTTGCCAATGCTCGCGCAGCCAAAGGCGACTTCGGTGATGTCCTGCCCGGTGCGGCCAATTTTGCGTGTTTTCATGCTGTCTCGCCTTTCAATGCCCGCTCCAACCGTGGCTTTGCGCCGGTATCGCCATGTTCCTGCGCCCAACGGACGAAAGCAGCGATCCGGCGATCAAGTTTCTCGCCATGGTTTTGCGCGATGTCTTCCAGTTTGTGATCAAGGAACGGGTTGGCAAAGCGCTCCATCGTGATCTCGATATAGCGCTCGGTTCCGTCCGCTTCGCCTGCGGCAACAAAGCCCGGCAGAACCTCTTCGATATAGATGGCACGCAGCCGCGCGGCACAATCGCCATCGCTCAGCACGTCGCGCACATAGGTCGCGCCCGCTTTGCCCTGCGCCAGCCAGTCGGCCACCATCCAGGTATGCCCGAGATTGAGCACAAAGAGTTTGCGCCGCTCGATCGGACCAAGATCATCGACCAGCTGCACCGCCTCGTGGCGGCAGGGCATCACCAGACCGGGCTGATCCTCGATGGCCCAAAGCGCGTAGGGTTCGGCCACCGCACCGGCGGGCTCCAGCGGTTCCGACACGATCCGGTCAACCAGCGAATTGACCCAGATGACCTCACTGGTCAGCCAGTCGCGGTAATCCGCATCCATGTTTTGCGCCACCTCGAGCACCAGACCGCGCAGAACCTGCCCGTTATCCTGCACCAGCTCGGTCGGCATGATCTGCGGCGCGGTGCCACCTGCCTCGAACCGGGCCCGCAACAGATGCGCGAGCTTGGCCGGGTAAGACATCGCAGGATCGAACCTGTCGCCCGCATCCACCGCTTGCGGACGGAACCCGGCATCGGCGGTGTTTGACAGGATGATCTGCGCCTCTTCGGCCACGATCCGCTGCACCTCGGCCAGATCGGCGCCAATCGACAGGGCTCGGCCAACGCTGTCGACCTGCAGGATGTCTTCGACACGCCGCCCGTCCGAAAGCCCGCGAATATGCACCTCAAAGCCATTGGCCAACTGCGCGAGGCGCTTGGACCGGCCTGCATCGCCACTGCTTTGCACCACGGTGATCGAACCGGGCGCCGCGCCGGATTGGCTGACGAACAGATCGACATGGGCCTGAAGGAACCGGCTGGTACCGAACTGAAGAATGGGCGTCGTTGACATGAAAAGCCTCCGCGTTTAGGTATGTTATTATTAAAAACAAACTCCGCATACAAGAGGTAACCGTGATCATCGACGCGCATCAGCACTTCTGGCAGATCGACCGGGGCGACTATTTCTGGATGCAGGATCCCAGTGTTGCGCCGATCCGTCACGACATCCTGCCGTCGGATCTGGAACCGTTGACAGAGGCGAACGGGATTACCGGCACGATTGTGGTACAGGCGGCGCCGACGCTGGCAGAAACCCGGTTTCTGCTGGGGCTGGCCGATGCCAACCCGCTGATCCGTGGCGTTGTCGGCTGGGTCGACCTGACCGGCGATGTACCGGCACAACTGGCCGAGATTGCCCATCCGGCACTGCGCGGCATCCGCCCGATGTTGCAGGATATCAGCGATACCAACTGGATCGCGCGCGAGGATGTGCGGGCGGGGCTGCGGCAGGTGGCGGCGGCGGGTCTTCGGATGGATGCGCTGATCACGCCCCGACATTTTGAAGCGATCAACGATCTGGCCCGAGCGATACCGGAGCTTCCGATTGTCGTCGATCACTGCGCCAAGCCGATCTTTCAAGGCACCGATCCCGGCAACGACTGGCGCCACGGGATGACGATGCTGGCCGGGCATGCACAGATCTTCTGCAAGCTATCAGGCCTTGCCAATGAATTCGGGCCGGGATGGTCGGCCGAAACGCTACGCCCCGTTTATGACCATGTTCTGGCGGCCTTCGGGCCAAAACGAGTGATGTGGGGCAGCGATTGGCCGGTGCTGGAGCTGGCGGGCGACTATTCAGGCTGGCTGCAAACCGCGCAGACCTTAACGCAAGAGCTGAGCACCGACGATCGCGCCGCGCTTTTCGCGCAGAACGCCATCAAATTCTATGGGATCACGCTCACCTGATCGCAAAGGCGCGTCCGGCACCGGCATGACCCGGGGCCAGACGGCTTTGTTTATTTCGGGCTGCGCTTGGCGAGAATACGCTGCAGCGTGCGACGGTGCATGTTGAGCCGACGCGCGGTTTCCGAAACGTTGCGGTCGCACAGCTCATAAACCCGCTGAATATGCTCCCAACGCACCCGGTCGGCGCTCATCGGATTTTCCGGCGGCGGCGGAAGCTCATCGCCATCTGCCAGAAGCGCATTCATCACGTCATTGGCGTCGGCAGGTTTCGACAGATAATCGGTCGCCCCGGCTTTGACTGCCGCAACAGCGGTTGCGATGGCGCCATAGCCGGTGAGCACGATGATCCGCGCATCGGGCCGTTTTTCACGAATGGTTTCAACCACATCGAGCCCGCTGCCGTCTTCGAGCCGCAGATCGACAACCGCATAGGCGGGCGGATGGGCAATCGCCTTGGCTTTACCGGTCGCCACGGATTCAGCCACATCGGGCTCAAATCCGCGTTTTTCCAAGGCCCGCGCCAAGCGTTTCAGAAAAGGTTCATCATCATCGACGAGCAGGAGCGACCTGTCCTCGCCGATTTCGCGCAATTCGTGGTCCGACATTCCTATCCCTTACCGCTACCCGCTGGTCTTCGGCACAGTAGGCGCATGGTCGACGCAGGTCAATTTATCGCATGTCAGTTTGTCGCCTACCTTGCGGCGTCGATAAAGCACGAGCTGCGCTTTGCCATATCTTCGGGCGTCGTCTCGCGCTTGAAGTATTCGACAAAGCCGATTTTCGGCAGAACCAGATAGGTAAAGGTGGAATGGTCGATCAGATAGTAATCGGGATCGCCATCCTCTTCTTTCTTGAAGTAGGTCTTGTACGCCTTGCTCGCCGCCTGAATCTGCTCGGGCGTGCCGGTATAGCCAATTGCATCGGGATGCAGGAAATCGGTGAAATCGCGCAGCCGCTCGGGATTGTCGCGCTGAGGATCGACCGAGACAAAGCCCATCTGGGCATCGTAACCCTGCCCCAAAAGGAGATCGAGCGCCTCGGCATTACGAGCGTTATCGGTGGGGCAGACATCCGGGCAGAAGGTATAGCCGAAATAAAGCAGCGTCGGTTTGACGAACATGTCCTGATCCGTCACCGCTTTGCCGTTTTCGTCGATCAGCGAAAGCGGCCCGCCAATGGCGCTGATGCCAGTGCTGATCCCGCCATCGCGGCATTGGGCAAACTGGTCCTGCGCGCCCGAGCGGGTGAGCCACCAGGCCCCGGCAGCCGCTGCAACCACGGCAACCGCCGCCAGCGCAAAAACGGGTTTCTGCATGATATCCTCCTGTGTCGTCCGGGCATTGATCCACGATACATCCAGGACATACAAGGGATCAGAGTGACGCAACCGGGATAGCCCTCCAAATGGCCGATACCAGCTCGATTCTGCTTGAAAAAGATCACGGCAACAGCTGGGTGCGGCTGCGCACCCTGATCATGCTGCGCTGGTTCGCGGTGTTCGGACAGATCGCCGCCATCGCGCTGAGCGAATATCTGTTCAATCTCGACATCGAGCGCGGCTATTGCGCCATGGCCATCGGGCTTTCCGTCAGTATCAACCTGTTCTCGCAGGTGGTCTATCCTGAGAGCAAGCGCCTGTCGGAGCAGGAAGCGACGATCTTTCTGTCCTTCGATATCGTCCAGCTGGCGATCTTGCTGGGCCTGACCGGGGGCATCAACAACCCCTTCGCACTGCTGATCATCGCCCCGGTGACAGTGGCCGCCACCGCGCTTTCGCTGCGCTCGGTTCTGGTGGTGGGCGAAGTCGCCATCGTGGCCCTGGCAATGATCGGCTGGGTGCATCTGCCGCTGGTCACGACATCGGGCGACATTTATGAGTTGCCTCAGATTTTTGCCTTGGGATATTGGGCTTCGATCGTTGTGTCGATCGTGTTTGTCGGCATCTATACCCGCCGCGTCAGCACCGAGATTCAGACCATGAGCAGTGGCCTGCTGGCCACCCAGATGGCGCTGGCCCGCGAGCAGAAGCTGACCGATATCGGCGGTGTGGTGGCCGCCGCCGCACATGAATTGGGCACGCCGCTGGCCACGATCAAACTGGTCTCATCGGAAATGGCCAGCGAATTGCCCGAAGGCTCGGATATGCGCGAAGATGCCGAGCTGATCCGCGATCAGGCCAACCGCTGCCGCGATATTCTGCACTCGATGGGCCGCACCGGCAAAGACGATCTGCACCTGCATCAGGCCCCCTTGGGCGCGGTGATCGAAGAAGCCGCCGAACCGCATCGCGGGCGGGGCAAGGTGATTGTCATCGAAACCGTCGACGGGGGCGCTCTGCCCGACAGTCAGCCGATCGTGCGCCGCCGTCCCGAGCTGATCCATGGGCTGCGTAACCTGATCCAGAACGCCGTCGATTTCGCCTCCAGCCATGTCTGGGTCGAGACCTGCTGGGGGACCAATACCATCTCGATCAAGATCATCGACGATGGCACCGGCTATCCGCCGCATCTTCTGGGTCGGATCGGTGATCCGTTTATCCGGCAGGGCCGAAAGGCCGCCCGCGACTCGCGCAGACCGGAATACGAGGGGATGGGGCTGGGCCTGTTCATCGCCAAAACGCTGCTTGAACGCACCGGGGCCGAACTGAACTTTGCCAATGGCGCCGAGCCCTATACCGGCGAAGCACAGCCCGGCCAGCGCACGGGCGCGATTGTGGAAGTGGTCTGGCAGCGCGGCCCACACGGCATCGAAGCCGCCGAACGGACCCCGGTTTTGGGAGAAAATGTTCGGTTTGATGTCTGAGACAAAGTCCCGCCTTAAATCTTCGTTAACCTTCTGTTTGTTAAGAATGGGGAAATCAAGATTAATGGCGGGCTAATCTGATGTTCCAAGCGCTACTCATACTCTCTCTGATCGTGGTGGCTTTCCTGATCGCATTGGCGGTTTTGTACGTTTTCGCCCTGGCGGATCGGCGCAAAATCAGTCGGCTTCGTGGTTTTTCCGAAGCCGAACGCGAATCGGTGGTGTTCATTTTTGACAACGAAACCCTGCTGGATGCGACTCCGGCGGCACGTCAGCTTTTGGCCACAACGCCCCCGCGCGGCTCGGCCTGGACACGGCTGGCAACCCTGCTGACCCCGCGCTTTCCGCGCCTGAACGAGCGGATTCTCGATCTGGCCGAGATGGGCAAGATGGAAATCAAATCCGCCGATAACAGCGAAATTCTGTTTGCAGAATGGCATGATGGCGTGGCGCGGATCACTCTGGCCGGTCCGAAAGCGGATGACGATGACAGCGGGATCGACATGCAGAGCCTGCTGGCCATGACGCATGAGCTTGAAACCCTGCGCACCAATACCTCGCTGTCGCCCTTCCCGATGTGGCGGGAAGACCGTCAGGGGCGGATTACATGGTGCAACCGGGCCTATCTTGATCTGGCCGACAGCTTTGGCATCGACGGCGATGTGCGCCCCTGGCCGCCTTACAAGGTGTTCACCCTGTCGGAAGACACGCGCAAAGTGGCTGCCCAGGAAGACATGCCCGAAATTCACCGCTTTGCCGTGTCACCCGCCGGGGCCTCCACGCGGCAATGGTTTGAAGTCTCCGAGGTGATGCTGGACGGGGATGAACGCTTTTTCTACGCTTGGCCCTCCGATCGACTGGTGCGCGCCGAAGCCTCGCTGCACGAATTCGTCACCACGATCTCGAAAACCTTTGCGGCACTGCCGATTGGGCTGGCGATCTTTGACCGTAAGCGCGAACTGGCCCTGTTCAATCCGGCGCTCTTGGATCTCACCATGTTGCCGGCGGAATTTCTGATCTCGAAACCGACGGTCTCGGCCTTTCTCGACAAGCTGCGCGCGGCACGGATGATCCCCGAGCCGCGGGATTACAAATCCTGGCGGCAGCAGATCTCCGAACTCGTCGCCGCCGCGGAAAACGGCACCTATGAAGAAAGCTGGACGCTTCCGACCGGACAAACCTATCGGGTCACCGGGCGCCCCCATCCCGATGGCGCCGTGGCGCTTTTGTTCGAAGACATTTCGGCCGAGATTTCGGTGGCGCGCCGGTTCCGCGCTGACATCGATGCCGGTCAGGCCGCGCTGGACGGTCTTGGACAGGCCATCGCTGTGTTCACCCCGGGCAGTGTGCTGTCGATCTCGAATGCGGCCTATGCCAAGCTTTGGGGCAACGACACCAACACGATTGGCGGCACCTCTTTGTCTGAGGCCATTCGCAGCTGGCAGCCGAAATGCACCCCCAGCCCGGTTTGGGATCGGTTGCGGGCCTTTGTCGGCGCCTCCGGGAATCGCGAAAGCTGGAGCGCCCCGATTGCGCTCAGCGATGGGCGGCAGCTTACCTGTCGGGTTGTGCCGCTGGCCCATGGCGCCACATTGATTGATTTTTCCTTCGTCACCGGTCTGGCCGAAGACAGCCCGGCGCTGGAGAGCGGGATGGACCCGGCAGAAACCGAACATCTGGTGGTTTCCGCGCAGGGCTGAACTTGCCGCTTGCAGGGGTAGTGCTCTGCGTTAAAACGGAAGGATGACCGCGCCCCTCTGCCACCTTTTCCTTTCTTCGCCCGATGCCACGGCGCGCCTTGCTCAGGAGCTGGCGCCGCGGCTTTCGCCGGGCGATGTAATCCTGCTTGATGGCCCCATTGGCAGCGGCAAAACCCATTTTGCCCGGGCGCTGATTCAGGCCCGGCTGGCCGCCGATGGCGCCCCGCCGGAAGATGTGCCCTCGCCCACCTTTACGCTGGTGCAAAGCTACGAAACCCCCAGCTGCGAAATCTGGCACTCCGATCTCTACCGGTTGACCCATCCTGACGAGGTCGACGAACTGGGGCTGACGCAAGCCTTTGACGAGGCGATTTGTCTGGTCGAATGGCCCGACCGGCTGGGCGAACTGACCCCGACAGGCGCGCTGCTCATCGCCTTTGAAGCAGGCGACGACCCCGAGGCGCGGCTTCTGCACCTCTCCAGCGATAACCCCCGCTGGCGGCAAATATGTGAGACTATTTCGCCGGAATTTGTCCATGACCTCTGACCATGACCGGCTGACAGATGTGTTTCTGGCCCATGCGGGCTGGGCGGGTGCCCAGCGCAGGGCCTTGGCGGGCGACGCCTCGGCCCGGCAATACGAGCGCCTGACCGACGGGCCAGACGGCGCGCGCGCCATTCTGATGAAAGACCCGGAGGATATTGGCAGCGTCATTGCCTTTCAGCGCATCGCCCGGCACCTGTCGGCCCTCGGCCTCTCGGCCCCTCGCATTCTGGCCGCCCTGCCCAAGAACGGCCTGCTCGTGGAAGAAGATCTGGGCGACGCGCTGTTTTCGCGGGTGCTGGCAGATCAGCCTGCACTGGAGGCCGAGCTTTATCTGGCCGCCGTCGATGCGCTTATCACGCTGCACGCCGACCCGGCCCCTGATGCCCCGCCCTACGATACCCCGGCTCTGGTGGCCGCCATCGACCCCGCGCTGGACTGGTACGGCCAAAACGCCACAGGGCAGGCCGATCCGGCTGGGGGCGCCCTGATCAAGGCCTGTCTGAAAGACGCGCTGTCAACGCTCGCGCCCTGGCAACCGGTGCTGGCCTTGCGCGATTTTCACGCCGAAAACCTGTTTTGGCTGCCCGAACGCAGTGGTCCGGCTCGGGTGGGGCTGATTGATTTTCAGGACGCCGTGCTGACCCATCCGGTCTATGACCTGATCTCGCTGGCCCATGATGTGCGCCGCCCAGTGGCGCCCGCTACGATTGCCGCCATGTTCGAGCGCTATGCCAGCGCCACCGGCCAGAGCCTTGAGGCGCTGCAAGAGGCTGGGGCTGTGCTGAGCGCCCAGCGCAATCTGCGCATCCTTGGCATCTTCACCCGGCTTTCGCTGCATTTTGCCAAACCAGACTATATTGATCTGCTCCCGCGCTGCTGGTCTCTGCTGACCGAGGCGCTGACCCATCCGGCGCTGGCAGCTCTGTCTGAGGCCGTCACCGCCACCCTGCCCGCCCCCACGCCCGACCTTCTGACAAGGCTGAAAGAACAATGCGGTACGCACCCAGATCATTGATGCTTTTTGCCGCCGGGCTGGGCACGCGGATGGGCACCCTGACCCAGACGCGCCCGAAACCGCTGATCGAAGTAGCCGGAAAGCCGCTCATTGACCACGCGCTCGACCTGGCAAATTCTGCTGGAATAGAGACGATTGTGGCGAATATTCACCACCTGCCCGACCAACTTGCCACCCATCTGACCCCGAAAGGCGTGGCGCTGTCGCATGAAAAGCCGCAGCTATTGGAAACCGGAGGCGGGCTGCGTCAGGCACTGCCGCTGCTTGGACCTGATCCGGTCTTCACCCTAAATTCCGACGCGGTCTGGACCGGCGCCAACCCGTTGGAAGAGCTTGCCGCTGAATGGGATCCGGACCGGATGGATGCGCTGTTGTTGCTGGTCCCGCGAGACCGGGCCACTGGCTATACCCGTGCGGGCGACTTTTGGCGCGATGATCACGGGCGCCTCACGCGCGGGGCCGGGTTGGTTTATTGCGGGGCGCAGATCGTGAAAACCGATGCTTTGCAGCAGATTGATGCAGAGGTGTTTTCACTGAACCTGATCTGGGACAGGATGCTGGCCGAGGGCCGCCTGTTCGGCGCGCTGCATCATGGCGGCTGGGGCGATGTCGGCCATCCCGACGGGATTACCGCCGCCGAAGCCCTGCTGGCCGGAGAGACCGATGTTTGAGCCAAGCCCGAAACCGCGCCTCTTCGCCCTGCCCTCCGGGGTGGATTTTCCGCGCGCGGTGGTGGCGGGACTTCATGAGAGATTTGCGGGCCACCCGCCCGAGGCGCTGGCTCGGGTGACGCTCTACGTCAACACCCGCCGGATGCAGCGTCGCCTTTCCACGCTGTTTGACGAAGGCCCGGCGCTACTGCTCCCACGGATCCGGCTGGTCACTGATCTCGGTCAGGATGCCGCCTTTGCCGATCTGCCCCCCGCCGTGTCGCCCCTGCGGCGGCGGTTGGAGCTGGCGGAAATCGTTGCGCAACTGCTGGAAGCCCAGCCCGACCTTGCCCCCCGTGCCGCGATCTACGACCTCGCCGACAGCCTTGCCGGGCTGATGGACGAGATGCAGGGCGAAGGTGTGGGGCTGGAGGCGTTGCGCGGGCTGGATGTGTCGGATCTCTCTGGCCACTGGCAACGCAGCCTGACCTTTCTTGATGCGGTTGGGCGGTTTTTCGATGAGGCAAGCGGTGAGCCGCCCGATCTTGAATCACGGCAGCGCCGGGTGATCGAACGTCTGGTGGCGCTCTGGCAGGATAGCCCGCCACAGGATCCGATCATCATCGCCGGTTCGACCGGTTCGCGCGGTGCCACGCAGATGCTGATGCGCGCCGTCGCCCGTCTGCCACAGGGCGCAGTGATCCTGCCCGGGTTTGATTTCGAAATGGATACGCCGGTTTGGAACGCGCTCGACGACGCGCTCACCGCCGAAGATCACCCGCAATTCCGCTTTGCCCGGTTGATGCGGGCGCTCGATCTTGGTCCGCGGGATGTCAGGCGTTGGGTCGATGTCGTGCCGCCGGTTCCCGAACGCAACGCGCTCATTTCGCTGGCTCTGCGCCCCGCGCCGGTAACGGATCAATGGCAGGTGGAAGGGCCAAATTTTGGCGGTATAGACACTGCTACTACCGGGATGACGCTGATCGAGGCACCCTCGCCGCGCAGTGAAGCCAGCGCAATTGCCCTGATCCTGCGCAAAGCCGCCGAAGACGGGGTAAGTGCGGCTCTGATCACCCCCGACCGGACCCTGACCCGGCAAGTCAGCGCCGCGCTGGATCGCTGGCAGATCGAGCCGGACGATTCCGCCGGGCGCCCGCTGCCGCTGACCGCGCCGGGGCGGTTGCTCCGTCAGGTGGCCGAGCTTCTTGGAGCAAAAATCACCGGACCCGATCTGCTGGCGCTGCTGAAACATCCGCTGACCAATACCGGCAGCGATGCGCGCGGTGAGCATCTACGCCATACCCGCGATCTGGAGCTTGAGGAACTGCGCGAGGCCATGCCCTATCCCAGCGCCGAAGCGCTGGCGCGCTGGGCCGAGCGACGGGAAGACCGGCAGGACTGGGCAGCTTGGATCGGCTCTATTCTTGCAGAATTCGCCCAAACCGGGCTGCGACCGCTCAGCGATCATGTGACCCATACGCTGCGACTGGCCGAGCATCTGGCCGCCGGACCAGTGGGCAGTGGCGCGGGTGAATTGTGGGAAAAGCCCGCTGGACGCGAGGCACGGCGGATCACCGATGAGCTTCTGCGCGAAGCCCCCCATGGCGGCGATTTCAGCCCGCCGGACTATCGCGACCTCTTCACCGCCGTCCTGAAACGCGGCGAGGTGCGCGACCCGGTCAAACCGCATCCGAATGTGCGGATCTGGGGCACGCTGGAGGCGCGGGTGCAGGGGGTTGATCTGGTGATCCTGGCCGGATTGAACGATGGCACCTGGCCCGAAACCCCGCCGCCGGACCCGTGGATGAACCGGCGGATGCGGCAGGATGTGGGTCTGTTGCTGCCGGAAAGACGCATCGGGCTGTCGGCTCACGACTTTCAGCAGGCGATTGCGGCGAAAGAGGTGGTGCTGACCCGTGCGATCCGGAATGATGAAAGCGAAACCGTGCCCTCGCGCTGGATCAACCGGCTGACCAATCTGATGGAGGGCATGTCGGCAGAGGGGGCGGCGGCGCTGGACGCGATGCGCACGCGTGGGGCTGACTGGTTGCGACTGGCGCGCGCCCTTGATGCGGCAGTGCCCATTGCCCCCGCCCCACGCCCTGCGCCGATGCCGCCGGTCGAGGCGCGCCCGAAAAAGCTTTCCGTCACCCGGGTCACCAAGCTGGTCCGCGACCCCTATGCGATCTATGCCGAGCAGATTTTGGGTCTTCGCCCGCTAAAACCGCTCAACCAATCGCCCGACGCGCCGCTGCGTGGCACGATCCTGCACAAGGTGATGGAGCGGTTTGTCAACGAGGCGCCGGGAACCGAGGCCCCGGCTGAGGGTCACGAGCGGCTGATGCGCCTCGCGAAAGAGGTGCTGCAGGAAGAGGCGCCCTGGCCCGCCGCCCGGGTGCTGTGGCTGGCCAAGCTCGGACGCGTGGCTGATACGTTTTTACAAGGTGAAGTGGACCGGCGGGATCGTGCGACGCCGACGAAAACCGAGGTGCGGGGCCGCCTTCCCTTGCCTCAGCTCGATTTCACCCTCACCGGCACCGCCGACCGGATCGACCGCGACGCGGCGGGGGCTCTCTATATTTACGACTACAAAACAGGCTCTGTTCCGTCTGAAAAACAGCAGAAAGCCTATGACAAACAGCTGTTGCTGGAGGCCGTGATGGCTGAGGCGGGCGCGTTTGATGGGCTTGCCCCGGCGAAAGTGGCCGAGGTGGCCTATATCGGCCTTGGCGGCACCCCAAAATTTGCCCGCATTGCGGTTGGTCCTGAACTCATCGAGGAAACGCGCGACGGCCTCACCGAGCTGATTGAGGCATATCAGAGCCGCATGCAGGGCTACACGGCGCGTCGGATCGTCGAAAGCCAATCGTTCGGCGGCGATTTCGATCACCTGTCGCGCTTTGGCGAATGGGACCATACGATGCGGGCCGAACCGCAGGAGGTGGGCGAATGAGACCGAACGACGCCACCCTGCGCCAGATCGAGGCCGCTGATCCAACCGCCAATACCTGGCTTTCGGCCAATGCGGGCTCGGGCAAAACCCGCGTGCTGACCGACCGCGTGGCGCGGCTGTTGCTGGCGGGGGTTTCGCCGCAGAACATCCTGTGCTTGACCTATACCAAGGCCGCTGCGAGCGAGATGCAGAACCGGCTGTTCAAACGCCTCGGCGCCTGGGCGATGAAGCCCGACAGCGATTTGCGCAAAGAGCTGCACGAATTGGGGGTTGAGGATGTCGGTGATCTTGCCCGTGCGCGAAGGCTGTTTGCAGGTGCAATAGAGACACCTGGCGGCTTGAAAATTCAAACCATCCATTCGTTCTGCGCCGCGATCCTGCGGCGGTTTCCGCTGGAGGCAGGCGTATCGCCGCAATTCACGGAAATGGACGAACGCGCGGCGCGCATTCTGATGGGCGAGGTGCTGGACGATATGGCCGATGGGCCGCAGCGCCCGCTGGTAGAGGCACTAGCGGCGATCAACACCGACAGCGATTTCGAACCGCTGCTGCGCGAGATCACCGGGCGGCGGGAGGCCTTTGCGGAAGAGGTGAGCCGGGAGGAAATCTGGGGCTGGTTCGATCTGGCGCCTGATTTCGACGCCACCGCGCTCGACGCGCTCGCCTTTGCCCCCGGCGATGGCGCGCTGCTGACCGCCCTGCGCCCGATCCTACTGGCCGGATCGTCCACCGAGGCGAAGGCGGGCGAAAAGCTGACGGTGCTGGATCCAGACCAGCTTTCGGCCCGCGATCTGCCCATTCTGGAAAGCGTATTTCTGACCGGCGCGGGTGCCAAAGAACCCTTTTCAGCTAAGATAGGGTCTTTTCCGACCAAGGCCACGCAAAACGGCGCGGCCGCCGAGCTGATGGACGGGCTGGAGGGGCTGATGGCACGGGTGGAAGCCGCACGCGCGCGCCGCCTTGCCCTTGCCAGCGCCGAAAAGACGCTCGCGCTGCACTGCTTCGCGCGGCCTTTCCTTGCCGAATATGCGCGGCGCAAGCAGGCGCGGGGTTGGCTGGATTTCGACGATCTGATCACCTTGGCCGGTCGCCTGATGCGCGATCCGGGCCTTGCTGCCTGGGTGCTTTATCGGCTCGACGGCGGGATCGACCATATTCTGGTCGATGAGGCGCAGGATACCAGCCCGGCGCAGTGGCGGGTGATCGAAAGCCTGGCGCGGGAATTTACCACCGGGGCCAGTGCGCGATCGGACCAGCCGCGCACGATTTTCGTTGTCGGGGATGTGAAGCAGTCGATCTATTCATTTCAGGGCGCCGATCCATCCGGCTTTACCCGCACGAAAGACGATTTCGCTGCCGCCTTCAGAGAGGTCGGGCTTGGGGTGCGCGGGCTGCAGTTGGAATATTCCTTCCGCTCGTCACTCGCGATCCTCGCCTTTGTTGATCATACGCTGAAAACCGCGCCAGGCCTGGGTGATGACGTAAACCACCTGACGCTGGATCCCGACCGGCCCGGGCGGGTAGACCTGTGGCCCGGGGTCGAAAAGCCCGATCAGGCGGAGGATCAGCCCTGGACCGATCCCGTTGATGTACCCGCGCCGGAAGATGCACCGGTGCGGCTGGCCAATGCGGTGGCCGATGCCATCGCGGAGATGCTCAAAACAGGCACTATTCCAGGCAAAGGTGGCACAATGCGTCGGGTGCGGCCCGGCGATGTGATGGTGCTGCTGCGCCGCCGGTCGGAACTGTTTCACCAGATCATCCGGGCCTGCAAGGCCCGCAATCTGCCCATTGCCGGAGCCGACAGGTTGCGGATTGGCGGCGAGCTGGCAGTGAAAGACCTGACCGCGCTTCTGGCCTTTCTGGCCACCCCGGAAGACGATTTGTCGCTGGCGGCTGCGCTGCGCTCGCCACTTTTCGGGTTCAGCGAGGATACGCTCTATCGCCTCGCCTATGGCCGGGGCCCCCGCTACCTGTGGAACGTGTTGCGCGATCAGGCCGAGACCTACCCATATGCGGTCGAGATGCTCACCGATCTGCGCGACGAGGCCGATTACCTGCGCCCCTATGACCTGATCGACCGCATCCTCACCCGCCATGACGGGCGGCGAAAACTGATTGCGCGGCTGGGGCACGAGGCCGAAGACGGGATCGACGCGCTGTTAGCGCAGGCTCTCGGTTATGAACGGATGGAAGTGCCCAGCCTGACTGGGTTCCTGACCTGGCTTGCCGCTGACGAGGTCGAGATCAAACGCCAGATGGACAGCGCGGGCGACCAGATCCGGGTGATGACGGTGCATGGCTCAAAAGGGCTGGAGGCGCCGGTGGTGATCCTGCCCGATACCGCCAGACGCAATCCCCCGCGTGGCGCGCATCTGATCGCAACCGATGCTGGAACAGCCTGGCGCGCAGCGAAGGGCGACGCGCCGGATCTTCTGGCAGCCGCCAGCGCCGCCGGGCAGGACGCCGCGCAGGAAGAGAATATGCGCCTGTTCTATGTGGCGATGACCCGGGCCGAGAGCTGGCTGATCATCGCCGCTGCCGGAGAGGTAGGTAAACCGGGTGAGGCGGCAAGCTGGTATCGCATCGCCGAGGCCGGCATGACCAAGGCCGGTGCGGTGGATCAGGACTTTGCGCTTGGCCGGGGCCTGCGGTTTGAAACCGGCGATTGGCAAGGGGCACCGGAGGATGAGGCGCAGAACACCGAGGCAGCGCTGCCCGACCTGCCCGATTGGGTAAAAACCACCCCGATGATGCCCGAAGAGGCGCCGAAACCGCTTTCGCCCTCCGATCTCGGGGGCGCCAAGGTGCTGGCCGGGGGCGATGAAGACCCGAACGCCCTAGACGCAGCGCTGCGCCATGGTCGCCAGCTTCACCGGCTACTGGAATGCCTCCCGGCCTATGAGCGCAGCCTCTGGGAGGCCACGGCACGCGATCTTTTGGCCTTTGGCGAGGATGCCGCCCCGGAGGGTGAGGCCGCGCAACTGCTTGACGAGGCGCGCCGGGTGCTCGACGCGCCGGAACTGGGCTTTCTTTTCGGCCCCGATACGCTCGCCGAAGTGGAAATCTCAGCACCTGTCGCCACAGCCGGGGCCATGCACCTGCATGGGGTGATCGACAAGCTGGTCATAACCCGCGAAAAAGTGATAGCGGTGGATTTCAAGACAAACCGGCTGGTGCCCGAACGCCCGGAAGACGTACCGGAGGGCATTCTGCGGCAGATGGGAGCATATGAAACAGCCCTCTGCGCCCTCTACCCGGACCGCGAGGTAACCACTGCCGTGCTCTGGACCCGGAGCGCCACCTACATGCCACTGCCCCCCGGCCTAGCGCTGCGCGCATTTGGCCGACTTGACGGGACCGAGCCCCGTTCCTAGGTTTCTTTCAACCCGAAATTAAGGAGTCCTCCTGATGACCACCTACCCCGTTACCGATGCCACTTTCGAAGAAGAAGTTCTGAAAAGCGACATTCCTGTCGTTGTCGACTTCTGGGCGGAATGGTGCGGCCCCTGCAAGATGATCGGCCCCGCCCTGGAAGAGCTGGCCACGGCCTATGAAGGCAAAGTGAAAATCGCCAAGATCAATGTTGACGAAAACCCCTCGTCGCCGGCGATGATGGGCGTGCGCGGCATTCCGACGCTGTTCATGTTCAAAGGCGGTGAGGTGATCTCGCACAAGGTTGGCGCTGCGCCGAAAGCCGCGCTGGAAAGCTGGATCACCGAAGCGATCTGATCGCCGATCTTTTGAAAAGCAAACGCCCGGAGCCGAAAGCCCCGGGCGTTTTCATTTGGCGGATCCCGTAAAAACAAAGGCCCCACCTGATGGCGGGGCCTTTTATTCCGGAAGCCGGAATTCTGACAGATCTTAGCGCAGCGCGATCGCACCGGCGATGATCGCCACGAGGATCAGCGGCACGAGAATACCAGCCGACGACGACGAGGTCGCTTGCTCAACAACAACGGTCGGCTCCACGATCGGAGCGGCCATCGAACCGGCGAAAGCGGCGGGGGCGGCGAGTACGGCGGCGGCCGCAAGCATGATTTTTTTCATTTTGATCTCCTAATGTCCCTGGATCACAAGCATCATAACAGCGCATGTGCCATCTTGTATGTTCTACAAACCAGCACTGGTTAATGTTTGCAACAAAAAACCCCGCTCGATGAGCAGGGTTTTGCCCAGATCGTGCGATCCGGAAGCCAATTTGGCCAGATCTTAGCGCAGCGCGATCGCACCGGCGATGATCGCCACGAGGATCAGCGGAACGAGGATGCCAGCCGACGACGACGAGGTCGCTTGCTCGACAACAACGGTCGGTTCGATAACCGGAGCGGCCATCGAACCCGCGAAAGCGGCGGGGGCAGTGAGAACGGCGGCGGCCGCAAGCATGATTTTTTTCATTTCAAAACTCCAATAGTTCGCCTGGCACACGTGCCAAAGCAGGGTATTTCGTACCTCGTGCCCGTAGAAAACAGCACACCGAGAATATTGCAACTGGATTCGATAACGTCGTCTTTACAGGTGTCAGATTAGCAACACCTGAGTTCCAACGTTCACAAGCTCAAAAAGTTCTTTGATATGCTCGTTGTAGAGGCCGATGCAGCCGTTTGACGACCGCCGACCGATCTTGCGCGTGTCGTGGGTTCCGTGGATCCGGTAGTATTGCCAGCTCAGATACAGCGCGCGAGGCCCCAAGGGGTTGTCCGGGCCAGGGCCGATATAGGGCGGCCATTCCGGGTTGCGCTTCAGCATCGACGGCGTAGGCCGCCATTCGGGATCGACAACCTTGCGCACCACCGAGGTGCGGCCGCGCCGGGTCATTTCCTCGGTCAGTGGCACCGAAGTCGGGTAAAGCTTGTAGATGCTTTCGTCTTCCGACCAGAAATGCAGCGCCCGCGAGGTGGTATCGACCAGGATCGCCCCCTTGTGGAGGTTGGAAAAATACGGATGCCAGTCCAGCGACCGGAAGCTGGAAATGTTGCGCCGCACCACTTCCGAAAGATCGCCTTCGACTTCCGTCGAGCTGCTGTCGGTGACCTGCGCCAGCGCGGGAGAGGCCAGAAGCGAGCCCGCAGCCACGCCGCTGGCAAGAAAGGCCCGGCGATCAAATTTTTTCGTATCTCTGAGTGACATGAGGCTATAAATCCCTCGGTTGCCTGCTGTTGAGTTCGCTGTATAGGCCGTCAGACGCCGCGTCGCAAATCAAACCAGCGTTAGTTTGCCGTTTCTGTTGTGGATCACGGTTGAAGTTTCCGCGCCACTGGGCAGAATGCGCCAAACCTATGAAAGCATTGGTAGACAGATGAAACACGTAATTCCGGTCCTTGCGGCGATCGCCATTTCCCTTGCGGCCTGCGATACCGCCCCGCCGGTGCAGCTCGGGGCCGATGGCAAACCGCTGCCGACCGTTCACTGGATCTCGCCTGCCGAAGCGAACAAGATCCCCTACGAGGTGCTGGACTCGATCAACGAGCTGCGCGCCGCTGCCGGGGCGCAGCCGGTTGAGCTGAATTCCAAACTCACCGCCGCCGCCGCGACCCATTCGCGCGACATGCATGTGCAGAACCGCCCGTGGCATTTCGGCTCTGACGGGTCTTCCCCGATCGATCGCGTGGCGCGCACCGGCTACACTGGCATGATGCTCGGCGAAAATATTTCAGAAACCTTCGAGACCGATCTGGAAACCCTCGCAGCCTGGATGACCGTGAAAGACACGCGCGACGTGATCCTTGATCCGCGGGCGAAAAATCTCGGCTTCGCCTGGTATCAGGAATCCAGCGGCAAGGTCTGGTGGACGCTGGTAACCGGCGATTGATCAGACCTGACTAGGGGTAGATCGAAATCGGCGTGCCGACTTTCACCATCCAGTAGATCTCTTCGATCTCGGCATCGCTGACGGCCATGCAACCGGCTGTCCAGTCCGGCGTGTCGGCATAGCGCGGATCGGTTGGCCCGCCATGGACAAAGATATCGCCCCCCGGCGCCAGCCCGGCCTCGCGCGCAGCTGCCCGGTGATGCGCGTCGGGATAGGAAATGCCCAGCGACAGGTGAAAATCGGAATTGGGGTTTTTACGGTCGATGTAGTAATTGCCCTCGGGCGTTTTTCCGTCGCCCTCATAGGCCTTGTCGCCCTCTGGCGCGAAGCCAAGGTTGATCGGGTAGGCCTTGAGCGCCGCGTTACCATGCATGAGATACAGCATCCGCGACGATTTATAGACCAGAATGCGCGTAACTTCCGGGCCGGTATAGACATTGGGTGCCGAGCAGGAGGCAAGCCAGAACGCCCCAATAAGGGTGAATATCGCCACAAAGATGCGCATGGTGCTGCCTGACCGCTCGTTGGTTTTCGCCAGGATACATGAAGTTTTCAGACACGCCTAGCGCCGTATCAGCCCCGGCGGAAGCTTGCCGCCAGTTCCACATGGGTTGACCAGCGGAACTGATCCACCACCACCAGACGCTCCAGCCGGAACCCCGCATCCATGAGCAGCTTTGCATCGCGGGCAAAGCTGACCGGATTACAGGAAATCGCGGCAACGCGGGTGATGTCCGAGGCGGCAATTTCAGCCATCTGGGCCTCGGCCCCCGCACGCGGCGGGTCGATTACCACAGCATCGAAGCGCTTCAGCTCGTCCGGCATAAGCGGACGACGAAACAGATCGCGGGTTTCGGTGGTGACCTTTTTCAGCCCAATCGCCCCGCGCCAGCCCTTGTCCAGCGCGGCAAGCATCGGGCCTTCGCCCTCAACCGCATGCAGCTCGGCTTTCTCGGCCAGAGGCAACGCGAAGGTGCCGCAGCCTGCAAACAGATCGACAACCTGCTTTGCCCCCGCAACCGCATCGCGCACCACCGACAAAAGCGCAGCTTCACCATCGGCCGTGGCTTGCAGAAACGCGCCGGGTGGCGGCACGACCTGCGCAGCACCAAAGGCTTGCGCAGGCGGGAAGACCAGCGCGATCAACTCGCCGTCCCAGGTCAGCCGCGCCAATCCGTGGGTTCCGGCCAGCTGAGCAAGCTCGGTTTCAAGCGCCAGATCGAGGGGTTTGCCCCCGGTTACCGCCACATCGGGCCCGGCAGCAGAGAGCGTTACAGCCAGCCGCAATTCGGTTTTGCGCGATCCGCCGGCCTGCACCAGCGCCTCCAGCGCGGGCATCGCCGCCATCATGCCGGGATGCAGAAGCTGACAATTTGGAATGGCGGTGATCGCATCGGATTTCGGCGCGTGAAACCCGATCAGCGTACCGCCTTTGGTGCGCCGCGCCGAAAAGGTCGCGCGGCGGCGGGATTGGGCAGAAGATGTCTCTATTCCGTCAGGATTTGCGTCGATTCCCTGGGCCGAGAGGGCCTGTTTCACCACCCCGATCTTCCAGCCAGAAACGAAATCATCCGAGGCATGTTGCAGCGCACAGCCGCCGCAGCTTTTGTAATGCGGGCACGGCGGGCGCACCCGATCCGGCGCGGGGGTCACAATGCGCGGCGCGGCCATCCTATCGCCGTCAACGTCGCCTTCCACCACCTCGCCCGGCAGGGTGCGCGGTACAAAGATCGGCCCCGACGCGATGCCATCGCCCTGATGCCCCAAACGTTCGATCGTGACCTGCATCAGTTATCTCCCAACAATTCATCGCGGGTCAGCGCAAACCCCGAAGCAATCCAGCGCGCCTCAAGCTCTTTCAGACGCTGGCCCAGCGCGGCCCCGGTGAGATCGGGCATCAGATCGCCCGGTTTTACCGGAAATTTCGCCTCTGCCCCCTGCGCGAGCCGCGTTTCAAAACCGTCCGGAAGTGGGGTTTCCAGCGCGGCGGCGGTGAGCAGCAGCACATCGCGGCCGCCATCCACGCCCAGCCGATAGCCCAGCTCTTCTTCCCTTGCCGCACTGCCCCGATGCTCCAGCAGCCGGTCTAGCCGCCGCGCCTCGGGCTTTGAAAGCCGCAGCCGTTCCATATGATCCTGCCCACCCAGGCAGGCCAGCCGCCGCATCGCATCAGGTGCCACGCCCAGCGCCTGTTCCAGATGCACGAGCACTGGCAAGGCGCGGCTGTCGGCACCGGGCAGAACATGGGCCAGAACCCCGGTTTGCACCATCGCCGCCACCGAGGGCGCAGGGTCTGGCGCGGCCAGAAGCTTTTTCATCTCTGCCCCAACCCGTTCGCGCGAAAGTGTCTCTAATCCTGCAGAAAGCTCGGAAATCGCCGCCAAAGCCTCGGCATCCAGCCCGCCATTCGGATCGCCATACCAGGCGTGAAAGCGGAAAAATCTGAGGATGCGCAGATAGTCTTCGCGGATCCGGTCATGGGCATCGTCGATGAAGCGCACCCGGCGCGCCTCAAGATCGGGCAAACCACCCAACGGATCGGTCACCTGCCCATCGGGTGCTGCGTAGAGCGCGTTCATGGTGAAATCGCGTCGATGCGCATCGTCTTCGATGGTGTTCGCAAATGCCACCACCGCACGCCGCCCATCGGTTTCCACATCATGGCGGAAGGTAGTCACCTCAAACGGATGCCCCTGCACCACCACGGTAACGGTGCCATGGTCAAACCCGGTCGGGACCGGATGAAATCCGGCATTTTGGGCGAGAATAGTCACACGTTCGGGGGGGGCGTCGGTGGTGATGTCGATGTCGCTGATCGGAGCCCCGATCAGCGCGTTACGCACGCAACCGCCAACGAACCAGGCCTGATGTCCGGCCTCGGTCAGCATCGCGCAAACTGCCTGAGGCTGATTGCCGGTCAACCAGTCGGCGCTGATCCGCTTCATCGTGCCAACCCCTCGGCCAGCGCCCGCAACATGCGCGCGGTGGCTCCCCAGATGTAATACGGCCCCCAAGGCACGGTGTAGAACTGCCGCCGGGTGCCGCGAAAGTAGCGGCTTTCGATGATATAGCGCGACCGATCAGCGATATGGGTGAAAGGCACGGTAAACACCTCTTCCACCTCGCCGGGCTCGGGGATCGGTTCAAATGTGGCTCTAACCCAGCCCAAAATGGGGGTTACTGTAAAGCCAGTGACTGTTTCATGCGGCGCCATCCGGCCCAGAACCTCGACATTGCCGCGCGGCAGACCGATCTCTTCTTCCGCCTCACGCAGGGCCGCCGCAACCACATCGGCATCGCCCTCATCAACCTTGCCACCGGGAAAGGCGATCTGGCCGGGATGATGCTTCAGCCCGGACGCGCGTTTGGTCAGGATCAGTTCGACCCCGCGCGGAGATTGGCAAAACGGCATCAGCACCGCCGCCGGTCGCAATACCCTGCCCTGAGGGCGAAGATCGGGGTTCAGATCGAAATCCGACGATGGCCTACCGCCACCCGCAGCTGCTTGCAGCCGGGTCATCGGATCAGTCGGCACCACCCTCTGCCCCCTCGGCCTCGAAGCCCAGCGTTTTCGGATCAAACTCGTAATGCGCCCCGCAGAACTGGCAATCGACAGTCACGATTCCCTCGTCTGTGGTCATATGCGCGATGTCTTTCTGCGAATAGATCGACATGCTTTGGCGCACGCGGTCGGTCGAACAGGTGCAACCGAATTTCACTGAATTCGGGTCAAAGACGCGCGGCTTTTCCTCGTGGAACAACCGAACCAGCATTTGCGTGGGCTGAATGGCCGGGCCGATCAGCTCGTCTTCCTTCACCGTCTGCAGCAGGATATTTGCGCGTTCCCAGTTTTCAATCTCGTCTTCATCGGCCAGCAGATCGGCCGGCGACAGCAGGCCATCGGCTTCAGCAGCACCCTCTTCACTCATGCGCGGCGGCATGCTGGGCATCTTCTGAAGCATCACACCGCCAGCGCGCCAGCCATCGGGCTCTTTGCCAAATGTCAGGGCAAACCGGGTGGGCAGCTGTTCCGATTGCGCAAAATAGGTCTGGGCACAATCCGCCAGCGCCTGGCCCGCAATCGGGGTAAGGCCGGAGTAGGGTGTGGTGCCTTTGCCTTGATCAATGAGCACCGCGAAATAGCCCCGGCCGATCTGCGCAAACGGATCGCCATCAGGATCAAGCCGGTCGGCATCATAGCTCGCATAGGCGCGGATGCGGCCCGGCTCGCCCTCCTTCTCGGGGGCGTAATAATCGGTGGCTATCAGCCGTGCCGGCCCATCGCCGCGGATCTGGAGCGAAAGCTTCCAGCGCAGCTTGATGGCCGGGCCGATCAGCGCGGTCAGAATGGCAGCCTCGGCCACCAGCTTTTCAATCGCCAGCGGGTAATCGTGCTGGGCAAGGATTTCATCAAGCGTGCCGTCAAGCCGCACCACCCGGCCGCGAACATCGCTCCGGTCAAGCTGGAAGGGCAGAACCGTGTCATCCCAGGCGATTTTGGACCCCAAACTCATATGCGCTTTCCCCATTGCATTCAGCCCCGCATACCCCGTCTATTGGGCCGGAGCAACATGAGGAACAGCAATGATCCGCCGATATGGGGAAGCGATCCAGCGCGACCGGCGCTACATCCTGCGCCGTGGTGCCTATGCCATTCTGCCCTTGGGCAACGAGCTTTTGCTGACCCATCAACAGGAGCCCACCCCCGAATTCCAGTTGCCCGGTGGCGGCATCGACCCGGGCGAAAGCCCGATTGCCGCATTGCACCGCGAAGTGCGCGAGGAAACCGGCTGGCGCATTGCCGCCCCGCGCCGGGTCAGCGCCTTTCGCCGCTTCACCTATATGCCGGAATACGATCTCTGGGCGGAAAAGATCTATCTGATCTATGTGGCTCGCCCGGTGCGCCCGCTATCGCCGCCAACCGAATCCGGCCACAGCGCCCATTGGGTGACGCGCGATCTTGCCGTCGAGATTCTCGGCGATCCGCTGAACACCTATCTGCAGGATTATTTCGGCTGATCTTCCACGGGCTCGCCCCGGTACTCGATCATCGCGCAGGAAATGTCGTCGTCAAATTCCTTGCCACCACGGAATTTGTCGAGATCCCAGACCAGACCTTCAAAGAAGGCGTTTCCGGTAAGCTTCGCACTTTTGTGGATCAGCCGCTCGAACCCGTCTTCTTCCAACATCTGGCCCGCATCATTGGCGCATTCGGTGAAGCCGTCGGAATAGAGCAAAACCTTATCGCCCGGATTCAGTTGCAGGCTGAACTGGGAGTATTCCGCCTCTTCCAGCAGACCGATCGGCAAACCGCCATCGCCCGGATAGCTGACGGCACCGCCGCTTTTCACCATTGCCGGGCTGGGATGGCCACATTGAGTGATCTCAACCTTGCCATTGGTGAGGTCGAGAAGGGCAAAAGCGATGGTGAAATAGAGGTCTGATTTCATCTCATCGAGCATCAGAGAATTCAGAACCTCGGCCACCTTGAACGGTCGACGCGGCACATAGTGCCCACGCTCGTTGCGTCGCATCGCTATATTCTGCTCTGGCGCACCGTCCGAAAGATAGCCGGCCAGCCGCGCCGTCAGCAGCGCCGAGGCAATCCCGTGCCCCGACACGTCGATCGAATAGATCGCCACCTTGCCCGGACCCGCCGGGAAAAATCCGACCAGATCACCGCCAACATGGCCCGAAGGCTTCAGCAATAGTGACACGCTGGCCGGCCCAAAATCGCGGAACCGCTCGCGCACCAGCGATTGCTGCATCTTTCGCGCCTCGATCAGGTCGCGGTCGACCGCGTCGTACAGCGCGCTGATCTCGTTTAGCGTCGAGGTGATCAGGCGGTTTTTCTCGGAAAGCTCGCGCTCCATCATCAGAATGCGGTCGCCCGCACTGATCCGGGCACGCAGCTCTTCCCCATTCACCGGCTTGATCAGAAAATCGTCGGCCCCGATATCGAGCCCCTGTGCCACGGCGCCCTTTTCATTCTTGGCGGTGAGCAGGATGAAATAGATGTAGTTTTCCTGCGGCAGGGCGCGCACATGCTGGCAGAATTCCAGACCATCCATGCCCGGCATCATCCAGTCAGACAGGATCAGGTCGAGCGGTTCGGACCGGGCAATCGCCAGGGCCTCTTCACCGGAGGCGGCTTCGACAACGCTGTAGCCCTGCCGGGTAAGAGAGGCCGACAGAACCTTTCGCTGCGCGCGCGAATCGTCGACCACCAGAACACGGCGAATCGCACCGCTTCTGTGGACGGCATGTTCATGCTGCTTTTGTGAAACCAACACGGTCAATCAAACTATTCCTCTAGGTGGGCTTACCTACCCACATCCCTGAATATGCCAACCCATCTAACAGGCGGTTAAGCCTAAACTTTTCTATATCTCGGTGATTCATAACCTGTTTTTAACAAGGCGATCCGATAGTACGGGCATCATGGAGGTAGTGATGATTGACTGGGATCGCGTTCAGGAACTGAAAGACGAAATCGGCGAAGAAGACTTCGCCGAGGTCGCTGAGATGTTTATGGCCGAGGTGGAGGAGGTGATCGAACGGCTGAAAGTCGCCCCCGATCCGGCCAAATACGAGGACGACCTTCATTTTCTGAAGTCCTCATCGCTCAACCTTGGCTTTTCGCGGCTGGCAACCCTGTGCCAGGCTGGGGAACGTTACGCGGCGAATGGCAATTCCGGATCGGTTGATCTTGCGCCAATCTTCAACGCCTACGACACCTCCAAGACGGCGTTTCTGGCTGGGTAACCACCAAAGCCTGGGAAGGCCGCAGACTTCTGTTATCGGTCGCTGCAAACAAATTGCCGCCATATGGGCATTTAGCCCATTGTTCGGCATGGGAAAAAATCCGAAAGCGCATCAAATCTGAAGCATTTGTGCTTTTCCGCCGACCACTCCTGGCAATCACGCAAAAACTCGCCTGAGCCACTGCGATTTCGCGCAGTGGCTATGTCTGCTTGGCGAGTCTTTCTAGGAGGTAGCTGCTACTCACGTAATCTGGAGGAAAAGATGCGTATTGAAAAACAGGCAATTCTCGCACTCACCACGGCGGTAGCGCTTGGTGTTACCCCTGCCTTCGCCGGCAATGGGAATGGGAATGGGAATGGGAATGGCGCGGGCCATGGAAACTCCGGCAATAACGGCCAGGGCAGCATTCGCAGCGAGCTGAAAGGCGCAAACGCATCAAACGCAAACCCGAATGCGCTTGAACATGCAGCGCCCAACAGCCGTGTTGGCAAGTCGGCAACCTATCGTGATGCGGCTGCGGCCACGGCTGAGCTGGAAGCGTCGCAGAGTGAGGCACAAAAGGCATTGGACGATTATGTCGAAGGGGGAGGACAGCTTGCCTCGACCGATATTCAAAATGCCATTGATGCGCTCGACCCGGAATCAGACAGCTATGCGGATGATCTGGCCGCGCTTGAGGCGGAGCTGACCAAGGCCGTCACCTACGAAGAGGGCGTTGCCATGCATCAAGATGAGCTGGATCAGATCGCTGCCGATATCGAGGCAGCCAAGGCAGAAGAACATGACGCATTGCTTGCGCTGACGGACGGTCGCGAGCTGTCGGACGCCGCGCTTGCAGAGCTGCGCGACAATCTCGACCTTGAAACGATGCAATAGCTGCACACAAGACAACCTTCGGGGGCGGCCAGGTGCCGCCCTTTTCATATCCAATCAACGCAAAACACCAGGTTCGCTTGCTCTTGCACGCATCTGTCGGTAAACCCGCGCGGAACGCTGATTGACGGAGTCTCACATGTCCGCGCCCAAGAAAGTCGTGCTTGCCTATTCCGGCGGCCTCGATACCTCGATCATTCTGAAATGGCTGCAAACCGAATACGGCTGTGAAGTGGTTACCTTCACCGCTGATCTGGGTCAGGGCGAAGAGCTGGACCCGGCGCGTAAAAAGGCCGAGCTGTTGGGCATCAAGCCCGAAAACATCTATATCGAAGACCTGCGCGAGGAATTCGTGCGCGATTTCGTCTTCCCGATGTTCCGCGCAAACGCGGTTTATGAAGGGCTTTACCTGCTCGGCACCTCGATTGCCCGCCCGCTGATTTCCAAACGTCTGATCGAGATCGCCGAAGAAACCGGCGCCGATGCCGTGGCCCATGGCGCCACCGGTAAAGGCAATGATCAGGTGCGGTTTGAGCTGTCGGCCTATGCGCTGAACCCTGATATCCAGGTGATCGCGCCCTGGCGGGAATGGGATCTGACCTCGCGCACCAAGCTTCTGGCCTTTGCCGAGGAAAACCAGATTCCGATCGCCAAAGACAAACGTGGCGAAGCCCCCTTCTCGGTGGACGCAAACCTGCTGCACACATCGTCGGAAGGCAAAGTGCTGGAAGATCCGGCTGAGGTTGCACCCGAATACGTCTACCAGCGCACCGTCAGCCCGGAAGAGGCCCCCGATACGCCGGAAATCATCGAGATCAGCTTTGAAAAAGGCGATGCAGTTGCGATCAATGGCGAGGCGATGAGCCCGGCGACGATCCTGACCAAGCTCAATGAGCTGGGTCGCAAACATGGCATCGGGCGGCTCGATTTCGTCGAGAACCGCTTTGTCGGTATGAAATCGCGCGGGATCTACGAAACCCCGGGCGGCACCATTCTGCTGGAAGCGCACCGCGGCATCGAACAGATCACCCTCGATTCTGGCGCGGGCCACCTGAAAGATTCGATCATGCCGCGCTATGCCGAGCTGCTCTATAACGGCTTCTGGTTCAGCCCCGAGCGCGACATGCTGCAGGCGCTGATCGACAAGAGCCAGGAATTCGTCACCGGCACCGTGAAGCTGAAGCTTTATAAAGGCTCGGCCGTCACCATCGCCCGCTGGTCGGATTACTCGCTCTATTCCGAAGAGCACGTGACCTTCGAAGACGATGCTGGCGCCTATGATCAGAAAGATGCCGCAGGTTTCATCAAGCTGAACGCCCTGCGCCTGCGCCTGCTGGCCACCCGCAATCGCCGGGTGAAATAGAGCCTATTTCAGGCGAATTTCGGCGAAACGCTGATAATGCGGCAGGGCTTCTTCCAGAAGCTCTGCCGCTTTTCCGTTCAGTTTGGGCAAATCACCTTCCGGCCCGGCAAAGCCGATTGAGCGATGCACTGCGCCATACCAATGCGCGGCCCAGACGCCATCGTCTTTGTGCCCACCTGCAGGCCAGGACAGCATCGCCGGATCCCAATCCAGGCCCAGAGCCTCGCAAAGCGCGCGCAGCATCTTCTCGGGATTCTTCCTAATATCAGCGGAATCGATCACAATCGGTGTCTGCCCCAGCGCAAGCGCGTGATCATAAAGCGCGCTTTGTTGGGTAAAGCCGATATCATCCAGTGTCGGATCTTCATATTTCTCAGAAAAGCTCGCGATCACCCGGGCGGGATGACGGATCAGAAACACATTCACCACATGTGCCATCCAATCGCGCGGAATGTCCGATAGCATGTGCTGGCACATGTGCTTCTGATAGAAATGCGGCTTTTCCCCCGGATTAGAGCCTGATAGCGCAGCGATTACCGCCTCAGGATCCTGTGATTGAGAAGCCAGAACCTCTGCCTGCATCGGATGGGTCACATTGGCCCGGGCCAGATAGGTGGCATAGAAGGGCTCATCCACCACAGCCATATCCGCCCGCGCACCGAAGGAATACATCATCGCGGTGGAAAGGTTACGTGGACCCGACCACATGGCGATTTTCATGACAGGCCTTTCATGCGGCTCTCGCGCATATGCGATGCATATAGCGCCCGGATTTTTTCTGTCATCGGACCAAGCTCGCCGGCTCCGATCACCCGCCCATCAATCTCGCCCACCGGAGTTTGTGCGCCGAAAGTGCCGGTCAGAAACGCTTCGTCAGCCCCATAGGTTTCGACCAGCGAGAAGTTTTTCTCAAACACCGGAATGCCAGCCTTGCGACAAACCTCAATCACCTTGGCGCGGGTGATGCCGTTCATGCAGTAATCGCCGGTCGAGGTCCAAACCTCGCCCTTGCGCACGATGAAGAAATTGCAGGAATTCGTGGTGTTCACGAAACCATGCACATCCAGCATCAGCCCCTCATCGGCGCCCGCCTTTTCGGCGTCGATGGCGGCAAGAATACAGTTGAGTTTGGAATGCGAATTCAGCTTTGGATCCTGCGTCATCGGCAGGCCGCGAATATGCGGTACCGTCGCCATGCGGATCGGACGCGGGATCACCGGTTTCGAATGCTCCATGATGATCGCAATCGTCGGCCCCTGCTGGCTGAGCGCCGGATGCTGAAATGGGCGGGTTTTCACCCCGCGCGTGATCATCAACCTTGCATGGGCATCGGTTTCCATCCCGTTGGCGGCGCGGGTTTCTTCCAGAGCTGCCACAAGCTCGGCCCGGCTCAGCCCGATATCGAGATCAATCACCTTCGCCGCTTCAAACAGCCGGTCGAGATGATCATCAAGAAAGGCCCAGTGCCCATCATAGAGCCGCAAACCTTCCCAGATCCCGTCGCCCAGCATGAAGCCGGAATCGTAGATCGAGACCACAGCCTCGGATTTCGGCACCACTTTGCCGTTCAGCCATAAGCGCAGATCGTCATTGCGCGCATCGTCTTCCGCCTGATGGGCACTGACCTGATTATTCATGCGGTTTCAATCTCAACCAAAAAATTATCGACTTCGGCGCGGGTGGGCATCGCGTCGGCAGTGCCGGGGTGGGTAACCTGCAAGGCGGCCGCAGCAGCCCCAAGGCCCAGCGCCTGTTCGCGGCTCAGCCCCTGATCGAGCCCGGCCACGACATAGCCGATAAAACAGTCGCCTGCGCCGGTGGTATCGACCGGATTAACCGGCACGGCAGCAACTTCGGTCACGGAGCCATTCGTCTGATCGTGCCATACCGCCCCATTCGCGCCCTTCGTGACCAGCACATTGGGCACCGGGAGCTCGTCCAGGGGCAGGCCCAGAACATCCGATAGTTGCTCGGCTTCGCCTTCGTTCAGCACCAGAAGATCGGTAAGCGGCAGCATATCGCGCGCCAGCTCGGCCCGGAACGGCGCGGCGGAATAGACCACGAACAGCCCGCGCTCGCGCGCCAGTTTCGCGGCTTCCTGATGCAGGGTCACTTCGTTCTGGAGCAGAAAAAAATCGCCGGGTTTTGCCTCGGATAGCGCCGTTTCCAGCAGGGTTAGAGACTGTTCCCGGTTGGCCCCGGGCAAAACGACAATGGCGTTTTCCCCCTGAGGATCAACATAGATATTCGCGTGGCCCGTCACCGAGCCATCGCTGCCCACATGGGTGACATCGACACCCAACTGGCCCAGATGCCAGCGCATTTCGGCCCCATCCGGCCCAACCATTCCAATATGGCGCACCGTCGCCCCGGCCTTGGCCGCAGCGACGGATTGATTGGCGCCCTTGCCCCCAAGCCCGGTTTCATGCCCCGTCGCCGACAGGGTTTCACCGGGCCGAGGCAGGTGCGGCACCTGATAGAAGTGGTCGACGTTTATCGAACCGAAATTATAGACACTCATCCACCCACCTTGCTCGCCGCAACAACCGCCATGTTCAGGATGTCATTTGCGGTCGAGTTGGTTGAGCAGATCTGGATGGGTTTTTCGACGCCTGCGAGGATCGGACCAATCACCGTGGCCCCGGCAAGCTCTTGCATCATTTTCACCGAAATCGACGCCGAATGGCGGGCCGGCATCACCAGAATATTGGCCGGGCCAGTGAGACGGCAGAACGGATAGTTGGCCATCACGTCCTTGTTCAGCGCCACATCAACCGTCATTTCGCCATCATATTCGAAATCGACCCCACGTTTATCGAGGATCGTCGGCGCGATATGCATCTTCTCGGCGCGTTCCGAAATCGGATAGCCAAAGGTCGAGAAGCTGGCAAAGGCCACGCGCGGTTCAAGCCCCAGCCCACGCGCCACATCGGCGGCACGGCAGGCGATATCGGCCAGATCTTCCTCGCTCGGCCATTCATGCACCAGCGTATCAGCCACCAGCACGATCCGTCCATTATGCAGAAGCGCGGTGATGCCAACCGCCCCATGCTCGGCGCTGGCATCGAACACGTGGTTGATCAGATCGAGCACATAGGACGATTTGCGCGTCGCGCCGGTCACCAGACCATCGCCATGGCCATGAGCCAGCATCAGCGCCGAGAACACATGCCGGTCGCGAGCGGCCAGACGGTGAACATCGTGCCGGTCATAGCCTTTGCGCTGCAGCCGGTCGTAGAGGAAGCTCTTGTAGGTTTCGAGATGCTCGGTATTGGCGGCGTTCACGATTTCAAGCTCGGCGACGGCATCGGCAAGCCCGGCCGCTTCCAGCTTCTGTTTCACGTCACCTTCCCGGCCCACAACCAGCGCCTTGCCGAAACCATTGCGTTGATAAGCAACGGCAGCGCGCAGCACATGCGGATCGTCGCCCTCGGCAAAGATCATCGTGGCCTGTGCTCCACGCGCGCGGGCGTTAAGCGAGCGGATGATCTGATAGGTCGGGTCCATCCGGCCTTTGAGCGTATTGGTATAGCGCTCCATGTCGATGATCGGACGCCGGGCCACGCCGGAATCTGAACCGGCCTTCGCCACAGCCGGCGGGATCGTGTAGATCAGACGCGGGTCAAACGGCGTCGGAATGATGTAGTCGCGGCCGAATTTCAGCTTTTTGCCATAGGCCACGGCCACCTCATCGGGCACGTCTTCGCGGGCTAGCTCGGCCAGCGCCTTGGCGCAGGCGATTTTCATCTCGTCATTGATCGCGCGGGCATGAATGTCGAGCGCGCCCCGGAACAGATAGGGAAAGCCCAGAACGTTGTTCACCTGGTTCGGATAATCCGAACGCCCGGTGGCCACGATCGCATCATCGCGCACGGCATGGGCGTCTTCGGGGGTGATCTCCGGATCGGGGTTGGCCATGGCAAAGATCACCGGATTCGGCCCCATGCTGGCGACCATCTCGGGCGTCACCGCGCCTTTCACCGACACGCCGAGGAACACATCGGCCCCATCCATCGCCTCTTCCAGCGTGCGCAGATCAGTATTGGCCGCATGGGCCGATTTCCATTGGTTCATCCCCTCGGTGCGGCCCTGGTAGATGACACCCTTGGTATCGCAGACGATGCAATTGTCGTGCTTGGCGCCCATCGATTTCAGCAGTTCGATGCAGGCAATCCCCGCGGCGCCCGCGCCGTTCAGCACAATGCGCACGTCTTCGATTTTCTTGCCGGAGATCTCCAGCGCGTTGATCATCCCGGCGGCGCAGATCACGGCAGTGCCGTGCTGGTCATCATGGAACACCGGAATATCCATCATCTCTTTGAGCCGCTGCTCGATGATGAAGCATTCGGGCGCCTTGATGTCTTCAAGGTTGATCCCGCCAAAGGTCGGCCCCATCAGGCTGACCGCCTGGATGATCGCTTCCGGATCTTCGGTATCCAGCTCGATGTCGATGGCGTTCACGTCGGCGAAGCGCTTGAACAGCACCGCCTTGCCTTCCATCACCGGCTTCGAGGCCGCTGCGCCAAGATTACCAAGGCCGAGCACCGCCGTGCCATTTGAGATCACCGCAACAAGGTTGCCCTTGTTGGTGTAATCATAAACCGTTTCGGGCGTTTCAAAAATCCGCTCACAAGGCACAGCCACACCGGGCGAATAGGCCAGGCTCAGATCACGCTGGGTGGTCATCGGGACCGAGGGAACGACGTCAAACTTACCGGGACGCGGTTCCTGATGATAGCTGAGCGCCTCTTCAGGTGTCACTTTGTGCTTATTGGTCATGGTAGCCCTCTTAATACTTCGCTTCCGTCATAGACCCGGGGCCCAACGCACTCAACACTCTTGCAGGAAAAGGCGCTGAATGGCCGCGACCCATCCGAGAAAGGCGTTTCCTGCTCTGGTCCAGCCCGCACGCTACCGCTAAGATGCCGAAAAATCATCGGGGACGTTCATGGCACGGAAAATCCTCCTGACCGGCGGGGCAGGATATATCGGTTCACATACCTATATCGAGCTGTCGAAGGCAGGGTATGAGGTTGTCATTATTGACAATTTCTCGAACTCCCGGCCCGACGTCCTGAACCGGCTGGAAATCATCACCAACGCGCCGGTCACGGTCTATGAAGGTGATGTGCTCGACAAGGCGTTCCTTGCCAAAGTGTTCAGCGAACATGATTTCGACGCGGTGATCCACTTCGCCGCGAAAAAGGCGGTTGGGGAAAGCGTCGAAAAGCCGCTGATGTATTTCGAGACCAACTGCACCGGCTTTTCCAACCTTCTGGAAGCGATGGACACTGCCGGTTGCCGCCGCGTGGTGTTTTCCTCGACGGCCACGGTCTACGGCGAACCGGAATTCCTGCCCTATCGCGAAAATCATCGGATCGCCCCGGTCAGCCCCTATGCCCATAGCAAGGTGATCTGCGAAAACCTGCTGCGCCAACTGAAAGAGTCCAACAATGCCTGGACCTACGGCGTGCTGCGCTATTTCAACCCGGCGGGCGCCCATGACAGCACCCTGATCGGGGAAGACCCGAACGACATTCCCAACAATCTGATGCCCTATATCGCCAAGGTCGCCACCGGCGAGCTGCCGCATCTGAACGTGTTTGGCGATGATTACGATACGCCCGACGGCACCGGCGTGCGCGATTACATCCACGTGGTCGATCTGGCGCGCGGCCATGTGCAATCGGTCGGTAAGCTGATTGATAAAGAGGATACCCATATCCTCAATCTTGGCACCGGCATCGGCTATTCGGTGTTCGACATGCTGCGCTCATATGAAAAGGCCTGCGGCAAAGAGCTGCCCTACAAGGTGGGGCCGCGCCGCGCAGGCGACATTGACGCCTTCTATGCTGATCCGAGTACGGCGCGCGATTACATGGGCTTTGAGGCAGAGCTGGGCCTCGACGATATGTGCAAATCAAGCTGGAATTGGGTCTCTCGCGGCACGAATAGCTGACAGGCGCAGAAGACAGAAAACACCCGGGGGAAATTTTGGCAGGCGAAACTGTAACGCCGATGATGGCGCAATATCTGGAGATCAAAAGCGCCTATCCTGAGGCGCTGTTGTTCTATCGGATGGGCGATTTTTACGAGATGTTCTTCGACGACGCGCAAGCCGCCGCCGAAGCGCTCGATATTGCGCTCACCAAACGCGGCAAGCATCTGGGGCAAGACATTCCGATGTGCGGCGTGCCGGTTCATGCCGCCGAGGGCTATCTGCTGACCCTTATCCGCAAGGGCTTCCGTGTTGCGGTCTGCGAGCAGATGGAAGATCCCGCCGAGGCCAAGAAGCGCGGTTCGAAATCGGTGGTGAAACGCGGCGTGGTGCGGCTGGTCACACCCGGCACCCTGACCGAGGAAAGCCTGCTCGATGCCCGGCGCCACAATTATCTTGCCGCCTTCAACGAAGTGCGCGGCGAGGCGGCGCTGGCCTGGGTCGACATTTCCACCGGCGCCTTTCGAGTGATGGCCACAGGCCCGGCCCGGTTTGGGCCAGAACTTGCCCGCCTTGCGCCGCGCGAAGTGCTGTTCGGCGAAGAAGAAAACGGGAATTTGGCAGGAATAGTCTCTGAAATGGGCGCCGCCGCCACGCCGCTGGGGCGCGCCGCGTTTGATTCCACCGCCGCAGAAGGCCGGCTTTGTGCGCTGTACGGGGTCAGCACGCTTGAAGCGTTCGGACAGTTCTCGCGTGCCGAGCTTGGGGCGATGGGGGCAATCGTCGATTACCTTGAGATCACCCAAAAGGGCAAACTGCCGCTGCTGCGCCCGCCGGTGAAGGAAAGCGCAAATCGGGTGATGCAGATCGACGCCGCCACCCGGCGCAATCTGGAAATCACCCATGCGCTGTCGGGTGGTCGCGAAGGCAGCCTGCTGTCTACCATCGACCGCACCGTCACCGGAGGCGGCGGGCGGCTGTTGGAGCGGCGCATTTCCAGCCCGTCCCGGCATCTGGATACGGTCGCATCTCGGCTGGAAAATGTGGGTTTTCTGCTGGAACAGTCTCGCATGCGCGCCGATCTGCGCGACGCGCTGCGCAAGGCCCCCGATATTGACCGCGCGCTTTCGCGCCTGTCGCTGGACCGGGGCGGCCCGCGCGACCTGACTGCAATCCGCAGCGGACTTGAGGCCGCCGCGGAACTTTCCACCCGCCTCGACGGCCAGCAGGTGCCCGCCACCCTTGCCGCCGCAGCACAGGCGCTGGTCGGTCACGATACGCTGCTCGATCTGCTCGATCAGGCGCTGGTTGCCGAACCGCCGCTTCTGGCCCGCGATGGCGGTTTCATTGCCCCAGGCTATGACGAAGAGCTGGATGAGGCGCGCAAACTGCGCGACGAGGGGCGTGGTGTGATTGCCGGGATGCAGGCCGATTATGCCGCACTGGCCGGGGTGCAGAGCCTGAAGATCAAGCACAACAATGTGCTGGGCTATTTCATCGAGACCACGGCCACCCATGCCCAAAAAATGCTCTCGGAGCCGCTGAACGAAACCTTCATCCATCGCCAGACCACCGCCAATGCGGTGCGCTTCACCACCGTGCCGCTGAGCGAGATGGAAACCAAGATCCTCAACGCTGGTAACCACGCACTGGAAATCGAAAAGCGGCTTTATGATGTGCTGAAAGCCGCCATCCTTGATCAGGCCGGGCCGCTTGGCGATGCTGCCCGCGCGCTGGCCGAGTTTGACGTGACCGCTGCTCTGGCCGAGATTGCCGCGACCGAAAACTGGTGCCCACCGGTGGTGGATGACAGCCGCACCTTCGAAGTGATCGGCGGGCGCCATCCGGTGGTGGAAAAGGCGCTGCGTCAACAGGGGGGAAGGCCCTTCATTGCCAATGACTGCACGCTGGCCGATGGCTCGGATGGCGCCGATATCTGGCTGCTCACCGGCCCGAACATGGCCGGTAAATCCACTTTTCTGCGCCAGAACGCCCTGATCGCGCTGCTGGCACAAGCGGGCAGCTATGTGCCCGCGCGCAAGGCGCATATCGGCCTTGTTTCACAGCTTTTCTCGCGCGTGGGCGCGTCGGACGATCTGGCCCGGGGCCGCTCGACCTTCATGGTCGAGATGGTCGAAACCGCAGCCATTCTCAATCAGGCTGATGAGCACGCGCTGGTGATCCTTGATGAAATCGGCCGTGGCACCGCCACCTGGGACGGGCTTTCCATCGCCTGGGCAACGCTGGAACACCTGCACGAGGTCAATACCTGCCGCGCGCTTTTCGCCACCCACTATCACGAGCTCACCCAGCTCGCGCAGCAGCTTGATGGCGTCGACAATGCCACCATCGCAGTGAAGGAATGGGACGGCGAGGTGATTTTCCTGCATGAGGTGCGCAAAGGCGCCGCCGATCGCAGCTATGGGGTTCAGGTAGCCAAGCTCGCAGGCCTGCCAGCTTCGGTGGTCGAGCGAGCGCGTGTGGTTCTTGAGGCACTGGAAGCTGGTGAACGTGAAGGCACCCCCGCGCCGAAAGCACTAATCGACGATCTGCCGCTGTTTTCAGCCATCGCCGCAGCGCCTGCGCCGAAACCCGCCGCCGAGCCTTCAATGCTTGAAGAAAAGCTCGCCGGAATTCATCCCGACGAGCTGTCACCGCGCGAAGCGCTGGAATTGATCTACGAGCTGAAAGCGCTCGAAAAGGACTGAAATCAGCGCGGGCTTGACGAAACGCCAACCTGCGCCGGGCGCAACAGCCGGTCGTGCAACATGAAGCCCTCTGCCATCACCTGAATGATGTCGCCCGCCTTGGTGCCCGGCACCGGGGCTTCGAACATCGCCTGATGCTGCTGCGGATCGAACTTATCGCCCAGTTCCGGCGCGATCCGGCTGATCCCGTGCTTTTCGAAGATATTGAGAAGCTCGCGCATCGTCAGTTCAAGGCCCTCGATCAGCGCCGAAGCCCGATCGCGCAGCTCGTCATCGACCACATCCAGCGCACGCTTCATGTTGTCATAGACCGGCAGCATGTCGCGGGCGAGCTTAGAACCGCCATATTGCTCGGCTTCGCGCCGATCACGCTCGCTGCGTTTGCGGGAATTCTCGGCATCTGCCAGAACCCGCATGAATTTGTCTCTGAACGCATCGCGCTCTGCAACAAGTGCCGCAATATCGTCCGAGGCCTCTTCGGCCAGCGGATCGCTCTCCGGCGCGGGGTGCGCGGATGCGCCGTCGGCGCCAGCCATGATTTCGTCGATCGCCGCTTCGATGTCGGAAAGGTCGTCTTTCTTCTTCGCGTCTGCCATTCTTCTACCCTTTGCCCCGGTCGGATATCAGCTTTCCGACCAGCTGCGCTGTGTAATCCACTATCGGAACGATGCGGCCATAATTGAGCCGTGTTGGCCCAATCACACCCACCGCACCGATGATCTTTCGGTCAGCGTTCATATAGGGAGAAACCACCAGAGAGCTACCCGAAAGTGAAAAAAGCTTGTTCTCGGAACCGATAAAAATGCGCACACCTTCACCCTCTTCGGCGAGATCAAGGAACTCGGCGATGTCGCGTTTGCGCTCGAGCGCATCAAACAGGCTACGGATACGTTCAAGATCGGCCTCCTGCCCGCCCTGCGTCAGCAGATTCGCCCGGCCCCGCACGATCAGCCGTTCATGGCCGCCCTCATCCGCCCAAAGCGCCGCGCCCGTGTCGATCAGCTCCTGCGCCAGTTTGTCCAACTCCTGACGACGCTGCGCAATCTCGCGCTCTACCGTTTGCTTCAGCTCGCTGATGGTACGCCCCTCGGCCACGGCATTCAGAAAATTCGCGGCCTCCCGCATCGACGACGGGGTTTGCCCGGCGGGCGGCGTGAACAGCCGGTTTTCCACATGCCCATTGGCGAAAACGATCACCGCAAGCGCCCGATCCGGCGCCAACGAGACGAATTCGATATGGGTGATCGGCGCTTCTTCCTGCTTCGGGGTCAGCACCAGGCTTGCCCCGGCGGTCAAGCTCGACAGCGCGGCGCCCACGTGATTCATCAGCGCGCCCACATCAGCGCTGTTCGATTTCACCGTGGCATCAATCTTTTCCCGGTCCAGCACATCAACGCCGTGCACCTCAAGGAAACCATCGACGAACATCCTCAGCCCGATCTCGCTGGGCACCCGCCCGGCTGACACATGTGGGCTATCGAGCAGACCCATCAGTTCCAGATCCTGCATCACGTTGCGCACTGTCGCCGCCGAGACCTTTTCGGTCATCGTTCGGGTAAGCGCGCGCGATCCCACCGGCTCTCCGGTATCCAGATATGCCTCGACCAGCCGCCGGAACACTTCCCGCGAACGATCGTTCAATTCTTCTATGAGCGGGCTTTGCGCCATATGCTGTTGATGCCCCAATCAGGCTTGCCTTTTCACCGGCGCCATGAGACTCCACCCGAAATTGAGGTGAAAGGACTTGTCATGCGCCCATCTGGTCGAAAGATAGATGAAATGCGGCCGATTTCAATCGAGACCGGGGTAACAAAGCACGCCGAAGGCTCTTGTATGATCAAGATCGGCGAAACGCACGTGCTTTGCACCGCGACGCTGGAAGAAAAAGTGCCCCCCTTCATGCGCAATTCCGGTCAGGGCTGGGTAACGGCCGAATACGGCATGCTGCCGCGGGCGACCAATACCCGGATGCGCCGCGAAGCTGCCGCGGGCAAGCAAGGTGGACGCACGGTGGAAATCCAACGTCTGATCGGGCGCAGCTTGCGGGCGGGCGTTGATCGCCAGGCTCTGGGCGAGCGTCAGATCATCATCGATTGCGATGTAATCCAGGCCGATGGCGGCACCCGCTGCGCCGCGATCACCGGCGGTTGGGTGGCGATGCGGCTTGCGGTGAACAAGCTGCTGAAAACCGGCGCGATCACTTCGGATCCGCTGGGCGATCCGGTCGCTGCCGTCTCCTGCGGGATCTATGCGGGTCAGCTGGTGCTTGATCTCGATTATCCGGAAGACAGCGAAGCCGGCGTTGACGGCAACTTCGTCATGACAGGCTCCGGCCGCCTCATCGAGGTGCAGATGTCGGCCGAAGGCTCGACCTTTACCCGCGATCAGATGGACCAACTGCTCGGACTGGCCGACAAGGGCGTTTCCGAACTGGTGGAGGCACAAAAGGCGGCCACGGCATGACGCGCAAATTCGATGGCGACAAGCTGGTCATCGCAACCCACAACGCGGGCAAGCTGCGCGAAATCGGCGCGCTGCTGGCCCCGTTCGGGGTTGAAGTGATCTCGGCGGGCGAGCTGGGCTTTGACGAGCCTGAGGAAACCGAAAGCACATTCGCCGGAAATGCCCGGATCAAGGCCCACTACGCGGCGGAAAAGTCCGGGCTTCCGGCGCTGTCCGACGATAGTGGCATCATGGTCGACGCTCTGGACGGCGCGCCGGGCGTCTATACCGCCGACTGGGCCGAAACGCCCGATGGCCGCGATTTCGTCATGGCGATGACCAAGGTTTGGACTCTGCTCGAAGAAAAATCAGCGCCCGAGCCGCGCAAAGCCAGCTTTAACGCAACGCTGTGCCTCGCCTGGCCCGATGGCCATGACGAGATTTTTGAAGGTCAGGTTCATGGCCGTGTCATCTGGCCGATGCGTGGTGAACAGGGCTTTGGCTTCGATCCGGTATTTCAGCCCGATGGCAAGGATCAGACCTTCGGCGAGATGGACCCGGCGGAAAAACACGCGATGAGCCACCGCTCTGTCGCGTTCCAAAAGCTCGTTGAGGGCTGTTTTGCCTGACGACTGGCGGCACGGGGGCTTTGGCCTCTATATCCATTGGCCCTTCTGTGCCGCCAAATGCCCCTATTGCGATTTCAATTCCCATGTTGCCGCGCAGATCGACATGGCGCGTTGGCAGAATGCCTATCTGGCCGAGCTTGACCGCTACGCCGCGGAAACCCCCAAAAGACTGTTGAATAGTGTCTATTTCGGCGGCGGCACGCCATCGTTGATGGACCCTGCCCTGGTCGCCGCGCTGCTCGACCGCATCAGCAAACTCTGGCCCCTGGCCAACGATCTTGAAGTGACCCTGGAAGCAAATCCGTCCAGCGTCGAGGCCTCGCGGTTTCAGGCCTATCGCGAGGCTGGTGTAAACCGCGTCTCGCTTGGCGTTCAGGCACTGAATGATCCGGATCTGCGCAAGCTCGGACGACTGCACGATCTGGATCAGGCGTTACAAGCCATTGATATTGCTAGTAATTCATTCTCGCGGATGAGTTTTGACCTGATCTATGCCCGTCAGGACCAAAGCTTGGACGATTGGCGCGCTGAACTTGACCGCGCCCTGTCATTCGCGCCGGATCACCTGTCGCTCTACCAGCTGACCATCGAAGACGGCACCGCCTTTGGCGATCGTTTCCGGCGCGGCAGGCTGGCGGGCCTGCCCGGCGAAGACCTCTCCGCCGACATGTATTTCCTGACCCAAGAGCTTTGCGAAGCCGCGGGTCTGCCCGCCTATGAAGTCTCTAATCATGCTAAAACCGGCGAAGAATCCCGTCATAATCTGATTTATTGGCGCGGTGGAGATTACATCGGCATCGGCCCGGGCGCGCATGGGCGGCTTACGCTTTCCGGTCAGCGCCACGCCACCTGGACAGAGCTTTCGCCCCAAAACTGGCTCGATGCTGTTGAAGCAGGTCATCGTGGCGAAGCCGGGCGCGACACCCTTGCGGCAAAGGATCACGCTGGCGAATATCTGATGATGAGCCTGCGCACCGCCGAAGGCACCGATCTTACCCGTTACAGGCAGATCGCGGGCGCAGCGCCCTCGACAAAATCCGTGTCTGATCTTGCAGATCTCGGCCTGATCCGCCTTGAATCAGACCGCCTGATCGCCACCCCGCAGGGGCGCGCCGTACTGAACGCAATCATCACCAAGCTTTTACCGGACTGATCAGCCGCCAAGCTTCCGGCACAGGTCATCGAGCTCGTCGAGGGATTTGTAGCGTACGGTTAGCGCGCCCTCTTCCTGCCCCGCCTTATGGTCGATGATCACTTTCATCCCCAGCGCCGCCGAAAGATCGCCCTCAAGCGCAATCGTGTCGGCATCTTTATCACGGGATTTTGGCGTATTAGAGACTGGTTTTTCAGGTTTTGGCGCTTTTCCAAGCCGCTCAACCTCGCGCACAGACAGGCCCTTTGCGACCACCTGCTTGGCCAGACCCGACGGATCGTCCGCCGTGATCAGCGCCCTTGCATGGCCCGCCGTCAGCTTTCCGTCGCGCAGAAGCTCCAGCACATCACCGGGCAGGTTCAGAAGCCGCAGCATATTGGCGATATGTGGGCGGCTTTTCCCCAGCGCTTCCGCCAGCTTTTCCTGCGTATGACCAAACCGTTCCATCAGGTCACGATAGCCCGCCGCCTCTTCCACCGCGTTCAGGTCAGCGCGCTGGATGTTTTCGATAATGGCGACTTCGAGCGCTTCCGTATCGGTGTAATCGCGGATCAGCGCTGGCACCTCGTGCAGCTGCGCCATCTGCGAGGCCCGCCAGCGCCTTTCCCCCGCGACGATCTCGTAAGTGTCGGCATCTTTGGGATTTACGCGTAGGATCAGCGGCTGGATCACGCCCTTTTCGCGGATCGACGAGGCCAGATCGTTCAGCTCATCCGGGGTAAAGGTGCGGCGCGGCTGATCGGGGTTGGGCACGATCTTTTCGATCGGCACCATCTGATCGGCGCGGCGCGGCGTACCCGGCTCGGCCTGCGGTTCTTCCGGGGCCACATCCGCCATCAACGCCGAAAGACCACGCCCCAGCCCGCGATTTGGTTTCTTGCTCATCTTTGCCCCTTTATTTCCGTGCCATCAGTTCTTGCGCCAGCTCGATATAGGCCAGGCTGCCCTTTGACATCGGATCATAGCTCAAAACCGGCATCGCGAAAGACGGCGCTTCGCTGACGCGGACATTGCGCGGAATCATGGTCCGAAACACGATATCGCCAAGATTATCGCGCGCATCGGCCTCGACCTGCCGCGACAAGTTGTTGCGCATGTCGTACATGGTCAGCACCACGCCCTCGATCCGCAGCGACGGATTCGCGCTCTGGCGCACTTCGCGCACAGTCAGCATCAGTTGAGACAGGCCCTCAAGCGCAAAAAACTCGCTTTGCAGCGGCACCAGCACCGAATGCGCGGCGACCATGGCGTTGATCGTGAGCAGGTTCAGCGAGGGCGGGCAATCAATCAGCACGTAATCGAAGCCCAGATCGGCCACATCGGGCGCGCGCAACGCATCGTGCAGCAGATGAATGCGCTTTTCATTCGCCACCAGCTCGATATCGGCCGACGACAGATCCGTGGTGGCCGGGGCGATCCACAGCCCTTCCACATCGGTGGTGTAAACCACCTGATGCAGCGGCAGTTCATCCAGCAGCAGATCGTAGGTGGTTTTCTCACGATCCTTCGCGTCGATCCCCAGCCCGGTCGAGGCATTGCCCTGCGGATCAAGATCCACCAGCAGAACGCGCAAACCCTGCGCCGCCAGCGCCGCACCCAGATTGATCGTGGTGGTCGTCTTGCCCACACCGCCCTTTTGGTTGGTGATCGCAATAATCTTGGGCCCATTGGGCCGGGTCGGATCAGACACGCCGAAGATCTCCCAGTTTCAGGATTGTCGCCTCAGGATCGGTCTTACTCGGGTAGGTCTGGATTGAGAAGCCCCAGCTTTTCTGCGCTTCGGTCACTTCCGCCTTATACCCTGCCCCCTTTGGAAAAATCGCAATTCCTCCGGGCCTTAGATGCCGTTCGGCAAATCCTAGTAGCTTGTCCAGCGATGCCAGCGCGCGAGCTGAAACCAGATCGGCCCCCAGGGGCGGAACCTGTTCGATTCGCTCGGAAATCACATCAGCAGTCAGACCGGTTTCGCGGGTAATCGTGCGCAGAAAGGTCGCCTTGCGCAGATCGCTTTCAACGCAGGTAACTTTCAGGTCAGGGCGCGTTTCCGCCGCCAGAATCGCCACGATAAGGCCGGGAAAGCCTCCGCCGGTGCCCAGATCGGCCCAATTGCACGTATCGGGATCGGAAATTTCCAGAATCTGGGCGGAATCGAGAAAATGCCGCGTCCAGAGCTCATTCAGCGTCGATTTTGCAACCAGATTGATGGATGCGTTCCATTTTGCCAACAGCGCGGCGTAGGTATCCAGCCGCTCGAGTGTTTCACGTGAAACATTGACCTCTGCGAGGAAAGCGCTACGCCCGGTCATGCGGATTTCTGCCGTGCGGCTTGCCGGATTTTGGCAAGGATCAGGGTCAATGCCGCCGGGGTGATGCCCTCGATCCGCGCCGCCTGCGCAATCGTCTCGGGCCGCGCAAGGCTAAGCTTGTTCGTCAGCTCCGTGGTCAGCCCATCGAGCGACTTATAGTCGAACTCAGCAGGAATACGCTGCGCCTCGTCACGTTGGAGCGCCTCAACCTCACGTTTCTGCCGTTCGATGTAATTCGCATAAAGCGCGTCTTTTGCGATCTGAGCGCCGATTTCCGGTGCGACCTCGGCCAGAAGCGGCTCGTTTTCCGCAAGACCAGTAAAACTAACCCCCGGCAAGGCCAGAAGCTCGTATCCGTTGCGGCGATGGCCATCGTCGCTCACATTCGCGCCCGCCGCCCGCGCCTCACGCGGGGTGAAGCTGCGCGCTTCAAGCGTTGCCTTGGTGCTTTCGAGCGATTCCATCTTTTTGAGGAAGGCCGTGCGGCGGGTATCGGACACCGCCCCCAGCTCCATCGCCATCGGCGTAAGGCGCTGGTCGGCATTGTCGGCTCGCAGCGAAAGGCGGAACTCGGCGCGCGAGGTGAACATGCGATAAGGCTCTGTTACGCCTCGAGAGGTCAGATCGTCGATCATCACACCAATATAGGAAGACACCCGGCTGAAGGTGATCGGGTCGCGCCCATGCGCCCGATGCGCGGCGTTGAAGCCAGCAACCACGCCCTGGGCCGCGGCCTCTTCATAGCCGGTGGTGCCGTTGATCTGCCCGGCCAGAAACAGCCCCGGCACGTCGCGCAGCTCCAACGATAGCGTCAGCGCGCGCGGATCGACGTAATCATATTCAATCGCATAGCCTGGCTGCAGGATCCGCACCTCTTCCAACCCACGCATCGAGCGCACATAGCGCTCTTGCACCTCAAGCGGCAGCGAGGTGGAAATGCCATTCGGATAGACTGTATCGTCGTCCAACCCTTCCGGCTCCAGAAAGACCTGATGCGAATCCTTATCGGCAAAACGCACGACCTTGTCTTCAATCGAGGGGCAGTAGCGCGGTCCGACGCCGTCGATATGACCGCCATACATGGCCGACTTATCCAGATTTTCCTGAATAATTTCATGGGTCTGCGTGTTGGTATGGGTAATACCGCAGGAAATCTGGCGCACGAAGGGTTTGCGGTTCAGGAAGGAAAACACCTCGGGCTCATCATCGGCAGGTTGGCTGTCTAGGATCGACCAGTTGATGGTTTTCCCGTCCAGCCGCGGCGGCGTTCCGGTTTTCAGACGCCCGAGCGGCAAACCGAAATCGGCGATTTGCTCGGCCAGCGGCACCGAGGGCCGATCCCCCATGCGCCCACCCGAGCTGCGCTGGTCGCCAACATGGATGATCCCCCGCAGGAAGGTGCCGGTGGTCAGGATTACGCTTGGGCTGGCAAGCTCCGTGCCATCGGCAAGGCGCAGCCCCGCGATGGCACCGCTGACGAGCAGAAGCTCCACCGCCTCGCCTTCGATCAGCGTCAGATTTTGCGCCTGCGCCACCTCTTCGGCCATTGCAGCGCGATAGAGCTTGCGATCCGCTTGGGCGCGCGGGCCCTGCACGGCCGGGCCCTTGCTGCGGTTCAGCAGGCGAAACTGGATGCCCGCGCGGTCGGCAACCCGACCCATGGCGCCATCCAATGCATCTATCTCGCGCACCAGATGGCCCTTGCCCAGCCCGCCAATTGCCGGGTTGCAGGACATCACGCCAAGATCGCCCGCACGCAGCGTGACCAGTGCCGTCTTCGCTCCAATCCGCGCAGCCGCAAGCGCGGCATCGGCACCCGCATGCCCGCCGCCCACAACGATCACATCGAAATCCGAATGTTTCACGTGAAACACCTCTCCGGCACCTTATTTCCCAAGGCAGAAACTTGCAAAAATCTCGTCGAGTATGGCCTCTACATCGACCCGGCCGACGATGGAATCTAGCGCACGGATGGCTCGCCACAGCTCTTCTGCCGCAAGCTCCGCCCGATCAGACCCGCCCAATACCTCGATTCGCGCCAAATCCAAAGCCTCAGCGGCGCGCGTCATCGCATCGGCATGGCGTGCACGGATCGCGGTTCCGGCATGAGCAGCCCGCCCAGCCAGCGCGCGCTCGATAAGAGCAACAAGTTCATCAATGCCCTGCCCGGTTCTACCCGAGACGTTCAGCCCATCTGCATCCGACAGATCGGCCTTGCCGTGCACGACAATATCGTCGCCCTGAGGCGCAATCCCAACGCCCGCATCCCCATCGCTTAATAAAAACACCCGCAGATCAGCGGTTTTTGCCCTCTCAATGGCACGTTGGATGCCAATGCCTTCGACCACATCCTCGGTTTCGCGCAGGCCCGCCGTGTCCAGTACGGTGACCGGCAACCCGCCAAGGTCCATCCGAACCTCGATCACGTCACGGGTCGTACCGGCAAATTCCGAGGTAATCGCGGCTTCGCGTCCAGCCAACGCATTCAGCAGCGTTGATTTCCCGGCATTCGGCGGGCCGACAATGGCCACTTCAAATCCGTCCCGAATGCGCTCGGCTATACCGACGCCATCACGCTCGGGGATCAGGCTGGCTTCAACCCGCGCAATCAGCTCCAGCACCTCCGGCGACACATCAACCGGCACGTCTTCATCGGCGAAATCAATCGTGGCTTCCAACAGTGCCGCCGCACGGATCAGATCGCGCCGCCAGCTTTCGGCCTTGTCGCCCAGCGCCCCCGACAGCACGCGCAGGGCCTGCACCCGCTGCGCCTCGGTTTCTGCGTCGATCAGATCGGCAAGCCCTTCGACCTGCGCCAGATCGAGGCGGCCATTTTCCAGCGCCCTGCGGGTAAATTCGCCGGGTTCTGCCATGCGAAGCCCGTTGATCCGCCCCAAAACGCGCAACACCGCGTCGGTAACGGCGGTGGACCCGTGAACTTGGAATTCCACCACCGCTTCGCCGGTAAAGCTGTGTCCTTCGTCAAAGGTCAACACCAGGGCTTCATCAAGCGGCTGTCCGGAGGCATCGCGCAACACTCGCAGCCCGCGGCCATGGGGCACCGATCCACACAGCGCACCCGCTGCCGCGAAGGCCCTGGGGCCTGAAACGCGGATCACGGCAACGCCCGCCCTGCCACGGGCGGTAGCCAGTGCAAAAATCGTATCCATGCTGCAAGCCTAGCTTAGCGGATGGGGTTACGCATTCATCGAGTCGAAGAACTCGGAATTGGACTTGGTTTGCTTCAGCTTCGAAATCAGGAATTCGATCGCATCGGTGGTGCCCATCGGGTTCAGAATCCGGCGCAGAACATAGGTTTTCTGCAAATCCTTCGCATCGACGAGCAGCTCTTCTTTCCGGGTGCCGGACTTCAGAATGTCCATCGCCGGGAAGATCCGTTTGTCGGAGACTTTGCGATCCAGCACGATTTCCGAGTTACCGGTGCCTTTGAATTCTTCGAAGATCACCTCGTCCATCCGGCTGCCGGTGTCGATCAGCGCGGTGGCGATGATGGTGAGCGAGCCGCCCTCTTCGATATTCCGCGCAGCCCCAAAGAAGCGTTTCGGGCGTTGCAGCGCGTTGGCATCCACACCGCCGGTCAGCACCTTGCCCGACGAGGGCACAACAGTGTTGAAGGCGCGGCCAAGACGGGTGATCGAGTCGAGCAGGATCACCACGTCGCGCTTGTGCTCGACCAGGCGTTTGGCCTTTTCGATCACCATTTCAGCCACAGCCACGTGCCGCGTTGCCGGCTCGTCAAAGGTCGAGGCCACAACCTCGCCTTTCACCGAACGTTTCATATCGGTCACCTCTTCCGGGCGCTCGTCGATCAGAAGCACGATCAGATAGCATTCCGGATGGTTCGTCGCGACAGATTGGGCAATGTTCTGCAAAAGAACGGTTTTACCCGTGCGCGGCGGCGCCACGATCAGCGACCGCTGGCCTTTGCCAACCGGCGCCACCAGATCAATGATCCGTGCTGAACGATCCTTCACCGTCGGATCTTCGATCTCCATCTTCAGCCGCTCATTCGGGTGCAGCGGCGTCAGGTTATCAAACGCGACCTTATGCTTGGCCTGCTCAGGATCGGTGAAGTTGATCTTTTCGACCTTGGTGATGGCGAAATAGTTCTCGTTCTCGCCCGGGGCCGAAATCACCCCTTCCACCGTATCGCCGGTACGCAGCGAGAATTTGCGGATCATCTCAGGCGACATGTAAATATCGTCGGGGCCCGGCAGATAGTTCGCTTCCGGAGAGCGTAGGAAGCCAAAGCCGTCTTGCAGCACTTCCAGCACACCATCGCCGCCGATCTCCCAGCCTTCATCCGCGCGTTCGCGCAGGATCTGGAACATCATCTCGCCCTTGCGCATGGTCGAGGCATTCTCGATCTCAAGCTCTTCAGCCATGGAGAGAAGATCTTTCGGGCTTTGCGCCTTCAAATCAGCAAGGTTCAAACGGTCTGTCATGATATCACCCAAGGACAACGCGATCGTGCGCGGTCTCGATCTGGAAAAGGGAAAGGCTCAGGCCGGACGGCCCGCTGGCTGCGTTACATAAGGATCTAACGCGTGTGAGTCAATCAGGCTTAGAATTTCACGATCACCGAGCAAACGATCACGATCATCAGCAGGGTCGGTAATTCGTTCATCATCCGGTAGGTGCGGCTTTTCAGCGTGTTACGCCCTTCCTTGAAATCAATCCGACGCGCCCCAAGCCAATAGTGAAACCCTGTCATCCCAAGCACGGAAAAGGCCTTCGTCCAGGGCCAGACCGACGACCAATCAATGATCCCAGGCGTAAACACCAGCATGAGGCCGAAAAACCAGGTCGCATACATCGCAGGGGCCATGATCGCCTTCAACAGCAGGCGTTCCTGGTGCTGGAAAAGCAGATCCATTTCGCTGCCCCGTTCCACACCCCGTTTTTCATAGCCTTCCACGTGATAGACGAAGAGCCGAGGCAGGTAGAAGATCCCGGCCATCCAGGCAATCACGGAAATGACGTGAAGCGATTTCGTCCAGAAATAGATATCGGTCAGCCAATCCATCGGTGCTTTCCCCCAGATCCCGGTTACCTCTCTTTAAATAAATATTAATAGAAAGATAAAGATGATGTCTTTGTAGGGCCTGTGCATGATGGGGATTATTGGATTGTCCAAAGGGTTCCGCACAAGATCAAAACGCGCCATACAAATCTGATTACAATCTGTGAACAACTAGTTTTTATGATTAATAACAATATGTTGATGGATTTTCTTCTGTGCATTTCTCAGAGGATGGTCGAAGAATGTAAGGATGCCACGCACAATCCCGTGGGCCGCAGGAAATCATGTGGAAGAAGTGGCGGAATTTTGTTCAGAATGTGGCAAACCATTCCCAAGTCCTCGCATAGGGCCTAAACTCACCGAAACCTCACCCGGAACAAACCGGAAAAATCCACAGGTCTTTCAACATGCCAAAACGGATCATCCTCGCTTCGGGGTCTGAAATCCGCGCGACGCTTCTGCGCAATGCTGGTCTGAGCTTCGAGATCATCCCGGCCAAGGTGGATGAAGAGGCAATCCGCGCGGGGCTGGAGGCCGAAGAGGCCAGCCCGCAAGACGTGGCCGATGCGTTGGCCGAGTACAAGGCGCGCAAAATATCCAGCCGTCATCCTGATGCGCTGGTTCTGGGCTGCGATCAGGTGGCAGCGCTGCGCGACGAGATCCTGTCAAAGCCCGAAACCCCCGAGGCGGCGCGGGATCAGCTTATGCGCCTGTCCGGCACCACCCACAAATTGCTTTCAGCTCTGGTGATCTATGAGGCCGGCGAACCAACCTGGCGCCATGTGGGTGTGGTGCGCCTGACCATGCACAAGCTGTCGCCGGGCTATGTGGAAGACTATGTTGCCCGCAACTGGCAGAGCATCCGTCACGCCGTTGGCGCCTACAAGCTCGAAGAAGAAGGCGTGCGCCTGTTCTCAAAGATTGAAGGCGACTATTTCAACGTTCTGGGTTTGCCGCTGACTGAGTTGCTGTCATATCTGATCGCGCGGGAAGAGGTGAGAATATGACCAAGCAAGCCATTCCTTTAGCGGGCGTGTTGCAGACCGCCACCGAGCCCAGCCCGGTAACGGCGATCTATGAGCATTGGCTGGCGTCCACCGGCCTGCCCGGCCGCTATGTGCCGCTGACGGTTGAGCGTGAAAACCTTGGCGAGGTCATTCGAGTGCTGCCGAAAGCGGGCTTTGTCGGGCTCAACATTACCGGCCCGTTTCAACGCATGGTGCTTGATCACGCCGATATCATCACCGACCGCGCGGCCCTGATGTCGGGGGCAAATTCCATCATCTTTCGGCGCGATGGCAAGATTCACGCCGATAATACAGATGGTTACGGTTTCATCGAAAATATCCGTCAAACCGCGCCGGGTTGGAATCCAAAGGCCGGACCGGCGATGGTATTCGGCGCCGGGCGCGCTGCGCGCGAGGTTGTGGCGGCTTTGCTCGAGGTTGGCACCGACGAGATTCGTGTGACCAACCGGACCAAGCCCCGGGCCGAAGCGCTGCGGGCCGAATTTGGCGCGCGGATCGTAGTGGTAGACTGGGTTGCGGCAGGTAACGCGCTGGAAGATGCGCGTACCGTGGTCAATGCCACCCCGCTGGGGTCGACCGGCCACCCCGATTTTCGCGTGCCGCTGGATGGGCTGACACCGGGGTCGGTGGTGAATGATCTTACACTGTCGCCCCCGATCACGCAGTTTTTGCAAGCCGCGATCAACGCGGGCTGTCACCCGGTCGATGGGATCGGCATGGTGCTGCATCAGGCCGCGCCCTCGTTCGAACGCTGGTTTGGCAAGCGGCCCGAGGTGGATAGCGCCGCGCGGCAGGCCGCCATCGCGGCCTATGCGCAATGACCCGGCCTTTCGTGATCGGCCTCACCGGCTCTATCGGTATGGGCAAAACCACCACCGCGCAGATGTTCGCGGATGAGGGCGTGCCGGTCTGGGACGCCGACGCAGCGGTGCACCGGCTTTATGCGACTGGTGGGGCCGCCGTGGCCCCGATTGAAAAACTGCACCCGGACGCGATTGAAAACGGTGCGGTCAGCCGCGCAGCGTTAAAACGCTGGATGACGGAAGATCCCAGCGCGCTGAAACAGATCGAAGCGGTGGTGCACCCGCTGGTGGCGGCCGACCGGGCGGCGTTTCTGGCCGGCTTGGAGGCCGATATTGCGGTGATCGACGTGCCGCTGCTGTTTGAAATCGGCGCCGAAGCCGGGCTGGACGCGATTGTAGTTGTCTCCGCCCCGGCTGAGCTGCAACGCGCCCGGGTCATGGACCGCGGCACGATGGATGCGGCAACGTTCGAGGCAATCCTTGCCAAACAGCTTCCAGACGCCGAAAAGCGGGCCCGTGCCGATTATGTGATCGAAACCCTCAGCCTTGAAGCCGCCCGCATCCAGGTGCAGGCTGTGCTTGCGGATATACGAAAGAAACTGGCCCATGCGTGAGATCGTGCTCGATACCGAGACGACGGGATTTGACCCCAAAACCGGCGACCGGATGGTCGAGATCGGGGCGGTCGAACTGTTCAATCACATGCCGACCGGCAAGACCTATCACCAATACATCAACCCCGAGCGCGACGTGCCGCAGGGGGCGTTTGAGGTGCACGGGCTATCCTGGGATTTTCTGAAGGATTTTCCGGTGTTCAAGGATATCGCCCAGGATTTTCTCGATTTCATCGCGGATGACAAACTGATCATCCACAACGCCAAGTTCGACGTGCCCTTCCTGAATGCCGAGCTGGGCTGGTGCAACAAACCGCAGATCCCGATGGAGCGTGCCGTCGACACGCTGCTGATCGCCCGAAAGAAATTTCCGGGGTCGCCGGCCTCGCTCGATGCGCTCTGCCGCCGCTTCAACATCAACAACGCGCACCGCACCCTGCACGGCGCGTTGCTCGACAGTGAAATTCTCGCCGATGTTTATCTGGAGCTGATCGGTGGACGCCAGCCGGGGCTGGTTCTGTCTCAGGAGACCGAGAAGAAATCGACTGTGGGCGAAGATACCGGGGATTGGCGCCCGCGTCCGCGCCCCAACCCCTTACCGCCACGCATCACAGACGAAGAAGCCGCCGCCCATCAGGCCTTTGTCGAGGCGATGGGCGACGGCGCGCTTTGGAACAGATGAAAGCCGCGATGGGCCTTCAGGTCTGACTTAGTTCGGTTGCCCAACGGGCTGTTGTTCAGCCGCGCGGCGCGCCAGTTCCTGGCGATAGAGCGCAACAAAATCAACGGTATCGAGGTTGACCGACGGGAAGCCGCCATCGCGGGTCACGTCCGACACGATCCGGCGCGCGAAGGGGAACAGCATCCGCGGGCATTCGATCAGCAGGAACGGATGCAGTTGATCTTCCGCGATATTTTCGATGTGGAAGATGCCGGAATATTCCAGCTCAAGCAGGAAAAGCTGTTCGTCGCTGTCCCCGTTTTTCGAGCTTACGCGGTATTTCGTCAGCACTTCGTACTGATTTTCAACGCTGCGTTTCTTGGCGTCCAGTGCAACCTCGACATTCAACGTCGGTTTCACCTCGCCCGACACGCCTTTTTGCGCAAGGATGTTTTCAAACGACATGTCGCGGATGAACTGGCCCAAGATCTGCATTTTCACAGGGTTTTGCCCGTCCTGCTGCGGCTCTTGCGCGGTAGTGGCTTCGTCGGCCATGAAACTCTCCTGATGTCTCAAAAATCGAGGCGTGCTTAGCAGGTTGTGCCCAAAGCCACAATCTCGGCGGTTATTTAATGTTTGGTCCAGCCCGACGGGCCCTGCACCCCCGGATGGGTGGGGTGCTTCTGCGGGGTGACATCTTCGAAGTCCCCGTCGATCACGTCGTCGCCATTCGGTGCAGAATCGGCGCGGAACGACTGCTCAGCCCCGCCCATCGAAAAGCTCTGTACCGTGACTCGTTCGCGCATCGTGCGATAGACCCAGCGGCGCACCGCCGGGATCATCAGCGCAAAACCAAGGGCATCGGTGAAAAAACCCGGCGTCAACAGCAGCGCGCCGGAAAACAGGATCATTGCCCCATGGGCCAGAGGTTCGGTGGGATCAGACAGCGCGTTGAAGGATTGGCGCAACTCGTTCAGGGCCAATGCCCCCTGCTGGCGCACCAGCCAACTGCCCAGCAGCGCCGTGCCAATGACGATGGCCAGCGTCCAGCCAAGACCGATCAACCCGCCAATCTGGATGAAAAGCGTGATTTCGATCAGCGGAACAGCGATGAATAGCAGAAGAAGCGGCATCTTACCCCCTAGAGAATGGTCTGCGCTGGTGGACTTGCCCCCTGCGCTTGCCTACATATGTGACGTCAGCGCAGAATTTCAAACGCGCGTCTTGAAGAGGTTTCAATGTCGTCACCCATTATTCAACTTTTGGTGCTCGCGGCTGTCGCGATTTTCCTTGTCCTGCGTCTTCGTGATGTTTTGGGCACACGGGAAGGCTTTGAAAAGCCGATGGTAAAGAAGGTCGACGATCACCAGCAGGATCGGCGCAGCAAATTCGAAGTGATCGAAGGTGGGCCGGACCCCGACATTACCGATCACGTTGACGAAAAAAGCAGTGCCGCCAAGGCGCTTGCGGCAATGAAGCGGGCCGATCCGAGCTTCAATGTCGGCGAATTTCTGGGTGGTGCCCGCGGCGCCTATGAGATGATCCTCATGGCGTTTGAAAAGGGCGATCTGGCGTCTGTGCGTCCGTTCCTGGCTGATGAGGTCTACGACAGCTTCGCCAGCGTCGTTGAAGCGCGCGCGGCGAAGGGTCTGACGATCGAGTCGCAATTTGTCGGTCTGCGCGAGATGAAGTTGGTTGATGCCGACTATGACACGCAAAGCAGCGAAGGCGAGGTTTCGGTGCGCTTCCTGGGCGAGCTGACCTCGGTGGTGCGCGACAAATCGGGCGAGATTGTCGAGGGCAACCCGAAGGAAGTGAAGCGCCAGAAAGATGTCTGGACCTTCGCTCGGATCATGGGGTCGGACAACCCGAACTGGCAGCTCGTCGCTACGGGGCAATAACATGCGCGGCCTTGTTGGCCTCGCGCTTGCGGCGGCTTTGGCTTGTGCCAGCCCCGCCTGCGCCGGGATCGACGAGGCCAGCATTTCCATCCTGTCGTTCAGCGATCTTCAGGGCTGGGCGGATGACGATCAGAACGCCGCCATGTCTGTGTTTCTTGAAACCTGCACGCAGCTTGGCGATCCGCAATGGCAGCCGATCTGCGATATGGCGGCGGCCTATAAAGGCCCGGCGCGCAGTTTCTTTGAGCTGTTTTTCCGTCCCGTCCTGATCGAAGACGGGCAAACAGCGCTGTTCACCGCCTATTACGAACCGGAACTGCGTGGCTCGCGGGTCAGAACCGCAACCTTTCGCTATCCGATCTACCGCATGCCGCCCGGCTTGCGGAATGGCGAGGCCTGGTTGACCCGCGAAGAGATTGAAAGCTCGCATGTGCTTGAAGGCCGTGGTCTGACCATCGCCTGGACCGATGACCCGGTGGCGCTGCAGTTTTTGCAGATTCAGGGCTCGGGCCGTATTCGTCTGAGTGACGGGTCGATCATCCGGCTGGGCTATGCCGGGAATAACGGTCAGCCCTTCCGCTCGCTTGGCGATGAGCTGGTGCGCCGCGGGATCTATACCCGCCATCAGGTTTCGGCCCCGGTGATCAGCGCCTGGGTGAAACGCAATCCGGCCGAGGCGGATGGGCTTTTGCAGCATAATCCGTCTTTCGTGTTTTTCCGTGTATTAGGCTCTATTCGTGCCAGTTCCGGCCCGGTTGGTGCGATGAACCGGCCAATCACGGCGCTACGCTCGCTGGCGGTCGATCCGGCATTCGTGCCGCTTGGAGCACCGGTCTGGCTCGAAGAACGCGGCGCCGATCCCTATAGCCGCCTGATGGTGGCGCAGGATACCGGATCGCGGATCAAGGGTGCGCAGCGGGCTGATATTTTTTTCGGTACCGGGGCCAAGGCCGGGCGATTGGCCGGGCAGGTGCACGATACCGGCCGGATGGTGGTTCTGCTGCCGATCCAGCGCGCCTATGCGCTGAAACCGGAAGGCTGAGCAATGAGCCGACGCAAGCCCCGATCGCTGCGACCTGAAGAGGTTGAGCTGTGGAAGAAGGTCGTGGAAAAGGCCGAGCCGATGCACCCGGAACGCCCTGCCGCACCGGAAAAACAGACCCTAACGCAGCCGAAAACCGTCAAACATGCTCTGCCGCGCTTTCGTGTGGGCGAAGTCGCAAAGCCAGCTGCCCCACGTCACGATATTGCCGCGCCGATTGCCGAGCAGGTGGCACAACAGCCGCTGCAGATGGATCGCAAACGCTTTGGTCAGATGAAAAAGGGCCGCCTTAGCCCGGAAGCCCGGATTGACCTGCACGGCCTCACCATCGCGCAGGCCCATCCGGCGCTGACCCGGTTCATTTTGGACGCGTCTGCGGCGGACAAACGGCTGGTTCTGGTGATCACCGGCAAGGGAAAATCAAAGCCCGACGAGGGGCCGATTCCGGAACGCCACGGGGTGTTGCGCCATCAGGTGCCACATTGGCTGAACACAATGCCTCTGCGCGCCCATGTGCTGCAGATCACTGAAGCGCATATCAAGCATGGCGGTCAGGGCGCCTATTACGTTTATCTGCGCAAAACCCGCTAGATCGGCACCCGGCCAACCTGAATGTGATTGGCATCCTGCACCGACAGGATTGAATCCGGCGCATTGCGCAGTGCGTCGGTCAGCCCGGCGCCAAAGCTGCCGGCAAAGGCGCGCATATTGCGCACGATCTTGAGGAAAGCAGGCGAAGTAATCGCGGTGTCATGGTTGAGCCAATCTTGCGCGTAATTGCTGACATCAATCACCGACACATCAAGATCGGACAGCGCGCCATCCATCGGCAGCGCTCCCACGCGGGTGTTGCCATACACTTCGGCAGCCGCGAATTGCAGCACCCGGTCCTGCTTGGACGAGAAAATCACGAAAGGCTGCGGCAGTTTGCCAATCCGCTTCGCCTGGCTGCGGAACAGATCGATGTCAATATCGGGCGACACCAGGATCACCCCGCCAATGCGCGACCGCATAGTCACGTCATGGGCGATGGCGATCTCGCGCAGAGTCTCCATCACCAGCATCGAGCCCAGAGAATGTGCCACCAGCAGCACCCGCTCTGCCCCGGCGGCGATGACCTCGCGCAAGGTGCGTTCGAACCCGTCGCGGGCAAACAGCATCGAATCCCGGTCGTAGCCATAGCGCAGGATGTTTTGCGCGCTGGGCCAGGAATAGTGCACCGGCACGTCGTCCAGCCCCACATCGTTGTAGAACTGTGCGAAGCGGTACAGCCCGTCTTCGTAACCGGTGTTATAGCCATGCACAAAGATCACGGCATTGCGCCGCCCCTTCGGTCGGCCAATGAGCTGCGCCCGCAACTGGCTTCGAAACAGGTCTTCGCTGGCGAAAATCTCGTTGTTCACCGTGGCGAAATCATGCCGAGGATTGACGCCGAATTGCGGCAGTTGCAGTGATCCAATCTGCCGGTCGGGCGGTACCGAAACATCAAACCGGCCAAAGGCCAGAGTATCGCCGCGCTTGCTGCCCAGTTTCCCGTTGGACTCAACATTCCGACTGGAGGCCACAAGGATCGGCACAATCCGCCCGCCAGCGCGGGTTGCGTCGTCGAATGAGACGAGCTGCGCACCCCCGGCACAGGCCGAAAGCGCAAAAGCAGAGGTGAGTGTCAGGCCAAACTGGCGGCGATTCATGGTTGGTAATCCGGTTTGCACAGCTCAGCGCTACGACGTTTTACGATCCTCGGCTAGAGCATATAGCGGCTGACATCGGCGCTTCGCATCAATTCGCCCAGATTGGCCTCCACGAAGGCGGCGTTGACCACGATCACATCGCCGGAACGGTCGGGCGCGGTGAAGCTCAGCTCTTCAAAGACCCGCTCTATCACTGTGTAGAGCCGCCGCGCGCCGATATTCTCGACGCTTTGATTCACCTCGGCGGCGATATGGGCGATGGCGGCGATACCGTCTTCGGTGAAACTTACATTCACCTCTTCGGTGCCCATCAGCGCGGTATACTGCAGGGTGAGGGCGTTGTCGGTTTCGGTGAGAATCCGCACGAAATCGCCTTCGGTAAGCGCATCAAGCTCAACCCGGATCGGCAGCCGCCCCTGCAGCTCTGGCAGCAGATCGGAAGGCTTGGCGATGTGGAAAGCACCGGAGGCGATGAACAGGATATGGTCGGTTTTCACCGGCCCATATTTGGTGCTGACGGTCGTGCCCTCGATCAGCGGCAGCAGATCGCGCTGCACGCCCTCGCGGCTAACATCGCCGCCGCGCGCATCAGATCGGGCACAAACCTTGTCGATTTCGTCAAGAAACACGATGCCGTTTTGCTCCACCGCTTCCAGCGCGGCGCGGTTCACGGCTTCGTCGTCCAAGAGCTTGTCGGCCTCTTCGGCAATTAGGGTGTCGTAGCTTTCGGCCACGCTCATCTTGCGCCGCACCGTGCGTCCGCCCATGGCTTTGCCGAAAATATCGCCCAGAGAAATCATGCCCATGCCCATACCGGGTTGGCCGGGAATGTCGATCATCGGCATGCCGCTTTGCGAGTTGTCCTGCACGTCGAGCTCGATCTCGTGATCGTCCAGTTCGCCCGTGCGCAGTTTCTTGCGAAACATCTCGCGGGTCTGTTCGCGGGCGTCCTTACCGGCGATGGCTTCGATCACCCGGTCTTCCGCCTGAGCTTCGGCCGCCGCTTTCACGTCGTCGCGCATCTGGCTGCGGGTCTGGATGATCGCCGCATCGATAAGATCGCGCACGATCTGCTCCACATCGCGGCCCACATAGCCCACTTCGGTGAATTTCGTCGCCTCGACCTTGATGAAGGGCGCCTTGGCCAGCCGGGCCAGGCGGCGCGAAATCTCGGTTTTGCCCACGCCGGTGGGTCCGATCATCAGAATGTTCTTCGGATACACCTCTTCGCGAAGGTCATCCGGCAACAGCTTGCGCCGCCAGCGATTGCGCAGGGCCACGGCCACGGCGCGCTTGGCGTCTTTCTGGCCGATGATGAAACGGTCAAGCTCCGAGACAATCTCGCGGGGGGTCAGGTCGGTCATTTCTTGAGGGTCTCCACGGTCAGATTGCCGTTGGTGAAAACGCAGATATCGGCGGCGATGGCCATGGCGGTACGGGCGATCTCTTCGGCGGTTTTGTCCGAGTCCATGATCGAACGGGCGGCCGCCAGCGCGTAATTTCCGCCGGAACCAATCGCCGTCACGTCATGTTCGGGCTCCAGCACATCGCCTGCGCCGGTGACCACAAACAAGCCGTCGCCATCGGTGACGATCAGCATCGCTTCCAGCTTTTGCAGGTATTTGTCGGTGCGCCAGTCTTTGGCAAGCTCCACGCAGGCGCGCGCGAGCTGGCCGGGGGTGGCTTCAAGCTTGGCTTCCAGCCGCTCCAGCAAGGTAAAGGCATCGGCGGTTGATCCGGCAAAACCTGCCACAATCTCGTGCCCGCCGGGTTTCAGCCGTCGCACCTTGCGCGCCGTGCCCTTGATCACCGTGTTGCCAAGGCTCACCTGCCCGTCGCCCGCGATAACCACCTCGCCACCTTTTTTCACCCCGATGATCGTGGTGCCGTGCCAGCCGGGAAAATCCTGATCCGCCATGTCGCCTCCGTTTCGTCTCTCCGCTATATGGCCCCCTGAAACCGTCACGACAACCACCGCCCTTGCCGCATCTTCGGCGCAAAGATAGCCTGTTACCATGCCAAAGATCCTGCGCATTTATCTGGAACCCCATCTTTTAAAGACCGCCCGGGCGGGTGAGTTCGGGTTTGGCAACAGGGTCCGCGCTGCGTTTGAGGCCCGGGGATTTCGGGTCGATTTCGTGCGCGATACCGATGAAGAGCGGCTGAAATCGGCCACGCGCAAAGGCTATGCGCTGTTCGTGATGAAGGACCCGTTTCATTCAAAAGCGCTATCGGTGCGCAAAGCGTATTACTTTCCCTATTGGCGGATTGAGGCGACGGAAAAGCGTTGGGCATTTGAGGTGGCGAAGAAATCCTTCGATCCAGCTGAAATAGACCCTGATATTGCGCAGGTCTGGTTTTCCCGCTGGCAGCGCAATCTGTTCAAGCGCGGCTCGCAAAACGCCGAACGCACGGGGATGATCTACGTGCCCTTGCAAGGCAAATTGCTCGAACACCGTTCGTTTCAGAGTATGAGCCCGGTCGATATGGTGAAGGCGGTGCAGGATTGGGCGGGAGAGCGCAAGATCCTGCTCGGGCTGCACCCGAATGAGGATTATTCGGCTGAAGAAATCTCGGCTGTTGAGGCGATTGCCGATGGTGATCCGCGTGTGACGCTTCAAACTGGCGGAATGGAGGAGGCCCTGCGGCTCTGCGATTGCGTTGTTACCGAAAACTCGACCGCTGCACTGTCAGGCCTGTTCTTTGAAAAACCGGCAGCGCTGTTTGCCCAATCTGATTTTCACCACCAGATGCCGCAGGTTTCGCAGCTTGGTGCGCAAGACGCCCTGCTTGCATTGGAAGAGGTGCGTCCGGATTACGCCAAATACCTCTATTGGTTCATTCAGATGAATTCGATTAAAGCCGACAGCGACGAGGCCGAAGCGCAGATCATCGAAGCTGTGCGTCGGCATGGCTGGCAGGTCTGAAACAGAGACTATTCCGCCTTAATCCATCCATCCTGCAAGGTTGGACGCAACCACCTCCGCCATCATATCCAGATGGGCTGCGTCGTCATTGAGGCAGGGAATATAGATGAAATCCTCGCCGCCCGCCGCCAGGAAGCTGGCCCGGATTTCCTCTTCGATCTCTTCCAGCGTCTCGATGCAATCGGCGCTGAAGGCGGGCGCGATCACGGCGATGCGCTTCTTACCTGCCGTGGCCAGCCGCGCGACCTCTTCCACCGTATAGGGTTTCAGCCATTCCTCCGGTCCGAATTTGGATTGGAACGTGGTCGCAATGCGATCTTCCGCCCAGCCCAGCCGTTCGCGCAGCAAACGGGTGGTTTTCCGGCATTGGCAATAATAGGGATCGCCCTGGGTCAGATAGCGCTCTGGCATTCCGTGATAGGAACAGACCAGCAAATCGGGCGCGGCGGCTTCATCGGGATAGAGCCGCTCTACCGATTTCGCCAGCGCGTCGATATAGCTGGGCTGATCGAAATAGGCGGGTACGGTGCGGGTGGCGGGCTGCCAGGTTTCCGTCATCAGGGCGCGAAAAAACTGATCGTTCGCCGTGGCCGTGGTGGGGCCGGAATATTGCGGGTAAAGCGGGAAGAACAAGACCCTATTACACCCGGATTTGACCATTTCTGAAACTTTGGATGTGGTCGATGGATTGCCGTAACGCATTGCGAAATCCACCATCACCCGGTCGCCAAACCGCTCCGCCAACCGCGTGCGCAGCCCCTCGGCTTGCGCGCGGGTGATGGTCAGAAGCGGGCTTTCATCCAGCTCGGTGTTCCAGATCTTGCGATAATTGGCGCCCGAGCGGAACGGCCGGATTGACAGGATGATGCCTTGCAGGATCGGCAGCCATTTCCAGCGCGGCAGATCAATCACCCGCTTGTCCGACAGAAACTCACCAAGATAGCGCCGCATCGACCAGTAATCGGTCGCGTCCGGTGTGCCGAGATTGGCGATGAGCACGCCGATCTTCTCGTCGGGCAAGGCCGGATGGTCGGCGGGTTTGGGGCTGGTGTCAGACATGTCGGGCTTTCTCGCTTGGGGCGGATCAGGGCGTCTCGTCGGGCAATTTCAACGGGCGGGTGCCCAGCGCCTCGGCCAGACTTGCCTTGGCCGAACCGGGTTTCAGCGGTTGTTGCTGGCTTTCATGTGGCGACCAGCCGGTGAGAACGACGGTTTCGAAACTGGCCGGTATCCGCCCGTCTTCGCCATAGGCCTCGGCATAGCGCGCGGCGGCACGGGCGAAAAACTCGCGCGGCGTGGCCCCGGCGCGCTGGGCAAGCGCGTTACCCTCGCCCATCAGCCGAAGGTCGTGTAGCAGCGCAAAAACATCGCGGTAGGTGACGGTTTGCACTGCGCTGTCGGCCACCGGCAGAGCCAGCCCGGCCATTTGTAGCATATGGCCAAGATCGCGAATCTCGCCCATCGGCAGCACCCGCGGCGACAGCCCGCCGGACATCTCCACCTCGACCTCGGCCAGAGCCGCGCGCAGCTCGCGCAGGGTCTGCCCGCCAAAACTCGCGGCCAGAAACAGGCCATCGGGCTCCAGCGCCTGAGCGCATTGGAAAATCTGAACCGTGGGATCGTTGGCCCAGTGCAGCGACAGACCGTGAATCACCAGATCATGCGCGCCGGGCTCCAGCGCCAGCAGCTCGTCATCGGGCACGATCAACGCGTCGGGGAAAAATTCACGCCAGATATCGGGAAAACCCGTCACAACAGCCGGTTTGGTAAACCGTCTGTTAACCATTTCTAAGCGATCCTTAATGTCATCGGCGGCGGCCCGCTGCAGGAACATGCCGTCATCGCGCGCGCGGGCGCGGATCAGCGATAGGCGGGTGCGATCAACAAGCTTGGTCATGGCCGGAAGATAGAAGGAAAGGGACGGAATGCAATCGCCGCTTGCCCTGATCTATCCGCCACAATGCGTGAGCTGTGGCGCGCCGCTCTCTGGCGAACAGGGATTGTGCGGCGCCTGCTGGGCCGAAACGCCCTTCATCACCGGCCATGCCTGCGACAAATGCGGTGCCCCGCTGCCCGGCGGCGGCGAGGGCCACACGGATTTCTGCGATGACTGTATGACAATGGCGCGGCCCTGGGCGCAGGGGCGCGCGGTGCTGATCTATGCCGAGAATGCCCGCCGTTTGGTGCTAGGGTTGAAACATGGCGACCGGCTTGATCTGGTGCCGCCCGCCGCGCGCTGGCTGGCCATGGCTGCGCGCGACATTCTGCTGCCCGACCGGCTGATCGTGCCGGTGCCTGCGCATTGGACGCGGGTTTTCGCCCGTCGCTACAATCAGGCCTCGGAACTGGCGCGCGCGCTGGGCCGGGTGACACGGCACGAGGTCGCCCCCACGGCCCTGATCCGCGCCCGGCATACCGAAAGCCAGGAAGGGAAAGGCGTCGACGGTCGCTTTGCCAATCTGCAGGGCGCCATCCGCCCGCACCCCAAACGCGGGGCCGCCTTGGCCGGGCGCGCGGTGGTGCTGATTGATGATGTGATGACCTCCGGCGCCACCTTTGCGGCGGCGACGGAGGCGTGTTTCGAGGCTGGGGCTAGCGCGGTTGATGTGCTCGCCCTCGCCCGTGCGGTGAAGGCGTATTGAGCGCGTCGGCTAGTCGGTTTCTGTTTGAAACTGCGCGTCGCCCTGCCCCAGTACCGGCGCGGCGCGGGAAAGCTCAAGCAGGCTGCGCGAAAACCTGATCGGGCTTTTGAGCCCGGCAATGCCTTCCGGCGCAATCTGCATCCCGCGCGCAGCAACCTGCGGATCGCTCAGCGCCTCGCCGACATTGTTGATGGGTCCGGCTGGCACGCCCGCCTGTTCAAGCTGGGCAATCAGCGCGGATTTCTCGCGCTGTTCCGTCCGCCCCGAAATCTGGGCACACAGAGCGTCGCGATGCGCCACCCGTTCGGGATTGGTGGCGTAATCCGGGTTGGTGGCAAAGCCTTCCATCTCCAGAGTCTCGCACAGCGCCGCAAATTGCCGATCATTGCCGCAGGCGATGATCAGATGCCCGTCGCTAGCCGGAAACACCTGATAGGGCACGATATTCGGATGCGCATTGCCCAGCCGCGTCGGCACCTGCCCGCCCAGCAGGAAATTCGCTGCCTGATTGGCCAGCACCCCGACGCCGCAATCAAGCAATGACAGATCCACATGCTGGCCGCGCCCCGACCGCGCCCGCTCGGCCAAGGCCGCCTGAATGCCGATCACCCCATAAAGCCCGGTGAAAATGTCGATCCAGGCCACGCCCACCTTTTGCGGCTCGCCCTCGGGATCACCGGTCAGATCCATGATCCCGCTCATGCCCTGGATCATGAAGTCATAGCCCGGCTGACGCGCACGTGGCCCGTCCTGCCCGAAGCCGGTGACGGAGGCATAGACAAGTCCCGGATTGCTGGCGGCAAGGCTGTCGTAATCGAGGCCGAATTTCTTCAAGCCCCCGACTTTAAAGTTTTCGATCACCACATCGGCCTCGGCGATTAGCGCCTTCAGCCGGGCCAGGTCGTCCGGGTTAGAAAAATCGCAGATCACCGAGCTTTTGCCGCGATTGGCGGCGTGAAAATAGGCCGCAGTGATCTCGGTGCCGCCCCTGCCATCGGGGCGCTCAACAAAGGGCGGCCCCCAACGGCGGGTATCGTCGCCCTCGGGGGCTTCGATCTTGATCACCTCGGCGCCCAGATCGGCGAGCGTCTGGCCAATCCACGGACCGGCCAGAATGCGGGCAAGCTCGACAACCTTGAGGCCCGTCAGCGGGGCTGCGTTTTCCATCTGTGCCTCAGAAGAACGCTTGCAGATCGGTGATCGCGCGCCCGAGGATCAGCGCGTGCACATCGTGGGTGCCTTCATAGGTGTTCACCGTTTCAAGGTTTTGGGCGTGGCGCATCACATGGTATTCGATCTGGATGCCGTTGCCGCCGTGCATGTCGCGCGCCATCCGGGCAATATCGAGCGCCTTGCCGCAGTTGTTGCGCTTCACGATCGAGATCATCTCGGGCGCGAACTGGCCCGCATCCATCAGCCGACCGACGCGCAGGCTGGCCTGCATCCCAAGGGCAATTTCGGTTTCCATATCGGCGAGCTTTTTCTGGAACAGCTGCGTGGCTGCCAGCGGCCGTTTGAACTGTTTGCGATCCAGCCCGTATTGCCGGGCGCGGAAAAAGCAATCTTCCGCCGCCCCGAGCACGCCCCAGGAAATGCCGTAGCGGGCGCGGTTGAGGCAGCCGAACGGGCCGCTCATCCCTTCCACGCCGGGCAGCAGCGCCTCTTCGCCCACCTCGACATTGTCCATGACAATCTCGCCGGTGATCGAAGCGCGCAGGGAAAGCTTGCCGCCGATCTTCGGCGCCGAAAGCCCCTTCATGCCCTTTTCAAGCACAAAGCCCCGCACCTTGCCGTCATGGGCTTCGGATTTCGCCCAGACCACAAAGACATCGGCAATCGGTGCGTTGGAGATCCACATTTTCGAACCGATCAGCCGATAGCCGCCTTCGGTTTTGATCGCGCGGGTTTTCATCCCGCCCGGGTCCGATCCGGCATCGGGCTCGGTCAGGCCGAAGCAGCCGATATATTCGCCCGAGGCAAGCTTCGGCAGATATTTCTGTTTCTGCTCTTCCGAGCCGTAAGCATAGATCGGATACATAACCAGCGAGCTTTGCACCGACATCATCGAGCGATAGCCGCTGTCGATCCGCTCCACCTCACGCGCAACAAGGCCGTAAGACACATAAGAGGCGCCGATCCCGCCATATTGCTCGGGCACTGTGACCCCCAGCAGGCCGTTCTGACCCATTTCGCGGAAGATCTCCGGGTCGGTCTTTTCGTCCAGATAGGCCTCGTTTACCCGCGGCAGCAGCCGGTCGGCGGCGAAGGCGGCGGCGGAATCACGGATCATCCGCTCTTCTTCGCTGAGCTGGTCATCGAGCAAAAACGGGTCTGCCCAGTTGAAAGAGGTGCCTTTATGCGTGCCCGACATGGTGGAATCTCCAAAGATCATTCGATTTGTGTCTCAATATCAGTGGAGTCGGCTTAAAAAAAACGGTATTCCCGCATAGAAACATTCGTAAATGGAATGAATTATGCGACCACGGCGCTTTTTGCCTTCGATCCGGCTTCTGCTCGCCTTCGATGCGGTGGTGCGTCATCGCTCGGTGACGGCGGCAGCGGCGGAGTTGAACCTGACCCAAAGTAGCGTGAGCCGGCTGATCCTCGCGCTGGAAGAGCAACTGGGCAAAGAGCTGTTCACCCGCGAGCGCCGTCGGCTGATGCCCAATGCCGCCGCCCTGACCTATCAGCGCGACGTGGCGCGCGCACTCGATATGGTGCAGCGTGCCAGCATGGCGCTGGTGGCCAATCCCGAAGGCGGCACCCTGTCGCTTGCGGTGCTGCCCACTTTTGCCACCCGCTGGTTGGGGCCCCGGCTGAGCGCCTTTCTGAACGCGCATCCCGGCGTGGCGCTGAACATGTCTACCCGGATCGGGCGGTTTGATTTCTCCGGCGAGATCTATGATGCCGCGATCTATTTCGGTGGTTCTGATTGGCCCGGCGTGAACCATCTGAAGCTGTTTGACGAAACGGTCACGGCCTGCGCCGCCCCCGGCTTTTCCGCCGAGCACCAGATCGAAACGCTGGGCGATCTTGCGGGCCTGCCGATGTTGCAGCTCGAATCGCGGCCCAATGCCTGGGCTGACTGGTTTCGCGCGCAGGGCGGAACCCCGTCTGGCGGCACCGGCATGCTGATGGATCAGTTTTCGATGATGATCCAAAGCGCGATTTCCGGTCTCGGCATCGCGCTGTTGCCCGATTACCTTGCTCAGATCGAAATTTCTGAAGGCCGTCTGGTGCCGGTTCTGCGCGAAGCGGTGCCGATCAATGGCGCCTATTGGCTGGTCTGGCCAAAAGAAAAAGACGGTTACGCGCCGCTATCGGCCTTTCGCACCTGGCTGGCTGAGGAAGCCTGCGCGCAGACTGGCCAGACTTGACTTTGTATTCACCGCCCGCGAGGGTCCCGGCCAACCGGACCAATGGGTAATGCGATAAACGGGCGAAATGAATTAGATTTCGCCCACAGCACTGTGAGGAAAAACCATGAAAACGCGCGCCGCTGTAGCCTTTGAGGCCAAGAAACCTTTGGAAATTGTCGAGCTTGATCTGGAAGGCCCGAAAGAGGGCGAAGTTCTGGTCGAGATCATGGCCACCGGCATCTGCCACACCGACGCCTACACGCTCGATGGGCTCGATAGCGAAGGCCTGTTCCCCTCGGTGCTGGGCCACGAAGGCGCGGGTATTGTGCGCGAGGTGGGCGCTGGCGTGAAAAGCGTGAAGCCGGGCGATCATGTGATCCCGCTTTACACCCCCGAATGCCGCGAATGCAAAAGCTGCACCTCGGGCAAGACCAACCTCTGCACCTCGATCCGCGCCACCCAAGGCAAGGGCCTGATGCCCGATGGCACCTCGCGGTTCAGCTATAAGGGCGAGACGATCTACCATTACATGGGCTGTTCGACCTTCTCGAATTTCACCGTGCTGCCCGAAATCGCGCTGGCGAAAATCCGTGAAGACGCCCCGTTTGATAAAGCCTGCTATATCGGCTGCGGCGTGACCACCGGTGTGGGTGCTGTGACCAATACGGCCAAGGTTGAAGTTGGCTCCAACGTCATCGTTTTCGGTCTCGGTGGCATCGGCCTCAACGTCATTCAGGGCGCGCGGATGGTCGGAGCCGACAAGATCATCGGCGTCGATATCAACGACGATAAGGCCAGCTGGGGCGAACGCTTCGGCATGACCCATTTCGTCAATCCGCTGAAGGTCGAGGGCGATCTGGTGCAGCACCTCGTCGCCCTCACCGATGGCGGCGCCGATTACACCTTCGATTGCACCGGCAACACCGATGTGATGCGCACCGCGCTGGAAGCCTGCCATCGTGGCTGGGGCGTTTCCACCGTGATCGGCGTGGCGGAAGCGGGCAAGGAAATTTCCACCCGTCCGTTCCAGCTTGTCACCGGGCGGGTTTGGCAAGGTTCGGCTTTCGGTGGTGCCAAGGGCCGCACCGATGTGCCGAAAATCGTCGATTGGTACATGAATGGCAAAATCGAGATCGACCCGATGATCACCCATGTGCTGACGCTGGAAGAGATCAACAAAGGCTTCGACCTGATGCATGCTGGTGAATCGATCCGCTCGGTCGTGGTGTTCTGATGGGGCTGGAAACCGTTTCCACCAATCGCAGCCATGGCGGCACGCAGGGCGTGTACAAACACGCCTCATCCGCCACGGGGACGGAAATGGAATTTTCCGTCTTCGTGCCCGACCATGCCCCCGGCACAAAACTGCCGGTGGTCTGGTATCTTTCGGGCCTCACCTGCACGCAGGCGAACGTGACCGAAAAGGGCGAGTTTCGGGCTGCCTGTGCCGAACATGGGCTGATTTTCGTGGCGCCAGACACCAGCCCGCGCGGCGAAGGCGTGCCGGACGATCCCGAAGGCGCCTATGATTTTGGCCTTGGTGCCGGATTTTATGTGAACGCAACCGAAGACCCCTTCGCGCGCCACTATCGGATGCGCAGCTATATCGAGCATGAGCTGCCCGCGCTGATCGGCGAGGCCTTCCCTGCCGATCTCAGCCGTCAGTCGATCATGGGCCATTCCATGGGTGGCCATGGTGCGCTGACCACCGCCCTGCGCAATCCCACCCGCTTCAAGGCAGCGTCGGCCTTCGCGCCGATCGTCTCGCCGCTGAATTGCCCCTGGGGGGAAAAGGCGCTGACCGGCTATCTGGGCGCCGACCTTGCGACCTGGCGCGAATATGATGCCTGCGCGCTGATCGAAGATGGTGCGCGCCTGCCCGATATTCTGGTCGATCAGGGCACAGCCGACGGGTTTCTGGAAACGCAACTGAAGCCGGAGCTGTTGGACGCTGCCTGTAAAGCGGCGGGTCAGCCCCTCACCCTGCGGATGCAGGAAGGCTATGACCATTCCTATTATTTCATCTCGTCCTTCATGGCCGATCACCTGAAATGGCACGCCGAACGGCTGTGATCGAATGCGCCAGATCCGCGCAGATCACGAGGGAATGAAGGGGCCGGGCTTGCGGCCCCTTCTTATATCTCCCATCTTGCATGTAACGCCCGGCACTTCTGACCGGCCTCTTTAAGGAAAACCCATGCAATCCGTGACCATCTACACCACCCCCTATTGCGGTTTCTGCCACGCCGCGAAACGTCTGCTGGCGCATAAAGGCGCGGCCTATAACGAGATCGACGTAAGCGGTAATCCGGCGCTTCGTCAGGAAATGATGCAGAAAGCGGGCCGTCACACCGTGCCGCAGATCTGGATTGGCGAGCATCATGTGGGCGGGTTTGACGACATCGACGATCTCGACCGGCGTGGCAAACTCGATCCGTTGCTCGCTGGTTGATGCGCGCGGGGCTCATCCAGCTTTCCTCAGGCGATGATCCGGCGGGTAACCTGCCGGTGACGCTGGGCCTGATCCGCGAGGCCGCGCAGGCGGGCGCGGAATTTGTTCTGACCCCGGAAGTGACCAATATCGTCTCGGCAGATCGCGCCCATCAGCGGGCCGTGCTGCATCACGAGGTTGACGATCCCACTCTCGCCGCGCTGCGCGACGAGGCGAAAGCGCTGGGCATCTGGCTGCTGATCGGCTCGCTGGCACTGAAAACCCGTGATGCCGATGGGCGCTTTGCTAATCGGTCTTTCCTGATCTCGCCCGAGGGCGACATCGCCGCGCGCTATGACAAGATCCATATGTTCGACGTGACGATTTCCGAAAGCGAGACCTACCGCGAAAGTGCGGGCTATCGCCCTGGCACCCGCGCCGTTCTGGCCGAAACGCCCTTTGCCATGATCGGCATGACAATCTGCTATGATCTGCGCTTTCCGCATTTGCATCGCCGCCTGGCCAAGGCCGGGGCGCAGATCCTGACCGTGCCCGCGGCCTTTTCGCCCGTCACGGGTGCGGCGCATTGGGAAACCCTGCTGCGGGCCCGCGCGATTGAAACCGGCTGTTTTGTCTTTGCTCCGGCGCAATGCGGGCAGAACGCAAAAGGCCGCGCGACCCATGGTCATTCGCTGGCGGTGGCCCCATGGGGCGAGGTTCTGGCGGATGCTGGCACCGCGCCGGGCGTTACTTTGGTTGATTTCGACCTCGCAGACGTGGAACATGCGCGCAACCGCGTACCATCGCTCCACCACGATCGAGATTTTGAGGGCCCCTAAATGGCTGACACTGCTGAAAGCCTCTCTATAGCGCTCTTCAGCGAAATGTTCATGGCCGATCAGCTTGCCCGGGCGGCTTTGTCAAAAGCGCTGCCCAAGGGTATGGAGCTGAGCCATTTCACCGTGCTGAACCATCTGGCCAATATCGCCGAGCCGCGCAGCCCGGCACAACTGGCCCGCGCTTTTCACGTCACCCGTGGCGCGATGACCAATACGCTCGCCAAGCTCGAATGGGCCGGGCATGTGCATATTCACCCCGATTGGGACGATGCCCGCCGCAAGCAGGTCACGATCAGCCCGGCCGGCCGCAAGGCGCGCGATACCGCACTCTCGGCCATCGCCCCGATTATTTCCGAAGTGGTCACCAAGATCGGCCCCAACAAGGTGCGTGCCGCCCTGCCGGTGCTGCGTGAAATTCGGGCGCGGTTCGATCAACAAGAATGAAAACCCTTGAAATAGAGACTGATCTGATGGTGATGGGCCCGCGCTCGGTGTTGGACCATCACGATGATCGGGTGATCCAGCGCACACCGGGAGAGCCGGATTTCTGGTTCGGCAACCGCACGATTTTCCACGACCTGACCGATCCGATTGGGGATCAGATCGCCCGGGCGCAGGCGGATTTTCCGGGCAATGCTTTTTCCACGATCAGCTGGGATATTCCCGATCTCGACCCTGCCCCTTTGAAGGCAGCGCTTGAGGCGGCCGGATATGAAATTGAACAGGGCGTCACGCTGGTCGGTCGGCAAGCCGCCCGGCCCGGAGGGCTGGATGGGCTGGTGTTTCGAGACATCAGTTCCGACGAAGACTGGGAAGCCGTCATGGCTCTGCAAACCGAAAGCCTGATTGAAGAAGGGCTGGATCCCGAAAGTGTCTCCAATTTCACCCGCGACAGGTTTGCGACCCGACGCCAGGACAGCCAAGCCGGGCGCGGCGCTTGGTTTGGCCTGTTCGATGCTTCGGTGCTGGTGGCTGATATGGGGCTGGTCTGGTCTGACCGGCTGGTGCGGTTTCAATCGGTGGAAACCCGCAAAAGCCATCGCCGCCGGGGCCTGTGCTCTGCTCTTCTGGGCGAGGTTAGCGCCGTCGCTGCCGGCCGGTTTCCGGACGCACAGCAAGTGATCGTGGCGGATAGCGGCAGTGCTGCCGTGCGCCTTTACGAGCGCGCGGGCTTTGTCTGCGATGAACGTGTCTTGTCGGCAATCAAACAGCCTCAAACAGACACTAATTCAGCCTGATTCACGCCGGTTTGCGGCTCGCGGTGACGTAGTTCACGCTCAGATCTCGGTCAGAGATCGACCAGCTCCAGCTGATCGGATTGAAGGTGAAGCCCTTGGTATCGTAATGCGCCAACCCGGCCTCGCCGATCATCGCTTCCAGCTCGGAAGGCGTGATGAACTTGGCCCAGTCATGGGTGCCCACCGGCAGCCAGCGCATCACCCGTTCGGCCCCGAACACTGCAACCATATAGCTTTTCGGATTGCGATTGATCGTTGAGGCGATCATCAGCCCACCGGGTTTCAAAAGCTCGCGGCAGGAGGTGAGAAAGCCAAGCGGGCTGGCCACATGCTCGACCACTTCCATGGTCAGAACCACATCGAACTGTTCGCCCGCCGCCGCCAGCGCTTCGGCCGTTTCGTGCCGGTAATCGACCGCAAGCCCGGATTGCGCGGCATGAATGCGCGCCACGTGAATATTGCGCTCGGCGGCATCGGCCCCCACAACCTCGGCCCCGAGCCGCGCCATCGGTTCCGACAACAGCCCGCCACCGCAACCGATATCGAGCAGCCGCAGCCCCGCAAATGGCATCGGCTCGTTCAGATCGCGCCCAAAAGCTTCGGCGATGGTCTGGGTAATATAGCCCAGCCGCACCGGGTTCATCATGTGCAGCGGCTTGAACTTCCCGGTCGGATCCCACCACTCCGCCGACATTGCCTCGAATTTGGCAACTTCTTCGGGGTCGACGCTGGTCTGCGCTTCGGTCATCATGCGTTCTTTCTCATAGCGAAACTCTTCGTAGTGGTTATATATGGTTATCATGGATCGAGCCGTAGGAAAAAACACCCGCGTGGGAAAACTCCACCCCGCCATGGAACCGTTTCGCCGACATATGCTCGATGTCGGCGACGGGCACACCCTTTATGTTGAAGAAGTCGGAAATCCTGACGGCATTCCCGTTGTGGTGTTTCATGGGGGCCCGGGCGGCGGATGTTCGCCAGCGATGCGCCGGTTTTTCGATCCTGGGCGCTATCGGGCCATTCTGTTTGATCAGCGCGGTTGTGGCCGTTCGCGCCCCCATGCCGAGGTGAAGGCCAACACCACCTGGCATCTGGTGCGCGACATCGAATACATCCGCGTGACCTTGGGCATCGACCGCTGGATCACCTTTGGCGGCAGCTGGGGGGCAACGCTGGCGTTGGTCTATGCGCAAGCCCATCCTGAGCGCGTCGCCGGTTTGGTGCTGCGTGGGGTGTTTCTGGCCACCCAGGCTGAGCTTGACTGGTTCTATGGTGGCGGGGCCGGGCAATTCTGGCCCGATCTGTGGGAGACGTTCACCGCGCTGGTGCCCGAGGACGAGCATGGCGACCTGATCGCGGCCTATCACCGGCGGCTGTTTTCCGGTGACCGCGCCGAGGAGGTGACCTTTGCCAAGCGCTGGACCAGCTGGGAAAACGCGCTGGCCTCGATCGACAATGACGGCGCGCCAATCGACAGTCCGGCGGATTACGCCCGCGCCTTTGCCCGGCTGGAAAACCACTATTTCATCAATGGGGCCTTCCTGACCGAAAGCCAGCAGATTCTGGCCAATATGGCGAAGATCGCCCATATCCCCGGCACCATCGTGCAGGGCCGTCACGACATGATCTGCCCGCCGCGCTCGGCCTGGGCGGTGCATCGCGCCTGGCCGTCGAGCGAGCTGAAGATGGTGCCTTTCGCGGGCCATGCTGTATCGGAACCCGGCATCGCGGCGGAACTGGTGCGGGTGATGGACAATCTGGCCCGGCAACGCGCAACGCTGGCGATCTGAGCTTTCGAAATGGAGCGCGCATGACCAACCAAGCCAAGTTGTGGGACAGGCTGGCCAAGCGCTATGTCGAATCGACCATCGCCGATCCGGTGTCTTATGAGCGCAAGCTGGAGATGACCCGGCCCTATCTGACGCCCGAGATGGAAGCGCTGGAATTCGGCTGCGGCTCCGGCGGCACTGCGCGGCTGCATGCGCCGTTGGTTAAGCGCTACCGGGCGGTGGATCTGTCGGAAAAGATGCTGGAATTTGCCCGCGCACAGGGGCCGATCCCCGAAAACCTGAGCTTTGAACGCGGCGATATTGCGCAAATGGTTCTGGCCCCCGAAAGCTATGATGTGATCTTCGCTCTGTCGCTTTTGCATCTGCTGCAAGACGCAGATGGCGCCATTCGCAAAGTGCATAATGCGCTCAAGCCCGGCGGGCTGTTCATCACCTCGACCGCGTGCCTCTCGGGCAACCCGCTGTTTCGCTTCATCGCGATTACCGGCCAGACCATGCGGGTGATGCCGCATATCAACTTCTTCAAGCCCGACACCCTGCGCGCGATGATCCGCTCGACAGGGTTCGAGCTTGTCGAAGACTGGCAACCCGCCAGGAACAAGGCTCTGTTCCTGATCGCGCGCAAGAAGGTGTGAACACGGCCACTGTGCAGAACACTTGCAGACTCGGCCCGGCTTCGCTATATGCAACTCAACAGCGGCGCTTCGGCTTCCAAACCCGAGGCTCCACCGGGAAAGTTTTACGGGCCGCGCGCCCGTTTTTTTGTGCTTACGCAAAGGATCAATACCGCCGTGACCGATCTGGTTGCCAAATCCGCCATTGACCGCACGCTGACTGCTGTCGTCCGCCCCGTGATCGAGGGGATGGGCTATGAGCTGGTGCGGATTCGCCTGATGGGCGGTGATACGAAAACGCTGCAGATCATGGCTGAAAAGCCTGAAGGCGGCATCGAGGTTGACGATCTGGCCAAGATCAACACTGCGCTGGGCGCCGTGCTTGATGTGGAAGATCCGATCACCGAAAATTACACGCTCGAAGTGTCGAGCCCGGGCATCGACCGTCCGCTCACCCGGCTGAAGGATTTCGATACCTGGAACGGCTATGTGGCCAAGATCGAAACCAGCGAGCTGATCGACGGGCGTAAACGCTTCAAGGGTCAGCTTCAGGGCACCGAAGGCGACGAAGTGCTGATCGAGATCGAAGATCAGGGCACGCCGGTCACCATCGGGCTGACCTTCGATCTGCTGGCCGAAGCCAAGCTTATGCTCACCGATGAGCTGATCACCGAAACCCTGCGCGCCCGCAAGGCCGCGGGCACCATTGACGAAACCCAATTCGACGAAATCGAGACCGACGACAGTTCTGAGGAGGACTGACCTATGGCAATCACCTCTGCCAACCAGCTGGAACTTCTGCAAACCGCCGAGGCGGTCGCGCGCGAAAAGATGATCGAACCGGGCCTCGTGATCGAGGCGATGGAAGAAAGCCTCGCCCGGGCGGCCAAAAGCCGTTACGGCGCCGAGATGGACATTCGCGTGTCGATCGACCGCAAAACGGGCCGCGCCACCTTCACCCGTGTGCGCACCGTGGTCGAAGACGAAGAGCTTGAAAACTATCAGGCCGAGCTGACCGTGGCGCAGGCCAAGCAATATCTCGACGATCCGAAAGTCGGCGATACCATCGTTGACGAGGTGCCGCCGGTCGAAATGGGCCGGATCGCCGCCCAGAGCGCCAAGCAGGTGATCCTGCAGAAGGTGCGCGAGGCCGAGCGCGATCGGCAATACGAAGAGTTCAAAGACCGCGTTGGCACGATCATCAATGGTCAGGTCAAACGCGAAGAATACGGCAACGTCATCGTCGATGTGGGGGCTGGTGAAGCCATCCTGCGCCGCAACGAAAAGATCGGCCGCGAAAGCTATCGCCCGAACGACCGTATCCGTTGCTATGTGAAAGATGTGCGCCGCGAAGCCCGTGGCCCGCAGATCTTCCTTAGCCGGACTGCGCCGGAATTCATGGCCGAGCTGTTCAAGATGGAAGTGCCGGAAATCTATGACGGCATCATCGAGATCAAGGCCGTGGCCCGCGATCCGGGCAGCCGGGCGAAATTCGCCGTGGTCAGCCATGACAACTCGATCGACCCGGTCGGCGCTTGCGTCGGTATGCGCGGCTCGCGTGTGCAGGCCGTGGTGAACGAGCTGCAGGGTGAAAAGATCGACATCATTCCGTGGAATGAAGACGTGCCCACCTTCCTGGTGAACGCGCTTCAGCCCGCCGAGGTCTCGAAGGTTGTTCTCGACGAGGACGCCGGCAAGATCGAAGTGGTGGTGCCCGACGAACAGCTTTCGCTCGCAATCGGCCGTCGTGGTCAGAACGTGCGTTTGGCCAGCCAACTGACCGGGCTCGATATCGACATCCTCACCGAGGAAGAAGAAAGCGCCCGCCGTCAGGCCGAGTTTGCCGTGCGCACCAAGCTGTTCATGGAAACGCTGGATCTCGACGAATTCTTCGCGCAGCTTCTGGTCTCCGAAGGCTTCACCTCGCTGGAAGAAGTGGCTTATGTCGAAATCGACGAGCTGCTGGTGATCGACGGCGTTGATCAGTCCACCGCCGAAGAGCTTCAGGCCCGGGCCCGCGACTATCTTGAAGAGCAGGCCCGCAAGGCGCTGGAACATGCCCGCGAGCTGGGTGTGGAAGACAGCCTGGTTACATTCGAAGGCCTGACCCCGCAAATGGTCGAAGCACTGGCCGAAGATGGCGTGCTGACGCTGGACGATTTCGCCACCTGCGCCGACTGGGAACTGGCCGGCGGCTGGACCACGGTGAATGGCGAGCGCGTGAAAGACGACGGGCTTCTGGAAAAATTCGATGTGGGCCTTGAAGAGGCGCAAAACCTCGTGATGACCGCCCGCATCCAGTTGGGTTGGGTCGATCCGGCCGATCTGGTTGAAGAAGTTGCCGAGGAAGACGGCGCTGACGACGGTGAAACCAACGAGGAGGCCGAGGCCTGATTTCAGGCCTCGGATCGGGCCGGATGAGCCGCGGGGGCAAAGTGAAAGACCAGGCGAGCGAGCCAGAGCGGCGCTGCATCGTCACGGGTGAGGTTCAGCCGAAGGCCGGGCTTATCCGTTTCGTGGTTGGCCCGGACGGTTCGATCGTGCCGGATCTGCTGGAGAAGCTGCCCGGGCGTGGCATCTGGGTTGCGGCCGATCGTGCGGCGTTGGAAAAGGCGGTGAAGAAAAACCTCTTCACCCGCGCTGCCCGACAGCCGGTGACCGTGCCAGAGGATCTGGTCGACCGGCTGGAAGCGGCGCTGGCGAGTCGCGTCGTTCACCTGATCTCGCTTGCTCGCAAGGCAGGTGGAGCAGTGGCCGGATATGAAAAGGTCAAGGACTGGCTGGTGAAGGACCATGCGGAGGTTCTGATCCAGGCTTCTGACGGTTCGGAGCGTGGAAAGACCAAATTGCGACCGCCTCGGGAAGAGGGCCGGTACGTGGGCTGTTTAACGGCCGGGGAATTGGGTTTGGCATTCGGCCGGGAAAATGTGATACATGGCGCGCTCGCGGCTGGTGGACTCACCACACGTGTAGTACAGGAAGCCGAAAAGCTGACTGGCCTGCGAGCAAAAGACGGTGGGAAGGCCCACCGGAAAGGTACGAAGACGACATGAGTGATGACGACGGCAAAAAGCCCCTTGGTCTGCGTGGAAATGCCCGGCCCGGACAGGTGAAGCAGAGCTTCTCCCACGGGCGGACCAAGAATGTGGTTGTGGAAACGAAACGCAAGCGCGTTGTCGTGCCCAAGCCCGGTGCGGCGTCGGGAGTTGCATCCGGCAATGCCGGAGGCGGTGCTGCGAGCGCTTCGCGGCGCCCCGCCGGGGTGTCGGATGCCGAGCTCGAACGGCGGATGAAAGCCCTGGCTGCGGCCAGAGCCAACGAGGCTGAAGAAGCCCGTAAGCGCGAGGAAGATGAGCGCGCCCGCGAACAGGAACGCGAACGCCGCCGCCGGGATGCCGAGGAAAAGGAACGCGAAGAGCGTGAACGTGCCGAGGCCGCCAAACGCAAGGCCGAGGAAGACGTTCGCAAACGCACGGAAGCTGAGGCGGCCAAGGCCAAGCCTGAACCGGCTCCGGTTGATCCGGCAGCGGCTCAGACCAGCGAGGCGCGTAGCGCCAAGGGCACTGCTGCCCCGCGCAAGGCAACGGCTGAACGTGGACGCGAAACCCCTGACAGCTCTGCTGATCGCAATGCGCGGGCCCGTACGACCCGTGACGATGGCAACCGCCGTGGCGGCAAGCTGACGCTGAACCAGGCGCTTTCGGGTGGCGAAGGCGGGCGACATCGCTCGATGGCCGCGATGAAGCGCAAGCAAGAGCGGATGCGCCAGAAAGCCATGGGCGGCGTCGAGAACCGCGAAAAGGTTGTGCGCGACGTTCAGGTACCGGAAACCATCGTGGTTCAGGAACTGGCCAACCGTATGGCCGAGCGCGTGTCTGACGTGATCAAGTCCCTGATGAAAATGGGCATGATGATTACCCAGAACCAGTCGATTGATGCCGATACAGCGGAACTGATCGTCGAAGAATTTGGCCACCGTATCCTGCGTGTGTCGGATGCCGATGTGGAAGACGTGATTGATACGGTCGATGACAAACCCGAAGACCTGGCAGATCGGCCGCCGGTGATCACCGTTATGGGTCATGTCGACCACGGTAAAACGTCGCTGCTCGACGCAATCCGCCACTCCAAGGTGACGGCTGGCGAAGCGGGTGGGATCACCCAGCATATCGGCGCCTATCAGGTGACCACCGATAGCGGGCAGGTTCTGACCTTCCTCGACACGCCCGGCCACGCTGCCTTTACCTCGATGCGGGCCCGTGGGGCTCAGGTGACGGATATCGTCATTCTGGTTGTGGCCGCTGACGACTCGGTGATGCCGCAGACGATCGAAGCCATCAACCACGCGAAAGCGGCTGGTGTGCCGATGATCGTGGCGATCAACAAATGCGATAAGCCTTCGGCGAACCCGGATAAGGTCCGCACCGAACTGCTGCAGCATGAGGTTGTTGTCGAAAAGATGTCGGGCGATGTGCAGGATGTCGAAGTTTCGGCCGTTACCGGTGCCGGGCTTGATACGCTGCTCGAAGCCGTCGCGCTTCAGGCCGAGATCCTCGAACTGAAAGCCAATCCCAAACGCGCCGCCGTTGGTGCCGTGATTGAAGCCCAGCTTGATGTGGGTCGTGGTCCGGTTGCCACTGTTCTGGTGCAGAACGGTACCCTGCATCAGGGCGACATCTTCGTCGTCGGCGAGCAGTGGGGCAAGGTTCGTGCGATGGAAAACGATCGTGGCGACCGGGTGTCGGACGCTGGCCCCTCGGTGCCGGTCGAGGTGCTCGGCCTCAATGGTACCCCGGAAGCGGGCGACGTGCTGAACGTGGTCGACACCGAAGCCCAGGCCCGCGAGATTGCCGAATATCGTGAACAGGCGGCGAAAGACAAACGCGCCGCTGCGGGTTCGGGGACATCGCTGGAGCAGCTTCTGGCACAGGCCAAGGCCAACGAAAACGTCAAGGAACTGCCGATCCTGGTGAAAGCCGATGTGCAGGGTTCTGCCGAAGCCATCGTTCAGGCGATGGAGAAGATCGGCAACGACGAGGTGCGCGTGCGCGTGCTTCACTCGGGTGTTGGTGCCATCACCGAATCCGATGTGGGGCTTGCCGAAGCCTCGGGCTCGCCGGTTATCGGCTTCAACGTTCGTGCCAATGCTCCGGCGCGGTCGAGCGCCAACCAGAAGGGTGTCGAGATCCGCTACTATTCGGTGATCTACGACCTTGTGGACGACGTGAAAAAGGCCGCCTCGGGTCTGCTGTCGGCTGAAGTGCGTGAGCATTTCATTGGCTATGCCGAGATCAAAGAGGTCTTCAAGGTCTCTGGTGTTGGCAAAGTCGCAGGCTGTCTGGTGACCGAAGGTGTGGCCCGCCGCTCGGCTGGCGTGCGCCTGCTGCGCGACAACGTGGTGGTCCACGAAGGTACGCTGAAAACGCTGAAACGCTTCAAGGATGAAGTGAAAGATGTGCATTCGGGCCAGGAATGCGGCATGGCCTTCGAGAATTACGATGACATCCGCCCGGGCGATGTGATCGAGATTTTCGAACGCGAAGAAGTTGCCCGCGCACTGGACTAAGATCAGCTGAAGATCAGATTCAAAAAGGGGCGCCCGATGGCGCCCCTTTTTATTGGATCTGCTCAGTCTTTTAGTCGTTTTTCGCCGAGACCGGACGACCGGAAAACTCTTTGTTGCCAACACAAACGACCATACGCCCGTCAGAAAGATCGCGGACATACAGGCCCTGAACCGAGATGTAGCTACCAAGAGTGATTGTTTTGACCATGGTTCCCCCCCCCCCGTTTGGTTAACAATGAGCAAATACCAGGCGATTTGTAAATAAATTGTTAACGCGCGCGAAGCTTCCTAAAGCCAATCGCGCAGGATCGGGATCAAAGGCTCATCCGCAGGGGGCATCGGGTAATCGCGCAGACGCTCTGCGCGCACCCATTTCAGCTGCTGGCCTTCCTGCGGCACCACGCTTCCGCGCCAGCGTCGGCAGGCAAACAGCGGCATCAGCAGGTGGAAGTCTTCATAGCTGTGGCTGGCAAAGGCGAGCGGCGCCAGACACGAGGCGCTGGTATCAATCCCCAGCTCTTCCTGCAGTTCGCGGATCAGCGCCACCTCGGGCGTTTCGCCCGCTTCCACCTTGCCGCCGGGAAATTCCCAAAGCCCGGCCATGGATTTGCCCTCAGGGCGCTGAGCGAGCAGCACCCGCCCGTCGATGTCGATCAGGGCAACGGCGGAAACAAGCAGGATCTTCATGAGCGATAGTCGGCGTTGATTTCGATATAGGCGTGGGTCAGATCGCAGGTCCAGACGGTCGCGTTACCCGTGCCCAGCGCCAGTTCGACAGCAATCACCAGCTCATCATTCTTCATATAGCTGGCGCCCTGTTCTTCGCGGTAGTCCGGCGACACCCAGCCATTTTCGGCCACCAGAATATCGCCGAAACGGATCGTAAGCTTGTCGCGGTCGGCGGCGGCACCGGACTTGCCGATCGCCATCACCACCCTGCCCCAGTTCGGGTCTTCCCCGGCCACGGCGGTTTTCACCAGCGGCGAGTTGGCAATCGCCAGCGCGTGCACGCGGGCATCGGCATCGCTGGCCGCACCGGTCACCCGTACTTCGACAAATTTCGTCGCCCCTTCGCCATCGCGCACCACTTGTTGCGCGAGGTCCAGCATCACCCCATGCAGGGCGTCCCTGAAGGCCATGTCATCCGCACTGATCTCGACGCCCGACTGGCCGGTGGCCGCGAGCATGAGAGAATCCGAGGTCGACGTGTCGCTATCGACGGTGATCGAATTGAAGGTGGGGCCGGTGAGGCCAGACAGAATCTCTTGCAAAAGCCCCTGCTCCACCTTCGCATCGGTGAAGATATAGACCAGCATCGTCGCCATATCCGGCGCGATCATGCCGGAGCCCTTGGCGATCCCGGCGATTTTCACCGGCTTCCCGCCAATCGAAACTTCGGCCATGGCGCCTTTCGGATAGGTGTCGGTGGTCATGATCGCCCGCGCGGCGGCAGCGATCCCGTCAGGCGCAAGGGCGGCGTTCAGCTCGTTCAGCTTGGCGGTGATCCGTTCAAACGGAAGGCTCTCGCCGATCACGCCGGTTGAAGCAGAATAGACCCTGTTTTGCGGCACACCCGTTACCCGTGCGACTTCAGAGGTGATGGCCTCCACTGCGGCCACGCCGCCAGCGCCGGTAAAGGCGTTTGAATTGCCCGAGTTCACAACAATCGCCGCACCGGCCTCGGGGCTGGAGCCCAGCTTGGCCTGGCAATCCAGCACCGGGGCCGAGCGCGTGGCGGACCGGGTGAAAACCCCGGCAACCGTGGTACCCGGATCGAGCACCGCCATCATCACATCGGTCCGACCGGCATAGCGCACCCCGGCCTGAACCGCGGCAAAGCGCACGCCACCGATCGCGGGCAGGGCGGGAAACCCGCCCTTGGGCGCAAGCGGCGAGATGTCAGCCGTAAAGCTACGCGCGCTTTTCAGCTGAGTTTCCAGGTCGGCAACCCGCTCTTCGAGTTGCCGAATTTTTGCCTCGTCGCTCATGCCAGGGCCCTTTGTTATATGATGCCGGTCAGTTGAGCATCGACTGATCGGACAGAACAGTCGGATCAATAGTCGAAATGTCTGTACGGTCAATCTTCGCCGCGTCCATCAGCGTGGTCAGGGCTTTCTGCACCGCGTCATCCTTCAGCTTGGCCACGATCTCGTCGCGCACCGCATCAATGGTCGGCGCACTTTTCATCCGCGTATCGTTGAGCTTGATTACGTGCCAGCCGAACTGGGTCTGCACCGGACCGGCGACATCGCCAACCTTCAAGGTCGACACCGCGTCTTCAAATTCCTTGACCATCATGTTCGGGCCGAACCAACCCAGCTCGCCGCCCGACGGACCCGACGGGCCGGTCGATTTTTCTTTTGCAAGCTCGGCGAAATCGGCACCAGCATTCAGTTCTTCAATGAGCGCCAGCGCTTCTTCCTCGGTTTTCACGAGAATATGCGAGGCGTCCCATTCTTTGGTGGGGTCGGCGCTGGAGTAATCAGCGTCATAAGCGGCTTGAATGGCTTCGTCTGTCACCGCGGCCATGGCAACGGCATCGAGCTTTTCGCCTGCGATGATGGCACGCCGTTCGTTTTCGAGCTGAATCTGCGAACGCCGGCTCATTTCGCCCATCGCCTGGCTCAGCACGGTTTGCTGGATCAGCTGCTCGACCAGCCCGTTCAACAGCACATCGTCGGGCAGTGATTGATATTGTTGCGGCAGCGACAGGCGCGCCGAAATCACATGCCCAAGCGTGATGTTTTCGCCATTGACCTTTGCCAGTACCGTGTCGGCCGAAACGTCACCTTGGTTGGGCGCTTCCGCAGCTTCCTCTGCCGGGGCGGCGTCGGAATCCTGCGCATAGATCGGTGCGGCCAAAACCAGAGACAGCGCGGCGCTGATCGAAAGGGCGGAATGTTTGGCGAAATTTTTCATGGTGTTTCCTTGAACTTTCCTCAGGTCAGCCGGGCTCCCGGCGTCGTTGACTATTCCGGCCCTGACCCTTACATCGCAAGGGTCTCACAGGGCCGCGCATTGCGCCCTTGATATGGGGCCTTGCGGAGGCGAGCAAGCTTTCCGCGCGATGATGTGAACACAGAGCCAATCGGGCGGAGAAGACATGCTGGGTATCGGAAATATCGCTAGAAAAGTTTTTGGCACCCCGAACGACCGCAAAATCAAGGCGACCCGCCCGATCATCGAGAAGATCAATGCGCTTGAGCCGGAATTTCAGGCGCTGTCGGACGAGGGGCTGAAGGCCAAGACCGAAGAGTTCAAAAAGCGCGTCGCCGAGGGCGAGAACCTTGACGATCTGCTGCCGGAAGCCTTTGCCAATTGCCGCGAAGCCGCGCGTCGGGCCCTTGGTCTACGGGCCTTTGATGTGCAGCTCATGGGCGGGATTTTCCTGCACGACGGCAATATCGCCGAGATGAAAACCGGCGAGGGCAAAACCCTCGTGGCCACCTTCCCGGCCTATCTGAACGCCTTGTCGGGCGAAGGTGTGCATGTGGTCACGGTCAACGATTATCTGGCCAAGCGTGACGCCGATTGGATGAGCAAGGTCTACAGCGCGCTGGGGCTGACCACCGGCGTTGTCTATCCGCAGCAGCCGGACCTCGAGAAGCAAGAAGCCTACCGTTCCGACATCACCTATGCGACGAACAACGAGCTGGGCTTTGACTACCTGCGCGACAACATGAAATCCGAGCTGAACCAGATGTATCAGCGCGGTCACAATTTCGCGATCGTTGACGAGGTTGACTCGATCCTGATCGACGAAGCGCGCACCCCGCTGATCATTTCCGGCCCCAGCCAGGACCGCTCGGAACTTTACGTTACCATCGACGCGCTGATCCCGGAACTGACCGAGGAACACTATACCCTCGATGAAAAGGCGCGCGGCGCCGCGTTCTCGGAAGAAGGGAATGAGTTTCTGGAGAGCCGCCTGCACGCTGCCGGGATGCTGCCGGAAGATCAGACGCTCTACGATCCGGAATCGACCACCATCGTTCACCATGTGAATCAGGCGCTGAAGGCCCACAAGCTTTTCCAGAAAGACAAGGATTACATCGTTCGCGACGGCGAAGTGATGCTGATCGACGAATTCACCGGCCGGATGATGCAGGGTCGTCGCCTGTCGGAAGGTCTGCATCAGGCGATTGAGGCGAAAGAAGGCTGCGAAATCCAGCCGGAAAACGTCACGCTTGCCTCTGTGACCTTCCAGAACTACTTCCGCCTTTATAACAAGCTTTCGGGCATGACCGGCACGGCCCTGACCGAAGCTGAGGAATTCGACGATATTTATAAGCTCGGCGTGGTCGAAGTGCCGACCAACCTGCCGATTGCCCGGATCGACGAACACGACGCCGTCTATCGCACCGTGCAGGACAAATACAACGCGATCGTTGAAGAGATCCAAATCGCCCATGAGAAGGGGCAGCCGGTTCTGGTTGGCACCACGTCGATCGAGAAATCCGAAGTGCTTTCGGACCTGCTGCAAAAGGCCGGCATTCCGCATAACGTGCTCAATGCCCGTCAGCACGAGAAAGAGGCGCAGATTGTGGCCGATGCCGGCAAGCTTGGCGCGGTGACGATTGCCACCAACATGGCCGGGCGCGGGACCGACATCAAACTCGGCGGCAATGTCGAGATGAAGGTGCAGGAGGCGCTGGACGCCGATCCGGAGGCCCATCCCGATGAAGTGCGCGCCCGGATAGAAGCCGAGCACGCCGATGAAGAGCAAAAGGTGAAGGAGGCGGGCGGCCTCTATGTTCTGGCAACCGAACGCCATGAAAGCCGCCGCATCGACAACCAGCTGCGAGGCCGTTCTGGCCGTCAGGGCGACCCGGGGCGTACGTTCTTCTTTCTGAGCCTCGAAGATGACCTGATGCGCATTTTCGGCTCGGAGCGGCTCGACAAGGTGCTTTCGGGCCTCGGCATGAAAGAAGGCGAAGCGATCATCCACCCCTGGGTGAACAAAAGCCTCGAGCGCGCTCAGGCCAAGGTCGAAGGCCGCAACTTCGACATCCGCAAGCAGCTGCTTAAGTTCGACGATGTGATGAACGACCAGCGGAAGGTGATCTTCAGCCAGCGCCGCGAGATCATGGAAACGGCCGATCTGTCGGAAATCGTCGAAGATATGCGCCATCAGGTAATCGACGATCTGATCGACACCTATATGCCGCCGCGCTCCTATGCTGACCAATGGGATACGCAGGGCCTTTATGCCGCGCTCATTGAAACGCTGAACATCGACCTGCCGGTGATTGAATGGGCCAAGGAAGAAGGCGTGGATGACGACGTGATCCGTGAACGGATCTACGACGCCACCGACACCCAGATAGCGGAGAAAACCGAAGCCTTTGGTGACGAGGCCATGCGCTCGGTTGAAAAACAGATCCTGCTGCAAAGCATCGACGGCAAATGGCGCGATCACCTGCTGACGCTGGAGCACCTGCGCTCGGTGATCGGCTTCCGTGGCTATGCGCAGAAAGATCCGCTGAACGAGTACAAGACCGAAAGCTTCCAGCTTTTCGAAGGCATGCTCGATGGGCTGCGCGTGGAAGTATCGCAAAAGCTCGGCCAGGTGCGACCGATGAGCAAGGAAGAGCAGGAAGCGATGATCCAGCGCATGGCTGAACAGCAGCAAGCGCTGGCGGACGCGCAGCGCCAGGCTGCCGAGCAGGTGCTGGGCAGCTCCGAGCCGCCAGTAGGCACACCGCTTGCCGGGTTTGACGAGAACGATCCCAACACCTGGGGTAATCCGGGCCGCAACGATCCGTGCCCCTGCGGGTCTGGCAATAAATTCAAACATTGCCACGGGGCGTTCTAGGCCAGCGGCCAGTACCCGATCCATAGATCCGATGACAAGAACGTGGCGCCAATTTGGCGCCACTTTTGTAACCGCCCGAATTTAACTAAAATTCGACTTATTCACCCTCCGAAACAAAATCGCCATTTGTCACGATCTGTCCATGCTGCGGGCACAAAGCTTTTGCATCCTGACGTAAGCGTTATGGAAGGAATTGCTTATGATTCCCGATTGGAAAGCTTGGATGGCATCCGTCGACCGCAGTCGTCTCTATACGGGGCTTTCGGTTGTGGCGGTGTCGGGGGTGGCAGCCTATTTCATGCAGAATGGGACTGGACTGTCGGGCTATGCGCAGCCGGTAAGCCTGCCTGCACCGGTGACCATTGGCACGCCGCAATTGGCTGCTGCCACGGTTCCCGCCGACACGGTTGAAGAACTGGTTCTGGCCGAAGCGCCCACCGCGCTCGATGTGCCGCGTGTTTCAGAGCCGATACCGGCAGCTCAGGTTACCCGGGGCGAAGCCTCGCCCAGCCGTTCGCTCCTGACTGTCGCCTATGACGCCGAGATCAGGGCCAAGGCAGCCCCTGATCCGCTTCTGGCCCCGTTCGACGCGCCTGCTTTTACCGCATCGGAAGCCGATTGCCCGATCAGCCTGACCGCCATCCCGGCCGAGGCCGCGCTTGTGGCGCTGACCGTCACCGCACCCTGCCATTCCGGCGAGGCGGTGACCTTTGCCAGCGATGGTCTCAGCGTTTCTGAATATCTCGACCCGACGGGTCAACTCGACATCCTGTTCCCCCCACTCTCTGCACAGGCGGGGATCTCTGCGATCTTTGCCGATGGCACCGAACGGGCTGTCGAGATCGAGCTGCCGGATTTCAAAGCCTACAGGCGCGTTGCTTTGACGTGGCAGGGTGGCACCGGGCTGCAACTCCATGTGTTCGAGAATGGCGCGGGATATGATGATCCCGGCCATGTCTGGGCGGAAAATCCGCAACTGGCCGATTTGGCACTGGCGGGCAGCGGTGGGTTCGTCACGGTCCTGGGCAGCGTGCCCAAGGGTGCCGCCGCCGATGTGTATACCTATCCGGCCAAGCTCGATGCCGGGGCCAATCCGCCGGGCGTGTCGGTTGAGCTCTCAGTGGCCGACACCACCTGCGGCACCAAGGTCGAGGGGCATCTGCTCAGCACCGGGCCGGATCAGCCGATTGACATGCCGCTTTCCATCGCCATGCCGGGCTGCGACGCCGTGGGCGAATATCTGGTGTTGAAAAACCTGTCGCCAGACCTGAAACTCGCCGCTGAATGAGGTGAGGCCGGGGGTCTTGAATGCACATCCTGCGTGCGGCCCTTCTGGCCGCACTTTTTCTGTCTATCGCTGCCCTTTTGCCTGTGCCTGCACAGGCCGAAGACGTGACCCTGACCTCGCGCGACGGGGCGATCGAGATCACCGGCACGCTGATTGGGTTTGATGGTGAATTCTACCGCGTCGAGACCGAGTTCGGTATTCTTACCGTCGATGGCTCGGGGGTGAACTGCGACGGGCCTGCCTGCCCGGTTTTGGGCAGCTACATGGCCGAGTTCACCCTGTCGGGCGCTCGCTCGGTTGGGGCGGTTCTGATCCCGCCGCTGATCGAGGGCTTTGCCCGTAGCGCAGGCTTTGCCCTGACCCGCGAAGACCAGCCGGACGGCTCCTCGCTCTACCGGCTGTTCGATGCCGACGGCACCACCGAGGCCGGGCGGATCACGGTGAAGCTGGGCCAATCAGCCGATGGCTTTGCCGATCTGGCCAGCGATGCCGCGGATATGGGGCTGTCGCTGCGGGAACCTTTCACAGAGGAAGCCGCTCAGGTGCACGCGGCGGGGCTGGGCGACCTCAACAGCCCGCGTCAGGTGCGGGTGCTGGCGCGCGATGCGTTGGTGGCAATCACTGCCGCTGAGAACCCGGTAAAGCGCCTGACCCTGCGCCAGCTTGCCGACATTTATGCGGGCAAGATCACCCGCTGGTCAGAACTGGGCGGTGAGGACGCGCCGATTACTCTGCATCTGACCGATCCTGGATATGGGATCGGCGCGCTGTTTCAGGCGCAGGTGATGACGGGGCAGGGGGAAAAGCTGACCAACACTCTAGTGCGGCACGCCTCAGTGACGAGCCTGACCAGCGCGGTGGGTGCCGATCCGTTTGGTATCGGCATCAGCACCTATTCGCAGGCCCGGGGCGCGGCGATCCTGCATCTGGCCGGGTCCTGCGGCTTTGATCTGGCGCCGAGCCCGGCGGAGGTGAAAACCGGAGACTACCCGCTGGTGGCGCCGATGTATCTTTATCTGCCGGGTCGACACCTGCCGAAGCTGGCGCGTGATTTCCTGGCCTATCTGCGCTCGACCAGCGCCGAGCAGGTGGCGCGGCAGGCCGGGCTGGTGGATCAGGGTGTCACCGAGCTGCCGGTGGCGGCGCAGGGCGAGCGGCTGGCCAATGCGATCCGGGCCGCTGGTGCCGAAACCGGGCTGGACGAGCTTCAGCGGATGGTGGCGCTGTTCACGGATGCAAAGCGGCTGACGCTGACCTTCCGCTTCCATGGTGGCTCGGCGGTGCTGGATGCGCCGTCGCTGGCCAATGTGGCGCTGCTGGCATCGGCGCTGGAGGCGGGGGCGTATGATGGCCGGGCGCTGAGTTTTCTGGGGTTCAGTGACGGGCAGGGGGCGGCGGCGACCAATCTGAAGCTTTCAGCGCGCCGGGCCAAGGCGGTGGAAGACGCGGTTCTGGCGGAAGCCGAGACCTTTGATCCCGCCCGGGTGAGCCTCGCTACGGATGGGTTCGGGGAGGCCTCGCCGATGGCCTGCGACGACACGGCCTGGGGCCGCGGGATGAACCGACGGGTGGAAATCTGGGTGAAGTGACGAGAAGTGGGCGAACTCGCCCGGGGGGTCAAGTTATTGATAGTATAGATGTTACCGCTAACTCATTGCTTCGCACACTTCGCACAAATCGAGGCTTAAAAACCGCTATAGATAGCCCATTTCGCGGAAGCTCAGATCCTGCGCCCGGCCGATGATCAGGTGATCATGCAGGGTGATGTCCAGCGCCTCGACCGCCTTGCGCACCTTCTCTGTCATCACGATGTCGCTGTCTGACGGGGTCGGGTCGCCCGACGGGTGATTGTGCACGAGGATCAGCGCCGAGGCGTTCAGCTCCAGCGCCCGGCGGGCCACTTCGCGCGGATAGACCGGCACATGGTTCACGGTGCCGCGCGCCTGCTCCTCGTCTGCGATCAGCGCATTCTGATTGTCGAGAAACAGCACATGAAACTGCTCGATGTCCCGATGCGCCATGGTGGTGTGGCAATAGTCGATCAACGCGTCCCAGGACGAGATCACATCGCGCCCGATCACCCGCGTGCGCGACAGACGCTGGGCGGCGGCCTCGACCAGCTTCAGCTCCTGCACCACCGCGTCGCCGACGCCATGCACCTCCATCAGCCGTTCGGGCCGGGCTGAGAGCACGCCGTTGAAATCGCCAAAGCGGGCCAGCAGCCGGTCGGTCAGCGGCTTGACGTCCTGACGCGGAATGGCGCGAAACAGCACCAGCTCCAACAGCTCATAATCCGGCACCGCCTGCGCCCCACCTTGCATGAAGCGCGCGCGCAGCCGTCGACGATGATTGATGATATAGGAGGGAAGCCGCCCGGCCTCTGGCCGGGGGGCAGTGATGTCGCGCGGCTCATCGGTCGCGAAGAGCGGCAGCGGCAATTCTGAAAATGACGACTCAATCTGTCCCATGAGGGCAGCTTGCCGCTTTATGGTGAACGAGAGGTTAACGCCGGCGGAGCGCCGCCGGGCTTAGCCTTTCATCCCGTCCCAGAAACTTTTCACCTTCGTAAAGAAGTTCGAGCTTTCCGGGTTGTTCTCTTCCGAGAGCTTTTCAAACTCGCGCAGTAGTTCTTTTTGCCGCGACGTCAGGTTCACCGGGGTTTCGACGGCAAGTTCGATATACATATCGCCCTGACCGCCGCCACGCAGCGACGGCATCCCTTTGCCACGCAGACGCATCTGGCGGCCAGACTGGCTGCCTGCCGGGATCTTCACCCGGCTGCGCCCGCCATCAATCGTCGGCACTTCGATATCGCCGCCCATCGCTGCGGCGGTCATCGAGACCGGCACGTGGCAATGCAGATTGATACCTTCACGCTCGAAGATCGCGTGCTGTGCAACCTCGATGAAGATGTAAAGATCGCCCGACGGTCCGCCGCGCATCCCGGCCTCGCCTTCGCCAGCAAGGCGAATACGGGTGCCGGTTTCGACCCCGGCCGGAATGTTCACGCTGAGCGCGCGCTCTTTCTCGATCCGACCCGCGCCATGGCAGCTTTTGCACGGGTTTTTGATCATCTGGCCCATGCCGTGGCAGGTGGGACAGGTGCGTTCGACGGTGAAGAAACCCTGCTGCGCCCGGACCTTGCCCAGACCCGAACAGGTGGGGCAGGTGGTGGGCTCGGCACCGCCTTCAGCGCCGGTGCCATGACATTCGTCACAGGCCACAGAGGTGGGGACGTTGATGGTTTTCTGCAGGCCGTTAAAGGCCTCTTCGAGCGTAACGCGCAGATTGTAGCGCAGATCCGAACCACGGCTGGCCCGCCGCTGCCCACCGGCACCACCGCGCCCGCCGCCCATGAAATCGCCGAACAGGTCGTCGAACACATCGGAGAAGGCAGAGGCGAAATCGCCCTGGCCGTGGAAACCGCCGCCGGGCCGTGCGCCCGCCCCCATGCCGCCCTCGAAAGCCGCATGACCATAGCGGTCATAGGCAGCTTTCTTATCGGGATCCTTCAGCACGTCATAAGCCTCGTTCACTTCCTTGAACTGGGCTTCGGCATTGGGATTGTCGGAGTTACGGTCGGGATGAAGCTCTTTGGCCTTGGTACGATAGGCCTTTTTGATCTCTTCAGGTGTTGCGCCTTTGGCAATACCCAGGAGCTCGTAATAATCACGCTTCGACATCAGATTGCCCTTCAGGAACGCGGGTTACCGCCCCGACGTGCGGGGCGGTAACGGCCAGAACGGCCTTACGAGCGCTTTTTGTTATCGTCGAGGTCTTCGAAATCGGCGTCGACGATATCGTCATCCACACCGGCGGGGCCATCGTCATCTTCCGGCATTTCGCCGGCTTCGTTGGCCTGCTGTGCCTTGTAGATCGCTTCGCCCAGTTTCATCGCAGAGTCGGTGACGTTCTGGATGCCGGACTTGATCTTGTCGGCATTGTCTTTTTCCAGCTCGTCCTTGAGCGCGGCGATGGCCAGTTCGATCGCTTCGATCGTGGTCGGGTCGACCTTGTCGGCATGCTCTTCCATCGACTTCTCGGTCGAATGGATGAGGCTTTCGGCCTGGTTCTTGGCTTCCACCAGCTCGCGGCGACCCTTGTCGGCTTCGGCGTTTTCCTCGGCGTCCTTGACCATCTTTTCGATGTCATCGTCCGAGAGACCGCCGGAGGCCTGGATGGTGATCCGGTGTTCTTTGCCGGTGCCCTTATCCTTGGCCTGAACCGAAACGATGCCGTTGGCGTCGATGTCGAAGGTCACCTCGATCTGCGGCATGCCGCGCGGAGCGGGCGGGATGTCTTCGAGGTTGAACTGACCCAGCATCTTGTTGTCGGCAGCCATTTCACGCTCGCCCTGGAAGACCCGGATCGTCACAGCGTTCTGGTTGTCTTCGGCGGTCGAGAAGACCTGGCCCTTCTTGGTCGGGATCGTGGTGTTGCGGTCGATCAACCGGGTGAACACGCCGCCCAGCGTTTCGATGCCCAGCGACAGCGGGGTCACGTCGAGCAGCACAACGTCTTTCACGTCGCCTTGCAGAACACCGGCCTGAATGGCGGCACCAAGCGCAACAACCTCATCCGGGTTCACACCCTTATGCGGCTCTTTGCCGAAGAATTTGGTGACCTCTTCGACCACGCGCGGCATCCGGGTCATACCGCCGACCAGGATCACCTCGTCGATGTCGTCTTTGCTGAGACCGGCATCTTTCAGCGCGGCCTGGCAAGGCTTCATCGAGTTCTTGATCAGGTCGCCAACGAGGCTTTCCAGCTTGGCACGGGTGAGTTTCATCACCATGTGCAGCGGCTGACCGTCGGAGCCCATCGAGATGAAGGGCTGGTTGATTTCGGTTTGCGAGGACGAGGAAAGTTCGATCTTGGCTTTCTCGGCGGCTTCTTTCAGCCGCTGCAGCGCCATCTTGTCTTTGGTCAGATCGACCTGGTTTTCCTTTTTGAACTCCTCGGCGAGGTAGTTCACGATCCGCATGTCGAAGTCTTCGCCACCGAGGAAGGTGTCGCCGTTGGTGGACTTCACTTCGAACAGACCATCGTCGATTTCGAGGATGGTGATGTCGAAGGTGCCGCCGCCAAGGTCATAGACCGCGATGGTGCGGGTTTCTTTTTTATCGAGCCCATAGGCCAGTGCGGCGGCGGTCGGTTCGTTGATGATCCGCAGCACTTCGAGACCGGCGATCTTGCCGGCGTCTTTGGTGGCCTGACGCTGGGCGTCGTTGAAATAGGCGGGCACGGTGATGACGGCCTGTTCGACCTTCTCGCCCAGATAGCTTTCGGCGGTTTCTTTCATCTTTTGCAGGATGAAGGCCGAGATCTGCGAGGGCGAATACTTGTCGCCACTCACTTCCACCCAGGCGTCGCCATTGCCACCGTTCACGATGGGATAGGGCACCAGATGGCGGTCTTTATCGACGGCGGGGTCGTCGAAGCGGCGGCCGATGAGGCGCTTCACCGCAAAAATCGTATTGTCGGGGTTGGTGACGGCCTGCCGTTTGGCGGGCTGACCGACCAGTCGCTCTTCATCCTTGAAGCCGACGATGGAGGGCGTCGTGCGCGCCCCTTCAGCGTTTTCGATTACTCGCGGCTGCGAGCCGTCCATGATGGCGACACAGGAGTTGGTCGTCCCAAGGTCGATACCGATGACTTTGGCCATGCTCAAAATCCTCTCTTGGCGATGTTGTAGGCGAGGCCTCAGAAAGCACCTGCGCCCAATCCCAGTTTTTAGCCGGCGCGATGGCATCGCTCCGGCGTCTGGGCGTATATAAGAAGGGCAAATGGGCGCTGCAAGCCGCACCAACGCGGGTAAAGCGTAAAAAATCGAGTCGTTTTAAGGGTTCAGGTGATGACGGTTACCAGAAACGTGCCAAAGCCGGACCTGATCGTGGGTCATGCCCCGGTCTATCGCGGGTTTCTTGATGCCGGGGCGCAGGCGGCTTTGCTGGCACAAATTCGCGCGGTAATTGCCGCCGCGCCGCTGTTTTCGCCGCTAACCCCCTGGGGCAAGCCGATGAGCGTTAAGATGAGTTCGGCAGGCAACTATGGCTGGTTCACCGACCGCAAGGGCTATCGCTATATCGACCATCACCCGTCTGGCACGCCATGGCCGCCGATCCCACCGCTGGCGCTCGATGTCTGGCAGGCGGTGGCGGGTTCGGCCCGCCCGCCGCAATGCTGCCTGATCAACTATTACAGCGGGACGGCGCGGATGGGGCTGCATCAGGATCGCGACGAGGCTGACTTTGACCAACCTGTCGTGTCGATCAGCCTTGGCGACGAGGCGCTGTTTCGCATCGGTGGTCCTGCTCGGGGCGATAAAACCCAATCGCTCTGGCTGGGGTCGGGCGATGTGCTGGTGCTGACGGGTGCGGCGCGGCTGGCCTATCACGGCATTGACCGCATCCGCGCAGGCTCGTCTTCGCTGCTGCCGGAGGGCGGGCGGATCAATCTGACGCTGCGGGTGGTTGACTGACGTTCTAATCCGAAAAGGCCATCACCGACGACGATCCCAACTGACGGAGGCGTGTTTGCGTGTGAAGGATTCGCCAAGGAAGCCAAGGATCAACAGGGACACTGTGACGATCAGCGGATAGAGCCAGTTTGAATTGTGGGGCACGTAGTTGATGAAGGCATAGCCGCGCGTCTGGTCGATGATGTGAAAAAGCGGGTTCCAGCTGAACAGCATCAGCATCTTGTGGGGCAGCGTATTGGCCACGAACATTTTGCCCGAGGCGATCATGTTGGCGCGCGTATAAAGCTGCGACGCCACGGCAGAAAACTGTGGGGCCCAGGGCTTCATCGCAAGAAAGATCAGCCCGACCCCAAGACCGGACAGCCAGGCCAGAAACAACATCGCGAAAGCACCGGCCGGGTCGTAGATCGAGATCGGATTGACGGCGATGTGGTAGAGATAAAGCACCATGATCACCGAAAGAGATTGAATGTAGAGCTGTGACAGCGCCGCCGAGGTGATGGCGACAAAGGTGGTCATCGGGGCATGGTTCATCATCGTCGATGTCGGACCTTCCGACGCATAGACCGCACCGATGGTCTTGATGTGGGTCATGTAGATGAAGATGCCGGACATGACGTAGATGAGAAAATCGCCCCTGACCGCGCTTCGACGCAAACCGAGGATGGCGAACATCAGGTAGAACACCGCCACGAGCATCAGGGTTTGCAGAATGTTGAGAAACAGCGCGACCAGGGCATTTGAATGCTTCCGGCGCACGCTCCGAACAGTCGCATGGTAGATCACCTCAAGGAGGCCAACCACCTGCGAGAGCTGACTTTGCTCTTCCTGAACCTGGAACATTTGGAAGTCCTAAGACGCGATGCCTGAAAGTGACAGGGATTTCTTGCCGATCCCCTAACGGCGTATCATAAGGGGCCCGGACGTTTTGATCAATGAAGCCGGGTTCACAAGGCCGGATGGAGCAAAAATGGATTTTGACAAGCTGACGATTGAGATGCGCAGGCTGGCGCTGGAAGCTGGCGATGTGATCATGGAGATCTATCAGTCCGACGATTTCGACGTGCGGTCCAAATCAGACGATAGCCCGGTTACAGCGGCCGATGAAGCGGCCGATGCGCTGATTTCAGCTGGGCTGCGCGCCGCCTTTCCCGATGTGCTGCTTGTCACCGAAGAACAAGCCGAGAGCCACAAGGAACAGGCCAGCGAATTCCTGATTGTCGATCCGCTCGACGGCACCAAGGAATTCGTTCATCGCCGCGGCGATTTCACCGTAAATATTGCCTATGTGAAAGACGGCGTTCCGATCCGCGGTGTGGTCTATGCCCCCGCAAAGGGCCGGATGTTCTACACGCTTGCCGATGGCAGCTCGGTTGAAGAGCAGGGGCCGTTTGACAAGGCCGTCGCGGGCGAGATGGCCCCGATCCGGGTGGCGAGCCCTGACAATGCCGCGCTGATGGTGGTGGCGTCGAAATCGCACCGCGATCAGGCCACCGACGATTACATCGGCAAATATGCGGTGAAAGACATGACCTCGGCGGGCTCTTCGCTGAAATTTTGTCTGGTCGCCACCGGCGAGGCGGATCTGTATCCCCGTCTTGGCCGCACGATGGAATGGGATACCGCGGCGGGCCATGCGGTGCTGGCGGGCGCTGGCGGCGCGGTGATTCGGTTTGATGATCACACCCCGCTGACCTATGGTAAACCGATCTACGAAAACCCGTTTTTCATCGCCTATGCCCCCGGCGTGGATCTGAAAACGGCCTGATATGTCGGTTCTGCTTGTCATCCCGGCCCGCTATGCCTCGACCCGCTACCCGGGCAAGGCCCTGGCGAGCCTCACCGGGGCCACCGGAGAGGTAAAGACCCTGATCCGCCGCTCTTGGGAGGCGGCGATGACGGTGTCGGGGATCGATCGGGTGGTGGTCGCCACCGACGATGAGCGCATTCGCACCGAGGCCAGCGGCTTTGGTGCTGAAGTGGTGATGACATCGGATGCCTGCCAGAACGGCACCGAACGTTGCGCCGAGGCCTTTGATGCGCTGGGCAGCCGCTACGACATCGTGGTGAACCTGCAGGGCGACGCGCCGCTGACTCCGCATTGGTTTGTCGAAGAGTTGGTGGCCGAGCTTTCGGCGCATGAAACCGCAGAAGTGGCCACGCCGGTTCTGCGCTGCGATGGCCGGGCGCTGGCGGGATTTCTGGAAGACCGTCGCGCGGGCCGGGTCGGGGGCACCACGGCCGCCTTTGGCATCGACCGTCGCGCGCTCTACTTCTCCAAGGAAGTGATCCCGCATATCGAACATGATTTTCCGCCTGAGGCGATGACCCCGGTATTTCATCATGTGGGCGTCTATGCCTACCGGCCCTCAGCGCTTGCCGCCTATCCGCGCTGGAACGCCGGGCCGCTGGAACGGATGGAAGGGCTGGAGCAGCTGCGCTTTCTGGAGCGTGACAGGCCGGTGCTCTGCGTGGAGGTTGAGGCACGTGGTCGGCAGTTCTGGGAGCTGAACAACCCCGAAGACGTGGTGCGGATCGAGGCGATGCTGGCCGAGATGCGGATCGAGTGACCCGTTTTCCAGGTGCCGCGCTGGGCCATTCGGTCGCAGTTTTCGCAATAATTATGCATTCTGCTTGCCATATCGGGGCGCGCGGGGGCAAAGCAAAGAAGCCGGTGGACTCTGGACCGGTTGGCCAATTGCCATGATTTCGTGATGACGCCAAATCGGTTTCGAGATATGCATGGGTCTGTCGATTGGGTGGCGATATTCTGTCGGGAAACCGAACAGGCTGGCTGCCGCGATGCGTACAATGAGGGATTTGAGCTCTATGAGAGATAAGGTAACCAAAGCTATTTTTCCGGTGGCGGGCCTGGGCACGCGTTTTTTGCCTGCAACCAAATCCATTCCGAAAGAAATCATGACGCTGGTTGACCGGCCGCTGATCCAATATGCGATCGACGAAGCCCGGGCGGCAGGCATCAAGGAATTCATCTTTGTGACCTCGCGCGGCAAGGGCGCGCTTGAGGACTATTTCGACATCAATCCGGTGCTGGAAACGGCCCTGCGCAAATCGGGCAAGACCGAGCTGCTGGAGATGCTGAAGAGCACCAATATGGAATCCGGCGCCATCGCCTATATCCGCCAGAACAAGGCGCTGGGCCTTGGTCATGCGGTCTGGTGCGCGCGGCGGCTGATCGCCAACGAGCCCTTCGCGGTGATCCTGACCGACGACGTGATTGCCGCCGAAAAGCCGGTGCTGCAACAGATGGTCGAAGCCTATGAGGAAACCGGCGGTGCGATGGTCGCGGCGATGGAAGTGCCGTCCGAGAAAGCCTCGTCCTATGGTGTGCTTGATGTCGCCGAAGACATGGGGTCGCTGGTGAAGGTCAAAGGCATGGTCGAAAAACCCGCTGCAGGCACAGCGCCGTCGAACCTGGCGGTGATCGGGCGCTATATTCTGACCCCGCATGTGCTGCAGAACATCAGCAAGCTGAAAGGCGGCGCGGGCGGTGAGATTCAGCTGACCGATGCGATTGCCGATGAAATCGAGCAGGGGCGCGACGTCTACGGCTTCCGGTTCCGTGGTCAGCGCTTTGACTGCGGCTCCAAGGCCGGGTTCCTGCAGGCGACTGTTGCTTTCGGCATGGCCCGTGAAGACCTGCGCGACGAGTTCTCGACCTATCTGGAAGAACTGATTTCCCTGCGCAACGCGGCCCAGTAAGATTGGCCCCAGACCGGAGATCACCGGTCAGAAGGTCTGGGGGACCATGTGAAGAGCAAGCTCAGTGATGGCAGGAAAGCTTATCGGCTGCGTCAGAAACGGCGCCGGCTGCTCTGGCGGTCCTTTCGCAGCCGTCACCAGCTGAGCCCGGTTGCCGACCGGACCGGACAGATTACCTCTGGCCAGATCCTTGCCTTTGTGACGGTGCGCAACGAAGCCGTCCGGTTGCCCTATTTTCTGGAGCATTACCGGCGCCTTGGGGTGAATCACTTTCTTTTCGTCGATAATGGCTCGACCGATGGCACTTGCGAGCTGCTGGCCGAAGCGCCGGATGTGTCGCTTTGGCAGACTGATGCGAGCTATCGGGCCTCGCGGTTCGGGATGGACTGGCTTGGCTGGCTGCTCATGCATTATGGCAACGGCCATTGGTGCCTGACCCTCGATGCCGACGAAATTCTGGTGATCCCGCATCACCCCGCCCGCGATCTGCGCGATCTGACCCGCTGGCTGGATGACCGGGGCGCGCCGTCCTTTGGGGCCCTGATGCTGGATCTTTATCCGCAGGGGCCGCTGAGCGTGGCGACGTATCGTCCCGGCGATGACCCGGTGACAGCGCTGCCCTGGTTCGATGCCGAGGGCTACAGCTGGGAGTACCTTGAGAAATACAATCACGTCTCGATCCGGGGTGGCGTGCGAAAGCGGGTGTTTTTCGAGGACCAGCCGGACCACGCGCCGCATTTGCACAAAATCCCGCTGGTGCGCTGGCACTGGCGCTACAGCTATGTCAGCTCGACCCATGTTGCCCTGCCCCAGCGACTGAACGCCGCTTTCGACGCAAGGGAGAACCTGCCCACCGGCGTGCTGCTGCACAGCAAGTTTCTGCCCGAGATCATCGACAAATCGGCTGAGGAAAAGCACCGTCAGGAGCATTTCACCCATACCGAACGCTATGTCGATTACTACGATGGCATCGTTGCCGACCCGGTTCTGTGGGCGGAACATTCGGTGCGCTACCGGGATGTGACCCAGCTGGAAGAGCTGGGTTTGATGATACGCGGCGCCTGGCGCTGAACCGATAGTTTCATCCGGCTTCAGGAGTCTGTTGTTTTCGAATGAGAAACAATGCATTACGTTTTTAAAGAATGTGTTAGGGGTCTTCTGGTAGACAATTCGGGCAGAGGGGCAGAGGGCCGAGTTGAACGGTTGGCATTCATATCGGTTGCGGGTCCGACGGCAAAAATGGCTGGTTCGGGCGTTTCGCAAACGGCGCGAGTTGCGCCAGGTGACCGATCGCACTGAGGCGATCAGGCCCGGGCAGACGCTTGTTTTCACAACCCTGCGCAACGAAAAGATCCGACTGCCCTATTTTCTCGATTACTATCGGCGGATGGGGGTGGATCACTTCCTGATCGTCGATAATGACAGCACCGATGGGGGCCGCGAATATCTGGCCGAGCAACCGGATGTATCGCTGTGGTCCACTAAGGCGAGCTACAAACGCTCGCGGTTCGGGGTGGATTGGCTGAACTGGCTGCTGAAGAAATACGGGCATGGCCATTGGTGCCTGATCGTCGATCCCGACGAATTTTTCGTCTATCCGTTCTGCGACACCCGGCGGATCAAGGCGCTGACCGATTGGCTCGATGCCTCGTCGCTGCCGTCGTTCGGGGCGATGCTGCTGGACATGTATCCGAAGGGTCCGCTCGATGCGCAGACCTATCACGAGGGTCAGGATCCGCTCGAAATTGCCGCCTGGTTCGACAGCGGAAATTATGTGATCGAAAAGAACAATGAATACCGCAACCTGTGGATTCAGGGCGGCCCCCGGATGCGGGCGTTTTTCGCTGACCGGCCCGCAAAGGCCCCGGCGCTGAACAAGATTCCGCTGGTGAAATGGCATCGATCCTATGCCTATGTCAGCTCGACCCACACGCTGCTGCCGCGCAAGCTCAATGTGACCTATGACGAATGGGGCGGCGAAAAGGCTTCTGGGCTGCTGCTTCATGCGAAGTTTCTGAACACCTTCACCACCAAGGCCGCCGAAGAGCTGGAGCGCAAACAGCATTATGCGGGCAGTCAGGAATACAAGGCCTATCACGCCAAGCTGGAGGACAACCCCGATCTGTGGTGCCGCTGGAGCGAGCGCTATATCAACTGGCGTCAGCTTGAAATTCTGGGCCTGATGTCGAAGGGGAACTGGGCATGAGCGTCGGCATTATCATGCTGGTTCACACGGCACTGAACCGGGCCGAACAGGTGGCGCGGCACTGGGCGCAGCATGATTGCCCGGTGGTGATTCATGTCGACCGCAAGGTGAAGCGGCGCGATTACAACGCCTTCGTTACCTCGCTGTCCGATCTGGACAATGTGAAATTCGCCCGCCGCTTTTCCTGCGAATGGGGCACCTGGTCTTTGGTTGAGGCCAGTCAGGCCGCCTCGACGCTGCTGTTGAAAAGCTTTCCCGAGGTGCACCATGTCTACCTTGCGTCTGGGTCTTGCCTGCCGCTGCGTCCGGTCGAGGAGCTGAAAGAGTATCTGGCCGAACGGCCGCTGACGAATTTCATCGAGAGCGTGACCACCGAAGACGTGCCCTGGACGGTGGGTGGGCTCGATGAAGAACGCTTTACCCTGCGCTTTCCGTTTTCGTGGAAACGCCAGCGCAAGGCGTTTGACTGGTATGTCGATTTCCAGCGCCGCATCAAGTTCAAGCGCAAGATCCCCGCAGGGCTGGTGCCGCATCTGGGCAGCCAGTGGTGGTGCCTGACGCGCCAGACGCTGTCGGCCATTCTCGAAGATCCCGACCGCGCCGAATATGATCGTTATTTCTCCAAGGTCTGGATTCCCGACGAGAGCTATTATCAGACGCTGGTGCGGCTTTATTCCACCAATGTGGAAAGCCGGTCACTGACCCTGTCGAAGTTTGATTTTCAGGGTAAGCCGCACGTGTTTTTCGACGATCACATGCAGCTTTTGCGCCGCTCGGACTGCTTTGTGGCGCGCAAGATCTGGCCCCATGCCGACAAGCTCTATACCGGCTTTCTGTCGGATGACGCCTCGATCTTTTCCGGGGCCGAGCCCAATCCGGGCAAGATTGACCGGGTGTTTTCAAAAGCGGTGGAACGGCGCACCAAGGGGCGGGGCGGCCTGTACATGCAAAGCCGCTTTCCCCGGGATGGCTGGGGGCGGGGCGTCACCGCCGCGCCCTATGCGGTGTTCGAGGGCTTTGCCGATCTGTTCGAGGATTTCGAGGGCTGGCTGACTCGCGTGGTCGGGTTGCGGACGCATGGCCATCTGTTCGGGCCGGATAAGGTGGACTTTGTCGGCGGGCAGAAGGTCTATGCCGGGGCGCTGACCGACAGCGTGGCGCTGCGCGATTACAACCCGCGTGCCTTTCTCAGCAATCTGATCTGGAATACGCGGGGCGAGTTGCAGTGCTTCCAATATGGCCCGCGCGACAATCAGAAGATCAGTTGGGATATGGCGAAAGATCCCAATGCGACGGTCTCGGTGATCTCTGGCGCCTGGGCCGTGCCGCTGTTCTATTCCAATGCCAATTTCTCGGATATCCGCAAAGAGGCCGCGCGGCTGCAGAAGATCGAGGTGGATCACCTTCATGCGCTGCGTTCGAATTATGCCAAGGCGCGGGTGCGGATCTGGACGCTGGCGGAATTTGTCGAGGCGCCGATGGAGCCGTTGCAGACGATCATCGACGAGCTTGGCGCGCGTGGGGCCCATCGGCTGACCGAAGCGCCGCATATGGTTTCGCTCGACGGGTTCGGGCAGTTTTTGCAAAACCTCAAAAATCAGGGCATGCAGCCGCATCTCATGGGGGATTTCCCTGTGACCAATTCGATCGAAACCGTGCGGCGCAAGCCGCGGCGCCCCTATCTGGTAAAGTGAAGGCCCGACCATGACCCGTCCTTTCGACTATTTCGTGATCTTTGCCGAAATGCGCACCGGGTCGAATTTCCTTGAATCCAATCTCAGCCTGTTTCCGGGTCTGGCGACCTATGGCGAAGCCTTCAACCCGGCCTTCATCGTGAAGCCCAATCTGAACGATCTGTTCGGGGTGACCGTCGAGGCGCGCAATGCCGATCCGATCCGGCTGATCGGGAAAATGCGCGACAACACCGATGGCATTCCGGGCTTTCGGTTTTTCCACGATCACGATGCGCGGGTCTACGAACATGTGATTGACGATCCGCGTTGCGCCAAGGTCGTGCTGACGCGCAATTTCGTAGACTCCTATGTTTCGCGAAAAATCGCCCGGGCGACAGATCAGTGGCAGCTGAACAATGTGCGCGACGCCAAGCATCAGAAAATCCACTTTGAGCCGACCGAGTTTCTGCGCCAGTTCGCTGAAATCACCGCCTTTCAGCAACAGCTGCAAAAGCGGCTACAGAGCACCGGACAGACCGCGTTTTATCTGACCTACGAGGATACGCAGGATCTGGAGGTTGTGAACGGGCTGGCGAAGCTTCTGGGCGAAGCCACCCGGCTGGACGCGTTTTCGGACAAGCACAAAAAGCAGAACCCGGAAGCGCTGGCCGACAAGGTGGTCAATTTCGACGAGCTGGTCGAAACCGTTCAGTCCGTTGGCCTGTTCGACGTTGAGCAGGTGCCGGTCTACGAGCCGCGCCGCCCGCCGTTGGTGCCGAGTTACGTGACCGCCGCCGAAGCGCCGCTGTTGTTCATGCCGATCGAGGGCGCCCCGGGGGACGAGGTGCTGGACTGGATGGCGGCGCTGGATGGGGGAGGGCGTGATACGCTCGCCACCGGGATGACGCAGAAAGACCTGCGCAAATGGAAGCGTTCCCATCCCGGCCATCGCAGCTTTACCGTGGTGCGCCACCCGGCCCTGCGTGCGCATGCCGCCTTTTGCCGTCATTTCCTGACCGACGGGCCAAGCGCCTATCCCGAAATCCGCGAGGCGCTGCGCAGTCATTACGGCGTGCCGCTGCCAGACAGCCCGGTTCCCGGCCCGGATTATGACCGCGTCGCGCATCGCGCCGCCTTTCTGGCCTTTCTGAAATTCCTGAAATCCAACCTCGAAGGCCAGACCAGCATCCGCGTCGATGCGGCCTGGGGCACGCAATCGGCGATCATTCAGGGCTTTGGGCAAGTGCTGCTGCCGGACCATATTCTGCGCGAGGATGATCTTGAGACCGGCCTGACCATGCTGGCGAAGGATGCCGGGCTGAGCGCATCCGGCACCTTGCCGAAAACCGTGCCCGATGCACCGTTCACGCTGGCCGATATCTATGACGATGACATCGAAGAGGCGGTGCGCCGCCCCTATCAGCGCGATTTCATGCAATTCGGCTACCGCCCCTGGAGCAAGATCAGGGGCAAGTCCGGACGGGGCTGAGGTATCGCCCCGCCTCAGGCGGCGCGGGTGGCCTGGGCCTCGGTGAGGATGGTGTAGAGCGTATCGGGATCGTCATTGGCGCGCAGCTTGGCGCAGACCGCCGGATCGCGCATGGTGCGCGAGACCAAGGCCAGCGCTTTCAGATGATCCACGCCTGCGCCCTCAGGGGCAAACAGCGCGAAAACCAGATCGACGGGCTGGCGATCCACCGCATCGAAATCGACAGGTTTTTCGATGCGCACAAACGCCCCGACCACTTCGGCAAGCCCGGCAATGCGGGCATGGGGCAGGGCCACGCCATGGCCAACACCCGTGGGGCCCAGCGTTTCGCGTTCCTGCAAAGCGGCAAAAACGACGCCGGCATCGAGCCCATAGGCAGCAGAAACAGTCTCGCCCAGATCCTGGAACAGACGCTTTTTACTAGATACGCTCCCAATCACTCTTACCGCGTCGGGCCGGAATATGTTCGATAGTTTCATCGTCCCTACTTAGTTTCCGGCCCGCGCGTTTGTCACGCCTGTCAGGCCGTGGTGCCGGGGTCGATCCAGCCGATATTACCGTCGTCACGGCGGTAGACAACGTTTACCCCGTTCGATTTCTCGTTCCGGAACACGAGGACAGGCGCATGAGCCAGTTCCATCTGCATCACCGCTTCACCAACCGAGATCGTAGGAATCTTCGTTTCCATCTCGGCGACGATGATCGGCTGCAGGGTCTCTGGTTCGGCGTCCTCGGCCACGTCTTCTGAGGCGAGGATATACGAGGCACCGCCCAGAGTTTCAACCGGGTTTGCACGATCCTTGTGATGGTCTTTCAACCGGCGCTTGTAGCGGCGCAGTTGTTTTTCCATTTTTTCCGCACATTCGTCGAAAGCAGCATAGATTTCAGTGGCTTTCGCACTGGCCTGCGCGGTGAGCCCGGTCGAAAGGTGCACAATGGCTTCGCAGACAAATTCATGGGCGTTCTTCGAGAACACAACCTGCGCATCGGTCGGGCGTTGCGCATATTTCTCAACAACGACCCCGAGTTCGGTTCTCACATGCTCCTGCAGTGATTCACCGATATCGATCTGTTTGCCAGTGATCAGGTATTTCATCCTACCTCCTTATTTTGGTTTGGTCCGGTGCGTGCGGCAGAACTTGCCGCGCGGGCCGGGTGGTGGAGTTGGGTTTACGTAGAAAAGATTGCCCGGATCTCACGGGGGGTCGGGGCGTGTGGCCGGATCGGGTCCGGCGCAAGGACATGCGTAACGACATGCATCATCATAACCATTTGGCGACGCCCATAGCCTGATGTCAACACATGAGGCCGCCAGAATCTTTGCGAAATCAGTGCGAGAAAATATCGGTCTCGGGCCAACCGATCAGATCGAGCTTGGCGCGCATCGGTAGAAAATCGAAACAAGCCTGCGCCACATCTTCGCGCCCTTCGCGTTTCAACCGCGCATCCAGCTTTTCCCGCAACCGGTGCAGATACAGCACGTCGGAGGCCGCATATTCGAGCTGGGCTTCGTTCAACTCGGCGGCGCCCCAATCGGTTTGCTGCTGCTGCTTGGAAATATCCACATGCAAAAGCTCGTCCAGCAATACTTTCAGCCCGTGCCGATCGGTGTTGGTGCGGGTGAGTTTCGAGGCGATCTTGGTGCAATAGACCGGCGCGGTCAGCACCCCGAAGGCGTTCAGGAGCATGGTGATGTCGAACCGGCCGAAATGGAACAGCTTCAGCACGTTCGGATCGCCCAGCATTTTCACCAGATTCGGCGCCTCGGTCTGGCCCCGCATGATCTGCACAAGATGCGCATGACCATCGCCGCTGGACAGCTGCACGAGGCAAAGCCTGTCGCGCTGGGGGATCAGCCCCATGGTTTCGGTATCAATCGCTACAACAGGGCCAAGATCGAGCCCGTCGGGCAGATCGCCCTTGTAAAAATGGTTGGCCATGGGTGCCTCGCTGAGTTCTGCACTCCGTGATAATGCGCCAGCGGTTTCGGTTCAATGAACAGAATGGCGATTGCGCCTATTCGTCGTCATCCTCCTCGGCCATGCCCAGAAGCGCCGCGGTTTTCAGCGCGACCTTTCGGTAGAAATCGGCATGTTTTCCTTGGGGATCGGCGATGATCAGCGGCGTGCCGGCATCGGAAGCTTCGCGGATGTCCAGATGCAGCGGGATCGCGCCCAGAAACATCACGCCCAGCCGATGCGCATCGGCCTCGGCGCCGCCATGGCCGAAAATCTCGGTGATCTCGCCGCAATGGGGGCAGACGAAAGACGACATGTTCTCGATGATGCCTAAGATAGGCACATCGACATCCTTGAACATTTTCAGCCCCTTGCGCGCATCGACAAGGGCCAGATCTTGCGGGGTGGATACGATGATCGCCCCAGAAAGCGGGGTTTGCTGGGCCATGGTCAGCTGCGCGTCGCCGGTGCCCGGCGGCATGTCGAGAATCAGGAAATCCAGCTCGCCCCACATCACATCGCGGGTCATCTGCATCAGCGCCGATACCACCATCGGGCCGCGCCAGATCACCGGCGCCTCTTCATCCATGAGAAAGCCCATCGACATGACCTTCATGCCGTATTTCTCGATCGGGATCACCTTGTCGCCCTGCATCGCGGGGCGCGAGGTGATGTTCAGCAGGCGCGGCACCGAGGGGCCGTAGATATCGGCATCGAGCAGCCCGACCTTGAAGCCGAGGCTGGCGAGGGTGGCGGCGAGGTTGGCCGCCGTGGTTGATTTGCCCACGCCGCCCTTGCCCGAAGCCACCGCGACGATGTGCTTGATCCCGGGGATGCTGGCCTGACGGGGGCGCATATCCGGGCCGGGCACGCCGGGATTTTTCGCCGGTTCCTTGCGCAGTTTTGGCGGCTCCGGTGTTTGCGGGTGCAGTGCGCCCGACTCGCCGGTCAGCACCACCAGCAGGTTTTCCACCTGCGGCATGTTTCGCCTCAAGCGTCGGTCAATCTCGTCGCGCAACTGCTTCAGGTCGCCAAGGAAATCATGCGGCACGTTGACCGAGACCACCACCTTGTGGCCGTTGATCGCCACATCTTTCTCGGACACCAGCCCGGCTTCGACGATATTGCCCTTCACCCCCGTGGCCTCGATTCGGGCCAGATGGGCCATGATGCGTTTGATCATTTTTTCCTCCCTCGTGCCGAGCGTCAGCTCTTGGCGTAGTAAAGCCCGACCACATGTTCTGCTTCGGCAAAGAAAAGCCAACGTGACGCGAAGACGCCGATCAGATGGCTGATGAGCGCGATACCAATGGTGACGGCGCTGGCGGGCAGCAGAAGCAGCAGCGCCACCGGCAGCGCGCCGAGCAGGAGCGCCGAGATCACCCGGAGCTTTTCTGAGTGCTTGCGGCCGATCTGGTGCACCATCTCATCAAGAATGTAGTTGCGCGCGGTGTGGCCGCTTTCAAACAGCCGCACCTCGCCGATCGGGGCCAGCCCGGTGGCGGTGCCGCGCGTTGTACCAGAACCCGCCAGCCGCCCGTCGCCCATCATCCAGGCCGCGATTTGCAGCGCGGTTAGCACCAGGATCAGAACCCCGGCGACCTTGACCTGCATCGACAAGAGCGCGCCCCCGGCCAGCGCGTAGAGCAGATAGAGCACCGGGGTCAGCGGCATGTTCCAGCGTGGAATGGTCTTGAGTTGGGTGTAGATCATCGAGGTGCAGAACACCGTGATCAGGGCCAAAACAGAGCCTATTACGCCAAAAACCGGCAGGTTGGTGCCGAAGAAGATCCGTCCGATGGCAAACACCGCGAAGGTCAGAAGCGTGACCACCGAGACGATGCCTTCGCGCGAAAGCCAGGACGTTTGCCACTGGCTGAACGAGTAGATCACGTTTTTCGGATTGGCGAGGTGGAAGACCGACGACAAGAGCCCGCCCACCGCCAGCGCATAGGCCACGAAAAACGCGGCGAAAGCCTGCCAGCCGTAGAGGTCGGGAATGCCGAGGCCGAGCCAGGTTAGAAAGCCGAAGCCGAGGCCCGAAAGCGAGGTGAAGATGATAACGGAAGGTGCCGGATGCATCAGGCTTGCTCCTTCTCAGCAGTGTCTTTTCCGCCCGGAAGTGCCTCAAGCGCCTTGTCGAGCCAGCCGAGAAAACCCTTGGCTTCGGTTGCCACGGTTTCAAGCGGTGCGGGCGGATGTTTGTCGAGCTGGTCTTTCGGACGCGGCGGCAGATAGCGGTTCACCGGCTTGGTGCCCTGCTCGGGCATCAGTTCTATCCCTCCGCGTTCGGCAACCAGCTGCGAGACCGCGCTGTCGGGGTCGCCCAGATCGCCGAAATGCCGCGCGCCCGACGGGCAGGTGCGCACACAGGCGGGCAGGCGGTCTTCTTCCGGCAGGTTTTCGTTATAGATCCGGTCCACACAAAGGGTGCATTTCTTCATCACCCCGGCCAGCTGATCAAGCTCGCGCGCCCCATAGGGGCAGGCCCAGGCGCAGAGCCCGCAACCCATGCACTTATCCTCATTCACCAGCACGATCCCGTCTTCGGCGCGCTTGTAGCTGGCGCCGGTCGGGCAGACGGTGACACAGGGCGCGTCTTCGCAATGCAGGCAGGATTTGGGGAAATGCACGGTCTGCGAGGGGCCATCCTTGGGCTGAACCTCGTAATTGAACACCCGGTTGAGAAAGGTGCCATGCGGATCGGCGCCATAGGCATCGATATCCGAAAGCGGCGCGCCATAGTTCTGGGTGTTCCAGCCCTTGCAGGCGGTCACGCAGCCATGACAGCCCACGCAGGTATCGAGGTCGATCACCAGGCCGAGCTTTTTGCCGGTGGTTTCGGGCAGCTTGGTCATCAGATCTTCCTCGCCACGTTCTTGGGCCCTTTGCCGACCGGCGATTTGATCGGGGGAAGCACAGGTTGCGATTCTGCCGGTTTAGGGTCTGCTTTTTCGATTTTGACCCGCAGATCGAACCAGGCGGCCTGGCCGGTGACGGGGTCTGAATTGGTCCAGCGCATGCCGTCGCCCTTCGGCGGCTGCAATTCGCTGATCAGATGGTTGAGCAAAAAGCCCTCGGTCGCTTCCGGCGCTTTTTCATCCAGCGCCCAGGCGCCCTTGCGCTTGCCGATGGCGTTCCAGGTCCAGACCGTATGCGGGTTCAGCCCGGCGTGATGGGCCACCGGCACGGTGATTGAGCCATGCACCGAGCTGACCTTGGCATAATCGCCATCGGCAAAGCCGTGCTGCTGCCAGATCTGCGTGGGCAGATAGAGGTAGTTCATGCCGGTGATCTGGCGCAGCCAGGCGTTTTGGGTGCCCCAGGAGTGATACATGTGCATCGGCCGCTGGGTGAGCGCATGGATCGGGTATTCGGTCACATCGACATTGCCGTCTTCGAACGGTTCGTACCATATTGGCAGCGGGTCCATGGTGCGCTTGACCCGGGCGCGCAGATGCTCGGGCGGCTGGTTGACGCCATGGCCTTCGGCGGCGAGCTGCAATTTGCGTAAAGGCTCGGAATAGAGACTGAATACATAGGGCGCGGCCACATCGAACAGGCCGATTTCCACCGCCCATTCCTGATAGGCCTTGTTCCACGGTTTGTAGAATTGCGCCTCTTCGGGCATGTGCCCGACCCAGAAGCCGCCATTCTGAATATAGGCGTCGATCTGGTTAGGGTTTGGTTCGCCGCGGCCGTGGCTTTGGCCATCCTGTCCCCGGAACCCGGCCAGCGGCCCCACGCCGGGGCGGCGCTGATGGTTCTGGATGTAATCGGCGTAGTCTTTCCAGACCGCTTCGCCGCTTTCGGTCACAAAGCCGGGCAGGCCCAGCTTGACGGCCAGCTCGACCAGAACCGTCTGGAAGGCGCGCACGTTGCGGTCGGGCTCGACCACCGGCCAGCGAATGCTGTCGGCGGCGGCATCGGCCTCGCAGATCGGGCGATCGAGCAGCGAAATGCAATCGTGGCGTTCCAGATAGGTGGTGTCGGGCAGGATCAGATCGGCATAGGCGACGGTTTCCGAGCTGTAGGCATCGGAATAGATGATGTGCGGAATCACATATTCGCCGGTCTCGTCCTTGTCGGTGAGCATCCGGATAACTTCGGATGTGTTCATCGACGAGTTCCACGCCATGTTGGCCATATACATGAACAGCGTGTCGATCTTGTAGGGATCGCCGGCATGGGCATTGGCGATGACCATATGCATCAGCCCATGCGCCGAGAACGGGTTTTCCCAGGTGAAGGCCTTGTCGAGCCGTTTGGCGCTGCCGTCTTCGTTGATGAGCAGATGCTCCGGCCCGAGCGGATAGCCCAGATGCGGCCCGTCGAGCGGCTGGCCCGGGGTCACGCCCGCATGGGGCTTGGGATGCGCCTCGACCGGCTTGGGATAGGGCGGTTTGAAGCGGAACCCGCCGGGCACTTCGACCGAGCCCAGAAGGATCTGCAACACGTGGAGTGCGCGGGCGGTTTGGAAGCCGTTGGAATGCGCCGAGATCCCGCGCATAGCGTGAAAGCTGATCGGGCGACCGATCATTTTCTCGTGCTTCTCGCCCTTCCAGTCGGTCCAGGGCTGATCGAGGGTGATCTCTTCGTCAAAGGCGACGCGGGCAAATTCGGCGGCGATGTTGCGGATGCGCTGGGCTGTGAGGCCGCAACGCTCGGCCACTGCTTCCGGCGCGTAATCTTCCGAGAGGTATTTTTCCGCCATCAGCTGGAACACGGTGCGATGGGCGATGCCGCCGTCCCTGAGAGAGCCTGCCAGATTGGCCAGAACCCCGGGCGCGTCATAGGGCGCGGGCTGGGTTGTGGCCTGATCGACCACCTGCGGTTTGCCATCCTTGCCGCGCAGGAAAAGCCCGTTTTCAGGTGAATTAGGGTCTTCATTCACGATGAAGCCCGCATTGGTGTAGCGGCGCAGATAGTCGAGATCGACCTTGCCGGAGCGGAACAGCTCATGAATGATCGCGAGGATGAACAGCCCGTCAGTGCCGGGGGTGATGCCCACCCATTCATCGGCAATCGCGTTGTAGCCCGAGCGGATCGGGTTCACCCCGATCACCTTGCCGCCATTCGCCTTGAGCTTGCCCATGCCGATCTTGATCGGGTTTGAATCGTGGTCTTCCGCCACGCCGAACAGCACGAAAAGCTTCGAGCGCTCCCAATCGGGCTGGCCAAATTCCCAGAACGCGCCGCCCATCGTGTAGATGCCACCGGCGGCCATGTTGACCGAACAAAACCCGCCATGGGCGGCATAGTTCGGCGTGCCGTAGGATTGCGCCCAGTAGCCGGTGAAACTTTGCGATTGATCCCGGCCGGTGAAAAAGGCGAGCTTTTTCGGGTCACTCTCGCGAATCGGGGCGAGCCAGCCGGTGGCAATCTCCAGCGCTTCATCCCAGGAGATTTCTTCAAACTCACCCGAACCGCGCGGCCCGACCCGTTTCATCGGCGCGTTCAACCGCGACGGGGCCAGATGCTGCATGATCCCCGAAGAGCCTTTGCCGCAGAGCACGCCCTTGTTCACCGGGTGATCGCGGTTGCCTTCGATATAGACAACCTCGCCCGCTTTCATATGCACGTTGATCCCGCAGCGGCAGGCGCACATGTAGCAGGTGGTCTTGCGGATTTCGTCAGAGACCGGCGGCGAGGTTTCGATCTGGATATTCTCTGGGCGCGTCATCAATCATATCTCTACATCTGGATATTTGAATGAACATTGCACAAAATTACCGCGACGCAAAACTTTTCTGAGCGGAAATGGCTAGGAAACTGCGGTTTTATTCAGATCCAGCGGATCGGGGGTGTAGATGCCCTGCAAGGTGCCGATGATTGCCAACGCTTCGTCGGATTTCAGCGAATAATAGATGGATTGCGCTTCACGCCGGGTTTTCACCAGCCGTTCGCTACGCATGATCGCAAGCTGCTGCGAGACCGTCGATTGCCCCAGCCCCGTGGCCACCTGCAACTGATGCACCGACAATTCGCCATCGGCGAGGTAGCACAGGATCAGCAGCCGTTTCGGATTGGCGAGCACGCGCAGAAGGTCGCTGGCTTTTTCGGCAATCTCGGTGCGGTCGGCGGGCTGCATTTCTTGTCTCCGGTCCTGCCCCGTGATTGAACGACTCAACGAAGGCTTGAGAGTTTGCTTGACTGGTCACCACTTTATATTCAACAATTCCTATACACAAATAGGTCGCCAATTGGGAGGATCCAACATGCTGGATAGTGGCGAAAATACCAAAAAGATGACGATCATCGTCACCAAGGGCACGCTGGATTGGGCCTATCCGCCGTTCATTCTGGGCACCACGGCGGCGGCGATGGACGTGGAAGTGACGATGTTCTTCACCTTCTACGGACTGCAATTGCTGAAGAAGGATCTTGATCTGAAAATCTCGACGCTGGGCAATCCGGCGATGCAGATGCCGATGGGCGGGCTGCATATGTCGATGCCTAACTTGGTGTCGGCGCTGCCCGGGGTGGATCGCGGTGCGACCACGATGATGAAGAACCTGATGAAGAAAAAAGGCGTGGCCTCGATCGAAGATCTGCGCGAAGCGGCCGTTGATATGGACGTGAAGCTCATCGGATGTCAGATGACCCTCGACCTCTTCGAATATGACCGGGAAGAGATGATTGACGAGATGGAAATCGGCGGCGCGGCCACCTGGATGGAAAATGCGCTGAACTCCGATATCAATCTCTATATGTAGTGAAGACGCCAAGGGAGGAAACCGAATGGCCGATCAGGTGCTCGATGCGAAAGGGCTGAACTGCCCGCTGCCGATTCTGAAGACAAAGAAGACGCTCAAGGGGATGAGCTCTGGGCAGGTGCTGGAGGTGCTGGCGACCGATCCTGGCTCGGTCGCCGATATGGCCGCCTTCTGCAATCAGACCGGCAATGAGCTGCTGGGTCAATCGAACGATGGCAGCGTCTATTCCTTCGAGATCAAGGTTCGCTGAGAAAGCTCAAGGCAAACAAAAAGCCCCGCCAATTTGGCGGGGCTTTGGTGTTTTGGGGGGCGGTTACAGCGTGATGCGGTAACGCGAAAAGCCGTCCGGCCCATCGCCCGCCGCTTCGATCGTCACGCCTTTCACATCGTCGATGTAACTCACTGCTTTCGGGCCGGTATCGAACAGAACCGTGGTGCCCGGCATCGCGGCGAAGTGCCAGTTGCCATCGGCGGAGGGGTTGATGGTGCCCTGCTCGACGATATAGCGCACGATCACATCGCGGTTGGTATCGGGCCCTTCAAAGATGATCGTATCGCCCGTGCCGGGGAAATGCCCGCCACCGCCAGCGCGATAGTTGTTGGTGGCCACCACGAATTCCATATCATCCGTCACCGGTTTGCCATCAAAGGCAAGGTTGACGATCCGATTGGCATCGGGGTTCACCACGGCACCGTCGCGATCAAACATCTGCGGTTGGCTAAGGTCGATTTCGTAAGTCACGCCGTCGATCACATCGAAATTGTAGCTGGGGAAATCGGGGTTCAGCAGAACCTGATCGGCCTTGCCCGGCGTGATCTGGTTGAACATGCCAGCCGAACGGTTCAGCCAGCCTTTGAGCTGGGCGCCGTTGATTTTCACTGCCCGCACCGTGTTGGGGTAGAGGTAGAGATCGGCGACGTTCTTGATCGCCACGGCCCCCGGTGCCACATCGGTGTAATAGTCCGGACCACCCCGGCCACCGGCCTTGAACGGTGCTGCGGCAGAGAGGATGGGCAGGCCCTCATATTGGGTGCCCTTCATCATCTGCGCGATGTACCAGAGCTGCGCCTGGCTGACGATCTGCACGCTGGGATCATCGGCGACGAGAGCAAAGTAGCTTTGCAGCGGCGCCGAGGTTTCGCCCACCGCGCGGCGGATATAATCAAGCGTGGCTTCATGTTCGGGCCGCGCCGCGTCTTCCACCATGGCCACGCTTTCGACCAGCGGGGTGATCGAGCGGTCTTCGCCTCGCTGATAGATCGGGCGCACTTCGGAACCGGAGCTGACCACATGCACCTTGCCACCGTCGAAGGTGAGCAGGAGGTCGATCACGCCCAGATGCGAGCCCCAGAAGCCGCCCATCACGGCGGGTTTGCCATGGATCGTGCCCGCTGCGGCATCGACCCCATCCCAGCCTTCATAATCGGGGCCGGGGAACACGAGGTGACTGTGCCCGGTCATCAGCGCATCAATGCCGTCGACCTCGGCCAGCGGCACAGAAGCGTTTTCCATGCCCTCTTCGTATTTGGCGCTACCGATGCCGGAATGGCTGAGCGCGATGACGATGTCGGCGCCCTCTTCCAGCATCTGCGGCACCCAGGCGCGCGCGGTGGCAACGATGTCGCGGGTGTTCACCTTGCCTTCGAGGTGCTGGCGATCCCAGGTCATGATCTGCGGCGGGGTGAAGCCGATCAGCCCGACGCGCAGCGTGTGCTCTTGCCCGTCGCCATCGGTCACCACCTTGTCGATGATCACATAGGGTTTGGTCAGCAGCACGTCTTGGCGCGGGGTGGCGCCCATTTCCTTGACCACATTGGCCGAGATCACCGGGAAATTGCTGCCCGCGATGGCCTTGGTCAGGAAATCGAGCCCGTAGTTGAACTCGTGGTTGCCGAAGGTCGAGGCCTCATACCCCAGCGTGTTCATCGCCGCGATGATCGGGTGAACATCGCCCTCTTTCATGCCCTTTTCATAGGCCATGTAATCGCCCATCGGGTTGCCTTGCAGGAAGTCGCCGTTATCGACCAGCAGACTGTTCGTTGCCTCGGAACGGACCTCGCCGATCCGCGCGGCGGTGCGGGCAAGACCCACCGTATCGACCGGCTTGTCGGAGTAATAATCATAGGGGAAGACGTGCATATGCACATCGGTGGTTTCCATGATCCGAAGATGCGCCTGATTGGCGGCGGCGCGGGCCGAGAACGGGTGCAGCGCGATGAAAGAGGCGCCCGCCATGCCGGAAAGAAACCCCCGGCGCGACGGGGTAAAACGGGACGAAAATGTCATGATGAGTGCTCCACTGTCAGACTGATTAATTAACTAGTTTCATCATGTGACAGAGACGCGACGCAAATCAACCATTTGGTAAAAACTGTCGTTCAGCGGCGCGAGTTTGCCGCCTCGCTGCGCACGAAGCGTACAAAACGCTCGACCCAGGGATGGCAGCCGGTGGCGCGCAGGTGGCAGAACCCGGCGATGAGGTTGTAGCGAACGATTCCGTCATGGCTGCCGTCAACGCCATAGCCGCGCGTCACGTCGCGGGCAAAGTGCAGATCCGGCGACAGGTTTTCGAGCTTGGCATAGTGAAATTCATGCGCGGCGCGTTCTTCCGGGCAATCGGGCCAGAGGTGGGCGTCCGAGTTGCGAAACCGCGTATAGCCGCGCCCCTGTGGGCGGCGATGCATCACCGCCTCGGCGGGGATCACCCCGACCATCTCACCTGTCACATCAGCGTTTTCGATGGTGCGGCACAGATACATCAGCCCGCCACATTCGGCGTAACTCGGCAGCCCCGCCTCGATCTTGGCCTTGAGGTCGGCGCGCAACGGGGCATTGGCCGACAGCGCCTCGACAAACATTTCGGGAAAGCCGCCGCCAATGAGCAAACCATCGCATTCAGGCAGGTTAGGCTCTGTTATCGTGTCAAACGGCACGAGTTTGGCCCCCGCTGCGGCGAAGGCTTCCAGATCGTCGGGGTAGTAGAACCCAAAGGCCCGGTCGCGGGCATAGGCGATGGTGACATCCGGTTCGGGTGGGGGTTTGGGGGCAGGCGGATCGGGCAGTTCGGCAGCCTGACGGGCAAGATCCAGCAGCAGGTCAAGATCGACAGCTTCCCCGACAATCTCGCCCAGCCTTGCGATCTTGGCACTTAGCGCACCGGTTTCGGCGGGGGTGGTCAGGCCCAGATGCCGCTCGCCGATTTCCAGCGCCCGGTTGCGCGGCACCGCGCCGATCACGGGAAGGTCGGTATAGGTCGCCACCGCTTCGCGCAGCTTGGCCTCATGGCGCGGGCCGCCGACCTTGTTGAGGATCACCCCGGCGATCTTCACATCGGGGTCAAAATCCATATAGCCGCGAAGCAGCGGCGCGATCCCGCGGGTCATGCCGTTGGTGTCGATCACCAGCACCACCGGCAGGCCCAGATGCCGGGCAAGAGCGGCGTTGGAATCGCTGCCATCCATCGACACGCCGTCATAAAGCCCCTTATTGGCCTCGATCAGCGCCAGATCGGCCCCGGCGGTATGAGCGGTGAAAAAAGGCTCTATTTCACCAGAATCCTGCGTATTGAAGTCGAGGTTGTAGCAGGGCGTGCCGGTGGCCGCGCCCAGCCACATCGGGTCGATGTAATCCGGGCCCTTCTTGAAGGCGGCGACCTTTTGCCCCCGCGCCGTGAGCGCCGCTGCCAGCCCGGTTGAGACTATCGTCTTGCCCGAAGACTTGTGCGCAGCGGCGATCATGAAGCGCGGCAGCTGCATCCTAGCCGTGAACCGGCAGCTTTGACGGATCGCGGTTCTTCCAGATCTGCCGGGCCAGCGCCTCGGCATCGTCCATATTGCCCGCGCGCCCGGCGGTTTTCAGGGCAATCGCCATGGTGCCGCAGATTGCCTCGACGGCATAAACGTCACTGTCTTCTCCACGCCAGACCTTCATCAGCCGTGCAAGATCCATCTCTTCGTCATGTGGGGCGTGGCCTTCATCCAGCGTGGCAGGCCAGGTTTCCACATCAAGCACCTCGGCTCCATGGGTTGTCCAGACCTGACAGGGCTTGTTGGGGCGCCGCTCGATCTCGCCACCATCGCCACGAAACACCGCCATGTTTTCCATCCCAAGCAGCTGCGCCGCACCGGAATGAATATCCATGAAACCGCGATGAAAGATCCCCTGCAGCACGGTGGCGGCGCCGAACGGGTTCAGCATCCGGGTGAAACTGTGCACAGGCGAGCGCAGGCCAAGCACCGGGCGCAGGTTGATCAGATCGTGCAGAACCGGGCTGATCACTTCCAGCGGCACATAGGCGAAATGATGATCGGCAATCTGATCGGCGGCCTCGGCAAGGCTGGTTGCCTGCGGAATTCCCAGTGCTGTCAGCGCGTCGCTGGTATAGGTGCGCCCCTGCGTATGCCCCTCGGTGCCGTGCATGAACACGCGAAAGCCCGCCCCCACCAGCGCCATGACCGACAAGAGATACCACGGCAGCTGCACCCGCTTGCCGGCATAGGACGACCAATCGAAATCGACCTTGGGCAGATGGGTGGGCAGCGAAAGCGTGTCGCGGGTGCCAAGTACAAAGCCCGCAATCTCTTCCGGGGCTTCTTCCTTCAGCCGAAGCAGCATGAGAAAGGCGCCAATCTGTTCGGGCAGCGCATCGCCGCGCAGGATCATCGCCATGCTTTCGCGGCTTTCCTCCAGCGTCAGATGGCGCTGTTTTGTCTTGCCGCGACCAAGGATCGCCACAAAACGCGAAAACGGATGCGGATGGGCTGCGTCAACAACCGGCGGATGCGATGTGGTCATGAGGGTACCTGCAAAATCAACTCTTCGCAGCCACGTTGGCATCGGAAAGGTTTGTCGGCAAGACCCGCAACACCTTGGCCCCCAGTCCTGCGGCGAAGAGCGCCAGCGCGACACCGCCCAGACCCAGTAGAAATTCCCAGATTGACGGGGAATAGGTACTGATTTCACCTTCATGAAAGCCGCTGAGCACCTCAAAGCCGGGGAAGGTATCGAGCGGGTATGCCTGCCCGCCGATGACGATGACATAGACCTGCGCGAAGCCGCCCAGCACCACGAGGACCGAAGCCAGAAGGGTGGAGCTGCGCGATGGGTTGAGGAAGACCAGCGCCATCGGCACCAGCCCGCCAAGGCCCAGATACACCCCCCAGAGCAGCAGCGTATAGAGCCCGCCGCTGGTCAGCAGCCAGATCTCATAGGCGCGATGTTCGGCGGCATAGAGGTTGGTGAGATGGAAAATTACTGTGAAATAGAGACTGGCGGCGACGAAAACGCCAAGCAACCGCCCGAGCCGGATCAGAAGCGCATCGCCGAAGGGGCGATCGTTCAGGGCAAAGAGCGTGAGCATCGCAAGGATGTGGATGGCGAGGCCAAAGCCGAAGCTCATGATGATGAACATCGGGGCCATGATTGCGGCATCGTAGCTGTTGCGCGCCACTAGCCAGCCGAAAATCGAGCCGGTGCCTGTGGTGAGGATCAACCGCCAGAGGAAGGCGACAAATCCGGCGGCCTTGACCCATTTATAGCTCAGCCGCCGCGCCATTTGCATCGCCAGATAGACCGCGACCACACCGATGAAGCCGGTATAGAGCAGGATGTTCCAGGTGAAGATCGAGGTGAAGTTGAAATGCGTCATCGCCACGATCAGCCGGTCGGGGCGGCCCAGATCGAGTACCACGATGGTGAGCCCGCCCACCAGCAGGGTGATCGCCAGAAGCGAGGAAAACCGCGCCATCGGCTTATAGGCGCTTTGGCCGAAGACGCTGGCAATCGAGGCGACGTTGAGCGCGCCCGAGGCAGCGACAATCAGGAAGATCGCGAAGACATGCGGCAGACCCCAGACGATCTGATTGTTCATCCCGGTTACCACATGGCCGTGATGTTCCATATAGACCCAGGCACCCGCTGCCGCCGCGATGAGCGCCAGAAGCAAAGCCCCCAGCCGCCAGACGCCCGGGGTGGCCTTCAGCTCGCGATAGATCGTTTGTTCCAATGCCATGGCTCGGTTCCGTCAGAGGTTTTGGTAGCGCACGCCGGGATCCAGACTGAGATCGGCTCGCAGTTTTGTGGTGGAATAGTCTCTGATTCTGCGTGAAATCGTGCTGTCGGGGTCATTGAGATCGCCAAACAGAATGGCCGAGTGCCCAGCGGATTCGCAGGCTTCCACACAGGCCGGGATACGGCCGCGGTCGATGCGCGGGGCGCAGAGGTTGCAGGCCTCGACGGTGCCCTGACCGCGCGGTGCGTTCGCTTTCTGATCATGCAGCGGCGCGTGCACAAAACTGCGCGCCTTGATTGGGCAGGCCATCATGCAATAGCGGCAACCGATGCAGATATGCCGATCAACCAGCACAATCCCGTCGGCACGCTGCATGCTGGCACCGGTGGGGCAGACATCCACACAGGGGGCGTTTTCGCAATGCTGGCACATCACCGGGGCGGAGGTTTCGCGGCCCGTATCCTTCTCGCGAAGGGTCACCTTGCGGATCCATTCCGGGGCTTTCTCTGGCGAAACAGTCTCTGTTTCTGCCTCTCCGCCCCATCCATTCTCAACCTTGCAGGCGGTGACGCAATCATTGCAGTCGGTCGAGCATTTCGAAGCATCAATAAGCAGACCCCAGCGCTTGCCCGCATCGGCGGCCTTGGCTTCGGCACTGCCGCCAAAGGCCATCAGGGTCACGCCCGGGGCCAGGGTCAGCGTTGCGGCGGCCGCACCTGATTTCAGCATGTCGCGGCGGGTCATCTCGGCGCGGTTACTCATCGCTCATCTCCTTGGCGACGCGGGCGAGATAGGCCGTGATCGAGTTTGGATCGGTGGACTGGGCCATCGACCGATAGGCTTTGTCTTCGGCGGGGGTCGAGCGGTGGCACGTGAAGCAATCCACCTCGACCGCCGCATAATCGTGACAGGTCCGGCAGAAATGGCGTGGATCTTCCGCGGTGACCGGTGTGCCAGCGTCGTCATTCACCGCATGACAATCGAAACAGGTGCCGATGCTGGCCTGCACGTCGCGCATGCCGTCACGCAGCACCAGATCACGGTCGTGCTGCAACATGTCCATATGGTGCAGCCGCCAGTATTCGGCGCCTTCGGGATGTGGATCGCCGGTCGCGGCGGGCACGGTGGGACCTAACCCACCACCCGCCGCTCCCCCGGCGAGAGCAATCACGGCAAGGAAAGCGAGAACGAGCCGCATCATCACTCCCCGAGACCCATCTTGATGTAGCCGGTCGGGCAAACATCGGCGCAGATATGGCAGCCGATGCAGCGAGTGTAATCGGTTTCGACATAGCGCCCGACGGTGCGGTCGGATTTGGCCACCCGGTGCACCGCATCCTGCGGGCAGTAGATCACGCAGTTGTCGCATTCGAAGCACATCCCGCAGGACATGCAGCGTTCACCCTCTTTGCGCGCCTGTTCCTCAGAAAAGCCGATGATCCGCTCTTCGAAATTGCCGAGCACCGCTTCGCCTTCGATATGCACCTGGCCGCGCTCTTCGCGGGGCACGTAGTTGAAGTGGCCCTTGAACAGCTCGTCATGCGGAATGATCTGGCTGGATGAACGGTCTTCGTAATTATGCACCGCCCAGTTGGCCGACGCGGTGCCGGCAACTTGCCGATGAGGATAGTCTTCGGGGTCGCGCCCGCGCTGGTGCAGCTCTTCCATCAGGTTCCAGTGATGCACATCGACTTTGACGCGCTTCTGCACGTCGCCGGTGGCCAGGAACGCGCCGATGGTCTCGGCGGCAATGCGGCCATGGCCGATAGCAGTGGTCAGAAGATGCGGGCGGACGATGTCGCCGCCGACGAAATGCTTGTCGCGGCCCTTCACCTGATAGGTCGGCGTGGCCTCGATGAAGCCGCGACCGCCGTCCAGATCTTCCAGCCCGCCGGTTAGATCGCCCATCTGGCCGATGGCGGCGATGAAGAGGTCGGCTTCGAGGGTGAATTCGGTGCCCTCGATCTGTTCCGGCACCATGCCCTTCATCGTGCATTCGCACATCTTCAGCGCCACAGCCTGACCCGCCTCGTCGCGGATCACCTCAAGCGGCATCACGCTGCCCTTGATCTCGATCCCCTCGCGCGCGGCGTCTTCGCGCTCGCGCTCGGCGGCGGTCATCTGCTCGACCGGGAACAGCGAGGTCAGCGTGGCTGCGATGCCCGACCGGGTGAGCGAGCTGGCGGCATCATGGGCGGCAAAGTTGATCAACGTGCCGTCAGCATGTTCGGGCGGGGTTTCGTGGTTGATATGGCCCAGACGGCGGGCCACCGAGGCGACGTCGATCGAGGTGTCGCCGCCGCCGACAACCACCACCCGTTTGGCGGTGCCCAGCAGGTGGCCGGTGTTGTAGGCGTCGAGAAACTCGATGCCATTGATGCAATTCGCAGTGTCGTCCCAACGGGGGATCGGCAAGGGCCGACCCTTTTGCGCGCCAATGGCCCAGAACACCGCGTCAAACGCCTGATCAAGCTGGGTTAGGGTCACATCGGTGCCCACCCGCGTGTTCAGATGCACGTCGACCCCCATATCGAGGATGCGGGTGATTTCACTATCGAGCATGGAACGCGGGGTGCGATAGCCGGGGATGCCAAAGCGCATCATCCCGCCAAGCTGATCATGCGCTTCGAAGATCGAAACCGTATGCCCGGCGCGGCGCAGGAAATAGGCCGCCGACAGCCCAGCAGGGCCACCGCCGATCACCGCGATTTTGTGCTCGGTTTCAGCCTCGGGGGCGGAGATTTTCACCTCATGTTCATTGGCCCAGTCGCCGACATACTGTTCAACCCCGTTGATGCCGACATAATCGTCAACCTCGTTGCGGTTGCAGCCGGCCTCACACGGCGCCGGGCAGACCCGGCCCATTGTTGCCGGGAAAGGATTGGCCTCGACCATACGGCGGAAGGCATATTCCTGCCACGGCATCTCGGCCTCGGTGGGCTTGTCCATGCCGCGCGCAATCGCCAGCCAGCCGCGAATATCGTGACCCGAGGGGCAGGAGCCCTGGCAGGGCGGCGTCTTGTGAATATAGGTGGGGCACTTGTGGCTGTGATCGGCCTGAAAGATCTTTTCTTCCAGATCCCAGTCGGCCTCGTTTTCGCCCTCCTCAAAGCGCCGGAAGGTCGGTTTTGTATCCGGGGTCATATCGTTCATGGCCTTACTCCTCCGCTTCCGCCGCATCGGCGTCGTCTGTTTCTTGTCCGTCGAGAATGATCGCGTTCGAGACCAGCTGGTGGACCGACACGATTGAATCCATGTCGTAGCCGTATTTCGGCATGACCTTGGAAAACTGGGTTTTGCAGATGGCGCAGATCGCCGCCATATGGGTGACACCATCGCTTTCGCTGACCTGTTGGAGAGCCGTCATCCGGGGGCTGGCGCCTTTGACGCGCAGATCCATCAGATCGTCGGTCAGAAGCCCGCCACCACCGCCACAGCACAGGGTAGATTCATGGATGGTGTCGCGGTCCATATCGACGAAGTTGTTGCACACCGTCTTGATCACGTTGCGCGGAATCTCGAATTGCCCGCCCGGCGTGTCGCCCATCCGGCTGCCGCGCGCGACGTTGCAGCTGTCGTGATAGGTCAGCGTCATATGGTCGTTCTGCGACTTGTCGAATTTCAGATAGCCCTTCTGGATCTCGCCCCAGGTGAATTCGAGAATGTGCTGCGGCACCGGATAGCTCGGATCGAGAAAATCCCACGGGCCCGCAAGCGTGTTGAGGTAGCTGTAGGCCACCCGCCAGGCATGGCCGCATTCGCCAAAGATGATCCGCTTCACGCCCAGATCGAGCGCGGCTTTGCGGATGCGCTGGCTGACCAGCCGCATGTTTTCGTAATTGCCGATGAACAGGCCAAAGTTGGCAGCCTCCGAGGCGTAGGAGCTGAGCGTCCAGCTGACCCCGGCCTGATGGAACACCTTGGCATAGCCGATGAGGCCATCAATATGCGGCTCGGCAAAGAAATCGGCGCTGGGCGTGATCAGGAGAATATCGGCGCCCTTTTCATCGAGCGGCAGGCGTACCGAGACGCCGGTATCGTCTTCGATATCCTCTTCGAGGTCTTCCAGCGTGGCGCGCAGTGCCTTGGGGTTCAGCCCCAGATTGTTGCCGATGTCATGCACCTTGCCGATGATTTCATTGGAATATTTCATCCCAATGCCGACAGAGTCGAGAATATCGCGCGCCGCCATGGTGATTTCGGCGGTGTCGATGCCATAGGGGCAGAACACCGAACAGCGGCGGCATTCAGAGCACTGGTGGTAATAGGAATACCATTCGTGCAGCACCTCTTCAGTGAGGTCGCGGGCGCCCACCAGCCAGGGGAAATACTTGCCGGCAAAGGTGAAATAGCGCCGATAGACCGAGCGCAGCAGATCCTGCCGCGCCACCGGCATGTTTTTCGGATCGGCGGTGCCGAGGAAGTAATGGCATTTATCGGTGCAGGCGCCGCATTTCACGCAAATGTCGAGATAGACCTGAAAGGCGCGGTTTTTCGTCGCCAGCTCTTCCATCTTGGCCAGCGCACGCTCTTTCCAGTCCGGCACCAGCTCGCCCGGAAAGCCCAGCTTGGCGTTGTGCTCGGGACTGGCGAGGAAGGGCTGGAGCCCATCCATCGCGCCGGGCTTGAGGCAGGGCACCTGAAGCGGATCGTCGAGTTTCGGGATATCGCCATCAGCCATGGATCATTTCTCCAACTCGGCCGCCCAGGGGGCGAGGTGACGCTTTTCGCGCGGGTTATCGACCTGATTGCGGGTGGGGCTGAAGAACACGCCCGGCGCGTGCAGGAGCTTGGAGATCGGGAAGATGATCATCAGCAGGGCAACCAGCGCCAGATGAATGTGAATGACCGGATCGGCGGGCAGCGGGTTGATCTGCAGAACGAACAGCCCGCGCATGAAGGCCTTCACCGCCAGAATATCGGTATGGGCGACAAATTTCATCGTCAGCCCCGACAGGCCGATGGCGATCAGCAGCGCCAGGATCAGATGGTCGGACGGGCTGGAGATATAGCGGATGCGCTCGACGAGAAACCGCCGCGCCCAGAGGCCCAGAAGCCCCGCCACCATCGCAAAGCCCGCATATTTGCCGAAAGGCTGGATCAGGCCGAGCCAGAACGGCGTGTCGGCGGTGAAATAACGGATATGGCGGATCAGGATCAGCCAGAGCGCCATGTGGAAGGTCCAGCCAAACAGCCAGATCCACTTGTTCGACTTGAACAGGCTTTCGAAAAGCAGCACTTCGCGCAGCATCCTCAGCACCACGCCACCTCGCGTTATGGGCGCAGGCGTGGTGGGGATTTTCAGCGGGGCCGGGGTACGGGCATATTTGCGAATCCGGCGCGCCAGCCCCACGACAAACAGGATCGTGGCCGCGTAGAACAACAAGGCGTAGATCGTGGACAACACGCAGACTCCTCCCGTCATATGCCCCGATATTGTTATTTTTCAGGGCATTAGCGCATTGGCCTGACGGCTCCTCCTCCGTCAGGCCGAGATCTTGATCAGACGCAGCCGGTCGGCTTCGGCAGACCGGCGATTTTGCACGCCTGTTTGGCCGGGCCGTAGGGGAAGAGCTCATACATGTATTTGTTGTTGCCCTTTTCCGGACCCATGGTCTTTTTCACGGCCTTGATCAGCACGCGCACGGCCGGGGCGATCTGATATTCGTCGTAATAGTCGCGCAGAAAGTTCACCACTTCCCAGCGCTCGTCGTCCATCTCGATGTCTTCGGCTTTGGCGATCACATCCGCCAGTTCCGGCGTCCAATCGGCAAGATTGGTGATGTAGCCTTCTTCATCGTGTTCGATGGTCGAACCGTTCACCTGATATGACATTTTCGCTTTCCTTCTGTTGAACTTAGTCAGAGCCAGGCTTGGCTGCGGTCGTGTTTGGCGACCAGATCCACGAAGCCCGGATAATCGACCCCTTCGATGCCCTCGATCAGACGCCCGGCCTCAAAGCCGCGCGCGGCAAGGTCGGGCGACAACACATAGAGCGTTACCGCCTTGCCGAATTCGGCCACGATATCGCTGAGCCCGGTGCCACCGATCCCGCCATAAACGCCGTCTTCGATCATCAGAACCGCATCGCCGGGTTTGGCGTGGTTCAGGCAGCTGATCAGCGTCTGGGTGGCGAAGGGCGATTTGTTTACTGTGTGAAGCGTAGACATGTTTCCCCCTCAGAAGCTCAGCACGACATCGGCATCGGCCATGACATCGGCAATCTCGGCGCGGCTGACGATGTGGATCGCGGGTTTCTCGGCCCAGTCATCATCCTCATCTTCATAGACAACCTCGAGCAGGTCATCCTCGCTCAGCCCCCGTTCAACCAAGCTTTCGCGTTCGACATAGAGCTTCGTCACGTCGTAATCGCCCAGTGCGCGGAAGGTGGGCGAGAAGTTTTTCACCCCGATCCCGTCGGTGTTCTGGCCCTTGGTGAGCTGGAACACCCCGTCATCGAGAAAGGCCAGCGCTACGTCCTGTTCGAAGGCGGCGCCGATCAGCACCACTTCCAGGCTTTCGAGTGCATAGATGGTGCCGTAGGGCGCCTTGCGGTTCACATAGAGGAACTTTTTCGTATCAGACATCAGCCCCTCCTCAATCGCCGAAGGTCACCAGACGGTCGGTCTGGATGCCCATTTCAATTAGTTGTCCAAGGCCCGAAATGCGGAAGCCTTCTGCCAGGTTGTTGGCGTCCTTGCCCTGCCGCTTGGCCTCGTTTTCATCGAGCATCCCGCGGCGCTGGGCGGCGGCGATGCAGACCACGAGATCAACCCCGTGATTTTGGGCAAGAGCCGTCCAGTTTTGCTGGATGTTGCGCTCGTCCTGCGGCGGCACGCTCAGCCGCGTCGCCACGTTCACGCCGTCATGGTAGAAAAATACCCGCGGTACCTCGTGCCCGGCGGCCAGAGCTGCCGTCACGAATTTATAGGCCGAATCCGCCGCCTGATGGGTATAGGGGCCTTCGGAAACCAGAACTCCGATCTTCACTTCGCTTTCCTTCTGCTCAGCGCTTTAGAAATGTACATGCGCTGACATGTTCATCGTTTTGCGGGCACCCGTCCATGTGTCGAGATGATGCTTGGTGAAGGCGAGCCCGGTCTTGTCAAAGAAGCGGTTCCAGCCGATGCGCTCGATCCACTCGCCCATCCGCTCCCAATGTTTGGCGTCTTTCTTGTAGGTCTGCACGATCCGGCGCACGATTTCCGAAACTTCCGGCCAATGCGGCGGGTTGTTGGGCAGGTTGGCCACGGCGAGCTTGTGGAAGGTGGGTTTGGAGCGCGCATTGGAATGCTTGCCGCCCACCCAGATCGCGATCCGGGTTTCTTCCTTGCCGTTGATCTGCATCGGCGGGCAGGGCGGATAGCAGGCACCGCAGGCCACGCATTTCTTTTCGTCCACTTCCAGCGAGGGCTTGCCGTTCACCATTGCGGGCCGGATCGCCGCCACCGGGCAGCGGGCCACAACGGCGGGGCGTTCGCAGACATTGGCCACCAGATCGTGATTGATCCGCGGCGGCTTGGTGTATTGCACGTTCACCGCGATATCTCCCTGACCGCCGCAGTTGATCTGACAGCAGGAGGTGGTGATGCGCACCCGGTTGGGCATTTTTTCCTGAATGAACTCGGCATGGAGCACGTCCATCAGGCTTTTCACCACGCCCGAGGCATCGGTGCCGGGGATATCGCAATGCAGCCAGCCCTGGGTGTGGCTGATCATCGAAACAGAAGCGCCGGTGCCACCGACCGGGAAGCCCGCTTCCTGCAGCTTGTCGACCAGCGGCTGCACCTTGGCCTCGGCCGAGACCATAAACTCGATATTCGAGCGGGTGGTGAAGCGCACATGGCCTTCGGCAAATTCATCGCCGATGTCGCAGAGCTTTCGGATGGTGAACACGTCCATCTGCCGTTGGGTGCCAGCGCGGACCGTCCAGATTTCGTCGCCCGACTTGGACACGTGGTGCAGCACGCCCGGGCGCGGCCGTTCGTGCCAATCCCAGTTGCCATAATTGGCCTTCATCACCGGGTGCATATAGGGAAACGGGTCCGGTACACCGACTTCATCGGGCATACGGGGTTTCTGTGCTTGCTGGGTCATAGTTTTCCTCCCAAACCGCGCCGGAACCCGGCTCGGATGCAAATGCAGGTTTGTCGGGGCCGGTTACTCGGCGCTGATCTGAGCTTCCGCAGCCTTGCGGGCGAACCACTTCTCGGCCTCGACATCAAAATCGTCGGTACGCACATAGGACGAGGTGCGCGGGTGATTGACCATGTTCGGGTCGGGCTCCACGCCCACCGCCTCGATAAAGGCGGGCAGGCCGATCCGGTCGATGGTTTCCCCGATCCGCTCGTGTTCCAGCGCGTTTTCGGCAAAGAACTCGATCACGGTTTCCCCGAATTCCTCAAGCCGTTCAAAGTCTTCGTCCGTTTCGAGCTTCATGAACGGCACCACCATGGTGCCCATCAGGTCGCCGACTTTCAGCGAACGCTTGCCGCCGATCAGGATCGAAACGCCTTTGTCATCGCCGGGGCTCAGCGCCTTGGTCATCACGTTGATGCAGTGCATGCAGCGCACGCAGGACTGGTTGTCGATCTCGATCGTGTCGTCGTCATTGAGCGAGATCGCGCGGGTCGGGCACATCGAAACCACGGTATCGATGGTGTATTTCCGCCCAACGCTGGCGACGTGCTCTTTCACCTTCTCCTGATCAATCTTGATCGCGTCGCGCCAGGTGCCGATCACCGCGAAATCGGCGCGGTGGATGGCGTTCACGCAATCATTGCCGCAGCCGGAGAACTTGAACTTGAATTTGTAGGGCAGCGACGGGCGATGCATCTCGTCGAGGAATTTGTTGATCAGCGTGCGATGGGCGCGCACCTCGTCGTAGCAGCTCTGCTCGCAGCGGGCGTGGCCGACACAGCTCATCGCGGTGCGCAGGGCAGGGCCCGCGCCGCCGAGGTCGAACCCCATCTCGTTCAGCTCGTCAAAGGCCGGTTGCGCCGATTCCGACGAACAGCCCTGAAACATGATGTCGCCGGACTGGCCGTGAAAGGCGATGAGGCCGGAGCCGTGCTTTTCCCAGACATCGCACATCTTGCGCAGAAGATCGGTGGTGTAGTGATAGCCTGCTGGCGGCATCACCCGCAGGGTGTGGAACTCTTTCGAGGCCGGGAAACGGTCGGCCACTTCGGAAAAGCGCGGGATGATCCCGCCGCCATAACCCATGACGCTGAGCGTGCCGCCCTTCCAGAAGCCCAGACGTTCCTCATAGGAATGCTCGAGCTGACCCAAGAGGTCGTTCATCATCGCCTGGTTGCTGGGCGTGCCTTCATCGCGCAGATGCTTCAACCCGGTGATGAAGCTTGGCCAGGGGCCGCCCTCCAACTCGTCGAGCATTGGGGTGTCGTGGTGACGCGTTTCTGACGAATCGTCTTTCATCTGATCCTCCCTATGGGATGTTCGCGCTTCGGCCTTCAGGCCACAGTCTTGCATCCGGTCTGATGGGGGCCTGCGCTCCTCTCGCCTGCGCCCTATCGTCACCGTTTGATGAACATCGTTGCGTTAAATCTAAACATTACGATAATCGAATGTAAAAGAAAAAAGTTGCTGCGACCGCGAAAGAAACCTGTGAATATAACAAGGTAAAACGGTCGGGATTTTGCTGCCCTTGGGGAGGAGACGGCTATCAAGAGTCAGGAACATAACGGATTTTTGTGGCAAAATGTCGCAGCCGATGCGGGCTATCGGGCCTGGCGCGACGCGCGGCTTAAAGCGGCCGAGGCGGCGCGGTCAGACGATTTTGTCGAGATTTCCGATCTGGCGGCCCCGACTGATTCCGAGCGCAACGAGCTGATGCGGCGGTGCGGCGAGACGAATCTGGCGCTCTATCAGACCGATCCGGGTGCCGATCCCCGCCAAACCCTGCGCCGTTTCGCCGATGCCTTCGGGCTGCGGATTGCCGAAAAGCACCGCTCGGCCGGGGGCGATGGGATCGTTGCGCTGACCGAAAGCGATGCGCCGGGGCAGCGCGGCTACATCCCCTATTCCAAGCGCGGGATGGGTTGGCACACCGATGGCTATTACAACGCGCCGGGCGATCAGATCAGCGCCATGGTGCTGCACTGTGCCCAGCCCGCCGAGGATGGCGGCGCCAATCAGTTTCTGGACCCCGCCGTGGCCTATATCCGGCTAATGGACGAGAACCCTGACTATTTGCGCGCGCTGATGCATCCGGAGGCGATGCTGATTCCGGAAAACCGCGAGGCTGATGGCAGCCTGCGCCCGGTCTCGATTGGCCCGGTTTTCTATCCCGATCCTGACAGCGGCGCGTTGCAGATGCGCTATACCGCCCGCACCCGGAGCATTGCCTGGCGCGAGGATGCGCTGACCCGCGAGGCGGTGGAATTTCTGCGACAGGTGCTGGAAACCCCCGATCCGCTGACCATTTCGATGCGGTTCGCGGCGGGGCAAGGGGTGCTGTGCAACAACGTGCTGCATGACCGGACCGGATTTGACCCGAAAGCCGAGGCCAAGAGCCAAAGGCTCGTCTACCGCGTCCGGTTCCATAACCGTGTGAAAGGAAGCTGAGATGACCAACCCCAACCATGCGCGGCTGAGCGATCTGATCATCGGCCACCCGGAGGTGACCAGCTTTGCCGAGCTGGAACGCCTTGTGGCCCATGCGGGCGAAAGCGGGATCATGCATCTTGAATTCGACCTCAAGCCGGATTTTCGCGATACGCCGCGCAAATGGGAATGGCTGCTGGAGGCCGCGTTTACCCGCGGGCTGAAATATGAGTGACGATTTCAGGGAATTGGCGCAGTTTGAACTGCCCTATAGTCGCAAGGCCGAGCTGCGCGAGGTCACATTCGAGGGCGGCATGAAAATGCTGCGCCTGATCCTGCGCGAAGGGCGGCGGATCACGCAGATCGACCTCGACGCGGACAGCGCATCGGCGCTATCAGAGACCATGCGCGATTGGGCAGATGGGCAAGGCTGATGGATTTTCTCCCGATTTTTCTGGATGTGGCGGGCAAGAAAGTGCTCGTCGATGGCGGCACCACGGTGGCGGCGCGCCGGATCGAACGCGCGCTTGCGGCGGGGGCCCATGTGCTGAGTTTCGACCCTAATCCAGGGGAAGAGGTGCGCGCCTTCATCACCCACGAACGGGTGATCTACGAGCCGCGCTTGCCAGCTTTCGTCGACTTTGCCGGATGTGTGGTGGCCTATGGGGCCTCGGAAGATCCTGAGCGCGATGCGCTGCTTTTCAAGGCCGCCAAGGCCCATGGCGCACTCGTCAACGTGGCCGATGAAAAGCAGTATTGCGATTTCATCACCCCGTCGGTGGTGGAACGCGATCCGCTGACCATTGCGATTTCCACCGGCGGGGCCGCGCCGGTGGTCGCCCGCATCCTGCGCGCCCGGGTCGAGGCGATGCTGCCCGCCGCCTATGGCAGGCTTGCCTCGTTCCTGTCGGGCTATCGCGACCGGATCGCGACGAATATTACCAATGGCACGGAGCGGCGGCGCTTTTGGGAAGACCTGATCGAAGGCCCGGCGGGCGATGCCTTTCTGGCGGGTGACGAAGCGCTGGCCGGACAGCTGATCGATGAAGATCTGGCCTCTGGCAGCACGCGCCACCTGAAACGTGGCGAGGTTTGGCTGGTTGGCGCCGGGCCGGGCGACCCGGACCTGCTCACCTTCAAGGCGCTGCGGATGATGCAGCATGCCGATGTGGTGCTTTATGACCGGCTGATCGGCCCCGGTATTCTCGACCTCACCCGGCGTGATGCCGAGCGCATCAATGTGGGCAAATCGCCGAATAATCACACGATGCAGCAAGACGAGATCACCGACCTGATGATCGAACGCGCCAAGGCGGGCCAGCGGGTGCTGCGGCTGAAAGGCGGCGATCCCTTCATCTTTGGCCGAGGCGGCGAAGAGCTGGAAGGCGTGGCGGCGCATGGCATTCCGGTTGTGGTGGTGCCCGGCATCACCGCGGCGGCAGGCTGTGGGGCCTCGGCGGGCATTCCGCTGACCCATCGCGATCATGCCCAAAGCGTGGCCTTCGTCACAGCTCATGGCGCCGATGGGCTGATTCCCCATGACTGGGCCTCTCTGGCCCGGCCCGGACAAACGGCGGTGGTCTATATGGGCCTGCGCTTCGTGGCCGAGATTGCGGCGGCGGCGATGGCGCAGGGGGTCGATCCGGCTACGCCGGTGGCGGTGATCGACAATGGCACCCGCACCACCCAGCATGTGGTGACCGGAACCCTGGCCGATATTGGCGCGAAAACCGAGGAAGCGCGGCTGAAAGGCCCGGCGCTGATCGTGATTGGCTCGGTCGTGACCCTGCGCGCGGCGCTGGCTTTCGATGGCACCGCGCGGGCAGAGATGCATGAAATGGAGCTGGGCGCGCGCGAAGGGCTGTAGCGTCATCCTGTCGTTACATAAGTGACATAAACGACCCGCGACAGATGTGGGGATCTTCTATGACACGGATTGCGATCAATGGCCTCGGCCGGATGGGCAAGCTCGCGCTGCGCGAGCTGATCGACAATGGCATTTCGGGTGAGATCGTGCTGCTGAACGATCCGGTCGGCACGCCCGAGATTCACGCGCATTTGCTTGAGTTTGACACTGTTCATGGGCGCTGGGCGGCCGAGATTGGCTATGACGAGACCAGCCTGACCGTGAATGGCAGCAGGATGGAGCTGCGCGCCACCCGCGCCATCGAAGAGCTGCCGCTGGCAGAACTGGGTGTGGATCTGGTGATCGATTGCACCGGCGCGCATAAAAGCCACGACAAGCTCGCGCCCTATTATGCCGCTGGGGTGAAACACGTGGTCGTCTCAGCCCCGGTGAAAGAGCCCGACGCGCTGAACGTGGTCTATGGGGTGAATCACCATCTCTATTCCGGGCAAAAACTGGTCACAGCGGCCTCTTGCACCACCAATTGCCTCGCGCCGGTGGTGAAGGTGATCCATGAGGGGCTGGGCATCCGCCACGGCTCGATCACCACCCTGCATGACGTGACCAACACCCAAACCATCGTCGATCGCCCCGCGAAAGACCTGCGCCGCGCCCGCTCGGCGCTGAATTCGCTGATTCCCACCAGCACCGGCTCGGCCAAGGCGATCACCCAGATTTTCCCCGAGCTTACCGGGCGGCTGAACGGCCATGCGGTGCGGGTGCCGCTGCTGAACGCTTCGCTGACCGATTGCGTGTTTGAGGTGGAGCGTGAAACCTCGGTGGAGGAGGTGAATGCCCTGCTGAAAACCGCCGCAGAGGATCTATTGCAGGGGATTCTGGGTTATGAGACCCGCCCGCTGGTTTCGGCCGATTATGTGAATGACAGCCGATCCTCGATCATCGACGCCCCCTCGACCATGGTGGTGAACGGCACGCAGGTGAAGCTTTACGCCTGGTACGATAATGAGTGGGGCTATGCCTGCCGCCTTGCCGATGTGGCGCGGATGGTGGCATCTTCGCTCTGACCCGGAGATCAGAATGACATCCCAGCCTGCCCGCCCTGAGGGGTTATCTGCCTATATCGCGGTGACCGCCGCCTATTGGGCCTTCATGCTCACCGACGGGGCGCTCAGGATGCTGGTGCTTTTGCACTTTCACGAGCTGGGCTTTTCGCCGGTCACGCTGGCCTGGCTGTTTTTGCTTTATGAAATCGCAGGGATTGTCACCAACCTGTCGGCAGGCTGGCTGGCCGCACGTTTCGGCCTGACCGCGACGCTCTATGCGGGTCTAACCTTGCAGATTGTGGCCCTTCTGGCGCTGTCGCAGCTTGATCCCACCTGGGCGATGGCGCTGTCTGTGCCCTTCGTGATGGCCGTGCAGGGCCTGTCGGGCGTGGCCAAGGATCTGGCGAAGATGTCGTCGAAATCGGCGGTGAAGCTGCTGGCCCCCAAGGGCGATGGCGGGCTGTTTCGCTGGGTTGCGGTTCTGACCGGCTCGAAGAACGCGGTGAAGGGGTTTGGCTTTTTCCTCGGTGCCGCTTTGCTCGGGCTGGCCGGGTTCAAAGCCTCGGTCACCGGCATGGCGGTGGTGCTGGCGCTGGTGCTGCTGGCGGTGGTGCTGCTCATGCCCTCGGGCCTGCCAAAAGGCTCTAAATCAGCCAAATTCGCCCATATCTTTGCGACTGATCCAAGGGTGAATCGGCTGTCTCTGGCCCGGCTGTTTCTGTTTGGCGCGCGCGATACCTGGTTCGTGGTCGGCATTCCGATTTATTTTCAGGCGGCGCTGTCGGATGGCACGCCGGAGGGCGCACGCCGGGCGTTCTTTCTGGTCGGCGGGTTCATGGCGCTGTGGATCGTCGCTTACGGCGCGGTGCAGGCGCTGGCGCCGAAGCTGCTGAGAGTGGCGAGTCGGTCTGAAACAGGCTCTGTTTCTGCTGCAATCCGCTGGGTGGGGCTGCTGACCTTCATTCCCGCAGCTCTTGCGGGCCTCGCGCTGCTGCCGGGGGGGTGGGTCACGCCGGTGCTGGTGGCGGGGTTGCTGTTGTTCGGCTTTGTCTTTGCGATCAATTCGTCCCTGCATTCCTATCTGATCCTCGCCTTCACCGGGGACGAGCGGGTGACGATGGATGTGGGGTTCTATTACATGTCGAACGCCGCAGGGCGGCTGCTGGGTACGCTGCTGTCTGGTCTCAGCTACCAGCTGGGCGGGTTGCCGCTATGCCTGGCCACAGCGGCGCTGATGGCCGGGGCGAGCTTCATTGCCGCTCGGCGCTTGGCCTGAATCCGGCATGAAAAAACCGGCGCAGGTTGGCCCTGCGCCGGTTCTATTCGTCTCTATTCCGCCTGATCAGAAGTTCAGCGAGAGATCGCGGTGATAGGCGGTGCAGGAGGCCATGGCCAAAGCTTGAGGCCGGGTGAAGTGATCTTGCACCCGGATGCCCAGCGTCGGACGTACCGCGTCGAGATAGGTGCTGAGCCCCGGCACCAGAGCCATCGCCGCTCCGCGCCATTCGGCCTGGGCCGCATAGGCATCAAGCGCTTTCTGATACTCGGCCAGCGCCTCGTCGCGCTTGCCCTTGTCGAGCGCACGACGGGCCTTCGACAGCGGCGATTTCACATCACTGGCCCCGTCGACATCGCTGATCAGGCTTTCCACCGCTTTCACCCGATCGACGGCAGCATCGCCCTCGCCGGTTTCAAAGGTGGCGCGAAGAGCTGTCAGTTCGGGTTCCAGCGCCGCGAAACCATCGCCCGCTTTCAACACCGCCAGTACCGCTGCCGGGCCTTCATAGGCACCGTCAGCCGCGCGCCGGTAGAGGTTGCGCGCCTTGTCTTCGGCACCCGTCAGCGCGGCGAAGGTGCTGTGCACCTCATCCCAATCAGCCGGGATCAGCGCAGCCAGCCGGTCGGCTTCGGCCTGCTGTGCCTCGGCGGCTTTGGTCAGCTGCGCGCGCTTGGTTTCGTCATCGGCGCGGCCAGCGGACTTGAACAGGTCGTCAGCCGCGCTTTGCGCCGCGTTCATCTGTTTCTGGAGGCTGCGCACCAGCGTGCGTTGCGGACGGTAATCGGTAGCAGCGGCTGTGACTGCAGCGCTGGTCTCGTCGATGGTGGCAAGCCCGGCAATCGCGGTTTCGGCGCTGGCGATCCCATCGGTGACCTCGCCCGCCAGATCTTTCGGCAGCGCCGAAAGGTCCAGCATCTTGGCGGCGGTGATGGCATCCTGCAGTACCGAGCTTTCAGCGATTTTCCCGGCGACATAATCGTCAAGGCAGAGCTGCAGTTTCGGGTTGCGCGGCGGCGGGCTGGTTTCCGACAGGAAATTCACCCGGGTCGGCAGGTAGTTCACCAGCGGCGGGTAGGAGCCGACAATGGTCAGCGCCACGAGTTGCAGCAGGATGAAAGGAATCACGCCTTTGTAGATCTGAAGGGTACGCACCATCGCCGGGGCGACGCCGCGCAGATAGAACAGCGCAAAGCCGAAGGGCGGGGTGAGGAAGCTCGTCTGGATGTTGAGCCCGATCATCACGCCAAGCCAGACGGCGGTGATATTGGCGCCCGGATCGGCCATCAGGATCGGCGCCACGATCGGCACGACCACAACCGAGATTTCGATGAAATCGAGGAAGAAGCCGAGGATGAAGATCACCAGCATCACCATGAAGAACTGCGCCCAGAAACCGCCGGGCAGCGAGACCAGGAAGTTGCGCACCAGCTCTTCGCCACCGAAGGCGCGGAACGAGGCGGTCAGCACCGCTGCGCCCAAGAGGATGATAAACACCAGTGAGGTGGTTTTCGCGGTTTCCAGCATCACCCCGTTCAGCGTGTTGTCGAGCCGGTAGACCCGGAGCCCCGACCAGATGAGCGAGACCATCAGCAGTACGGTGCCAAGCACGCCAAGGGCGATGCCCAGCTTGTCGGCGGGGGTTTCCATTGCCTTCACGTTCATCTGGAAGCTGGTGAGCGCATAGCCGAGGATGGCCAGCGCCGCGAGGGCCAGGAACGCGGGCAGGTAAATGCCGCGCGCGCCGGGCTTGGGCAGCCGGTAGCCAGCCATGATAATCGCACCTGCCGCGCCGATGGCGCCGGCCTGGTTTACCGTGGCGATCCCCGCGATGATCGAGCCGAGAACGAGGAAGATCAGCGCCAGCGGCGGTACCAGCGTGACGAAGACCTTGCGCAGGAAGGCCATGTCATACTTGCCCAAATAGGGCACGGCGGGGGCGTTTTTCGGCCGGATCACGGCGTAGATCAGGATGTAGGCCATATAAAGCCCGACCAGCACGAGGCCGGGAATGAAGGCCCCCAGAAACATCTCGCCCGCCGAGGTTCCTGCCACGTCAAAGGGCGAGGGCATCTGAAACTCGCCGGTCGCACCCTTGTAGAGCGCTTTGCGCAGGCTCGACGCCTGATCGGCGGCGCTGGCAAGCTGGTCGGCCAGAATGATCAGCACGATCGAGGGGGGAATGATCTGCCCCAGCGTGCCGGAAGCGGCAATCGTGCCGGTGGCCAGGGGGGTGGAATAGTTGTTGCGCAGCATCGAGGGCAGCGAGATCAGCCCCATCGCCACAACCGTGGCGCCGACGATGCCGGTGGTGGCGGCGAGCAGCGCCCCAACGAACACCACCGAAATACCTAGCCCGCCCGGCACCGGGCCAAACAGCTGCGCCATGGTTTCCAGCAGGTCTTCAGCGATCTTCGAGCGCTGCAGCATGATGCCCATGAAGATGAACAGTGGGATGGCAATGAGCGTGTCACGCTCGACCTCCCAATACACACCCCGCTGGTTGGTCACCCCGGCCTGAAGCCACTGCGAGGGGCCGCCGGAAAAGAAATAGGCATCGGTGCTGCCCGTGAACAGCCAGCCCGCCCCGGCGGCAATGCCCACCGTAACGATGGCCGAACCGGGCAGGGCATAGGCGACGGGAAAACCCGAGCCCAGGGCCGCGGCCATGAGCAGGATCAGCAGAATGAGAAAGTAGATTTCCATTGGAACCTCAGTGCGTTGCCGTGCCGGTGATCGAACGGTGGCCCGGTTCACCCCGTGCATCGGCCACGACATCGAAGAAGAAGCTGACGAACTGGATCAGCATGGTCGTGGCGTAAAGGCCAATAAAGGCGGCCATTTGATACTTGATATACATGCCGTAAGGACCAGCCTGGCTGATCTCGAAATTCTTGACCGGCGCATTCACGATGCTCTGCGGCCCGTTCAAGCCAATGGCCAGCACCACCCAGGCGGTGGTCATGCCCAAGAGCAGCACGCCAACAGTGTTGAACTTGCCCTTGTTGCGGTTGCCCAGCCCGGCATAGAGGATATCGACGCGCACATGGCCATCGTCGAACAGCGTATAGGCCGAGCCGAACAGGAATAGAGCGGCATACCAGTAGCGCACTAGATCACCCATCAGCGCCTGTTCATAGCTGAAGACAAAGCGCGAGAGCACGATCAGAAGCTCGGCAGAAACGATGAGCAGCGCCAGCCAGTGAAAGCCGAGCGAGCGGCGAAACACTCCCGAGACGATGAAGGCGGCGATGATCAGCGGCACATGGATATGGGTACCAACCCAGTTGGCGCGGCCGAAATTATGCGGCCCGGCTTCGCCGAAGATCCCGAGCATCTGCTCGGCGCGCAGAAAGGCGATGGCGGCATCGGCGACACCGACAAAGAGCACGGTGAAGAACAGCGCGCGGACCAGATAGAGATTGGCGTGGTGGATCAGATGCGCGTCCCATCTGAGCGCGCGGCTGGGATGCATCAGCACATAGGCCACGGCGAGGGCAATCGCCACGGCGTAGAGCCCAAGCTCAATCCAGGCGGCGCTGTTCTGGCCAAGACTGCGCAGGCCCGGAAAGTCGAACCAGACGACCAGCACATCGTTGATCAGAAAGGCGGCGAGAACCGCGAGCATCGACCAGCCAAACAGACGGGCGATCGGGGCGGGTTTGCCATGTCGTGGAATATCGGTAGAGGCGGCGACGCTTGTCATGCTGCTTCTCTCATTGATTGCCGGAAGGGGCGGATGAGCGGCGCGGAAAAGGACGGGGCCAAAGCCCCGCCCGATTGTTCTGGGCCGTAGCCTGATCTTAGAGGCCGATGATCCGGTCGCGCTGCGACGCGAACTGGCCTTCGAACAGTTTCAGACCTTTGCCGATGTCGCGGATGTTCTTCTGCACGGCATCGTTCACTTCGGCCGCCAGCGCATCGTAGCCAGCGATTTCCTCGAACACTTCGGCGGCAGCTTCGCCCATCGCATCCCAGACATCTTCGTTGAACGAACGCACTTCGACACCATGCTCTTCCTGCAGCTTGATCAGGTATTCGCCGTTGCGGGCCATGGTTTCGTAGTACTGGTTGCCGTTCTCTTCGAGCGCGGCGGCGGTGATAACAGCACGTTCCCAATCGGTCAGCGACGACCACCAGGATTTATTCGAGGTCAGCGAAAGCTGGGCACCCGGTTCGTGCATCCCGCCGGTGTAGTAGTATTTGGCGGCTTCATAGAACTTCATGAAGTAGTCGTTGTAGGGGCCAACCCATTCGGTCGCGTCGATGGTGCCCGACACGAGGTTTTCGTAGATCTGGCCACCCGGCAGCGACACCGTCGAGGCGCCGAGCTTGGAGAGCACCTGACCGCCGAGGCCGGGGATGCGCATTTTCAGGCCTTTGAAGTCTTCGGCGCTCTCGATTTCCTTGTTGAACCAACCACCGGCCTGGGTGCCGGTGTTGCCTGCGGGCAGACCTTTCAGGCCGAACTGGTCCTGAACCTTGTCCCACAGCTCCATGCCGCCATTGTAGAGGATCCAGGAGTTGATTTCGGTCGCGGTCATGCCGAAGGGCACGGCGGTGAAATAGGCCAGCGCCGGGTGTTTGCCGGTCCAGTAGTAGTCGGCGCCCAGATAGGCCTGCGAGTTGCCCGAAGCGACTTCGTCGAACACGTCAAGCGCACCAACGCGCTCGCCTGCGGCGAAATACTCGGTCTGGATCGCCCCGTCCGACAGGTCGGTGATCCGCTGGGCCAGACGCTGGGCGGAAATCCCGATGCCCGGGAAGTCGCGCGGCCAGGTCGACACGATGGTCATGGTCTTGGTGCCTTTAGCTACGGCGGGCGCGGCTAGAGTGATACCGGCGGTGCCAAGCGCGGCCCCGGTCAGAAACTTACGACGCTTCATTGAGATCCTCCTCCGATCTTCTGGTTCGGTTATCTAAATATCATTTGTCCCGATGCTCCTCCGGCATCGGGTTGCGACCACACTAGTTGGGCGGATGAAAAATTCAAACATATTTGACCGCGCGGAGGGGAATTGCGTTTTTATCTGCAAATTGGAGGTTTTATTTGTGCTCCAAATTGCAGGTGGTCCGCAGCGTACAGCGGCCCTGGTCGGTGTGATCAGGTTTGGGGAGGGGCTGGGGGCAGAAATAAAAAAGCGAGGGCAACATGGGTTGCCCTCGCCCTGTTCAGAATGCCTGTGAGGTCAGGCGGCCTGTTCTTGCGGGTTCTTGCCAAGGATGATCATGCCCAGCAGATCGTCTTCGGTCACTTCGTCCACATTCACGGTGCCCACCAGACGGCCGTTTTTCATCACGCTCGCCCGGTCGCACAGGGCTTTCACCTGATGGATATCGTGGTCGATCAGCAGAATGCCGATGCCCTGCCGCTTCAGCTCCTGAATGAGCTCGGCCACCATCTGCGTTTCGGCCACGCCGAGCGCCGCGGTGGGTTCGTCCATGATCAGGATCTTGGCGTTGAAGTAGACCGCGCGCGCAATGGCCACCGATTGGCGCTGCCCGCCGGACAGCCCCGAAACTGGCGTGTGATAGCGCCGGAAATTGGGGTTTAGCCGCGACATGATCTTGCGCGTTTCGGCCTCCATCTTGGGATCGTTCACAAAGCCCATCGGGGTGACAAGCTCGCGCCCAAGAAACAGGTTCGACGCCGCATCGAGGTTATCGGCCAGCGCCAGGGTCTGGTAGATCGTCTCGATATTATAGTGCCGTGCATCGCGCGGGGTTTCGATATGCGCTTCTTCGCCATTGACGAAAATCTGCCCGCCATCGCGCCCAAACGCGCCCGAGAGCATTTTCATCAGCACCGATTTCCCGGCGCCGTTATGGCCCAGAACCCCGTGCACTTCGCCGGGATAGAGGTCGATGCTGACCCCGTCGACGGCACGGATGCCGCCGAAGGCCTTGTGCATATCGCGCATTTCAAGAAGGGGCGTGCCGCTTCTGTCTACATCATCAGCCATCACTCAGCCTCCCGTCCGCTTGCGATAATAGGTGTCGATCAGAACCGCGATCACCAGAACCATGCCCACCACGATATTTTGCAGGGGCGCATCCACGCCGACCATCGCCATGCCCGATTGCAGGCTCTGCATGATCAGCGCGCCCAGGATGGCGCCATGGATCGTGCCGATACCCCCGGCAAAGGCGGTGCCGCCAATAACGGCCGCCGCGATCACCCGAAGCTCGTCGAGCGTGCCGATGTCGTTGGAATGGAAGGTTTGCCGTGCCGAAGCCACCACAGCAGACAGTGCCGCGAGAAAGCCCATGATCATGAACAGTTTCACGGTGAGAAAGCGGATATTGATACCCGAAAGCTCGGCCGCTTCCGGATTACCGCCGGTTGCGAAGATGTAGCGCCCAAGCCGGGTGCGCTTGGCCACCACAGTCATCGACACCGCAACACCGATCAGCAGCAGCACGGAAACCGGCAGGCCATAGCCCTGAGTATAGCCGTCAGGCAGAACCTCGCCCCGCGCCGCGAACATCCGCGCCAGCTTGGCATGAGGGATTTCATAGGCATTCAGAATGGCGACAAAGCCAAAGATAACCACGACGGCAATCCCGGCCAGCAGCGCTTCAGCCCAGACCGGCTTGACCGGAAAATCGTGTTCGATTTTCAGCCGGCGGCTGCGGATCAGCGCCCAAACGGTTCCGGCCGCAGCCAGGGCCGCGAAGATCCAGCTCCATGTCGGGCCGAGTGTGCCGTTGGTCCCGCCGAAAATCTGGAAGTTTGCGTCGAGCGGGCCGATGGTTGCACCTGAGGTAAAGTACCAGGCCACGTTGCGCCAGATCAGGTAACCGCCAAGGGTGACGATGAAGGCGGGAACAGTGAGATAGCCCACCAGCCAGCCTTGAAATGCGCCAATGGCCACCCCAACCATAAGGCCGATGACGATCGCCACGGGCGCGATTGCCCAGCTGCCGAGTTCGAATCCCAGCCATCCGGGCATCACCAAAGTTTGCACCATCGCCATCACCGCCGAAGCCGTGGCCAGCAGGGCCCCGACCGACAGGTCGATATGACGCATTACAATGATGAACACCATGCCGGTGGCCATGATCGCAACCGAAACGGTTTGGATTGTCAGGTTGAATATGTTGCGCGGGGTCAGGAACCGGCCGTCAGTCAACACATTGAAAATAATGGCGATAACGAGGAACGCCCCAATCATCCCTAGCATGCGCGTGTCGATCTCGAGCACCTGCAGGAAGTTGCGTTTCAAGCGCGTCGGTTCGTTGGGGTCGGTCCCGGTCGCCTGAGCGCTGGTTGTCGTATCCGTCATAGCGGCCTTCCACATGTAGCAAGATGCCCCCATCCCGAAGGATGGGGGCGATTTTTACGAAGGTAGTGTGATTAGTTGCAGGGCGCCGGGCCGTTTTCCACGCCTTGGCAGAGCTCGTCCTGGGTGATCCAGCCCGCATCAACAACCGCCGACAGATTGTCTTTGGTCACCGGAACCGGCTTCAGGAACATCGCGGTAAGCTCGGTGCCGGCAGGCGAGGTCCAGCTCATCGCACCCGGAACGTCGGCCATTGCCGAGCCACCGGCCAGCGCGGCGGCGATTTCGCCAGCGGCTTTGCCGAGATCACGAGCGTCTTTCCAGACCGAAACCGTTTGGGTGCCTTTGGCAACGCGGTTCAGAGCGGCATGGTCGCCGTCCTGCCCGGAAACCGGGATACCGTCGAGGCCCTGAGCGGCCAGAGCTGCAACCACGCCACCGGCGGTGCCGTCGTTCGAGGCCACAACCGCGTCGACTTTGTTGTCGTTCGCCGTCAGGATCTGTTCCATGTTGCGCTGGGCGTTCGCCGGCAGCCAACCATCGGTATAGGCTTCACCAACGATGGTGATGTCGCCAGCGTCGATCGCGGATTGCAGAACTTCCTGCTGACCGCCACGCAGGAAATCTGCGTTCGGGTCGGTGGGCGAGCCCTTGATCATCACGTAGTTGCCATTCGGCGCCGCAGCGAGAACCGCACGAGCCTGCATCCGGCCAACTTCAACGTTGTCGAAGGTGAGGTAGAAGGCGCGGCTGTCTTCGATCAGACGGTCATAGCCCACAACCGGGATACCTTCATCGGCGGCGGCTTGCACAGCCGGGCCGATCGCTTGGCTGTCCTGCGCGAGGATGATCAGCGCATCCACACCCTGGGCAATCAGGCTTTCAACATCGGAGATCTGCTTGGACGACGACGACTGCGCGTCGGTCGACACATAATCTGCACCGGCGGCTTCCAGCGCGCCTTTGATCGCGGCTTCGTCGGTTTTCCAGCGCTCTTCCTGAAAGTTCGACCAGCTCACGCCAACGGTGAGGGCAAACGCCGAGGTTGCCATCATCGCACCGGCGGCCAAGGTCGCAAGACCGATAACTTTTTTCATGATTTCCTCCCAAATAACATGCTCACTCACCAAATCGCCTCCCGGGATTCGGTAGTGACCCCTTATTGGTAGCACAATTAATTTGAGCGTCAAAAAAAACTTCACGCCCGTGGTTGAAATTGTGTTATCACGCCGAAAGAGGATGGAGGATCGTCGTGGCGATCAGCGACAGGGGGAGTTCCGGCACGGACCAACGTGAAGTTGGGCGCCTGCAGGTCGTGGAGTTGATCCGCGCCGCCGGGCAGATTGCGCGTATCGATATCGCACGAAAGACCGGTATGAGCCCGGCCACGGTGACGGCTATCACCCAACAGCTGATACAGGCCGGTCTGGTTGAGGAAATTGCCCCCGATGGCGTGCTGGAAGCGGTGCGGCGGGGGCGCCCCCGGGTGGCGCTGCGGGTGCGGGGCAATGCGCATCTGGTTGCGGGCGTTAAAGTATCTGCCCGTAGTCTTTCGACTGTCGTGGTGGATTTTCGCGGCAACTTCATTGCCAGTCATACTGTAGATTTGCCCGCGCCGCGGATGAGCCCGGACGCGCTTGCCGCCGCGGTAAGCCATGCGCTGGATGCGACGATGGAAGGAATCGGCAAGTGCCGATCCGATTTGTCAGGGCTGGGCCTTGGCCTTTCAGGTTTCATTGATGCGCCTAGCGGCACCGTGCACTGGTCGGCCTCGCTTTCTGAGCGGAACGTGCGAATCGTCGATTACTTCGCCGATCTCGGCTTTCCGGTGTTCATCGACAACGACGCCAATCTGGTGGCCAAGGCGGAACAATTGTTCGGCGAGGGGCGCGGGATCAGTGATTTTCTGGTGGTGACGATCGAACAGGGCGTCGGCATGGGGATCGTCATTGACGGGCAGATCTATCGCGGCGCGCGTGGCACCGGGGCCGAGTTTGGTCATACCAAGGTGCATCTTGATGGAGCGCTGTGCCGTTGTGGGCAACGTGGTTGCCTTGAGGCCTATGTGTCGGATTATGCGCTGCTGCGTGAAGCCGACACGCTGATGCCAGCTGGTGAGCGCGGCACGCCGAGCGAACGGCTCGACGCGCTCTTTTTAGCTGCACATGAAGGCGAGCCGATTGCCAAATCGATCCTCAATCGTGCCAGCCGGATGTTTGCCATGGGCCTTGCCAATCTGGTGAATGTTTTTGACCCGAAACTGATCATCCTGTCCGGTGAACAGATGAGCCACGATTTCCTCTATGCGGACGAGGTGATCGCGGCGATGCGGACATTGGTGATCCAGATTGATGCGCCGCCACCCGAAGTGCGGGTCCACAAATGGGGCGACCAGATGTGGGCCAGCGGGGCGGCGGCACTTGCTATGGAGGGCGTTACGGAACTGGCCGTGCGCAAACTTGCGAATGATGTATAAACAGTCTCTAACCCTGCTCATTTCTCTTATTCCTGGCGCGCTAGCCGCCGATCCGGGTTTCACCCCGGTGGACATACCCGCGCACGCCTATACCGGCGGTTGGGAGCATTTTGTCGGCGGTGGCATGGCGGTGTTCGATTGTAATGGCGATCAGTTTCCCGAGCTCTATGTGGCGGGCGGCACCAGCAAGGCAGAGCTGATGGTGAACACCACCGCCAACCGGGGTGCGGCTATCTCTTTCGCTGCAAATACCCCCGATACGCTGGCGCTCGATCATGTCAGCGGCGCCTATCCGCTTGATATTGATGGCGACGGTATCCTTGATCTCGCGATCCTGCGGGTGGGGGAAAACATGCTGATGAAGGGCGAGGGGAACTGCAGCTTCAGCCCCTTCCCGGCGAGTTTGGGTTTTTCCACCGGGGATCGCTGGACCACCTCGTTCAGCGCGACCTGGGAAGATGGGCAGAGCCTGCCGAGCTTCGTCTTTGGCAATTACGTGGACCGGTCCAACCCGGACGGGCCGTTCTTTGCCTGTGATACGAATTATCTCTACCGGCCGGAAAGCAGTGTCTATTCCCGCCCAATTGGCATGAAACCCGGCTTTTGTGCTCTGTCAGCCCTGTTTACCGACTGGAACCGTGCTGGCCGTGCCGATCTGCGTGTTTCGAATGACAGGCAATATTACGTGAAGGGCGGGGAAGAGCAGCTCTGGGCGATGGAAGACACCCCCCGGCTCTACGGCCATGACGAGGGATGGAAGCCATATTCGCTTTGGGGCATGGGCATTGCCAGTCGCGATGTGAATGGCGACGGGCTGCCTGACGTATTCCTGTCCACCATGGCCGATCAGCGGCTGCAATTGCGCGAGGGCGATGGCCCCACCTATATGGATGCGCCCTATTCCATGGGCGCCACCGCCCAGCGACCCAGTTTCGGCGATGACGGGCGGCCCTCGACCGGTTGGACCATTGCATTTGGCGATGTGGATCTGGACGGGCGCGATGATGTGTTCATTGCCAAGGGCAATGTCGAACAGATGCCTTCAAATGCGATGGAAGACCCGAACACGCTGCTGATGCAGTCCGAAGATGGCAGCTTCCACGAAATGGCGCTGGATGCCGGTGTGGCCTCACTGGCGCGGTCGCGCGGGGCGGCTCTGGCCGATCTGAACCTCGACGGGCGGCTCGATCTGGCCGTGGTGAACCGCAAGGTGGCGATGGAAATCTACCAGAATACGACCCTAACGCAGGGACATTGGCTGGAATTGCAACTGGCTCAGCCCGGCCCGGACGGGAATGCGGTGGGCGCCTGGATCGACATGAAGGTCGGGGATCGCATGGTGAGCCGCGAAATTACCGTGGGCGGGGCGCACGCAACCGGCGTGGCGCTGCCCGAGCATTTCGGCCTGGGCGCAGCGGACCATGTAAGCCTGCGGGTGACCTGGCCTGACGGGCAGGTGAGCGATTGGGTGGAAACCGGGGTCGATCAGATCCTGCGCGCCAGCCGTGACGGCAGCTCGATCAGCCTCGAAAAGCTCTGATCGGTCTCTATTCCACCGGAAGTCCGCTGGGCACCGATACCGGAACGCCCAGCCGACCGGCTTCTGCCACCGGATCGGTCAGGCTGTTCAGAAAGGCCATCAGATCGGAGATTTGCGCATCGGTCAGCTCGACCGGCGCCAGCTCGTTGGCATCGGCAATCCGCTGCATCTCTTCGGCGTCAGCCATGATCAGCATATCCTTTGCGGACGCACCTTCGATGCCTTCGGGCAGCAAGGCGGCGCTGATGTCATAGCTCATCAGCGTGCCGACCGGATCAAGATGGTGACGGACCACCGCTTCAAGCGAGGCATAGGCGCCGTCATGGCCATAAGGCCCGGTTAGAGCCACATTACGCAAGGAAGGCGTGCGGAATTTATAGGCGTCGCTCGGGTCGCCAGTCACCCGCAGCCGCCCGATATCGGTGGTGTTGTCGAACTCGAAACGCTCGGTCTTGCCCGGGCCGATTTGCGGCATGGCGATGGCGTGGAAGCTCTGATCGCTCTGGAACTTGCCGGAGTGGCAGGCACTACAGCCGGCATCGCCATAGAACAGCTCCATCCCGGCTTTCTGCTGATCGCTCAGCGCCGTCATATCGCCGCGCAGATAGGCATCGAACGGGCTGGTATCCGAGCGGAACTCAAAGGTGGCAAACGCGGCGATGGCATTGGCGATGTCGGTGAAGGCGATGGGTTTGTCGCCGATGACGCCGTCAAACGCGGCGCGATATTCCGGCACCGCTTCAACCCGTTTCGAGATGAGGTCCCAGGCGCCACCCTCGTCGGTGATCAGGCCTTTGCGTACAGACCGGCTGACATCGCTTTCGCTGTAATGCCCCGCCATTTCGTCTTGCGCGAGCACCGGAAACATCGCCTGTGCGGCGAGGATGCTTTCAAATCCGGCGGTCATTTCCTGCCCCAGCGGCGTGCGGATGCCGCCGGGTTGGTTCGGATCGGCCTCAAGCCGCCCGGCATGGAACAGATGGGTGAATTCATGTGCGCCGAGATTCCACAGCGCCGGAGCGTTTCGCCCGATCCGCTGCTCGGGCATGTTGGTCATCACCACCACGCGGTCGGGCCCGAGCCCGGAGCCGCCATCGCCAATGCCCAGCGACAGCCCGTCAGAGGTGCCGAATTTCGGATGATGGCAGGTGGAACAGGCCAGAGATTTCGACCCCGACAGCAGGGGATCGTAGAATAACAGCTGCCCCAGAGCCACTTTCGCCGGATCGGTTGCCGGGAAATCGGCATCGGTCACAGGGTCTGGCAGGTCGCCCGCCTGGGCGGTGCCTGCTATCAGCAGCAGGGGCAGCAGAAAACGCATTACGACACCTCGATCACCAGTTTTTGCACATAGGGCGCGTCGGGCCGGGCAATGATCGACGGAAAGTTCGGATGATTCACCGCATCGGGGAAACCCTGCGGCTCCAGACAGACCGCCGTGAACCGGCCAAACGGCTCGCGCAGCATATTGGAGTTATACACCTGCAGCCCGGGCTGGTTGGTGAAAAAACGCAATGTCGGGCCATCGGGGGCCGAAAGCTCGGCAGCCGGGGTGCCTTCGGAGAGCACAAGACAGCCATCGAGGCCGTTATGGTCCGCATCGGCATCGCCAATCCGTCGGGGCGCGCGGAAATCGTATTTGGTCCCCTCGACCGGCAGAAGCCGCCCGGTGATGATCAGATCGTCGCCCGCTTCCAGATAGTCACCGGCCGGAACCGTCAACACGTGATCCCAGACCTCGCCCCCGCCTTGCAGGTTGTAGTAGCTGTGCTGGGCAAGGTTGATCGGCGTGGGCCTGTCGACTTCGGCGCGCATGTCATAGGTCAGGCTGGTTTCGGTGAGGGTGATCACGATCTCGAAGTCGGCGCGGCCGGGATAGCCATTGTCGCCGTCTTCGCTGATCAGGCTCAAACGCACTGCGTTTTCGCCCGCCTCATGCATCTGCCAATGCCGGTGACCAAAGCCGTTCGGCCCGCCATGCAGGTGGTTTTCGCCTTCATTGAGGGGCAATTGCACCTCTTGCCCGTCGAGCGTGAAGCGCCCTTTGGCAATGCGGTTGGCCACCCGCCCGGCAATGGCGCCGATATGGGCCTTGTCGGCACCATATTCCGCCGGATCGTCATAGCGGTGAACGATCTGGCGACCGTTCACGCTCCAGCCCCAGGTGATGGCCCCGAAGCTGAGGATATCCACCACCATATTGCCCGCTTCCAGCCGGGCGGTATCCACCGCCTGGCCGTCAATTGTGCAAATACCGCGTGTGATCATGGCTCAGACGAACCGGTTCACGAGGTTTTCAAGGTATTCCTGCTTGCCCGAGCGCGGTTCGGGGTTGATCCCATCGGCTTCGACCTTGGAAGCGATGCTGTCGAGGCTTTCCTTGCCCGCCAGCACACCCTGATAATAGTCACTATTCCAGCCGGAATAGCGGCTATCGACGAAGTCTTTGAGGGTGCCATCTTCCAGCATCGCAGCGGCAGCTTTGAAGCCACGCGCGCAGGTGTCCATGCCGCCGATATGGGCGATCAGCAGGTCTTCGGCGTCAATCGACTGACGGCGCAGCTTGGCGTCGAAATTGGTGCCGCCTTTGGTGAGGCCGCCGCCTTGCAGGATGTGGTAATAGGCCATCGCCACTTCCGGCACGTTGTTGGGAAACTGGTCGGTATCCCAGCCGGATTGGTAATCGTTGCGGTTCATGTCGATCGATCCGAAGATCCCCAGCGCGTTGGCGGTAGCGATTTCGTGTTCGAAGCTGTGACCTGCCAGAATCGCATGACCTTGCTCGATATTGACCACCACTTCCTTTTCCAGCCCATGGCGCTTGAGGAAGCCGTAAACCGTGGCAACGTCAAAATCGTATTGATGCTTCGACGGCTCCTGCGGCTTCGGTTCCACCATGATCTGGCCTTTGAAGCCGATCTTGTGCTTGTACTCGACCACCATGTTCAGCATCCGGCCCATCTGCGCGTCTTCACGGGCCAGATCGGTGTTGAGCAGGGTTTCATAGCCTTCGCGGCCACCCCAGAGCACATAGTTTTCGCCGCCGAGTTTCAGCGTCGCATCCATGCAGGATTTGATCGTTGCGGCGGAATAGGCAAACACGTCCGGGTCGGGGTTGGTGCTGGCGCCCGACATGAATCGGCGATGCGAAAACAGGTTGGCCGTGCCCCAGAGCAGGCGCATGCCGGTTTCTTCCTGCTTCGCCGCGAAGATATCGATGATTTCGTCAAAGGCGCGCTTGCTTTCGGCAAAGCTGCCAAGCTCGGGGCGAATATCGGCATCGTGGAAGCAATAGAACGGCGCGCCCAGAGTGGTGAACATCTCAAAGGCCACATCGGCTTTCACCTTGGCTTTTGCCACGCTGTCTTGCGGATGCCAGGGGCGCACGAAGGTTTGCCCGCCAAACGGGTCGCCGCCTTCCCAGGCAAAGCTGTGCCAATAGGCGATGGCAAAGCGCAGATGCTCTTCCATCCGTTTGCCCATGACGATTTCGTCCGGGTTGTAGTGGCGGAAGGCAAGCGGGTTGGTGCTGTCGGGGCCTTCATATTTGATACGATCGACGGGGAAGAATCCGGTGCTCATAGGGCCTCCTTCAGGGCAGGGTAGAGCGCGCGATACTGCGCGTATGCTTCGTCATAGGCAGCGATCAACTCGCTGCGCGGGTGAATGGTGCGGGCGATGGCCGGGCGGGTCATCACCTCGGAGGGTGCCGCGCCGGTATCGCCAACGATGGCCAGACGCGCGGCGCCAAGGGCGGCGCCAAATTCGCCATCTTCCGGCAGGTCGATGGGCAGGTTCAGCAGTGTTGCGATCAGCTCGACCCAGTAATCCGACTGCGCGCCGCCGCCGATGGCAAGCAGACGGGTGAGCTTCGTGCCGGTGGCTTTCAGCGCCTCGTGATTGTCTTTGAGGGCAAAGCCGACGCCCTCCATCACCGCCTGCGTCAGCTCCTTGTGGCCGTCGCCGATGGAGAGGTTCACGAAAGCACCGCGAATATCGGCATCGTTATGCGGTGTACGCTCGCCCGAGAGATAGGGCAGAAAGCGGATCGCGCCGGGGCCTTCGATGGTTTCGGGCAGCAAAGCGCTGAGTTCTGCCGGTTTAGAGCCTGTTTGGGCCGAGAGCCAGTTGAGGCAATCGGTGGCGGCAAGGATCACGCCCATCTGATACCAGGTATCGGGGATCGAATGGCAGAAGGTGTGTACGGCGGTTTCGGGATCGGGGGCAAAGCTGCCCTTGGCGGCCAGAAGCACGCCGGATGTGCCCAGCGAGACGAAGCCATCGCCCTCGTCAAAGCAGCCGACGCCGCAAGCCGAGGCGGCGTTGTCGCCACCGCCGCCCACCACCTTCACGGCGGATGACAGGCCCCAGCGGCTGGCAAGCTCGGTGCGCAGCGTGCCGGAGACTTCGCTGCCCTCGACAAGCCGGGGCATCTGATCGGGCCGCATTCCGGATTTCTCCAAGAGCTCCGCCGACCAGCTGCGCGCGCCCACGTCCAGCCACGAGGTGCCGGCGCTGTCGGACATATCCGAGACATGATCGCCGGTCAGCCAGAAGCGCAGATAGTCTTTCGGGAGCAGCACCATGGCCACGCGGGCGAAAATATCCGGCTCGTGGGTTTTCACCCAAGCAAGCTTGGGTGCGGTGAAGCCGGGAAAGACGATATTGCCGCTGATCGCGCGGAAAGCCGGATCGGCATCCATCGCGGCGGCTTCCGATGCGGGGCGGGTATCGTTCCACAGGATCGCAGGGCGCAGAACCGCGTTGGCGTCATCCAGCAGCGTGGCCCCATGCATCTGACCTGAAAGCCCGATGGCTTTCAGCGCCGCAAGTTCGCCCGGATGCGATGCCTTCAGCGCATCGAGCGCCCGCTCGGTGGCAGCAACCCAATCGGCGGGGTCTTGTTCGCTCCAGCCAGAATGGGGATGAGAGACGGGGTAAGCCTGATCGGACGAGGCCAGAACCTGCCCAGCGCCATCAACGAGAACGGCACGTAAACCCGACGTGCCGAGATCCAATCCGAGATACATGTTTCCTCCCGAGGCCGATTTATTTCAGCCATCGAAAAAATACTGCCGCAACTCTCTGCGCGTGTCAATCACGCCGGAGCGCCCGCCCGGTTTGGGGCGGCGCAGCGTGCATTCACAGACAGCGGAAACTGCGGCTAAATCAGCGGGATCGTGAGGGTTTCGATGACCGATGCGGTTTCGGGCCGCTTGCCGCGCCACCAAGTGAAGGCTTCGGCGGCCTGTTCGACCAGCATCCCGACCCCATCGGCGATTCGCGCCGTGCTGTTTGCCTCGGCGAGCTGCAGAAACGGGGTCTTGCCCTTGCCATAGGCCAGCTCATAGGCCAGCAGCGCGCCTTCGAAGGCTACAGGCGGGATCGCGGGCAGGGCACCGCTGAGGCTGGCCGAGGTGCTGTTCAGCACCACGTCAAAGCCATGATCGAGCGCTTCGTATTCACAGGCATGCAGCGATCCGCGCGGCCCGAGCATGGTGCAGATGTCCTGCGCTTTGGACAGGGTGCGGTTGGCGATGGTGATTTCGGCCACGCCCGCCTCAAGAAAAGGCATGATCGCCCCGCGCGTGGCGCCACCGGCCCCGGCGAAAAGCACGCTTTTCCCGGCCAGCCGGATGCCCAGATTGGCCTCGATATCGCGCACCAGCCCGACGCCATCGAAGTTTTCGGCGATGATCTGGCCATCTTCGAATTTCAGGCAATTCGCCGCCCCGCAGATCGCAGCCGCCTCGTGGCTTTCATCGGCCAGCGCTTCGGCTTCGACCTTGAAGGGCACGGTCACGTTGATGCCGCGCCCGCCTTCGGCCATGAAGCGGCGTACCGCACCGGCGAAGTCATCGAGCGGCGCCTCGATTGCCTCATAGCGCATGTCTTCGCCAAACTGGGCGGCGAAGGCGGTGTGAATCATCGGGCTTTTGGTTTGCGAAACCGGATTACCAAAGACGGCGTAGCGATCGGTCATGCCAGCAGCGTTCCCATCCGCCGCATCGCCAGCGCATAGCCTTCCACGCCGAAACCCGCGATCACCCCTTCGGCGCGTTTCGACACGAAGGAATGATGCCGGAACGGCTCGCGCTTGTGCACGTTGGAGATATGCACCTCAAGCACCGGGCCGTTGAAGGTGTTCAGCGCATCGAGAATGGCAATCGAGGTGTGGGTATAGGCGGCGGGGTTGATGATGATCCCCCCGGCCTCTTGCCGGGCTTCGTGGATCCAATCCACCAGCTGGCCCTCGTAATTCGATTGCATCAGCTGCACCACCAGCCCGAAGCCCCGCCCGACCTCGCGGCACATCGCCTCGACATCTTCCAGCCGGTCGGGGCCGTAAATCTCGGGTTCGCGCATTCCAAGCAGGTTCAGATTGGGGCCGTTTAGAATGTAGATGAGGTTGCTCATGTTTCTTGTCCTCGGGCTGCTCAATGCTGTTTCGCATCAATTGCCCGGTTCGACAAGAAATCTGCGCTATGATCGCCTAGAACCAGCGCCCCACGGCAATCAGATCCACATTCGGGCTGATGGTATCCGCCCCGCTCATGTCAAAGCTGTAGATATCCGCCCCGCTGGTGGTGAGGCCGTCCACGGTTGCCACACCAGCCGTTGCACCGCGTAGGGTGGCGGTCACGCTGATACTGGTGGTGGCGAAGCTTTCAGGAAAGCTCCACGTTGCTGCCGCGCCGCTGGCACTGGCAAAACCGCTGGCGCTGCAGATCAGCGTGCCATCGGCGAATTTGGTGTAATTGCCATTGGCGTTCGATCCGGTTTCGATAATCGCACTGCCAATCCCCGGCGTCGCGCTGACCGTGCCCACCATGTTGCCGGTGTGAAAAATCTGCATCCCGGGCGAGAGGCTTAGCGCTTCGTCCCAACTGCTGCCGTCGCCGCTGATTTTAATCGAGAAATTGTCATTCCCGGTCAGCCCCATTTCGGCCCGACCGGAGAAGTTGTTTTGAAACAAAAGCGAGGCGGTATCGCCCGTGCTGGCCTTGTTCACCTTCATCTGGTGCCCGGCCCCTTCATGGCTGAACAGCGAGGCGGGTGCGGAAATGGCAAGTCGGTTGGTGGTGTCGGAGGTGGTGTTGATGCCCAGGCCTGCAAGGTTTTGCAGATCGGTGCCATGCACCTGCCAAGCGCTGCCCGACCAGATCCGCAGCTCGTTGCCACCGATCAGAGAGGCCAGCCAACCCGGTTGCGGCGCAAAGAATTGCCAGGCCGCATCGACCCAGAGCGCAATCGCACCATCCTGCCCGGCCCATGCCCCGGTGGCCCCCGCCCCCAGCGCATAGGCATCGCCATCGCCGGGCAGGCTGGGCGGTGTGGTGGCATCGAAGCCGATCACGCTGAGCTGCACGAGTGCATCGATCAGCCGCAGCGCCTCGTTATGGGTGACGTGTTTCTGAGCCTGAGCCGGTTGCAGAAGCGGCAGGCCCAACCGAGGGGAAATGTCCGACATGAAAGCTCCTGTTTCATTGAAAAAATTCGATCCCTGATAGCCGCACGGTCTGAACGACTCGCGAACCTGGCGAACGCCGCGTTACTCCTGCTGAACTTGAGATGAGGCAAAATCTAAACGATTGCATTCCGGACACCCAACGATAGGTTGGAGAGGCGATGCGGGTAGTGAATGCAGATGTTGGTGTGGCATGTCTGATAAATCGAAAATCTCTGGTGCTGGGTTCCGCCATACCGGACGGGTAACGATCAAGACTGTGGCGAAAAGCCTTGGTCTGTCACCCTCGACCGTGTCGCGTGCACTGCGCAGCGATCCATCGGTGACGGAAGCCACAACCCAGCGTATCCGGGAGGCCGCCGAGGCGATGGGCTATACCCGCGACCTGCGCGGGGTGAACCTGCGCACCGGCCAGACCAATGCGATTTGCGCCCTGATGCTGGTGCGTCCGCAAGATGAATATGGCGATCCGGCTGCGATGCAGCTGATCAAGGGCATCATTTCGGGCATGTCCGGCTCTGACAAAACCGTGGTGTTCCAGCTGTTCTCGACGCTTGATGAACAGTTCAAAGCAATGAAAGAGCTGGTGGCGGGCCGCCGCTTTGATGGCTTTTTTCTCGATCACACCTCGCCTCAGGATGAGCGGGTGAAGTACCTGCTGGAACAGGATTATCCCTTTGTTTGCTATGGCCGTACCGAGCTTTATTCGCCGCACGCCTATTTCGACATCGACAACGATGTTTCGGCTTATCAAGCGACGCGCGCGCTGATCGAACAGGGGCGGCGGCGGATCGCCCTGATCTCTCCGCCGTCGCACTACCTTTTCGCCAGGCTGTGGCAGCATGGCTATCAGCGAGCGCTAAGCGAGTTTGGTATTGCCTACGATTCCGAGTTGGTTGCGGAAGGCGGGATGGAAACCAAGCTGGTCGAGCAAGCAGTGAAAAAGATCTGCGCGCTGGGTGACGCCCCGGATGCTTTTCTTTGTCCCAACGAAGTTTCCACCACCGCCGTGGTTCGGGCCTGCGAAAGTCAGGGTCTTGATATCGAAAAAACAGCCTTCATCAGCCAGGATGGAACGGGGTTTTTCGATTTCTTCCGCCCCAAAGTGTCGAGCAGTTATTATTCGAGCTTCCGGACCGGCGAAGAGCTGTCGCGGATGATGTTGCGGCTTCTGAATGGCGAGTCGGTGGACAAGTTGCAGGTGCTGGTCGTGCCGGAACTCATTATCCGCTGAGCTGCTTTGCGCATCGTCTTTGATCCGGTCCGCAATTAGGTTTAACCCAGAGCCGATCTCTGGCCGCACGCCGTTAATCAGGCAGGAACAACAATGAGCGATCACAGCACCCCCTTTACCCAGCGTCCCTATCATCGCGATTGGCTGATGGATCAGGCGCGCGGGCTTATCGGTTTTTTCGGCAATGCCTCGGTGAACCCCGATGGCGGGTTTTTCTTTCTTGAGGGCGACGGGTCGCCGCTGGCCAATGCGCCGCGCGGGCAGGGGCCGGAGCGCGAGCTTTTTGCCACCTGCCGGATGGTGCATTGCTACGCTGCTGCCGATCTGCTTGGCCATCCCGGTGCGGCTGATATTGTCGATCACGGGATGCGCTACCTGATGGAGCAGCATCGGGATGCAGAGCACGGCGGCTATGTCTGGGGGCTTGACGATGCAGGCGTCACGCGCGGCGAAAAGCTGGCCTATGGCCATGCTTTCGTGCTGCTGGCTGCGGCTTCGGCGGGCGAGGCCGGGCACCCGATGGCGCGCGATCTGCATGACGATATCATGGCAGTGATCCTTGAATATTTCTGGGATGACGAAGCTGGCGCGATGCGCGAGGAATTTGCTCAGGACTGGAGCGAGATTTCCACCTATCGCGGCCAGAACTCCAACATGCATTCCACCGAAGCGCTGATGGCCGCCTATGAATCCTGGGGCGATAACCGCTGCCTGACCATGGCCGAACGCATTGCCGATCTGATCATCAATCGCCGCGCCCGTGAGGCCGGTTGGGTGGTGATCGAGCATTTCGGCACCGATTGGAGCGCCGATCGTGCCTATGTCGGCGATCCGATGTTCCGCCCGGGCGGCACCACGCCGGGCCATGCGCTGGAATGGGCGCGGCTTCTGATCCAGCTCTGGCAGCTGGGCGGCAAGCGCCATGACTGGATGCCGGAAGCCGCCGAAGCGCTGTTTCGCCGTGCAGTGGAAACGGCGTGGGACGCGGCGCGCGGGGGCTTTGTCTATACGCTCGACTGGGACGATGTGCCTGCGATGCCGAACCGGTTCTGGTGGCCCGCCTGCGAAGGCGCGGCGGCGGCGGCGGTGCTGCACAGCGCGCTGGGCGGTGATTTCTTCGAGACTTGGTATCGGCGCATCTGGGCGGTGCTTGATTGCGATTTCATCGATCACGCGCAGGGCGGCTGGTGGCCGGAATCGGGCGCCGATGGCATGCCGCAAACCAGTGTCTTTGCCGGGAAGCCCGACATCTATCACGCGCTGCAGGCCTGCCTCATTCCGCTTCTGCCCGGCGATCGGGGGCTGTTGAAAGGGCTGAAAAGCCTTTGACCGCCGCGCGGCTCTAACGGGTCGAAACAGAGCCTAATTCGGCTGCAAACAGCCCTGCCCCATAAAGCCCTGCCCGTGGCCCGAGCGCGGCGGGGGCGATGGTAAAGGGCATTGGCATCGCGGTTTCTAGGTGCTGCTTGAGCAGGGCGAAAAAGCGCGGCTGGGTGCCGATCCCGCCACCGATCACCAAGAGGTCGGGATCGAGCACGACCAGCACGAAGCTGAGCGCCCGGGCGGTGATCTGCGCGGTCTCGTCCAGAAGCGCCAGCGCATGGGCCTCGCCAGCATCGGCGCGCGCGAAGATCTCAGGCAGGCTTTGCGCCTGCAGAGGATCGCGGGCCAGAATTCCCGGCGTGCCCACCACGTCTTCCAACAATTCGCCATGGCTGAGCCGGGCGCTGCCTAGCTCGCCTGCCTGCCCGCGTGCGCCCGGCAGGATCTGGCCGTTGATCACGCTGCCCATGCCGATGCCGGTGCCCAGCGAGACCAGCGACACCACCGCAGAACCCGAACCCGCGCCGATACGCGCCTCGGCAAGGGCGGCAAGATTGACATCGTTTTCCAGCGCCACCGGCACCCCGACCCGGGATGACAGCAAAGCTGCGAGGTTTTCAACGCCCGCCAGTGGCACATTCGGGGCAAGGCTGAGGGGGCCACCGCCGGGGGGAACGCTTGCAGGCACCCCCAACACCACCTGCCGCACCGCCTGTGCGCCGCGCAAGGTTTCGACCATATCGGCGATCTGCCCGATCAGCGCCTCGGTGCTGGTGGTTTCTGTGGGCCAGTTCAGCTCGGCTTTCACGGTACCATCCAGCGCGAAGGCGCCGCCCAGCAGCTTGGTGCCACCAAGATCGAGGCCGATTACCTGTTCTGCACTCTGTGCCATGGCTTTCTCCCGTCCCGACTGTGCTGCTCAGCTGGTGACGAAGGCGTCGGGGTTCCAGCCTTCGGGCAGCGGTGTCGGGCGCGCCACCTGCCAATCGCTCAGCTCCAACCCGGTCACGTTATGGGCAAAGATTGCGGGCATCCCGCCGGGATAATCCACCAGACCGATCACCCGCCCATCTGCGCCCCGACGCCAGGCATTGGCGCGGCCCGCCGCATCGGGCGAGGGCTCAAGATCGGCGGGGGTCGGGCGCAGGTCATAGGCGCGTCCGGTGCCGATCGGCCCAGGCGCCTGAGTGAGCCGCAGCCCGTCGATGCGGATATCGGCAATGTCGCCCATACGCTCGGCATAGAGACTGATTGCGCCCTCCATCCGCCCGCTGATCTGCGAGACCTCGACCCCGTGCACCGACCCGGCCGGGTGGGTATCGGGGCGGCGGTCGACCACGTTGATGGTCAGCGCCTCGCCCGAGCCCCAGAAACCGTCGGGGGTTTCGTGGCAATCGAGACTAATTCGGGCAAAACGCACATTTTCGACCCGGCCACCATCGCGCGAGAAGATCCCGAGCCCCCGGTTCGATTGCACGATCTGGCAGTCTTCAAAACTCAGATCGCGAAAATCAGCATAGGATTCCGTGCCCAGTTTCAGCGCGCAGGAGCGGCTTTCGATCAGGCAGCGGGCGACGTGAATATCGGTGCAACCGCCCGCCGTGCCGCCACCTGCCCGGGTGCTGGTTTTCAGCACGATGCCATCGTCGGCGGTGTGCAATGCGCTGTCGGTGACGCTGACCCGCTGGCAACCGTCGATCACCAACCCATCGGTGTTGGGCATCCGCCGATCATTGTCGACGGTGACATGGCTGATCGCCACATCACTGCAGCCGACCAGATGCAGGGTCCACATCGGTGAATCCAGCACCGTGATGCCGCTGATCGTGACGGCACTGCAGCCATCCAGAACCAGCACCCGGGGGCGATGGGCGGCTGGAATGCGCGTGCCCATTTCGCCGTCGTCACCGACACTGAAAATCCGACTGCCCCGGCAGACGATCTTGCCGGTGCCGGTCAGGGCGATACGCTCTGCCCCCTGCGCCACGATCATCGCGCGGTCGCTGTCTTCGGCAATGACATCGACCTTGGTAGCGGAGTAGGCACCGTAATCCGGAATGAAATGCAGCTCGGCCCCCTCGGCAAGGTGAAGCTCGACATCCGAGCGCAGGCGCAATCCAGCGCTGATATGCGTGCCCGCCGCCAGCTCTACCCGCACCGGGCCAGCACCGGCCTCGTCGATGGCGGACTGAATGCGGGCGGTTTCTTCAACCCTGTCCGGTGCGATTTGAATGGTGCGGGGCTGGGGCATACTTCACCTCAAGTGCAAATATTTGCATGGTATGGAGTTACGACTCGCGCTAATTCTTCATCACTATGTCGGAATATTTTGGCAAGCAACTGCTTGTTTGGGTCAAGATAGCCGCGTAGCATGGATATCGGTTAACCCGGACGATAAAAATTTTTCAAATCGCTATCCGGGACGGTTCAGGAGGGGAAATGCAGCAGCCTGCCAAACTCGATCACCTGCTTAAGCTGTTGCGAGAACGGAGCTTTCAGCCGGTTGGCGGCGATATTCCAATGCGCTGGCGGCAGGCCGATCCGGCCGAACGCGCCAAGATGGTGGCCGGACCCAACAGCGATTGGGCACTGATGACGCCAGACACCTTCTGGGGCGAACCGCAGAGCTATTTCTGGTTTGCCGGCGCGGTGGAAATTCCGCCCGAACTGGCGGGCAAGCGGGTCTATCTCTGGATTGAGGCGCAGTTTGGCCGGGTGATGGGCCGCTCTGATCCGCAATGTCTGGTGCGGGTGAACGGGCAGATCGTGCAGGGTGCGGATTTCAATCACCGCGAGCTGTTGCTGACCGACAAGGCCGAGCCGGGTGCGCGTTACGATATCCTGATCGAAGCGGGCACCATCGAAGACCGGCGTCAGGCCGGGTTTACCTGTCGGCTGATGGTGCATGATGCCGCAGCCGAAGCGCTGTATTATGATTTGCAGGTGCCGCTCGACGTGGCGCGGCATCTGCCCGAAACCGATCACCGGCGCGACCTGATCCTGACCACCGTCTATGACGCGCTGAATGCGGTTGATCTACGGGTGGGAAATCCCGAGCGTTTTGCGGCCAGTCTGGAGGCTGCGCGCGCGATTGCAGATCGGATTTATGCCAGTGCCGATACCGAAGCGACGCCAAAGATCACCGTGACCGGTCACACCCATATCGATGTGGCCTGGCTCTGGCGGGTGCGCGAGACCCGGCAGAAAATGGCGCGCTCAATGGCCACCGCGCTGACCCTGATGGGCGAATATCCTGACTACAAGTTCATGTATAATCAGGGCTATCTGCTCGACACATTGGCGCAGGATTATCCGGAGCTGTTTGACGGGCTGAAAGCTGCGCAGGCGGGCGGGCAGTTTGAGATCGAAGGCGCGCTGTGGCTGGAGCCGGATGCGAACATGACCAGCGGTGAATCGCTGGTGCGTCATATCCTGAAAGGTATCCGCTACCATCAGCGCGAATTCGGTGTGGATCCGAAAACCGTCTGGCTGCCCGACACGTTCGGCTATTCCGCCGCCCTGCCGCAGATCATGCGGCTGGCGGGGCTTGAAGTGTTTGTCACCCATAAGATGTCGTGGAACGACACCAACCGGATGCCGCATGAAAGCTTCTGGTGGGAAGGGCTCGATGGCAGTCGGGTGCCCACCTATTTCCTCACCACCCAACCGATGGAAAGCAGCTCGATCGGCACCACCTATTGCCCCGATCTGAAGGCCAGCCACGTCATGGGCACCTGGCGGCGCTATGCCCAGAAGGGCACTAATGACGAGCTCATGCTGGTCTATGGTCATGGCGATGGCGGCGGTGGGCCGACCCGCGAGATGCTGGAACATATCCGCCGGATGGAACGGGGCATTCCCGGCTGTCCGACGGTGGAACACGGGCATATGGGCCCGTATTTCGAGCGCCTCGTGGCACGGATGCAGGCGGCGCCGGAGGCCTACCCGGCCTGGGTGGGCGAGCTTTATCTGGAGTTTCATCGCGGCACGTTCACTTCGGTGGCCAAGGTGAAACGCAACAACCGCCGGGCCGAGGCGGCCCTGCGCGAGATTGAAGCGCTGGCCAGCCTTGCCGATCTGCGCGGCGCCTATGCCTATCCGAAAGCCCGGATCGACGCGCTTTGGGATATTGTCCTCTTGAACCAGTTCCACGACATCCTGCCGGGGTCTTCAATTGGGCTGGTCTATGACGACAGCGACGCCGAATTTGTCGCGTTTTTCAACGAGGCAAAGGCGTTGCTGGCCGATCTGGCCGAAAGCCTTGCCGGGGCGGGCGAGCTTCTGCTGCCGAACCCATTGGGGCAGGCCCGGGGCGGGCTGGTGCAGGTGGAAGGTACCGCGCCGCTGGCGCTGGATGGCATGCCCGCGCAGCTGCTTCATCGGGCCGATGGCTCGGTAGCGCAAGGCGCGCCGATTCCCCCGGTGCCGGCGCTGGCCGCAACGCGCCTCACGCTCAGCGACGGCGCTGCGGCCATGGGCGATGGCGGGCTGCTGGTCACGCCCAATATCCTTGAAAACGCGCAGATCCGCGCCGCGTTCAACGATCAGGGGCGGCTGGTATCGCTTTACGACAAACACCAGCACCGCGAGGCGCTGGATGGGGTCGCGAACCGCTTGCAGGCCTTCCGCGATCTGCCGGCTGAGTTCGATGCCTGGGACATCGACACCACCTTCGAAGACCAGCATTGGGAGATCGACGATCTGATCAGCGCCGAGGTGGTCGAAACCGGCCCTTATCGCGCCGCGATCCGGTTTGAATGGCGCTATGAAAGCTCGCGCATCGTGCAGCTGGCCACGCTGGAAGCCGAAAGCGCCGTGCTGGAATTTGACACGTTCATCGACTGGCACGAGCCGAACACGCTGGTGAAAGCGGCTTTTCCGCTCGACATCCGCGCCACGGCATCGACCGCCGAAGTGCAGTTTGGTCACGTCTCTCGCCCGACCCATGCCAATACCAGCTGGGATCAGGCGCGGTTCGAAACTCCGATGCATCGCTGGGTGGATCTGAGCGAGCCGGATTTCGGTGTCGCGCTGCTGAACGACTGCAAATATGGCTATGACGCCAAGGGCAGCACCCTGCGCCTGACCGTGCTGCGCGCGCCCACATGGCCCTGGGAGAGCGCCGATATCGGCACCCATCACCTGCGTTACGGGCTGTTCGTGCATGGCGGCACCGCCGAGGTGCCTGCGGTTGCCGAAGCCTTCAACCATCCGCTGACGGTGCTGCCGGGGCAGGGCGCGGCCGGGGGGCAAAGCCTGTCGGGGATCGCGATGCCGGACAATGACGCGATTGCCATTGAAGCGGTGAAGCGCGCCGAAGAGGGCGACGCGCTGATCCTGCGGCTGTGGGAGCGGCATGGCCAGCGACAGGTCACGCGCCTGACACTGGCGCCGGAAATCGCCGGGGTGGCACTGGCGGATCTGCTGGAACAACCGGGCGAGGATCTGGTGCTGGAGGACGGAGCGATCACGCTCAGCTTCAGGCCGTTTGAGATCAAGACGCTGCTGTTGCGGCGCCGGGTCTGAGGCGGAAAATCATCCGTCGCCGGGCTGATGGTTTGGCAAAGATCGACGGGTGAAACGAAAAGAACAGGTCCGGCATTTACGGGTGCCGGGTTTTGGCGGGGCGAAGGCCCTTGCTGGTTTGCGATCCCGCATGACGCGGGATAAGGCATGCGGAACGGAGGGTGAAATGGCGCGCAAAAAGGTTGGGATTCGGGAAGTTTCGGAAGCGGCAGGCGTTGCCATGTCGACCGTATCGCATGCGTTGAACGGCACCGCTCCGATTTCTGACGAGGTGCGCGACCGGGTGCGCAATGCCGCCCGCGAACTGGGCTATCTGGCCAAGCGGCAGGCCAAGGGGTCGATTGCAGCGCTGTCGAAGGTGATGATCATCGTGCCCGAAGGGGCGCTGGTGGACAATGACGTGAACCTTGTGTCCTGGACCATTCTCAGCGCGCTGACCCGCGATTGCGAGGCGCGCGGCCTTCGGGTTGTGCCGCATACGCTGAGCCGCGAGCAAACGGTGGACGATGTGGTGGCCGCTGCCCGTGCCGCGCAGGCCGACGGGATCATCCTGATCAACGACGATCGCGGGCCGCTGCTGGAAGCGATCTGCAATACCGGCATTCCGGCGGTGCTGATCAATGGCGAAGATCCGGACATGCATATCGACAGCGTTACTCCGGGTAACCGCTTTGCCGCGCAGAAGGCCACGAAGCGGCTGATTGCGATGGGGCATCACAAGATCATGCACCTGACCTGGCGCGGACGCAAAACCGTGCGGCGGCGGCTTGATGGCTTCATGGATGCCTATGTCGAGCAGGGGATGCCGCTTGAAGACGCGATTGTGGTGATGGCCGATGGCTTTCTGCCTGAGCATGGCGAACAGGCGATGGCCAAATGGCTGAAGGCGCATCCTGATCTGAACGGCGTGACGGCGATATTCTGCGCCGCCGATAACCTTGCTTTCGGGGCGATCAAGGCGCTGCAACACGCCGGGCTTAGCGTGCCCGGCGATATGTCTGTGATGGGCTTCGATGGCGTGGCGCTGGGCGAATTGCACGCGCCCGCGCTGACCACCGTGTCGATCCCGCTGGACCAGTTCGGCAGTGAAGCGCTGGGTCTTCTTGAGCAGCGCGCCATCGCCGGAAAACGCCCGCGCGCCGCCCATCGGCTGGAGCTGGGATGCGAGATTGTCGAGCGCGCCAGCATCTCTCAACCGCGTGCGACCTGATGTCGCTTCGGCCTCGGCCGAGGGGCTTTCAGGGGCGAAGTTAGCACGCGGTAACGCGGCGAAGTTGAAATTTTTGCATGAAAACTTTCAACGAATCCAGAAGATCATCCCTTCCCAGATCGTGAAAATTTTTTTCTGTTGAAATTGTCATGAAATCACTCGCAAACTTGGTAATATCGCGCAAAAAAGTTGAAACGCTTTCATAAAAGAAGCAGGGTTCAGCGGGACGCGTTACGGGAGAGAGGATATGACGATGAAAAATTTTTTCGAAATTCGGGCAAAAAGCGTGAAGGCGATCGGCATTGCATTGCTGGCGACCACGGCCCTCACTCAGGCGGCCTATGCCTTCAATGAATCGCCGATGCTGACCAAGATGGTGGAGGCTGGTCAGCTGCCGCCGATCGACGTGCGCCTGCCGGCGCATCCGCGCGTGATAAACGCCGTTGAGGTGGGGCAGTATGGTGGCGTCTGGCACCGCGCTTTCAAAGGCCCGGGCGACCGTTGGGGGCCCACCAAGCTTCTGGAAGAGCGGGTTCTGAAATACGCGCCCGATGCCGATGGCAACGTCGCGCTGATGCCTGCCTATATCGAAGACTACTCGATCAACGAAGATGCCACCGAATTCACCTTTACCCTGCTCGACGGGCTGAAATGGTCGGATGGCGTTCCGGTTACCACAGAAGACGTGCAGTTCTGGTATGACGATGTGTTCACCAACTCCGCGATCGTGCCGACCATCGACCCGACCTTCTCGCCCGGCGGTGTGCCGATGCAGCTTGAAGTGAAGGATGCACGCACCTTCACGGTCAAATTCGCTCAGCCCTACGTCTATTTCCTGAACATTCTGGCGAAAGACTCCACCGGCGAGCCGAGCCTTGACCGGCCGTCCTTCCTGTTCCCGAAACATTATCTGGCGCAGTTCAACGATCACTACGCTTCGGCCGAAGATCTCGCCGCCGCCGCCCAGGCGCATGGCGTTGAAAAATGGACCGATCTCTGGGGCTCCAAAGGTGCGGTCACCTCGTGGTGGCAAAACACCGAGCTGCCGGTCATCACCGCGTGGATGATCGAACAACCGGCGCCCGGCAACGTGGTGACGATGGTGCGCAACCCCTACTATTGGGCGGTCGATCAGGATGGCAACCAGCTGCCCTATATCGACCGGATCGAGCATCGTCTGTTTGAAGCTCAGGACGCGTTCAACCTGATGATCGTGCAGGGCCAGATCGACATGCAACAGCGCTATGTGCAGTCGAGCGACTTCACCTTCTATGCCGAAAATGCCGAGGCCGGGAATTACCACATCTCGTCGGGAAAATCGGCCAATGTCTACTCGCTGCTGCCGAACTATAACACCACCGACGACGTGCTGCGCGGGCTCTACGAAAACACCGATTTCCGCCATGCGCTTTCAATCGCGCTTGATCGTGACACGATCAACGAGCTGGCCTTCTCGGGTCTTGGTGAAGCTCGGTCGGCATCGCCGATCTCTGGGTCTCCGTATTTCAATGCTGATTGGGAAACCCACTGGACCGAATACGATGCGGATCAGGCCAACACCCTGCTTGATGGCGTCGGGCTGACCGAACGCGATGGCGATGGCTACCGTCTACGCTCGGATGGCAAGCGTCTGCAGATCGTGGTGGAAGCTGATAACGATGCCTACAGCACGGTGCTCGAACTGGTTGCCGACAACTTCAAGGATATCGGGATCGAACTGCTGCCGCGGATTATCGACCGGACCCAATGGGACGACAACCGCGACAACAACAACTTCGAGATGCAGTACTATCCGTTCGACCGTCTGTCGGTGGTTTCGGCTGACCCGCGCATCATGATGGGCAACGACAGCTACGCCCACCAATACTACGTGTGGTACTCCACCGAAGGTGCGAGCGGCATCGAGCCGCCGGCGGATCACCCGATCCGGCGCGTGTTTGCCGACTGGGATAAAGCCTCGCAGGCCGGAAGCCTGGAAGAAGCTGACGCCGCGCTCAACGATCTCATCGGCACCTTCGTGAACGAAGGCTGGGTGATCGGTCTGGTGGGGGAAGAAGCGGCGCCGACCGTCGTGCGCAACGACTTCCACAACCTGCGTGACGGGCTGGTGGCGGATGACATCACCCGCGGGATCGGGATCGCCCAGACCCCGCAAATGTGGATCGAGCAGTAAATCCTCCTCTGTCCTGCGGCGGCTCCCATATCCGTCGCAGGACATTTTCCGTATGAATTTGGCTCATGGCACAGTGCCGGTTCGCTGTGACATGTTTCGTCATACGCAATAAAAGAGTATTCAGATGTTCAGCTTCATCGTGCGACGGACGCTCTGGGCTATCCCAACCCTGATCGTTGTGTCCTTCATCTCTTTCCTGATCATCCAGCTTCCGCCGGGTGACTATGCCACGGCCTACGCCGCCGAGCTGCGTCATGGCGGCGAATACATCACGCTGGAACAGGAAGACGCGATCCGCACCGGGTTGGGACTGAATGATCCGATATTTGTGCAATATTGGCGCTGGATCAGCAAAATCATTCTGCACGGGGATTTCGGCCAGTCCTTCCACTGGAACGCTCCGGTATCGGATCTGATTTGGGGCCGTCTGGCGTTGACCCTGCTGCTGTCGTCGCTGTCGCTGGTCTTCACCTGGATCATTGCTATTCCAATCGGCGTCTACTCGGCGCAACGCCAGTATTCGTTTCTCGATTACCTGTTCACGGTGTTCGGGTTCCTCGGCAAAGGCATCCCCGATTTCCTGCTGGCGCTGGTGTTGATGTGGACGGGCTTTGTCTGGATGCATATTGATGTCGGTGGCCTGATGTCGCCGATCTATGAAGGCCAGTCGATGTCGATGGCGAAAGCCCTGAACATCCTGTCGCATGTGTGGATTCCCATCGTCGTGCTGGCCACTGGCGGCGCGGCGGGGCTGATCCGGGTGATGCGGGCCAACATGCTTGACGAATTGGGCAAACCCTATGTGGAAACCGCTTATGCACAAGGGCTGTCCGAGCGGCAGGTGGTCTGGCGCTATCCGGTGCGCGTGGCGCTGAACCCGTTCATTTCAACTGTCGGCTGGGCTTTGCCCGCGCTGTTTTCCGGCGACGTGATCACCGCCGTGGTGCTGAACCTGCCGACCACCGGCCCGCTGCTGTTACAGGCTCTGAAGATGCAGGACATGTATCTGGCTGGCTCGTTCATCTTGATCCTCAGCATCTTCACGGTTCTTGGCACGCTGATTTCCGACATCCTGCTTGCGTGGTCCGATCCGCGCATCCGTTACGCGTGAGGGCTGACCAGATGAGCGATGCAATCCTGTCCGACGCCCCGCAGATCGAGCCCGAAGCCGCGGCCGCCGATGCGCTTTATACTGCGAAGCCCTGGAAACTGATCTGGTGGCGCTTTCGCAAACACAAGCTCGCCTTGATCTCGATGATCTTTCTGGCCTGCGCCTATCTGATGGCGATCTTTGCCGAAGTGGTCGCGCCCTATACGCCGAACTCGATCGAAAAGCTGCAAACCTTCGTGCCGCCGCAAGCGGTGCATGTGATCCACGACGGCAAGCCGCAATGGCCCTTTGTCTATGAGCTGAAACGGACCCGCGACCCGGCAACCGCGCGCGTGACCTATGTGGAAAACCGCGATGTCACGGTGCCGGTCGCGTTTTTCGTGCATGGCGAAGGCTACAAATTCTGGGGGCTGTGGAAGACCGACATCCACCTGTTCGGCCTCGATCACAAAAAGCAGAAGCTGAACCTCATGGGCACCGACAAGCTGGGCCGCGATATGTTCACGCGGCTGGTCTATGGCGCCCGGGTTACCCTGTCGGCCGGTCTGGTCGGGGTGATCTTCTCGTTCGTGCTCGGGCTCTTCTTCGGGTCTATTTCAGGCTATTATGGCGGGATGATCGACACGTCGATCCAGCGGATGATGGAGTTCATCCGCTCGGTGCCGACCATTCCACTGTGGATGGGTCTGGCCGCCGCCCTGCCGATCCAGTGGAACCCGCTTTTTGTATACGTGCTGATCACACTCATCCTTGCCCTGATCGGTTGGACCCATCTGGCGCGGGTGGTGCGCGGGCGATTCCTGTCGCTGAAAACAGAAGATTACGTGCTCGCCGCCCGTCTGGCCGGGGCCACGGAATACCGCATCATCACCAAGCATATGCTGCCCGCCATGACCTCATACATCATCGCGGCGATGACGCTGGCGGTGCCGGAAATGATCCTAGGCGAAACCGCGCTGTCGTTCCTTGGCCTTGGCCTGCGGCCGCCGGTGGTGAGCTGGGGCGTGCTTTTGCAGGACGCGCAGAACCTTCGCTCGATCTCGCTGGCGCCTTGGCTGCTTCTGCCCGGGGCGGCGGTGGTCATGGTGGTTCTGGCCTTCAACTTCCTTGGCGACGGGCTGCGCGATGCCGCCGATCCGTATGGGCACTGAGACGATGATGATGAACACAAAAATATCCATGCCGCCGGAGCGCCTGTTGCAGCTTGATGATGTGCAGGTGAGCTTTTCCACCCGCGAAGGGCTGGTGCCTGCGGTGAACAGCGTCAGCTATCATGTGAACCGGGGCGAAGTGCTGGGGATCGTGGGCGAAAGCGGCTCGGGCAAGTCGGTCACCGCGCGGGCGATCATGCGGCTTCTGGCGCGCAATGCGGTCGAGAACGGCGGGTCGATCCTGTTCAACCCCGAGGGCGAAAAGGAATACACCCTGTCTGGCCTGCGCAAAGATAGCCGGATCATGCGCGCGCTGCGGGGCAACCGGATTGGCATGATCTTTCAGGAGCCGATGACGGCGCTGTCGCCGGTGCATTCCATCGGCGCGCAGATCGCCCGCACGGTGATGCTGCATCGCAAGGTGGGCAAGGCCGCCGCGCGCGAGCGCGCCATCGAGCTTCTGGCCAAGGTTCAGCTGCCCCATCCCGACCGGATGCTAGACCGCTTTCCGCACCAACTGTCGGGCGGAATGCGGCAACGGGCGATGATCGCGCTGGCGCTGGCCAATGATCCCGAACTGCTGATCGCGGACGAGCCGACCACAGCGCTCGACGTGACCACCGAGGCGCAGATACTCGAACTCTTGAAGTCGCTGCAGGAAGAGCTGGGGATGGCGATTATCTTCATCACCCACAATTTCGGCGTGGTCGCCGATATCGCCGACCGGGTGGCGGTGATGTATCTGGGCCGGATCGTCGAGACCGGACTGGTCGACGACATTTTCTACCGTCCGCAGCACCCCTATACCCAGGCGCTTCTGCAGAGCATTCCACGGTTGGGCCAGCAAAAGGTGCATCGGCTGAAAACCATCCGCGGCTCGGTGCCGGACCCCTACAACATCCCGCGCGGCTGTCCGTTCCACACCCGCTGCGATCACGCCAATGCCGCCACCTGCACAGCTTCGGTGCCGCCGCTTGTGGCCTTCGACCGCGATCAGCAGGCGCTGTGCCATTTCGCCGGAAACCTGCCGGAGGTGACGCAATGAACGCGCGTATTCTTCCCCCCGACGCCCTGCCCGAAGACGTTCTGTTCCGCGTCAAGGGTCTGACCAAGCATTTCCCGGTGAAGGGCGGCCATCGCGGCCGCGAAACGTTGAAGCTGCGCGCCGCCGAAGACGTGACCTTTGACATCCGCAAGGGCGAGACCTTTGGTCTTGTGGGCGAAAGCGGCTCGGGCAAGTCCACCGTCGCGCGGCTGTTGCTGCGGGCCTATACGCTCACCTCCGGGCAGCTTCTGTTCCGCCTTTCCGATGGCAATGTAGCCGATATTTCGGCGCTGTCCGACAGCGAGATGCGTCCGCTCCGGCGCGAGATGCAGATGATCTTTCAGGATCCCTACAGCTCGCTCAATCCGCGCATGACGCTGCTCGACCTGATCGGCGAACCGATGGTGGTGAATGGCTATTCGAAAGCTGAGATCGCCAAACGAGTGGGCGAGCTGCTGTCTTATGTCGGGTTGCGGCCCGAATATGCCACGCGTTATCCGCACGCCTTTTCGGGCGGTCAGCGCCAGCGGATCGGCATTGCGCGCGCGCTGGCGCTGAGCCCCGCCTTCATTGCCGCCGACGAAGCGGTTTCGGCGCTCGACGTGTCGGTGGCCGCGCAGAATATCAACCTGCTTCAGGATCTGCAGGAACAGTTCAAGCTGACCTATCTGTTCATCACCCATGATCTGGGCATGGTCGAGCATATCTCTGACCGGATCGCGGTGATGTATCTGGGCCAGATCGTCGAGCTGGGCGATACCGACGCGCTGTTTGCCAAACCCCTGCACCCCTATACCGAGGCGCTTCTGGGGGCGGTACCGCAGCCCGACCCGCGCAAACGCAGCCGCGAAAAACGGGCGGTGCTGAAGGGCGAGGTGCCCGATGCGGTCAATCCGCCGCCGGGCTGCACCTTCCATCTGCGTTGCCCCTACGCGAGTGACCGCTGCAAGATCGAAGTGCCGGCGCTGCGCGAGATTGGCAGCCGTCAGGTGCGCTGCCATTTCGCCGAAGAGCTGAGCCTGACCGGGGTTGGTGCATGACGCTGTTTTCCGTCAGCACGCCTGCGATTCCGACGAGCGATAGCGCCGCGCCGGATTATGCGCTGGCCGAGCGGCACAGGCCGATCCTCTGCCTTGATGCGCAGGAACCCGCGCCGCCGCTGGTGCTGGGCTATTCGGTGATCCGTACCGCCGGGCGTTCGCCCTCGTCGAAATTCGCGCTGACCCCGCCGCCGGGCGGGGCGGTGATCGAATATGCGATCTGGCACGATTGGGATATTCAGCACCTCTACGATCTCGAACATGTCTGGGTGCATGTGGATGCGGCGGGCGAGGTTGTTCGGGTCGAAGGCACGATGCACGGGCTGCGCGTGGCCACCGATACCGGTACGGGCCTGCCAGAGATGCAGGGGCCACGCTCGGTGCTTTATTCCGAACCCGGCAAACATGCGATTTGGGCACAGGCCCATGCGATGCCCTTCATCGCCGGGGCGATGATCCGCGCGGTCTGCGGGCCGGAAGCCGGGGAGGAGGGCATTCATCTGGGTAACCGCTTTGCAGAGTCCGGCGCCTATCAGGCCAGCGCGTATGCCATCCGTCTGGCAGGCCTTGCCCTGCGCCGCGCCGCCTTCACCCCGAGCTTTGATTTTGCCCCCGGCACCGAACCCGCTCTGGTGCCCTATTCCGAGTTGGAAGCCTGGATTCCGGCTCGGATGCAGGCGCTGATCGCGGCGCTGCCCGAGCGTGTGCCGCATCTGGCGGCGCTGTTTCTCGATTGCGGCGATACGCTGATCGACGAGGCAACCGAGGTAAAGATCGACGGCAGCGAGATCGTGACCGAGGCCCAAGAAATTCCCCATGCCATGGAAGCGGTGCGAACTCTTCACGCCCGGGGCTATCCGTTGGTTCTGGTGGCCGATGGCCCGCCCGAGACCTTTCAGAACCTGCTGAAACCGCGCGGGATCTGGGATCTGATGCGCGGGCATGTGATTTCCGGCAGGATCGGAGAGCTGAAGCCCTCGCCAAAGATGTTTGCAGCGGCGATGGAGGCTGTGGGGCTCGACGATAGCGCGCGCGGGCGCGTGGTCATGGTCGGCAACAACCTTTCCCGCGACATCAAGGGCGCCAACGAGTTCGGGCTGAACAGCCTGTTCGTGGGCTGGTCGAAGCGACGCAACCAAGAGCCTGAAGAGGCCTCGGAAAACCCGGATTACTGTATCGAAAGCCTCGATCAGCTCGTCGGAATGATTGGCGAGATCGAGCTGGCTTTGCCGCACGAGGCCCATCATGGCTGAGCGCGCCTTGTTCACCACCCATAGCGGCGAAACCGTCACCGCCTTTGCGCTTGGCGCGCTGAAAGAGCAGCGCTTCAACGGCGCGGTCACCCGCGGCGTGGACAATGTTGACTACAAGTTCATCAACGGGTTCGTGGATGTGGGCGATCTGCCCTGCCGCGTGGCCCTGCTGGCAGACATCGCGCAGCGTGATGTGCCCACGCTTGAAGATTTTCCCGTCACCGCGACCAATCTGCCGGGCTTCAACCGGCGGCTGGATTTCAGCGGCTTTTGGCACCTGCCCACCCGGCTGGCCCGCTGGGCGAAATGCACGCTGATCCCGCCGATGGGCGGCGCGCATCCGTTCCGCGTCGCCACCTGTGGCGGGGTGCATATCTGGGTGGACGGCGTGCATGTGACAGGGTTCGAGCCTTATCGCCGCAACAGCACGCAGGAGGTCGAGATCACCCTGCCGCTGCGCGCTGAAGGCTCTGAGGTGGTTCTGCTGATCGAGGATCTGGCCGAGCGCGACATCAACTATTTCGTCGAGCTTACCTGGCTGGGCGCGGGCGATTTGCAGACGTCGATTCCGGGCAATGCCGACCCCGAGGCACTAACCGCGCTGATGGAGCTTGCCCGATCGGTGCATCCCGCCAAGGTCTGCTTTGAGGCGGACGATGCGCTGGAGCTTGCCTTTGCTGGCCCCGCCCCGCGCGACGTGACCGTTTCGGGCAAGGTGCGCCAGAGTGTGCATCTGAGCCACAAGCCGCCGCTTTTCGAGGCCGAGGCTATCCTTGCCGCCGGGCAGAGCCACCTTTCGCTGGGCGATCTTGCCACGCTCGACGATGGCTATCACCCGCTGGAGCTGACCTTCACGATTGGCGAAACCCGGGTCGAGCGCGGTATCGGCTTTGCCTATCTGCGCGATCAGGCGCCGATGCATCTGCCTGCCACGCTTGTGGCCCGCAAACGCCTGGCGTTGGAACACGCCGCACATCATGGCGAATTGCGCACCGGGCGGTTGCTGGCCCAGCTCGCCTGCGGTCTGCCCTTCGATGCGGCGAGTGCGGAGATCCTCGATGATACTCTGGCTGGCATCAACGACCGCCGCGATTGCTCGGATTTCGTCATGGTGCCGCTGCTCTGGATCTACGGCGCCCACCGCGATGCTTTGCCCGACGACGCTGCCGAGGCGATCCGCTCTGCGATCCTGAACTATCGCTACTGGATGGACGAGCCGGGCAATGACGCGATGTGGTTCTGGAGCGAAAACCATGTGCTCTGCTTCCATGTCAGCGAATATATCGCCGGGCATCTGATGCCCGAGGCGACTTTCCCCAATGCCGGGCTGAGCGGGGCCGATCATGCCGCGCTGGCCGAAAAAAGACTGGAGCGCTGGTTTGCCTCGGTCGAGGCGCATGGGCTGGCTGAGTGGAACTCCGCCGCCTATTACCCGGTCGATTTCATCGGGCTGCTGGCCTTGCAGCGCTGGGCGAAAGGCGAGCTGAAACAACGCGCCGAGGCGCTGCTGGACCAGCTTTTCACCATGATCGCGCTGCACACGATCGGCGGCGTGTCGGCGGGCACGATGGGGCGCGCCTATGACAAAGAGCTGCGCGCCGGGCCGCTGACCGAGCTTGCCCCCTTTGCCGCCGTGGGTTTTGGCACCGGCTGGCTGAACAATGGCGTGGCAGCCCTGCCAATGTTCTGTGCGTCGGATTATGCGCCCCCCGCCGATCTGGCCGAGCATACCGCCCCCAAGGCGCCGCTCAGCGCCCGTTACGTGCAGGGCTATGGCACCGCCGCGCGGCTTGCCCTGTTCAAGACCGCGCATATGCAGCTTTCGGCCAGCATCGACGGCCCCCCCGGCACCGGCGGGCATCAGCAACATCTGGTCGATATTCAATCCGCCGCGCGCCCCTTTGCCCGGGTTTGGGTCAATCATCCCGGCGAAGACGACCCCTGGGGATCAAACCGTCCGTCCTATTGGGCGGGTAATGGAGTAATGCCGCGCGTTGGCATGATCGAGAATTGCTGCCTGATCCTGTCGGATCTTGGCTCATCGTCGCGCCTTCCATTCACCCACGCCTATGTGCCGCTGACCGAATTTGATGAGTATCTGGCGGGGGAGGACTGGTTGGCGTTGCAATCGGGCGGTGGCTTTATTTTACTCAAGGCCACCAGCCCGATTGCACCAGTGACCACCGGCCCGGGCGCTGGGCTGGAATTCAGAGTGATGGGCTCGCGCACCGGCTGGGCGCTGATCGCGGGCGATTTACCCGCAGGCGGCCTTGCGGCCATTGCCGGGATGGCCCGTGAGACGCAGCTGGAGCTCAAACCCGATCCTCTGGCCCTGACGCTCAGCCGCCCCGGCGCGCCCCAGCTTATTCTCAACTATGCCACGGGCCTTTCGCGCGACGGCATAGCACTGCCATTTCCGACCGACGCTCAGACCCCGCAGATCACTGCCGGGGTGCCGATGCGCGTCCAATAAGAAGGTTCAAGCCATGATGCATATTACCCAACAAAGCCTTTTGACCCAGCTTTCCAATGTTGCCACCGGCCTCGCACGTTTGCGCGGGATCAACGAAACTGCGCCGCTGGATGGGGACGGATTCCGTCTGCAATTTGACGAATGGGATTGGGAGATCGGCGTGGGCGTCTATGGCCTGTTTCGCCATGCCGAAAGCGTGGGCGACGACAAGCTGATCAAGGCCCTGGCCGAGTGGTACGATTGGCAGATTTCCCGTGGGCTGCCGCCCCGGCAGGTCAATTCCTCCGCGCCGCTGCTGGCGCTGGCCGGGCTGATCGACCATGTGCACCGCCCCGAATGGGAGGTGCTGGTACAGGATTGGGCTGCGTGGCTGGTCGATGGTCTGGCGCGCACCGAGGATCAGGGCTTTCAGCATGTGGTGAAGGAACGCATGAATGACGGCGAGCTGTGGGACGACACGCTGTTCATGACCTGCCTGTTCCTTGCCAAAGCGGGCAAGCGGTTCAACCGGCCCGACTGGGTGGAAGAAGCGATCTATCAGTTCATGATCCATGCCCGCTATCTGTCGGAGCCCAAGACCGGGCTCTGGTATCATGGCTGGACCTTCAACGGCCGCCACAACTTTGCCAATGCCTTCTGGGCGCGGGGCAATTCCTGGATCACCATCGCCATCCCCGAGCTGTTTTCCATCGTGCCCGACATGCCGCTGTCTTCGGCGCGATTCCTGAGCAATGTGCTGCGCGCGCAGGTCACGGCGCTGGCCGGGCTGCAAAACGCAGACGGCTTCTTTCACACGCTTCTGGACGATCCCGGGTCGCCGATCGAGGCTTCGGCCACCGCCGGGATCTCCTACGGGATTTCGCGCGGGATCGAGCTGGGATTGCTGGATGCGAGCCTGCGCCCGGTGGCCGAACGTGCCTTTGCGGCGGTGCTGACCTGCATCGAAGAAACCGGCATCGTTGCCCATGTTTCGGACGGCACGCCGATGGGCCACACGCTTGATTTTTACCGACAGATTCCCGACACGCCCACGCCCTATGGTCAGGCACTGACCATGCTGATGCTGGTCGACGCGCTGTCGGTGAGCAAGGTTCGCTAGGGTTGCGGGGTCAGGCTCTCGGCACGCCCTTGGCGCGGCGCAGGCGCTTCTGGGCGGCGATGCGGAACGGCGCGTTGGGCGCGCCATACCCGGCATAGCCGGTGTCGCGCTGGACGATCTCGAAGAACAGCCCACCGGCAAAGGCGCGGCTGTAGCACTGGAAGAAGGCCCCGCCCGCGTCGCGGTCATAGAGCACATTCGCCGCCTGCATCCGCGCCAGCAGCCCCGGCGGGAAATCGAACCGCGCGGCGAGGTCATCATAATAGTTCTGCGGCATCGGCAATGGCTCAAAACCGCGCCCGGCCAGCGCATTGAGCGTGACGAAAATATCGTCTGAGGCAAGCGCCAGATGCTGCACCGAAGCGCCGAAGGTCTCGGCCAGGAAGGCACCGGCAAGGGTGCGGTGGCTATCAGCGCCGTTCAGCGTGATCCGCAGGGCGCCATTTGCTGATGCCACCACCTGACTGCGCACCAGCCCATCGGGGTCAAACACGTCGACCATGGGCGATTTATCAACATCGAGCAGCGAGCTGTAGAACAGTGTCCAGCTCAGCATGTCGTCATAGCTCATGGTCTGGGCAAGGTGGTCGATGCGGGTGAGGCCAGCGCCGCGCACCGGGGCAGTGGCGGTAAATTCACGGCTCCAGACATCGCCAAGCCCGCTCTGCTCATCAATGAAATGCAGCACCGAACCGGACAGCCCGCGAATTGCCGGGATATCGAGCTCGCCCGGGCCGATTGGCTGCGAAAACACCTCGGCTCCCAGCGCGGTGGCGCGGGCCTGCGTGTCATCGGCGGAGGCTACCGACAGCCCCAGATCGCAAACGGTGGTGCCGCGCGCGTTCCAGGCGGTGGCGGCGTGGCCGGTGGTTTCCTCGTTCAGCACGATGCGGATATCGCCCTGCTGAAACAGCGTCACCTTCTTGGCGATGTGGCGACCGGCGGTCTGGAACCCCAGCGTGCCGAGCAGGGTTTCCAGTGCCCGTGCCTCGTCGCCACGGGTGGCGAATTCAACAAAAGCCACGCCGGTTGCAGGTACCCGTGGCGGTATCGGTGGCAGGTCGACCGCAAGCGTGGGCTCGGCACGGCGCACATCGTCCATCAGCGCAATCAGAGACCGGTAGCCATCCTGCGCCACCTGACGGGTGGAGCCGCCACGAAACTGATCGTTGAAAATCTCAAGGCTGATCGGCCCGGCATAGCCCGCTGCCATCACCGCACGCATAAAACCGGTTACATCAAGATCGCCCTCGCCCGGCATGTTGCGGAAATGGCGCGACCAATAGAGCAGGTCCATGTCGATAGCCGGGGCGTCGGCAAGCTGGACGAAAAAGATCTTGTCGCCGGGGATGCGCCTGATGGTTTCCGGGTCGATCTTGCGACCGAGCGTGTGGAAGCTGTCGAGTATCAATCCGACATTGTCGTGCTCGGCCCGGCGCACCACTTCCCAGGCGTCGCGATGGTCGTTCACATGTTTGCCCCAGGCCAACGCCTCGAACCCCACCCGCAGCCCGCGACGTGCCGCTCGTTCGCCGAGCTCATGAAAATCATCCGCCATCCGGTCGATCCCCCCCAGTGCGCCTGGGTGGACCGAGGAGCAGACCAGCACCAGATCGGTGCCCAGCGCCTGCATCAGGTCGAATTTGCGCTCGGCCCGGTCAAAGGCTTTGGCCCGGAGTGGCTCTGGTAGGCCCTCGAAATCGCGAAACGGCTGGAACAGGGTGATCTCAAGCCCGTGGTCGCGCACCATATTGCCCACATCCTGCGGCGTGCCGTCGAAGGCGATGAAATCCTGCTCGAAAATCTCGATGCCGGAAAAGCCCGCCGCAGCGATGGCCTCCAGCTTTTCGGTCAGGCTTCCGGAAATCGAAACTGTGGCGATGGAGGTTTTCATGGGTCTAGCCTTGATAGCCGAGCAGGCGCGGCAGGAAGAGCACGAAGTCAGGCACGAAGGTGATGATGCCCAGCGCCACCAGCAACGCCACGATAAAGGGCAGGATTTCCCGCACCACCTTGCCCACCGGCTGGCCGGTGATGTTGGCCACGATGAACAGCAGAAGCCCGTAAGGCGGCGTGATCAGCCCGATCATCGCATTGACCACCGCGATCACGCCGAAATGCACCAGGTCGATGCCCATTGCCTGCACGGTGGGGATCAGGATCGGGATGATGATCAGCAGGATCGCTCCGCCTTCCAGCACCATGCCGAGCGCGAGGATCAGCAGGTTGATCGCGATCAGGAACTGGGTGCGGGTGAAATCGAACTGGGTCAGCCAATCGGCGATGGCATGGGGCACACCCTCGCGGGCGATGACATAGTTGAAGGTGATGGCGCCAGCCACCAGCACGCCGACGGAGGCGGTGGAGCGTGCCGACCCCAAAAGCGCGGTGTAGAACTGCCGGAGGTTGACCGAGCGGTAGAACAGCACCGAGACGGCGAGGGCATAGAAGGCGGCCACAGCGGCGGCCTCGGTCGGGGTCATCACGCCGCTATAGATGCCGCCGAGCAGGATCACCGGCAGCATCAGCGCCGGGATCGCGCGGAAGGTGATGCCCGGGATCTCGCGCATCGGGATCGCCTCGTCGATGGGGAAATCCTGCCGCCGGGCGATAACGTAGTTCATGACCGCCATGACCAGAGCCATCAAGAGGCCCGGCGCAAGGCCAGCGGCGAACAAATAGCCCACCGACTGGTCGGAGACGATGGCATAGAGCACCATCGGGATCGAGGGCGGGATGATCGGGCCGACGGTGGCGGTGGCGGCGGTGATCGCGGCGGCATAGGCCGGGGAATATCTTCCGTCGCGGGTCATCATGTTGATGATGATCTTGCCCATGCCCACCGCATCGGCCACGGCTGAGCCGGACATGCCGGAAAAGATCACCGACGAGACCACGTTGACATAGCCCAGCCCCCCGCGAAACCGGCCCACCAGCGCCTGGGAGAACCGCAAAAGCCGGTCGGCGAGGGAGCCGATATTCATGATATCGGCGGCAAGGATGAACAGCGGAATGGCCAGAAGGGTGTAGCCGTTAAACAGCCCCTGCAGAAGGGTTTCCGGCGCCAGCGAGGGGTCGTAGCCCTTGATCAGCAGGTAGGCCAGAGAGCCGGTGATGATCGAGATCCCCACCGAATGGCCCATCAACGACAGCAGCACGATCAGCGTGATGGCGGAGCCCAGCGCGTGGGTGGTGATGAGCTCAATCATAGTCGTGGCTCCCGGCGCTGTCGGTAATATGGAAGCGCGGCCCGGTTCCCCGGAGCCCGGCCCAGGCTGTCATCAATGCGCGCGTAATGACGGCGAGCGCGAAGGGGATGTAGATGAAAAAGACGAAGTTGAACGGCCAGCGCATATAGGCGGTGCGCTCGATCTTCATGAAGTCGACATAGTCCCAGGTGGCGGGTAGCGTCCAGGCAAAGACCCCGGCGACGATCAGCCCGGTGATCACGTCGAAACTGCGCCGAACCCCGCGCGGCAGCATGTCGTAAAGCACGTCAAGGTGGATCACGTCGGTCTCGCGCACCACGAAGCCGTAGCCGAACAGGATGCCCCAAAGCCAGGCGATGGACACCCATTCCACCGTCCAGCCCACCGGCAGTGACAGCACGTAGCGGAACACGATCTGCAAAAGGAAGGTCACGAACATACTCAGCAACAAGAGCGCCAGCAGGTTCTCGGCGCGCCGGGCCAGCCAGTCGCGGATGGTGATCAGCTTGTCCATTCAATCCCTCCCCTTAAGCACCCGGGCGAGCGCGTGGCCCGCCCGGATGATGGATAGCCTGCTGGCTTACTGACCGACTGCGACGATCGCGTCGTAAAGCCCGGCGGGCCAGTCTTTTGAGTAATCCGACGCCATGTAAGCATCGTAGACGTGCTTCTGGAACGCCGCATTGTCGGGCGTATAAACGTCGATACCTGCGTCGATGAAGGTCTGCTTCAGCTCCGCTTCCTGATCCAGCGTCACCTTGTCGAGCGCGGCTTCGAACCGGTCGGCGCAGCCCTGCAACGTGGCCTGCTGGTCTTCACTCATCGAATTCCACTTATCCAGCGAGATGGTGAATTCGTTGGAGGCGATCAGGTGGTTGGTCAGACCCATATGGGTGAGGATCTCGTCGAACTTCATCCCGTGGGTGGCCGGGAAGCCGTTATCCTGACCATCAACAGCGCCGGTTTGCAGCGCGGTATAGACTTCGGTGAACGGGATCGGCACCGGGGTCGCGCCCATCGCGGTGCCAACAAACTGCCAGCCCTCGCCGCCCGGGAAGCGGATCTTCACGCCCTTCAGGTCTTCCGGGGTCATGTATTTACGGTCGCCGACATAGGAGAGCTGACGCGCACCGATATAGGGATAGGCAAGGATCTTCACATTGGTCTTGTCGCTGACCTCGGCCTCGAGATCGGCCAGCACATCGCTGTCATAAGTCGCGCGCATGTGGGCGTAGTCGCGGAACAGGAACGGCACGCCAAGCACCGAGGTCGACGGCACCTGATTGTAGAAATCGAAGATTGCCAGATTGGCCATGTCGAGATTGCCGCGCTGCATCGCGGTGAGTTCGGTGCCCTGAGCAAACAGCGTGGCGCCGTGATGGGCCTGGAAGTCGAACTCGTCGCCGAGACAGGCGCCGAACTCATCGTTCAGGACCTTCGAACGGATGTCGTTTTCCGGCACCGTGTCCGAATAGATCAGTGTGACCTTGTCGGCGGCATTGGCCGCACCGGCCATGAGGGCTAAGGCGGCTGTGGCCGCGGTGATTGCGAAACGCATGATTTTCCTCCCTGTTGCGTATTCTAGTCGAAACTGTCGAAAGTGGCGCGCATCCGCGCCGGATCGGGGGTGAGCCCGGTGAAAAGCTTGAAAGCCCGCACGGCCTGAAACACGGCCATGCCGCCGCCGTCGAGCGTACGGCAACCCTTGGCGCGCGCGGCGCGGAGCAGCTCGGTTTCGAGCGGAAAATAAACGATATCGGCGACCCAATGGCGCGGCTCGATCAGCGCGGGGTCGATCGAGGTGCCGGGCAGCTTGGCCATGCCCATGGGGGTGGCGTTGACGATCCCGTCAGCCTCAGCCGCTGCCGCTGCCATGTCGCTCACCACCTCGCCCGCCACGTCGCGCGCCAGCGCATCGGCGGCGGCGGGGCTCGCGTCAGCCACCAACAGCCGCGACACGCCCAGCGATTTCAGCGCATGCGCCACCGCGCCACCCGCGCCCCCGGCGCCGATCAGCAGCACGCAGGATTTCTCAGCCTCAGGCAGCCCCTGTCGCAGGCTTTCCGAAAAGCCCCAAAAGTCGGTATTGTGACCCCGGCGCTTGCCATCAGCAAAGACCACCGTGTTCACGGCCCCAATCTTTTCAGCGGCATCGGACAGCTCGTCGAGCAACCCGACAACCTCGCGCTTGAAGGGGAATGTGATGTTCAGCCCGGCAAATCCCTGCGCCTCGGCTTGGGACAAGATTTCTTCCAGCGAACCGGTGGGACCATCGGGCGCTTCTGGGTCGAGCAGATCATAGCGATAGTCGAGCCCCAGCGCCGCACCCTCGGCCTGATGCATGGCCGGAGTGCGCGACAATTGAATGCCGTTTCCGATCAGACCGACGCGCACAGACGGCCCCTGATCGCGGGCAGAATCTGTCCGTGTGTTGGTGACGTGGCTTTGCGCCATTTTATGTCTCCTCCCAACCAACGGCGAGTCGTCGCTGGCAGGATAAAATTGTACTGACTGGTTAATTGCGTCAACTACTTTGTACTGTACGGTTAAAAATGAACATGGTATTTCTGACGTAGACAGGGAGGCCGTCTGTGGACAAACCACTGAAAAAGAGCCGAAAATCCACGCAAGGCTGGAAACAAAATCCGCAAGCCGTGCAGCGTGACATTCTTCGCATCGCCATGCGAGAGTTCGCGGAGAACGGATTATCCGGCGCCCGGATCGACGATATCGCGGCGAAAACGGCGACCTCGAAGCGGATGATCTACTACTATTTCGGCGACAAGGAATCGCTCTATGCCGCCGCGCTTGAGGCCGCCTATGCCAAGGTGCGCGACGGCGAAGAAAAGCTCGATTTGGCCGGGCTGCCGCCCGATGACGCCTTGGCAAAGCTGGTGGAATTCACCTTCGATCACCACCGCGCCAACCCCGATTTCATCCGCATGGTGATGATCGAGAACATCCACCACGCCGCCTATCTCAAGCAGTCGAAGATGATCCGCAGCCTCAACGAGGCCGCGATCTCGCAGCTCGCTGGGATCATCGCGCGCGGCCAGGCTCAGAGCTGCTTCCGGCCCGGGCTCGATGCGATGATGCTGCACTGGCAGATCTCGGCGCTGAGCTTCTTCAATGTTTCCAACAAGCCCACCTTCTCGGCCCTGTTCGGCCCGGCCCTGTTCACACGAGCGGGGCAGGACGATCTGCGGGCGCAGGCGGTGGAGGCAATCCTCGCCTATGCCCGCAATCCGGAGGACAAAGCATGATGAATCCCGAACTCAACGGCTTTCTCGACCGCTGGACGCAGGAATGGGCGTCGCTCGCCCCCAGTGCCAGCCTCGCCGACCGGCGTGCGCATTTCGAGGTGATTGCCGCCAATATGCGCCTGCCGACGCCGGACGGGGTCAATGCAGATGCCGAGCATTGGGTCGACAGCCCCGCTGGCCCGGTGCGTCTGCGTGCTTTTCGCCCCTCCGCTGGTGGTCGCCAGCCGGCGCTGGTCTATATGCATGGCGGCGCCTGGATGCAGGGCAGCCCGGAAACCCATTGGGACATCACCGCGCGCCTCGCCGCCTGGTCCGGCGCCACGGTGTTCAGCGTCGATTACGCGCTCTGCCCGGAACACCCTTTCCCCGCCGCCTATGATCAGGTGGCGGCGGTGATGCGCTGGGCGGCGGAGAATGCGGATAGCCTCGACATCGACCCGGCGCGCCTCTCCATCGGCGGCGACAGCGCTGGCGCCAATCTCGCAGCCGCCGTGGCGCTGGGGCTGCGCGGCGAGTTGGCTCTGGCGGGGCAACTGCTGATCTACCCTGCCTGCGATTTCGATATGACCCGCCCGTCGATGATCGAAAACGCCGAAGCGCCGATCCTGCAAACCAAGGGCATGCCCGCGGTCAACCGGATGTATGTTGGTGGCGAGGCGAATGAGGCCCTGCTCACCACCGACCCGCGCGTCGCCCCGCTGCTGGCCGAGAGCCATGCCGGGCTGCCCCCCACCTTCCTCGCCGCGGCCGAAAACGACCCGCTGCGCGATTCCGGCACCGCCTACCGCGCGGCGTTGGAAGCGGCTGGTGTGGAGGTCACCTTCGACTCGGGCAAAGGCCTCATCCATGGCTATCTGCGCGCCATGGATCACTGCACCGACAGTATGGCAGCGCTGCACCGCATGGCTGCATGGCTCGCGGAACGATGAGCTAGCCGGTTCGCCCCGGGCTAGACTTCGCCTTCACCATCGGCGTCTACCGGGTAACCTGACCCGCCGGTGCGCGGGCGAAGCATTCGATGCGGTGAAGTCGAGTTAATGCAACGGGACCCGAGCAATCTCATGCAGTGTTGGACCGAAGAGACTGAATTGCCCCAGTGTGCCACCCAGTGGCAGCCGCAAAGCCTGCGCGCGCCGTCCGGCTGAGGCTGGGGCCGCGATGGAAAAACGCATCGCCCGCCCGAATGGCGAATGCAAATTGGCGAACCGTCCTAAGCGGCTCGTCAAACCCGACACCAAACCCAAGCAGGGCAAGGATAATTTAAGGCAAGTGGTGAGCCGTGCAGGAATGTGTGGGGTAAAAGAAATCAACGGCTTACGTTGGTGAACCGTAAAAAAACGCCCTTTGATTTGATTGGGCTTTTCGAGCCTCTGGTGAACCGTTTCAGGGGGCCTGGAAACCGAAAGGCCGCTGACTGGGCTGGCACCCGCGTCAACGGCCAAATCGAAAAGCTTGCTCTGACTGGATACCAGATCGCGCCCGTGATCGCAATCGTGGGAGGGACCAATGTCTGAGCTTCTGCCCTTCTGCAAGATCAAGCTGCAATACCTTCTGGAGATGGTCACCGACCACGAGCTGGATGACAACGCCCTGCGCGTGGCGCTCTACCTGGCACTGGCCCATGCCGATCACCAGACCGGCGAGAGCCGCCCGTCTTTCGAGACCATTGGCGCGGCCATTGGCAAGCATGCGAAATCGGTGAAGCGGGCGCTGAACAAGGTCGAGGCGGCGGGCTACATGACCGTCGAGCGCGGGACCAACAAGGGGAAATCTTCTCGCTATCGCCCGACCGAAGCGGCATTGAAACGTGCCACCGAACGCCGCCGGGAGGGGGACAAGGTTGTCCCGCTTAGTCGCGCCAAAGGGGGACACTCCTGTCCGCAAAGCGGGACAGACCTGTCCAGGAAAGGGGGACAGGATCGCCCCCCGAATAGAGAACAAGAACTTAGAAAAGAACAGGCGCGCGCGTCCGCGCCGGATTTGCCTGATGAAGGGCAATCCGGCGGAACGCGCCTGGACCTGGTGTTTGTCCCGAGGGGCATCTGCTTTGTCAGGGACTGGGATGCACGGCTGGCCCGGGAAGGGATGACAACGCTGGAGCGCAGTCTGCCCCTGTCACCACACGAGCATCACCTGGGCTTTTGGCTTCCTGGGAGAATACCGGCCCCGGCGGGTAGCGACGAATGGCAGGCGCAGTTGCGTCTTCTGCGAGATGTCATCCGCCAGGTGCAGGATGCATCGCGTTCCCCGCACGGTGGCGTCTGCGCCACGTCTTCCGCACTCCGCATCGCGTCCCTTGCACCGCGTCATGTGCTCCACTCGTCGCGTCTTCCGCAGGATGTTGCCCCGACCGTGGGGGAGAACCGCCATGCGGTCTGAGAAAACAGCAAGGCGACCCATGTCATACGCTGGCGCGGATGACACGGGACCTTGCGAGGGGCGGCAAGCCTCCCCTTCGAACCCCACCGGCGCGGGAAAAGCCCGCGCAAGGGAGCCGCTGACTGAGACCTTCGTCTTCCGTTGCACGGCGGCTGAGAAGGCGCTGCTGCGCGCCAGGGCCGAGGCCGGGGGGCTGCCCGCCGCAACACTCCTGCGTGAGGCGCTGGGTCTGACCGAGGCCCGCCGCCGGAAGCCCGTGCCGCGCGTCGATCCGGCGCTGGTGCTGGCCGTCGGGCGCATAGGCGGCAACCTCAACCAGATCGCGCGCTGGCTGAACCGCGCGACGCTTGTGGGCCGCGCCGACCTCGACAGCCTGACCGTCGCGCGCCGCCTGTTGGTGATCGAACGCCAGCTTGCCCAACTCCTCGAAGAGGCACGGCAGTGCTGATCAAGTTCTTTCCCAACGGCAAGGGCGCAGGCGCGGGTCCGGTCGGCTATCTCGTGGCCGAGCGCGTGCTGGCCTATGACGGCAATCGCGATCTGATCCGCGATGCCGACGGCCAGCCCCTGACTGTGATGCGCGACCCTCTGCCCCAAGTGCTGCGCGGCGATCCCAGCCGCACCGAGGCGCTGATCGACGCCAGTCGCCATCAGTGGACCTACCGCGCGGGCGTGATCAGCTTTGCCGCAGAGGATGCGCCCGGCGAAGCGCAACAGGCCGAGGTGATGGACGCCTTCGAGCAACTGGCCTTTGCCGGGCTGGACGGCGAGCAATACGACATGCTCTGGGTCCGCCACTGCCATGAGGACCGCGTCGAGCTGCACTTCTGCACCCCGCGCCTTGAGCTGACCACAGGCCGCAGCCTCAACATCGCCCCACCCGGCTACCAGGACGCCTTTGACAGCCTGCGCGACCTGATGAACCAGCGCCACGGCTGGGCCGACCCGATGGAGCTGGAGCGCGCCCAGGAGGTGCGCGACACCATCGAGGCACCGACCCGCGCCCAGGGCCGCGACGAGCTGCATGCCTGGATCCTCGACCAGGTCAGCATTGGCCTGATCACCGACCGCACCAGCATGCTCGATGCCCTTGCCGATGCGGGCTTCGACCTGCCCCGCGTCGGCAAGGCCTACCTGACCGCCCAGGACCCCGAAACCGGCGAACGCTGGCGCCTGAAAGGAGAGATTTTCCATGAAGACTGGCAAGCCGACCCGGCTGAGCGAGAAATTGAACGCGGAGCTGGACGCCATACGCCAGGACTACGCCGCCTCGATGGCATCCCAGCTGGAGAGCTTCAGGACCGATTTGATAGCCATTGCGAGCGACGCGCGACGTACCATCGAGAGCGATACACGCCACTTCCTGAACGAGAACAGACGCTTGTTCGAGACGCGGACCGAGCAGATCAGGCGCTGGCTGACGATCTCTCCTTACGTGATCTCGGGGCTGATCGTGACGGGGATCGCTTCGATGATGGCCGCGAGCTGGCTTTGGACGGTCATGCTGACACGCTCGGAGATGACGGAACTGGGCCTGACGCGGATCGACCAGGGGGAAGAGACCTGGCTGACGCTGGACCCGGACCGGACCGAGTTGAAGACCTGCACACTGGCCGGGACGCCGGTCATCTGCATCAAGATCGAGGAGAGATGAATGACGACGCCCCTGACAGCCTTAGAGCGCGACTTGCTCGCTTGCGTCGAGCGGTTGGTGACGGCCTGCGAAACCTCAACGCAGGAATTGAGCGGGTTAGAAGCGCGCTCGACGAAGAGGCTGCAAGCCCAGTTGGATGGTATCGCGGCCTGCGCGACGTTGCTCATACGCTCACAGATCGCGTCAATGCAGGCGTTGCATGGCTTGCTGAGCGAAGAGGCCACCTACAACGCGCTGGACGCGAAGTTGAACGAGAGCTTGAGCTTAGCGAGGGACGCCGAAGAGAGGCTGAAACAGAGCTAGAGGCGCGGGATCGAGATATGAACCGGGGGCTGACGCATTGAGTGCCGGTGAGATTTGCCATATCAAGGCCTGGCAAGTGAAGATGTATTGCAATATCGTGGTATTGCGAAGTGCAAAGAAATGCCATACTTAGATATTACAATCACCTCTGGTATGCAAAGCTTAAGGTTGGCAGATGTCCGTTTCACGTGCAAAACAACGGCAAGCAGTAGGCAAGATCAGTCAGGCCAGACAGCTGGCTCAGGCCTTCGCCAAGCCACTTGGAGGCTGGATCGCGACCTTCCAGGAAGCAATCGGCATGAGCGCACCTTGTCTAGCCGAAAGGTTGGGCGTGTCGCGCAACAGCGTCTACAGCTCTATCCAGAACGAACAGGCCGGGACAATCTCCCTGAACCAGCTCGACAAGATGGCTGAGGCTATGGGGGGCAAGCTGGTCTACGCGATCATCCCGCGCGAGGGTCCGGTCGAAGAGATCGTCATGGCCCAGGCTCGCAAGAAGGCGAGGCGCATCATCCGGCGCACCCGCGCGCATATGGCGTTGGAAGAACAGACCGAGGGCCTGCGCAGCCAGGACGAGATGATTGAGGAACTGGCCGGCGAAATCGCGCGTGAAATGCCGAGGGATTTCTGGAAGTGACCCTGGAACTGCACGAACCCACCGGTGCGACCCCTCTGACGCCCGACGAGCTGCGTGGCCTCAAGGCCATGCACATCACCACACGCGGCGAGCTGAACGAGCTGGAGGGCGAGAACATCATCGAAGGGTTGACCTGGCTGGACCGGCGGCCCATGTCTTTCGACATCCTGACCGATGATGCCGCGCGTGAGGTTCACAACCGGTTGTTCGGCCAGGTCTGGGATTGGGCAGGCATCTATCGCCTGACCGAGAAGAACATCGGCGTTCCGGTCTGGCATATCTCGACCGAAATGCGCACCTGCCTGGACGATGCCCGCTACTGGCGCGAGAACGGCACCTATGACCCGCTGGAAGCCACCGCACGCTTTCACCACAAACTGGTCTGGGTCCACCCCTTCGCGAACGGTAACGGACGCTGGGCGCGGATCATGGCTGATGCTTACCTGGCCACGATTGACCCGGGTATCGTACTCGATTGGTCGGGCGGGGGGACGCTCACTACCGATAGCAACCATCGCGCGCGATACATCGCTGCGCTGCGGGCGGCAGATCGCTATGAAGCCGGACCTTTGATAGAGCTTATCAGAGAGATGTCTGCGTAGGATGGTCTGGCATGCAAGTTCCTACACCATTTTTGATTTGGGAACAAATGACTACAAGCTGAAAGTGGGAGGCACGAAAAACCAATGCTCATCAAAGACGATAGCAAGCTTATGCGACCTACACGGCCCAAATGACCCAAACTGAGTCGAAATCTCCTTCGAAGCTGCCCAAGTATCTTCGGGACACGCTCGCTATGTGCCTTTACCGTCCAGAGCAGGTTCTCTTCTTAGACATCGAGACCACCGGACTAAGCCATTACTACGATGAAATCACTGTTATCGGTTGGAGCTTGGACGGATGCAGTCATAGCTTTGTCAAGGGCGACGAAGTTGCCGCGCTATACGGAGCATTCGATAGGGCCAAAGTAATGGTTACTTTCAACGGAATACGCTTTGATGAACGCTTCATCCGAAATGAAATTCCTATGTTGAACTTACCGCAGCGGCACGTCGATCTAATGTACTTGGCACGAAGGGTTGGCCTAAAAGGCGGGCAGAAATCGATAGAACAGGAACTAGATATATCGATACGTCAATTAATAGATGAGATTGACGGTTTCGCTGCAGTATTGCTCTGGCATCGGTATCTGAGAGGAGACCACGAAGCACTAAAGCAGCTCCTTCAGTACAACCGCGCAGATATCGCGGCAATGGGATATATATTTGATAAAGTGCTCAATCGTCTTGGCGTGCAAAAGGATCTCTTCAGCCAAGATGTAAGATTTTCCGATTGGGCGGCCCCTCAGAACTGGATGGAAATCGACCCGACAACGATAACAAAACGACGAAAAATCACGAACAGACACACCTTCGAAGAGATTTTCTCGAACCGATCTGCAGCTGATGCACGCGTTGTGGGGATCGACTTGACTGGTTCTGAAGCTCGCGCCAGTGGTTGGTGCTTGCTCGATGGCAGGAAGGCCAAGACCACCTTGATCCGTGCGGATCAAGAAATTCTTGAAAGAACAGTAAACGCCAAGCCAGATTTGGTTTCGATCGACTCACCATTGTGCCTGCCGTACGGCCGTACCTCAGTGTTCGACGACGACCCTAAGAGGGAAGAAATCGGCATCATGCGTGAATGCGAACGTGAATTGAAACGCCGCGGTGTCAACGTCTATCCTTGTCTTCTGCCGAGCATGCAGAAACTAACAGCCCGTGGTATATTGATTGCCGAAACCCTAAGAGAAATGGGGGTACCGGTAATTGAAAGCTACCCCGGCGCTGCTCAGGATATCATGCGGATTCCACGAAAGGGTGCAGGCATTGAATGGCTTCAAGAAGGCCTCCAAGAATTTGGCCTGGATGGGGAATTTACCTCGGATACTGTTTCTCACGATGAGCTGGACGCGGTGACGTCAGCTCTGGTGGGGACCTTCCATCTTGCGGGTTTAGTTGAAGAGCTCGGCTCTCAAAAAGAGCCACCGCTAGTGATTCCGGCCTTGAAGTGCCAAGATCGGCCGATGGTGATCGGCATCAGTGGGCCGATTGCCGCTGGGAAAACGACCTTGGCAAGAATTCTCGAAGAAAACGGATATGCCTACACAAGGTTCAGCCTCGTCATCGATGAGCTCCTGAACGAGCGTGGGTTGGAGCTCTCTAGGTCAAATCGCCAGGCAATCGGTGCAGAGTTGAACCAGAACGGCCGCCAAAGAGAACTCGCTGCACGCACCTTGGGAAGGGTCGAGGGTAGCAAGCGAATTGTAGTCGATGGACTTCGCTTCGCTACCGATCACTCATACCTCGTCGAGAGATTCGGGCTTAATTTTATGCACTTATTCGTAGATGCCGACGAAAATACCCGAGAGCAACGGTTTGTGTTACGAGGCAAATCTGATGAAGCAGCGGAACGGACTTCTTTCAAGGTTGCATCCAGTTCCGAAGTGGAACGCGAGGTGTCCACTTTGCGCGACCTCGCGCACGTCATGATCGCAAACGAAGCTGGAAAAGATGATTCGGAACGTGTTATGCTTCGCGCAATAGAGCAGTACTTCGGGGAAAAACCATGCCTGTCTCAATCGTCGTAGGCGGTCAGTTTGGGTCTGAGGGCAAAGGCAAAGTAGCGCTAGAGCTCGCGCGAAGATCACGTGAAACTGATGTAACTCTTGTCCGGGTCGGAGGGCCGAACTCGGGCCACACTGGCTATGACAGGCAAGGGAGAAGGTTCGCCTTGCGGCAGCTACCAGCCGGTTGCATAGACCGAAATGTTGACGTTGTTTTTCCTGCCGGTTCGTACTTGGACCTTGATGTTTTGCAAAAAGAAATCAAGGCGCTAGACTACCCAGAAGACCGCATATACATCAGTGAAAACGCACAGATCATCACAGAAGAGCACAAGCTCTGGGAGGCCAAAGCTGACCTCATTGGTGCAATCGGCTCAACAGGCAGCGGCGTTGGTGCCGCTGTGATAGCCCGTGTTGCTCGGAGTGCGGAGAACATTCCACTGCATGCCATTTCTGCACTTGATGCCAAAGCTTGGGACAACGTGCCGGGTAAGGTTTGTGATACAACAGAACTTTTGAGAGCAAAGGCTGATCGCGGAGAGAGGATCCTTGTAGAAGGCTCACAGGGTTTCGGGCTTTCCTTGCTCGACGGGGGTTACTGGCCCAAAGCGACCGCGAGGACGACGACAGCAGCAGGAGCATTAGCGGAAACTGGCCTAAGTCCTTTAGATGTTGACGATGTTACCCTGGTAACACGCTCGTTCCCAATCCGAGTTGCTGGCGAGTCAGGACCGCTCAAGAACGAAATCAGCTGGGACGACGTTGCCAACGTAACCGGCCGTTCGGAGGACTTGCGAGAGTATACGACCGTCACGAAAAACCTGCGTCGTGTTGGAGAGTTCGATGCCGAACTCGTGAAGCGCGCCATCCAGGCGAACAAGCCAACTCGGTTGGTCATGAACCACTTGGACTATGTTGGCTCGCCTGAGGATTTATTGGACGCGAGTAGTCAGCTTTCGCAATTTGTGAAGAATGTTGAGTTGAATATTAGCCGCTCCATTAATTGGTATGGTTTTTCAGCATTTGATGTATTGGATGATATGAAGGCTTTTTCTTGTGAACGACCCGATGCCCGAATCTGAAGTATTTGAACTTTCCATTGACGATGCAAAAGAACTGGCCAGAAGATTTCGGGCAACTGAAGACGACCGAGATGTTGCTGACGACCCTTGTCCGGACATTTCTCCTTCGCTGCTTTCTGCGGAGCATATCGTGGAGTACGTCAAGAATACTGGTTTGATTGCCCCTTTCAGTTCTGACACGAGTAAATCGGGAAGGTTAAAAAAAGCCTCATACGAGGCCAGGCTTGGGGACAACGCCTATTATTTCGAAGTACCTGGAGGGGAACATGGTTCTACTGGGGTAGACCCTAAGCCGCTCAACAGAAACGAGGCGGGAAACCTCGTTCTTCCTCCCAACTCAATTGTTTTCGTCCAGTGCGATCTAGAGTTTCGTTTACCATCCTTTATCGCTTTACGGTTCAACCTAAGCATCAGTCACGTACACAGAGGCCTTCTCTTGGGGACAGGCCCGCTTGTTGACCCAGGCTTCTGGGGAAACCTTTGCATCCCAATTCACAATCTTACCGATGAGGCGTACGAAATCGAACCAGGTGATGGTTTGATTTGGATTGAATTCACTAAGACGACATCCTCTACTGAAACCGGACGGCTCCCATCCGGAGATGGAAGCTGGGATATTAAGAAATTCATCGAGAAAGCGCAGAAGCAAGTCGACCCTAAAAAGGATCGAGTTGGAATCCGAAGTGGTATTTCCAAGGCTCTTGCTGATGCCGAAAAAGCCAGTGAATTGGTTTCTACTGCTCAAAAAGCTGCGACAAGTGCAAGGAACTGGATCGGGGGAATAGGTATAGGCGGTGGAATTGCAGCTGCTATAGGGATTGGAGGTATTTTTTATGCAGGAATATCTGTTGTTTCAAACTACAATAACGATGTACGAAATCTAGAAGCCGAACTTAAAAAACATATCGAGCTGTTGGATGGTAGTGTTGCGGAGGTCGCACAAGCGACAGTTTCCAGCCTGTCGGAGGACATCGAGAGCTTGTCAATGGACGTTGCGAATTTGACCATTGAGCTAGAAGCCGAACGATCAAATGCGCAACAACTCGAAGAAATAATTGGAGCACTTGTTCAAAGCGACCGCTCGAATACGTCACGATTTGAGAGTTTACTGAAGCATTGCGCATCAGTCGCGGATGACGAGAAGCCTGAATTCTGCGCAATAATCTCCGACTGAGAAAAAACGGGGGTTCATGACCGCTGGTTGGTATGCAGTCGTACACGCATTTCCTGCCACTGAATGCAAAAGTTTCTCACCCTCTCCTCTATTTCCGGATCGGGGTTGAGAACAAAAAAGGTCCTTGGACTGTATGCGGTCGCCCGAACCGCGATACCCTGGGTATCAAACTGTTCCAGCCAATGATCCACTTCTGCGTCGTGACCACCAGCCCGCCGAGTGTTGTGGTGGTAGATGACCGCACACCGCCCCTGGGCGATGGCACGAACTTCCCCAAGGGGCATTTGCTTCCCAAACTTTGCTTGCCCCTTTCGCCAATCCCCATTGTCGACGATACCGTTGTCCGGGTCGGCGAATACAATGTCGCAGCCCGTAACTTCATCCAGCGCCCGTGACAGCCATTCATTCCGCCAGTCTCGCCTTTCGCGTGGAGCCACGTTCGCGAGGTCTATGCTCTCACCGAAAGAACTCACATCCCCAAGGGCGGGAAGCAGTGATTTGATTGTGCGGCTCTTGGCGACCACCTGTCCGAGATGATCAAACAGCTCTCGATCCAGGTGAGCATACCGATCTGGTTCCTCAAGGTAGGAAACATGCCGCCCATCCTTGTTATGATTTTCATTCGGATACCTGTACCAAATCACCCCGAGCTTACGCCCCGGAGATACAGCTCGCAACAGCCCGAGCTTCACAAAGTCACCGACATCGCCTGCATACCGATCCTGCAATAGAGGCTCCAAAATCCAAAAGTTTCTAATGATTGGTTACAGTAAATGTCGGCATCCCAAACCTCAAAGCCTATGATGTCGTTGAATGCCCATTTGATGACCTTCCCAATTCGTTTTCCCATAGCGCGAACGAATGACTCTCGTCGTCATAAATGAGCGCGGCATGGGAGCGGCGATATCTCGAACGCTGAAGCAAAGGACACAGGCTCGAAGTTGGTGATTGGCGTGAGCCGCTATTGCTTGAAGCTATGTTCCCTATGCCAAGCCACAAACTCAGACCTGGGCCGATTTGCAGGGCGTTCGGGCGCCAGCAATCTACCCGAAGGATTTATCATACCTCTTACTGCATCCATATCGTTGCTCTGTCGGGAGATCAGGATCGTTAGATCGTCGGCGAGTCCAACCAGCCCTCTATCAAACATCCAATGTGCTGTTCCAGACAGCGCGATCCCGTTGCTTACAATGTCCGGGCCGTCGTGTTCCACCGGCCTTATATGCGCCGCCTCGACTTCCGCGCGACCACCGCCGTTGATTAGCCGTAATCCCGTTATTGCACAGCGTTCGCCATAGGCGCGCAGGACGTTCTTTCTGAAATTCCGATCTCGAACAGCTCGGTTGGTCAGTTGATTGACACGGTCACGGGCTGAAAGGTGATGAAAGGGGTTTTGGGCTTCATGAAAGCCACCTGTCTGCAGGCCAGGACCGACGCGCGGAAGAATATCGTCATTCCGCCCGAGACCGCGTTCAATAATCCGAGCAAAGTCCTCCGGCGAAAGCGTCCGTACAGCCGCCTGAGCCCGGCCCGAGATTTTTCCGCGATCATTTAGCAGGCCTTGCTCAACAACGTCTTCGGCTTCGCGAAAGGATACCGGATCGCCAAAATCAAGGTAAGTGCCTGGCTCGATGATGGCCAAATGCATGTCAGTCGACCTGGGATCGTCAATGATCTCCTGCACTTTTGCTACCGCGAAATAGCCCTTTGTGTTCTGAACCTTGCTGGGTTCGAGATAAACAATCCAATCGCCTTCACATTGCTGAGCGCGCGTCAGATATTGTCTCGGAAATTGATATCGTTCAGAGGGAACGTCATCATAGATTGAATCGGTCCTATGAATGAACACTCCAAACGCCATATTCGCTAACTGCCTCTGCCTTGGTTGTCGTCAGTCTATGCCGTCAGGCGGCGATGAAAATACCGCTCAATCCCGACGGCCAAGGCGAAGGCAGGAAACGTCATTGCCACGACAAGCCCCGAGAATGCAGCGGTGAGGAGCGGTAGCCAGGGCATGCTGTCGACCTCCCAGAACAGACAAAGCGGCCCCCAAGTCAAAAGGTAGGCCAGCGAAAAAATGGCCATCACACTCATCACCGGGCGCGTGTAACGCCCGATGTCAGCCTGCATCCGTTCGGTCGTTGCCATTTGGTGGCGCTGCCACGCCTCGGGTTGCTTAAGGTTCATTCTTATTCTCTCAGCAGTTCGATCCAGGTGTGGACGTCGTCCATGGCGATTTCCTTCCCTTCCAGGAAGGATCGGTACCAGCGCGCGGCAATCGCCCCGCGCTTTTCGCTTTTGAGCTTGGTCCCACTTTCGGACAGGTACTTGTCCAGCGCGACCTCGAATTCCTCCAGCGCGGTCAGGTCATGCTCCAGTCGGACGGCCTCGACACCCAAGAGGATCCAGTTCAGGTCCACCTGGAACTGGCGATGCATCTCGACAAGCGCCTCCACCGGGATCGAGCGCTTGCCAAGCTCATAGCTCTGGTAGGCGCGTAGCGAGATTCCGAGCGCTTCAGCCAGTTTTGTCTGCGACATACCCAACTCGTTGCGTGCAATCGCGATGCGCGCGCCGAGGGCACTCAGGTAATCATAGGGACGATCCGCCATTTTCGACAGCAATCCACTTGAGATTGTGTTCATATGAATGCTATACGCACAAATGAACGTTATACGTTGTGTTTCGTTATTGGGACACCGCGCACGAGCGCATTCAACCCGATTCGCGCTACCTTACGAAAAGGAGAGGGTTTTGGCACAGGAAAAACTGCTTTCACCGAAAGAGTTGGGTGATCTCGTCGGATTAAGCGCCGCGCAAGTTCGCGCGTTGATGAACGACGGGCGGCTGGAGTTCGTCGAGATTTCCACGAAAACCAAGCTTCTTACCATGAGTGGCTGGGAGCGGTTCCAGAAGAACGCGACCAAGGTCAAACGCCCCGAAGGCGATCAGCCGCGCCTGCCCTTGGGCGAGCCACAGCGCCACAGCCTTTGACGGAAAGGGAAACACCATGGCCATGCCCCGTGCGACGCTGACACAGAGTGAATTGACACGATACCTCAAGGCGTACCGGGACGCGGGTATTCCCGTCGTGCGGTCCGAGATCGGCCGCGACGGCAAGGTCGTGATCTACAGCACCGAAAAGCAGACCGACGAGGTCAATAACCCGTGGGATCTCCCGTGAAGTGCCGCAAGCAGTTTCCCGGCGCGACGGCCTATTTCGATCGGCACGGGAAGCGGCGCTGGCGGTTTCGGAAGGGTGGGTTTTCAGCGGAGCTGGGGAGCGATTACGGGTCGGAGGATTTTGTTCGGCGCTATGAGGATGCCGTCAACGGGCACAAGAGGCGCGGGCTGATCGGGGCGGACCGGACAAAACCCTACAGTGTTAGCCAGCTTGTCGCGCTCTGGTATCGCTCGCCCGAGTTCCTCGATCTCGCGTCTAGCACGCAGACGGTCTATCGCGGAATCGTCGAGAAATTCCGGGAAGAGCATGGCGACAAGCCGGTGCGGCTGATGCAGCGGCGGCATGTGCAGACGATCCTGGCGGAAAAGGCCGAGACAGCCACGGCGGCGAACAATCTGCGCAAGCGGCTGATTCAGCTAATGGATTTCGCGATCACGCTGGACTGGCGCGGCGACAACCCCGCCCGTGCGACGAAGCCGTTCCGCGTGGGCGGCGACGGCTTTCATACTTGGGACGAGGACGAGCTGGCGCAGTTCTTCAAAGTCCACAAGCCCGGCACGCTGGCGCATACTGCGGTGACGCTGATGCTCTACACCGGTGCAGCGCGGGTTGATGCGGTGAAGCTGGGGCCGAAGAACGTCCGCAACGGCAAGATCGAGTACCGGCGGCAAAAGACGCAACGCTCTGGCGGGGTCTTGGTTTCCGTGCCGATCCATCCGGACTTGGCCGAGGTGCTCGACACCTTGCCGAAGGACTGCCCATTCCTAGCGACACAGAAAGGCACCATGCGTTCGGCTGGTGGCTTGGGCAACCTTATGCAGCGTTGGACTGAGGATGCGAAGCTGCCCCAGTGTTCCGCCCACGGGCTGCGAAAGGCGTGCGCACGCCGTCTGGCCGAAGCCGGAGCAACCGCGCATGAGATCGGCGCGGTCACCGGCCACAAAACGCTGGCGCTCGTGCAGCGCTACACCGAGGCTGCTGGCCGCGAAGGGATGGCGGATTCTGCGATTGAGAAACTCGTCGCCCGCCCTAATGGCGAGCGCAACTTGGCGAACCTTCACAAGAGGTTCGTCAAATCCGACACCAACCCCCAGTAGGGAAAGGATAATTTATGGCAAGTGGTGAGCCGTGCAGGATTCGAACCTGCGACCCACTGATTAAAAGTCAGTTGCTCTACCAACTGAGCTAACGGCCCACTGCGGTGCGGTGACTAGTGCCCAGACCGGATGGGGTCAAGAGAAAAACTTCAAGTTCTGGCAAAACAATCTTCGCGGGCGTATATGCCCCCCATGAATACTGAGCTGAACAACACGAGCCTGGCCTTTATGAAATGGCATGGGGCGGGAAATGACTTCGTGATTATCGATTCACGGGGGCGCGATTCCGTGACCACCGAACGCCTTGCCCGGGGGCTGGGCGACCGGCATCGCGGCGTGGGATTCGATCAGCTGGCCGAGATTCGCAGCTCTGACCAGGCCGATATCGATCTGGATTTCTGGAACAGCGATGGCTCGCGCGCGGGCGCCTGTGGCAATGCCACCCGCTGCGTGGCGCGCTATCTGTTCAACGAAGGCGGCAAAGAGGCCCTGACCATCCGCACCGCCCGGGGGATTCTCGAAGCCCGGCTGATCGCGGGCGAGGTTCACGTGAACATGGGCGAACCGCAGCGCGACTGGCGCGAGGTGCCGCTGGCCCATGCCGCCGATACCGATCATCTGCCGCTGGAGGGCGATCCGGTGGCGGTGGGAATGGGCAATCCGCATGCGGTGTTCTTTGTCGCTGATGCCGAGGCGGTTGATGTGGCCGGGCTGGGCGCGCAGGTGGAGCGCGATCCGCTGTTTCCCGAGCGCACCAATGTGGAATTTGCCGAGGTGCGTGCGCGCGACGAGATTCGGATGCGGGTCTGGGAACGTGGCACCGGGATCACGCTCGCCTGCGGCTCTGGCGCCTGTGCCACGGCAGTGGCGGCGGCAAGCCGGGGCCTGACCGGGCGCAAGGTGCGGATGGAGGTCGATGGCGGCTGGCTGAGCCTTGATTGGCGCGAGGATGGCGTCTGGATGACCGGGCCAACCGCGCATGTGTTTTCCGCGACCCTCACTCAAGATTTTCTGGATCATCTCTGATGGCCGCGAAACCTCCCATCTTTGCGACACTTGGCTGTCGCCTCAACGCCTATGAAACCGAGGCGATGAAGGCCTTGGCTGAGGCGCATGGGGTTGAGGGCGCCGTGGTGGTGAACACCTGCGCGGTGACCGCCGAGGCGGTGCGCAAGGCCCGGCAGGAGATCCGTCGCCTGCGGCGCGAGAACCCCGAGGCCAAGCTGATCGTCACCGGTTGTGCGGCTCAGACCGATCCGGCGAGCTTTGCCGAGATGGACGAGGTCGATGCGGTGATCGGCAATGCCGAGAAGATGGCGCCGACCACCTGGGCAGGGCTGATGGACAGCACGGAAAAGGTGCAGGTCGACGACATCATGTCGGTCACCGAAACCGCCGGGCATCTGATCGATGGCTTTGGCACCCGCAGCCGCGCCTATGTGCAAGTGCAGAACGGCTGCGACCACCGTTGCACCTTCTGCATCATCCCCTTCGGCCGGGGCAATTCGCGCTCGGTCCCGGCGGGGGTTGTGGTCGATCAGATCAAGCGGCTGGTGGGCAAGGGCTATAACGAGGTGGTGCTGACCGGGGTCGATCTGACCTCCTGGGGCGCCGATCTGCCGGGCACGCCGCGTCTGGGCGATCTGGTGATGCGCATTCTGAAGCTGGTGCCCGATCTGGCGCGGCTCAGGATCAGCTCGATCGATTCGATCGAGGCGGATGACAACCTGATGCAGGCGATCGCCACCGAGCCCCGGCTGATGCCGCATCTGCATCTGAGCCTGCAACATGGCGACAACCTGATTCTGAAACGGATGAAGCGCCGCCACAGCCGTGAAGACGCCATAGCCTTTACTGAAGAGGCGCGGCGGCTGCGGCCCGGCATCACCTTTGGCGCCGACATCATCGCGGGCTTCCCGACCGAGACCGAGGCGCATTTTGAAAATTCTCTGAAGCTGGTGCAGGACTGCGGGCTGACCTGGCTGCATGTCTTCCCCTATTCGCCGCGCGAGGGCACACCGGCAGCGCGGATGCCGCAGGTGCCTGGTCCGGCGATCAAGGCGCGCGCTGCGCGGCTGCGGGCCGAGGGCGATCTGCAAGTTGCCAAGCATCTTGGCCGTCAGATGGGTCAGCGCCATGCGGTGTTGATGGAAAGCCTGCGGATGGGGCGTACCGAGCATTTTGCCGAAGTGGTGTTTGCCAGCGATCAGCCCGAAGGGCAGATTGTGCACACGCAGATTGTGGGCCACGACGCAACGCAACTTATCAGCGAATCATAGACGCGGCGCGCAGGCTCTGATTTTCTAGGCATAAGTGCTTCTTGTGTAAGGACAATCTGATGCATCCGAATCCCGCGTTTCGGGGCCGCCCGGCCTCGGCGAATCTTGAGTTTGCCCAGAGGCGTGGCTTTGGCCAACTTTCGGTGAATGGCTCGTTTGGTCCGCTTGCCGCGCATGTGCCCTTCGTGCTGAGCGAGGATGGCAGCGAAGCGCTTTTGCATCTCACCCGGTCCAACCCGATTGTGCAGCTGCTCGATCAACCTCTGCCGGCGTTGCTTTCGGTCACCGGGCCGGATGCCTATGTGTCGCCGGATTGGTACGGGGTGCCCGATCAGGCCCCGACGTGGAACTATGTGGCCGTGCATCTGCGCGGGGCGCTGGAACCCTTGCCACAGGACCAGATCGAATCGGTGCTCGACGCGCTGTCGGAGAATTTCGAGGCCCGGCTTGCCCCGAAAACCCCGTGGCGGGCCAGCAAGATGGATCCGTCGGTGCGTGACCGGCTGATGCGGGCGATCATGCCCTTGCGGCTGGTGGTGGAAGAGGTTGATGGCACCTGGAAGCTGGCTCAGAACAAACCCGATGAGGCGCGGTTGGGCGTGGCTGATGAGCTGTCCAACCTGATGGGCAGCGAGACGGCAGCGCTTTCGGCGTTGATGCGCCATCTGCCGGAAGATCCGCCGGAAAACATGGACAGCGAAGATCTGGCTTCCTAAGCTCTCTGGCAGGAGGGAACTGTTATGCCTTTACCCCTTGCCCCCATTGCGGCCACCGCTTTGCGCGTCGGGCTGCGCTATGGCACGGTTGCGCTTGCCACCTATGCGATGGCGCGTGCGGCCGAACGTGGCCGCCGCGATCAGCGTGCCGAAGATGCCTTTGACGAAACGCCTGAAGGGCTGACCCTGCGCAGCGAACCCGGCCAGACCAATCTTACCGGCCGGTTCCGCCGGATCGTGCGGCTGGGCAAGGCCGGGCCCGGGGTCGAAATCGACGCAACCGCGCTTGGCCGGTTCAATCTGCGCAGGCTCTGACATATCGGGATAATTCGATGATGAAATTGCTTTCGTCCCCGACCTCGCCCTTTGTGCGCAAGGTGCGGGTGGTGCTGCTTGAAACCGGGCAGGAAAAAGATGTCGAGCTGGTCGATGTGGCAACCACACCCATCGCTCCGGCGCCCGAGGTCATGGCCAACCACGCGCTGCGCAAGATCCCGGCGCTGATCCGCCCTGACGGCTGCACGCTGTATGACAGTCGGGTGATCACCCGCTATCTCGATACCCGCGCGCGGGCCGGACTGTATCCCGAAAGCCATCTTTGGGAGACCCTGACGCTGGAAGCGACCGGCGACGGGATCATGGAGGCTGCCGTGCTCATGGCCTACGAAACCCGCCTGCGGCGCGAAGACAAACGCGACGAGGTCTGGCTGGAGGCGCAGTGGGGTAAGATCGAAAGTGGGCTCGATGTGCTGAACGAACGCTGGATGAGCCATCTGGCCGGGCCAATTGACGCCGGGGCCATCTCCGTCGGCTGCGCGCTGGGCTATCTCGATCTGCGCCACGATGCCCGTGGTTGGCGCAAAGGACGCGATGCGCTCGACGACTCGTTTGCGGCCTTTTGCGAGCGTGACAGCATGAAGGCCACAGCGCCCTGACCGCGACCGGGCGCTGCCAAACCGCCGTTTGAGGGTGGTGCGTGATGTCGCAGGATGTTCCTTGGGGCCGTTTCCGCACGCATCAAACGAATGCCGAATTTTGCATATATTCCAATGCCAAGTCGCCTCCTTCCGCCAAGTGGCCAGCGCAAGGCTCTGCAAGACCGCCTGAACTGTGGGTTGAGCCCCCGTAATTCAAGCCCGTTCACGTGATTGTCTGCTGGACGGGCAAAGTTTCGCGCGTTAAACAGCCGCGCAATGGGCTGCGGGAAACTGTGGCCTGAGGTCTGTCGACCGCAGGGCGGTCAAAGAAGGGAGAAGATCTCGTGTCACACGCAGACGATCAACGGGGGTCCCGTAGGGATTTCCTTTATTATGCCACCGGCGGCGCTGCTGCCGTGACGGCTGGGGCCGCTGTTTGGCCGCTGATTAATCAGATGAATCCCTCCGCCGACGTTCGTGCAATGAGCTCGATCCGCGTCGACATCTCCGGCATCGAAGAGGGCACGCAGCTGACGGTGAAATGGCTCGGTAAACCGGTCTTCATCCGCCACCGCACCGACGAAGAGATCGCCCTGGCCAAGGAAGTGCCGCTGGACGATCTGGTCGACCAGAACGCGCGCAACGAAAATCTGGGCGCCGATGCCGACGCCTCCGATGAAAACCGCACGCTCGATGCGGATGAAAAATGGCTGGTGGTGATGGGCGTTTGCACCCATCTGGGCTGTGTGCCGCTGGGTGATGGCGCTGGCGATTACCACGGCTGGTACTGCCCCTGCCACGGCTCGCATTACGATGCTGCTGCTCGCATTCGCAAAGGCCCGGCGCCGCGCAACCTGCCGGTTCCGATCGCCGCCTTCGTCGACGATACGACGATCAAGCTGGGTTAAGGGAGGAAATCATGTCGGGTATCCCGCACGATCATTACGAGCCGAAAACGCGGTTCGAAAACTGGCTGCACGAGCGCCTTCCGGTTGTCTCGCTGGCCTATAACACGCTGATGATCCCCACCCCGAAAAACCTGAACTGGTGGTGGATCTGGGGCATCGTTCTGGCTTTCGTTCTGGTGATGCAGATCGTCACCGGCGTTATTCTGGTGATGCATTACACGCCGAACACGCAACTGGCCTTCGCCTCGATCGAGCATATCATGCGCGATGTGAATGGCGGCCATATGCTGCGCTACCTGCACGCCAACGGCGCCTCGCTGTTCTTCCTGGCGGTCTATATCCACATCTTCCGCGGCCTGTTCTACGGCTCGTACAAAGCCCCGCGCGAAGTGACCTGGATCATCGGCATGCTGATCTACCTTCTGATGATGGCCACCGGCTTCCTCGGTTACGTGCTGCCCTGGGGGCAGATGTCGTTCTGGGGTGCAACCGTGATCACCGGCCTGTTCGGCGCCATTCCCTTTATCGGCCCCGACATTCAGCAATGGCTTCTGGGCGGACCGGCGGTGGACAATGCCACGCTGAACCGCTTCTTCTCGCTGCACTACCTGCTGCCCTTCGTGATCGCCGCGCTTGTCGCCGTTCACATCTGGGCGTTCCACACCACCGGCAACAACAACCCGACCGGCGTGGAAGTACGGCGTGATTCGAAAGAAGTCGTGAAGAAAGACACGCTGCCCTTCTGGCCCTATTTCGTGATCAAGGATCTGTTCGCGCTGGCCGTTGTGCTGCTGATCTTCTTCGGCGTTGTCAGCTTCATGCCGAACTTCCTCGGCCACCCGGACAACTACATCGAAGCCAACCCGCTGGCGACACCTGCGCATATCGTGCCGGAATGGTACTTCCTGCCCTTCTACGCGATCCTGCGGGCCTTCACCGGCGATGTCTGGGTTGTGCAGCTGGTCAGCTTCGTGACCGGCGGCATCATCGACGCCAAGTTCTTCGGCGTGCTGGCCATGTTCGGTGCAATCGCCGTGATGGCGCTGGCGCCGTGGCTCGACACCTCGAAAACCCGTTCGGGTGCCTATCGTCCGGCGTTCAAATGGTGGTTCCGTCTGCTGGTGATCGACTTCGTGGTTCTGATGTGGGTGGGCGCCCAAGCGACGACGCACCCCTATGACTACATTTCGCTGATCGCTTCGACCTACTGGTTTGCCTATTTCTTCGTGATCCTGCCGGTGCTTGGCTGGACCGAAAAGGCCCAGACCCCGCCGATGAGCATCGAAGAAGACTTTAATCACCACTACCCCGAAGCCTCTGGCTCGGCGGCTGAGTGAGCGTAGAGAAAGGATCAAGAATCATGATCAGGAAACTCACCCTCACCGCGCTCACCGCGATGTCGCTGAGCCTGGGTGCCGGTGCGGCGCTCGCCAATACAGCGTCGGGGAACTACGGCCATGTCGAAGACTTCGCCTTCTCGTTCGAAGGGCCGCTTGGCACCTACGATCAGGCGCAGCTTCAGCGTGGTCTGAAAGTCTTCACTGAGGTCTGCGCGGCCTGTCACGGGCTGAAATACGTGCCGATCCGGTCGCTTTCGGAACCGGGTGGCCTTGGCTATACCGAAGATGAAGTGAGGGCCTTTGCAGCCGAGTTCTCGGTGAACGACGAATATGCGAACCCGGGTCTCTATGATGTGGCGAACGATGAATATCGTGCGCTGACCCCTGCGGATCACTTCCCGGCGATGACGAGCGAAGACGCCTATGGTCCGGATCTTTCGCTGATGGCGAAGTCCCGTGCCGGGTTCCACGGCCCTTATGGGACCGGGATCAGCCAGCTGCTGAACGGCATTGGCGGCCCGGAATACATCGCCAGCTACCTTCTCGGCTTCACCGGCGAGGAAAGCGAAGTGGCGGGCCAGACGCTCTATGAAAACACCGCTTTCTCGAGCGGCTGGGTGCGCATGCCGCCGCAGCTTTCGGATGATCTCGTCGAATATGACGATGGCACCAAGGCGACCAGCGAGCAGATGGCAGAAGACGTTTCGGCCTTCCTGATGTGGGCGGCCGAGCCGAAGCTGGCTCAGCGCAAACATACCGGTGCGCTCGGTGTCGTGCTGCTGGTTCTGCTGTCTTCGCTGCTGTACCTCGCCAACAAAAAGCTGTGGTACCCGGTCAAGCATAACGGCAAAGAAGCCGATCTCTGATCGAGAGCAAACAGATCGAAAAGGGCGCCTCACGGGCGCCCTTTTTATTTGCCGAGATAGTCGCTGAGCGCCTCGGGCGGATTGATAAAGATCTCAGCGGTGGGCACCGGCGGATGTGCCTGCCCATCGGCCACCAGCACCACGTGATCCGCCAGCGCCTTGGCATCCTCCGGCTCGTGGCTGACCATCAACAGTGTCGCGCCGGTTTCCTCTGCCAGCTCACCCACCAGCGTCAGCATCTCGGCCTTCAGGGCTGGCCCCAGCGCGCCGAAGGGTTCGTCGAGCAGCATCAGTGGCTTGTGGCGCAGCAGCGCCCGGGCAAGCGCCACACGCGCCGCCTGGCCGCCAGATAGCCGCCCCGGCTTGCGCGGGCCGAACCCGGCTAGCCCGACCCGGTCCAGCGCCGCCTCGACGCGTGCGTGATCCTCCGGGCGCAGCCGCAGATCCGACCGCAGGCCAAGGCCGACATTCTGCGCGGCGGTCAGATGCGGGAACAGGTTATTATCCTGAAAGATCATCGAGACCGGACGCGCCGCCGGTTGGGCGTTGGTCAGGTCGGTGCCATCCCAGAGCACACGGCCAGCGCTGACCGGCTGAAACCCGGCAATCGCCGAGAGCAGGGTCGATTTCCCGGCCCCCGAGGGGCCAAGCACGGCGATGCGTGCGCCGGTCTCGATCTGCAGATCGGCGCTGAGCGTCCAATCGTCGAGCGAGATCCTGAGGTGGTCAAGTATCAGCATCAATCCGCCCTCCGCGGTCGAATATCCAGAACAGTGCGAGCGACAGGGCAAGCAGCAGTAGCGCCGCCGCCATTGCCGCATCCATGCGATAGGCCAGCATCAGCCGGTAAAGCTGCAGGGGCAGAGTGCCACCTTCGGTACTGCCGAACAATGTGATCACACCCAGATCGCCCATGCTCAGCGCGGCGGCCAGACCGGCGGCAAAGCCCAGCGGGTGGCGCAGGCGCGGCAGCCAGAGCAGGCGGAGGCGGGCAAAGCCCCGCATCCCCAACCCATCGGCCAATGGGCCAAAATCAGTCTCTATTCCGGCCAAAACGGGCAGGATAGCGCGCAGAGCAAAGGGCAGCGCCATCACCGCATTGACCAGCGCCGTCACCGGCAAGGCGAGGGCCGTCGGGTCTGCGATAGGGTAGAGCAGGATATAAAGGCCGGTGCCCATGACCAGCGGTGAGGCGGCGATGGTGAGCGTGCCAATCGCTTCGACAAGTTGCGAGCGGCGCAACACCGCAAGCCCGGCAATCGGCAGGGCAAGGCTGATGGTGAGCGCGGCAGAGCCAAGTGCAACGCTAAGCGAGCGTAGACTGGCCCCGATGATCGACACCGGAAGCTCGCTCAGCCCAGCCACGCCTCTGAGCGTGATCATCGTAAGCGGCAGCAGCAGGAACAGTGCTGCGAGGGCGATGAACAGCCCATCCAGCAGCCTGAGACCGGGCGTGGCGGCATCCCAGCGAGTGACGGTGCGGTCAAGCCCGGTGCCCAGCTCGGCGGGCAGGCTGACACGCAGGGCCAGAAGGGCCGCACTGCCCGCGATCACCACCTGCACCAGCGCCAGAAGCGCGGCTTTGCCGAGGTCGAAATCGAAGCGGAACGCCTGATAGATGGCAAGCTCCACCGTTGTGGCCTTCGGACCACCGCCCAATGCCAGTGCCACGGCAAAGGAGGTAAGGCAGATGAGAAAGATTACCAGAAAAGCGCCGGGCAGAACCTGCCGCAGCATCGGGCGCTCCAACACCCGGGCGATGTCGCGCGAGGTAAAGCCCAGCGCGGCGGCGAGGCGAAAGCGTTCAGCCGGGATCGACAGCCAACCCTGCAGGATGAGCCGCGTGGCCAGCGGCAGGTTGAAAAACACATGCGCAAGGATCACGCCGTGAAAGCCGTAGATCGAAACAGGCTCTATTCCGGCCCAAATCAGCAGTTGCGACAGGATGCCCTTGCGCCCGAACACGGCAATCAGGCCCAGAATGGCTACGATGACCGGCAGGATGAAGGGGGCGCCCAGAAGGGTGATCAGCAGGCGACGGCCGGGAAAGCTGCGCCGGGCCAGCGCGCGGGCAACCGGAATGGCAACGCCCACCGAAATGAGCGCCGAAAGGCTCGCCTGCACCAGCGTGAACCGGATGGCGAGCCAATCGTAGCGGGTGATCGCGCCGATGCCTTCGGCACGCAGCGCGACCGCCACAAGCGTGCCGAGGCTGATGGCGGCGACCAGCGCCAGTGCCACCCGCCCCGGCCAGAGGCCTATTGGGTAAAGGCGTCTTGCCATGCTGCAATCGCCGGGTTGCGCCGCGCTGCGGCTTCGGCCTCATCCAAATAGATCGCCTTTTCCGGGTAGTTGAGCTGCGAGAAGGCTTCGGGCCATTCGCTTTCAGGCAGGGCTGCCGGGTAGGACCAGTTGGCCGTCGGGATGATCTGCTGGAACTCTTTCGACAGGATGAAATTCATGAATTCATCCGCCAACTCCGGCTGATCGGTGGTGGCCAGCTTCGCCGCCAGTTCGACGGTCATGTAATGGCCTTCGCTGAACAGCGCCGCCGATTTGGTCTGATCCTCTTCAGCGATGATGTGATAGGCGGGCGAGGTGGTGTAGCTCAGCACCATATCCACTTCGCCATCGGTGAAGAGCCCGTACGCCTCCGACCAGCCTTTGGTCACATTGGTGATCTTCGGCGCAAGCTTCGTCCAGGCATCTTTCGCACCCTCGCCAAACACCTGATCGGCCCAAAGCGCCAGCGACAGCCCGGCGATCGAGGCGCGCGGATCCTGAATGGCGATTTTCCAGTCTTCCTGCGCGTTCACCAGCTCTTCAAAGCTATGCGGCGGGTTGGTGATTTTGGTGTTGTCATAGACGAAGGCAACATAGCCCCAGTCAAACGGCAGGAAGGTGTCGTCGGTCCATTTCACCGGCAGGGTCAGCGGCGACAGATCAACGCCATGCGGGGCAAACAGCCCGCTTTCGCGTGCCTTCTTGGTCATGTCGCTGTCAAAGCCGATGGCCACGTCGGCCTTGGTGTTCTTGCCTTCCAAAAGCAGGCGCGGCAGCAGATCGCCGGTGACGAAATCCAGTTCGCAGCCGCATTTTTCCTCGAACGCCGCCTTGATCGCGGGGCCGGGGCCCCATTCCGAGGCAAAGTAATCGGGCGCGTAGACGGTCAGCGTCTCAGCGCTCAAAGGCGTGGCCGCGAGGGCCAGAAACAGGGCGGGGATATACTTCATAGATCGCTCCATTGGGTAATGGGCGAAGAAAAAGCTCGTGCGTCGCGCCGAATACCTTCCCTCCGCCGGTGTTAGCCGGTTCAGGTTCAACGGGTCCGCATGCGCGTCTCAGCCGGTTTCCCAGCACCCCGAGGTGGCGCGGACCCTATGCCTGAACGCTTGCCCGTGCAAGCTCAAACGCCTAAACGAGAGCGAAAGGGAGCCCCGGCCATGATGAACAGCTTTGGACATATCTTTCGCGTCACCACCTGGGGCGAAAGCCACGGGCCAGCGCTGGGGGCCACGGTCGATGGCGTGCCGCCGGGGGTGAAGGTCACGCCCGAGATGCTGCAACACTGGCTTGACCGGCGCAAACCGGGGCAGAACAAATTTACCACCCAGCGGCGCGAGCCGGATGAGGTGAAAATCCTGTCCGGCGTCTATGAGGGGATGACCACCGGCACCCCGGTGCAGCTGATGATCGAAAACACCGATCAGCGCTCGAAAGACTATTCCGAGATCGCCGAAAAATTCCGCCCGGGCCATGCCGACATCACCTATTGGCTGAAATATGGCATCCGCGATCCGCGTGGGGGCGGGCGCAGCTCGGCGCGCGAAACCGCGGCACGGGTGGCGGCGGGTGGTCTGGCGCGTGAGGCGCTGAAACTGCTGGCGCCCGGGCTCGAGATCAAGGGCTACATGACCCAAATGGGCGTGCATGAGATCGACCGGGCCCGGTTCGACTGGGACGAGATCGAGCGCAATCCGTTCTGGGTGCCCGATGCCGAGGCGGCGAAGACCTGGGAAGACTATCTCGATGGGCTGCGCAAATCCGGAAGCTCTGTTGGCGCGATCTGCGAAGTGGTGATCAAGGGTGCCCCCGCTGGGCTAGGCGCGCCGATTTATGCCAAGTTAGACACTGATTTGGCTGCGGCGATGATGTCGATCAACGCTGTGAAAGGCGTCGAGATCGGTGAAGGCATGTCGGCGGCTATGCTCACCGGCGAAGAGAATGCTGATGAGATCTTCATGGGGAACGACGGTCAGCCGGTCTACAGCTCCAACCACGCGGGCGGCATTCTGGGCGGGATTTCCACCGGGCAGGACATCGTCGTGCGCTTTGCGGTGAAGCCCACCAGCTCGATCCTGAAAACCCGCCAAACAGTCACGAAATCAGGCGAAAACGCCGAAATCGTCACCAAAGGCCGACACGATCCCTGTGTCGGGATTCGTGCCGTGCCGGTGGGTGAGGCGATGGCGGCCTGCACGATCCTCGATCACCTGCTGTTGCATCGCGCGCAGGTGGGCGAGGGGCCTCGTGGTAAGATTGGCTAGAGCCCCTAAAAGCCCTGAATTAGAGCCGCATTCGCCGGGCCTGAGCGCCGCCGCGCCGTCGCCGTTCCGGCAGGGCGAGCGGTAGTGGTTTGAGCGGAATCTGCATCGAATCGAGCAACAGATCGCAGAATACCGCGATGGCGGGTGAGCTTTCGGCGAAAGGCTCGGCCATGGCACGCGCCCGCGTCGCCTCGCGCATATAATTCGCGCGACCGGGCAGCGCGACCAGCCATTGTAGATAGCCCATCCGGCCCATTTCCGTGGCCCGTTCAGGCGAGATAGGGCCGGTATCGAGTTGTGAGATTGTTCGTTCCAGTAGCATCGCGCCCTCCGCGCAAAGGGCAGAGGCATTGCGGCAACGGCGGTATATGCGGGCCTGTCTGGTCCATCTCAATACTCCGTCCCAGGGCACCCCGCCCGGGTTAAAGGTGACCAAGATGCGGGATCCGCATCTGAGATGGCAGGTCTCCTGACTTGCGGGTCGCTGCGTCCCCGAACCTTCCCGAACCCTTGGGTTCAGTGGTGTTCGTCGGGGTTGCTCGCCGCTTACAGTTGCGGGGGCAGTCACGGAGTTAAGCCAAAGCTTGCACCGTGTTCCCTTTTCAGCCAGCCCGTTAGGGCCAGCACCATCACCGGCAGGATTTCAGGAATGCAGCGCGCTGTCCAGACGAGAATGAGGATTGCAGCGTCTGGTGACGCGACCCACCGCCGCAAAGCCTACCGGGCGATCAGGCTGCGCGCGAAGGCGGACCGTCTGATATGTGCTGCGTAACTCGCAAAGGTGGATTGAAAAGGCCTATATTAGAGACCGTTTTCAGCCACGAAGCTGCTCGAACATCTCGCGAAGCAGTGCCGCACGTCGCGGGCGAAAGCTTTCGGATAGCATCTCTACCGTGCCCATCCGTGAGGCTTTGAAGCGGCGAAAATCATGACGCAGGCAACACCAGGCCATCAGCCAGGATTCCCGGTCGGTATAGACCACTGCCAGCGGCCAGACCTTGCGGCGGGTCTCAGCCTCTTTGAGGTCGGTATAGGTGATCTCGACCGCGCGCTCGGCCCAGGTGGCTTCGCGCAACAGGTCCAGATGCGGCGGCACATCTGGTTGTGGCTCAAAAACGTAGGAAAGCAGCGCCACATGCCGGGCTTCTTCAGCCTTTGAGGGCGGCAGGGTGGCGGTGATCTTGGCCAGCGCCCGTTCAGCGGCGTCCGACAGGGCCGCGTCGCCCAGCCATTGCAACTGGCCAAGACCCAGCACCACCGCTTCCAGCTCCAGCCGATCAAGCATCTGTGGCGGCAAGCTGGGATCCTCGGTCAGGGTGTAGCCGAACCCGGCTTCGCCATCGATGATCGCCCCGCCTGCCCGAAGTGTCTCTATATCACGGTAAATCGTGCGTTCCGACACGCCGGTTTCCGCCGCCAGACGCGCCGCCGTCACCGGCGCAGGCAGGCGACGCAGAGCGTCGAGAAGGCGAAAAAGTCGATCAGAGCGGGCCATTTCATCCTGACGGAAACTGACAGTATGGCCGGAGTATAGCGGCAGTCATCTGATCTCGTCACCAAAAAGGACCACGATGATGCTGACACTTTACCATTCCCACCAAACCCGCTCGTCGCGGATGCTGGCGCTGATCGAAGAGTTCGGTCTGCAAGACCGCGTGACACTGAAATATGTCACTATTCCACGGCAAAACGGCACTGGTGGGCGCGATCCGGCTAACCCGCACCCCGAAGGCAAGGTGCCTGCGCTGACCGATGGCGACAGGCTGATCACCGAAAGCGCGGCGATCATGCTCTACCTCTCGGATATGTTTCCCGAGGCGCAGATCGGCCCGGCGGTCGGGGATGCCGGGCGCGGAGAGTATCTGACTTGGCTGTTCTGGTATCAGGGGGTTTTCGAGCCGGTTTACGTTGCCGCCGCCGCCGAGCTGTCGCACCCGTTCCTGACGGCGGCGTTCCGGGGTGTTGCCGAGGTTGAGGCGCGGCTGATCGCGGGTTTTTCCGATGGCCGCCCCTATCTGCTGGGCGACAAGATTAGTGCTGCCGATTTTCTCATCCAATCGCCCTATCTGTGGTTCCCCGACTGGGCCCCGAAAGACGCGAAAGTGCAGGCCTGGATCGCGCGGGTTGCCGCCCGACCCGCCTATGCCTGGGCCATGGAGGTGGAACAGCCCTATCTGGCAACCCCGGCCTAGACCGAGGCTGAGGCCAGCGCCTGATCCAGCAGCGCCTTGATGCCTTTTTCCGACGTATCAGCCACGACCCTGCCGATTTCGGTGCGGTCGGGGCTGAGCGCGATCAGGGTCGAACGGCGCGGCACTTGCAGCGATTTGACAAGGTCGGAGCCTCTATAGGTATCCCAATCGACAACGATGAAGGTGATCTTTTGCGCATAGGCGGGATTGGCGGCTTTCAGTGCGTCAATCACCCGGTGCTGGGCGAGGCAGGTGCCACACCACGGGGCGAAGAAATCGACCAGCACGGTTTCGCCCGCATCAAGCCGTTCGTTGATCAGGCCCGGCACATAGTTGAGCGTGTCGGCCCGGGCGAGGGCGGGAAGCAGTGCGGTGGCAGAGAGGGCTGCGAGGAAGTGACGGCGGTCCATGGGGGTTTCCTTCAAATAGAGACTGAGAAATCGACAAGCCATGCAGGCATGTGGCTGAGCAGCCAGGCTTCGATCATGTGATTGGCGCCGGAGAGGATCATCAGCCCCACCAGCAGAAAGGCGACGCCCATCACCGGCTTGGCAGCGGATGAAAACCGCCGGAGCGTTGTGGCGCGCAGACCGAAGGCGAGGGCCAGCATCAGGCTGGAAATGCCCAGCGCATAGGCCGCGAGCACGGCGCCAGCATGAACAAGACTTGCCCCCTGTGCGGCCAGTGCGATGGCCCCGCCCAGAGTGGGGCCAATACAGGGGCTCCAGATCGCGCCGAGCAGCAGGCCCCCGGCGAATTGCCCGGTCAGCCCGTTCGGTGCGGCGCTGAACCCGGTATCGGCGCGGGCCGACAGACCGGCTGTGGCGGTGGCAAAGACGGCATTGGCACGCGGCACCAAAAGCACCAGCCCGAAGCCAAGCATGATCACCGCGCCGATCTGGGCCAGAAGCTCTTCGGTCAGGCCGATGGCATAGCCGAACGAGGTGATCAGCAGCCCAAAGGCCACGAAGCTCAGGCTCATTCCGGCGGCAAGGGCGATGGGCCCAAGCCGGTGCGCCGAAAGCGCCGATCCGATGACAATAGGCACCACCGGCAAAACGCAGGGGTTTACCAGGGTGATGAGGCCAGCGGCATATGCAAGTACAAATTCCATGGCAGTCACCCTACAGGCGACCGCCCCCAGCCGTCACATGAACTTCGGCTGACGCCGGATCACGACTGTGTTGGTTTTTGTTTCGAAAGCTGCACGGCAAGGATGCCCACGGTGATGATGGCGACGCCGAGAATATCAAGCATTCCAAGATGTTCGTCCAGCAGCACCGCAGCGATGCCAACCCCGAAAAATGGGTTGAGAAAATGGAAGGTCGAGGCGCGAACCGGCCCGATCCGGCCCACAAGTGCGAACCAGACCCAGGTTGCGGCAAGGCCGGGCACGATGGTGGTGTAAAGGAAGGCGATCACCAGCTTGGGGCTCAGATTGGCGGTCATCGGTTCAAAGATCAGCCCGAACGGGGCCAGCACTGCGGCCCCCACCAGCATTTGCAGCCCGACCACCATCAAGAGGTTGCCGCCGCCCGCAGCCTTGCGCACCGTCAGCGTCGCCACGGCCAGCGCCAGTGACGCAACCACGCAAAGCGCCATGCCAACCATATCGACCCCGCCCGAAATGCGCGTGCCCATGATCAGCCCGACCCCGGCAAAGCCCAGCACCAGCCCAGCCAAGCTGAGAGGCGATAGCCGGTCGCGGAACACGATCCAGCCCAGGAAGGCCACGATCAGCGGCATCGACGAGGCGATGATCGAGGCAAAGCCGGCCTCGATGGACTGCATGGCGATGAAGTTGAAGCCCAGATAGATCGCGTTTTGGCTGACCCCGAAAATCACCACCGAGCCCCATTGGCTGCGCGGCAGCCGGATTTTCTGCCCCAATGCTGCGGCAATAGCGATGCCGATCACGCCCGAGATCAGAAACCGCATCGACAGGCTGAGAAGTGGCGGCGCATCGGCCACGATGATCCGCGCTGAAGTGAAGGCCGAAGACCACATCAGGGCAAAGGCCAGCCCCATGAAAATTGCGCGAAAGTCCATCACCACTCCAAAGAAAAGGGCCGCCGTTGGGCGACCCTAATAACTTTTAATCTAAGCACAAGCTCAGCCGTTGGCAGCGTCTTTCAGAGCCTTGGCGATGGTCACTTTCACCACCTTGTCGGCTTCTTTCTTGATCTGCTCACCGGTGGCGGGGTTGCGCACCATGCGCTCGGGGCGCTCGCGCAGGTAGAATTTGCCCACACCGGGCAGAGTCACGGCACCACCGCCCGACACTTCCTTGGTGATAATCGACACAATCGCGTCCAGCGCTGCCGAGGCGGTTTTCTTATCGGAATCCATTTCCTCAGCGAGAGCGGCCACGAGCTGGGTCTTGGTCATCGGTTTTGCCATGTAGTGTCTCCTCATGTCCCGTTTATTGGGGTTTCATTGCGGGCATTTAACGTAATGTGTTTGGGGCACACAAGATTTTGTGTTGCCTTGACGGGTAAAAAATAACGGGTTTTCGTCTTTTTCCCGACTTTCCGTCACAGGAAGGCCGTTTCATCGAAGCTTCGGAGTTTCCGACTGTGGATTCGCTCCAGCGGCATATCGCGCAAACGCTCCATCGCCCGAATCCCAATCAGCAGATGTCGACTGACTTGCGAGGTGTAAAATTCGCTCGCCATGCCCGGCAATTTCAGCTCGCCATGCAGCGGTTTGTCGGAAATACACAGCAGCGTTCCGTAGGGCACGCGAAAGCGAAATCCGTTGGCTGCGATGGTGGCGCTTTCCATATCCAGCGCGACGGCACGCGATTGGCTGAGCCGCATGACCGGGCCGGAATGCTCGCGCAGTTCCCAGTTGCGGTTGTCAAAACTCGCCACGGTGCCGGTGCGCATGATGCGCTTCAGCTCGAACCCCTCCAGCTCGGTCACCTCCGCCACCGCGCTTTCCAGCGCGATCTGGATTTCCGCCAGCGGCGGGATCGGCACCCAGGTCGGCAGATCGGCATCGAGCACCTTGTCTTCGCGCAGATAGGCGTGCGCCAGTACGAAGTCGCCCAGCCGTTGCGAGTTCCGCAGCCCGGCGCAATGGCCAACCATCAGCCAGGCATGGGGGCGCAGCACGGCAATATGATCGGTCGCGGTTTTTGCATTCGAAGGCCCAACGCCGATATTCACCAGCGTCACCCCGCCGCCATCGGCGCGTTTCAGGTGATAGGTGGGCATCTGTGGCAGCTTGGGCAGCACCGGAATTTCGCCATCCGCCGTGGTGATGCACACATTCCCCGGCGCGACAAACTCGGTGTAGCCGCTGTCGGGATCCGCCAGCACCTTGCGGGCATAGGCCTCGAACTCTTCCACATAGAACTGGTAGTTGGTGAACAGCACATGGTTCTGGAAATGCACGGGATCGGTGGCGGTATAATGGGCCAGTCGCGCCAGCGAATAGTCGACGCGCTGCGCGGTGAAGGGGGCCAGCGGATACGAGCCGTCTTCGTGGTGATAGCCCAGCCCGTTGACGATATTGTCGTTGGTATTGGCCAGATCGGGCACGTCGAACACATCGCGCAGCGGAAACGCCATCGCGCCCTGTTGCGGCACGGTGATATCGCGCCCGGCCACCGCGAAATGCACCGGGATCGGGGTGGATGACAGCCCGATGGAAACCGGCCCGCCGTGGTTTTCGATCAGCAGCCGGATCTGCTGGGTCAGGTAAGACCGAAACAGATCGGGCCGGGTGATCGTGGCCGAATAGGTGCCCGGCCCCGCCACATGGCCAAAGCTCAGCCGACTGTCAGTCTGGGCGTGCGAAATCGTGCGCAGGCGGATCTCGGGGTAATAGGCGCGATAACGGCTATCGGGCATCACATGTGCTGCAGCGGTTGCGGAAAACTTCTCGCTCAGAAAATCGCAGGCCTCACTATAGAGCGCGCAGAGCCGCGCCACGGCAGCCGCCGGATCGGTGAAGTTTTCGGGTTCCGGAATGCCGGGGGTGACAATCGGCAGCGTCAGGGGGCTCTGGGTCATCAGACCTCCTCAAACAGATTGGTGATTTCAAACTTGGTCACGTCGACAAGGCCCAAATCAGAAATGCGTAACTCGGGTATGACAACAAGCGCGAGCAGCGAATGCTGCATATAGGCGTTGTTGAGCGTGCAGCCGCATTCGGCCATCGCCTCGACCATACGATCGGCCTTCTGGGCCATGGCGCTGGCATGTTCCTCGCTCATCAGCCCGGCAATCGGCAGTTCGACCAGCGCGATTTCCTTGCCATCGCGGAACACGGTGATGCCGCCGCCGACCTCGCCCAGCCGGTTGGCCGCGAGCGCCATATCTTCGCGGCTGGTGCCCACCACGATCATGTGGTGGCTGTCATGGGCCACGGTCGAGGCCATCGCCATCCGGCCTTTGTAGCCGAAACCGGAGACAAAGCCGTTGGTCACGCCGCCGGTGCCGCGGTGGCGTTCCACCAGAGCGATCTGTGCCACGTCATTGGCTTCATCGGTCTGCACGATGCCATCGGCCACCGACAGATCGGCGGTCAGCGCCTTGGTGGGGGCCTGATTTTCGATCACCCCGATCACCTTGGCGGTGACGCTATTGGCACCCTCCGGGGCATGGATTTCAAAATCCTCGCCCTGAAGCATCTTGCCCAGATGCACGGTGTTGCGGGCACTGTCGGGCCAGTTCAGATGCGGAGTATCGACAAGAATTTTACCATCACGCGCCACCGCCACCCCGCGCGCGATCACCAGTTCGATCGGCAGGGTGGTGAGGTCAGAGGTCAGGATCACATCCGCCCGCCGCCCCGGCGCAATCGAGCCCAGCTCGCGCTCCAGATGGAAATGCGTGGCGGTGTTGATCGTGGCCATTTGCAGCGCCACCAGCGGCTCGGCCCCGCAGGAAATCGCATGGCGCACCACCCGGTTCATATGGCCATCGTTCACCAGCGTGCCGGAATGGCAATCATCGGTGCAGAGGATGAAGTTGCGCGGGTCCAGCCCCTTTTCGGTCACGGCGGTAATCTGGGTTTCGACATCGTACCAAGCGCTGCCCAGCCGCATCATGCTTTTCATGCCCTGACGCACACGGGCGATGGCGTCGGCTTCGCAAGTGCCTTCGTGATCATCCGCCGGACCGCCCGCCACATAAGCATGGAAATTCGGGCCAAGATCGGGGCTGGCGTAATGCCCGCCCACGGTCTTTCCCGCGTTCTGGGTAGCGGCAATCTCGGCCAGCATCTTCGGATCGGCATTGATCACGCCGGGGAAGTTCATCATCTCGCCAAGGCCGACGATGCCGGGCCAGGTCATTGCCTCGGCCACATCTTCGGCGCTGATCTCGTAGCCCGTGGTTTCCAGCCCCGGCGCCGAGGGCGCGCAAGAGGGCATCTGGGTGAAGATGTTCACCGGCTGCATCAGCGCTTCGTCATGCATCAAGCGCACGCCGTCGAGCCCCAGCACATTGGCGATCTCATGCGGATCGACAAACATCGAGGTGGTGCCATGCGGAATAACGGCGCGGGCAAATTCGGCAGGGGTCAGCATCCCGCTTTCGATATGCATATGCGCGTCGCAGAGGCCCGGGATGATATAGCGCCCTTCGGCCTCGATCACCTCGGTGGTCTCGCCGATACAATGGCTGGCATCGGGGCCGACATAGGCAAAGCGGCCCTTGGCGATGGCGACTTGCCAGCCATCGAGAATTTCACGGGTTTGAACGTTTACAAGCCTGCCGCCCCGGATCACCGTATCGGCAGGAGCCCGACCAGCGGCCACCGCAACAAGATGCGGGGCGGTGTCGGGCCATGATTTGAAATCTGTCTGTGTCATAGACCAATAGTGGTGAAAGCCCCGGCGAGTTCAACCCCTTGCATCGCGCCGCGCCAGCCGCAAAATGGCTGCATGAAAAATACGCTTCTTTCCTTCGGGCATGGTTATTCGGCGCGCGCTTTGGGGCGACGGCTTGTGGCAGAGGGCTGGCGGGTGATCGGCACCACGCGCAGCACGGACAAGATCGAGGTTTTGGGCGCCGAAGGGGTTGAGGCGCAGCTTTGGCCCGGCTCTGATATGGGGGATGCGCTCGATGCCGCCAGCCACCTGTTGATCTCGACCGCGCCAGACGATGCTGGCGATCCGGTTCTGGCCGTGCTGCGCGATCAGATCGCCGCGCGCGCCGGGCAATTTCGTTGGGTGGGCTATCTGTCCACCACCGGCGTTTACGGCGATCATCATGGCGGCTGGGTCGACGAGACCACGCCGCTGACCCCCTCGACAAAGCGCGGGCATCAGCGGGTGTTGGCCGAAAGCCAATGGCAGGCGCTGGCGGCCGAAACCGGGTTGCCTCTGCACATCTTCCGGCTTGCGGGGATCTATGGGCCGGGGCGTGGCCCCTATGCCAAGGTTCGGCGCGGCACCGCGCGCCAGATCGTGAAACCGGGGCAGGTGTTTTCGCGCATCCATGTCGATGACATCGCGCAGGTGCTGATGGCCTCGATCACGCATCCCGATCCGGGCGCCATCTATAATGTCTGCGATGATGAGGCCGCCCCGCCGCAGGATGTGCTGGCCCATGCCGCCGCGCTGATCGGCGTGGAGTTGCCGCCCGAGGAAGATTTCGCCAGTGCTGAGATGACGCCGATGGCGCGCAGTTTCTATGCGGAGTCGAAACGGGTTCGGAACGACAGGATCAAGCACGCGCTTGGGGTTAGCCTGCTTTATCCCAGCTACCGCGAAGGGCTTGCCGCGCTGCTGGAGCAGGAAAACGAATAGGGCGCCCGAAGGCGCCCTTTCCACGAACCGTTACCCGTGGTTCTTTTAGCGAAGCGCCAGCGCACCGGCGACGATGAGCACGAAGAACAGCGGCGGCAGGATGTGTTGGTTCATCGACGAGGTCGCGGCTTGCTCGATCACGACTTCCGGCTCAACAACCGGATCGGCAAGCGATCCGGCCATGGCGGAACTCGCGGCAAGCGCGAAGGCGGCCCCAAGTACAAGCTTTTTCATAGTGTCAAACCCTAGGCTTTTTATTTGATGTGTAATTTTCGTACCCATACCCCCAATGAGTCGAGTCTCTGTGCCGAACTTCGGCCCAGAGTCCCGGGAGTGTTGCAAGCGGGTTTCAGCTTATGGCTAAATCAGGCCCGTTTTGCCGCAATTTCGGCAATCCCGAGCGTTTTGAGCACCTTCGCCTCGATATCGGCAGCGGTAAGGCCTGCTGATTTATACATGTCATCGGGGCTGGCATGGTCGATAAAGGAATCGGGCAGAACCATCGAACGGTAGCGCAGGCCTTCGTCGAACATGCCGTTTTCGGCCAGAAGCTGCGCCACTTGGCTGCCAAAGCCTCCGATGGCGCCTTCCTCGATGGTGATCAGCACCTCGTGGTTGCGCGCCAGATCAAGGATCAGCGCTTCGTCCAGCGGCTTGGCAAAACGGGCATCGACCACGGTGGGGGTGATGCCGCGCTGGGCCAGCCGTTCGGCGGCCTTCATCGCGTGATCAAGCCGGGTGCCAAGCGACAGGAGCGCTACCCGCGCGCCTTCCTGCACGATCCGGCCCTTGCCGATTTCCAGCACCTTGCCCACTTCGGGCATATCGACGCCCACGCCCTCGCCGCGGGGATAGCGTACCGCCGAAGGCGCGTCGTCGATCGAATGGGCGGTGGCGACCATATGCATCAGCTCGGCTTCGTCCGAGGGGGCCATGATCACAAACCCAGGCAGGTTGCTCAGGAACGACAGATCGTAGCTGCCCGCATGGGTGGCACCGTCCTGCCCGACCAGCCCGGCGCGGTCGATCATGAAGCGCACCGGCAGATGCTGGATCGCCACGTCGTGCACGATCTGATCATAGCCGCGCTGCAGGAAGGTGGAATAAAGCGCGCAGAAAGGCTTCAGCCCGCCCGCCGCCTGCGCGGCGGCAAAGGTGACCGCGTGCTGCTCAGCGATACCAACATCGAATACCCGGGTTGGGAAACGGTCAGCCATCATCTTGATCCCGGTGCCATCAGGCATGGCGGCGGTGATCCCGGTCACCTTGTCATCCTGCTCGGCGAGGCCCAGCAGTGCCTTGCCAAAAACCGAGGTGTAGCTGGGCGCGTTCGAGGGCTGCTTGTGCTGCTTGCCGGTGAGCACGTCGAACTTGGCGGTGGCATGGCCCTTGTCGGCCGCATTTTCCGCCGGGGCGTAGCCCTTGCCCTTTTTGGTGATCACATGAATCAGCACCGGGCCGGTGGCGCGGTCATGGACGGTGCGCAACACTCCGGCAAGGTGCTCCATATCGTGCCCGTCGATCGGGCCGACATAGGAAAAGCCCAGCTCTTCGAACATCGTGCCGCCCACGGCCATGCCCTTGAGCATTTCCTTGGCCCGGCGGGCGCCTTCCTGAAATGGTTCCGGCAGCAGGCGCACCGCGCCCTTGGCCGCTGCTTTCAGCTCCTGAAACGGTTCGGCCTCGTAGAGGCGGCTGAGGTAATTCGACAATGCCCCCACCGGCGGCGCAATCGACATTTCGTTATCGTTCAGGATCACGAACATGCGCTTTTTCAGGTGGCCCGCATTGTTCATCGCTTCAAAGGCCATGCCTGCGCTCATCGAGCCGTCGCCGATCACCGCAATCGCATCGCCCAGCGCGATCTCGGGCGTGCCGCCCAGTTCGCGTGCCATGGTGAAGCCCACGGCGGCTGAAATCGAGGTCGAGCTGTGCCCGGCGCCAAACGGGTCATAGGGGCTTTCGCTGCGCTTGGTGAAGCCCGAAAGCCCGCCCTTCTGGCGCAGGGTGCGGATACGGTCGCGCCGTCCGGTCAGAATTTTGTGCGGATAAACCTGATGGCCCACGTCCCAGATCAGCCGGTCGCGCGGCGTATCAAACACGTGGTGCAGCGCCACGGTCAGTTCGACCACACCAAGGCCCGCACCCAGATGGCCGCCGGTTTCCGACACGGCGCTGATCGTCTCGGCCCGCAACTCATCGGCGAGCTGTCGCAGCTCGTCAAGCGTCAGCGCCTTCATGTCGGCGGGGCTTTGAATACGATCAAGAAGCGGGGTTGTGGGGCGGTCGGACATCATAATTCCTGAACACAAATTGCCTTAGGCTTTCCGCGTAATGACAAATCGCGCGGCTTCTCGCAAGGTTTCTGCCTTGCTACCATATGGCACAAGAGCAGCGCAGGCGTCATCGACAAGTTCGGCTGCGCGGGTTTTTGCCGTTTCAAGACCAAGCAGCGAAACGAAAGTCGCCTTGCCTGCATCGGCATCTTTGCCCACGGCCTTGCCCACGGTGGCGGCATCGCCTTCGATATCCAGCACATCGTCGGCGATCTGAAACGCCAGCCCCAGAGCTTCGCCATAGCGGATCAGCGGGGCGGGATCCTGGCCCGCAAGGCGCGCACCGGCGGCGGCCGACCAGCGGATCAAGGCTCCGGTTTTGCCCGCTTGCAGCGCGATGATTTCGTCCAGCGTTAGCGGCGCAGCAGCACTTTCTGCCGCAATATCCAGCGCTTGCCCAAGCACCATGCCACCGGCCCCGGCGGCTTCGGCCAGGGTGCGGGCAAGCTCAAGACGGATCTCGGCAGGCCCGGCTTTGGGATGGGTCGCCAGTTCGAAGGCGGTCGATTGCAGCGCGTCGCCCACCAGGATCGCGGTGGCTTCATCCCATTTCTTATGCAGGGTCGGCTGGCCGCGGCGCAGATCGTCATCATCCATCGCGGGCAGATCGTCATGCACCAGCGAATAGGCGTGGATCGCTTCGACGGCCGCAGCCGGATAGCGCGCCATATCGTCGCTGACCCCAAGCATCCGCGCCCCTTCGAGCACCAGAAAACCGCGCAGCCCTTTGCCACCCGCCACCGCATAGCGCATCGGCTCGGCCATCGGGCCGGTTGCGGGTAGGGCATCGATCAGGCAGGCGCGGGCGAGCGTTGCGGCTTCAGCAAGGCGGGCGGGAAACATTCAGAGCCCTTCAACCGGGGTGGAGCCGGTGGGTTTGCCGTCGGCGTCGAGCGTGATCGCGGCCACTTTTTCTTCGGCCTCTTTCAGCTTCACCTCGCAGCGCGCTTTCAGCTTGGCGCCGCGTTCATAAAGCGCAATCGAGGCCTCCAGCGCCACGTCGCCGCGTTCAAGCTGGCCAACCACGGCTTCAAGTTCCGCCATCGCTTCCTCGAAGCTCATTTCTTCAACCGGCTTGTCGCTCATGCTCCGCGCTCCATCAGGACTTCCACATGCTGGCCGACGCTTTCGGCCAGCGCCTCCAGATCATATCCGCCCTCGAGTGTCGAGACCACCCGGCCATCGCAGCAATCTTCGGCAAGATCGCAAATCCGGTGGGTGATCCAGCCGAAATCTTCGGCTTCCCAGTGCAAACCGGCCAGCGGATCGGCGCGGTGGGCGTCGAACCCAGCCGAAACCAGCACCAGCTCCGGCCCCCATTCCAGCATCCAGGGCAGGATTTTCCCGTCCCAGGCCGCGCGCATTTCTTCGCCGCATGTGCCCGCGCTCAGGGGCACATTCATCATCTGCAGATAGGCGCCGCGTTCATGCGGGGCGCCGGTGCCGGGAAAAAGCGGCATCTGATGGGACGAGGCAAAGTGGATCCGGCTTTCGTTCCACAGCACATCCTGCGTGCCATTGCCGTGATGCACGTCGAAATCGAGGATCGCCACGCGGCTGAGCCCATGCACCTCAAGCGCATGAAGGGCGGCGATGGCGATATTGGAAAACAGGCAAAACCCCATGGCCTTGGCGCGCTCGGCATGGTGGCCGGGCGGGCGGGCGCCGACAAAGGCGTTTTTCACCTCGCCAGCCAGTACTGCATCGACGGCGGCGGTCACAGCGCCCACGGCACGCATCGCCGCCTGCCACGATCCGGGCGAGGCCCAGGTGTCGGGGTCGATCTGGGTTTGACCTTCGGCGGGAATGGCGTCGCGGATGCGGGCAATCTGCACCGCCGGATGGGCGCGCCGGATCGCCTCTTCCGCCCCCAATGGCGCCAGACGTCGGTCAAGCGCGGTAAAGCCGGGGGCCGACAGCGCCGCCTCGACGGCTTGCAGGCGGGCCACTTGTTCGGGATGGCCTGGTGGGTTGACGTGATTTAGGCAGTCGGGATGGGAATAATAGGCGGTTGTCATGGCGCAAAGATGAGCCTTTTGCGCCTGATTTCCAAGGCCTAATCGCCCACAAGCATATAGCCCGCGCCGCGCACGGTTTGCAGGTAGCGGGGCTGTTTCGGGTCTGCCTCCAGCTTGCGCCGTAGCCGCGTGATCTGCACATCCACCGCGCGGGCCTTGGCAGTCAGCCCTTCTCGGCCTAGCCGCGCCACCAGTTCGCCGCGCCCCACAGGCTTGCCCAGCATCTCGGCAAAGATGCGCAAAAGCTGCACTTCGGTCCGGGTCAGACGCACCGCTTCGCCTTGCTGGCTCAGCATGCCGTGCTCAACGTTAAAACTGAGATCGCCCATCGCAATGGTTCTCGGGGCGACCGGCTGCGGGGTCGGGCGGCGGTCGAGGATCGTATTGATCCGCGCGCTCAGGGCCGTCGGCTCAAAGGGTTTGGCGATCCATTCCTTTGCGCCTGCGGGCGGGGTGCTCTGCGCGGTCAGGAGCAGAACCGGGCATTCCAGTTCTTCGCAGAGCGCGGGGGCCAGCGGCAGTTCGGCATCGAGCACGACCAGATCGAAATCCAACCCCAGAAGCAGGTGGCGCGCATGTTCGCCATCGCGCGCAAGGCTGACCAGAAAGCCCTGCTTGCGCAGATATTGCCGCAGCAGCTCGCGTAGCCGTTCATCCTTGTCGATGACCAATAGATGCGCGGGGGCCGGTTGGGTCATGTGTCAGGGTCTTTCAGCAGCTTGAAGTGATGACGCATTTCCGGATCCATCATCGCTTCCAGCACGGTGCGAAACCCCCGCACCGCGTCCGGTCCGGCTTCGCGATAGGCGGCGCGCATCCGTTCGCGCTGGGCCTCGGCGAGCTCATGCTCCAGCTTTGAGCCGATTTCGGTCAGGTAAAGGTGGCGTTCGCGCTTGTCGCGGGTGCCGACGCGGGCCTCGACCAGCCCTTCATCAATCAGCGAGCGCAGCACTCGGTTCAGCGATTGCTTGGTGACGCCGAGGATCGACAGCAGATTGTTCACCGTGGTGCCCGGGCTGCGATGGATGAAATGCAGCGCCCGGTGATGCGCGCGGCCATAGCCATGCTCTTCCAGAATCCGGTCGGGATCGGCGGTAAACCCACGATAGGCAAAGAACATCGCTTCGATGCCCTTGCGCAATTCCTCGTCAGTCAGGAACAGCAGCGAGGGTCTGCCCTGACCCATCTGATCGTTCATCGCCGTCCCTTCTGATCACAAATTACGTTTCAATGACCGTTTTAAGTCAGCCTTGTTGACTTTCCAAGACTCAACTGGTAGCGAATTCCGGATTTCGCGCAACATTATGTCCGGTTCGGACCTAACTAGCGCAACATATGAAAATCCTCAATGGGTCTGGAAGGAGATACGCAATGGCCGGTGCCTATGATGATCGCGATGGCAAGATCTGGTTCGATGGCAAGCTCGTGGAATGGCGCGACGCCAATGTGCATATTCTGACCCATGCCATGCATTATGCCTCGTCGGTGTTCGAAGGCGAGCGCTGCTATAATGGCACGATCTTCAAGTCGCGTGAGCATTCCGAACGGCTGCTGAAATCGGGCGAGCTGCTCGATATGCCGATCCCCTATTCGGTCGACGAGATCGAAGCGGCGAAATACGCGGTGCTTGAGGCCAATGGCTGGACCGATGCCTATGTGCGCGCCATCGCCTTCCGGGGCGCCGGTGAAGACATGGGCGTATCGGCGGCACGCAATCGGGTGCGTCTGGCTGTGGCCGCCTGGGAATGGGGCAATTATTACGGCGATGCCAAGATGAAGGGCGCCAAGCTCGACATCTCGAAATGGAAACGCCCGAGCCCGGAAACCATTCCGACCGCTGCCAAAGCTGCCGGGCTTTACATGATCTGCACCATGTCGAAACACGCCGCCGAGGCCAAAGGCTGCTCGGATGCACTGTTCATGGATTATCGCGGCTATGTGGCCGAAGCGACCGGCGCGAATATCTTTTTCGTGAAAGACGGCGAAGTGCATACCCCGCTGGCCGATAGCTTTTTGAATGGTATCACCCGTCGCACCGTCATCGACATGCTGAAAGAGCGCGGCATCACCGTGCATGAGCGCCACATCATGCCCGAAGAGATGGAAGGCTTTGAGCAATGCTGGCTGACCGGCACCGCCGCCGAAGTCACCCCGGTGGGCGAGATTGGACCCTATACCTTCGAGGTGGGCGCGCTGACCCGCGAAATCTCGGAAGCCTATGAAAAGCTGGTGCGCTCGTAAGAGGCATTCAGGGGATTCATCAATCTTGAAGTATTTTACCCTAGGGTAGCTTGATCAGTTACCCTGGGTCTTTTTTTATGAAGCAACAATCTAATCTGCGTTACCTTGCGGTGCTTGTGCTCATCATCTCAACGCCATCTCTGCTGGCGTTGGCATGGTTCTATTATACCAAAGATCCGAATTTGCGCCCGCTCGGCCTCACCGTTGAAGCGCTGCAGAACTATGCGGGCGTCGGGCCGGGGGTTGAGATTGTGGCGGTGGTTGATGGCATCAATCCCAATATCTCGACGGAAGCCCGCGATCAGTTGCGCGCGACGCTGGAAACGGCATTTCAGGCCAAAGGCGTAGACGTGCGCGTTGTCATGAACGAGGGCAGCGGTTCCCCGCGCGTCACCTACAATGTGGGCAAAACCATCCTTGGCCCTTATCCCACTTCGCAGGCCTCTGCCGGGATCTCGGATGCGGTCGAAGCGTTCAGGATGCACGCGCAACCGTCGCAGTAATCCACAAAAGTTGAGGCCGACCCAAGGCCGACCAGTGGAAAGGGCTGCTTGCATTGTGATCGCAACAGCGCCACCTTTGATCCGGTTGGAGAGGAGGCGCTAATGTCACATCCACTTTTCGATCTCGCCGGAAAAACCGCCCTCATCACCGGCTCATCGCAAGGCATCGGGTTTTCACTGGCCACGGGGCTGGCGGAAGCCGGGGCAAAAGTCATCCTGAATGGACGTCACCGGGACAAACTCGAGACAGCAGCAGAGGCTCTGATAGAGGCCGGACACGAAGTGCATCTGCTGCCTTTTGACGTGACAGAGGTCGATTCTGTCCGTGCCGCGATAGACGGTTTCGAGGCGGATACCGGCGCCATCGACATTCTTGTGAACAATGCCGGCCGTCAGCACCGCGCCCCGTTGGAAGACTTCCCACCCGAGGCGTTCGACGCGCTGATGAAGCTGAATGTAAATGCGGTGTTCTATGTGGCGCAGGCGGTGGCGCGGCACATGCTCACGCGTGGGTATGGCAAGATCATCAACATCGCCTCGATCCAGTCGGCCCTCGCCCGGCAGACCATTGCCCCCTATACCGCCTCGAAAGGCGCTGTGAGCAACCTCACCAAAGGCATGGCGACCGATTGGGCGCGGCATGGGCTGCAGGTCAACGCCATTGCGCCGGGCTATTTCGACACGCCGCTCAACGCCGCGCTGGTGGCTGATAAAGACTTCACTGCCTGGATCGAAAAGCGCACCCCCGCCGGGCGCTGGGGGCAGCTTCCCGAGCTGCGTGGCGCCTGCATCTTTCTGGCCTCTGACGCCTCGAGCTATGTCAACGGTCAGACGCTTTTCGTCGATGGCGGTATGTCGGTGAGTCTCTAGCCGAGCCGCGCCAGCGCCCATTGCGCCGCTTCCGCCAGCACCGGATCTGGCTCGGCCACCAGCGCCTCCAGCACCGGGATCAGCGTGGCGTCGCCGGAATTGCCGATGGCATAGCAGACATTGCGCAGAAAGCGCGCGCGGCCGACGCGCTTGATCGGGCTGCCGGAAAACTTGGTGCGAAAGTTTTCATCGTCGAGGCGCGCCAGCTCGGCCAGTTTCGGCGCGGCCAGATCATCGCGCGCTAGATAGCGTGCTTCCTGCGCCTCGACCGCAAATTTGTTCCACGGGCAGGCGGCAAGGCAATCGTCGCAGCCATAGATGCGGTTACCGAGCGCTGGGCGCAGTTCTTCCGGCACCGCGCCTTTATGCTCGATGGTCAGGTAAGAGATGCAGCGCCGCGCATCGAGCTGGAAGGGCGCCGGAAAGGCTTGGGTGGGGCAGGCGTCAAGGCAGGCGGTGCAGCTGCCGCATTGCACATCGCCCGGGGCATCCACCGGCAGGTCCAGCGTGGTGAAAATCGCCCCAAGGAAAAACCAGCTCCCCAGATCGCGCGCCAGAAGGTTGGTGTGCTTTCCCTGCCAGCCCAGCCCGGCGGCGGCGGCCAGCGGCTTTTCCATCACCGGGGCGGTATCCACGAATACCTTGATCTCGGTGTCAGGCCCCGCCTCTTCGATCAGCCAACGCCCGAGCCGCTTCAGCCGCTTTTTCACGATGTCATGATAATCGCGGTTCTGGGCATAGACGCTGATCGCCCCTTTATCGGGATGCGCAAGCACATCGCGCGGATCGTGCTCGGGCGTATAGGGTTCGGCCAGCATGATCACCGAGCGCGCCTCGGGCCAGAGCGCCGCCGGATTGCCGCGCCAGGTCATGCGCTCGGCCATCCAGCCCATATCGCCCTGCCAGCCCTTGGCGACGAAAGCCTCCAGCCGTGCCGCGATCTCGGGCACCGGATCGGGTCGGGTGATGCCGACCTTGGCAAAGCCCTCTTCGCGGGACTGAGTGATGAGTTTGTCTTTCAGCGTCTGCGTCAAAAATCCAGATCCGCGTAATGCGCGGGGGGCGGGAAGCCGGGCACATGATCGGCCAGGATCGAACGGAAGGCCGGGCGCGATTTGATCTTGGAATACCACTCGCGCACGCTGGCGTTGCGGTCCCAATCGACATCGGAAATGTAATCGAGCGACGACAGATGCGCGGCGGCGGCGAAATCGGCCAGGGTCATCTGATCGCCCGCCAGCCAACGGCGCTGATCCAGCAGCCAGCCCATGTAATCCAGATGCATCTTGATCGCCTTGGCCCCGGCTTTAACATTGGTGCTGTCGGGGTAACCCTGCCCGGTGACCTTCTTGTTCACCCGCTCGTAAAGCAGTTTCGAGGTGACCTCGCTGTGAAACTTGTCGTCAAACCAGCTCACGATCCGGCGCACCTCATAGCGGCCTTCGGGGTTTGCGGGCATCAGCGGCGGGTTGGGGTAGCGCTCTTCGAGATATTCGCAGATCGCGGCACTTTCCGACAGGGTGCGGTTTTCCAGCTTCAGCACCGGCACTTTGCCCGCCGGGTTGCGGCGCAGAAACTCCGGGCTTTTCAGCCAGTAGCGTTCCTCGACCAGCTCAACCTCGATCTTCTTTTCCGCCAGCGAAAGGCGCACCTTGCGGCTGAACGGCGACAGCGGGAAGTGATAGAGACGGTTCATCTGGGGGCAGTTCTCTCGGGTGTTTCTTCGGTAATGGCGTGAAAGCGCCCGGCGATCAATCCTCGAAACAGTTTGCCCGCCCATCCCGGAGGATCGTTGCCGCCCCGTCGCGGATATCCGCCGCCCGGTTGCGCACGAATTGCGAGGGGTTGGCGGCAGAGCGCTCTTTCGGATTGGGCAGGATGGCGGCCAGCCGGGCGGCCTGATTGGCAGATAGCTTGGCTGCCGACACCCCAAAGTAGTGCTGCGCGGCGGCTTCGATGCCAAAGACGCCCTCATCGAATTCCACCATGTTGAGGTAGGTTTCAAGAATGCGCCGCTTTGACCAGCCCAGTTCGATCAGCGGTGTGATCAGCGCTTCCAGCGCCTTGCGCGACCACGAGCGCGCGGGCCAGAGAAACACGTTTTTGGCCACCTGCTGGGTGATGGTCGAGGCGCCCCGGCTTTGTCCTTCCGCGATCACCTGCCGGATGGCGATGACGTCAAAGCCCCAGTGCTTGCAGAAATTCGCATCTTCTGCCGCCACCACTGAGCGCGCCACGACCGGGGCCATATCCTGAAAATCGACCCAGTCATGCTTTACCCCGTTCAGCCGCGCGGATTCGGCGGCCATGTAAAGCGTGGTGGGCGGGTTCAGGATCGAAAAGATCAGGACGGCCAGCACGATAAGGGCCAGAAGCGCAAGAAGGGCCCGGCGCAGCCAGCGCCAGATAAACGTGATGGGCCTGCCAAAGCTCCGCCAGAACAGCCGCCACAGCCCGCGCAGAATGCCGAGGGTGAAGGAATAATGCTCGTCTTTGTCGTTGGCCGGCTCCATGGCCTCTTGTCCACGGGCAGGCACGCCCGGTCAAGGTGAAGCGGTCAGCGCGAGCAGATCGATGTCAAAGGATGGCAATTTGTCCCGTTCGGGACGCAGTATTCCATCGCCAGTTTTTCGGCCTGTTCGAGGGTCGCGCCGGTAGACCAGCCCCAGCCGCCATTATCGGCCACCGCGAGGGCCGCGCAGCTGTTGTAGAAGGTCTGGATCATCTCGCATTTGTCCTTGCACTTGGCTTGCACCAGCTTTCTGGCCGCCTGAGCCGAATACTGGCCAAAAGACACACCCCAGGCACCGCTGGTGCCCAGCCCCACCGCGCCATAGCAGCGCTCAAACCCGCAGTTTCCCGCCAGCGCGGCGCCGGGCAGCAGCAGGGCACATAGGGTCAGACCAAGCGCAATGCGCATCATTTCTGCCTTTCGGTCACGTCTCGCCATCGAAAACCCCCTTCGACAGCCGGTTTCAGTCGCTGGTGCCCGGGGCTGGATCAAGGCAGCAATACGGGCGCAGTGCTATTATTTGCGGGCTGAAAGGAGGATTCCATGCCCTACGATTCTCTTCCTGTATATGACATGAATGATAACGAAACCGGTTGTTGCCCGCGATTTCACCCGGAAGGGTGGTCAGGGCTGGAGCTGCATTTCGACAACAAGCTGTTCGTGCGGGCTGAAACCCGCTCGATCTTCCATATTCCGCTGAATTACGGATCGATCTTTCCGCGTGTTCAGGCCAATCTGGAAGCCGCAGGCGCCTTTGATCCAGAAGACTTTCTGATCATGACGAAAGAGCTGAGCCCGTGGAAAGAAGAGCATTTCTTTGCCGCGAAACGCAATGTGCCGGGCGAAGAGATGACGCGGCTGTCCGGCGATTTCATCACCAAGGTGTTCGATGGCCCCTACCAGGAGGCCAAGCACTGGTATGATGAGATGAAGGCGCTGGCGCGTGAGCGGGGCAAAACCGATGGCGCGGTCTATTTCTTCTACACGACCTGCCCGAAATGCGCCAAACACTACGGCCATAATTATGTTGTCGGGCTTGCCGAGCTCTAGATGAAAAGGGCGGCCCGAAGGCCGCCCAATGTCCTATTCCGCAGGAACCGCCTGCTCTTCGGCGGCGAGCGGTACTGGCAGGTGATCCAGCATCTCTTTCGGGCAGATCTGCAGGAAGTTCTGCTTCTGGCTCGGCCAGTCCTTCAGAACCTGATGCGCCTTCACGCTGCCGGTTTCATCGGCATGGCGCTGGATTAGGTCGCGCAGCTGGTGCTCCCAATGATCCATGGTCACCGGCACGGTCACCAGCGTTTCCATGTTCATGTAATCCTGCGTATTGCCGTCCGGATCGTAGATATAGGCCATGCCGCCGGTCATCCCGGCCCCGAAGTTAGGCCCGATATCGCCAAGGATCACCGCGACGCCGCCGGTCATGTATTCACAGCCGTTGGAGCCACAGCCCTCGATCACCACTTTCGCGCCGGAGTTCCGCACCCCGAAGCGCTCGCCCGCGCGGCCTGCGGCAAAGAGATAGCCATCGGTCGCACCGTAAAGCACGGTGTTGCCAATGATCGTGTTCTCTTCGGCCACAAGCGGCGATTCCATCGGCGGACGCACCACGATGATGCCCCCCGACAGACCCTTGCCGACATAGTCGTTGGCGTCGCCCGACACTTCGATCTTCAGACCGGGCGCGGCAAAGGCACCCAGAGATTGCCCGGCAGAGCCGGTGAGCTTCAGCGTCAGGTGATCGGGCTGCAGATTGTTGCGCATGCCGAAATTACGCACGATATGGCTCGACGCGCGGGTGCCGATAGTCCGGTCGGTGTTGCGCACCGCATATTGCAGCTGCATCTTTTCCCCATCGTTCAGGAAGCGCGCGGCGTCCTTCACGATTTCCGCGTCCAGCGTATCGGGCACGTCGTTGCGCGGCCGGTCGAGATCATAGGTGATCTCGTCGGTGGTATCGACCTTCACCAGAAGCGGGTTGAGGTCGAGATCGTCCAGATGCGCGGCACCCCGGCTGACCTGGGTCAGAAGGTCGGCACGACCGATCACCTCTTCCAGCGAGCGCGCGCCGATCCGGGCGAGGATTTCCCGCACTTCCTGGGCGTAGAAGGTGATGAGGTTCACCACCTTGTCAGCCGAGCCGGTGAATTTGGCCCGCAGATCTTCGCGCTGGGTGCAGACGCCCACCGGGCAGGTGTTCGACTGGCACTGACGCACCATGATGCAGCCCATGGCGATCAGCGCGGCGGTGCCGATGCCGTATTCTTCGGCCCCCATCATCGCGGCCATCACGATATCGCGTCCGGTGCGCAGCCCGCCATCGGTGCGCAGCGTGATCCGCGAGCGCAGATGGTTCATCGACAGAACCTGATGCGCCTCGGTCAGGCCCATTTCCCACGGCAGACCCGCAAATTTGATCGAGGTGCCCGGGCTGGCCCCGGTGCCACCGTTATGGCCCGAGATCAGGATCACGTCGGCCTTGGCCTTGGCCACACCGGCGGCGATGGTGCCGACGCCGGAGCTCGCCACCAGCTTCACCGTCACCTTGGCGCGCGGGTTGATCTGCTTGAGGTCGTAGATCAGCTGCGCGAGGTCTTCGATCGAATAGATATCGTGGTGCGGCGGCGGGCTGATCAGCGTCACACCCTTGGTCGAGTGGCGCAGCCGCGCGATCAGGTCGGTCACCTTGATGCCCGGAAGCTGGCCGCCCTCGCCGGGCTTGGCACCCTGGGCCACCTTGATTTCCAGCTCTTCACACTGGTTCAGATACTCGGCGGTTACCCCGAACCGGCCCGACGCCACCTGCTTGATCTTGGCAGAGGGGTTGTCGCCGTTCGGCTCCGGCACGAAATGCGCCGGATCTTCGCCGCCTTCACCCGAATCCGACTTTGCGCCGATCCGGTTCATCGCCACGTTCAGCGCCTTGTGGGCCTCGGGCGACAGCGCGCCCAGGCTCATGCCCGGCGTCACGAAGCGTTTGCGGATCGCGGTGATGCTTTCCACCTGATCCACCGGAATCGGCTCGCCCAGCGGCTTGATTTCCAGCATGTCGCGCAGATGGATCGGCGGGTTCTTCTGCATCAGCGCCGAATATTTCTTCCACGTCTCATACGAGGCGCGATCACAGGCCGATTGCATCAGATGCATGGTCTGTGCGCCCCAGGCATGGGTCTCGCCACCCTTGCGGGATTTGTAAAAGCCGCCAATGGGCAGGATGTTGGCGCCTTGCGACCGCCAGCCTTTGGCGTGGATCTCTTCCAGCTTCTGCTGGATACCGCCCACGCCGATGCCCGAAATCCGGCTTGTCATGCCGGGGAAATACTCGTTCACCATCGCACGGCTCAGGCCCACGGCCTCGAAGTTCAGCCCGCCCCGATAGGACGAAATCACCGAAATCCCCATTTTCGACATGATTTTCAACAGGCCCGCGTCAATCGCTTCGCGGTACTTGTCGATCGCTTCGGTCAGCGTCAGGTCAAGCAGCCCGCGCTCGATCCGGTCGGCAAGGCTGTCTTCGGCCAGATAGGCATTGACCACCGTGGCACCGGCACCAATCAGCACCGCAAAGTAATGCGGGTCGATGGCTTCGGCAGAGCGCACGTTCAGCGAGGTGAAGGTGCGCAGCCCCTTACGGGTCAGCCAGGAATGCACCGCGCTGGTGGCCAGGATCATCGGCATCGGCACCCGGTCGGGGCCCTGATGCATATCGGTCAGCACAAGGTGACCGGCACCCGAACGCACCGCATCTTCGGCCTCGGCCCGGATACGAGCCAGCGCGTCGCGCAGGGCCGCAGGTCCGCCATCGGCCGGGAAGGAGCAATCAATCTCGGCCATCTTCGAACGGAACTGTTTCATCAGCTCGTCAAATTGCGTGTTGGCGACGAAGGGGGTCTCCAGCACCAGAATCTGCATCTGGCTGCCTGCTTCGTCGAGCACGTTCTTGAGGTTCCCGAAGCGCGTTTTCAGGCTCATCACACGATATTCGCGCAAGGAGTCGATCGGCGGGTTGGTCACTTGGCTGAAATTCTGCCGGAAGAAGTGGCTGAGCGGGCGATACTGGTTCGACAGTACCGCGGCGGGCGTATCGTCGCCCATCGAGGCGAGGACTTCCTTGCCGTCCTCGGCCATCGGCGCCAGAATTTGTTCCAGATCTTCCAGCGAATAGCCAGCCGCAACCTGACGACGCCGCAGGTCGTCGCCGGTAAACAGCGGCTTTTCCTCGGCTTTGTTCAGGTGATCCTGAATATCGTTGATCCGCTCCACCCATTCGCCAAAAGGCTGGCTGGCGGCGAGTTTGTCTTTGATTTCCGTGTCGTGGAACAACAGGCCCTTTTGGGTATCAACGGCCAGAATCTGCCCGGGGCCAAGCGCGCCCTTTTCCACAACGCTGCCTTCGTCGGTGGGCACCATCCCCACTTCCGAGCCGGCGATCACCAGGCCGTCGCCGGTGACGACATAGCGCATCGGACGCAACCCGTTGCGGTCGAGCCCGGCGCAGACCCAGCGGCCATCGGTCATGGCCAGCGCAGCAGGCCCGTCCCACGGTTCCATGGTCGCGTTGGCGTAGCTGTACATGTCGATCCAGGCTTTCGGCAGTTCGCGGGCCTGTTTCGACCAGGCTTCCGGCACCAGCATCAGCTTGGCCATCGGCGCCGAACGACCGGCGCGCACCAGCACTTCGAACACCGAATCCAGCGCGGCGGAATCCGATGCCCCCTGCGGCACGATCGGCTTGATGTCTTCAGCCATTTCGCCAAAGGCCGAGCTGGCCATGCGAATTTCGTGGCTGCGCATCCAGTTCAGGTTGCCCTTCAGCGTGTTGATCTCGCCGTTATGGGCCAGCATCCGGAACGGCTGGGCCAGCCACCACTGCGGGAAGGTGTTGGTGGAATAGCGCTGGTGATAGATCGCGAAGTTCGATTCAAAGCGCTCGTCCATCAGATCGGGGTAGAACACCGCCACCTGTTCGGCCAGCATCATGCCCTTGTAGATGATCGACCGGCAGGACAGCGAGGCGAAGTACAGCCCGTTAATCCCGGCGGCGGCGGCAGCTTTCTCGATCCGGCGGCGGATCACGTAAAGCTCGCGCTCAAAGGTTTCTTCGTCCACGCCCTTGGAGTTCGACAGGATGATCTGTTCGATCTCGGGACGGGTCGCATTGGCCTTTTCACCAAGGCATTCGATATTCACCGGCACACCGCGCCAGCCGTAGATGTAATAGCCCATCCGCAGCACTTCGGATTCCACGATGGTCCGGCAGGTTTCCTGCGCGCCGAAATCGGTGCGGGGCAGGAAGACCTGACCGACCGCGATCAGTTCGTTCTCGCGCGGCTCGTGGCCGGTGCGACGGATCTGGTCGTAGAAAAATTCCGCCGGGATCTGCACGTGAATGCCCGCGCCGTCGCCGGTTTTGCCATCAGCATCCACCGCGCCGCGGTGCCAGACCGCTTTCAGCGCGTCGATGCCGTTTTCAACCACCTTGCGCGAGGGCTTGCCGTCAATCGACACCACAAGGCCCACGCCGCAGGAGGCGTGTTCGAATTCGTCGCGATAAAGGCTGTTTTCAGCCATCCAGTCGCGCCGGGCCTGCTCTTCGGCCATCCAGTTGTCGTCATATTGGGTCATGGTCACACTCCCTCGGTGGAGATGCCGAACAGCGCGATGGTTTCGGCTGCTGACAAGCGTTCATGATCGCCCGCTAGGGCGTAGCAATCGGGTTTCTGATCCACGAAGATTTCGCGGTTCAGCGTAAGCCCGTTGGGTTCGTCCAACAGGCCGACATTCAATTCGTAATCGCCGGGGCCCTCTGCCCCGTGATCGGAGCGCGACCACAGGCCAGAGCCGCATTTCGAGCAGAAATAGCGGCTGGCAATCGGCGAAGACCGATAGGCGGCGATGTGCTCAGCCCCTTCGATGGCCATATCGGCTTTGGCAACCGTCACGCCAAAATGCGCGGCACCACTCCAGCGTTGGCACATCTTGCAATGGCACACCCCGAAACTGCCCAACCGGGCAGCGGTGAAGTGCACGGCGCCGCACAGGCACTGTCCGCGATGCCCGGTCATGCGCTGCCTCCGCCACATTCATAAAGCGGAGTGGTGGCGCCAAAGCCCGGCTCGCCCGGCAGGATGAAATCCAGCGGGCTGTCGTCATATTGCATGCGCACGCCATCGCTGCCGACCGCATCCTCGGTGCCGAGGAAAAACTGCCCGAGCTGGCGCGAGAAAAACTGGATGCCCTTGGCCTCGTATTCGACCGTGCCATCCTCCGCGACGATCTTCAGCCGCGTCGCCACCTTTTCCAGCTCAATGCCGTCGATGATCTGGTTTTCCCCGATCAGCCGGTCAGAGCCGGTAACGTGAATGTCGTAGCTGCGATCCGGCATCGAGCGATGCATGATGAAATCGTAATTGTCGCTGCCGGTGTCGATCAGCGTGTCCATGTCGATCGGGTCAGCGGCGGGGGGGCTGAACTGCTCGCGCGATTCATCCCAGGTGTAGAGCGTATCGAGCCACTGATAAGCGGCGGAATAGGCCGAGATCGACTCCAGCCCGAAATCCGAAAAGTTTCCGGTCCAGATCTGGCCCTTCGGGTCTTTGTCGCAGCGCCACATCAGCACCACCGAGCAGCGTTTGTTCTGCACGGTCAGAAAGGCATGGCACTCTTCGGGCAGGGCAAAGGCGGTGCCTGCATCCTTGGCGGCATCGCCAAAGGCGGGCAGGGCGAACAGGAGCGTCGAAAACGCCGTCGCTGTCATGAGCTGTCGCATCTGTCGCCTCCTGTTTCGGCTGAGAGTTTCGGGTCAAGCTGGCCTGTGCGGCCAGCCTAGGTTGGGATCTGCAATCATGTGCAGGTTTCGGCTGGCCTATTCTGCGGCGAGCTTGGCGGCTTCTGCATCGAAGCTTTTCAGCATCGAAGCCGCGGCATCGCGCCCGTCCTTGATCGCCCAAACCACCAATGACGCGCCGCGCACGATGTCGCCTCCGGCAAAGACGCTGTCGAGATCGGTGGCGCCCGAGTTGAACTCGGCCTGCACCGTGCCCCAGCGGCTGACCGGCAGAGCGCTCTCATCCCACATCGCAGGCAGGTCTTCCGGCTCAAACCCAAGCGCGGTGATCACCAGATCGGCGGCCTCGGTGTAATCGGCACCTTCGATCGGCTCCGGCGTCTGGCGGCCCGACGCATCGGGATTGCCCAGCCGCATTTTCTGCACGATGACGCCGCTCACCGGATCGCCCGCAAAGCCTTTCGGATTGGCGAGCCAGACGAATTCGGCGCCCTCTTCCTCGGCATTGGCCACTTCGCGCTGGCTGCCCGGCATATTGGCCCGGTCGCGGCGATAGAGGCATTTCACGCTGGTCGCACCCTGACGGATCGCGGTGCGCACGCAGTCCATCGCGGTATCGCCACCACCAACCACGACCACTTTCTTGCCTTTGGCATTCAGCGTGCCGTTTTCATATTCCGCCACATCGTCGCCAAAGCCCACCTTGTTGGAGACGGTGAGGTAATCGAGCGCTTGCACGATGCCCGACGCGCCTGCACCCGGCCCGCTCAGCGCACGGGTTTTGTAAACACCGGTGGCGACGAACACCGCGTCATGCTGGCCGCGGATCGCCTGGAAGCTCAGATCCACGCCGACATTGCAGTTCAGCACGAATTTCACGCCCGCGCGTTCCAGCTGTTCGGCGCGGCGCATCACCACGTCTTTTTCCAGCTTGAAGCCCGGAATGCCGTAGGTCAGCAGCCCGCCGGCGCGGTCATGGCGATCGTAGACCGTCACCTGCACCCCCGCGCGGCGCAGCACGTCGGCCGCCGCCAGCCCAGCCGGGCCGGCACCAATGATGCCAACGCTTTCGCTGCGTTCGGCAAGCGGAACGATCTCTTCGACCCAGCCCTGTTCCCAAGCGGTGTCGGTGATGTATTTCTCGACCGCGCCAATGGTCACGGTGCCATGGCTCGATTGTTCAATCACGCAATTGCCTTCGCACAGCCGGTCTTGCGGGCAGATACGGCCGCAGATTTCGGGGAAGGTATTGGTGGCCTGACTGATCTCATAGGCTTCCTTCAGGCGGCCCATGGCGGTCATGCGCAGCCAGTCGGGAATGTTGTTCGACAGCGGGCAATGCGCCTGGCAATAGGGCACGCCGCACTGGCTGCACCGCGAGGCCTGCTCGGTCGCCTTCGCATCGGCGAAGCTGGCATAGATTTCATCGAAATCATGGGTGCGGTCCTGCGCTTCCCGCTTCACGGGCATGTCGCGCTGGATATCCACGAATTTCAGCATCGGCTGCTTTGCCATGGGGCCCTCCGTCGTTTCGGAGCGCCTATTTAGCAGGTTGCCGGGAAAAGAAAAGGCATAAAGGCTGACCTAAAACGGGAAAGTTTATGCCTGACGCCCCCTGTGTCGGCCCAATTTCACCACTAAAAGGTCAGCGATGCTTACATAAGTGGAAAAAGAACAATAATTTACAATAAGATATAGGTATCGCCCATCCTGCAAAATTTGTGCTTCTACTGCGGCAATCTGTGTCAGGCGATCACGCTGAACGCCGATAGCGTCAACAAAAGCCCGCCAAACAGGATCCGGTAGATGGCAAAAGCGGTGAATCGGTGGGTCTGGATGAAGCCCAAGAGCCACTTCACCGCGACGAAGGCCATGACGGTCGAGACCACGAAGGCGATTCCGAGGCCAAGCCAGTCTTCGCTGACGCCGCCATCCTTCACCTGCTTCAGCAGCTCATAGCCGCTGGCCGCATACATGGTGGGGATGCCGACCAGAAAGGCAAATTCGGTGGCCGCCGCGCGGTTCGAGGTGCCCAAGAGCATGGCGACGAAAATCGTGGTGGCCGAGCGCGAGGTGCCGGGGAAAATCCCGGCCACGATCTGCGCCAGACCCACGGCAACCGCCACGCGCCAGGTGATTTCGATATGATCGCCGCCGCGTTCGGCCAGCCGCTCGGCAAAGATCATCCAGATCCCGCCAATCACCAGCGCCCAGGCCACAGGCTGGATGGTTGTGGGGAGTTCAAAGCCCAGCTTCTTGGCGATCAGCCCCAGCACGCCGGTGATGAAGAAGGCCACCAGCAGTTTGGCAAGGTAATCGCGATTGGCCTTGTCGCCCCAGTTTGTCAGCAGCCCGACGATGCGCTGCCAATAGATCACCGTGACCGCCAGAATAGCCCCGGCCTGAATGACCACATTGTAGGTATCCGAGCGCGCGCCCAGCCAGTGTTCGGCCAGCAGCAGATGCCCGGTCGACGAAATCGGCAGGAACTCGGTGATCCCCTCGATGATCCCCAGCACAACGTCGGTCAGATAGGACATGACACATGTCTCCCGTCAGTGGCCGCCGGTATGCAAGCCGGATGGTTGGATCAGGCTTTGAGGTTCTTCGCAGACGAGGTGATCGCGGCATATTGCCCGGATACCCGGAAGCGCCAGAGGTAGCCGGGCAGAACCGCCGCCATCATCTGGGTTTCAAGTCCAAGCTCTTTAAAGCCCTTGGCCCCGGCGCTGACCACATTGTGGTGACGCAGGGTGCGCACCTGATCCACCGTCAGCGGCGCCCGGATCAGCCCACGCGAAAGGGTCTGCCAGAGATCGAACCACCAGGCGAAAAAGCTGGCGAGCGCAAAGGGTATATTGGCCACGAAGCGGCGGCGCTGGATGATGGTCAGCATCAGCTGCATCATCTCGGACAGGGTCATTTCGTCATGCCCGCCGAGCTCGTATATGCCCGGCTTGGCGGCACCGGTGGCCCCCAGCTCGGCCGCGGCAGCCACATCATCGACAAAAACCGGCTGAAACAGCGTGTTGCCACCCACGATCGGCAGGATCTGGGTAAAGCGGGCCATGCTGGCGAAGCGGTTGAAGAAATGATCTTCGGTGCCGAAAATCACCGACGGGCGCAGGATCACGGCACTGGGGAAATGCTCCAGCACCGCCTCTTCGCCCAGACCCTTCGATTTCAGATAGAGGCTGTCCGAGGTCTTGTCGGCGCCGATGGCGGAAATATGCACCAGCGAGGTCGCCCCTTCGGCAGCGGCCAGACGCGCCACGCGGGCGGCGCCTTCATGCTGAACGGCGCCAAAGTTGTTCTTGCCGCGCTTGTCGAAAGTGCCCACGCAGTTGATCACCGCATCCGCGCCGCGCATCGCTTGCGCTACCGAATTATCGTCGCGGATATTACACAGCACCGGCTCGACCTGGCCGACCGCACCATAGGTGCGCACGAACAGCGCCTCATTGGGACGACGCACGGCAACCCGAACCCGCCAGCCAGCTTTGGCCATGCGAAGCGTGATATAACGCCCAACAAAGCCCGATCCGCCATAGATTGTCACCAGTTTCGACATGACCGTCTCCCAGTATATCTCGCGCCCCTGAATAGCCCCGCCGGGCCGCTTGGACAAGGCTCAAAGCCAGTCGCAGAAAATCGTTACGAATCCCGTTGACACGCCCCGCGCCTGCCTTTACATCGCGGCCTCACGACACCTGCCCAGGTGGCGGAATTGGTAGACGCGCTGGCTTCAGGTGCCAGTGGCCGCAAGGCCGTGGAGGTTCGAGTCCTCTCCTGGGCACCACTTTCCTAATCCCCTAACATTCTACCATCCAAGTGTCCGGGAAGACGGATATGTTGGGATATTTCTGCAGTCTGTACTGCTAGTTCGGCGCGGTTCAGGCGAGGATCTTGCGCAGGCCCGCCTGTACGCGCTGAAGCTCGGGCAGGAAGCGCTCCACCAGCTCTTCGACATTATCCTGTACCGCCGCGACGGCCACGTTCAGCGCCGCTTCAACCCGGCCCCGGCTGTTGAGGATCGGGATGGCAATCGAGCGCAGGCCAATCTCGATCTCCTGATCAATCAGCGCGTAGCCCTGCGCGCGCACTTGGGCGATCTCGGCGGCAATCTCACCGGGGTCGGTGCGACTCAGCGCGGTGCGCGGGGTCAGGTCGGCGGCCTCGATCAGGGCACGCGCTTCGGTTTCCGGCAATGCGGCCAGCATCACCCGCCCCATTGAGGTGCAATGGGCCGGCAGGCGCGAGCCCGGCATCAGCCCGATCGACATCACCCGGCGCTGCTGGGCGCGGGCGATATAGACGATCTCGGTCTCGTCGAGAATCGACACTGAAACACTTTCGCCGATCCGCTCGGACAGTTGATCAAGCCAGGGCTGTACGATCTGCGCCAGCGGCAGGGCGGCGAGCGCGCCGATACCCAGCCGCAGAATGCGCGGGGTCAGGGTGAAGAATTTACCGTCATAATTGGCGTAACCCAACGCATGAAGTGTCAGCAGGCTGCGCCGCGAGGTTGCGCGGTCTAGCCCTGTCGCCGTGGCCACCTGCGTGATCGACAGCCGCGGGCTGTCTGCCCCGAACGCCTCGATCACCCGCAACCCTTTGGCCAAAGAGCCTACAAAATCTGTCGGTTTGGTCACCATGCCGCCAGATGCGGCTTTGAGTGAACAAATGTCAATATATGAACAAGTGCGAGGACGCGTCGGTTTTCTCCGCATCCGGCCTGTCACAAAAGTTTACACAAACTGTCACCGGGACGTGATCGTAACCGGATTATCTCGCCCCAACGAATTTGGGGGGCGAGATGCTCGTTGTCGAAGAACTGACCAAGACATTTGGTGGCAATATCGCGGTGGATCGGGCGAGCTTTACCGTCGACCGCCCGATGATGATCGGGATCATCGGGCGCTCAGGCGCCGGGAAATCCACCTTCCTTCGGATGATGAACCGGCTGACCCCCTCCAGCTCGGGCGTGCTGTCCTTTGAAGGACGCAATGTGCTGGAGCTGACCGGTAAGGCCATGCGTGAATGGCAATCCGATTGTGCGATGATCTTTCAGCAGTTCAATCTGGTGCCGCGTATGGATGTGGTCTCAAACGTGCTGCATGGCACGCTGGGCCAGCATTCGACGCTGGCCACGCTGTTTAACCTGTTTCCGCGCGACGATATCCACCGCGCGATTGATATTCTCGACCGTCTCGGGATTGCCGGACATGCCACCAAACGCGCCGAGGCGCTTTCGGGCGGTCAGCAACAGCGGGTGGCGATTGCCCGGGCGCTGATGCAAGATCCGAAAATCATCCTTGCCGACGAGCCGATTGCCAGCCTCGACCCGATGAACGCCCAGACCGTGATGGAGGCCCTGCGCCGCATCCATGACGAAGACGGGCGGATGGTGATTACCAACCTGCACACGCTCGATACCGCCCGGCGCTATTGCGACCGGATCATCGGGATGCGCGACGGGCGGATCGTGTTCGATGGCACGCCCGCGCAACTGACCACGGGTGTCGCGCGCGACATCTACGGCGCCGGGGCGGATTTCTCGGAAGCCGCCACCTCGACCGAAATTCGCGATCATGCCGTGCCCGGGGCGCGGCAGGTCGCGCCTGCCTGAACGATTTCTGGTGTTTCATCTCCGGCACGGTGCCGGGACAATCTGAATGGAGAGAAAGATGAACAAACTGCTTGCTGCTGCGCTGGCGACCACCGTGCTGGCCGGGCCTGCCCTGGCTGACGACATCAAAGAATTCAACATCGGCATTCTGGGCGGCGAAAACGCTCAGGACCGTCTGGCCTCGAACGAGTGCCTGCGCGCCTATGCCGAAGACACGCTGGGTGTGCCGGTGAAGCTTTTCGCCCCGGCCGACTACAACGGCGTGATCCAGGGCCTTCTGGGCGGCACCATCGACATGGCCTGGCTCGGCGCTTCGGGTTATGCGGCCACCTATATCGCTGACCCGGAAGCGGTTGAGCCGGTGCTGGTGAAAGCCAACGCTGATGGGTCCTATGTGTACTATTCGATCGGCTTCGCCCGCCAAGACAGCGGCATCACCTCGCTGGCCGATCTGAAGGGCAAGCGTTTCGGCTTCGGCGACCCGAACTCGACCTCGGGCTACCTGATCCCCTCGGTTGAAATTCCGCAAGCCACCGGCGCTTCGATGGAATCGGGCGACTATTTCGGTGAAGTGAAATTCACCGGCGGTCATGAGCAAACCATCGTCGCGGTGAACAACGGCGATATTGATGGCGGCGTGACCTGGGCCGATGGTCAGGGCAACTGGGAAGACGGCTACAATTCCGGCGCGCTGCGCAAAGCCGTGGATGCCGGGCTGGTCGATATGAATGACATGGTTCAGATCTGGAAATCCAAACCGATCCCGGAAGGCCCGGTCGTGCTGCGCAAATCGCTGCCGGACGACGTGAAGGCGAAAATGACCGCTCTGGTTGCCAACATGTTCAAGAATGATCCGGAATGCACCTACAACATCGCTGCCGGTGAAACTTCGGGCTTCGTTCCGATCACCCACGACTACTACGAAACCATCGTCGAAGTGCGTCGTCAGAAGAGCGAATAAGCATTTCCGAGGCCTCGCCGTTGCGGCGGGGCCTCATTCCGTTTGGAGTGAACATGGCCCACGCTGACCCCGACCTGCATTCTGCCTATCTCGATTTGGTGCGTAAAAAGCGCATCTATGGCGGCCTGACGCTGGCCCTTTTCGTGCTGATGATGGTTTCGGGTTTCGACCTGGCCAACAGCCGCAATGCGGGCGGGTTTCTGACCCATCTGCCGCATCTTTTCGATTTCCCGGCCGCGGTGATCAAGGATACCGCACCGAAGCTCGATCAGCTGCCCGGGCACTTTGTGACCTATTTTCCGGCGCTGATCGAAACCATCAATATTGCGGCCGGCTCGACCATTGTCGGCGGGGTGGTGGCGGTGGTGCTGTCGATGCTCGCCACCGAAGGCCTTGCGCCCTGGCCCCGGCTCATCCCGGTGTTTCGCCGCGCCATGGACCTGATGCGCGCCATGCCCGAAATCGTGGTCGCGCTGGTGCTGATCTTCGTCCTGGGCGGTGGGCCGGTTCCGGCGATGATCGCGATCACCTTCCATACCGGTGGGGCGCTGGGCAAACTCTTCTCGGAAGTGAACGAAAACGCCGATCTGAAGCCGCTCGAAGGATTGGCCTCGGTTGGCGCAAGCTGGCCGCAGCGGATGATGCTGGGCCTGATCCCGCAAGTGGCGCCGAACTGGCTGAGCTATGCGTTGCTTCGGCTGGAAATCAACGTGCGGGCCTCGGCCATCCTTGGTTTCGTTGGGGCGGGTGGTATTGGCTACGAGCTGAAAAACACCATGTCCTGGGGGATCGGCAAGTTTGACGAAGCCTCGGCGATCTTCATCCTGCTGTTTCTCACCATCGTGGTGTTCGATCAGGCCTCCAGCCATTTTCGCAACAGCCTGACGCATAAAGGGGGCCATTGATGTCCGACGCGACCCTCACCTCCGGCGCCGCGCTGCCGCCCTACGATCAGGCCGAAGCCCTGATCCGGCGCAAGCGGATCATGGCCCTTGCCCTGCCCACGGTGGTTCTGGCCTATCTGGCCTACATCTTTTTCAGCTTCAACATTCCGGGCGTGGTCTCCGGCGCGCGCTGGGACAACGGCGCGACGCTTCTGCGCGACACCTGGAGCTACAAAACCGTGATCACCCGGCAGAACCGCACCGGCGAGGTGGTTGCGGCGATCGAGGGCGAGCGCAAGGGCACCTACAAGAATGGCACCACCCCCGATTGGGTGGCGCGCGACGGCGATACCACGGTGATCGACCTTGGCGGCGGGCAGATCGTGACCTTTCTGCCAGGCAGCAAGTTGCGGTTCGAGATGCCCGGCTGGGGCACGCTCAACGCGGAGGTCAAAGCGGGTAAAATCACCACCGATCTGACGGGTGCGGCACCCGACTGGCTGCGGCTGTCTAATACCAAGCTGGCGATTTATTCCGATGAGGGGCGGGTGACCCTGACCCGCGCTAAAGCCGAAGCATTCAACTACTTCCCCGGCTGGGAGCTGTTCTTTTTCGATATGGACAGCCCCTATTTCGGCCATCATCCGGGCGAGATCTTTTTCGGCCCGCGCATCGACCCGACACGCTCGAATATCACGGGCGCCGTGCAGGATGTCTGGAACAATCAGGTCTGGCATCACAGCAGGGTGGCGGGGGCGATGTTCGAAACCGTGCTGATGGCCTTTCTCGGCACGTTCGGGGCTGCGCTGATCTCGCTGCCGCTGGCCTTTCTGGCGGCAAAGAACTTCACCCCGCTCGGACCGCTGCGCTTTGCCTTCCGCCGGGTGTTCGATTTTCTGCGCGGGGTCGACGGGCTGATCTGGACGATCCTTCTCAGCCGCGCCTTTGGCCCCGGCCCGTTGACCGGCACGCTGGCCATTCTGCTCACCGACACCGGCAGCTTTGGCAAGATGTTCTCGGAAGCGCTGGAAAACACTGATCCGAAGCAGATCGAAGGCCTTTCCTCGACCGGCGCGCGGGTGGCGCATCGCTACCGCTTTGGCGTCATCCCACAGGTGACCCCGGTGCTTCTGAGCCAGGTTCTGTATTTCTTCGAATCCAACACCCGCTCGGCCACGATCATCGGCGCCATCACCGGCGGCGGCATCGGTCTGCTGCTGACACAGGCGATGCTGACCCAGAAAGACTGGGAAGAGGTGACATATTACATCATCCTCGTCATTCTCATGGTCATGGCGATGGACAGCTTCTCCAGCTGGCTGCGCCGCAAGCTGATCAAGGGGGCGTAATGGCACGTCTGGGCGATGAACCATTTATCAACGGCGAATGCGAAATCACTGGCTCCGAGTTCGGTCGCTTTGTTGAAATCGGCAAGGGCAGCCGAGTGCAGAATAGCCGGATCGGCGACTATTCCTATTGCGACCGCTATGCCGATATCGCCAATGCCGAGGTGGGCAAGTTCGCCAATATTGCGAGCTTCGCCCGTATCGGTCCCACCGATCACCCGATGCAGCTCGCCGCGCTGCATCACTTCCACTACCGCTCAGCCGATTACTGGGACGACGTGGCGGTGGATGAAGCCTTCTTTGCCCGTCGCGCGGCGCGGGTGGCCACCATCGGCCACGATACCTGGATCGGCCATAACGCGGTGATCAAGCCAGAGATCACCATCGGCCATGGCGCCGTGGTGGCCTCGTCGGCGGTGGTGACCAAGGATGTCGATCCCTATTCCATCGTCGCGGGCATCCCGGCAAAACCGATCCGCGAGCGCTTTCCCCGCGCCATTGCCGACAGGGTGATGGAACTGGCGTGGTGGGACTGGGATCACGAGACCCTGCGCGCCCGGCTGGACGATTTCCGCAGCCTGCCGATTGAGGCATTCTTGGAAAAATATAGCTGACTCAGTCGTTTAAGACCATGAGCGCCACGCGGTCACCGGCAAACCATGTCAGCCCGCGCTCGACCGGGGTGCCCTCCGGATCGACGTTCAGCCCCTGGGTTTTGAGCAGCGGATCGCCCTCGTGCAGGCCCAGATGCAAGGCCTGCATCGGCGTGGCGCGTTCGGCGGTGATCCGGGTTTCAATGCGGGTATAATCCGCGATCCCGTTCAGCCGCAGCGCCTCGGTGACCGACGTGACTTCTTTCAGCGTATCGGCCAGCCCCGGCAGGCGTTCGGCGGGAAACAGGCTTTCGAAATGCGCAACCGCAACGCCACTGGCCAGCGACAGCCCCTCATAGATCAGCACCGGCGCACCCGGTTCGATCTTCAGCGCTTCGGCCTCGGCCGCGTCGCAGGGGCGCGTTTCCAGCCGCAGCACCCGCTTTTGCGGCAGCCGCCCGGTGGCGCGCACATTCTGGTGAAACCGCACCCGTTTGCCGATTGGATAGTCGGCGGGCGGCGCCTCGACAAACACCCCCGCGCCACGCCGCGAGCGCAGGATGCCGCGCTCGGCCATATCGGCCAGCGCCCGGCGCACCGTGTGGCGGTTGACCCCAAAGCGCGACGAAAGCTCGGCCTCGGTGGGCAGCTTTTCCCCGGCGCGGTAATGCCCGGCGGCAATCTCGCCTTCCAGCGTGGTGGTGATGCTTTTCCAGACCGGGCTGCGCGCCATTTTGCCAATCGCTCCTGTCATCAAAAATTCACGGGACAAGTCGGATGCCCCACCCTATGATTTGTCTAGTTGTATAGGACAATAGACAAATCGACAAGGTGTCTAGATGACGATCACTTCTAATCCTGAGGCGCGCAAAGGCTGGATGAGCCAGCTTGCGAAAGCCCCGCCCGCGCGGCTCGCGGCGCTGTTCGAGGCGACCGGAGCACGGCCCGGTTTCACCTGGCTCCGGCCCCCCGAAGTGGGCGGCGTGATGCTGCGCGGGCGTATGGGTGGCACCGGTGCGCCGTTCAATCTGGGCGAAATGTCGGTGACCCGCTGCGCGCTGAAGCTGGAAACCGGCGAGGTGGGCCATGCCTATGTGCAGGGCCGCGACAAGGCCCATGCTGAACGCGCCGCGCTGGTGGATGCGCTGATGCAGACAGAGCAGGCCGAGGCCCTGCGGGCCGCTGTGCTGGCGCCGCTGGCGGCTGAACGCAAGGCTGCGAAATCGACGCGCGCGGCCAAGGCGGCGGCCACCAAGGTCGATTTCTTCACTATGGTACGGGGGGAAGACTGATGCTGGATACTGCTCTGACAGGTGGTTTTGACAACGCGCCGGTTGAATCTGCCCGCGCCTTTCGGGCGGCACTGTCGGCCATGGCACGCCCCGGAAAGATCGAAGAGGTTGCAGGCGCCACGGCCCCCGCGCCGGTTTCGCCCGCTGCCGCCGCGCTGCTGCTTACGCTCTGCGACCGTGAAACGCCGCTTCATCTCGCCCCCGGCCATGACGGGCAGGCGGTGCGCGATTGGGTGGCCTTCCATATCGGCGCGCCACTGGTTGGCCCCGATCAGGCGATGTTTGCGCTCGGGCGCTGGCAGGCGCTGGGCGATCTGGCACGCTTTCCGATGGGCACGCCGGACTACCCCGACCGCTCCACCACGCTGATCGTCGAGCTCGATGCGCTGGCCCAAACCGGCGCGCGCCTGACTGGCCCGGGGATCGAGACCGAAGCCCGTTTTGCCCTGCCCGACATTGCCCCGTTCCGCGCCAATCACGCGGCCTATCCGCTGGGGCTCGATTTCTACTTCACCGCAGGTGCGCGCCTTGCCGCGCTGCCGCGCTCAACCAATGTGGAGGCAGGCTGATGTATGTTGCTGTCAAAGGCGGCGAACGCGCCATCGACAACGCCCATGCCTGGCTGGCCGAAGAGCGGCGGGGCGATACGGATGTGTCCGAACTTTCGGTGGCCCAGATTCGCGAGCAGCTGTCGCTGGCGGTCAACCGGGTCATGGCCGAGGGGTCGCTTTACGATCCCGACCTTGCCGCGCTGGCGATCAAGCAGGCGCGCGGCGACATGATCGAGGCGATTTTTCTGATCCGCGCCTATCGCACCACCCTGCCGCGTTTTGGGGCGGCTGAGCCGGTTGAGACCGGCGCGATGAGCTGCGAGCGGCGCATTTCGGCCACCTTCAAGGATGCCCCCGGCGGGCAGGTGCTGGGGCCGACCTTCGACTACACCCACCGGCTTCTGGATTTCAAACTCGCCGCCGAAGGCGAGGGGGCTGATATGGCCGCGATGGCTGAGCCGCTGGAGGGCGACATGCCCCGGATCACCGAGTTTCTGAACAAGGACGGGCTGATCCAGACCGAGGCGTTCAGCGATGAAACCCCGCCCGACATGACCCGCCAGCCGATGCAATATCCCGCCGGACGGCCGCTGCGCCTGCAGGCGCTGACGCGCGGCGACGAGGGCTTTGTGCTGGGCATGGCCTATTCCACCCAGCGTGGCTATGGGCGTAATCACCCATTCGTGGGCGAACTGCGCATTGGCACGGTGGCGGTGGAAATGGACATTCCCGAGCTGGGCTTTGCGGTGGAGATTGGCGAGGTCACCCTGACCGAATGCGAAACCGTGAACCAGTTCACCGGCTCGAAAACCGAGCCGCCGCAATTCACCCGGGGCTATGGGCTGGTCTTCGGCCAATCCGAGCGCAAGTCGATCTCGATGGCGCTGGTTGACCGGGCTTTGCGCTGGGAAGAGCTGGGCGAAGACAACCTTGGTGCCCCTGCGCAGGACGAGGAATTTGTGCTGGCCCATGCCGACAATATTCAGGCCACCGGCTTTCTCGAACATATCAAACTGCCGCATTACGTCGATTTCCAATCGGAGCTGGAACTGGTGCGCAAAATCCGTGGCGGGGCCGACCCCGTCGCGATGCAGGAGGCAGCGGAATGAAAGCTGTGGTTTTCGATATTGGCAAAGTGCTGGTGGATTGGGATCCGCATCTGGCCTGGCTCGATGAAATGGGCTCGCGCGAGGCGGTGGCCGGGTTTCTCGATCGCATCGGCTTTGAGGAACTGAACCTGCGCGCCGATAGCGGCGAGCGGTTTGCCGATCTGGCGCAGGAAATCGACGATGCCGAAGACCGCGCGCGGTTTTCGACCTATGTCGCGCGCTATCCGCTGACCGTGCCGGACAAGATCACCGGCACATGGGATCTGCTCTACCGGCTGAAACAGCGCGGGATCACCACCCATGCGATCACCAACTGGTCGGCTGAAACCTGGGCGGGCGGTGTGAGCGTGCATCCCGAGCTGGGCGAGGTGTTCGATACCCTCATTGTCTCGGGACGCGAAAACATGCTGAAACCGCAGGCAGAGATTTTTCATCGCTTCTGCGCGCGTGCCGGGCTTTCGCCGGAGGTCTGCGTATTTGTCGATGACAGGGCGGAAAACATCGACGGCGCGCGGGCTGTCGGGATGGACGGGATTCACTTCACCACCCCCGCTGCACTGGAACAGGCGCTGACGGAAAGGGGCCTGCTATGAGCGATTACAACTTCGCCTATCTCGACGAGCAGACCAAACGGATGATCCGTCGGGCCATTCTGAAAGGCGTGGCGATCCCCGGCTATCAGGTGCCCTTTGCCAGCCGCGAAATGCCGATGCCCTATGGCTGGGGCACCGGTGGCGTGCAGGTGACGGCGGCCTGCCTTGTGCCCGACGACACGCTGAAGGTCATCGACCAGGGCGCTGACGACACCACCAACGCCGTATCGATCCGCAAGTTCTTTGAAAAGACGGCGGCGGTCGGGGTGACGGAACACACCGGCGAGGCCACCCTGATCCAGACCCGCCACCGCATTCCGGAAGAGGCGCTGACCGAGGATCAGATCCTGGTTTATCAGGTGCCGATCCCCGAGCCCCTGCGCTTTCTTGAACCGCGCGAGACCGAAACCCGCAAGATGCACGCGCTTGAGGAATACGGGCTCATGCATGTGAAGCTTTACGAAGACATCGCGCGCCATGGCCATATCGCCACCTCTTACGCCTATCCGGTGAAGGTGGAGGGCCGCTATGTGATGGACCCGTCGCCGATCCCGAAATTCGACAATCCCAAGCTTGAAAGTGCGGCGATCCAGCTGTTCGGGGCCGGGCGCGAACAGCGCATTTACGCGATCCCGCCCTATACCAAGGTGGTCAGCCTCGATTTTGAAGATCACCCGTTCGAGCCGACCAAGGCCGAGGCGCCCTGTGATCTCTGCGGGGCCGATCATACCTATCTTGATGAGGTGATCATTGATGATGCGGGCGGGCGGATGTTCGTCTGCTCTGACAGCGATTACTGCGCCGGACGGCAGGCCAAAGGCCACCGCGGGCGCTTCAGCCCGGAGGCCGCCGAATGACCCCGCTTCTTTCCGTTCGCGATGTGACGAAATTCTATGGTGTCCGGATCGGCTGCACCGATGTGAGCTTCGATCTCTACCCCGGCGAGGTGATGGGGATTGTCGGCGAAAGCGGCTCGGGCAAATCCACCTTGCTGGGCAGTCTTGCCGGGCATCTCCCGACCGACCGGGGAGAGGTGATTTTCAATACCCGTGTCGATGGCCCGCGCGACACGCTCACCATGTCGGAACCCGAACGGCGGATGCTCAGCCGCACCGACTGGGCCTTTGTGCATCAGAACCCGCGCGACGGGCTGCGCATGAGCGTGAGCGCTGGCGGCAATGTCGGTGAGCGGCTGATGGCCGTGGGTGCGCGCCACTATGGCAATATCCGCGAAAGCGCGATTGACTGGCTTGGCCGGGTCGAGATTTCCGACGACCGGGTGGATGACCGCCCCTCGGCCTTTTCCGGCGGGATGCAGCAACGGCTGCAGATTGCGCGCAACCTCGTCACCGGGCCGCGTCTGGTGTTCATGGACGAACCCACCGGCGGGCTGGATGTCAGCGTGCAGGCGCGGCTCTTGGATCTTCTGCGCGGGCTGGTGCGCGAGATGGGGCTTTCGGCCATCATCGTGACCCACGATCTGGCGGTGGTGCGGCTTCTGGCCGACCGGCTGATGGTGATGAAATCGGGCCGTGTGGTCGAGGCGGGCCTCACCGATCAGGTGCTCGACGATCCGCAGCACGCTTATACCCAACTTCTCGTCTCTTCCGTTTTGCAGGTGTGACCATGATCCGTATCAAAAACCTCTCGAAAAGCTTCACCCTGCACAATCAGGGCGGCGCGGTAATCCCGGTGATGGCGGGCGCAACGCTTGCCGTCGCCCCCGGCCAATGCGTGGCGCTCACCGGCAATTCCGGCGCCGGAAAATCGACCCTGATGCGGATGATATACGGCAATTACCTTGCCGCATCCGGATCTATCATGGTCGGCGATACCGATGTGGCGAAAGCCGAACCGCGCGAGATTCTGGCGCTCCGGCGCGAGGTGCTGGGCTATGTCAGCCAGTTCCTGCGGGTGGTGCCCCGGGTGCCGACGCTGGAGGTGGTGGCCGAGCCGCTTCTGGCCTTGGGCACCGACCGCGAGGCTGCACTGGACCGGGCGCGCGATCTGCTGACCCGGCTCAACATCCCTGAAACGCTCTGGGCGCTTTCGCCCACCACCTTTTCGGGCGGCGAACAGCAGAGGGTGAACATTGCCCGCGGCTTTGCCCATGGCTACCCGGCGCTGTTGCTTGATGAGCCGACTGCCAGCCTTGATGCCACCAACCGCGAGGTGGTGCTGGGCCTCATCGAAGAGGCCAAGGCGCGCGGCGCCGCGATCATCGGCATCTTTCACGATGAGGAGGCGCGCAATCGCGTGGCGGACCGGCAGATTGACGTCTCGGTTTTCACCCCGGCGCGGGCCGCATGAGCCGGGTCTTCGCCATTGTCGGAGCCTCAGGCGTGGGCAAGGACACGCTGATGGAAGCGGTGGCTGCGCGTATGCCTGCGCTTCACCTCGTGCGTCGGGTGATCACCCGGCCATCAGAGGCGGGTGGAGAAGAGTTCGAAGGCATCAGCGAGCAAGAGTTTTCTCGGCGCAAAGCGGCGGGCGACTTCCTGCTCGATTGGCAGGCGCACGGGCTGTCCTACGGTATCCCGACAGAGATTCAGACGCTGATCGCCTCTGGCCACCCGGTGCTGTTCAACGGCTCACGCCGGATGCTCTCTGAGGCGGCTAAGCTTTTGCCGGGCCTGACCGTGATCAACGTCACTGCTCGGCGCGAGGTACTGGCCGCCCGGTTGGCGGCACGCGGGCGTGAAACTGCAGCAGATATCGAAAAACGGCTGGATCGGGCGGAACTTTCGCTGCCCGACGGCCTCAATGTGATTGAATTGGACAATTCCGGTGCTCTGGATGAGGCGGTAACCGCCCTCCTGCGCATTCTGGACGATGAGAAGGTAAATCAATGAGCGACATGATCCTGACCAATGCCAGGCTGGTTCTGCCCGATGAGGTGATCCACGGCACGATCGTGGTGCAAGACGGGCATATCGCCGCGATTGATCCGGGCCGCACCGCCGTGGCGGGCGCTGTTGATCTTGACGGCGATCTGGTGATCCCCGGCCTGATCGAGCTGCACACCGACAACCTTGAGCGCCATATCCAGCCGCGCCCGAAGGTCGACTGGCCGCACGCTGCCGCGATCCTGGCCCATGACGGCGAGCTGGCGAGCGTCGGCATCACCACGGTGTTCGATGCGATGCGGGTGGGCTCGATCCCGCAGGGCAAGGGTCGCTATCTGAAATACGCGCGCAATCTGGCCTCGGAGCTTTGGGAGCTGCGCGCCGCCGGGGCGCTTCGGATCAACCACTATCTGCACCTGCGCGCCGAGGTCTGTTCGGAAACGCTGGTCGAGGAAATCGGCGAATTTGGCGCCGATGACCGGGTCGGGATCGTCAGCCTGATGGACCACACCCCCGGCCAGCGGCAATTCCGCGATGTGAGCAAGCTCAAGCAATATGTGCAGGGCAAGCTCGGTCTGTCCGACCCGGAATTTGACGAACACGTCGCCCAGCTCAAGGGCCTGCGCGACAAATACGGCGAGCATCACGAGGCCGAGGCGGTGGCCGCCGCACAGCGCTTTGGCGCGGTTCTGGCCAGCCACGACGACACCACGGCGGAGCATGTGGTCACCAGTGCCGCCCACGGCATCCGGCTGGCCGAGTTTCCGACCACGGCCGAGGCGGCGAAGGCCTGCCACGAGCATGGCATCAGGGTGATGATGGGCGCGCCCAACCTCATTCGTGGCGGCTCGCATTCGGGCAATGTGGCGGCGCATGAGCTGGCTGAGCAGGGCCTGCTCGACATCATCTCTTCGGACTATGTGCCGTCGGCGCTGATGTCATCGGCCTTTCTGCTCGCCGATTTGTGGGACGATCTGCCCCGCGCCATCGCCACCGTCACCGCCAATCCGGCCGAGGCGACAGGGCTGGCCGACCGGGGCCGTTTGGCCCCCGGCCTCTATGGCGATCTGGTGCGCGTGGGCCGGATGAACGGCACCCCAGTGGTCCGCGGCGTCTGGTGCCACGGGCGGCAGGTGGGATAACCATTACACCCCTTGCCCCCCAATCCGCGGCATCAAGGAAATGCAGCTGAGCGTGCGAGGGGGCGAGGGTCAGCCTGTCGCCGACCGCGAATTTGTTGGCGTACAGGACCTGAGCATGAACCAGAACCTGCCGCTCGGTCTCATGTACCAGCGCGCGGGCCCTGAGGCCTGCCCATAGGCCGCAAGGCACAGCGCCACTCTACAAAGGCCTAGAAATCGAGGTTTTCGACCGAGAGCGCGTTGTTCTGGATGAATTCGCGGCGCGGCTCCACCAGATCGCCCATCAGCTTGGTGAAAATATCGTCGGCCTCGGCGAGGTCATCGACTTTCACCTGCAACAGCGTGCGCGCTTCCGGGTCCAGCGTGGTTTCCCAAAGCTGGCTGGGGTTCATCTCGCCAAGACCTTTGTAGCGCTGCAGGGTCAGGCCCTTTTCACCTTCGGTCAGAACCGCGTTCAGCAGGTCCATCGGGCCGTGAATGACTTGGCTGCGATCTTTGCGGATCAGTTGCGACGGGTCGCGATAGGTCTGGCGGGTGCCTTCGGAAACCTGCGCCATCCGACGCGCCTCGCCCGAACGCAGAACCGCGCCATCGAGCGTGCGCACCTCTTCGACCCCGCGCAGGATGCGGGCCAGACGGATGCCGTGATCCTGCGTGATCCGGCCCTGCCAGCCCTGTTCGTATTCTTCCGCCACCTGATCGAGCCGTTTGGCCACAGAATCCGCAACCCCTTGCAGGTCGGCGTCTGCCGCGCCCTGATCGAAGGCCCCGGCCATTGCCGCCTGTTCCACGATCGGACGGGGGTAATGGGTCGGGAAGGCATCCAGAACGCGTCTGATCTGGCGGGCAGCTTCCACCACCCGGGCCAGATCGGCCCCGGCGATTTCCTCGCCGCTGCTGAGCTTCAGCACCGCGCCTTCGATCCCCTGCTGGATCAGGTATTCTTCCAGCGCCGGCTGGTCCTTGATGTAGACCTCGCTGCGGCCGCGCGCGACTTTGTAAAGCGGCGGTTGAGCGATGTAGAGATAGCCGCCCTCGATCAGCTCCGGCATCTGCCGGAAGAAGAAGGTCAGAAGCAGCGTACGGATATGGGCACCGTCCACGTCAGCATCGGTCATGATGACCACCTTGTGGTAGCGCAGCTTGGAAATATCGAATTCTTCGCGTCCGATCCCGGTGCCCAGCGCCATCACCAGGTTGCCAATTTCCTGACTGCCGAGCATCCGGTCAAACCGGGCGCGTTCGACGTTCAGAATTTTCCCGCGCAGCGGCAGGATCGCCTGGGTGCGCCGGTCCCGCCCGGTCTGGGCCGAACCACCGGCAGAATCACCCTCGACGAGGAAAATCTCGCGGTTGGCCGGATTGCGGTCCGAGCATTCCTTCAGCTTACCGGCGAGAAAGCTCACCTCATTGGTCGATTTCTTCCGCGTCATTTCGCGGGCCTTGCGCGCCGCTTCGCGCGCCAGTGCCGCCTCGACGATCTTGCCGACGATCATCCGCGCTTCCTGCGGGTGCTCTTCAAACCATTCGTTGAGCTTTTCGTTCACCAGGTTTTCTACCGCAGGGCGCACCTCGGACGAGACCAGCTTGTCTTTGGTCTGGCTGGAGAATTTCGGGTCGGGCACTTTGACAGACAGAACACAAGTAAGCCCTTCACGCGCGTCATCGCCGGTGAAGGTCACCTTTTCCTTTTTCAACAGCCCGGTGGAGTTGGCGTAAAGGTTGATCGAGCGGGTCAGCGCGCCACGAAAGCCCGCAACATGGGTGCCGCCATCGCGCTGCGGGATGTTGTTGGTAAAGGGCAGGGTGGTTTCGTGGTAGCTGTCGTTCCACCACATCGCCACTTCCACGGTGATCCCGTCGCGCTCGCCGGTCATAAAGATCGGCTCAGGCAACGCGGGTTGCTTGTGGCGGTCGAGATATTTCACGAATTCCTTCACGCCACCGTCGTAATACAGCTCCGTATGCAGCGGCTCCGCCGGGCGTTCGTCTTCAAGGATGATCTTTACGCCGGAATTCAGAAAGGCCAGCTCGCGCAGGCGGTTTTCCAGAGTCTTGAAGATGTAATCGAGATTGGAAAATGTGTTGGTCGAGGCCAGAAAGCGCACCCTTGTGCCCTGTTGACCATTGGCATCGCCGGTGATCTTCAGATGCTCGGTACAGTCGCCGTGTTCGAACCGGGCAACGTGCTCTTTGCCGTTCTGCCAGATCGTTAGCTCCAGCCAGTCCGACAGCGCGTTCACAACCGAAACGCCCACGCCGTGCAAACCGCCCGAAACCTTGTAGGAGTTTTGGTCAAACTTCCCGCCAGCATGAAGCTGGGTCATGATCACCTCGGCGGCGCTCACACCTTCTTCCTGGTGGATGCCAACCGGAATCCCGCGCCCGTTATCGGTCACCGAGACCGAGCTGTCGGCATGAATCTTCACCGTTACTGCGTCGGCATGGCCCGCCAGCGCTTCGTCGATACCGTTATCGACGACCTCATAGACCATGTGGTGCAGACCCGAGCCATCATCGGTATCGCCGATATACATGCCCGGGCGCTTGCGCACCGCTTCCAAGCCTTTGAGAACTTTGATGGAATCTGCCCCGTATTCGGGGTTCTTGTTCGCGTCGTCGGCCATGTGAGCCTTCCTTGGTTTCGGTTCACGTTTTATAGGCGTTTCTGGTGGGATTTGCCAGCACTCCCCACCAGATTTGGTGTCAGAGAAATGGGATGATTGCAGCGATCGCGATCAAGAGCAGACCGGCCCCGATGGTGATGCGTTTCGTCGCGGCGGGCGAGGTGAACAGGCGGCGGGTGCGGCCCACCAGAAGTGCCAAAGCCAGGTTGCCCGCCAGCGGCACCGCGAAAGAGATTGTGGCGATCATCACGATGTCGGGCAGGGTCAGACCGCTGAGATCGAAAAAGCCCGGCATAAAGCCCATGTAGAACAAGATGGCCTTAGGGTTCGACAGGATCACCACAAGCCCGGCGGCGAACCCTGCCCAAAGGCCGGGGCGGGTTAGGCGGTTGTCGCGGGCGATGCTGTCACCCGCATGACGCAGAACCATGACACCGAGAAACAGAAACAGTGCCGCGGCCACATAGCGAAACACCGCCATAACGTCGCCATAGCTGGAGGCGATCCAGCCAACGCCCAGCACCGCCAATACCGACCAGAGCACATCGCCGATGGCCACGCCCAGTGTCAGCGGCCAGGCTTCAGCAAAGCCCCCCGCCAGCGCCCGCGCAATGGTCGCCACCCAGACCGGGCCGGGCGTGAGGGTTAGAACCACCATCGCCAGCCCATAAAGCGCAAGTTCACCAAAGGTTACGGTCACGCAATATGGCCTTCGTCATCGAGGGGAGAAAACGGGTTATAGGCGAACTCCCACAAATGCCCGTCAGGATCGGCCACATAAGAGGAATAGCCGCCCCAGCTGGTTTTGAACGGCGCGGTTACCGGCGCCGCCCCACAGGCCACCGCATGGGCAAACATCGCGTCCACCGCTTCCGGCGAGGGATGGTTTTGCGCCAGCGTCATCGCCCCGGTTTTCAGCTCTTCCACCTTACGCCCGGTTTCTTTCGCCAGCCCGTCGATGGAAAACAGCCCGAATTTCGATCCGTTCATCGCATAGAAGGCGACCTCATCCATCACAGTCTCCGGCACCCACCCCAGCGCTTCGTAATAGGCGCGCGCCCGGGCAAGGTCGGCCACGGCGAGGGTGATGAATGTCACCCGGTTCATCGGGAGGGTCATGGCAGTTCTCCGGTGCTGATATGGCTCACGCCATCCGTTTCGCAAATCTCGAATGTCTGGGCCCTGTCGCCCAAGGCCTCGAACAATTCCGGCCCGGTGCCGGTCATGAAGGCCTGAGCGCCGAGGGCGCAGATTTCGTCATAGAGGGCGGCGCGGCGGTCGGCGTCAAGATGCGCCGCGACCTCGTCGAGCAGCAGGATCGGCGGGGCGCCGAAATCCTCGGCTAGCGCGCGCGCATTGGCGAGAATCAGCGACACCAGCAGCGCCTTCTGTTCGCCGGTCGAGGCATCTTTGGCTGCAACCCCCTTGGCCGCATAGGTGGCGGCCAGATCGGCACGGTGCGGACCGATCAGCGTGCGGCCCGCAGCCAGATCGCGCCCGCGCCCGGCCTCATAGGCCTCGGCCAGCGCCGCTTCGCCCATCGGCCCCTCTTCGGCGCCATCGGCGTGCAGGATTTTCAGGTCAGCGCTGGGAAAGCTGGTTTCCGCCCCCGCCTGTGCGGCCGCGATCCGGGCGAGCGTGTCGGCGCGGTTGTGCTGAATCTCCGCGCCCGCCGCCGCCATCTGCGCCTCCAGCGCGTGATACCAGTGTCGGTCGCTCTGCCCGTCCTTCAACAGCCGGTTGCGCTCGCGCATCGCCTTTTCATAGGTCAGCACCGCGTCGGCATGGCGCGGCTCAAAGCTCATCGCCAACCGATCCAGAAACCGCCGCCGCCCTTCGGCGCCCTCGATCCACAGCCGGTCCTGCGCGGGCACCAGCCAGACCACCCGGGCGACCCGCCCCAGCGCCACCTGCGGCGTGGTTTTGCCGTCAATCGTCACCTGTCGGGGCGCGCCGGTCTCGGCCCAGGTTTCCACCTCGTGAAGCTGATGCAGGCTTTGCAACAGCGCGGTGACTTTCCAGCCCAACGCTTCGGGCCGTCGCGCGATCTCTTCGGCGCTCGCCCGGCGCAGGCCCCGCCCCGGCGAGATCAGGCTGACCGCTTCCAGAATGTTGGTTTTACCTGCGCCATTGGCGCCGTGAATGGCCACCGGACGCCCGTCAAGCTCCAGCACCGCCCGGATATGCGAGCGGAAATGGCTCAGCGTCAGATTGCGCAGAAAGAGGCCTGCCATTTACGCCTCTTCATGGGGTCGGAACGGGCCCGCCCTAAGGGCAGGCCGGGTATCGGCTCCGATCAGGGTCACACCCGCATCGGCATGACGACGTAGATCGCGCTGGTGTCATTGCCTTCGCGCATCAGGGCAGGTTCGCCCGGCGAGTTGAACAGGAACACCGCGTTTTCGCGGTCCACCTGACTGGCGATCTCCAGCAGGTATTTCGCGTTGAAGCCCACTTCCAGCCGCTCGTCGCCATAGGCCACGGCCAGCTCTTCTTCCGCCGCGCCCGAATCCGGAGCGTTGACCGACAGTACCAGCCGGTCTTCATCAAGCTGCAGCTTCACCGCGCGGCTCCGCTCGCTCGACACGGTGGCAACCCGGTCAACGGCCTTGGCGAATTCCTGCGCGTCCACTTCCATTTTCTTGGTGTTCCCCGAAGGGATCACGCGGGTGTAATCGGGGAAGGTGCCGTCGATCACTTTCGAGGTCAGGGTGATCGCCGGGGTGGCAAAGCGGATTTTGGTTTCCGACACCGACACCGCGATTTTCGCCTCGTCATCGTCCAGAAGCTTGCGCAGCTCGCCCACGGTTTTACGCGGCACGATCACGCCGGGCATTTCCTCGGCACCGACCGGCAGATCGGCGTCGATCCGGGCCAGCCGGTGGCCATCGGTGGCGACGCAGCGCAGCACCTGGCCGCCATCGGCCGTGGCCACATGCATGTAGACGCCGTTGAGGTAATAACGGGTTTCTTCGGTCGAGATCGCGAATTTCGACTTGTCGAACAGCCGCCGCAGCACCGGCGCGGGGGCCGAGAAATTCGCGGCATATTCCGAGCTCGCCATGACCGGGAAATCTTCCTTGGGCAGGGTGGCGAGCGAGAAGGTCGAGCGTCCGGCTTCCACCGTCAGCCGCCCGGCGGCCTCGTCGGCGGTGAGCGCGATCAGCGCGCCATCGGGCAGTTTGCGCACGATCTCGTGCAGCATCACCGCGCTGACCGTGGTGGCCCCGGCGCGTTCGACCATGGCGGGCACCTTGTCGACCACTTCGATATCAAGGTCGGTGGCGCGGAAGCTGGCATCATTGCCTTCGGCCTCGATCAGCACATTGGCCAGAATCGGGATCGTGTTGCGCCGCTCAACAACCGATTGCGCCTGGCTGACAGCCTTCAGCAATACGGCGCGTTCGATGGAAATCTTCATGACCCTCTCCCGACATATATAGGGACGGTGACCATAAACCGGTCATCGCCTTGCGCAAGATTTTTCTGGACTTTCCGCCGCTTTGCAGGGGGCGTCAAGGGCTGGAAGCGGCTTATTCTTCCAGCGCGCGGCGCAGCATTTCCAGATCGTCGGCCAGCTGCGTGTCGGTCGAGCGCAGCTCGTCGATCCGCCGCACCCCGTGCATCACGGTGGTGTGGTCGCGCCCGCCGAATCGGCGACCGATATCGGGCAGGCTGCGGGTGGTCAAAGATTTTGACAGCCACATGGCCACCTGACGCGGCCGGGCGATCGAGCGCTGGCGCTTCGGGCCGATCATGTCCGACATGCGAATGTTGAAATGTTCGGCCACTTTGCGCTGGATCTCTTCCACCGTCACCTTGCGATCCGAGGCGCGCAGGATGTCGGAAAGCGCATCCTGGGCTTTTTCCAGGGTGATTTCCTGACCGACCAGCGAGGCGAAGGCGAAGAGCCGCATCAGCGCGCCTTCCAGCACCCGCACGTTGGTCGAAATCCGGTGCGCGAGGAATTCCAGCACCCCGTCGGCGATCTGCAGATCGGGATACTGCTCGCGGTAGCGCGCCACCTTGGTTTGCAGAATGCCCAGACGCAGTTCGTAATCGGTCGGGTGCAGATCGACCACGAGGCCCGATTGCAGGCGGCTCTTGATCCGGTCTTCCAGATCCTTGATCTCGCCCGGCGCGCGGTCGGCCGAGATGATGATCTGTTTGTTCTGATCCACCAGCGCGTTGAAGGTGTGGAAAAACTCTTCCTGAGTCGAATCCTTGCCGGCGATGAACTGAACGTCATCCACCATCAGCACATCGACCGAGCGGAACAGGTGTTTGAAATCCATCATCTGCTTGTCGCGCAGCGCCTGCACGAAGCGGTACATGAACTGTTCGGCCGACAGATAGACCACTTTCAGCTCGGGGTTCCGGATCTGCATTTCATGCGCGATGGCGTGCATCAGGTGGGTCTTGCCCAGGCCGACGCCGCCATAAAGGAACAGCGGGTTGAATGTGACCGGGCCGCCCTCGGCCACGCGGCGCGCGGCGGCATGGGCAAGCTGGTTCGGCTTGCCGACAACGAAACTGTCAAAGGTGAAGCGGGCATCAAGCGGGGCGCCGGGCAGCTCGTCGCGCTCCTGTGCCATCGTGCTGCTGGCCTCGGCGGCCTTGGCCGCCACGGCTGACGTTTTCGGACGAGGTGCGCTGGGCACGGTAAAGACCAGCCGCGATACCGATGTGCCACCGGCACGCAGATGCTTCAGGATGCGGTCGGCAAAATTGCGTTCAACCCAGTTGCCGATGAAGTTGGTCGGCACCAGAAAGGTTGCGACACCATCTTCCATTTCGGCAAATTCGAGGGGTTCAATCCAGTTTCGATAGTTATTCTGCCCGATCTCGCCCAGAAGCTTCTGTTGAATCTGTCCCCAAGTCTCGTTTCTCATTCTTTTTTCCTGACCCGCATCTGTCCCGACCGTTTTGCACGGCTTATATCGATCACCACTCATATCCAGCCAGACTGGCCGGAGCCTCGTAACAACAGGCGCTTTCCCCAAAGCGCGTTGCGACAAGCCCAATATTGGGTAAGCCGATTTCGGAAAACAAACCCACATCCCGCCCGTAAGCGGGGTGTTTTAACGTATTCGCGAGCCCGAAGCGCAGCGCTTCGGCGGATGAATACTTACGGGCCCGGTTCATTAGGAGCGGCCCCTCAACCTGCTCCAATTCCCCGGCTCCAGACACAGGATTCATTGATCCGGTCTGGCCTTTTTTGATGCTGTTCCCAAGTCGGCGATATGAATCGCATGAGCAAATTAGCGGCCTGCCCGTGCGCCTCGCAAGCTATCTCTGCTCTTGACTCAAGATTCGGAAAAACGAATCCGCCACGGTTTTCAATATTGCGATTTTTCTCAGGAAAATTCTGCGGAAGCAAAAAAAACGGCGCCCCGAAAGGGGGCGCCGCTTCTGTGGCCATATGGCCGCATTCAGACTTTAGCCGAGCGATTTCACCCGGGATGCGAGGCGCGACATTTTGCGCGACGCGGTGTTCTTGTGGAACACGCCTTTGGTGACGCCACGCATCAGTTCGGGCTGAGCCGCTTTCAGCGCGGTCGCGGCGGCATCCTTGTCGCCCGACTCGATCGCTTCTTCGACTTTGCGCAGATAGGTGCGGATGCGCGAACGGCGGGCTTTGTTGATAGCGAAGCGGCGCTCGTTCTGCTTGGCGCGCTTCTTGGCTTGAGGCGAATTGGCCATGTTCGGTTCCCTTTCCCGGGTCTATTCAAATTCTGTTGCACGAGGCAGACCCCGGTCGGGTTCCGTACCGACTGATTCCGACCAAAGCGGGCCTCACGCGCATGTAGCGGCTGCCTATAAGGCGTTTCGGGCTGGTTGTGAAGCCCGATTCAGCGTTTAGCGCCCACGAAATTGCGGTTCGCGCTTTTCGATGAAGGCGGTCATGCCTTCTTTCTGATCTTCGGTGGCAAACAGCGCGTGGAACATCCGGCGTTCAAACAGCAGCGCCTCGCGCATCGGCATCTCATCAGCCCGGTTCACCGATTCCTTGATCGCCATCAGCGAGACGATGCTCTTTTCCGCGATCTTGCGGGCCACGGCGGTGGCTTCGTCGATCAGCTTTTTCGCTGGTACGATGCGGCTGACAAGCCCGGCGCGCTCGGCCTCTTCGGCATCCATCATCCGGCCGGTCAGGGCCATATCCATCGCCTTGGCGCGGCCCACCAGCTTGGTCAGCCGGATCGAGCCGCCCATCCCGGGCATGACGCCCAGGTTGACTTCGGGCTGGCCAAATTTGGCGCTGTCGGCGGCGATGATGAAATCGCACATCATCGCCAACTCGCAGCCGCCACCCAGCGCATAGCCCGCAACCGCCGCGATGATCGGCTTGCGGATGCGCAGGATCGCCTGCTCTTCGGCGGTAAACAGATCTTCGGTGAAGACATCGACAAAGCTCTTGCCGCTCATCATCTTGATGTCGGCGCCAGCAGCAAAGGCCTTTTCCGAGCCGGTGATCACGCAGGCGCGCACCTTGTCGTTTTTCTGCGCCTCGCCCAGCGCTTCGCCAAGCTCACCCAGAAGCTCCAGGTTCAGCGCATTCATCGCTTCGGGACGGTTCAGCCGGATCAGGCAAACGTAATCCTCGATGTCGACGATAATATTCTTATAGGCCATCTGAGCCCCCCGGTGCCCGCTTGGTATTCGTCAAGCCCCGACTCCTATGCGAGTCGCCCGGGGCCGATCAAGTCATCTTTGACATTGCGGGCAATAGAACGAGGAACGGCCGGATTGCACAATGCGGCGGATGGTGCCAGCGCAGCCGGGCGTCGGGCAGGGGGCAGCTTCGCGGCCATAAACACGGAAATTATGCTGAAAATAGCCCAGTTCGCCATCGGCCTGACGGTAGTCTTTCAGCGACGAGCCGCCCGAAGCAATGGCCTCGTTCAGCACTTCGCGGATCAGCGGCACCAGTGCTTCGACCCGGGCGCGTGCAATCTGACCGGCCTTGCGCTGGGGGCTGATTCCCGCCCGGTGCAGCACTTCGCAGACATAGATATTGCCCAGCCCCGCGACGATTTTCTGATCGAGAAGCGCGGATTTGATCGGCATCGCGCGGCCCGCCAGCGCGGCGATCAGATGCGCCTCGTTGAAGCTGTTGCCCAGGGGTTCCGGCCCGAGACTGGCCAGTAGCTTCTGGGTCTCGTCCGCCCCGGTGGGAAACAGATCCATCGCCCCGAACCGGCGGGCATCGTTGAAAGTGATCCGCGCGCCATTCTCCATGTCGAGCACCACATGATCGTGCTTCTCCGGCGCCGGGTGCTCGTGGTGAAACTTGCCCAGAGGGCTGCCCGAAATCAGCATCCGCCCCGACATGCCCAGATGAATCAGCAGCGTTTCGCCGCTGCCGAGATCCGCCAGAATGTATTTCGACCGCCGCCGCAGCCGCAGCACTTCGGCCCCGGTCAGGCGCTCGGCAAACGCATCAGGGAACGGCCAGCGTAGCCCCGCGCGCCGCACATCGGCCCGGGCAATGATCTGCCCCGCCATCACCGGCTCCAATCCGCGACGAACCGTCTCGACTTCTGGTAATTCAGGCAATCCCGGCCCCCTTCCATTGTCTGCCCCTGCAGGGCGCTATATGAGGAGTGAGTTTCCACGATTGGGCAAGGGCCAATGACCGCCTCCGAGAAGAAAACCACCCATTTCGGCTTCCAGACCGTTGATGAAGATCAGAAGGCCGGGATGGTCCATGGGGTCTTTACCAATGTGGCGTCGAAATATGACGTGATGAACGATGCGATGTCGTTCGGTATCCACCGAATCTGGAAAGATGCGATGATGGATTGGCTGGCGCCGCGCTCCGGTGCCAAGCTGCTCGATGTGGCCGGGGGCACGGGTGATGTATCGTTTCGGTTCCTGAACCGCGCGCCGGGGGCCCATGCCACCGTGCTCGACATGACCGAGTCGATGCTCATTGCCGGGCGGCAGCGGGCCGAGGCCGGGCAGATGGCCGAGAGCCTTGATTGGGTGGTGGGCGATGCGATGGCACTGCCCTTCGAGGCCAACACATTCGACGTTTACACGATCAGTTTCGGAATTCGGAACGTCACCCGCATTCCCGATGCGCTCAGCGAAGCCTTCCGAGTGCTCAAGCCCGGTGGGCGGTTGATGGTGCTTGAATTCAGCCAGATCCCCAATGAGCTGATGCAGAAGGTCTATGACCTCTATTCCTTCAACATCATCCCGAAAATGGGCCAGCTCATCGCCAATGATGCCGACAGCTATCAGTACCTTGTGGAATCGATCCGCAAATTCCCCGAACAGGAGCGGTTTGCCCAAATGATCCGCGAGGCGGGGTTTGAAAACGTCTCGTACCGCAACCTGTCGATGGGGATCGCGGCGCTACATTCGGGGTGGAAAATCTGATGCGCGGCCCTCACAACGTCTTCCGGCTGATCCGCACCGGCGCCACCTTTGCCCGCACCGGGGCGCTGCACGAAGTGCTGCATACGATGGATGTGCCGCCGCTGGCGCGCACCGCCGTGCGTGTGGTGAGCTGGAGCTTTGCCTTTCTCGGCCTGAAGGGCAATCCCGAGCTGCCGCCTGTCACCCGCGCGCTCACGGCGCTGGGCCCGGCCTATATCAAGTTTGGCCAGATCCTTTCGACCCGCCCGGATGTGGTGGGCGAAGAGATGGCCCAGCAGCTCACCTATCTGCAGGACAAGCTGCCGCCATTCCCCACCGACGTGGCGCGCAAGACCATCGAAGACGAGCTGGACATCCGCGTTGACGAGGTGTTTTCGGAGTTTTCCGACAGCATCGCTGCGGCGTCGATTGCGCAGGTGCACCGTGCCCGGCTGGCCGATAGTGGTGAAGAGGTTGCAGTGAAAGTGCTGCGCCCGAAGATCGAACGCGCCTTCCGCACCGATCTCGACGCTTTCCATTTCTTCGCGGGTATCCTTGAAATCATGCTGCCGCAATCGCGCCGGCTGCGCCCCTCCGATGTGGTGGCGCATTTCGAAAGCGTGGTTCTGGGCGAGCTGGACCTTCGGTTGGAATGTGCCTCGGCCTCGGAATTTGCCGAAAACACCGCTAATGATCCGGGCTTTGTTGTGCCCGTTGTGCGCTGGGGCCTGTCGTCGAAACGGGTGATGACGCTGGGTTGGGGCGAGGGCATCGCCGCCAACGAGCTGGAAAAACTCCGCGCCGCCCAGCTCGACATGGAAGACCTTGGCAACCGGGTGCTGCAACTGTTCCTGAGCCATGCGCTGCGCGACGGGTTCTTTCACGGCGACATGCATCAGGGGAACCTGAAATTCGCCCCGAACGGCGATATCATCGCGCTCGATTTTGGCATCATGGGGCGGATCGACGAGTATACCCGCCGGGTTTATGCCGAGATTCTGTTCGGCTTCATCCGCCGCGATTACCGCCGTGTGGCCGAGGTGCATTTCGAGGCAGGCTATGTGCCGGCCGATCAGGATATCGACGAATTTGCCCGGGCGCTTCGGGCCGTAGGCGAGCCGATTTTCGGCATGGATGCCACGAGAATCTCTATGGGGCGGCTGTTGCATTACCTGTTTGAGGTTACCGAGTGGTTCGGGATGCAGACCCGCACCGAGCTGCTCTTGCTGCAACGCACCATGGTGGTGGTCGAGGGCGTGGCGCGGTCGCTGAACCCGCATATCAACATCTGGGAAGTCGCCCATCCGGTAGTGGAAAGCTATATCGCCGAATCGATCGGGCCGCGCGCGGTGATGCGGGATCTGACCCGCACCGCACGGATTCTGTCGCGTTTCGGTCCGCGTCTGCCCGAGCTGGCCGAGGCGGCGCTGATCCGTCAGTCGCGTATGCCCGAGGCCCGGCCACCGCACCGTCCGATGCGTGCGCTGGGCTATTTCACCCTTGGCGGGGCATTCGTGCTGGCCGTCATCTGGGCCGCATCGGCACTTTAGAACCGAAAGCCAGCGCTCAGTTGGCGCTCTGAGGCAACCGCAAGGCGTCGACATCCGAAGCGGCAATCTCGTTGCCACCACTGAGGATCAGCATGGTTTCGCCGCCATCAAGGCGGGCCTCGGTGACTTCCGAATAGGTGGCCATCTGCTCGTTACCGAGTTGTCGGCCGTGGGAAACGCTCTCAAGGTAGAAGGTGTAGTTCCCCTCGCCCAGCGTCTGGCCATTCGCCCCCATTCCATCCCATTGGAACGGCTGATCCGTCACCGGAACCTCGGTGCGGGCGACCTCGGTGCCAGTGCTGTTATAGGCCACGACATAAGTTTTTTCCGCACCTACAGGGGGATTGCTCTGAATCGTAACCGGCGTCTGTCCATCGAAATGGGCCGCCGCAACCGAGCGCGCTTCCATGCCAACCCAGCTCGACAGATTCGACATGCTCATCGCGCCAATCTGCCCTGACATCGAGGTCAGCAAATCATTGGCTTTCACCTGTTGCTCAACGCCCGAGAAAGTGGCGAGCTGCATGGCGAAATCCGAACTGTCCATCGGATTCAGCGGGTCCTGATTGTTCATCTGGGTGGTGAGCATTTTCAGGAAGGTGGTGAAGTCCGACGAAATATTGGTGCCGGCGCCGATGCCGCCGTCCGAAGCGGCGCTATCGGATGTGCTGCTTGACGGCGACGGTGTCGTCGCTGCGCTGTTGGGCGATACGGCTGTGGCTGAGGTGACCATGATCTACTCCTGCGTCTAAAGACGGATATCAATGGATTCGCCGCTCAACCCGCCGCGAATCGGTGTGGGCGGCGCCAGTGGCTGTGAAAGGCTGTCGGTGCCTTCCATCGGCGCCGAGGTGTCAAAACCCGCCTCGCCAAAGCCGCCGCGCGTGTTCTGCCCGCCCTGGCCGGTATTGCCGCCCTGGAATGAGAAATCGACCGAGCTGTAGCCCATCTGGCGCAGCTCCTGGGCCAGCACATCAATATGGCGGCGCATCATTGCCAGCGTATCCGCGCGTTCGACATTCAGCGCCACGGTCATCCCGCCGGCGGCGTCCTGGCTCATCGTCATGCTGACTCGCCCTAGCTCTTCCGGATGAAGCTTGAGCTCGACCGAGCGTTGGGCGCTGTTATGCACGACCTGTGCAATCTGTGCGGCCACATTTTGGGGCGTATCGGGCCGGGCGACGGCCGGGCCTGTCTGCGCCTGTGTGCTGCTGGGGTCTTGCCCCCCAGACAGGCCACGCATCGAAACCTCGCCCATCGCGCCAACGGAGGCGGCATTCGACGGCGCCAGGTCGGCGCGATTTGCCACAGCAGCCACGTCTTGCGAGGCGGCCAGCCCGGTCTGAGCATTCGAATTTGCCGCCGTGGCGGCATTGGCACCTTTGGCTGAACTGATATCGGCAGTGACGTCAACGTCTTCGTGCCGCGCCGCGCGCGCATCGCGTTTCTCGGCGGTGGTCGCATTCTGCTGCGCCATGGCCGCGTGCATCTGCATGTTATGCGCGGATTGCGCAGAGCTCATGCCTGCGGCTGCGGGTACGGGTACTGCCGCCGCTTGCCCCTCTGCAGGTTTCACGGAGGGGTCAGCAGAGCCGGGCTGGGCGTCGCCCTTCGCTACGGGGGCATCCTTGCCCTGTACCGGAGTTGCGGCCTGTGCCGAAGCTGAGGCTTGGGCTTGTGCGGCCAGTTGGGTTGCGGCTTGTGGGGCGGGCTTTGCCGCCGGTTGATCTGCGCCCTGCGCCAATCCGGCTGCCGGGGCAGGATCTTGCGCCAGGGCATCGGTCTGAGCCACCGGCGCGGCCTCTGCGGGCGTGCCTGCAAGGGCAAACTGCATCGCTTTGGCGGTGTCAGGCAGCGGCTGCGTGGCCGATGCTGTGGCCGTTTGCGGCTGTGCGGACGGTGCTGCGGTCGGTGCTGCGTCCGTTTGCGGCTGTGCCGTCTGATCGGGCCCGGTGCCCGTGAGCATCGCGGTCGGCTCGGCTGTGGGGACGGTTCCCCGTTCGACAACGGCAACGGCGGGGTTGTTGATGACGGCTGGGGCGCTGCCCAGCTCAGTTTGCGGCGCGGTCTTGGCGGGTGTTGCTGTGGCCTGAACCATCACCGCAGCCATACCGGGCAACATCGTGGCGTCTTCAGCCGCGACATCGGCGGTTTCGCCTTCCGCCGGGCTGTCTTGTCCTGATGGTGTGGCCTCACCGTCGTCGAGCGCGGCTTTGCCTCCGGCAAACAGCGCGGCCAGATCATAGGCCAGACCGGGGCCATCGGATTGTCTGTTCGGTATGTCGGACTTGGCAGCGGCGCCGTCGGCCGTTGCGCCCTTCTGCGGGCGGGGTTCGGGGGCATCAGCCGTTGCACCCTCCTGCGGACGGGGCTGCGGCACAGCGGGGGCATCTGCCGATGCTGGCGTGGCCGCTGTTGGCGCAGAGCTGTCCTGCGGCGCGGGCGTGCCTTTGGTATCGGACTGTGAACCCGACCCTGAAAAGACTTTCTGGAAGGGGATATCAGCCTTGCGGCTCGCTGCAGATTCGGCGGCGGGCGCATGTCCTTCATCCGAAGGCGGCTGGATGGCAGCAAACTGTGGCACTTGCATAATATGTTCCGGGTATTCTGACTCCGTTCTGCTCACCATGGCAGCGATGGGTTACCGATTCTTTACTCCCCCTTGTCAAACTGCAGGAAATCGCGATCAATTTGAGGGATTCGCCATGACACCCGTGCAGAATGCCGGACCGGTGACCGCAGCTTCACAATTCGCCTCGCCTGCCTCCGGGCAGACCAGCACTGTGCGGGACAAGAAGCTGATGGACGCCGCGAAAGAGCTCGAAGCGAACTTTCTGGCCGAAATGCTCAAAGCCGCAGGTCTCGGGAAAACCCCTGAGCTTTTGGGCGGCGGGGCCGGGGAGGAGCAGTTTTCCTCGTTCATGCGCCTCGAACAGGCGCGCGGCATGGTCAACGCGGGCGGTATCGGTCTGGCGCAAAGTCTGTTTGAGGCGATGAAGGAGCGTGCCGATGGTTCTCTTTAATATAGCAAACGCGCTGAGCGCGCTCGAAGACCTGCTTGATCACGAGCGCGAAATCATCCTGACCGGCAAGATCGGCAGCTTCCAGCGGATCGCGCAGGACAAAGAACGTCTGCTGACCCGTCTGGCCAAGGTGGATGCCGATCCCGAAACGCTGCAACGGGTGCGCGCCAAGGCCGAGCGCAATCAAGAGCTGCTGGTGGCGGCGGCGCGTGGCCTCAAGGCGGCCACGCGGCGAATGGAAGCGATGACCACCAAGCGCGATACGAATCTGCGCACCTATGGTCGCGATGGCGCATCGGCCAATCTGGTGCGCAATCCAAGCGGCATGAATCATCGCGCCTGATCGGACACATGCCGATTCCCTGAAAACTTGATGCGTTTCGAATGAGGGACTTCATAATTTGTTCAGCCATGCGGTCTAGGGCTGATTTGGCACCCATAAATGGTGGTGCGGATTGGGGAACCAACGATCCGCAGAGGTCAGAATGGCTCTGAACCTGCCCCGAGAGGGCGGACCTCAAAACCTGGCGCAAACGGCGCCAAAGACCGAAAGAACGCACATATGTCCAGCATTCTGACGAATAACAGCGCCATGGTTGCGCTGCAGACGCTGAAATCCATCAACTCCAATCTGGCAATGACGCAGTCGGAGATTTCCACCGGCAAATCGGTGAGTTCGGCGAAAGACAACTCGGCGGTCTGGGCCATCTCGAAGGTGATGGAAGCCGACGTGAACGGCTTTAACGCCATTTCCGACAGCCTTTCGCTCGGCGAATCGACCGTTGCGGTGGGCCAGAAAGCG